>NZ_JARTVY010000004.1:0-736427 GCF_031450805.1 Caballeronia sp. LZ016
CGAAGACGCGAGCCAGACGCTCGACAAGCCGCTCGAACGCTTGCGTGAAGCGCTGCCGCACGTGGGCGCAAACAAGCTGCGCGTGGCGGCCACGCTCCTCAACGACATGGGCGTCACGCGCCGCACGCGTCGTGGCGGCATGAAGCTCATCGACGACGGAAAGGCCATCATCCAGTTGGACGATGCCGCGCAAGCCTACGCATCGCGCGCCGAACGCGATCGCGCGGTGCTGGAACGCATGATCGGTTATGCGCAGAGTGCGCGTTGCCGATGGCGCATGCTGCTCGACTATTTCGCTTCGGATGCCGAAGATACGCACGCGGCCGAGGCCGCGAACAAGACGGAAGTCGAGTATCGGGCGCCCGATGACGAACTCGAAGGCGGCACGTGCGGCTCATGCGATAACTGCCTCCATCCGCCCGAAGTGATCGAAAGTCCGCGCGAGTTGCGCGAGCAGGCGATGTCTCAGGAACGCTCCGTCGAGGAGGCGAAACCCAGGCGCAACGTGCAGGTCTTCAATCAGGGCGAGCGCGTTCGCGTGCGCCGCTATGGCGAGGGCACGGTCGAGATGGTGAGCGGGGATCGCGTGGCGGTGCGCTTCCCGGACGACGAGACGCGCACCTTCATCGCGCGCTATGTGAAGCGCGCGGCGTGATGTGTCGAGCGGGCGGCGGGCTTAAGTGTTGGTCGGCTCGCCCGGGTCTTCCACGCCCTTTTCCATGTTGTCCTTCTGGTCGGCGTAGTCTTTGCGGCTCGCGCCGTTCGTGATTTCGACGTCGCCCTTCAGCTTGCGTTCCTCGTCGCCGGTTACGGTGCCGATGGCCGTATCGACCCAGCCCTTGACCTGCTCCTTGATGCCTTCCGTCTTGTCCTTGTCCATGTGCGCTCCTTCGAGAAAGAAGTGATTCGCACGTGAAGGATGCAACCGTTATGCCCGACTCAAAGCGCGAACGGGACGGCCTCCTCTCGCGAGACCGTCCCCTGTCCTCAGGCTGCAACTCGTCGTCAAGACTTCAGACGGCGCATAGATTAGCAAGCGCGTCGGGCACGATTAAGGCCGCGAGGCGTAAGGCACCTCTGCAAATGCGGCGTGAATAGCGTCGCCCATGCGCAACATCGAAACGGCGCTAACGAGATGGCTAACGAACGTAAGCGACTGAGCGTAAAGACATATAAGTGTTCGGACTACTGCTATTCCAGTTTTAGCAAAGGATTCTTTCCGACGAATACCGCTCAAAACGCGCGACGCGATTGAAGCAGTCACATAAAGTGTGTCCGGTTTCCCGGGGCAAGCGCGACATCGCCTCGAGAAGCTTTTGCTCTACACAGGACACATAGCAACCATGAAAAAAACTCTCCTCATCGCGGGCGTGCTCGGCGCCTTCGCTGCATCGGCTCAAGCGCAAAGCAGCGTCACGTTGTACGGCATGCTGGATGCGGGCCTCGTGTACACCAACAATTCCGCGGGCCACAGCAACTGGCAACAAGGCAGCGGCTCCGTCTCCGATACATACTTCGGCCTGCGCGGCAGCGAAGACCTGGGCGGCGGGTTGCACGCGCTCTTCAGACTGGAGAGCGGCTTCAACCTGAATAACGGTGGCTTCGATCAGGACGGCATGTTCAACCGTCAGGCGTACGTCGGCCTGAAGAGCGACCAGTTCGGTACGGTCACGCTGGGCCGTCAATACGACTCGATGGTCGACTTCCTCGCGCCGCTGTCGGACGCAGGCGCAGGCTACGGCAACAACCTGGCCGCGCACCCGCTCGACAACGACAACCTCGACAACTCCATCTCGGTCAAGAACTCGGTCAAGTATCGCAGCGCGAACTATGCCGGCTTCACGTTCGGCGGCCTGTATGGCTTCAGCAACCAGGCCGGCCAGTTCGCGAACAACCGCGCATGGAGCGCGGGCGCATCGTATACCAACGGCCCGTTCAACTTCGCCACGGCTTACCTGCAGACCAACACTTCGCGCAACGGCAATGCGGGCGGCGCGGTGTCGGCAGGACAGGGCAACAAGACGAACCTCACCGCCGACCTGCAGCGCACGTTCGGCGCGGGCCTGAACTACACGTATGGCCCGGCGACCGTCGGCTTCGTGTGGACCAACACGCACTACGACAACCTGATCGCGGCATCGCAAGGCGGCAATTCGCTGCTGATCCCGACCGGCACGAACCTGCACCTGAACAACTTCGAAGTGAACGGCCGCTACGCACTGACGCCGGCGCTGAACCTCGATGCAGCGTACACGTACACCGACGGCAAGCTGAGCGGCTCGAACGGTTCGGGCGATCCGAAGTGGCATACCGTGTCGCTGCAAGCGGACTACTCGTTGTCGCGCCGCACGGATGTCTATGTGGAAGGCGTTTATCAGCACGCATCGGGTCAGCTGGGCGATGCCGGCGCGAACGTCGCGATGATCAACACGCTGTCGCCGTCGACCACGCAGAATCAGGTCGCCGCAACGGTGGGTCTGCGTCACCGCTTCTAAGCACGCTTTTCCCAGAAGCGCGAACGGCCGCGATCGTCACGATCGCGGCCGTTTTCTTTCGTGCAGCAGGAAGACGCCTTACTTCTTGTCCTGCTGCGAGCGCTTCACGAGCTGTTCGATGTCGTGCCCGGCGCCACCCGTGCCCGCCGCGAGCCGCGCGAGCGCGGATGCAGCCGTATCGCGCCGCACGCCGCTTTCCGGGCGGAACTGCTTCGGCAGCGCCATGAAGAACGTCGCCCCTTCGTTGAGCACGCCTTCGGCCCATACCTTGCCGCCGTGCCGCTCGATGATGCGCCGCACGTTCGCGAGCCCGATGCCCGTCCCCTGAAACTGCTCGTTGACGTGCAGGCGCTGGAAAACGCCGAAGAGCTTGTCGACGTATCGCATGTCGAAGCCGACGCCGTTATCGCGCACGAAATAGACTTCGTGGCCGACCAGTTCGCCCGTTCCTTCGTGCGCGCCGATCCGAATGGCCGGCTGCTCGCGCGGCGCGCTGAACTTCACCGCATTCGCGATCACGTTCGCAAACGCGACGTGCAGGAACACCTGATCGCCTTCGATGGAAGGCAGGGCCTCGACCGACCAGCGCACGCGCGACGAGCTCTCTTCGTCGATATCGTTCTGGATGACCGTATGCACGAGCGCGTGCACATCGACCTTGTGCGGACGCAGCGCGGCGCGGCCGAGCTGCGCGAACGACAGGAGATCGTCGACGAGACGGCCGCCGAAACGCGCGGACGTCACCACGCGATCCAGATAGCCGCGTCCGCGATCGGAGAGCTTGTCGCCATCGATCTGACGCAGCAGGTCCGCGAAACTCACGATATGCCGCAACGGCGCGCGCAAGTCATGCGACACCGTGTATGAGAAGCCTTCGAGTTCGTGGTTCGCGCGGCCGAGCTCCGTCGCGAGTTGCGCGATTTCCTCGGCGCGCCGCAATACGATGCCGAGCATCGCCGCCCGGAACTCGAGCGCGATCTCGCGCTCGGCGGCGCGCCACGGCAATGAGCGATTGCGCACCACGTCGGTCCATGTGTCGAAGCTCACGCGTGGCGAAAGCGAAGTGGCCAGCGCCGTGAGCTTCGCGCGCGGATCGCCGGCCCATTCGATCGTCTGCACGACCTCGCGCCGAAACCACACCACGTAGTTGCGATACACCTTCGAAATGGATACCGCGAGAAAACCCGCGATATCCGCAGAATCCTTCAGCACCGAACAGTCTTCCGACGCGCGATCCGACATCACGACGTCTTCGCTCTGATGATCGAGCCAGTCCACGAGCGCGGTCACGCTTTGCTCGTTCGGCGTCAGGCCGATCAGGGACGTGCGCCCCTCGAAGATCACCGCCGCGCCGGATGAGCGCGTGAAGCCGAGCAGGTCGGGTGCATCGTTGACGAGCGCATCGACGAAACTGTCCGTATTGGCCATCGACGAAAGCAGCTTCGACAGCATGCGCCGCAGTTCCAGACGGTACTGCGATTCGGCCTGCGTCTCGCGTGCTTCGATCTGCAGCGAGACGATCTGCGCGACGTGCTCGCATGCGGTGCGGACTTCGAACGGCGGCAGGCGCGGCGTCGCGTGATGACAGGAGATGAGACCCCACAGCTTGTCGTCGACGAGAATGGACATCGACATGGAAGCCAGCGTGCCCATGTTGCGCATGTACTGCAGATGCACCGGCGACACGCTGCGCAACGACGCATAGGTGAGATCGGTCGGGCGCCCGGTATGCGGATGCAGCGGCGGCACGAGCGGCGCGGCTTCGTAATTGGCGTTGGAGATCAGGCGGATCGGGTTGCGCCGATACAGCTCGCGCGCCTGAGCCGGAATGTCGGACGCGGGGAAGTACTGGTTCAGATAAGACGGATAGCCCGGCTCGATAGCCTCGGCGAGCACGTGACCGTGGCCTTCCTCATCGAATCGATAGACGAGCGTGCGCCCGAAACCGGTGATGCGCTGTATCTCCGTCGCGGCGAACTGGCAGATCTGCTCGACCGTTCGCATCGATTGCACTTCGGTGACGAATGAGCGCACGAGCGGATACATCGTCGAGAACGGGTCGGCGGTGTCCTGCGCAGGCTCGACCTCCACGAACAACAGCCCTTCGTGCCGATGCACGACGACCGCGAGGGGACCGCTGTGCGCCCATCCGTCGATACGCACGTTGCCGACGTGAATCGCGGCGCCGTCGCGCGTCAGTTGGCCGAGCCGCGTTCTTGCGCGTTCGCTTGCCTGTTCGCCGAGCAGGTTCGATAACGGCTGTCCGAGACATGCCTGCGGCGTGACGCGCGCAACCAGTTCGATGTTGCCGCTGATCTGAAGAATGACGCCCTGCGCGTCCACGCTGATGAGTACGCCGTGCGGCTGGATGCCGCCCGGAATATGGATAGGCTCGCGGGCGCATTCGGCGGACGCGGACACGTCGAGTGCGCCGGAAGCGGCGATGGGTGCGCTGGTGGTTTTGTCCATCATCGTCGGGAAGAGGCGGCGCGACCGGGACTCGATGCGCGCGAAACGTCGCAGTGTGCACGATTTCTCCGCGAAGCGCGCGCGAAATCTCTTGCGAGCGGCAGAATGCGCCCGACGATGATGCGCGTCTATGATTCGTCAGGGGCCCGCCTTGCGACGGGCCGTTCTTCCGGCCGTGGTCATACGATCTTGCCTTGCCCCGACCCGAGGTCCGCGCCGGTCGCCGGATCGGCGGCGGGGTTGGACTCGGTGCGCGTCGCGAAGCTGGTGAGCGCCTGCTCCTCGGCCGTGCTGACCGTGACGCTCGCCGTGCCGTCGCCGCCATCGACGGCCGGTTGCGGCTCTTCGACATACTGCCAGTCGCCGCCTTCGTTCCACGGGCCGCGCATATCGTTGCCCTGTGACATGTTGAAGTACACGCTCGTGAATTCCGGCTTGCCCGGCAGCTTGCCTTGCGGGAAGTTCGGCTGAATGGAGTGCAGCGCCTTTTCGAACGACTTCTGATGCGCGATTTCCCGCGTCATCAGAAAGCCGAGCGCATCCCGGATGCCGGGATCGTCCGTCACGTTGATGAGCCGCTCGTACACGATTTTCGCGCGCGCCTCTGCGGCGATGTTCGAGCGCAGGTCGGCGGTGGGTTCACCGATGGTATCGATATAGGCCGCCGTCCACGGCACGCCCGCCGAATTCGTCAGCGGCGAGCCCGCGCCATACAGCACCGACGTCGTATGCGAATCGTTGCCGTTGTTCGTGATCGTGCGATACAGCTCCGCTTCTCCTTCGACAGCTTCGGCGAGCGCGCCCTTCGCGCCCTTGTTGAGCATCGCCACGATATTGCCGATGACTTCGAGGTGACTCATCTCTTCCGTCGCGATATCGAACAGCATGTCCTTGCGGCCCGGATCGTCTTCGGTCACTGCTTGCGTGAAGTAGCGCATGGCGGCGGCAAGCTCGCCTTGCGGGCCGCCGAACTGCTCGAGCATGAGATTCGCGAGACCGGGATTCGGCGCGGAAACGCGCACCGTGTATTGCAGGCGTTTGTTGTGAACAAACATGGCAGCCTCCTTGACTAGGACTGTGAGTGCGAGGGATCGAACGAGGCGATGCGGGAGCGCCGCCGTGTCGCGTGCATCGTTCCGGCGAGCGCAATCACTCGGCAGCAGTACGTATTCCCACGGCGTTTCAATTTGCCAATCGGATCGATAGCCGTCACATGCGACGCGGATCGCGGCGCACGACGGCGCATTGCTGCGGCGCACGCGGCGTTCCTCTGCATTTCATCGGGCGTTCCCGCTGTCTTTCATCTTTGCAAGGCGTGTGTCGTTGCCGCGCGGAACGAGCGTTGCTTGAAAGCGGGGTACGGTCGCAGCCTGAAACTGTCGGCGGACCGGACCCACGCGCGACACGACCACTCACTCCCGCAGGAGGCAAGCAATGAAAGCGCTGATTTGGCAAGGCAAGAAGGACATTCGATACGAGACCGTTCCGGACCCGGTGATCGAACATCCGCGCGACGCGATCATCAAGGTGACGACGTGCGCGATCTGCGGCTCCGATCTGCACCTCTTCGACGGCTTCATGCCCGGCATGGAATCCGGCGACATCATGGGCCACGAGTTCATGGGCGAAGTGGTCGAAGTCGGCAGCGAGAACAGCGCATTGAAGAAGGGCGACCGCATCGTCGTGCCCTTCACCATTACATGCGGCGAATGCGAGCAGTGTCGTCGCGGCAACTTCTCTGTATGCGAGCGCAGCAATCGCAACAAGGATGTCGCCGACAAACTGTTCGGTCATACCACGGCGGGCTTGTTCGGTTACACGCATCTGACGGGCGGCTATCCCGGCGGGCAGGCCGAATATGTGCGCGTTCCGTTCGCGGACAAGACGCACGTCAAGATCCCCGATGGCCTCACCGACGAACAGGTGCTGTTTCTCGGCGACATCTTTCCGACCGGCTGGCAAGCGGCGGTGCAATGCGACATCGAACCGACCGACACGGTGGCGATCTGGGGCGCGGGCCCGGTCGGCCAGATGGCGATCCGCAGCGCCGTGCTGCTCGGCGCGAAGCAGGTGATCGCGATCGACTGGGTGCCCGAGCGCCTCGAGATGGCGCGGGCGGGCGGCGCGATCGTCATCAACTTCAAGGAAGAGAGCGTGCTGGAACGCCTGCGCGATCTCACGCAGGGCAAGGGCCCGGAGAAGTGCATCGATGCGGTCGGCATGGAATCGCACGCGACGCGCTCCATCGACGCGATATACGACCGCGCGAAGCAGGCGGTGATGCTGGAAACGGACCGTCCGCACGTGCTGCGCGAGATGATCTATGTATGCAGGCCGGCGGGCACGCTGTCGGTGCCTGGCGTGTATGGCGGTCTGATCGACAAGATCCCGTTCGGCGCGTCGATGAACAAGGGGCTCACGTGGCGCATGGGGCAGACGCATGTGAAGCGCTGGACCGATGACCTGCTGCGCCGCATTCAGGAAGGACAGATCGACCCGTCGTTCGTGATCACGCATACGCTGCCGCTTTCCGAAGGCGCGGGCATGTACGAGACGTTCCGCGACAAGAAGGACGGGTGCATCAAGGTTGTTCTGAAGCCCTGAACCAGCCGGGCCGCGCGTCGTCCGGCGCGCGGGTGAACGACCTTCGCAGTCCCCATGCGCCGCGTGCCCGGGCATCGACCGGGTATGGCGGTTGCACGCCTTCCTATCCCACCGAACAGGAAGATTCACCATGCCCAACATGTGCGACGTATGCGGCGCGCGTCCCGCGACCGTGCGGCTCGCAGTGCTGCGCGATGGCCGCCGGCACGTCCTCGATGTATGCGATTTTCACTACGCGCAGCTCACGCGGCATCAGCGCGCGCTCTCGCCGTTCGAAGCGTTGTTCATGGGCGGCATGCCGGAGCAACCCGTCCCGCCCGCGCAGCAGACGCCCACGGAACGTTCGACGGGCGCGGAAGGCGTCGGCCTCGAACGCTATCTGAGCGACGGCGCGAAGGAAATGCTGATGCGCGCGGCCGAGCGCGCCGCGCAGTTCGGTCGGCCGGAAGTGGACACGGAGCACCTGCTTTACGAACTTGCGGATAACGAAGTCATCCATGCGATGCTGAAGGGCATGGGTATCGACCCGGCCGAGCTTCGCAGGGTCATCGATACGACCGCGCAGCGCCGCGACGGCGGCCCGCCGCCCGCCGACGGCACGATCCGCGTGTCGCCGCGTCTCAAGAGCGCGCTCGATCGCGCGTTCATCGCGTCCCGGCAGTTGCGGCATAGCTATGTCGCGCCGGAGCATCTGCTGATCGGCCTTGCGGAAGTGCCCGACAGCTTCGCCGGCCAGTTGCTGCGCAAGATGAGCGTCGATCCGCAGACGCTGCGCCGGGAAACCGCGCAGACGGTCGGCGCGGGCGGGCCCCCGCGCGGCGACGGACCGCCTTCGCGCACGCCGCACCTCGACAAGTTCGCCCGCGACCTGACCGCGCTCGCTCGCGAAGGCCATCTCGATCCGGTGATCGGCCGCGCGACGGAAATCGAAACGATGGTCGAAGTGCTCGCGCGCCGGCGCAAGAATAATCCGGTGCTGATCGGCGAGCCGGGCGTCGGCAAGACCGCGGTCGTCGAAGGACTCGCGCAGCGCATGATCAGCGGCGATGTGCCCGAATCGCTGCGCGACAAGCGTCTCGTCGAACTGAACGTGAATGCGCTCGTTGCGGGCGCGAAGTATCGCGGCGAGTTCGAAGAGCGCGTGAAGCAGATCGTCGATGAGATCACCGCGAATCGCGAGTCGCTGCTGCTCTTCGTCGATGAAGTGCATACCATCGTCGGCGCGGGGCAGGGCGGCGGCGAGGGCGGGCTCGACATCGCCAACGTATTCAAGCCGGCGATGGCGCGCGGCGAGCTCAATCTGATCGGCGCGACGACGCTCAACGAATATCAGAAGCACATCGAGAAGGACGCCGCGCTGGAGCGGCGCTTCCAGCCGGTGCTGGTTTCCGAGCCGAGCGTCGCGCAAACCATCAACATTCTGCGCGGCTTGCGCGACCGGCTCGAAGCGCACCACAAGGTGACGATTCAGGACGATGCGATCGTCGGCGCGGCGGAGTTGTCGGACCGCTATATCACCGGGCGCTTCCTGCCCGACAAGGCGATCGATCTCGTGGATCAGGCGGCGGCGCGCGTCAATCTCTCGGCGACCTCGCGGCCCGCGGCCATCCTCGAACTGGAATCGGAACTCGCGCAGTTGCGACGCGAGCAGGACTATGCGGCATCGCGCAAGCAGTTCGATCGCGCGCATGCGCTCGATGCCGAGATCGCCGCGAAGGAAAAGCAGCTCGGCGAAGGCACCGATGACTGGAAGAAGCGCATCGGCACGAACACATCGGATGTCACGGTGACGCAGATCGCGGAGATCGTCGCGACGCTCACGGGCATTCCCGTGACGCAGCTCACCGAACAGGAGCGCGAGCGCCTGTTGAACATGGAAGCGCGTCTGCATGAACGCGTGATCGGCCAGGAAGAAGCGGTGAGCGCCGTCAGCGACGCGGTGCGCCGGGCGCGCACCGGCCTGCAGGGACGCAACCGCCCGATTGCCGTTTTCCTGTTTCTCGGACCGACGGGCGTCGGCAAGACCGAGCTCGCGAAGGCGCTCGCAGGCGTCGTCTTCGGCGATGAAGACGCCATGCTTCGCGTCGACATGAGCGAGTACATGGAGCGTCACGCGGTCGCGCGGCTCATCGGTTCGCCGCCGGGATACGTCGGCTACGAGGAAGGCGGGCAGCTGACCGAGCGCGTGCGCCGCCGCCCTTACAGCGTGATTCTGCTCGACGAGATCGAGAAGGCGCACCCCGACGTTTATAACGTGCTGCTGCAAGTATTCGACGACGGCCGCCTCACCGACGGCAAGGGACGTGTGGTCGATTTCAGCAATACGCTCATCATCGCGACGAGCAATCTCGGGTCCGATGTGATCGCGGGGCAGCGGCGCGCGACGCTCGGCTTCACGAGCACGGACACCGACGCGGACGCATCGCTGCAAAGCGGCGTGATGAGCGTGCTGCGCCAGCATTTCCGGCCGGAGTTCCTGAACCGTATCGACGACATCATCCTGTTCAAGTCGCTCGGGCGCGATGAGATCGGCCATATCGTTCGGCTGCAACTCGAGCAGGTGAAGCGCATGGCGCATAGCCAGGACATTGCACTGGAGTTCGATGAATCGGTGATCGGTCATCTGGCCGAGGCGGGGTATCGGCCGGAATTCGGCGCGCGCGAGTTGCGCCGGCAGATTCGGCAACTCATCGAGAACGAACTGGCGAAAGAATTGCTGAAGGGCGATATCGTCGATGGCGCACGCGTGCTTTGCCGATATGACGCCGATACGCGGCGAATCGTGTTCGATGCGCAGCGGTCCAGCGCGGGGGATCTTGGCACGCCGCCTACGCCCTGAGGCGTATCGTTTTATCGGTGAGGGCCGGTGACGATTAACCGGCCTGACTACCGGTAATCGCCTTGCTGTTCGCGGCGAGGCTGTTCTACACTCTGCAAAGCTGCGTTGCCGCGAAGGCCCGTTGGCAACGCATCGCTCGAATCACGCGGTCAGATTGATGTTTCTTCATGGCCTGAACGAAAGGCGCGATAGGCATGCATCGCAGGGCTCCTCCCTCGATCATTTCAATCAGTCATCGGGGGCGTGTTGAATGCCGAAATTACCAATACCCGTTTTGCGCACGCGCTGGCGTTCCCGTGACCCCCGTCGCTGGTCGTCGCCATCGCGCTGGGCCATCTCGAAGGCCGTTGCAGGTTCGCCGTCCGCCAGGGTCGCCCGACTGCGCATTTCCGATTCCGACGACATTCCCGATATCCCGCGCAAGGCTTCCGAGTCCGCTCCCGAAGCCTCGCTTGCTCAATGGGATGTATTCGGAAAACTAAGCAATGCGGGCGATGACCAGCCGGACCCTCAGCGCGCTGTCTCGACTTCGTTTATCAGTCGCGCGGGCGCAACGGCGCTGGTCGTCATTTCCAACGATGGCGATATCGATAGTTCGAGGAACGGCGAGACCGGATTTTATGTCGACGACATGAGGATCGTTTCACTGTTCCGGTTCCGGCTCAACGGCGCGGCATGCAAGCTGGAAAGCTCCAGTAAGGATTCGACGCTGTCGCAATTCTCCTTCCGCTATCGCTCAGCGACGCTCGATCATGTCGAATTGACGGTGACTTATACGTTCGCGGAATCGAGTCTGTGGATCAAGCTCGACACCACGAACACCGGAACTGAAATTTGCGACGTATCCCTGGATGTCGATTTCGCAGCCGACTTCTTCGATACCTTCTACGTGCGGTTCCCCCCGCGAGGTCCGCGCGGCACGCTTCATCCCGCGAAGACCGGAATCTCCGGGCAAAGCATCGAGTACGACACGCTGGACGGGCGTCGGCTATGCAGCGCAATCGAGGCCTCGGAACCGGCGGCTCATTCTCGCGCAGGAAGCATGAGCTTCATGCGAAGCGTTCAAGCAGGGGAGCCGTGGACGCTCGTCTTCCAGGCGGGCGCGGGCGTAACGACGCCGAAAGCAGGCTCGTGGACGCAGGCATGGGAAACACTCAAACGAGGCAGGCAGGCGCCGTTCGAAGGAAGCTGTCACGTTCGCTCCACCGATGCGGACGTGAATCGATGGCTCACGCGAGCCGCAGCCGATCTGTCGATCATGACCGTGCCCCAGCAAACCGGCCCTTACCCTGTCGCCGGGCTGCCGTGGTTCGCGGTGCCGTTCGGACGCGACGGCCTCATCACCGGATTGCAGACGCTGCTGTTCAGCCCGCAAATCATGAAAGGCGTGCTGCTTCATCATGCGAAGTACCAGGCCACGCAGACAGACCCATTCCGGCAGGCGTGGCCCGGCAAGACCATGCATGAAAGGCGCCTCGGCGAGACATCGAGGGCAAGACTCAATCCGTTTTATTGCTATTACGGCAGCGTCGACACGACGATACTCTTCGTCATATGCGTTCACGCTTACTGGGTGCGTTCCGGCGATCACGCGCTGCTACGCAGTCTCTGGCCTCATGTCGATCTCGCCTTGCAGTGGATGAGCGACTATGGCGATCAGGACGGCGACGGCTTCATCGAATACGCGGCCGATCCCGGGAAGGGTCTCGCGAATCAGGGCTGGAAGGATTCGTGGGATGCCATCATGCATGAAGACGGTACGTTCCCTTGCGGACCCATCGCGCTATGCGAAGTACAGGGATACGCCTATGCGGCATGGCAGGCCGGCCGCGAGATGGCGACGGAACTGGGCTTGCCCGAGCGCGCCAGGTTCTGCGACGCCGCAGCGCGAGTCATTCTGACGCGTTTCGACAATGCCTTCTGGCAGGAAGACAAAGGCTACTACGCGCTCGCACTCGACGGCGACAAGAAGCCGTGCCGGGTACGCGCTTCGAACATGGTTCACTTGCCGTGGTGCGGTCTCGTATCCGCAGACCGGGCGAGATCGATCATGGCGGAAGCGCTCAGCGCGCCGCTGTTCTCGGGATGGGGCATTCGCACGCTGGCGGAGGGCGAGGCGCGCTATAAGCCGGACCTGTACCACCGCGGACCTTGCTGGCCGCATGAAATGGCTATCGCGGCGTGGAGCGGAGCGAACGCGAAGTCGGCGGAAGCGGTAGAGCGCATTCTTTCGGCAACGCTTGCCGCCGCGCGCGCCTTCAATTACCGCCTTCCCGAACTGTATTGCGGCTACGAACGCATCGGCGATATTCCCCCGGTCGAATACAAGTCGGCGAACCTGATTCAGGCCTGGACGGTCGGCGTTCCGTTTTCGCTCGTCCAGTCGGCGCTTGGTCTCGTCGTGGATGGACGAACTGCTCATGTGACCATCAGTCCTTTGGGCTTGCCGCACGGCTGGGGCGCGATCACCATCGAGAACGTGCAGGCCGGGTCCGGGTCGTTCAGCGTCAGGGTCGCGCGAAAGAAGTCCGGAAAATATGCTGTCGATGTGTTGCGCAGCGAAGGCGCGACCGTCACCATCAACGGCAGTTGAAGAAGCTATACGGAACCCTAACGATCTAGCGCGAAGGCCGTCCCCGCTCCGTCAACTCGATGACACACGCGCTGAAGATGCGCTGCACCATCACGCTCTGGTAATCGAGTTCGTCGGCATCGATCATCTGTTCGATGGCGCGTCGGCCGGCGTCGGTATCGAGAACCGGACGAAAGCGCGACGCGAGCGCCTGCGCCTTGACCGAGAGTTTCGCGGTCTCCATCCAGTCGGCGGCGCGCTGGTGCCGCTCGAGCCAGCGATGCGCCGCGCGCACCTGAAACGACGGATCTGGCCACGCGCCTTCGAGGTAGTACGCGCCGAGAAAGCCGCACGTGAGCCAGCACAGGAGATGCACCCGATCGTCCGGGCCGAGCGGATAGCGGACATGACTCATGATGGCGGCAGCTTCAACATCCACGCGCGACGCTTTGAAGATAGCACGCCGGTGCATTCGTGCGTGCCGTGCGTCAATCCTCGTCGAACAAATCGCGGTACTTGTGCGGCTGCGAGCGCAGATACTGCTTGGGCGCCCGCACATGCGCGCCGAGTTCCGCCGCCGCGTGCCAGGGCCAGCGCGGGTCATAGAGCGCGGTGCGGGCGAGCGCGATCATGTCGGCGTCGCCGGTCCCGATGATGCCTTCCGCCTGCTCGATCCCCGTTATCAGCCCGACCGCGACGACCGGCATCTTCACGGCCGCCTTCACCGCGCGCGCGAGCGGCACCTGATAGCTGGGGCCGACCGGAATCTGCTGCGCGGGATCGAGCCCGCCGCTCGACACGTGGATCGCATCGCAGCCGCGCGATTCGAGCGCCCGCGCGAAGGCAATCGTCTGCTCGATATCCCATCCGCCATCGACCCAGTCCGTGCCGGACACGCGAATCGTCACCGGGCGATCGTCCGGGAACGCGCCGCGCACCGCGTCGAAGATTTCGAGCGGGAAGCGCATGCGGTTCTCGAGCGAGCCGCCGTATTCGTCTTCGCGCCGATTCGACAGCGGCGAGAGAAACTGATGCAGCAGATAGCCATGCGCCGCGTGAATCTGAATCAGGTCGATGCCGAGCCGCGCGGCGCGCTCCGTGGATGCGGCGAACGCATCGCGGATGCGTTCCAGCCCTGCGCGGTCGAGCTCGACCGGCGGCGTGTCGCTGGCTTCGAACGGCGTCGATGATGGCGCTTCGGTCTGCCAGCCGTGCGGATCGTCGGGCGAAATCTGCGCGCCGCCTTCCCACGGCACTTCCGTCGATGCCTTGCGTCCAGCGTGGCTCAGTTGAATCGCGATCGGCATGTCCGACCAGCGGCGAATGCCCTTGAGCGTGCGATCGATGGCGGCTTCGGTTTCATCGTTCCACAAGCCGACGTCGGCCCAGGTTATGCGTCCTTCGGGCAGCACGGCCGTCGCTTCGATCGTAAGCAGCGCTGCGCCCGACAGCGCGAGCTGGCCGAGATGGATCAGATGCCATTCGTTCATGCAGCCGTCTTCGGCCGAGTATTGGCACATCGGCGCAATGACGATGCGGTTCGCGAGTTCCAGGCCGCGAACGCGCGCCGGTGTGAAGAGTGCGGGTGGTTGTGCCATGCGATTCTCCGGTTCGTTTTCAGCGCCGCCGGCAGGGCGATGCTGTCGGGCGGAAGGCAGCAATTGCTATTCCGGCGCATTGCGCTAGAAGGCCGGGCGGCATGGCAACCGGAGCGGCGCTGAGCCTGCCGGCGAACCATATCGAATGCGTGCTGCAACGCCACGCGGAGCGACGCACGATCGATCGAGCACGCTGTGTCGAGCGCCTGTATGTTATTCGCCGCCGAACTCGACGCTGCTCTCACGCGGGAGAAAATAAGTTGCAGGCGGATTTGCCGTTATCAATTGGCATAGCCGCCCGTCACTCGTACCGTGTTTCTGCGATTCAAGGTAACGCTGTCTTGCGCGAAGACGCTACGGGGCATGCAGCCGCCCGCCGCGACCAAGATGTTGTGGGCCTCGAGACTTTCCCCACGTTTCAATTTAATCAGGATGACGTGCGATTCATCCGGAAACGACGGCCGACGGAAATGGCGCAGGCGATGGCATCCGACAATGGATTCACTCGCCGATCAAGCGTGAATTCTTGGATGCTTCGCGGGCGAAAACGTCGCTCGCGTTGAACCGGCGCGGCATCGAAACCAGATGCAGGGCTTTCACCGGACTGCGAACGAGAACGGCGCGCGTGCCCGCCATCAGCCAGGCCCGAACCGGAAGATTTTGCGCGTTGCAAGGCTCTTGAAAAGCGCCCGAAACCATCATGTGCGACACCGCACACAGCCGGATCGATTAGGGATACGTGACGGTTTCTGATCTCCTAATGTCCTCTTGCGATGAACTAACACCAACGACAGTGCAAGGAGAGGACATGAAAACGCGCGTCCACATGGTCGTCAGGATGGGGCTGGCCATGCTGTTCACCTTAGTGTTAGTCCCGACGCCGGGCGTTGCACAAAGCACCACGTCGCTGACGGCGCGTTCGTTCAGCGATCTGAGCGACGAGTCCGAGGCATCCACCGATAATTCCGCCGTCTCCACGCCAGGCAGTCTGTCGTCGGTTCTTCAGCGCCTGCAATGTCTGCAGGGATTGAATCCGTCAGGCAATTCGGGATCGGTCACGCTGAAGGTGCAGAAGGCCAGTTACCGGATCTATAACCCATCGACCGATTCGTTCGACACGGTCTCGATGCGTTCGTACAACGGCTGCCCGTCCGGCCCGACGATCAGCATCAAGCCAGGCGCAACGCTCAAGGTCTCGCTGAGGAACACGCTCGGCGCAAACGATCCGCCGTCGAACTGCCCCGACAATCCCGATCATTCGACGCCGCATTGCTACAACAACACGAACTTGCACACGCATGGCTTTCACGTATCGCCATCCGGCAACGCCGATAACGTGTTGCTCACCGTGCTGCCGGGCAAGTCGCAGGACTACAGCTTCAGGCTGCCCGCCGATCATCCGTCCGGCACGTTCTGGTATCACGCGCATCTGCATGGATCGACGGCAATCGATGTCGCGAGCGGCATGGCCGGCGTGCTGATCGTGCGCGGCTCGCGGCAAGCGAAACCAGGGATGACCAACGGCGGCGCGGATATCGATACGATCCTGCGTCGCCGGCTGTTCCTGCTCTCGCTGCCCCTGCGCGAACATGTGATGCTGTTCCAGCAGATCGAATACGGCTGCTTCAGCAACGCGACTTCCGATGTCCCTCTCGCCGATCCGACGACTGCCGAATGGGTCTGCCCGCAAGGCAGCGTCGGTGAGATTCGCGGCTATAACAACCAGCTCGGGTTCATCCCCGATCCGCGGCCGGGTCACACGGGCCAGCTCAATTCAACGTGGATCATCTCGGGCCGCTATACGCAGATCAATGGCGTCGTGCAGCCCGTATTTCCTAGCGCGATCGGCTATGTGCCCGCAGGCGATGTCCGCCGCCTGCGCATGGTGCACGGCGGCAATCGCGACACCATCAACGTGAAGATCGTGCGCGCGAATCTTTCGGCGCTCGGACTCGCGGATTCGCCATCGCTGTCGGCGGCGCAGGTCAACACGGCGACGAGCGCGGCGGCATCCGCGCTTGCGAGGAATCGTACGAAGTCGTCGCAGACCCTGACGCTCGATTCACTGTGCAGCGGCGAAGTGGTCAAGCAACTGGAGTTCGCGGAGGACGGCATCACGATGTCCGCGATGGTCGAGAAAGACGTCAACTCGATGAACCCCGGCTACCGCAGCGACGTACTCGTGGCTTTTCCCCGGCCCGGGCTGTACTGCATCCTCGATGAAGCCGCCGATGCTTCCGCGACCATCAACTTCCGCACGAACGCGACGAAGGTGAAGGATCGCCGGCTGCTGTCGCTGGCTCGCGTGGGCCCCGGCGTCAACATTCCGGACACGACCGTCGGCAATCATTCGAAGTACTGGCAGTACATTCGCGATCAGCTCGTCGCCGCCAATCCGGCGCTCGCGCAGCCGGCGAAGTCGGATCTCCAGTCGCTCACGCTGCGCGCGTTCGCACCGACGATTCCCGTCGATGGCAAAGTGGCGAACGTGGTCGAGAAGCAGTTCCAGATCGTGCCGCAGACCTTCCCCGCACCGGCGCTTTTTCTGATCAGCGGCAAAGCGTACAAGCCGGACGAGATCGGCTATACGGGCGTGCTCGGCAACATCGACCAGTGGAATGTATCGGCTTCAGCGCTTGCTACGCACGTGTTCCACATCCATACGAATCCGTTCAAGATCATGGACATCAGGAACGGCGCGGGTAAATCCATCTTCAACGGCAATGGCGGATGCATCGCGGACGAGGGCGCCGATACGGAGTACTGCAACCTGCAGGGCGTCATACGCGACACGCTCTTCCTGAAAGCCGGCTATACGCTCGAAATGCGTACCATCTATCAGGATTTCACCGGCGAGTTCGTGATGCACTGTCATATCCTCGATCACGAGGATCGCGGGATGATGGAGAACGTGAGCATCGTGTCGCCGACGACGGCTTATCTGCGTGGCGTGACCGCGCCGATCACCGCGATGACGAAGGATGCGAGCCGCTGGCTTGCGAAGCTCGCCGGCCGCGATGAGACGCAGCTTGCGTTGTCCGCTTCGCTGTGCTCGTCGAAGGACTACGCGAAGCGGTGATGAACGACGCCTGATACGCACCCGTTGCGAACCAGGCAGCGGGCGCGTTTTTTATGAGCCGCTTGCTTCGTTCAACGTCAGATGCTTCGTCTGCGGCGACATCGATGCACACGGTCATGCCGATGAGCAGAACTGCGGCGAGCACAACTTCCATTCGAAAGATTCCTTCGACGTCTAGCACGATTCGGCCACCGCCTTCGCGATGCCGCCTGCGAACCGCTTCACGCGGCTTTACGTAGCAATCACCTTGAATGTGTGCTTGCTCGCAGAGCGCTTAAGCGGCCCGTCGGCACGCCGGCACGCCGGCTGCACTGCGACGAACGGCATATTTCGCGCACGACCGGTCGGCGGCGGTCGCGCAAAAAGATCGCTTCGAGTCGAACCATTCCTCTGTCGATTCCGCCTGATCGGCCGGTGCGGCCATGCAGCGGCGGCATTCGACGGCGCACGAATCGACGGCCACCAAGGCGTGACCCTTCAGGCTTCTCCCTGCTCCACTTCGGAGCTATCCCATGCGCCTAAGCATTTCTTAAGAATTCATTGTCGAGAATCGATAGTTGTCCGCCCGGGGCGCACATCGTCCAAAGAACAACCGAAGGAGCGCCGCCATGCCGCATCAAATCGTCGTTTCAGCGGGACCGAATGCGTGATGCAGGGCCCGGTCTCCCTGCCGCTGGAATTCGCGGACAACGTTCCGTGGCATTTCCACGATCTCGCCAAGTCGCGCACCGTCGACAAGCCGCCCGCCGAGGGCGAAATTGGCTTGTGGCTCATCACGAGCGAATTCCGCTTCGCGTCGGCGTCGAATATCGGAAGCTGGCTGAGCGTCGCGGAGCGCAGGCGCGCGCGGCTTTATCCCAACTCGGCGATCGGCCGCCGCTTCGGCGTCGCGCGGGCGACGCTGCGGCTCGTCGTATCGCAGATGTTCGGATGCCGCCCGCAGGAAGTGCGCGTGGAGGATGCGCCCGACGAGCGCATCGTCGTGAAGGACGCGGCCGGTGAGCGCAGCGTGGGCGTCGATGTGTCGTACTCGGGCATCTGGATCGTGATGGCGGTGGCGTCCGCCGACGTGGGAATCGGGCTCAGCGTCGATGCGCCGGGCGCACGGGGCGCGCAGATCGCGCTCGTCGAAGCGGCGCATATCGCGAGGCAAAGAGCAGGGCGCGGCGAGGGCGCGGCATCGTCGACGTGGCATGGCCTTCTGTTGCCGATGCCCGGCGAACTGCGCGGCGTCGTCGCGACAGACCGGCCGGTGTCCGAGGTTCACGCGTTCGGCTGGGAAAAGCAGATGAAAGCGGATTCGGGCGCCTGATCCGGCGTCCTTCAGAAAACAAAAAACCCCACGCGCCGCGCGTGGGGTTTTTGCTTTTGGAACAGCAGCGAGCGTGTCAGGTAGCAGCAGGCCGCCACTTCAAGAGCCTCTGCTCGACCGCCGTCAGCAGGTAGTCCGCCGCGAGCGCGACGACCGCGAGCACGATCATCGCCGCGAAGACGCCGCTCGCGTTGAACGCGCCTTGCGCCGTCGAGATCAGCAGCCCGATGCCCTGCTTCGATCCGAGAAATTCGCCGACCACCGCGCCGACGAGCGCGAAGCCGAAGCTGACATGCAGGCTCGCGAGAATCCACGAGAGCGCCGACGGAATGACCACCGAGGTCGTCACTTGCCGCCGCGATGCGCCCAGAATCTGCGCGTTCGCGATCATGTAGCGGTCCGCTTCGCGCACGCCCTGGAACGCATTGGCGAACACGACGAAGAACACCATCACGACGGCGAGCGCGACCTTCGACGCCATGCCGAGGCCGAGCGCGATCACGAACACCGAGCCGAGCACCACGCGCGGAATCGAATTCGCAATCTTGATGTAGATGCTGAACACGTCCGACAGCAGCTTGTTGCGCCCGAGCACGATGCCGCAGACCACGCCCGCCACCGAGCCGATGATGAAGCCGAGCCCGGTCTCTTCGAGCGTCACCCAGACTTGCGTGAGCAACGGTCCTTGCGAGGTGCCGTCGACGAACCATTCGACGATCTGTTCATAGATTGCGGAAGGCATCGAGAAGAAGAACGGATCGATCCAGTGCAGCCGGGCGGAGAGTTCCCAGCCGCCGAGCACGATGACCAGCACCGCGATGCGCAGCCCGATCACGAGCGCATGACGCTGCCGGATGCGCCGTTGCGCCTCGCGTTCGACTTGCGCCAGCGCGCCGGCGTCGATGCCCGCGGGCATCGTCTGTTGAGGTGTTGACATGTTCGAGGTTCCTTTCGGACGGGTTCAGCCGATTTGCACTTCTTCGCGCAAGTCGTGCCAGATATCGCGTGAAATTTCGATGAAGCGCGGGTGATACCGAATCTCCGACGTGATGCGCGGACGCGGCAAGTCGATCTCGTAGACCTTCTTGAGCGTCGCGGGCCGCGCGGTCAGCACGAACACGCGGTCGGCAAGCGCGATGGCTTCTTCGAGATCGTGCGTGACGAACACCACCGATCCCGCATTCGCCGACCAGAGCTGCAGCAGTTCGTCCTGCATCAGCGTGCGCGTCTGCATGTCGAGCGCGGAGAACGGCTCGTCCATCAGCAGGATTTCGGGCTTGTTGATGAACGTCTGCGCGAGCGCCACACGCTTTCTCATGCCGCCCGACAACTGATGCGGATAGTGCTTGCCGAACTTGTCGAGGCCCACGCGGCGCAGCCATTCGTTCGCTTCGTCGTAGGCTGCGGACTTCGAGCGGCCGCGATAGAGCGGCCCCGCCGCGACGTTGTCGAGCACCGAGCGCCACGGAAACACGGCATCGGCCTGAAACACGAAGCCGATGCGCGGATCGATGCCATCGACGGGCGCGCCCATCACGCGCACTTCGCCGGTGGTCGGCTTCAGCAGGCCCGTGATCATGCCGAGCGTCGTGGACTTGCCGCAGCCCGTCGGACCGACGATCGCGACGAACTCGCCTTTCGCCACCGACATGCTGAAGTCGCGCAGCGCGACGGTCGCGCGGCCATCGGGCGAAATGAAGCGGCAGGAAACGTTGCGAAGCTCGATGGCGGGTTGTCGTGTCGGGTTCATCGCCGGCCTCATTTGGTGGCCGATGCGGATGCCGACGCCATCGCCGCGCCCGACACGTACTCGTTCGAATAGGTGCGCGCGAGATCGATATGCTTGCCCTTGACCGAAGGATTGAACGCTGCCAGGACCTTCAGCACGGTGTCCGGGCCATCGGCCGGCATCTTGCCGTCCTTCGTGAACATCGGCAGCGAGGCCTTCAGCGCGGCCACGTAGAGGTCCTTGTTCTTCGCGTAGTAATCCTTCGGCATCTTCTCGGTGATCTGCTCGGCGCTATGCGTCGCGATGAAGTTCAGCGTCTTCACGAACGCCCGCGATAGCTTCGCGGCCTCCGCCTTGTGCGACTCGGCCCACGCGCGCTGCACATAGAAGCTCGACGCCGGGTACGTGCCGCCGAGCGCGGCGCGCGTGCCTTCGATGGTCCGCATGTCGACCAGCACCTTCGCGTCGCCGGTCTTGAGCAGTTGCGAAACCGTCGGTTCCGTGGTCATGCCCGCATCGATGCGCTCCTGCTTGATCGCCGCGATGAAGCTGTTGTCCGCGCCGACCGGCAGCAGCGTGTATTCCTTCGACGTCACGCCCGCGCGCTGCGCGAGGTATTGCGTGAGAAAGCTCGTCGACGATCCGAGGCCCGTCACGCCGAGCGTCTTGCCCTTGACGTCGGCCATGCTTTTGAGCGTCGCCGAAGCCTTGGTCGAGACCACTTCCACTTCGCCCGGCACCTGACCGAAGACCACGAGCGCCTGCACTTCCTTGCCCTTGCTCTGCAAGTCGATGGTGTGATCGTAGAAGCCGACCACGCCTTGCACCGCGCCCGCGAGCAGTTCGTTCTCGGCGTCGACGCCAGCAGGCTGCGAGAGGATTTCGACGTCGAGCCCTTCGTCCTTGAAGTAGCCGAGTTGCTCGGTCAGCTTGGCGGGCAGATAGATGATCTTGGTCGCGCCGCCGACCATGATCGATATTTTTTCCGCGTGAGCGGACACGGAAGCGGCGGCAAGCGCAAAAGCGATACCGGTCAAGCCAGCGATCTGGCGCAGAGTACGCATGGGGTGTCTCCTTGAGATGGGCCGTCGTGCGCGGCCCGCTTTTCGAATGTGTGCGCCGATTATAGGAACGCCAAACCTTCTGCCAGCTTTCTGAGCCGGCGCCGGAGCATGGGTGTTAACCCGATGCATCGCGCATGTGCGAGACGCCCTACAATCGCGCGGCATGAAGCTGCTGCTGATCGAAGACAACCCGACGCTTTCGCTCTGGCTCGCGAAGATGCTGGAACAGGAGGCGTTCGCGCTCGACGCGGTGCAGGACGGCGAAGCGGCCGATCAACTGCTGCGCGCCAGTCACTACGACGTCGTGCTGCTCGATCTCAACCTGCCGCGGCTTTCCGGCAAGAACGTGCTGCGGCGGATGCGCCAGCGCGGCGACGCGACTCCGGTGATGATCCTCACGGCGAGCGGTTCCATCGACGAGAAAGTGGAGCTGCTCGGCGCGGGCGCGGACGATTACCTCGTCAAGCCGTTCGAAGTCCGCGAGCTGATTGCGCGGGTGAAGGTGATGATTCGCCGGCGCAGCGCCGCGACGGCGAACGAAGTGTCGTGCGGCGATCTGGTGTTCGATATCGACACGCGCCAGTTCGCGTTGAAAGGCGCGCCGCTCAACGTGACGCCGCGCGAGCGCAGCGTGCTCGAGGCGCTGGTGCTGCGGCTCGGCAAGACGGTCTCGAAGGCGTCGCTGCTGGATGCCATCTTCACGCATGAGCATCAGCCGAGCGAGGACGCGCTCGAAATCTATGTGTCGCGCCTGCGCAAGAAACTCGACGGCAGTTCGGCTGCGATCGTGACCTTGCGCGGGCTCGGCTATCTGCTTCGAAAGAAGGACGATGACCAATAGCCTGCGCGTTCGCCTGTTGTGGTGGCTGCTCGTGCCGCTCGCGCTGTACGTGTTCGTGACGGGCAAGGCCGCGTACGACAACGCGCGCCACACGGCCGATCTCCTGCAGGAAAACACGCTGCTCGCATCGGCGCGGATGATCGCGGGCGAAGTGGAGTGGTCGGACGGCATGTTGCGCGTCGACGTTCCGCCAGCGGCGCTCGAAGTGTTTGCGTCGCCTCATGGCGATCAGGTCTATTACCACGTCAGCGTCGACGATGGCCGCCTGCTCGCGGGCCTGCCGGATTTCCCGTCGAACCGCGCGGCGGCGGAGGCGGCCACGCACGATACCCCCATCTACTACGACGCGACCTTGCACGGCGCGTCCATCCGCGTGATCGGCTATGTGCGCCGCATGTACGACAACGGGTCGATTCGCCGCGTGCTCGTATCGGTCGGCAAGACGCAGGCATCGCGCGATGCGATGGTGCGCGAGCTGTGGCGTCCCCAGCTCGTGAGGCAGATCGAGATCGTGTTGCTCGCGGTGGCGCTGGCGTGCATCGGCCTGACGTTCGAATTGCGCCCGCTACTGAAGATCAAGGAAGAGGTGATGGACCGCGATCCGATGCAGCTCGAGCCGCTGCGGGTCGAGCGCTTGCATGCGGAGTTGCGGCCTATCGTCGACGCGATCAATCAGTGCATCGCGCGGCTCGGCCTGCAGGTGGCGGCGCAGCGCCGCTTCATCGCGGATGCGGCGCATCAGCTTCGCACGCCGCTGACCGTGCTCGAGACGCAGGTGCAATATGCGCGGCAGCATCGCCCGCTCACGCCGTCGCTTTCGGAAGCGCTCGCCGCGATGCAGCGCAGTACGCGTTCGATGGTCGGCTTGACCAACAAGCTGCTGCTGCTCGCCCAGGCCGAAGCGGCGGATTACACGCAGCTCGCCACGCAGAAGGCGGACTTGTCCGGCATCGCAAAGGATGTGGTCGAGGATCTCGCGCTGGTTGCGCAAAAGCGCGGCATCGATCTCGGCGCGGAACTGGGCGATGCGGCGTGGATCATCGGTCACGAGGGATTGCTTGCGGCGCTCGTGTTCAACGTGACGGAAAACGCCGTGCGCTATACGCAATCGGGCGGGCATGTGACTGTCGCGGTGGCGCGAGAGGGCGAACGGGTGACGCTCGCCGTCACCGACGACGGGCCGGGCATACCGGCCGAAGCGCGCAGCCGCGTGTTCGAGCCGTTCTATCGCGCGTCGGCGGAAACGGACGGCACCGGGCTCGGACTCGCGATCGCCCGTGAGATCGTGCAGGCGCATCGCGGTGAAATTTCGATCACGGCAAGCGAGCCTTCGGGGCGCGGCGTGATCGTGGCGGTGCAGTTCGCGGCGGCGTGATTGTCAGGGGGCGAGCGGCGGCAGCGGGCCGGTTCCGCGAATCCACGCGACATGCGCCAGTTCGGCCATTTCCTTGTCGCCACGGCTGTCGCCATAGGCGAAGAGTTTCGCGGGCGGATCGTCGCGCCACCATGCCTGGAGCCGCGCCACTTTCTCCGGCCCCCAGCAATTCCGGCCGATGAAACGGCCCGTGAAGCCGCGATCGTCGAGTTCGAGTTGCGTCGAGAGCAACGTGCCGATGCCCGCCATCTCCGACGCCCATATCCGCAGATATAACGACGGTGACGCGCTCACGAGCACGATCTCATGTCCGAGCGCCCGATGCGCGTTGACCCGCTCGATCATCTCGGGGCGGATCATCGCGGGCAGGCGCGCCGTGCAGAAGGTGCGCGCTGCGCGTTCTAGTTCGGCGCGCGGGATGCGCCGCAACGCGTGTCGCAGAAAGGCGGCCTTGGCCGTGCCGCGGTCGCACGTGCCCACGGCCATGCCGAGCATTTGCGGCCCGGCGAGCGCGCCTGCCGCCAGGAATCGTGCCATCCCGACTGTGTGAACCACGAACGCCTTCAGGCTGTCGCCCGTGGTGATGGTGCCGTCGAAATCGAATGCGGCGATGGTTCTTGCGCGTCGTGTCATCGGAAAGTGTGCTTGGTGGTCTGCCGGGCCGCGAGCGCGGCGGGCAGCGTCACGTTCATCAGTTGATCGGTGCGCGACAGCAGGTTGACGATTTCGGCTTCGAAGCCGCGCGCCTGAAGCGCGAGCAGTTCGAGTTGCTGAAACGCCTGCTGCACGATCGCGCGGCGGTCGTAAAGCGCATTGGACGCGGTCGCGTCGTTCGGCTCGCCGTCGACATCGGCAACGGCGCACAGGGCCGCAAGACCGATGCAGAGCCCTTCGCGCGCCTGCATCACGGTCTTCTGCAACGCGTCGATGCGCGCGGAGAACGACTGCAGCGAAACCTTGAGCGTCGTGAGGGCGGCGCGGTAATCCGGCTCGGGCTCGCGCACGCCAAGGTATCGGCCGGCGATGCGGTTCATCAGCCCCGGCTTCTGCGTGGCGCGATCGAGCAAGCTGGCCATGATACCGGCCGCGTCGAGGTCGGCGAAGTCGCGCGTCATGCGCGTGAGCGCTTCGACGGATTCGCCGCAAGCCCTGAGCGGCGCATCGGCGATGGATGCCGCGCTCTCCACGCTCGGCGGCATCAACTGCCGGATCGCGCGTTCGATGCGCGCCCGATGCTTCGGATACAGCTCGGGAAATCGCTGCATCGCGAGTTCGAAGCAACGGTCGAGCAGCGGGTGACCGCTTTCGCCGAAGAGCGCGCGTCCCGGTTCGCCGCGCGGCGCGGGCTTGCGCGCGCTGCGTTCGTCGAATAGTGGCGCGGCGACTTGCGGCGGT
The DNA here is from genome assembly GCF_031450805.1 of Caballeronia sp. LZ016. NCBI lineage: Bacteria > Pseudomonadati > Pseudomonadota > Betaproteobacteria > Burkholderiales > Burkholderiaceae > Caballeronia > Caballeronia sp. LZ016. The sequence continues at coordinate 25,373 of NZ_JARTVY010000004.1, forward strand.
TCGGCGGGTCTCTTTTCCGGGAACCGCAGCACGCGCGGTTCCGGACGCGCGTCGCCGAAATCGAGCGGCCGGGGCTGGAAATTATCGCGTGACACGCAGGCTTCTCATACGCGAAATCAGGGGCATCGCGTCAGGCGATGCCCGTTGGCCTTATCGATCAGGCGCGGTCCACACGGCCGCCATAGGCCGCCACGAAGTCCGCGAGTCCGCGGTTGTAGCCCATGCCCACGGCCTTGAACATGAACTGCCCGTCGCGGCGATAGAAGCTGCCGACCTGCACGGCGGTTTCCATCGAAAAGTCCTCTTCGAGTGCATAGCGCGCGAGCACCTTGCCCGATTCTTCTTCGGAGATGGCGATGTAGCTGTTGCGCACTTGCCCGAAGTTTTGCTTGCGCTCCTGCGCGCGGTCGATGGTGACCACCACCGAGATTTCATTCACGGCCGCATCGAGCTTCTTCGTGTCGATGAAAAGCACTTCGTCGTCACCGCCGCCGCTGCCGGTCTGGTTGTCGCCGCTATGAATGACGCCGAGACACTCCGACGCCGACATGCCCTTGCGCGGCCATTCGTCGCCGGGCTGGAAGAACGTCGTTTGGCGGTCGAGCGTGCGGATCTCCGTGTTGTAGAAGATGAAGTGCTTCTGCGAAATCAGCTTCGGGTTGTTCTCCGCGTCGTAGTCGCAGAGAAAGACGGAGACGTCGAGATCGAAGTCGTTGCCGGTGTCGGTCGCGTTCGCGTCCCAGCCGAGCCCGACCTTGAACCGGGTCGCGTTGGGCGCTTCTTTCGACAGGTTGATGCGTCCGCCTTTGGACAGATTGATCATTGACATGATGTTGATGCTTAATCGATGAGTGGTTAGTGCGACGATGCGGCTGCCTGTTCGCGCCTTTGCACGATGATCGAGCTCACCACGGCCACGCAGATGGTGAACGCGCCGATGAGGCCGGTGACGACTTCGGGAACGTCCACCGTGACGCAAAGCATGATGACCGCGAGCGCGCCGATGGCCCAGAACGCGCCGTGTTCGAGGAAGCGATACTGCGCGAGCGTGCCTTTCTGCAGCAGGATCAGCGTCATCTGGCGGATATAGGCCGCGCCGACGCCGAGTCCCAGCGCAATGAGCAACACGTTGTTCGTCAGCGCGAACGCGCCGATGACGCCGTCGAAACTGAACGACGAATCGAGCAGTTCGAGATAGAGGAAGCCCGCGACGCCTTCGCGCACGACGCGCTCGCCGGTTTCATCACCGCCGACGAGATCGCCGATGCCGTGCGCGACGATGAACCCGATCACGCCGCCGCCGCCTGCGAAGAGAAACGACGCGCGCTCGCCTTCCGGCAATTGCAGCGACACCAGCGCGATGACGGCGAGCGTGAGCGCGGTTTCGATTGCGGTGAGGCGTCCGAGGCGCGTCAGGGGCCGCTCGATGATGGCGATCCAGTGCTCGTCCTTGTCGGTATCGAGCATGAACTTGAAGAAGACCATCAGCAGGAACGCCCCGCCGAATGCCGATACTTCGTGATGCGCGGACGTGAGGATGGCCGCGTATTGCTGCGGCGCTTCGAGCGCGAGCCTGCCGGCTTCGATGAAGCCGATATGCCCCGCGATGCACACGATCAGCAACGGAAACACGAGGCCCATGCCGAACACGGCGAGCGGCAGGCCATAGGTCATGAAGCGGTCGCGCCATTTCTGCGATCAGTTGCGAAGCACGGCTGCGTTGGCGACGGCGTTATCGAGCGAGAGCGATATTTCCAGAATGCACAGCACGGCGACGAGGATCATGTCCTTGACGCCGCCGATCGCGAGCGCGGCCACGAGCGCGATGAACGTCAGCGCGAGCGGATCTTGAAGAGTTTCATGTTGGAGCTTGAGTCGAAATGCCTGGAGGATGCGTTGAGCGCGGGTCAGGCGCGCGGTTGTTCCCTGCCGCGAACCCAGTCGCAGAATTCCTCGGTGATGAGCTGCTCGTAGATCTGCTGATCCGGTATATCGAGCGATTCGAGATGCAGAAAGCCTGCGTTCGGGAAGTCGTTCGCGAGGTCGCGAAGGAAGGTGAACTCGCGCGGATCGCCCACCCCGACGAGCGACCAGTAGATCGGGAACTTGCGCGTATCGCGCAGCAGCGTTTCGACATCCGTGCGATCGCGTGGGGTGTTTTGCCCGTCGGTCACGAAGAGCACCCACGCGGGCATCGTGCTCGCGGGCTCCGCGGGCAGCGGCGAGGGCGCAGCGCCCGGCGCGCTGAAGAGCCGCGCGAAGAAGCCGCGCTTGTCCTTCGGCTTCGCTTGCGGCCATTCCGGCGGCGCGAAGAAGAAGTTGACGATATCGGCCATGACGGGCGCGTACATCGTGCCGCCCCACTTGCGAATGCCGTTGTTTCCGAGCACGTGCTCGGTGATGTAGCTGCCATAGTTTTCGGGCGTGGCCGTCGGCAGGCGATCGAAGCCTTCGGTGAACGTCCAGGTATCGATTTCGCCGTTGTCGTCGAACTTCATCGCGATGCCGAGCATCCGGTCGTGCGTTTCCTGAATCACGCCGGAGTCGTAAAGCGGCTGTGTCGAGCCGGAAATATCGAGTGCGGCCGCGACCCGCACGATGGGCGGACGCGGCAGCCTGCGTTTGGACAGGACGATGGATACGGTTTCGCCACGGCTTGCCAGCGCGGGCTTGTGCAGATTGATGGTGCTCATCTTGGCCTTTTGGATAGGGCGTCTTTAATTCTTTGCGTCGTTGAAGCGGGCGACGAAGTCGCGTTCCAGCTGGCGCAGGCGCGGCTCGTCCGCGCGACGCCGCCGCTGTCCGTCTTCGATGATCTTCGACATTTCGTCGATTGCATCGAAGAGCTTTTGCTGCGTGTACTGGAACGTCTCGGTGGCGATCACCGGCCGTTGCCCCAGCGTGGCGACCGCGCCGGCGTTCGCGTGCAACTGGTCGGCTTGCGCGCGGAGCGCGGCGTCGGCGGCATCGAAGGTGGCGTTGACGAGATCGGCTGCTTTCTTCGTGCTCAACTGCTTGATGTAGAGCGAGAACGCATTGGTCCAGGCGGGAATCAACACCGTCTTCGCGGTGGCGAACTTCGAAATGAGCGTGCGCTTGTGGTCCTGCTCGAGTCGAATCTGCGGCGCAAGCTGTTCGGACATCAGCATGGCGCGGGACAGGTCGTCGATCTTCTGTTCCAGCGCATTCGCGCAGCGGCGCAGGTCCATCGTGCGTTGCGCGGCGAAGGCGTCGGCGGCTTCGTGCGGCTCTGCAAGCACCGCGCGATACGCTTCGAGCGATGCCTGACCGAGCGCGCGCGCGTCTTCGAACTGACGGAACGTGTCGTAGTTGTCGGCGTACATCTGGTCGAGCTCGGCGATATCGCGCTTTTGCCGGTTCGCGTTGCTTTCCAGTTCGATGACGAGCGTGCCGATGCGCTTCTCGACCGAATCGAATTGCGCGAGCAGGCGCTCTTTCGTTGAACGGAACATTGCCGCGATGCGCCCGGCGATGCCGCGCTTTCCCAGCGATGCCGGATCGAGACCCTTCGCGGTCACGATGAGTTCGTTGAGCTTCGCCCCAAACTGGTCGGCGTCGGATGCGCGCACCTCCGACAGGATGCGCTGGGACAGGCCGGCCACGCGCTCGCCGGCTTTCGCGCCGAGGCCGTGAATTTCATCCTCCGTCAGGAGTTTGGCGACGGCGGCATCGTCGCGCGAGGCCGGGGCGCGGGCCTCGCGGCTCTCGCCGAATAGTGGCTTCATCGTTCTTATCTCGTTGTTCTTTTCAGTCATGCTGATCGAACCGCGCGTAAAACGCCTCTGAATTACGCGGATAGAAGGCGGCATTGGACGATGGACGAAAGGGAATCGCAAGAGCGGAGACACTTTGAGCCAGAAATGCTGAATTGTTCGGCGGCGACGCATTGAGCAAAGTGTCACGCGTGGCGGGAGCTTTCGTTGTGGCAGCACGCATGGCATCCACCTTGCATGCCCTTGTCACTTCGCATACCCGACGACCCAGGAGCCGCTCATGTCCGTAGATTTGAAATTCCGCGCCGGCGAAGCCACCGTATTCGCCGCTCCCGGCCAGGCCACCGACGCCATGCCGGAGATCTTGATCGGCCGCGTCGACGGGCCGGTCGGCCATGCATTCGCAAACATGATGGCGCAGTCGAAAGGACATACCGCGATGTTCGCGATACGCGCGTGCAATCAGATGGTCCGCCCCGCGACGATGATCGTCCCCAAGGTCACGCTCAAGGACATGCCGGCCATCGAGCTGTTCGGCGGCGTGGTGCAGTCGGCCACCGCCGATGCCGTCGTCGATTGCCTTATCGAAGGCATCCTGCCGAAGGACCAGGCCGACGATCTGTGCATCATCAGCCTCGTGTGGATCGATCCGCGCTGCGGCGCCGACGCCAACCTCGACAAAAAGGACATGTACCGCACGAACTACGAAGCGACTAAGCTCGCCATCCAGCGCGCGATGAGCAACGAGCCGAGCGTGGAGACGCTGATCGCGAACCGGCACAGCATCAAGCACGACATGGACGACTGGAGCTGAGCGAAACAGCAATGGCGTCCTAACGGAACGAAACGGGCGGCGTCTTCGTCTCACATCCGACGAAACACCTAGGCATAATAGGCATCACCCGAGGACACCGGAACGCGCCTGCCTATGACCCGCCCCGCACTGGAATGCCGCCGCCTTCATAAAACCTTCGGTTCTGGCAGAACCATTCTCGCGGGACTGGACTTCACGCTCGGATCAAGCGAATTCATCGCGATCATGGGCGACTCGGGCGTCGGCAAGTCCACGCTGCTCAATCTCATCGCGGGCCTCGACGCGCCGGACAGCGGCGAAATCCTGATCGACGGCGTGTCCATCTCCGCCCTGAGCGACGAAGCCGCCACCCGGACGCGCCGCGAGAAACTCGGCTTCGTGTTTCAGGCGTTTCACGTGCTGCCGCATCTGACGCTCGTGCAGAACGTCGCCGTGCCGCTGCTGCTCAACGGCATGCCGCTCGCACCGGCGCACGGCATGCTCGCGGCCGTGGGCCTCTTCAATCGTCAGGACGATCTTCCGCGCCAGCTCTCGGGCGGCGAACTGCAGCGCGTGGCGATCGCGCGGGCGCTGGTGCACCGGCCGCGCCTCATACTCGCCGATGAACCCACCGGCAATCTCGACCCGCAGACCGCGCATGAAATTCTCGGCCTGCTGCGCACCGAGACGCGCGCGACCGGCGCCGCCGCGATCATGGTCACGCACTCGGAAGCGGCAGCGGCGTTTGCCGACCGCGTGCTGATTCTCGCCGATGGCGCCCTGCACGAAGCTGCATCGCTCGCGGCGTTCAACGAAGCGCGCGCACGATGACGGCGCGCCCGGCCGCTCATCGCTTGCTGTCGCGCTGGCTGCTCGGCGCGCAATGGCGCAGTCATCGCGGACGCGCGCTCGTCGCCATTCTCACCATCGCCCTCGGCGTGGGGCTCGGCTATGCGGTGCAACTCATCAACAGCGCCGCGTTCAACGAGTTCTCCGCCGCCGCGCGCAGCCTGTCGGGTCAGGCCGACCTCCAGGTGCGCGGCGTGCAGCCGTTCATCGACGAGCGCCTTTATCCGGTCCTCGCAATGCGCCCCGGCGTCGCGATGGCGAGTCCCGTGCTCGAAGTCGATGTCGCCGTGCCGAAGCAGACCGCGCCGCTCAAGGTGCTCGGCATCGACGTGTTCCGGGCGAAACGCATCGCGCCCGATCTGATCGGCGCGCCGTCGCCGCAAGCGCCGCTCGATGTGCTGTCCGACGATGCGATCTTTCTCTCGACCGCCGCGCAGCAATGGCTGCATACCGGCGTGGGCCTGCAGGTCGATCTGCAGAACGGCACGCAGCCGGTGCCGCTGCGCGTGGCGGGCGGCGTCGTGCGCGCGTTGCCGGGGCAGCGTATCGGCGTGATGGACATCGCCGCCGTGCAGTCGCGCTTCGGCATGCAGGGCCGACTGACGCGCATCGATTTGCAACTGGCGCGCGGCGTCGATCGCGAAGCGTTCCAGCGCGCGCTGCAGGACGAACTCGGCGCGCGCATCGTCGTCGGGCAGACGCGGGACATCGAGAGCCGCACGGACCGGCTCTCGCGGGCGTATCGCATCAATATGAACGTGCTGGCGCTCGTCGCGCTGTTCACGGGCGCGTTCCTCGTGTTCTCGACGCAGGCAGCGGGCGTCGTGCGCCGCCGCGCCCAGTTCGCGATGCTGCGCGTGCTCGGGATGACGCGCGGGCATCTCGTGCGGCAGATCATGGCCGAAGGCGCGCTGCTCGGCGTGGCGGGCGCGGTGCTGGGCATCGCGCTCGGCTTCGCGGTCGCGGGCATCGCACTGCGCTTTTTCGGCAGCGACCTGGGCGGCGGCTACTTCCCCGGCGTGCAGCCGCGCGTCCACTTCGAGCCTGTTTCGACGGCGATTTTTCTCGCGCTCGGCATCGGCGTGGCGCTCGCCGGCACGCTGGTTCCCGCGCTCGAAGCGGCCCGCGCGCGGCCTGCGCCGGCGCTGAAGGCGGGCAGCGAGGAAGCCGCGCTCTCGCCCCTGTCGACGCCGTGGCCCGCGCTGCTCTGTCTCGCGCTCGGCGCGGCGCTGACGCAGGCGCCGCCCATCGACCATGCGCCCTTCGCCGGCTATGCCGCTGTCGCGCTGCTGCTGATAGGCGGTATCGCGCTGATGCCGCGTCTCACCGCCATTGTGTTCGGCGCGGCCAGCGCCGCGCATGCGTGGCTGCGTGCAAAGAGCAAGCGAAGCGCGGTCGCGACGCTCGCGCTCGCCCGGCTTGCGAACGCGCCGGGGCAGGCGTCGATCGCGATGGGCGGCGTGCTGTCGAGCTTCACGCTGATCGTCGCGATGGCGATCATGGTGGCGAGCTTTCGCGTATCCGTCGAAGACTGGCTGGAGCATCTTCTCTCCGCCGATGTCTACGCGCGCGTGGCGTCGAGCGGCGACACCGGCGGCCTCACGCCGGACCAGCAAGCGCGGATTGCGGGGACGAACGGCGTGGCGCACGCGGCGTTCTCGCGCGCATCGCAGATCACGCTCGATGCATCGAAGCCGCCGGTTGCGCTGATCGCCCGCGAAATCAACGAGGCCGATCCCGGCGCGATGCTGCAGATGACCGGCGCGACGCTGCCGCCGCAATCGTGGCGTACGGACGAAACGCCGGTGTGGGCGTCCGAGGCGATGGCGGACCTGTACGGCTATCGCACGGGGCAACGGCTCACGCTGCCGGTCGGCGGCGCGAGCGAGCGTTTCGTCGTCGCGGGCATCTGGCGCGACTATGTCCGGCAGACCGGCGCGCTGCAGATTCGCCTCGGGGACTATCGGCGGCTGACCGGCGACATGGGCGCGACCGATGCGGCCATTACGCTGCGCCAGGGTGCGTCGGCCGGGCAGGTCATCGCGGCGCTGCAGAAGCTGCCGTTCGGCGATGCGCTCGAGTTCTCGCAGCCCGGCGACATTCGCGCGCGCACGCTGACCATCTTCGATCGCAGCTTCGCCGTCACGTATCTGCTCGAAGCGGTGGCGATCGTCATCGGCCTGTTCGGGGTGGCCGCGACGTTTTCGGTGCAGACGCTCGCGCGTTCGCGGGAGTTCGGCATGTTGCGGCACGTGGGCGTGACGAGGAAGCAGATCCTTGCGCTGCTTGCCTCCGAAGGCGGCCTGCTGACGGTGCTCGGCATCGCGGTCGGCTGCGTGCTCGGCTTCGCCATCAGCCTGATTCTCGTGTTCGTGGTGAACCCGCAAAGCTTCCATTGGACGATGTCGCTGCACGTGCCGTGGTCGATGCTCTTCATCATCGGCTGCGTGATGCTGGTCTCTTCGTGTACCACGGCGGTGCTGGCGGGGCGGCGCGCGGTGTCCGTGGATGCGGTGCGCGCCGTGCGGGAGGACTGGTGATGCGCGCGTTATCGATGCTGCTGCAAGCGCTTCTCTCGACGACCTCGCTCGCCGCCGAGCCACAGTTCGCGGCGGTGTCGCCGGGGCGGCCGATCGAGTGGCCGCAGGACAGCGGCGCGCATTCGGGGTATCGCACGGAATGGTGGTACGCGACCGGCTGGCTCGAGACGCCGGACCACAAGCCGCTCGGCTTTCAGATCACGTTCTTCCGCTCGAACACCGGCAAGGGGAACGGCGGGGGCGCGTTCGATCCGTCGCAGTTGATCGTCGCGCATGCCGCGCTGTCCGATCCGGCTCATGGGCGGCTCGTGCACGATCAGAACATCGCGCGGCAAGGGTTCGGCCTGGCGTACGCAAACGCGGGCAATACGGACGTCAAGCTGGATGCGTGGCGCATGGTACGCGACGCGGATGGCCGCTACGCGGTCGACGCCGACGCCGCCGGTTTTGCGTTGCATCTCGTCTTTGCGCCGACGCAGCCGCCGATGATTCAGGGCGAGGGTGGTTATTCGCGCAAGGGTCCGCAGCCGCAGCAGGCGAGCTATTACTACAGTGAGCCGCAGTTGCAGGTGAGCGGGAAGGTGACGCGGCCGTCGTCATCGGGCAAGGGCGAGACGGTCGATGTGACGGGCAGTGCGTGGCTCGATCACGAGTGGTCGAGCACTTTGCTTTCGGCGGATGCGTCGGGTTGGGACTGGCTCGGCGCGAATCTCGACGATGGCGCGGCGCTGATGGCCTTCAAGGTCCGCTCGCGCGATGGCCGCGCGGTGTGGGCGCATGCCGCGCTGCGCGGCCGCGATGGCCGCACGACGCAATACGGCCCCGGCGATGTGGAGTTCGTGCCGGAGCGCCAGTGGCGATCGCCGCGCACGAACACGGAGTATCCGGTGGCGATGACCGTGCGCGTCGGTGCGACGCGCTGGCGCCTGGCGCCGCTCATCGACGATCAGGAACTGGACTCGCGGGAATCGACGGGGGCGGTGTATTGGGAAGGTGCGGTGACGGTGACGGGAGAAGCGCAGGGGGCGGGGCGTCGGGGGCGGGGGTATCTCGAGTTGACCGGGTATGCGAAGGCGGTGGAGGCGGGGAAGCGGTGAATGATCGTGCTCTTGCGTTTTTGCTTCTCGCCGGGGCTGACGAGTCAAGGGCTCGAGGACGTGGCGCTCAGCGGGGGCGGAAGCGCATTAGCGGCGGCTGATTCACTCGATTGCTACCGATGCTTTATGGATTGGGGATATTAGGTAGCGCATTGGGCGGTTCGGAAGGATGCTGCTTTTCTTGGTTTTTCTCGCAGACTGACAACACTGACTCCGAGCGTCTTCGGGCCGCCGCCGCGCGATTTTGAATACGCCCAAGACGAGCAAAGTACCGCAATCAAAGCATCGCACGCCGCTGCACAGTGGGCCAAGGTCAGGCATCGAGCGGCTTGCCCCAACCACGCCCGTGTGCGGAACACGCAATGCTTTCACGAAAGCGCCGCCCCACTTGTCTGCAAACCGCGTCCAAAACCGCGACAATGTAGGGGTTAACCCGTCACAGAAAGCCATGTCCGACCTAACCAGCCCCCTCCGCCGCCGCAGCGACATCAATCCCAAACCGCTAGGCATAGCAGCACTGCTGCTTCTAGCCGGCGCGTGGTACCTCGCGCAAACCGCCAGCCCGCGCCAGGCCGCGCTCTACATCGTCGGAGCTTTGCTCGGCATCGCGCTTTATCACGCCGCGTTCGGCTTCACGTCTGCCTGGCGCGTCTTCATCGCCGATGGCCGCGGCGCGGGGCTCCGCGCCCAGATGCTCATGCTCGCAGTCGGTGTCGCGCTGTTCTTCCCGGCGCTCGCAGCAGGCTCCCTCTTCGGCATGCCCGTAACCGGCCTGGTATCTCCCGCAGGCACCTCGGTGATCGTCGGCGCGTTCATCTTCGGCATCGGCATGCAACTCGGCGGCGGTTGCGCATCCGGCACGCTGTACACCGTCGGCGGCGGCAGCACGCGCATGATCGTGACGCTGCTCGCGTTCATCGCCGGATCGGTGATCGCGACCGCGCATATGCCGTTCTGGACCGCGATGCCATCGCTTCAGCCGATATCGCTCGTCAAGTCGATGGGCCTCGCACCCGCGCTCGCCTTCAACTGGATTCTGTTCGCGTTGATCGCGGCACTGACCGTATTCGTCGAAAAGCGCCGGCACGGCAAGCTCGTCGCGGCGCACGTGCAGCCCGCGCATACGTCGCCGTGGCTGCACGGACCGTGGCCGCTCATCGCCGGCGCGCTCGCGCTCGCCGTGCTCAACTTCGCGACGCTCGCGCTGTCCGGACGGCCGTGGGGCGTTACATCGGCGTTTGCGCTGTGGGGCGCAAAAGCGGCAGCGGCGATGGGCGTCGATGTCGCAAGCTGGCCCTACTGGATGAGCAAGGCCAACGCCGCGACACTCGCCGCGCCGGTCTCGCATGACGTGACCTCGGTGATGGACATCGGCATCGTGCTCGGTGCGATGCTCGCCGCCGCGCTCGCCGGACGCTATGCGCCCGTGTGGCGCGTGCCGATGCGCTCGCTGATTGCCGCCATCGTCGGCGGTCTGCTGCTCGGCTATGGCGCGCGTCTCGCCTATGGATGCAACATCGGCGCCTATTTCAGCGGCATCGTGTCGGGCAGCCTGCACGGCTGGCTCTGGCTCGTCGCCGCGTTCTTCGGCAACGTGCTCGGCACGCGGCTGCGCCCCATGTTCGGGCTCGAAGTCGAGCGGCTCAAGCCCACGTCCTGCTGACCGTCACTCGCGCGGCCACCGGTTCTCGAAGACGCATTCCTCCGGTGGCCGACGCTTCGCCCAGCCTTCGGTTTCGAGCATCGGCGCGTCATAAAACCGTTCGACATGGCCGATGCACAGAATCGCGACGGGCCGCGCACCGGCCGGCATCGCCAGCAATTCGGCGATCTCACGCGGATCGAATAGCGATACCCATCCCATGCCGATGCCCTCGGCGCGCGCCGCGAGCCACATGTTCTGAATCGCGCACGCCACCGACGCGAGGTCCATCTCGGGCAACGTGCGTCGGCCGAAGACGTGCTGCTCGCGGCCATCCATCAGCGCCATCACGAGCAATTCCGCGCACTCGCGCATGCCTTCCACCTTCAGCTTCATGAACGCATCGCGACGTTCGCCGAGCGCGTCGGCGGTCAGAAGCCGCTCGCGCTCCACCGCTGCCTGAAGCTGCTGCCGAAGCTGCGCGCACGTGATGCGTACGATCCGCCACGGCTGCATGTAGCCGACGCTCGGCGCGTGCAGGGCGGCGTCGATGAGGCGCTGCATGACTTGCGGCGCGACGGCATCGCTCACGAAGTGCCGCATGTCGCGCCGCTCGGCAATCGCGCGGTAGACCGCGCTTCGTTCTGCTTCGCTGAAAGTCTCGCTGTAAGTCTCGCTGAAAGTCTCGTTCATCGTCGATAGTCGTGGAATGCGCGGCAGCGCAACTGTATCCGCATCGCGCAATCGTGCACAGCGATGCCGGGCGCGAACGTGCATCACGGTGCGGTAGACCACCATCGCGCGCGGGAAAATCGGCGAACATGCCCGATGCCGTTCGGAACACGCTCACCGTCCGCATATTCATCGACCAGGCAGGCACATGACCTTCGATCACGGCGTATTCACCGTCTCGCTCGACTTCGAACTGCTCTGGGGCGTGCGCGAGACGCGGACCATCGAAAGCTATGGAGAGAATCTGCGAGGCGGGCGGCGCGCCATTCCGCAGATGCTCAACGTCTTCGAGAATAGCGGCATTCATGCGACATGGGCGACCGTCGGCTTCATGTTTCATCGCGATGCCGCCGAACTGAAAGCAAGCCTTCCGAAAACGCGTCCGCACTACAAGCGGCCAGGAATATCGCCGTATGAATATATCGATGCCGCGCATGAACTCGATCCGCTCTATCACTTCGCGCCCGACCTGATTGCGCGCATTGCGGCACAGCCGGGGCAGGCCATCGGCACGCACACGTACTCGCACTATTACTGTCTCGAAGAGGGGCAGGGCGTGCGCGAGTTCGAGGAGGACATCGCATGCGCGGTGGACGTGGCGCGGCGCTCGGGCGTCGATATCAAGAGCATCGTGTTTCCGCGCAATCAATGCAACGATGCCTATCTCGCCGTGCTCGTTCGTCACGGCATTCTGTGTTATCGCGGGACGCAAGGCGGGCACGCCTATGCGGCATCGGACAAGGCAGGGCAAAGCCGCATGATGCGCGCGAGCCGCCTGCTCGATGCGTACGTCAACGTGTCCGGGCACAACACGCACGCGCTTGAAGACTGCTTTCGCACAGCGCCGTTCAACTTTCCTGCGAGCAGTTTCCTACGGCCTTTCAAGCGCAGGCTGGCGGTATTCGACCACTTGCGCCTCAACCGCATCAAGCATGCAATGACGCACGCCGCGATCCACAAGCGGCTGTATCACCTGTGGTGGCATCCGCATAACTTCGGACGCGATACGGCGCAGAACATCGCGTTCCTGCAGCGTATCGCGGACCACTATGTCGAACTGCGCGAGCGATACGGCTTCGTGTCGCTGAACATGGAAGAGCTATGCGCGCTCGGCGAACGCCACCACGCGGACGGCCGCGCATCGAGCGCGCTCGAAACCGCCGCCTGAACGCGACGGTATCGAGGATCGGCGTCAGCGGCGCGTTTCCTGCGACGTGGCCGGCGTGATGGAAGCGTGACCGAGCAGGAAGCGCGGCGTCTTGAATCGCACGATGCACGCGTAGAACCACACGTACGCGCCGACGAACACGATGTCCGTGGCGAACAGCACGACCGGCTCGTTCCAGAAGAACGACGCGGGCACGACGCCGACCGAGCACAGCGCCCACAGATAAGGCGATGTCCGCGCGTTGCGCCGGCCGCGCTGGCGGGCATCGCCATAATCGGCGCCGTGCAGCGCAATACGGCGATAGATCAGCGTATGAAGATGCACGCCATCCGGCTCGCTGACGGGCCGCCCGCGAACGAACTTGCGGCGGTAGATGGAGAAGATCGTCTCGAAGAGCGGGTAGATCGCCACCACGGCCGCATACCACGCCGAAACGTTCGGATGCCGCGCAATCAACAGCACGAGCAGTTCCGCCATCAGAAAGCCGATGAAGTATGCGCCGCCGTCGCCGAGAAAGATTGCCGCGCCGGGGTAGTTCCACACCGCGAAGCCGAGGATGGTGCCGATCATCGTCAACGCGACGCTCATGATGAGCCAGTCGCCGACCTGATGCGCGACATAGCCGATCGAACCGAAGATGAGTATGGCCGATACCGACGCAAGTCCGTTCATGCCGTCGATCAGATTGATGGCATTGGTCAGTCCCGACACCGTGAGCACCGTGAGGCCGATTGCAACCGGCATCAGCGCAAGCCCGCGATCGACGATAGGCAGATCGACGCGGCCGAGCACCGCGTTCAATGCATAGACCGCGCAGATCGCGCCGGCCATCGCAGCGAGCAGCCGAATGCGCGGGCTCACACGCTTGGTGATGTCCTCGATGCAGCCCGCAAGAAACGGTATCGCGGCGCAGCCTAGCAGGAGCATCGACTCGCCGGGCGGGTTGGCGTCGAATATGCCGCCTATGAAAAACGTGATTCCGGTTCCGCCCATGATCGCCACGCCGCCCACGCGCGGGACCGGGACGGTGTGCATCTTCTGTACTCCCTTCAAATCGGAATCGAGCCAGCGGGAACCGGCACGAGACGTATATTTCACGATCCAGAGGGTCAGACAAAACGATGTCAGGCAGCCGAGGGCAAGATTCAGCATTGTCGTGTGCTCATGGTCAACAGCGCGGACGGTCGATCGGAATGAGTCATGGAAACCAAGCCCGTTGAAGCAGGCCGGTGCTTCGGCCCACGAGTCCTGCGATGAAGCGACTGCACCCAGCGATATTGCGGATATGCAAATCGAGAAACGTGCGATAACCCTTTCTTATTCCCGCGTTTTTTATGATTAATCAGGGATATCCCGCTAAACGAATCACGTTGGGAGTCCGAATATCATCGCCCGACACGACTTTTCGATGGCACGTTTTTTTGTTGATGAAATGTTGGCTAGGCCGCGTATTGGTTAAGAATTGGACGCTCCTGAAAGCCTTCTTTTGTGCATTGGCGCCACTTGACACATAGCGTATGTCGATATGATGACGACGCCTTTACGTATAGCTGCTCGTCGAGGGCATCGCGAAGTCAGGCAGTCCATCGGCGAAGAACATACCGGCCCTGACGGTTACGCGCGAGATCGTCGCTCATCACGCGCGCCGGCACGCCTGCAACCGTGACGTTGGAAGGGACGTCGGCGGTCACGACACTGCCCGCGCCGATGGTCACCGAATCGCCGATCACGACGTTTTCGACAATGCATACATTCGGGCCGATATACACGTTATCCCCAATCGTCGCGGCCTGGCCGTGATTCGAGCCGATGGTCACGCCTTGCGACAGATTGCAATTCGCGCCGATAACGGCTGTTTCGTTGATCACGATATTGCCGAAGTGCCCGATGAATAGTCCCGGGCCAATGGCTGTCCCAGGCGGAATGACGATGCCGAACTGTCTCTGCTTGCGACGCAGGATGATCCTCAGGACTACGCCAAGAATTCCACGCGGTCTCGACGATGCAAGACGGAACCAGACGGAATAATTGAATCCCTCCGACGATACGAACTTTCGCACGAGCGCGCCCGCGTTCGCCGCGCCCGCATAACGGTAAAGGTCGCTTCTGATCAGATCGATCGGTTTCATCGGTAACCTAAGGAAGATGCGTTGCGCGGTAGCGTAACGGGCCGTTCATCGCGTATAAGTTTGAGAACTCACATTTCATTCGATGTACCCGAACGACGCCAAGGAGCCTGCCGCGTCATGCGAAAAAGAAGGATTGCGTTAAAGCTGATTGCCTCCGGTGCGCTGGTACAAACCCTTGCTCGAGTGCCCGTTCACGCCGCGGACATCGTGAGGTCCAGTGCGTTCGGCGTAAAGGGCGACGGGACGACCAACGACCGCCTGCGCCTTCAGGCCGCTATCGATGCAGCCGTCGGCAAGACGCTCCTGATCGAAGGACGCTGCCGAATCGACGCGAAGGGCCTCGATCTGCGCAGCGGATCGCGCGTGCGTTTCGAGCCGGGTGCGTCGATCAAACTGCTCGCCCACGATACGCCCTTTTACCAGATCATTCGCCTCTGGGACGTGACCAATGTGGTACTGGAAAACGCGATGCTCGACGGCAGCAAGGAGTTGAACGCGGCAAAGCCGAAGCGTCGCGAGGAAGGTTACGGCATGGGCATTTCCATCGCGGGCAGCACGGACGTGACCATTCGCTCGGCCACCACGACCGGCTGCTGGGGCGATGGCGTGTATATCGCCAACAGTTATCGCTCGCCTTCCGTCGCGCCCGAGGACATTCGCCTGATCGAACATCACGCGAGCGATTGCAGGCGGCAGGGCGTCTCGATCATCAGCGGCCGGAACATCGCGATAGAGCGCTGTACGTGGCAGAACATCGCGGGCACGGCGCCATCGGCGGGACTGGATATCGAGCCTAATTCGAATCGCGACGTGCTCGAGAACATCCGCGTCGTCGATCCCGTCACGCGCAATTGCCATATCGGCATTCTGGTCTTTCTCGCGGAGCTTCCCGGGCCGCTCGCGAAGCAGGTGACTATCTCGATCAGCGGTCATCGCGATGAAGGCTCGACCGACAATGCCTTCAGCGTGTCCGGTCTGGATACGAAGGGCTTCATCGTGAAAGGCCGCGTGGAGAGCCGCTCTCCGACATGGGTGGATTCGCGGCTCGCATCCGTGGAAAGCATCGACTATGACAAGCGCGGGCCGGCTATCGTCGTCACCGGATTGCGGCTGGTTCGCTAGAGCCTCACATGCTGTGGGACAGCGCACAGACTCCGCGCACGCATCGCCGCACGCTGTCCGATGCCACAATTCACGCGAGGATTCTTCGATGAGAGCAAGAGCGATGCAGGGTCGAAGCGCATCGGCCTCGCGTGTCGTGCATCGTGGGCAACATTTTCTCGCGACGCCGGGCGGATGGCTCTTCGTCACGCTCGCCGTGGTCATTCTCGTCATCATGGCGACGAGCCCGCGGCACGTTTCGGCCGTGCTCGACCAGGACAATTATCTCGAGTATTTCCGCCGAACGACGTGGGACTGGTTCGTCAGTACCTATAAGGCGCGGACGTCGACGCTCGCGTTCATCATCAGCACGGTCACCGAGGAGTTCGGCTGGCGCGCGTGGGTGGTGGGGCTCAATGCGCTCGGCTTCACGCCCGAAACCGGCGTTCGCATCACGGTCGTCATGCTCAATGCGCTGGTGTTCATCGCACTGCTCGAAGTCCGGCGGCCGCTATTGGGCCTGGTTCTCTGGGCGGTCGTGCCGATGGCGCTCGCGACGGTCGGCACTTTCCAGATCCGGCAGGGCATGGCGTTCGGCATCGCGATGCTGTTCACACTGCGCTATCACCGCCCCGTCACCGGATGGGTGCTCGCATGCTTCGTTCATACGACCTTCGCGATACCCGCGCTGCTGCTGCTGACGATCCGCCTGTGCGGCGACCGCAGGCGCCTTGCGTTCGCGAGCGCGAGCGCGATGGCCTTCGTGCTCGTCTCGTCGGCGGGCTTCCTGTTCAGGAACTTCGGGGGCAGGCGGATCGAGGAATACTCGGGTTATCAGAACGATTTCACGATCAAGCTGGTGATTCTGCTCGTCATCTACATGACGGCTTCCATCGTGTTTCTTTATTCCGAGTGGAAGAACAGGCCGGCGGCGAAATCCACCGTATGGACCGAGCTTTGCACGATGCATATCGTGCTGGTGCTTTATCTGCTGCTTGCGTTCGTGCTGTTTCCGTTCGGCAAGGGGCGTGTATGGTATTGCATCCCGCTCATGATGATTTTCATCATGCCGCAGATTCGCTTTCGAAACGCATTCTCGATATGGTGGGTAGTAGGGATAATGCTGGTGCTGTCCGCTGAAGTCATCAAGAGCTATTACGAAGGCGTGTACGCCTACTTCATCGGCAGCTAGAAGACATCGAACGATACGTCATCGACGGCATCGGCCGCCGATGACGACGCGGCTTCAGGTCTTCTCGAGCGGCGCCTTGCGCAGGCGTTTCGCACCCGTCTTGCTCGCCATCTTTTCGCCGCGAAGCACCGTGCGCAGCGCGCCGTAGTCGGCACGCATGCGTTCGATCTCATAGCGCGTGACGAGCCGTCCGCCGAAGCCCGACAGGAAGTCGAGGATGGTCGCGGTCGAGATGCCGTCGAGATCGAAGATGAGCTTCTTCTCGCGCGCGATACGCGCCGCTTCCCAGATCAGAAGACTGATTGCGCCGCCGTGTGCATCCGCGCGGCGCGACGACAGCATGTAATACACCGCACGGTCATCCCAGACCAGCGCGGTTTCGGCGACGAGCGTGCCGTTGTCGTCGAATGCGCCGAGCATCACGCCCGCATTGCGCGCGCGCACTTCGCCGAGCACGCGCCGCATGATCGTCGAGCCATAGACGTTGTTGCGCTTGCGAACGGCGAGGTTGCTGTCGTAGAAGTCGACGAAGCTATCGGGGCTCGCAATCTCTCGTATCGTGAGGCGTTCGGTCGCACGCCGCACCCAGTTGCGCGTATTGCGGCGCAGGGCCGACCACGCTTCGCTTTCCGTGCGTTCAGCTGGGATCTCCATCGTGTAGCCGATGGACACATCGTAGCCATGCAGCGAAAAGGCAATGGCCTCCGCTTCCGACATGCGCGTGTCCATCAGTTGATGAAAGTGCGCGCACGCTGGCAGCTTCGAGACGAGCTGATTCGCGATCTCCATGCGATAACACCACTCACGCTCACTGCCGCCTGCGCGTTGCGGCTTGATGACGGGACCGAGCGTGCGTGTCAGCGGCGGCAATTCACAAATGCGCCACAAGCCTTTGCGTTCCAGCATATAGGGCATTTCACCAATGACGTCATCGCCCTGTTTGACTTCGACAATGCCCCATTTGCCGTCGGTCGCTGCTTCGAGCCACCACGGTTCGTGAAAGATCGATCGTGCGGTCAGGCCTTGGGGTTTGATATTGCCCGCGACCACGGTGTTGATGTTGTCCTTCGCTTTATTCGGTTTCGCTTTCGCCGGCTTCGGCTTGGTCGCAACAGGTGAAGAGCTGACTGAATAGCATTCGTTATCCATTGTCCCTCGCAACTCGGTTCATGATGCAGTTCGCTACGCGTTTAAATCCGCGAAAGGCTTGAAACGCAGGCGTTCGCACGCAGTCGACAGCGCTCGGATGCTGGCGAAGACAGAGTGAAGAAGCGGTGTCGACGTCGTATGTCAGAAGAGGCAATGCATAAGTTTCGACGATGTCAAGCAGAGTCGTCGCGCGACTTATTACAGGAGCTTACCGGAGGGTAATTGACCACTCGCGTGCACCACTGTACGGCATCGCACGTTGCGCCGGTTGCTCCGCGATGCAAGATGCGCCAAGCGCAGGACAGCCAATGGATTGCTTGCCATACTCGTGGCGGACTTCATTCGAGCGCTGCCATCGTAACCCTTGCATCGTCGCAGAGAGATTCATGATTGCACCGGCCCAACGTATCGACATCATCAAAACGACAGAGGAATTTCGCGCGCTCGGCGACGAATGGCACGCGCTATGGCGTCGCGCCGACGGCCGGCATCACGAGTCCTTCGTGACTTGCTGGCTGAGCTGGGAGCGCGTGGCGAAGCCCATCGGACGATCGCTTCGCATCATCGCGGTGCGTCGCGGTGAGCGGCTCATTGCCGTGTGGCCGCTCGTTCGTTCGCGCAACCGGCTGTGGACCGTGCTGCGGCCATTGAGTCCGGAATCGGCTGACTATACGACCGTGCTGATCGATCCTGACCATGCTTCAGTTCAACTGATTGAATCGATCTGGCGCGCCGCGCTCGAACGTTGTCCGTCCGATATCTTCCTGCTGCCTTATCTCGATCACGACGACACGCTCTTCCGCCTCGCCATGGCGCATGACGGACTGATGACGTCGAAGGAGCATCCTTATGCCATCGCGCGTTTGTCTCGTGAGAAGGACTGGGAAAGCTTCGCGGCATCGCTCGGCACGTTGTCGGGGAAGAAGCCGGGTGCGCTGCTCAGGAAGCTCGAACGTCAGGGCCAGGTCGAGATGCGCTTTCTCGGCCCCGACGACGAAGAAGAGAACGCACGCATGATCGACTGGATGCTCGCGTGCAAGCGCAGTTGGGCCGAACGCGTCGACAAGAAGGGGGCGTGGCTCTATTCGCAGGCGTTCCGCGATTATCTCGTCGCTCTTGCGAATCATCCGGCGGACAGCGACGGCAGGCCTTACGCCCGCGTCATGGTGCTGCTGCTCGACGGCGCGCCGATCGCCGCGAACATGGTCGGCCTCGGCCGAAAAATCATGCTCGGCGTGATGGCCGGATTCGACCGGGAGCGCAGCAAGCTCGCGCCGGGTGCGATCTCGACCGAAGCGTGGGTGCGCTGGGCCGTCGAGAACAGCATGGATTTCGACCTGGGCGTCGGCTCGGAGACGTTCAAGCCGTATTGGAGCAAGGGGAATATGTCGGCAGCGTCGAGTGCTCAGATTGCGCAGTCGTCCTGGGGGCGCGTGGCATTCGCCATGAACGACGGCTTGACGAGGCTCGCGGCGATCCGGGCAGGGATGCGGCGTGGAAAGGCAGAAGTCGCGTCGGAAAAACTTTGAAGGCCCATTTTCGGGGAATAAAGCAATCCATTATGCCTGGCGACCGTTTAATACGAGCAATATAAACGGCAAGATATTCTCTTTTCTTCATACGTGAAACCCGTGGTTCGGTAGCAACGACGGCTTCATATTCGCGTCTGCGGCGATTTTATTTTAATCGTCCGATCATTATGCAAACGGTTTCCTCAATCCCCCGCCTGGCGGGGGATTGAGCGAACGTACGTTCCCGCCATTTCGACCTGTTCCCGCCCGATTGTTACATCGCGTTACGAAACGTTCCGAATTGTCATACCACGTTCTGTATCATACGGACCCGGTATCGGTATTAGATACTTTGCGCGCAAGCGTTATGAAGTAAGTTTGACCGGCATTCGCGGCCTTGCATGCTTTGGGCAACTTTTCGGCCCCGGTTAAACGCTCCGCATTCGTCCGAGTTACGGTCTCGACGGACATTCTTTTTCCCAGTCGCCTATTAATAACGTCAAGCACAATGCCCTTTTCCAGACAAAATCTTCTTTCTTCCGAGCAAATCCAGAATCCCCTTTTCACACGTCGTAAATTGCTTAACGCAATTGCCGCCTGCACCGGCGTGATGGTGCTGGCCGCATGCGGCGGCGGCAGCGCCGATGATCTCGCCGCCACCGACAAGCGCTGGCGCCGCAACTCGGCCGCCACGACAACGGCGGCATCGAGCACGGACGTCGCCTCGTCGACGCAAGCGGCGGCCACCACGGCCACGTCCGGCACGGTCGTCAACGCAAGCTCGTTCGGCGTGAAGGCCGACGGCGTCACGAACGACCGCGTCGCGCTTCAGAAGGCCATCGACGGTTCCGTCGGCAAGATCCTGCTGATCTCCGGCAAGGTGCGCATCGACTCCGCGGGCGTGGACCTGCGCTCGAATTCGCATATCCGCTTCGCAAGCGGCGCGTCGATCAAGCTGCTCGCGCACAACGCGGCGAGCTACCAGATCATGCGTATGTGGGACGTCAACAACGTGCAGATCGAGAACGCGTATCTCGACGGCAGCAAGGAGCTCAACTCCGCGACGAACGATCCGAACGATGGCGGCCAGGGCATGGGCCTTTCCATCGCCGGCGCGAGCAATGTCACCATCACGTCGCCGACGACGATCAACTGCTGGGGCGATGGCGTGTACATCGGCAATTCGTATCGCACGCGCACGACGCCGAGCAATGGCGTGACCATCACCAAGCACCTCGCGGACGGAAACCGTCGCCAGGGCGCGACGATCACGAGCGGCAGCAACATCACGTTCGATACGCCGACGTGGTCGAACACGAAGGGCACGCTGCCTTCGGCCGGACTCGACATCGAGCCGAACAACAACAACGCGGTGCTGCAGAACATCAAGATCATCAGCCCGACGACGAACAACACGCGCTACGGCATCCTGGTGTATCTCGGCATGCTGCCGGGGCCGGTGGCGAAGAACGTGTCGATCGATATCACCAACCATCACGACAATGCCGCCTATCACGTGGCGTATGCAGTGGGCGGCCTGCAACTGAACGGCTATTCGGTGACGGGTCATATCAGCAGCGACAAGCCGGTCTATCTGCACTCGGCGCTCGGCTTCAGCAAGACGGACTGGGACAATGCAGGTCCGTCGGTCGAAGTGACGAACATGACCTACACGCGTTAAGCGAAGCGGTTCATCGCCGGGCACGAGAGAGCGGCCCGCCGGCGCCGCGCTCTCGTTTGCGCAAGTGTCTTTTTCTTACAATCACCTGTACGGGGCCTCAACTTTCGGCGGAAAATGCCGAAAACTAATGGCATGGATGCTGCTCTAAGTAGTCCCGGCTGCGGGATTACCCAGCGTCGATTCGTCTGGAGAGGGAATGGACTTCGCCACTACTGTCGGCACGATAGTGTTTTTCGCTGTCGTTGCGCTCGCCTTGCTGGCGGCGGCCGATGTGCTGCTGCCTTCGCGGCGGCGGCATCGGCGCGGCAAAGGCAGCGACGAAGGCGGCGGCGAGAGATCATCCGGTCTCTGGGGCTTGCGCGGCCGCATGCACAAGTCGGACGAACTCAATCCGAAGGAAGCGGGGCACTCGTCGCGCTCGGGTCATCACAAATGACTTGCGACGTGCAAATTCTGCGGTCCTCGCAGCGCACGCGACGCACTCGCTAGCTTTGCCTCAATCCTCAGTCTGTCTGCCGATATCCGACGCAATCACGCGCTGAGTCGTTCGGCACGCGATGCGCGCAACGCATTCGCCGTACGGACGTACGTCTCTTCATAGCGGCGCCAGCTCGTTTCGATCGAGAAAACACGTTCGATTCGCTCGCGAGCGGCCAGCCCCAGTCTCGACCGTTCGTTCGCGGGCATCGTCAACATGGTGATGAGCGCGCGCGCCAGTGCGTCCGCGTCTTCAGGCGGCGCGATCAACCCCGTGTCGCCGATAAGCCATGCGGTGTCGCCCACGTCCGTGGCCACGCAAGGCACGCGGCAGGCCATCGCTTCGCCTACGACCGTGGGCAGTCCTTCGCTGCGCGACGACAGGCAGAACACATCGAGCCCGGCGAGCATCGTCTCCGGATGGCGCAGCGCGCCGAGCAGACGCCCCGCATGCGCGATACCCGCGTCATCCAGCAGCGCCATGAGCGCGCGATTGCCGGCATCCAGCCCACGGCCCGCCATCACGAAGCGGCACTCGGGCAGCACGTCGAGCACGCGGCGCATCGCCGCGATGAAGTTCGGATAGTCCTTTACCGCGTGGTATCGCCCGACGATGCCGATCACCGGCGCAGCCGCATCGAAGCCGAGCTCGCGGCGCAAGGCGTCGCGCGCATCGGGCATCGGCCTGAAGACATCCAGTTCGAAACCGTTGGGGATCACGGTCATCTTTGCAGCGCAGTATCCGCCTTCCACGTGCGATCGCAACGCCGCTTCGCCGCAGCACACGATGGAGTCGGGCACGCGCGCGGATAACAGCGCGCACGCCTTCGTGACCCAGCGCGTCATGCGGCTGCTGCCGGCCGAACGCAGGTCCGTGTGATGAATGCCCCACACGAGCGCGGGACGCGGCGCGCGCGAGCCGCGCAGACGTCGCCATGCGTTTGCGGCATGCAGCGCGAGGCCGCCCATCAGATCGCCGTGATAAAGCCAGCTCTGCACGATATCGGGATCGAGCTCGTCGAGCCAGCGCACGAGCGTCGCGAACTTCGCCGGTCCCGGTGCGCCGCGCCGCATGCCGAGAATGCGCACTTCGGCGCCGGCTTCGCGGATGCGCGCAGCGAGCGTGTCCTCCGACGACAGCGAGATGACCGTGTGCCGCACGCCGCTTTCACGCGACGCGCGTATCAGCCGGTACAGCAGCATTTCCGCGCCATCCGCGGGCAGCGCGGTGATGACATGAACGATCTTCACGGCGCGATGCCGACGGATGAAGGCGCGGCCTGGCGCACCGGCGCAAGCGTCTGATACACGCCGAGCGTCTTGTCGATGACGATCGCTTCGTCGAACTCGCGCAGCGCCTTGTCGCGTGCGGCGAGGCCGAGCTTGCGTGCGAGCGCGCGATCGTCGTCGATCAGGCGCATTGCATCGGCGAGTGCGACGGCATCGCGCACCGGCACGATCAGTCCATCTTCGCCGTTCACGCTGACGACTTCGCGGCAACCGGGCGCGTCGGTGGTGATGAGCGGCAGCGCACACGCGGCAGCTTCGATCAGCGATTTCGGCAAGCCCTCGCGATAGCTCGGCAGCACCATGACGTCGGTGTCGGCGAGCAGCGCGGGCATGTCGCTGACGTGGCCGCGCCATTCGACCAGTCCTTCGGAGACCCAACCTTCTATCGTCGCGCGATCGATGGAGGCGGGATTCCCCGCATCCGGCATTCCCGCGAGGATGAAGCGGATCGTGCGGCCTTCGCGCTTCAATGCGCGCGCCGCGTCGATGAATTCGGCGATGCCCTTGTCCCACAGCATGCGCGCGGCAAGCAACGCACGTAGCGGCTCGCGCGACAGCGGGGCATCGCCGGGACGCGCCTTGAAGCGTGCGCAATTCACGCCGGAACCTTTGATGAGATGAACGGCGGTGTCGTCGACGAGACGCGCTTTCCTGAACATCTGCACATCGTCGGGATTCTGCAGGATGAGCGCGCAACCGTCGCCGTCGAGCGCGAGCCGCAATACGCGGCGAACGACCGGGCGCAACAGCCGCGCCTTGATATCGCGGCTCGTGAACACGTAACCCAGTCCCGCGACCGAGTTCACGCGCGCCGGCACGCCCGCGAGCTTGGCGCCGAGCGAGCCGTACACCGCGCTCTTGATGGTGAAGCCATGCACCAGCGTCGCGCGTTCCTCACGAAACAATCGCGCGAGCCACAAGACGAGATTCAGTTCGCGAAGCGGATTGAGGCTGCGGCGAATCATCGGCACGGCATGCCAGCGAAAGCCGAGTTCCCGCAGACGCGGCCCGTATTCGCCGGGCGGCGATATCAGCACGACTTCGTGACCCATGTCGCGCAAGCGATACGCGAGCGACAGGCGAAAGTTGTAGAGATACCAGTCGGTGTTGGCAAAGAGGATGACTTTGTTCATGGCCCGGATCTCCGTTCTGCGTTCAAAGCACCTGCCGCTGATGACTTCCCATGCTCATCGACGCCGGCTGCTCTGCGTTTCCGGTGCATGCGCCGATGCGCGCGAAGAGGTCGTCCCATATGCGCAGGATCGCGCTCGCCGCGTAGCGCTCCCTGATCGACTGCGCGCCCTTGCGGGCGAGTTCCCCGCGCAAGGCTTCGTCGCCGAGCAATCGGGCCAACGCGTCCGCGAGCGCTTCGCGGTCGTTCGGCGGCACGAGCAGTGCGTCCTGCCCGTCGCGCGTGATGTCGCGCGGGCCGCTCGGGCAATCGACGGCCACCGCTGGCACGCCGAGCGCCATGCTTTCTGCAAGCGCGAGCCCGAAGCCTTCGAAACGCGATGACATCGCGAACGCTTGCGCGCGTCGCATTTCCAGCCACGGTTCGTTCGTCACGCCGGGCATGAACACGCGATCCTTGAGGCCGAGTTCATCGATTCGCGCCTGCAATAGAGCGCGTTCCGCGCCTTCGCCCCAGATCGTCAGGTCCCAGTGCGCAAAGCGTTGGGCCACCGATGCGAACGCATCGATCAGCAAGCCGTAGTTCTTCTGCGGATGCAGCCGCCCGAACGATACGAGGCGCAAGCGCCCATCCACGCTCGCAGCGGGCGCGGGCTGCGAGAAGAGTTCCGGCGGCAACGGATTCGGCAGGACGGTCATGTGCCGAAC
This sequence comes from Caballeronia sp. LZ016, assembly GCF_031450805.1. NCBI lineage: Bacteria > Pseudomonadati > Pseudomonadota > Betaproteobacteria > Burkholderiales > Burkholderiaceae > Caballeronia > Caballeronia sp. LZ016. Next base: position 50,297 of record NZ_JARTVY010000004.1, read on the forward strand.
GCCCGGCACCATCGCGCGGAACGGTTCGACGACGTTCTCGGTCAGCACCGTGACGGCGTCCGCGTGGGGGTACGCAAGGCGCGTCGCGAGCTTCCAGAACGCTGAGCGGCCGTCGGCGGAAGGGTCGTTGTGCTCGCATACGATGAGCGGCACGCGCTGGCCCATCGTCGCAAGCACGCTCGCCACGTTGACGTTGTAGAGAAAAGAGACGACCACATCCGCGCGGCTTTCGCGTATCAGCGTGCGCAAGGCAAGCTGACGTTCGATATAACCGACTACGCCGCCGCGACGCTTGCCGACGCGATCGGCAAGATGAATGAAGCGCACCTTCTCCGACAGCGCATAGAAGCACGGACGCTTGCGGCTATACGTGGCGATCAGCGTGACATCGTCGCCGCGTTCGCTCCACGCATTGACGAGCGTGGCCGCGACGCGTTCGGCGCCGCCGCTTCCCATCGAGCTGACCAGCAGCGTGATGTTCATCGGACCGTGCCTCCGGTGAGATTGGCTGGCGGGACGCGCCGGGTGATCGTCATCGACACGAAGAACACTGTCGCGTGCATGAAGCCGGTCGCGACGAGCACGCCCGGCATGCCGATCCATCGCGTGAGCACCGCATTCGCGACAACCTTCACCGCGAAGCCGAGCGCCGTCACGATGGCCATGTCCTTGTAGCGGCCCTCGACCGACAGCAGGTTCATCATCACCAGCGACGCGAAGTAGAACGGCAACTGCACGAGCGCAAAGCGCATCAGGTCGGCGACGAGCACCGTGTTCTGTGCCGTGAACGCGCCCCGCTGGAACAGCACTTCGACGACCCACGGCGCAAGCGGATACGCGATGACCGCACCGGCCGCCCCCGCGCCGAGCGCGACCAGCGACCACTGGAACGCGGTATGACGCGCGCGATTGATGTCGTCCTTGCCGAGGATGTCGGACAGCACCGGCAGCGTGCCTTGCGCGATGGCGAGCGCGCCCATGCTCAGCAGCAGCCCGAACACGCGATTCGCATAGCCGAGCGTGGCGACGGCGCCATCGCCGAGATGCGCGACGAAATACTGGTCGATCGCGGGCGAGCAGCACACGACGAGCTGACCCAGCATATAGACGCGCACCGCGTGATAGATCGGCTGCCAGCGACGCGACCGGAACGTCAGGCTCAGGTGGCTGTACTGGCCATGCACCTTGCCCGCCAGCGGCCACAGCACGGCCACGAGCGCGACATAGCCGAGCAGCGTGCCGTACATGAGCGGCGTCATTGCGGTGTTGCCGGTGACGAACAGCACGAGAAGCAGCGTCATCACGGCGGGCAGGCCGTCGAGCAGCGTCGCGATGTGACGTTCGCGCGATTGCAGCCGCGTCGAATACGCGGTGATCACCATGATGAGCACGCCGATGGGCGCCATGACGACCATCATGTGATGCGCCATCTCGCGCGTCTGCACGGACAGATTGCCCGCCATGAAGTCGATGACGTATGGCCAGACGGTGTAGATGATCGCGGTGAACAGCACCCCGACGAGGATCGCCCACGCGAGCAGTTCGCCGAGAAAGCGCGTCTCTTCGTCGGTGGATTGACGGCGCAGATCGACGAACACCGGCACGAGCACGATCGCGAACACGGCCGAGCACGCGGCGGGCAGCCACGAGACGAGCGTCAGCGTGATCTGATAGGCATCGACCACGTTGCTGATGCCGTAGCGATATGCAATGACCATCTCCTTCGCCGCGCCCGCGCAACGCCCGAGCAGAACGAAGATGGCGACCCGTGCCATCCCTCGCGCCGCGCGCAGGTGATCCGGGTGGAGCTGCAAGAGGCGATTCTTCAGTGCAGCGAATTGTGAGATCAACGCATCGGCCTCATGTCCCGCTGCGTGCGGCCGAAAGCGCATGTGCGCCGATTGGCTCGCGATCAGCTTGGTCTGAAAGGAAGCGGATGTACCACGGCATGGCTCGTTCGACGCCTTCCGCGAAAGTCACCTTGCGCCCATAACCGAGCAGGCGCTCGGCTTTGGAAACATCGGCTTGCGAATGACGCACGTCGCCCGCGCGGAACGGCCCGTATTCGGCTCCCCGGCGGCTCTCTATCCCATGGTTCGCGAGTGCCCGCTTGAGTTCCTGATGCAACTGCCCGAGCGTCGTGCGATCGCCGACCGCGACGTTGTACACCTGGCCCTTAGCCTCTTGGTCCGCCGTAGCGGCGAGGATGTTCACCTGCACCACGTTGTCGATGAAGCAGAAGTCGCGGCTCGTTTCGCCATCGCCGTTGATGATGATGGCTTCGTCCTCGATGAGCGCGGCGGTCCACTTCGGAATCACCGCCGCGTAGGCGCCCTCGGGGTCCTGCCGCTTGCCGAACACGTTGAAATAACGCAGCCCCGTCGCATGAAAGTCATACGCGCGAGCGAAGACGGATGCATATAACTCGTTGGCATACTTCGTCACCGCGTACGGCGAGAGTGGTTGCCCGATGCGGTCTTCCACTTTCGGCAAGCCCGGATGGTCGCCGTAAGTCGAGCTCGAAGCCGCATACGTGAAGCTCTCGACCTGCGCATCGCGTGCGGCGCACAGCATGTTGAGGAAGCCGCTCAGGTTCACCTCGTGCGTCGCGATGGGATCGCGCACGGAACGCGGCACCGAGCCGAGCGCCGCTTCGTGCAGCACGTGATCGACGCCTTCGGTCGCGCGTCTGCAATCGTCGAGGCTGCGTATGTCGCCTTCGATGAAACGAAAGCGCCGCCATTGCCGCTCATCGACGACGCCGCGCACTTCATCGAGATTGCGCTGATGCCCGGTCGCGAAGTTGTCGAGTCCCACGACATGCTGATCGAGCGAGAGCAGCGCTTCCAGCAGATTCGAGCCGATAAAGCCGGCCACGCCGGTGACGAGCCATGTTCGCGGACGGGCGCGCAACGCTTCGCATACGGAGTCGTATCGGTCGGGCATCGGGTTCTCCGAACTTGCGGGCATCACAGGCGCAGGTCGCTGGCTTCGGCGGGAAGCACGTACTTGAGGTCATAGACCACGTGCTGATCCTTGCCGAACGCGTGCAGCGCCGCTGCGCCCATTTCCGCGAACTCGCGATGCGATACCGCGAGAACGATCGCGTCATACACGCCTTGGGCCGGCTCTTCGATTGGCTGGATGCCGTATTCGTGGAACGCGTCCTCGCGCGAAATCCAGGGGTCGTAGACATCGACGTTAGTGCCGTATTGCTTCAATTCGGTGACGATATCCACGACGCGCGAGTTGCGCATGTCCGGGCAGTTCTCCTTGAATGCGAGACCCATCACCAGCACGCGCGCGCCGGGAATATAGATGCGCGCCTTCGTCATCGCCTTGACGAGCTGAGACACCGCGTACGTGCCCATGCTGTCGTTGAGGCGCCGTCCCGCAAGGATGATCTCGGGGTTGTAGCCGATCGACTGCGCCATGTGCGTCAGATAATAAGGATCGACGCCGATGCAATGCCCGCCGACCAGCCCCGGCCTGAAGTTCAGGAAGTTCCACTTCGTGCCGGCTGCGAGCAGCACGGCTTCGGTATCGATGTTCATCTTGTTGAAGATGATCGACAGCTCGTTCACGAGCGCGATATTCACGTCGCGCTGCGTGTTCTCGATGGCCTTCGCCGCTTCGGCCACGCGGATGCTGCTGGCCTTGTGCGTGCCCGCCGTGATGATCTGACGATAGAGCGCATCAACCGCATCGGCGACTTCGGGCGTGGAGCCGGACGTGACCTTCTTGATATCGGGCAGGCGATGCAGCTTGTCGCCCGGATTGATGCGCTCGGGGCTATAGCCCGCGAAGAAGTCGACGTTGAAGCGCAGCCCCGACACGCGTTCGAGCACCGGCACGCATTCTTCTTCGGTCACGCCGGGATACACGGTCGATTCATAGATGACCACGTCGCCCGGTTTCAGCGCCGAACCGATGGTTTCGCTCGCCCGCAGCAACATGCCGAGGTCCGGGCGCTTGTGACGGTCGATCGGCGTCGGCACTGTCGCGATGAACACGGTGCAGTCCTTGAGCGCGGCGGGATCGTCGGTGAAGGCGAGGGATTCGGCGGCGCGCAGTTCGTCGTCCGCGACCTCGAGCGTCGCGTCGTGTCCTTCGCGCAGCGAGTCGATGCGATGGCGGTTCACATCGAATCCGACTACCTGATGATGCTTGCTGAACTCGACGGCGAGCGGCAGGCCGACATAGCCCAGGCCGATCACAGCGATTTTCTGGTCAGTAAGCGAACGCATGAAGGTCTCTCCAGTCTCGAAGCTACGCGTAGATAGGATGCTGCGGATGGCCTGCTTCGCGCGAAAAGCGCTTATTCGGGCGCGGATTCGTAGTTGTGCGCGACGTAGGCGCTGCTGCCATAGCGTCCCGCGAGCGCCTTGTTCGCCGTATGCAGCGAGACGCCGTTGAGCAGCACGCCGGTCACGCGCGCGCCGGTCTGGTTGAGCCGCTTCATCGACTCCTTGATCTCGCCGACGCGCGTCTGTCCATACAGGCCGACGAGGAAGATCGATGCCGCGGCAGGGGCGATCGCGCCGGCATCGGAGACCGCGAGCACGGCCGGCGCATCGACCAGCACGATGTCATAGAGCGATGACGCCTCCTGAATGACGTCGCGATACTTCGCGCTCAGCAGCAGCTCGGCCGGACTCGACGGATAAGGGCCGCCTTGCAGCACGTCGAGATTGGGCAGCACCTCGCGATGGATGGCGCCTTCGAGCGCATGCGTGCCGAGCAGGATGTTCGCGAGCCCCGGCCCTTGCGGAATCCCGAATTGCCGATGCAGATAGCCCTTGCGCAAGTCCGCATCGATCAGCAACACGCGCGTGCCGCCCGATGCGAGCACCGTCGCGAGATTCGCCGAAAGGAACGACTTGCCGACGCCCGGCAGCGGACCGGCGATCATCACCACGTTGTTGCGCGCCCCGACGAGCGTGAACTGCAGCGCGGAACGCAGGATGCGCAGTGCCTCCACAGTCGGGTCTTTCGGAAACTGCGACGCGAGCACCGCCTGACGCGGCGCCGTGCCGTTGACGACGCTGGAGAGCGCCGGCTGGCGCGCGCTCTGCGGAATCGTCGCGAACACGCTGAGGCCGGTCTCGATCTCGATCTCCTGCGTATCGGTGACGCCGCGGAAGATGCGGTCGAGCAGCATCGCGAGGCCGACGGCGAGGAACAGTCCGAGCGCGAGCCCGATCGCGATGGCCAGCCACTTGATCGGCTTGACCGGCAGCTCCGGCACGTCGGCGGTATCGATCAGTTGCACCGACGCCGCCTTGCCCGCCTTGATCAGCATCATCTCTTCGATGTTGTTGCGCAGCGCCGTATAAAGGTCCGTGCTTACGCGGACATTGCGCAAGAGACGCAGCGCGCCTTGCTCTTCCATCGGCATGGAGCGCGTGCGGTCGTTGAGCTTCGCGAGGAACTGTTCCGTTGCGGCGATCTGCTTGTCGATCGATGTGATGCGCGGGTGCGCGCTCGAAAACGTGGTCGTGAGATCGTCACGCGTATGGCGCAAGGACAGCAGTTGCGCGTTCGCATCGGCGGTCTGCTTCAGCAGCAGGCGATTGGTCTCGTCGGTATCGAGCATCGCGTTCTTGTCGCGATACGAGTTGTACGCGTTCTCCGCGTCTTCCATCTGACGCTTCAATACCGGCAACTGCTTTTGCAGATAGGTCAGCGAGTTTTCCGCGATCACCGCCTTACGATCGCCATTCAGCCTCACATACTGGCGTCCGATTTCGTTGATCGTCGCGGCGACCTGCACGGGGTCCGCGCTTTCCAGCGTCACCTTGAGCACGCTCGACTTGTTGCCCTGTTCGGAAATCTTGAGCTGGCTTTGAATCGCGTCGATGGTCAGTTGCCGCGAATAGTGAACGACATCGAAGCCCACGCCCGGGTTGCCCTTCATCGCGGTGACGAGCAGCCGCACGGGACCTTGCGGCGTCTGCACGAGCAGCACTTCGCCGACGGTGCCGACCACCGGCGTGCCGAGCGCGGGGTTGCTGAGCTCGTACTGGCCGTCCTTGCGCGCGATGACGATGAACTTCGCGCCTTCCAGCTGGCGCGGCACGTCGAAGTCGGGAACCGTGATCGATTCGTCACCCCACGCGTAGTTGCCGAAGCCGAAGAGGCCCGGCTCGGACAGCTTGCCGTCACGATGGGCGAGCCGGTTGCCGACCACCGGAAAACGCCGCGGATAGGCGCTGATATAGAGCTTGAGCGCATCGACGGCGCGCGAGACGACGAGCTTCGAACCGAGCACCTGGATTTCCCCTTCCGCCGACGAGCGGTCGTCCAGCGTCGGCAGCATGTTGCTGAGCGGATCGCCGGGGCGCGAATTGGAAACGTCCTTGTTGTCCTCGACCTTGATCAGGATCGCGGACTGATAGATGGGCGGGCTCAGATATGCGTAAGCGGCGCCGAGCAGCACGGTGAACACGACCACCACCGCAATCAATACGCGATGGTTGATCATCGTATCGATCAGCGACGCGAAGGGAATCTCATCGCCGTTATCCGAAGCGGCTTCGTCAGACGTTTTGACTTTGGAAATCATGTTGAGCAGGTCCCGGCGCGTGTGGTTGGCTCAAACGGATTGGGCACGTGTTGCGATGCTTTTCCCATTCAGTTTCATAAGGAAAGCAAATGATCGAAGCCCGGATGCGTGAGAGAAAATTGCGCGTGGTGAAACCGTATCAGCCTGCATTTTGCCGGTATGCGCGGAAGACCACATTGCGACCCGCGGTTGAGTTTCGGCAGTAAAAATTGATTGAGAAATAGATTAATGTGGGTATGCCTAATCTATTTCTCGTGACAGAAGCAAGCGCATTCAGTATCGGTGTTTATCCGTATCGGACATTTCATCTAAACATTCAGGCTTTCGTTGTCCAGATGAATACGTCCTGGCGTGTTTCCGCGCCATAGCCTATTTCTTCGGGCGCGTAGTCGACCGCCGAAGCGAAGCGGCGCTCGAGCAATGGCGATGAATCGAACACGTGTGCGCAAATGGGATTGAAGTAGATGACCGAGAACGCTTCGATCGAACCGCGCGTAAAGGCGGACGAAAGATTCTCGAGCAGCCGCGCCATCAGTTGCGCGCCGAAAGGATTGAACATGAAGACGACCAGCTTGCCCGGCGGAAAGTCGAGTTTGAGCGCATCGGCGGCATGAGCGCGCATCGGCACGCGGTCGGGAAAGCGTCGCGCGACGATCTGCGCATTGCGATTGGCGATATCGACGAGATGCGCGGCGAGGTCATAACCGATCACCGCGCGAAACGGAAACTCGGTGGCGACGATCATCGGCCGGCCCTTGCCGCAACCGATGTCGATGAAAGTGTGATCGCGCAAGTCGCCGAGTTGAGCGAGCGCGCATCGAATGAGGCTCGGTTGCGAGCCCATATAGGGAAAGCTCGTCGCATCGACGCCGTCACCGTAAATCGCTTCGGGCGGCTCGATGCCGCCGGTATTCGTGCCGAGCAAACGGTCGATGGGATGCGTGCGATAGCAGCCGGAATACACGACCCTGAGTATCGGCACGCGTTGCGCGTATTTGCGGATTGACGGCGCGAAGAGCAGCGTCTGCACCGAGTCCGGAAGCGATGCGACTGCAGCGATCAACGGCCATTTGATGCTGCGCTTCACGCGCGTCTTGAATCCGCTAATCGAAGACGTGTTCATTGCCGATGCCTCGGTGAGTGGTCGCAAGGGGATTGCTTACGGACGAACGGGATCAACGATTAGCCGGCAGCGCGCGGGCTTCGCACGTTATAGCTTTCAGTTACTTTCGTGAATGTGCCTTTGCGCACAGAGCGCTTCGGCACGCGGTTCGTGTGAGGAATGGATGCGTCGAATCGCAGTCCGTATCAAAGGCGGCGTCAGCGACGCAGCTCGCCCGGCCCCTTGCCGGTCCAGCGCTTGAGCGCGCGGCGGAAGTTCGCGGCATCGCTGAAGCCGAGCAGCATCGCGACGTCGTCGGTGCTCATCTTCGTGGTCTTGAGATATTCGAGCGCGAGCGAGCGGCGCACGTCATCGACGATAGCGAGGAACGACGTGCCCTCCGCTTCCAGACGCCGCCTGAGCGTACGCGTCGTCATGTTGAGCATCCGGGCCACGGCCTCCATGCCGGCGAAGGTGCCGGGCGTGCTCATCAGAATTTGATAGACCTCACCGGCAACGCCCGACGATGTCTTCGCCTGCCCGATCAGCCGGTCGCAGGTCTCCTGCAACAGCGTGGCCGTGAGCTTGTGCGCGAGCTGCGGCTTGCGGTCGAGAATCGTGCTGTCATAAATGAGCTCGCATTGCGGCTGGTCGAAGAAGCACGGACAGTCGAGATACTTCGAATACAGGTCGGCATGCGCGGGCGCGGGATAGGAGAAGCACGCCTTGACCGGCGGACAGCGGCTTCCGGCGACATCCTGAAGATGCGTGACATGCTGCGTGTACTGCTGCTCGATGATGAACTCGCGCAACTCGCGCGAAGGGCTCGACACGAACGCATCGGGGAAGGTCCAGACCATCCGGTCCGGATACTCGGTCCATTCGATCGCGACGGTCGGGGTCGCGAGACGGTGATACTTCACGCCGAGCTTGAAGTACTCACGCAGCGACAGGCAAGACATCAGCGCATACCCGTACATCCCGTAAGCCGACAGATGCAGCCGCGTGCCGACCTTGAACGGCGTGGCGGGATCGCACGATAGCGACACCGCGTTCCTGCATGCCGTCGCGTATTGCGCGACCGATGTCAGCACGGCGGCATCGTAAATCTGGTCGGGACGCACGTCGGTGCCGCGCAGGGTGTCGGCGGGCGCGATGCCCTGCTCCGCCAGCACTTCCACCAGCGCGGCGATCTTGTAAGGCGCGTAGATGCGCTCGTTGTACGGCGGGCGGCTCGTTGCCACGGCATCTCTCTTCGCTGCTGTGAGCGGGATTGCGCGTTGTCCTCGGCGGACTTTCGCGTGTCCGAAAATGACCTTACCAGCGCGATGCTATCCCACTAATATCGCTCTCACAAGATGTCACGCGCGACGAATGCGCGGCATGGACGATAGGGACGGAGGGACGCCAGATGAACACCAAGGGCCGCAAGGTCATCATTTCGTGCGCGGTCACAGGGGCCACCCACGTGCCGTCGATGTCGGAGCATCTGCCGCTCACGCCATCGGATATCCGCACGCAGGCCATCGAAGCCGCCGAAGCCGGCGCGGCCATCATCCATCTTCATGCACGCGATCCGCAGGACGGACGCCCCACGCCGAACCCGGATATCTTCCGGCAGTTCGTGCCGCAGATCGCCGAAGCGACCGATGCGGTCATCAACATCACGACAGGCGGCAGCACGCGCATGACGCTCGGCGAGCGCCTGGCGTATCCGCTGCTCGCGGCGCCTGAAATGTGCTCGCTCAACATGGGCTCGATGAACTTTTCGATTCACCCGCTCGCCTCGAAGATTTCGTCGTGGCGTTATGGCTGGGAGAAGGATTACGTCGAAGGCATGGAGGACATGATCTTTCGCAATACCTTCCGGGATATCAGGCACATCTTGCTCGAACTCGGCGGCAAGGGCACGCGGTTCGAGTTCGAATGCTACGACCTCGGGCATCTCTACAACCTCGCGCATTTCGTCGATGAAGGGCTCGTGAAGCCGCCGTTTTTCATCCAGTCCGTGTTCGGGATTCTCGGCGGCATGGGCGCGGACCCCGAGAACATGACCGTGATGCGTTCGACGGCCGACCGTCTGTTCGGACGCGAGAACTACCAGTTCTCCGTGCTCGGCGCGGGGCGGCATCAGATGTCGCTCGTCACGATGGGCGCGATCATGGGCGGCAACGTGCGCGTCGGTCTCGAAGACAGCGTGTATATCGCGAAGGGCGTGAAGGCGGAATCAAACGCGCAACAGGTGCGCAAGATCCGGCGGATTCTCGAGGAACTGTCGTTCGACATCGCGACGCCCGACGACGCGCGCGAGATGCTCGGCCTGAAGGGCCGCGACAAGGTCACGCCATGACCTGACATCGAACGAGGCATAACGATAAAGACATATACGGAGACACCATGACATCCCTATCGATCGACGAAACTCACCGCATCGCCACACGCAAGGCGATGCTGCGCCTCATCCCGCTGATGTGCGCGATCTACTTCATGTCTTTCCTCGACCGCACGAACGTTGCGCTCGCGAAGGCGCAACTCGCGGCCGACGTGGGCATCAGCGCGGCGGCGTTCGGACTCGGCTCGGGCATCTTCTTCATCGGCTATGCGCTGCTCGAAGTGCCGAGCAACCTGGCCGCGCATCGCGTGGGGCCGCGACGGTGGATCGCGCGGATCGCAGTCACGTGGGGCATCCTGTCCACCGCGATGATGTTCGTGCAGGGCGTGTGGTCGTTCTATGTGCTGCGCGTGCTGCTCGGCATCGCGGAAGCCGGGCTCTTTCCCGCACTGATGTACATGGTCACGTTGTGGTTCGCGCCGAAGGACCGCCCCGTTGCGGTCGGCTGGATCTACACCGCGCCCGCGCTCGCCTTGATGCTCGGCAATCCGCTCGGCGGCGCGCTGATGCAACTCGGCGGCATCGGCGGGCTGCACGGCTGGCAGTGGATGTTCATGATCGAAGGCATTCCGAGCGTCATCGTGGGCATCGTGCTGTTCTTCAAGCTGCCGGAGCGGCCGCGCAATGCACGCTGGCTCTCGAAAGAAGAAGTCGATGCGCTCGAACAGCGCGCCGTCATCGATGCACAGGGGCATCCCGAACTCACGTCGGCAGACTGGATCGCTGCGCTGAAGCGCCCGACGACCGTGCTCATCGGGCTCATCTACTTCCTGAACCAGGTGGCGTTCGTCGGCCTGTATTTCTTCACGCCCGCGATGATCCAGCAGATGCAGATCAAGACGCCCTTCATCGTCGGTCTGCTGTCGAGCAGCGTCGGCATCGGGTTTCTGCTGGGCGTGCTGATCCTGCCGCGCATTCATCGGCGCTATGGGAACGACTGCGTCTATCTCGGCGTGCTGACTGCGGGACTGGTCGCCGGCGCTTGCGCGTTCGTCGCGACGGCAAGCCCGGCGGCGCGCATGGTGCTGCTCGCGGTGACGGCATTCTTCGCGGGCGGCGTGCTGCCTTCGTACTGGGCCATCGCGATGAAGCGCCTGCAAGGCATTCAGGCCGCGGCGGGACTGGCGTTCATCAACACGATCGGCTTGATCGGCGGATTCGTCGGCCCGTATCTCTTCGGCATGACCGAGACGGCGACGGGACGCAGCGATTCGGGCTTCATGGTGATCGTCGTCGCATCGGTGCTCGGCCTGCTGCTGGTACCCTTGCTGGGTCGCGCAATCAGGCGCGAAGCGGCCCCGCGGCCGGCCGTCGGCGCGGCCGCGGGTGCCCACTCATGAACGTATGACCAACGACCAGGGTTGAGACGATGCGGTTACAAGGAAAAATAGCGATCATCACCGGAGCGGGACAAGGCATCGGCGCGGCGACGGCACTGAAGTTCGCACGCGAAGGCGCGATCGTCGCGGCGTGCGATCTGAACAACGATGCCGTGACGCGTGTCGCCGATGCATGCCGCGAGGCGGGCGGACAGGCGAGTGCGTTTTGCATCGACATGTCGGATCGCGCGCGCGTTGACGAGATGGTGGCGACGGTGCGCGAGCAGTACGGACGGATCGACGTGCTCGTGAACAACGCCGGCATCACGCGCGATGCGCGCTTGCAGAAGATGACGCTCGAGCAGTTCGATGCGGTCATCGACGTGAATCTGCGCGCCGTGTTTCATGCGACGCAGGCCGTGGCGGACCACATGGTGGCGCAGCGCGCGGGCGTGATCCTGAATGCGAGTTCGGTCGTCGGCATCTACGGCAACTTCGGGCAGACCAATTACGCCGCCGCGAAGTTCGGCGTGATCGGTTTCACGAAGACGTGGAGCCGCGAGCTGGGGCCGAAGGGCGTGCGCGTGAATGCGGTCGCGCCGGGGTTCATCGACACGCCCATTCTCGCCACCATGCCCGAGGAAGTGCTCGCGAAGATGCGTGCGCAAGTGCCGCTCGGGCGTCTCGGCAAGCCCGAGGAAATCGCGAACATTTATGCGTTCCTCGCGAGCGACGAAGCGAGCTATATCAACGGCGCGGTGATCGAAGCGTCGGGCGGCATGACGCTCTGATTTTCAAAAGGCATCGGCAGTATGAATACATTCGATCTGTTGAAGCCCGCGCCAGGACTGCGCGTGGTCGTGTCGGGCGCGGCGCGAACCTCATAGTGATTGTGGACGGCGCTTAGTCTCACGGAAGATGAGCGAGCAGCCGATCTTTCAGATTGGGGGGTAATGTGATTGAGCTGAAGTGGACACCGTTCTCGTCGCCATCCCCGTATTTCAGCCTGCCATCCTCCCAATACAACCGGGCAGGGTCGTCGCCGTAGCTCCAGAACGTCCTTTCTGCCAGCAAGCTCGACTCATCCGCCGTCAACACGCGCAACACCACTCGACCGCCCGAATAGCATGTTCGCGCGACGTATCGCGAAGTCGGAGACACCGACTTCGCGCACTTGGCGGTGACAATCCGTGCGCGCGTCCGAGCTTCTAGCGAGTAGTTGATGACGATGGTTGCCACTACAAGCAGCAAGATCGCAAGCAGAGTTCGCTTCACCGTTTCCCGCAGTCCATGTTTCACTGAATAGTAGGCTACGGCGATTACGATGGTCGCCGCGATGAATATAAGAGCCACGATTGCCCGCGTCACCGCATAGTTTCCGATTCCCTGCATCAGAATTTCACCGCCAGTGGGGGATTAAGCCTGATCGTCTCGTAATCCGTGAAGATCACGAAGTCGCCGCCGCGCTTATGTGTGCGTTGCCAATCACGATACGATGAGTTATAGACCGGGTAATAAACATTCCCGCGCTTGCGCGGATCGGCAACGGCCACCGCTGCTTTGGCCCAAAGCGAGTTAAAGTTCACCTCATCGGGAGGCTGAAGTTCGCCCACCCCCGGCAGATGCCAGCTAAGTGTGCTCATCGCGATGTTATAGGGAACAACGATGATGCGGTCTCGATTCCAGTGACCGAGATACTGCGAGTCATCGCCCGCCTTATCTGTGAACGTATAGTTGTCTCTCACATAAACCACCACGCTCGATATCGATGCTTCAGTTCCGTTCCAATTAAATCGGACGTCACTGGGCGCGGCGTAGATATTGAACGACCCCAACGCACCTGTCAGATCATCAGGAACGCCCCGAAATGCGTATTCTCTATTCGCGAATTGCCGTATTTTTTGATTGAACGACGACTCGACGGAGCGATATTGATATTGGAAGCGCTTATGCGTTTCGATGAGGCTGCCGTTACACAGAGCGAGCGTGTTGAAACAACGGTCCGCCGCACTAAAAGGAGCCAAAATGCTTTGCAAACCGTCCAGTGCCCGAGGCGAGGCTAGCACGCTTCGGCTCAACAGTTGATCATGGGCTTCTTTGGCGCGCGGAAAACTCAGTACCCAATCGAGCTTAACCATCGACATTTCATACATCGACGGCGGATACGGGTTGCCGTCTTGATTTACCAGCGCCTTTTCATCGTCCTCAGTCGGCGAATAATTGAGTGCGCCAGCGAACCATCGTTCCATGAGCTTGGCCGACATCGGCATATTCACCATGCGCATCGCCCCAGGGATCTCCTGCAAATCGAACGGCGGAATTTGAATCGCTGGTTTCGGCGGAGCAGGCGGGCGCGCCTTCGGCGGCTCGTGGAAGAAATCGTAGACCTTCTGAAGAGTGTCGATAAAAGCGATTGCCGGGTCAGGCTTTGCGAGAGGAGGGGGCGGTGGCGGCGGTGCAACGTGGAACTGGCAGTCGGGCGGTTGGCGCTGAAGGGAAACGTTCAAGCCAAGAATGGCGTTGCATCCGTCGCGCCGTTTCCAGCGTCGCAGGAAGTCGGAACTGTAGTATGGAATCGTAAAGTCGGAAATTCGCACCGGGTCTCTCTCGCAGATTTTCTTATTACGAATACCTTATCAACGCCGTCTCGGTTTTCAGTTCCTTCCGACTGTCATTTTTGTGGGCATCATCGCGATGGCGTCGGTGGCCGGGCGGCTCGGCTATGCCTTCCGCACGCCTTACGCGGCGACGAAACGGGCCATCGTCGGGCTCGTGAAGTCGCTTGCCGTCGAACTCGGCCCGATCGATATCCGCGTCAACGCGATCCTTCCCGGCGTCGTCGAGGGCGAGCGCATGGATCGCGTGATCGCGGCGCGGGCGGAATCGCTCGGCATCGGTTTCGATGAAATGCGCGCGCAGTACCTGCAGCGCATTTCGCTGCGACGCATGGTGACCGTCGACGATATCGCCGCAATGGCCCTATTCCTCGCATCGCCGGCGGCGCGAAACATCACGGGGCAGGCCATCAGCGTGGATGGCAACGTCGAGTACCTGTAAATCAGCAGACGATTGACGCCGCATTCACCTCCCTCAACTTCTCCATTGCGATGCCGAAATAGCGGTGTAACCGATTGCGCCATGCGCCCCTTATGCGTTACAACAATCCGACCATAAGGGCGCTCGACGCTGGCACACACCGCCGCACGCGTTGACACGCTGGCGCGGCAATTCATCTTGGAGACGGGGGAATGAGGGTTCGGGCAACGGCGCTGCTGGTGCGCCAACACGCGGTGCTGCTGGTGAAGGAACGTGGCGGCCCGTGGTTTCTGCCGGGAGGCGATCTCCGGCCGGGCGAACTGGCGATGGCCGCCGCAATCCGCGAGCTGCACGAAGAAACATGCGTCGAAGCAAGCGCGGCCGCTTTCCTGTGGCAGCACGTGTCGGCTCATCACATGCATCAGGTCTTCCGCGTCGCGATTCCCGCCGATGCCCGTCCGCGTGCGAACGTGCGTGCCGGCATCGACGATGTACGCTGGGTCGAACTATCGCAGCTCGCGCGGATGTCGGTGACGCCCGGCACCCGTGCGATCCTCGAACGCGCGGCCGGCGTGACCGGCACGGTGTCGCGGCCCGACTGGCGCGGCGGCGCGGGGGCGTCGCCGGGTTTCTGAGGATTCGGCGCTTGCGTTAGGATCGGTTTATGCGCGGGGCATCGCGCTTCACGGGAATTGTCTCCGCAGCGCGGAGACAATCATCACCGCCGATCCGAACCTGCTCCATGACCGACCTCATTCCTTCCTCCCTTTTCGATGAAGTCAGACGGCTGATCGATTCAGCGCGCGAACGCGCTGCCGCCGCCGTCAACGCCGAACTGACGCTGCTCTACTGGCAGGTTGGCAACCGGGTCCGCGCCGAAGTGCTGCGCGGCGAGCGGGCCGAATATGGCCGGCAAGTCGTCGCGACGCTGGCGCACGAACTGAGCACCCGCTATGGCCGCGGCTGGAGCGACAAGCAGCTGCGCCACTGCATCCGCCTCGCCGAAGTCTTCGCCGACGAGGCGAGTGTCTCCGCAGTGCGGAGACAATTGAGCTGGACGCACCTCAAGACGCTCATCTATATCGACGATCCGCACAAGCGCGACTTCTACATCGAACTGGCGCGCGTCGAACGCTGGTCGTCGCGGCAGTTGCAGGAACGCATCCAGTCGATGCTGTTCGAGCGCAGCGCCATCTCCCGCAAACCGCAGGACGCCATCGCGCACGATATCGCCGTCATGCGCGACGAAGGCCGCCTCACACCCGAAACGCTGCTAAAAGACCCGTATGTGCTCGATTTTCTCGGGCTCAACGACCACTATCTCGAAAAAGACCTCGAAGACGCGATTCTCCGGGAGATGGAGCAATTTCTGCTCGAACTCGGCGCCGGTTTCACGTTCGTCGCGCGGCAGAAGCGCCTGCAGATCGACGAGGACGATTTCTACATCGACCTGCTGTTCTACAACCGCAAGCTGCGCAGGCTCGTCGCCATCGAACTGAAGCTCGGCGCGTTCAAGGCCGAATACAAGAGCCAGATGGAGCTGTATCTGCGCTGGCTCGCAAGGCACGAACAGGAACCCGACGAGTTGCCGCCGCTCGGCATCATCCTGTGCGCGGGCAAGAAACAGGAGCAGATCGAGCTGCTGGAGCTGGACAAGAGCGGCATCCACGTCGCGGAGTATCTGACGGTGCTGCCGCCGCGCGAGACGCTGGAAGCGAAGCTGCAGCAGTCGATCGCGGCGGCGCGATCCCGGCTGCTCGAAAAAAATGTGGAATAAGTTCCTCTTTCGCCGCATGTGCAACGTTTTCGTCGGGCAAAATCGGGAAGCCTTGCCAAGTTGTTGGATAATCATTCCTCTCGTCCGGCACGCCGTGCCCGATGCCTGTAACACGAGGCGTTTATGTTCACTGAAGCAGACACCATCACCGATGAAGAAATCATCTCGATCGCCCAGCGTCTGACCGACGAAGGGCGGCCGGTCACCCCCGTCACCGTCTGGTCGGAGGTGCGCCGCGGATCGGCCGTATCGATCGCGGCCGCACTGCAGCGCTGGCGCGACGCCCGCCAGCCCGCGATGCCTGCCGCGCAACTGCCGGCGGAGATGCCCCCGGAATTCGCCGACGCGCTGTTGAACGCGGCGCACGGCATCAGAAAGGCGTCGTGGGACCACGCGCAACACGCGATCGGGCAGCACGCCGACAGCCTGAGCCAGCGGCTGCAAACGGCGCTCGCGGAACGCGACGAAGCGCTCGCCGTGTTCCAGACCGCCGAAGGCGCCGCCGCCGACATCCGCCTGCAGCACGACGAGCTGACACGCGCGCTTCGGGCGTCGGAGGAGACGGTCGCGCGGCTGCACGCGCAGGTCGCCGGCGCGACGGAGCGCGCCGAGGCATCGCAGGCGCGCGCGGCCGAACTGGCCGAGCGCGCGTCGACGCAGGACGCCGTGCTCGCCGCCGCGCGGGTGTCGCTCGAGGAGGAACGTAATTCCCGCGAAGCCCTCAAGGCCGAGGTGACGGCGAGGAGCGCGGAAATCGACCGCATCGCTCGCGAGCGTGACGCGGTGCGCGAGGAAAGCGCCGCCCGCATGGCGGCCCTGGAAGCCGACTTGCAGACGGCGCGCACCGAACTCGCGGCTGAACGCGAAGCGAACGCGGCCCGCCACGCCGATGCATCCGCCCGCGACGAAGAATTGCAGCGCGTCAAGCGCGAGCTGGACGAGGCGCGCACACAAAATGACGAAAGCCGGGCGCGTGCCATGTCGCTCGAAGCCGAACTCGCGGCGGATCGCGAGGCGAACGCGGCGCGTCAGGCCGAGGCATCGGCGCGGGAAGAAGCTTTGCAGCGCGCGACGCGCGAACTCGAGGAAGCGCGCGCGCAGACCGAAGAGAGCCGCACGCGTGTCGTGTCGCTCGAAGCCGAGCTCGCAGCGGATCGCGAGGCGAACGCGGCGCGTCAGGCCGAGGCATCGGCGCGGGAAGAAGCCTTGCAGCGCGCGACGCGCGAACTCGAGGAAGCGCGCGCGCAGACCGAAGAGAGCCGCACGCGCGTCGTGTCGCTCGAAGCGGAACTCGCGGCGGATCGCGAGGCGAACGCAGCGCGTCAGGCCGAGGCATCGGCGCGGGAAGAAGCCTTGCAGCGCGCCACGCGCGAACTCGAGGAAGCGCGCGCGCAGATCGAGGAAAGCCGCACGCGCGTCGTGTCGCTCGAAGCGGAACTCACGGCGGATCGCGAGGCGAACGCGGCGCGCCACGCCGAGGCATCGGCGCGGGAAGAAGCGTTGCAGCGCGCCACGCGCGAACTCGAGGAAGCGCACGCGCAAATCGAGGAAAGCCGTTCGCGTGTCGCGTCGCTCGAAGCCGAACTCGCGGCGGATCGCGAGGCGAACGCGGCGCGCCAGGCCGAGGCATCGGCGGGACAAGAGGCGCTGGCTCGCATCGCGCGTGAACTGGACGAAGCCCGCGCGCAACTCAACGCCGTCAGCGAGGAAAGGGCTGCCGTGCAAGCCGAGCTGGCGCGTGTGTCCGAGGACGCCACCGCCGCGCTGACGCGTGCGGAAGAGGCGCAGCAGCACGCCGCGCGTCTCGCGGAACAACTCGCCGAGCGCGAAAAGAGCGAAGCCGCCATGCGCGACGAGCTGCGCGATCACAAGATCGCGTTGCAGACCGCAGGCGCGGCGAAGGAAGAGGAACTCGCCGCACTGCAGCGCCGCATCTCCGCTCAGGCGCAGACGCACGCGAAGGCCTACGACGAGCTTCGTTCCAACGCCGAGCAGTGGGTCATGTATGCACGCGATCTCAAGCAGCGCCTCGATGTGGCCAACGAAAAGATCCTGTTCATCGACGCCCGCAGCACCGGCGAAGTCGCGCTGTTGCGTCGCCTGTCGACCGAACTCGAACGCCTGAAGCCCGATCACGAACTCGTGTTCCGCGAGGCGCAGCAACGCGTGATCGGCGACAAGATCGCGCAGCAGCTCGCGCAGAAAGGCTATCGCTACGATCCGGCGACGGCGGTCATGTCGAAGATCGAAGGCTGAAAGCCGGCGTCGCGCGCGCATCGCCACAGCTCGTCACGCGAGCGGTGCGCGCCGCGAACCCGATGTGAGACCATACGAACGAGCCATGCCTCGCAAAGGACCGTTCATATGGAAAGAACCGACCTCGCCGGCGTCTATCGCGGCTACATCGCTTGCCTGAACGAACAGAACTGGCCGATGCTCGGCACGTTCGTTCACGACGACCTCCATTACAACGGCCAGTCCGTTCGCCTTGCCGATTACCGGCAGATGCTCGAACGGGACTTCCGGCAAATCCCCGACCTTCGCTTTAATATCCGGCTCCTCGCCGCCGATCCGCCTTTCGTCGCGTGCCGCTTGTGGTTCGACTGCACGCCGGCGCGCGATTTCCTCGGCCTCGCCATCGACGGCAGGCGCGTCTCGTTTGCGGAGAACGTGTTCTACGAGTTCCGCGAGGGGAAGATCGCGCAGGTGTGGTCCGTGATCGATAAAGCCGCCATCGAAGCCCAGCTTCGCACGCTCCCATGATCGATGCCTCCTGCCATTGCGGCGCAGTGCGCTTCACCGTCGATGCCGCGCCCGCCGAAGTGAACGACTGCGATTGCTCCCTGTGCCGTCGATACGGCGTGCCCCGGGCCTACTACGACCCGTCGCGCGTGCGCTTCGCTCCCGGCAACGGCATGGCCGATACCTACACGTGGGGGGCGCGCAGGCTCGTGTTTCATCGCTGCGCGTCGTGCGGATGAGTCACGCACTGGCGCGCGGTCGATCCGGACCGGCCGGTCATGGGCGTCAACACGCGGATGATGCCGCACGAGGCGCTCGCCAACGCGCGCGTTCTCAGAAACGGCGAGCCGGTCGACTGATGCGGTCCGACTCTTGCGTGCGGCGATGACGGCGAGGCGTAATGATAGACTCGATCCGTCCTGCGGCCGCCCGCCTGGCGCTGCCCGAATCCAACGCAACAACAGCAAGAACAGCAAAGACAACAAGCATGAAACGTTTCTCGATGATTCGCGACTTCCATCTCGCCGACTGGTTCACGCTGGGCAACGCGGTCTGCGGCACGGGCGCACTGTTCTCGACGATCAGCTATATCGACGACTCCGACGTCATGCATATCTATCTGGCGTGCGCGCTCGTGTTCGCGGCGCTCGTGTTCGATGTGCTCGACGGCCGCATCGCCCGGTGGCGTCAGAAGGCGTCGCTGCTCGGCAAGGAACTCGATTCGCTCGCCGACGTGATCTCGTTCGGCGTCGCGCCGGCCATCATTGGTTACGGATGCGGCATGCGCGGCCTCTATGACCGCGTGATGCTCGCGTACTTCGTCGCGTGCGGCGTGTCCCGTCTCGCGCGCTATAACGTCACGACCGAAGAGATGTCGGCCGGCACGGGCAAGGTCACGCATTTCGAGGGCACGCCCATTCCGACATCGTTCGCCATCGTGCTGATGCTCGGCATCGCCGCATGGTTCGATGCACTGGGGCCGCGCATGTGGTTCGGCGAATGGCGCATCGCCGGGTTCACGCTGCATCCGCTCGTCTTTGTCTACGCCATCTCCGGTTCGCTGATGATCAGCCGCATCCGCATTCCGAAGCCCTAGGCTTCCATCAAGTTTCGACCAGCCCCGCCGTATACACGTGGATGAAGCGGCGCGGCGCATGAAGCCGCGTCCGTCCCCGAGCGCCAGGCTCGCCGCGTAGACGCACGACGTCGCACGCGCCACTCCCAGGGCGATGAACGGGAATCTCATGGACCCGTTTCGAGAGCCCATCCACGTAATGCACTTTTCTCGCATGACCGCGAGCCTGGCCTGCGCAATGGCCGCGCTCGCGGCGTATTCGCCGTCCGCGCTGGCCGACGACGCCCCCGAATCGCCGAACGTCCCGCTCACCGGCGGCAAGCTGCTGCTCACGGGCGGCGTATCGCAGATCGAAGGCGCGGCGGGCGGCGGTCTCGCGCCGTGGGCCGTGATCGGCGGTTACGGCACGGCGGGCCAGCTCGGCGCCAACGCTCACGGCACGCTCATCCGCACGCAGGACTACGCGCTCGGCTCATGGGGCTTGACCGTGGGCGTGGCGAACCGCGTCGAGCTGTCGCTCGCCCGCCAGCGTTTCGACACACGCGATGCCGGCGCGAAGCTCGGCCTGGGCGCGGGCTATGCGTTCAGTCAGAACATCTTCGGCCTGAAGGTGCGCCTGCTGGGCGACGCCGTGCTCGATCAGGACACGTGGATGCCGCAGATCGCAGCCGGCATCCAGTTCAAGCACAACGAAGAAGGCGGCGTCTTGAAGGCGATCGGCGCGGCGAGCAATTCGGGCACGGACTTTTATCTGTCCGCCACGAAGCTGCTGCTCGCGCAAAGCCTGCTTCTCAACGGCGCGGTGCGCCTGACGAAAGCGAACCAGTTCGGCCTGCTCGGCTTCGGCGGCGACAAATCCAACGCTTACAAGCCGGAGTTCGAATCGTCGGTGGCGTACTTGCTGACGAAGAACATCGCCGTCGGGGCCGAATATCGCATGAAGCCCGACAACCTCTCGTTCGCCCGCGAACAGGACGCCTACGATGCGTTCATCGCGTGGGCGCCGAACAAGCATGTCTCGCTGACGGCCGCGTATGTATCGCTCGGCGATATCGCGACCATCAGAAATCAGCGCGGATTCTATGTTTCGCTGCAGGCGGGCTTCTGATCATGACCATGACTATTCGACACGCCGCGCTCGCGGCCTGCTGCCTGCTCGCCGCGCTGGCAAGCATGAACGCGCATGCAGAGGACAACGCGCTGTATCGGCAATTCGGCGAAAGAGAAGGGCTCACGCGCATCGTCGACGACATGTACGCGACCGTGACCGTCGATCCTCGCACCGCGCCGTACTTCGAGAACGCCCCGATACGGCGCATCAAGACGAAGCTCGTCGAGCAGTTCTGCGTGCTGCTCGATGGACCGTGCGTCTATACCGGCCGTCCGATGAAGCGCACGCACGAAGGCCAGAATATCGATCGCGCGGCGTTCAATGCGCTCGTCGAAGACCTCCAGGCCGCGATGGACAAGAACGGCGTGCCGTTTCACGCGCAAAACAAGCTGCTCGCGAAACTCGCGCCGATGTACCGCGATGTGCAGGACCGTGAATGATGAAAGCCTACCGATTCTTCCTCGCGCCCTTGCTGGCGCTTCTCGCATCGCTTGCGCAGGCAGCGAGCGTTCACGTTCAGGTGGTCGATCAGGCGGGCGCGCCCGTCGCCGATGCCGTGGTCTATGCAACGCCCGTCGCAGGCAAGCCGCCCGCGACGAAGCCTGCCGGCGCGATCATCGATCAGGTGAAGCGGCGCTTCGTGCCGCGCGTCTCCGTCGTGCAGACGGGCGCGTCGGTGACGTTTCCGAACAAGGACAACATCGAGCATGACGTGTACTCCTTCTCGCCCGCGAAGCGTTTCGAGTTGAACCTGTACCACGGCATTCCGGCGAACCCGGTCGTGTTCGACAAGCCGGGCCTCGTCGTGATGGGCTGCAATATCCACGACGAAATGGTGGCGTATCTGCTGATCGTCGATACTCCCTGGTTCGCGAAGACCGATGCAAAGGGCGTGGCCGTCATCGACAATGTGCCTGCCGATGCGCTGAAGCTTACTGCATGGCACTACCGCCTCGGCGATCCGAACGCGTTGCCGTCGCAGAAGATCAACGCTGCCACGGACGCGCCGGTGAAGCTCGCATTGCAACTGAGGGCCGCCGAATAGCATGCGCCTGCACAGCCTGCGAGCGCGCATCGCGCTGGTGTTCGTCGTTCTGATGCTTGCTGCGCAGGCTGCGGCTTACGTCGTCATTAATTCTGTCATCCTGAAGAATGCGCACGAGAACGCGGAGGAGCAGTTGTCGGTGGCCGAGCGCGTCTTCGGGCAAGTGTTGCGAAGCAATAGCCAGCAGTTGACGCAGGCCGCGAGCGTGGCCGCGTCCGACTTCGGATTTCGCGAGGCGGTCGCCACGCACGACAGCAAGACCGTGGCGTCCGCGCTGCAGAATCACGGCGACCGCATTCATGCGGACGTAGTCATGCTCGTCGATCTCGACGGCAAGCTCGTCGCCGATAACGAAGGCTCGGCGCACGAAGGCATGGCCTTTTCGTTTCCGCATCTGATCCGCGCGGTTGCGAAGAAGGGCGATGCGTCGTCGTTCGGCATCATCGGCGGTAAGGCGTATCAGTTGGTCGCGGTGCCGGTGAAGGCGCCCATTGTCATCGCGTGGGTCGTGATGGGTTTCGCCATCGACGACGCCCTCGCCCGGGAGATGAGCTCGCTCACATCGCTCGATGTGTCCTTCCTCACCGTCGATGCGCGCGGCCGATGGGATGTTGTCGCAAGCTCGCTGCCCGATGCGTCGCGCGCGAAGCTCACCGATCAGGCCCAACTCGCGGACGATGGTTACGCCACGCGCGTCGTCCGGCTGCATTCGGAAGGGCGCACGGTGGCGGTGCTGCTCGAACGTTCGCTGAACCAGGCGCTCGCGCCATTCCATCGGCTGCAATCGACGTTGCTGCTGATCACAATACTGGGCGTGATCGTGTCTATCGTCGGCAGCATGTTGACGGCGCGTTCGGTCACGCGGCCGCTCGCGGCGCTCGCGCAGTTTTCCCGGCGCGTCGGGCGTGGCGATTACAGCGGGTCCATTGACGTGCGTCATCAGGATGAGATCGGCGAGCTTGCGAACGCGTTCAACCAGATGCAGGAGGGCATTGTCGAACGCGAGCGGCGCATCACGGAACTCGCGTACATGGACCGGCTCACCGGCTTGCCGAATCGCGCGTTGTTCAACGACCGTCTGCAACAGGCGATTGCCGTTGCCGCGCAGAAGCGTCACCCGTTGTGCGTGATGATGATGGACCTCGACCGCTTCAAGCTCGTGAACGATACGTTGGGGCATCCCATCGGCGACATGCTGCTGTGCGAAGTGGCGGGCCGTTTGCGCGCGACGCTGCACCGGCAGACCGATACGGTCGCGCGGCTCGGCGGCGATGAGTTCGCGGTGCTGTTGCCCGATGGCGATCTCACGGCGGCGCGCAGCGTGGCGGCGCGCATGCTGCGTGCGCTCGAAGAGCCGATCACGATAGAAGGGCAACTCGTCGATGTGGGCGCGAGCATCGGCATCGTGAGTTTTCCGGACAACGGCACGGACATCAACGTGCTGATGCGACGCGCCGATATCGCGATGTATGCAGCCAAGCGAGCCAACCTCGGCCATGCGCTCTACGACGCGCGGCACGATCACAACAGCGCCGAGCGTCTGTCGCTGATGGGCGAGTTGCGGCAGGCCGTCGAACACGATCAGCTCACGCTCTACTATCAGCCGAAAGTCGATCTCGCGACGCATCGCGTGAAGTATGTCGAAGCACTCGTGCGCTGGGATCATCCGACGCGCGGCTTCGTGTCGCCCGATCAGTTCATTCCGTTCGCGGAGCAGACGGGCTATATCAAGACCATCACGCGCTGGGTCGCGGACAAGGCCATCGCGCAGTGCGCGGCGTGGCGGGCGCAGGGTATCGAGCTTGCCGTGTCGGTGAACGTGTCGGCGCGCGAACTGATTCTGTCGTCGCTGCCGGACATGTTTCAGAGCCTGCTCGTGAAGCATGGCGTCTCGCCGGACTGCATCTGGATCGAGATTACAGAGAGCGCGATCATGGACGATCCGAATCACGCGATAGAAACACTCGACCGCCTGCATGCGCTCGGCATTCGCCTTTCCATCGACGATTTCGGCACGGGATACTCGTCGCTTTCGTATCTGAAGCGCATGCCCGTGGACGAACTGAAGATCGACAAGTCGTTCGTGATGGGCATGACGCATCACAAGGACGACGAGACCATCGTGCGATCGACCATCGACCTCGGGCACAACATGGGCATGAAGGTCGTGGCAGAAGGCGTGGAGAACGAAGCGATGATGCTGCGTCTCAAGGCGCTCGGATGCGATCTCGCGCAAGGGTATCACCTGAGTCGGCCCTTGCCGCCTGCGAAACTTGTCGACTGGCTCGCTGCGTGGCCGGCGGCCGCATTGCCGATGCCGGTCTGACTCATCCCCTTCGCTGCGTGCCCGTATAACGATGTATAACAATCGGGCCCAATCAGCGAACCGTTCAGTCCGTCTCCGGATAATTACTGATTGCGATGCTGTTTCATCGCTCTCCTGTTCGATTCAGTGCTTAAGGACCATTGCGATGGGTTTTCAACATCGTTCTATATGACGGTCCACTTCGCGGCTGTATCGTTTGAGCAAGTCACGAATAAAGCTTTTCGCGAGAAGGCGAGTCTTTGAAAGGCACTGAATGATTGCCGGCGTGACGACGTGGCAGCGAATGTTCATCGTCTCCGCGCTCGACGCTCGTTTGCAGCCGGGCCGAACGCTGAGGCCTGCGACAGCAGTTGATGAGGGCCGCGAGAGGCCTGTCAGGAGATAACCATGATGAAACGTACGAAAGTTGCGGTCGTCGACGATCATCCGCTCGTGCTATGCGGACTTCGGAAGGCGCTCGAGGACGCGGGCTTCGATGTATCGGGCACGGTCACGAGTCCCGATGAATTAGTGGAATTGCTGAGTGCCTCGGAAGGCGATGTCGTCGTGACGGATTACTCGCGCCCCGGCGATCAGGGGCTCGACGGCTGGCAGTTTCTGGCTTCGGTTTCGAGTGACTTTCCTGAAGTGCCGGTGCTGGTCTATAGCGAGTTCGACGATCCCTTCCTCGTGGGCAGTCTGGTTCAACGCGGCGTCGCCGGATTCGTCAGCAAGCGCGATGAAATGCACGAAGTGATCGCGGCGGTGCGGGCGCTCGCGCGCGGCGATCGCTATCTCTCTTCTGTCGCTCAGGGATCGCTTCGGCAATTCGAGGCGCTGCCCGAGTATAAGCGGTTCGGTCTGCTCACGCGCAGGCAGATGGAAGTGACTGGCCTCATGCTCTGCGGTCTCTCCGTCTGCGAAACGGCGCGCTTATTGCATCGGCGGGTGAATACCATTAGTGCGCAGCGCACTGAGGCTTGCCGGCGGTTGGGCTTCTCCGGGGAATCGGAGATGTACCGGTTTGCTGTGGGACATGGGTTGTGGCTGGATCGGTCTTCGTCATCCGAGCATGATTTGAGGGCGGCTTGAGTTGTTCTTTTGGTGCCACTTGCTCCAGTTACCACATCGAGAATACTGCCGGCGCACAGGTTGATAGCACCTTGCATCACGCTCCGCGCTCGCAGGCTCCGCGCCTCTTCAATTGATAAGGCTGACTGATTGGATTAAGTTTCCTAGAAATACTTCTAATCAGTCGGTTCTTGTTTCGCGCATTCATTCATTCGGAATTCTTCTATACGGGACGCTGTATTAATCCCTCTTCATCGTCGTTCCCGCCGTTGTTTTCATTGCCGCGTGGCAAAAAAGCATCGGTGGATCGTTCGAAAGCATTGCGTAACTGTGGCGCCGTTCGCTTCGCGCTTCTTTCGAACTTCTTCTATATCGAACTCACTCGTCTCTTCCTAGCATTCGTCGTTGGATTCGCATAGCAGTCCCGGCAAAACGGCTCTCCAAGATGACCGCCGTCATCGGTGTGTGAGTCAGTCGTACGCCGCCGGGCGCATCAATAGACCCTTCAAGGGCGTCGTCGAATCCAGACGTGTCAAGGCGTCTGGGCCTGCATTGCTTCCCGGAATCGCGCCCCGGCGCGTTGGGTTTTGCGTTGATCAGTCAATGCGGAACGTTCTTCTATTTCTTAATTCTGTCTCTCATGAACAAGAATCGGTTTCGCCGCGTGTTTAGCAAGCGGCTTGGTATGTTGGTCGCTGTAGCCGAGGACGTCACAAGCCAGGGCAAGGCGCCCGGCGAAGGCGCAGGTCCGCAGGCATCGTCGGCTGAGGGCCTCGGCGTCGTCTCCGCGATGACGGCGTTTGCTGTCGCCATCCTTGCGACGCAACCCGGCGTGAGCTTCGCGCAAGCATTGCCGACGGGTGGTCAGGTCACCGCCGGCCAGGCGTCGATCTCGCAGAACAGCAACACGATGACCATCAATCAGGGTAGCCAGCGCACCGTGATCGACTGGAACTCGTTCAACGTCGGCGCGGGCAACACGGTTCAGTTCAATCAGCCGAACGCGCAGTCGCAGGCACTGAATCGCGTCTCGGGCGCGGGTGCATCGAACATTCAGGGCTCGCTGCTCGCGAACGGTCAGGTGCTGATTCAGAACGCCAACGGCGTGCTGTTCGGCAAGGGCTCGGTGGTCAACGTCGGCGCGCTGCTCGCGACGACCAAGTCGATCAATCCGGATGCCTTCATGGCAGGCGGCTCGCTGCAACTGAGCTCGACGGGCACGAATGCAAGCGTCGTGAACGACGGCGCGATTCAGGCGCAAGGCTATGTGACGCTGGTCGGTGATCAGGTCCGTAACTCGGGCTCCATCGAGACGGCGCAAGGCGGTCAAGTGGTGCTCGCGGCAGGCGATAGCGCAACGGTTGCACTGCCGAACGGCCAGGGCATCCAGTTGACGCTGACGAATGCGACGGCCAACGCGCTGGTGGAGAACAGCGGCACGATCAAGGCCGAGAACGGCTCGGTGCTGTTGACCGCACGCGGCACGAACACGCTGCTCGACACGGTCGTGAATATGTCGGGCGTGACGCGCGCCGGCACGGTCGTGGCCGATGCCGGCAACACGGGCGATGTGGCGGTGACGGGCAAGATCGATGCATCGAACGCAACGGGCGCGGGCGGCACGGTGGTGCTGTCGGGCGACCGCGTGGGCGTGTTCGGCAATGCATCGATCGATGCGAGCGGCGCGACCGAAGGCGGCAAGGTGATCCTGGGCGGCGACAGCCTGCACAAGCTCGACGGCACGCAAGCGCAAGGCATGCTGCAGGACGGCGTGCAGTTCGCGAACTTCACGCAAGTCGATGCGGGCGCGACGATCAACGCGGGTTGCCGCCGTTCACCGCCGGGTTGCCACCCGTCGTGTGAATGATGACGCCGTTGTCGATCACGTTGACCGTGCCGTTTTCATCGGTGTTGTACGTCGCGTTCGCATCGTTCACGCCCGCACCATTCGTCGAATTGCCCGAGATGTTCGTCGTGCCGTTGTCCGTGGTGTTGATCGTGCCGTCGTTGATCACGCCCGTGCCATCGGTCGAGTTGCCCGAGATGTTCGTCGTGCCGTTGTCGGTCGTGTTGATCGTCGCGTTCGGCTCGATCACGGTACCGTTGCCAGTGGTCGAGTTACCGTCGATGTTGGTCGAACCGTTACCGCTCGTGTTGATCGAGCCGTTGATGTCCGTGCCGTCACCGTTCGTCGAATTACCCGAGATATTCGTCGTGCCGTTGTCCGTGGTGTTGATCGAGCCGTTCGGATCGACGATCACACCCGTGCCGTCGGTCGAGTTGCCGTCGATGTTGGTCGAACCATTACCGCTCGTGTTGATCGAGCCGTTGATGTCCGCGCCGCTACCGTTGGTCGAGTTGCCCGAGATGTTCGTCGTGCCGTTGTCCGTCGTGTTGATCGAGCCGTTCGGGTCGACGATCACGCCCGTGCCATCCGTGCTGTTGCCCGAGATGTTGATCGTGCCGTTATCCGTCGTGTTGATCGAACCGTTGATGTCCGTGCCCGTACCGCCGGAGACATTGCCGCTATAGCCGGCATCCGCGCCCGTGCTGATCGTCACGTCCGTCGGATCGATCAGCCACTCGCCAGCCTTGCCTTCCGGTGCCGCTGCGCTCACCTGACCTTGCACGTCGAGACTATGACCCGACGTCTCCACGAAGCCGCCGTCGCCATGCGCGGAACGGTACGGCCAACACCGGCACCGGCACCGGCACCGGTACGGCGACCGACACCGGCACCGGCGGCACCACCGCCCAGGGCACCACTTCGCACGGCGGCTCGGGCTCGGGCGCAGGCGCAGCGGCGGCGGTGGCGGGCGGTATCGCGGTGGCAGGCGGCGTGTCGTACCTGATCTACGCAAGCGAAATGCACATGTATCTGGACGAAGTGCTGCCGCTGACGATGGAATCGGGCGATGCCGCGTTCTGGGCCGATGCGAGCATCGACGAAGTGTGGGTCGATCTGCAAACGCAGACCGCCGACGTGAACCTGGTGACCCGCTCGGGCGATCTGTCGCGTCACATGTCGTACCGTGACGGCGCTGACGGCGTGAAGCACTATTCGTACGCAGACAAGTCGTCGGACACGAAGGCGGATCTCGCGGTGAACATGCAGACGCGTGAGTACTTCTACACGGAAAGCGGCGTGAAGAACGGCCAGCCGTACGTCGTGAAGTCGCACGGCTGGTTGAAGCCCGGCGCGCTGAATCCGGTGCATGCGCACGCAACGGCGAAGGCCGCAGCGAAGTAAGCATCGGCGAAGCGAAGGCGGTGCAACGCCGCCTTCCGCCAGCATCGAGCAGTAAGTGGCCCGGCCTTAAGCGCCGGGCTTTTTCAATTCTGACGCCGATCCGGCGCAAGCGTGTTCTCTCAAATTAGAACTTCTTCTATTCGATCCGACCGGGCAAAACTTTAATCTTCTTTCTGAGGGCGCTAGAGCGAATCCGAGATTGAAGAGCCGGACGCAACTGGCTCCAGCAGGATCGCGATCAAGCGTCGCGCCAGATCAATCCACTCAGGAACCGAAACATGAAATTCAGCATCGCAAAGTTCGAACACTTGTGCTATCGCCGTGAACACGAAGCGGCGAGCCGGATGCTCATCGAGTTGCTCAACAAGATCGACCAGAATTACGGCGTTCTGATGGACGTGGATACCTGGGCGCAATCCGCGGAAGCCTTCGACATCATGGACGATCACCTGCTCACGCGTCTGACGTCCGCCATCAGCACGCTGGTCTCGGACCCGAAATTCACCATCTCCGATCACGGCATTAGCCGCCTCATGCTGTTCCAGCGCTGGCTCGCCGCGATGTTCGCCGCCAGTCCGTTCCGCAACGCGGACCACGTGCTGCGTTCGTTCAGCGCGGACGAAGAATCGCGCAACTCGATCAATCTGCGAAACAGTGAATTCCGCAAGTTCCAGCTCTTCTACATGCCCGAGTCCGAAGTGCGTCTCGACTGGGACCTGCTGTGGAAGCACGACAAGGTGATGACCGCGAGCATGGCGACGACCATCATGTCGTCACGCTTTCTCGCCACGCCTTCCGCTCATGCCAAGCGCGAAATGCTGCTGCGCTGGCTGCCCGAGCGTCTCGCGGAAGTCGAAAGCCTCGACGTGCTGCCGATGGGCGTCTTCCACGACATGTACATGCACTCGAGCTATGCTGACTATTCCGGCAAGCACGACATCAAGAAGCCGATCAACACGCTCATCCGCCGCAAGCTGAAGAGCCTCGACATCCACGACGTCGAACGCAAGCCGCAACCGGCGAAGAAGGGCGAGAAGCCGGTCGTGCTCGTCGTGCTGGAATGGTTCTCGAAGAATCACTCGATCTATCGCACGCACTCGCAAACGATGGTCGCGATGCGCGACAGGTTCCATCTCGTCGGCATGGGCTATGACGGCCGCGTGGACGATGCGGGCAAAGCCGTGTTCCACGAATTCATTCCGCTGCAAGGCGGGAATCTGTGGGAAGTCGCGAAGCATGTGCGTGAGACGAGCGAAACGCGCAACGCGCAGATGATGTACATGCCGAGCGTCGGCATGTTCCCGATCACGATGGTGCTGGCCTGCCTGCGCGTCGCGCCGCTCCAGATGATGGCGCTCGGCCACCCGGCCACCACGCACGGCCATGCAATGGACTATGTCGTCGTCGAAGAAGACTACGTCGGCGACGAAGCCTGCTTCAGCGAGAAGCTGCTCAAGCTGCCGAAGGACGGCATGCCGTACCGCGCACCGGCCGCGCTGCTCGAGCTTCAGTTGCCGGAGAAGCAGCCGTCGGATGGCGTCGTGAAAATCGCGGTCGCGGGCACCACGATCAAGCAGAACCCGGGCTTCCTCAACACGTGTGCCGAAATCGCACGCGATTCCAAGGTGCCGGTGCACTTCCACTTCCTGATGGGACAAGCGAACGGCCTGATCTATCCGCAAGTGCGCAACCTGGTGCGCCGCCTCATGGGCGACAAGGCCACTGTGCACAAGCATCAGAACTACGGCAGCTACATGAACGTGATCGCGGGCTGCGACCTGTTCCTGAATCCGTTCCCGTTCGGCAATACCAACGGCATCGTGGATACGGTATGGGCCGGGCTCGTCGGCGTGTGCAAGACCGGGCGCGAAGTACACGAGCATATCGACGAAGGCATGTTCCGCCGCCTGGGCTTCCCCGACTGGATGATCGCGAAGACGAACGAAGAGTACAAGGCATCGGCGCTGCGTCTGATCGAAAACGCGGAGGAGCGTCTCGAACTGTCCGCGAAGCTCGCTGGTCCGCAAGCCATCGAGAAGCTCATCTTCGCAGGCCGTCCGGAGATTCTCGGCGAGCGCATGGAAGCGCTGTGGAAGGAGCAACTGCCGAGTGCGAAGCCGCGTGGCCGCGCCAAAAAGGCGGAGCGCGCAGTGGAGACCGCGTAAGCACCTGCATCGAAACGACTGCGTTTCGATTCGAACAAAAGCCCGGCCACGTGCCGGGCTTTCTTCATTGGGCGTGCGCATGGCGATCTTCTTCGCGTGCCGAAACATCGCGTTTCGCGGGGCCGTCGCGCCACTTTAGAACTTGTTCTATTCGAATGAAGCAAGCGAATCCTTAACCTTCTATTTGAGAACGATGCGCAGACAAGAGTCGATGAGCCAGGCGCGAACGTTCCAACGTCTGGTCGAATGCAAGGATACGTGCAATGTTGAAGATGAGCGAAATAGCGATGACCGTCCGCCGCATGTTATGCG
This sequence comes from Caballeronia sp. LZ016, assembly GCF_031450805.1. Taxonomy (NCBI): domain Bacteria; kingdom Pseudomonadati; phylum Pseudomonadota; class Betaproteobacteria; order Burkholderiales; family Burkholderiaceae; genus Caballeronia; species Caballeronia sp. LZ016. The sequence continues at coordinate 81,564 of NZ_JARTVY010000004.1, forward strand.
TCGGATCAGTGGTGCTGGCGGGCGTGGCAAGCGCCGAACGCGCGGGTGCGGCGCAAGCGGTGGATGCGGTAGAAGCGGAGCCTGTTGTTCAGTCGCCTGTCGCCGCAACAGCGGAACAGGCTCCGGTCACCGATATCCGCACGGTCGATGTCAAGGTCGTGCCGGCTGAAGGCGCCGATGCGCTGCTGGTGAAGCAGATGCTCGACGCGGACATCAAGAAGCTCGGCAACGCTCCCGCGACGCTGAAGGACGTCGATCACTGGTCGCAAGTGCTGACGGTCGCGCTGCGTCAGGGCGGCTTTCCGCTCGGCCAGGTGCTGATGACGCAGGAAGACTGGCAGGCCGCGCAGAAGGGCGGCGAGGTGCAATTCACTGTCTTTCCCGGCCGTATCCGCAATATCGTCGTCAAGAACAAGTCGCGCGTGAAGGATGCACGGCTGGAACGCCTCATCTCGCATGCACTGTGCGGCGGCGAGACGATCAACAACGTATGCCTGTTGCGCACGTCGCATCTCGAACGCGCGACGCAGCTGCTTCAGGACCTTCCCGGCGTCGCAATCGATGGCGCACCGAGCTTCTCGCCGGGTGCAGGCGTCGGCGATGTCGATGTCGTGTTCAAGATCGCGCAAAACGGCAAGCCGGTGTCGGCGGATCTGATCCTCGATAACAAGGGCGTCGAGTCGACGGGCTCGTATCGCGCGGGCGTGACGGCATCGGCGAATAACCTCTTCGGCCAGGGCGACGCTTACGCGTTCACCATCACCAGCACCAACAAGAAGATGTGGACGGGTTCGCTCACCGGCAGCGTGCCCATTTTCGACGATGGCCTTCGCATGACGGGCGGCGTCACGCGCCAGCAGTATTTCATCAATGCGGGCACGCCGGTGAAGGGCGTCGCGACGACAGGCCAGCTCGGCGTGCAATACCCGTTCGCACGCGGGCTCGACGCCAACGTGTGGGGCGGCGCATCGGTGCTGCATAGCCAGACATCGACGGATCTGCCTGAGTACAGCTCGGCCACGCACAGTAAGCTCGACTCGCTGCAACTTTCGCTGACAGCCGATAACGGCGATCGCGCCCGCGCGATGCGCACGAATCTCGCGACCGGACAGATTGCACTGACGCTCGGCCATCAACGCAACGACGACCCGTTCGAATCCACCGTGCATCACGCGGGCAACTACGCGAAGCTCGCGGGCAGCGCATTCGGCACGTATGCGCTGTCGAAGAGCGGCAACACCTTCATGTCGGCGCGCATCAGCACGCAACTGGCAAGCCGCAATCTCGACGGGAGCGAGAAGCTCGGTCTCGGCGGTCCCGACGCGGTGCGTGCCTATCGCGCCGATGAAGGTTCCGCGGACGAAGGCGCGGTGGCGAGCCTGGGCCTGTATCAGCGTGTGCCGGTTGCGGCCGGACACCAGTTGCAGTTCGGCGTCTTCAACGACTTCGCTTATGGACGCGTGAACCATTCTCCGTGGGATGGCTGGGAGAAGAGTTATCCGGGCGTTCCGGGCGTGACGAACAATCGCGTGCTCGCGGGCTACGGCGTGAGCGTCGACTGGCTCACGCCGATCGGTGCGACCGTCTCGGCAGCTGTTTCGAAGCCCTATCGATTCTCCGAAACCTCGTGGATCGAACCCGGTAAGCGACCGACGCAGTACTGGCTCTCCGTGACCTGGAGCCACTGATCGTGATGCAGTTCATCGCAGACAGGGCTTGCCGCGTTGGCGGCAAGCATCGCAAGAAGATCACGCAATTCAGCATCGACGGATACGAATACGCTGGCAAGCGTCGCGACGATGAGTCGGCGAGCCGCGAGCTTCCCAAGCTGCTCGCCCGAGGGACGACCTCGACATTCCGCGAGCTTATCGACGCGCGTCTCGGTAACGCGCAGTACGCAACGCCCGTAGCGGCAGTGGAGTGAAACGATCATGAAAGAAACCAGCAAAGCCGTTCTGCGCCGCTCGCGCGAGACCGCATTCGCACAACATTATCTGGTCGGCGACGGCCTCGACATCGGCCCTGCCGACGATCCTCTCTCGGCGCATGCACAAGCGTTTCCCCGGATCGGCAAGGTCGTGTCGTGGACGCCGGCGCAAGGCAGCGCGACGACGCTCGATGGCATCCGTGACGCGTCGCTCGACTTCGTTCATTCGAGCCATCTGCTGGCGGAGCAGGACAATCCGCACAAGGCCCTCGCGCGCTGGCTCGATGTGCTCAAGCCCGGCGGTCATGCAATCGTCACGCTGCCCGACGAAGACCTCTATGGCAAGGGCGTGTGGCCGAGCCGCTTCAATACTTCGCACAAGGCGAGCTTCACCATTTGCAAGGCGGACAAGCGGCTGCCGAAATCGATCAACGTGCTGGAACTCGTGCAGGCGATGTCGCCGGTAGCCGACTGCGAGCGCATTACGCTCGTGCGCGACGGCTACGATGCGCGCCGCCCGCAAGCCGATCAGACGGCCGATGGCGTCGCCGAATGCGCGATCGAAATCGTGCTGCGCAAGCGCGCGGTGCCGACGGCGGGTGAAATGGTCGCAGCCATCGGGATCGCCAGAAGCCGCGAGGAAGGATTCGCGGCGAGCGAGGCGGCCATGCGGCTGTATCCGTATCGCTTCGAGACGTACCATCGCGGACTGATGGATGCACTGCGCTGGGACACGCCCGAAGCCGCCGACGCGCTCTGGAAGCAATGCGTCGAACGTCTGCCGGGCGAGCATCTGCCGCGGCTGTATCAGGCGCTCCACACGATCGGCCGCGGGCAGTTGCAGGAAGGCTTCGCGCTGCGCGAATCGCTCATGGGCCCGTTGGGCTGGAAGCGCCGCACCACGGCCGAACCGCCGCGCGATGTTCCGCAATGGAACGGCGAACTGCTTGCGGGCAAATCCATCGCCATCTGGAGCGAGTTCGGTCTCGGCGACGAAATCTTCTTCCTTCGATTCGCGAAGATTTTCCGCGAGCGATGCGGCGCGAAGCGCGTGGTCGTCGTCTGCCAGTCGCCGCTCGTCGAGTTGTACGAAGCATCGGGCACGGCGGACGACGTCATCGACGTGAACAATGTCTCTTCGATGCCGGCCATCGATTACTGGGTGTTCCCGCATGCCATTCCGGCGCATCTGCCGCTCAGCCTGGACAAACTGCCGTCCACGGTTCCTTATCTGCGCGCGCCGCAAGGCATCGAGCCGAAGCTGCCGTCCGTGGATGCGCGAAAGCTGAAAGTGGGCCTCGTGTTCAAGGGCAACCCGACGCACGAGAACGACAGCCAGCGTTCACTGCCGTCGCTCGGCGTGCTCGACAACCTCATCAAGTTGCCTGGCGTGGAGTTCTTCAGCCTGCAAAAAGGCGCAGGCGCAGACGAAGCCGCACGCTATGGCGAGCTCTATCGCAACTTCCACGACATCGGCCCGGCCCTGAACACGATGGCGCAGACCGCGACCGCAATCGAAGCGCTGGACGTCGTGCTGACCGTGGATACATCCGTCGCTCATGTGGCTGGTGCAATGGGCAAGCCCGTCTGGCTCATGCTGCCCGCGTTCGGCGACTGGCGCTGGCATTACACGCGTGAAGACAGTCCGTGGTATCCGACGATGCGGCTTTTCCGCCGCCGCTTCGGATGCGACTGGTCGGAAGTCGTGGCGCGCATCGGCGGGCACATGCGGCAACTCGTGATGGAGAAGTCGGAACGCACGCTCACAGCTTGATGTCTAGCGGCGTGTTTCGAATTCCGTCTATATCCGCAAGGGGTGTCAAGCGCGAAGATGTAACTGTTCTTTAAAGCTGCGCGACCGACCCCCAAGGAGGCGCTGCGACGCGCTGGCTTCATCACCGATCGACCCTTTTCGCCGCCGTCCAGGCGGCTTTTTTTTGCAAAGCGCCGACCGGTCGAAAACGAGGCTTGCGGGTGACGCACGCGGACCAGGTTCGACATTCTTCGATATAACGGCCTTGCTCAGTTGAATACAGTCAAGCTTTGCGAGCCAACGAATCAACTCAAGATCGCGGTCGATGTACGGCGAAGGTTTCGATACTACAGATTGCGTTGCTCTTCTGCAGACAGGCGTCACGAACGGCCGCCTGTCGCGTTCCTTCCCGGGTGCTCAGTATGTCCGTAATCCATTCGATTCGCCGAATCGCGCAAAAGGCCTTCGACGCTGCAGGCATCGCTTCAATGGTGCTCGTCCCGGTATTCTTCGCGATGTCCTTCTTCCTTCTTGCGGTGTTCGCACTCGATACCTGGCGTTCGTGGCCGGTGCTGACCATCGCGACAGGCTTCATCGCCTGCATGCTCCTTATTACGTGCGTGCTGTTTGCGCAAAGCAGGCGAGGCAAAGTGGACAAGACGCGCCGCATCACATCCATGCCGCTTCATGAACTCGGACAGTCCAGCGCGCATCACGGCAGCAAGGGCAAGAACAACGACGCATCACGCAATGGCTTGCCCATGCGGTGAAGCTTTTGCCCTAACGGCGAGTGCGTCTCGTGTCTCACCGACAGACTTGTGGAGCTTACTGTGAACACCGGAATGAAAAGAGTCCATGATGAAGGGGCCAAAATGACACGTATGAGAGCGTGTCTGCACGTCTTTCAATGCGATGCGCGCTATCCTAGAATGAATCCTGAATGCGCATACTCGTTCGGGGGACGTACTGATGAACCGGCCTGTTCGTCTATTGCTTCTTTCGCGGGAAGCCCTGCGTCTGTTTCGGGTTCCGATACAGACGTTGAGAGCCTCCCCGACGGTGCGCGCATGAACGAAAGCATCCGCACGGTCCGAGTGGTGCTGGCAGACGACCATCCCATCGTTCTCATGGCCGTCTCGGACCAGTTCGCGAAGCTTCCCGGCTATCAGATCGCCGCAACGGTGAACTCGGGCGCGGAGCTCATCCGCGTGCTCGAGAAGCAGCCTGCCGATCTCATCATCACCGACCTCGTCATGCAGGGCGATGCGGAAGTCGAACTCGACGGATTGCGCCTCGTCAGCAGGCTGCGCCGCTCCTATCCCGACATTCCGCTCGTTATCCTGACGATGACCACGAGCGGCGGCATGTTCCATGAACTGTGCAAGCTGGGCGTTGCCGCCATCGTGAGCAAGGAAGAGCCTGCGAGCGAACTCGCGCAGATCAGCCTGCGCGCGCTCGCCACGAAGGAAACCATCATCTCGCCGAAGATTCAGCATCGCCTGGCCCGCGAGGGATCGACGACGAAAGACCTTGCGCGCGCCCAGCCGCTCTCTCCGCGTGAACTCGAAGTCGTGCGCCTCTTCGCGCAAGGGCTTTCGGTCACGGAGATCGCGCGCACCCTCAACCGGTCCGTGCCGACGGTCGCGACTCAGAAGCGCTCCGCCATGCGCAAGCTGCATGTCGAGAACCACGTAGACCTCGTCAAGTACGCCGCCAAGACAGGACTGGCCTGATGGAGCGTTTCTTCGCCGCATCGCAGAACTCGCCTCTGCAGATGCTGCGGATGCTGGAAAACAACCTCAAGCGGGAGCGGCGCATCTTCGCGATCGCCGTCGCGCTGCTGATCTTTGCCGCGCTGTGCGGCGCCGCCGCGACCGCGGTCTTCGTATTGACCGCCTCGTTGAAGACCGACCAGGACGCGGTGCAGGCCGCGATGCGCGGCATCAACGTCTCGGTGTTCAGCCGCTACAACATGCTCACGCCCGGCAGCCTGCTGCTGGAAGTGGGCGCAGTCCCGCCGAAGCTGGACGTTCAGACACTGGCCAACAAGCCCCGCTGCCACGCATACCCTTCCGGCCGGGAAGACAAGCTGCTCGCCGAAGCATGCGAGGCCGCGCGTCAACTCATTCCGGAAGAAAGCACGCCGCCGAGACTTCAGTACGTGTCGTTCGACGGAAGCGTCTCGCATGGTTTCGGCGTGTTCGAAGAAACCGACGACAAGGTGGCTCCGTCCAAAAGACTCGCCGCGCTCGTACAGTTAGCGAAGATCTACATGAGCACGCACGAGATCGCACCGCTCGATGCGGCGCACGCCCGGCGCGTCATGTGGTTCCTCGCGCCGCCATCGCTGGGCTTTCTCAAGCCCACGGTGGTTTTGTTCGTGGTCGTCGCGCGGGACGAGCAGCCGTTCGGCTTCGTGTTCACGAGCCTTGCGCCGGATGTCGCGCTGCGCCGCGTGGCGCCCCGCGCGCTCGAATCGCAGGTTGCGGTTTTCGCTGCGGACGGACGCGTGATCGGCGGCGACGACACCGAGTACACGCGATACGCCAACGCACGCCTGGCCAAGAGTCAGGTCGGTTCCTACCACTGGCTGCCGGGCCACGGATGGGGCATGCGGCTCGAACCGCTCGCGCTCGGCATCGGCCATATCGTCGCTGTGCTGCCCATCAAGACGCGGCTTGCATCGCAGCGTGAGCCGGCCATCATCATCGCGCTCGTGACGGGAACGCTCATCGCGATGCTGATCGCGATGTACCGATACTGGAACTACCGCTTCCTCACGCGAACTTACGAACAGGCGTGCCGCGCGGTGGAAGGCGACATTCTCAATCACCTTCTCGTACACGCTACCCCCGTTGGCCTGTGCATCGCGCTTCGCAGCGATTTCAACGTCATCGCGGCGAACCAGGTCGCGCGCTCGGTGCTCGATCTGACCGACGCGTCCATGCGACTGCCCGCAGGCCTGCGCGGAGCGCTCGAAGCGAACGGCATCGCGCCGGCGAAAGAGGGCGAAGAAGCCATGATCCGACAGCTTCAGTATTCGCTCGACAAGCCGAACGCCGCGACGGTGCATCTCAAGATTTCGTATGCGTCGGCGGTGGTGAACAAGACGGATGTGCTCTTCTGCGCAATCGCCGACATCACCGAGCACCACGAAGTCGAGCGCCTTCTGCGTGCGGCCAAGGAAACGAGCGATGCCGCCGCGAAGGCCAAGCTGAGCTTTTTCGCATCGATGAGCCACGAGATTCGCACGCCGCTGTCGTCCCTCGTCGGCAATCTGGAGCTCGTCGCGCTCGGGCCGCTCGTCGCCGAACAGGAAGCGCGCGTCCAGGCGATGCAGGCATCCGCGAGCGCGCTTCTGCAAGTCGTGAACGATGTCCTCGATTTCTCGAAGATGGATATCGGCGAAATGAAGCTCGCCGAGGAGTGGGGCTCGATACGCGATCTCGTCGTGCGCGTGATGATCGCGCATGCGCCGCTCGCGAACCGGCAGGGCTTGCGGCTCTTCGTCGTGATCGACCGCTCGTGTCCGGCGAAGCTGTTCTTCGACCCGATCCGCGTCTCCCAGATACTCAACAACCTGCTCGGCAATGCGCTCAAGTTCACGTATTCGGGCAAGGTCGTCGTGCGGGCGCGCTGGGCCGAGGGTGCGCTCGCGCTGAGCGTCGCGGATTCGGGCATCGGCATTCCGGAAGCGCAGCGCGAAAAGCTCTTTCAGCCGTTCATGCAGGGCGACGCCCATCGTCTCTCGCAGGCGCGCGGCACCGGGCTCGGGCTATCCATTTGCGTGCGGCTTTGCCAGTTGATGAAAGGCCGCATCGAACTGGACAGCACGGAAGGCGTCGGCACGCGTATTCGTGTGTCGCTGCCGCTCGCCGTCGATGTATCGGCGAGCGCGGCCAGCGATGCGGTCATGCTCGGCGGCCGGCCTGCCATCCTGTGCCGCGCGAACGAGTATCGCGAATGGTTCGAGAATCTGTACGACCCGGAACGCAGCTCGCTCACGTTCATGTCGCAGCCGGGCGCTGCGTCGACGGACGGTTGCGACTATCTGATCGCCACCGACGAGTTCACTGACAAGGAGATCCAGTTGGCCTGGAAGGACACCGCACGCCTGATCCGCATGACACAGAACGGGCCGCTCGTTCCCGTGCAGAGCGATGACGGCGTGCTCGAAGTGAGCATCTTCAGCGTAAAAGGATTCAAGGACGCGGTCGACATTCTCCGGGGACGCGAGCGCGGCGTCACGCTGCCCGGCATCGTCCATGCGACGCCTGTGCCGTCCGGGCGCACGGCAGGCCCGACCGTCGTCATTGCTGAAGACAACCGGCTCAATCGCGGGCTGCTGCGCGACCAGTTGCTCACGCTCGGCGCAACCGTGCTCGAGGCGGCCGATGGCGAAGAGGCGCTCGATCTGCTGCGCAAGAATCGCGTGGATATCGTGCTCACCGACATGGACATGCCGAAGATGTCGGGCGCGGAACTGCTCGTCGCCGCCCGCGCGCTGGACCCGTCGATGCGCGTCTACGCGGTCAGCGCAAGCGCGAGCACGCAGGACGTGGAAGCGGGCCGCGCTCGCGGCTTCACCGATTATCTGACGAAGCCGCTTCCGCTCGCCGTGCTCGCAGGGGTGTTGCAGACAGCGCGCGCGGAGCATGCCGGTCAAGCGGACATTCATCGGCTCGACGACGCTGAAGACGACGACCTGCCGCCGCGCTTTCCGACGATCCCCGCCGCGTATATGCGCGATCTCGTCACGCAACTGGACGAGGATATCGTTTCGCTCGACCGCATCTGCCGCGCGAAGGACCCGCAGCAATTGCGCGGATGGGCGCACAAGCTGGCGGGCGGCATGACGGTGCTCGGTCCGTCGATGCTATACGACCAGTGCGAAGAGCTGAGAACGGTGCTGCGGGAGTCGGGCCAGTGGGTCGAGGACGTCGACACGTTCACCGCGTTGCTGCGCGGCGACCTGATCGAGCTTCGCGACATGCTGCACGCATCGCTGCAGGCGCAGTACAAATAGCGGCGGCATTGCGAGGCGCCGGGTCGAGGCTATTGTCATCGCGCGTCACGGACTGCAGAATCTGCCCGTTACAGCCTGCGGCATCCACCTTCGAGGACACATCATGGCAAAGATCCTGACGCTGCACGGCGTCAACCTCAACATGTTCGGCAAGCGCGATCCGAAGCAGTACGGCACGGCGACGCTCGCGCAAATCGACGAGCAACTGAACGCGCTCGGCAAGGAACTGGGCGTGGAGGTGGAGTGTTATCAGACGAACATCGAAGGCGAAATGTGCGCGCGCATTCACCAGGCTTTCGCCGAGAAGGTCGATGCCGTCGTCATCAACGCGGGTGCGTGGACGCATTACAGCGTCGCCATTCGCGATGCGCTCGCCATTCTGACCGTGCCCATTGTCGAAGTGCACATGTCGAACGTTCATGCGCGCGAGCCGTTCCGTCACCACTCGGTCTTCGCCGAAATCGCGAAGGGGCAAATCTGCGGCTTCGGCGTGGACAGCTATCTGCTCGGCTTGCGCGCGGCGGCATCCGCGATTCGGTGATGCCGCTTCAGGAACGCGCTCAGGAGATGCGAGCGGCCGTCTTGACCGTGGCCGCAGCGCGCTCCCGGCGAGCGGCGACGCGCGCCGGCTTGCGTTCCTGCGCCGTCGCTCCACGGATGAACAGCACCGCGAAGATTGCGCAGACCGTCCAGACAACCGCGATGATGGTCAAGTAGTTCATTTCGTTCTTCCAGTTTCAGTGCGATGAGCGATGAGCGGTGCGGCGATGAATCAGCGTTGCGATGCGGGCATCGCGAGCAACTGGCCGATCAGCCGTTGCGCGATGGCGTGCTGCTCGGTGAGGGAATCGGCGTCGGCGTCCGCGTTTGCATGCAGTTCGCCGGCGAGGCGCAGCACGTTGTCGGAGGCGGCCTGAAGCTGGGCAAGCAGATCGGCTTCGGCCGCCGGGGCGCCGAGGTGCGCGTATGCATTCAGATTCGCGATGTGATGCGGCGCGGCGTTTTTTTGCATCGTCTGGAACATGGCGCTTCCCCGTTGAGTGGATGAAGTGATTCTGCGCGCCGGGTCCCGAACTCAATCCTCCGAAAAAGCCCCAATTCCGGCCTCACTTCCTGTTCTTCGCGGCTTGGGGCGCGCGCGACGCACGGCGCGAAACGGTTAGAAATCCGCCGCAAGTCCGCTCCACAAGGCTTTGCGGGCGGTGGGGCTGTAAAATCGCGTACTTTGGTCCGGGCGGAAAGGGAAGCGAAGCGGTCGTATGGCGGGGCGGCGGGAATTTCTCCTCGCAGAAAAACAACACTTCGTGCGTTTTTATAGACGTTGCGGCGGCGGGCGTCGCGGCGACGCGCGGACGGGCAGTGAAGGCAGGCATCGATCATGGTTTCAGGCAATACAGGCGCGACGGCGACATCGCCCGAAGCACTCAGGCGCGGACTCAAGAGCCGCCACATCCAGTTGATCGCCCTCGGCGGGGCGATCGGCACCGGACTCTTTCTCGGCGTCGCGGAGACGATCAGGCTGGCGGGCCCATCGGTGCTGCTCGGCTATGCGATCGCCGGGCTCATGGCGTTCTTCATCATGCGGCAACTGGGCGAGATGGTCGTCGACGAACCCGTCGCCGGCTCGTTCAGCCATTTCGCCGACAAGTACTGGGGCCGCGCGGCGGGCTTCATCTCCGGCTGGAACTACTGGGCCATCTATATCCTCGTCAGCATGGCGGAGCTCTCCGCCGTCGGCATCTACATGCAGTACTGGTGGCCGGCATTGCCGACATGGGTATCGGCGCTGGCGTGCTTCGTCATCGTCAACGCGATCAACCTGACGAGCGTGAAGTCCTACGGCGAGCTCGAATTCTGGTTCGCCATCGTCAAGGTCGCGGCGATCGTCGGCATGATTCTGTTCGGCGGCTACCTGCTGGTTTCAGGTCACGCAGGGCCGCAAGCCAGCGTGACGAACCTCTGGAAGCTCGGCGGATTTTTCCCCTACGGCGTGAGCGGGCTCGTCATGTCGATGGCCGTCATCATGTTTTCGTTCGGCGGGCTGGAACTGGTCGGCATCACGGCGGCGGAAGCGGAAGACCCGTCGCACAGCATTCCTCGCGCAACGAACCAGGTCATCTACCGCATCCTCATTTTCTATATCGGCGCGCTCGGCGTGCTGCTGTCGCTGTATCCGTGGGACAAGGTCGCGACGGGCGGCAGCCCCTTCGTGCTGATTTTTCGCGAGATGAACAGCACGCTCGTGGCGAACGTGCTGAACGTGATCGTGCTGACCGCCGCGCTGTCGGTCTATAACAGCGGCGTCTATGCGAACAGCCGCATGCTCTACGGCCTCGCGCAACAGGGCAATGCGCCGCGTGCGCTCTGCGGCGTGAACGCGCGCGGCATTCCGATCGCGGCGCTGTGTGTGTCGGCGCTCGTCACGGCGGCGTGCGTGCTGATCAACTACTTCATTCCGGGCCGCGCGTTCGGATTGCTCATGGGCCTCGCGGTGTCGGCGCTCGTCATCAACTGGGCGATGATCAGCGTCATTCACCTTAAGTTTCGCCGCGACAAGCGCGAACGCGGCGTGGCGACGTCGTTCAGAAGCATCGGCTTTCCGCTCACCAACTATCTTTGCCTTGCGTTCGTCGCGGGCATCGTCTGGGTGATGTTCGAGACGCCGGGGCTGCGGCTGTCGGTGTACCTGATCCCCATCTGGCTCGCGGTTCTGGGAATCGGCTACTATCTCAAAAGTCGCGGCGACGACGCGGGCGCGCCGCGCCGTGCGCCGTCTCGCTGATCCTTCCTTCCGCTTCCGATCCGATTCCGACACCATGTTCGAACATATCGATGCCTACCCCGGCGACCCGATCCTGTCGCTCAACGAAAACTTTCAGAAGGACCCGCGCACCGACAAAGTCAATCTGAGCATCGGCATCTATTTCGACGACGCCGGCCGCCTGCCCGTGATGCAGGCCGTGCGCGAAGCCGAACTGTCGATCCTGAACGATCCCGGCCCGAAGCCGTATCTGCCGATGGCCGGTTTCGCGCATTATCGCGATGCCGTGCAGGCGCTCGTGTTCGGCAACGACAGCCCGGCGCGCGCCGACGGCCGCATCGCCAGCGTGCAGACGCTCGGCGGTTCGGGCGCGCTGAAAGTGGGCGCGGATTTCATCAAGCGCTATTTTCCGGCGTCGAAGTTGTGGGTCAGCGATCCGACGTGGGAGAACCATCGCTTCATCTTCGAGCGCGCGGGCTTCGAAGTGAACACGTATCCGTACTACGACGAAGCCACCGGCGGCCTGCGTTTCGATGCGATGCTGGACGCCATCGACGCGTTGCCCGCGAAGAGCGTCGTCTTGCTGCACGCGTGCTGTCACAATCCGACGGGCGTCGATCTCGACGAAGCGCAGTGGGTCAAGATCATCGACGTGCTCGAGCGGCGCGAGTTGCTGCCCTTCGTCGATATGGCCTATCAGGGATTCGGCTCCGGCCTCGACGACGACGCGTTCGCCGTGCGCGAGCTTGCGCGTCGCGGGGTGCCGGCGTTCATCGCCAATTCGTTCTCGAAGAATTTCTCGCTGTATGGCGAGCGTTGCGGCGGCCTGCATGTGATTTGCGACGATGCCGCCGCAGCCGACCGCGTGCTCGGCCAATTGACGAGCGCCGTGCGCGCGAACTACAGCAATCCGCCGACGCACGGCGCGAAGATCGTCACGAAGGTGCTGACGACGCCCGAACTCGCGCAATCGTGGCGCGATGAACTCGCGGCGATGTGCGAGCGCATCGCGCGGATGCGTCGCGCCATTCATGATGGCCTGAAAGACCACGTGCGCGGCGAAATGCTCACGCGCTATCTGAAGCAGCGCGGCATGTTCACGTACACGGGGCTCGTGGCCGAGCAGGCCGATCGCCTGAAAGAAGAGTTCGGCGTGTATATCCTGCGCTCGGGCCGCATGTGCGTGGCGGGCCTGAACGACAGCAACGTGCAGACCGTCGCCGATGCGATCGGCAAGGTGCTGGCAAAGTAATCGGCGTTACAACGATCGGCTTCACAACGCGGGACACGACTGCACCTGCTGCGGCGGCAGCGTGCCCGGTCCCGCGTCCACTTTCGTTCCGCGCGGCGGCGTCGAAACCAGCCGCACGCCGTTCTCTCCCGCATTCGCCAGCACATATTGCTCGGCGCTCCCGTCCGGTTGCCAGTACACGCGATACACCGCGCCGTCGGCATACACATGCAGCGCGCCATGCACGGCGTGCCGCCCTGGATCAGATCGGCGCGTTCACCTTCGCGCAACGAAAGCGTATTGCCCGACGCGCCTTGCAGCACGCCGCAACCCGGGTCCTGCGCATGTGCGTGCGCGGACGCGGCGAGCGCCGCGCAACACAGCGCGCGGCGAAAGGTCGGGTTCGTCATCGGCGAGCGTCTCCATCGAATCATCGCGCGAGTGCAAGCAATTCGCGTGCGGCGCGCGCGTGCCACGGGTGTGGCAATTGGCATCGCCGTTCGTCCTTGCGTGTGCTACCTTGAATGCAGCAGCGTTCGATCGTGGAGGCCGCCATGTCAGTGATCGCACCGGACGAAAAAGCGGACTTTCTGGCGATTCTCGCGCGGCATCGCATCGATGCGGACGATTTTCTCGTGCAGGAAGCGGGGGAATCCGAAGTAGTGGACGATGTTTATCCGTTGCAGGGACACGTCACGATCGTGCGGCGCTCGACGTTGAAAGAGCGCGAATATCGCATCGGGCACGGCACCGCATGGGTGACCATGTTCGAGAAAGACTTGAACAAGGGCGCATTCGGCTGATCGTGCCGTGGACAGAACGCGCGCCGCATCGTCTTACAACGCACTTTTTGAGGCGGAACACGCGATGAGACCGACCAACTTCGCATCGTTCAGGGCGCACCTCGCCATGCTGCTGCGCGATCTGCCGCGCGGCATGACCGCCGATCTGACCGATGTGGCCGTCGCGTACTGGAACGGGACGCAAGTGGTCGGCGCGTATCTGCGCGACAACGGCTGCATCGACGAGGACTTCGATTTCGACGAGAACGCCTGGGGCTTCTGGCGCGAGGAACTTCTGCTGTGGTTTGACTCGCCGCGCTTCTCCGAGCGGCGAGACCTTAAAGCCGCGCTGCTTTCGGACGCGCACGCGACGACCGTTCACGGCGGCCGCTGGCCGCGGCCGCTTTAGTATCCCGCGCGGCGGTAGGCCTCGGCCATCAACGCGCTGACCTTGGCGCGTGCCTTAAGGGCGTCGCGGACCGCAGCGGACAACATCGAGAAAAAAGGAAGGAACACTCCCATGACGCAACTCCTTGATTAACTGTGAGACTAGGTTAACTACCTAGGTAGTTTCCCTATATTAGCACGGTTGATTGCAACGCCGCAAAGGCGTCGGAAGATGGCAAAACGCCGCAATCGTTCGTGCCGGTCGGGAGAAGGAGACTGCAGTGAAGCCGCATCTGTCGGGTCGTGCCGTCCTGCTTTCGCTGGTGCTCGCTTTGATGACCGCGTTCGCTATTGCCGGGGGATGCAGCGGGGGCGGGTCTTCCTCTTCCTCTTCCTCTTCCTCGTCTTCGCCGAACGTGGGCGCCGGTGCATCCGCGCCGCCGGCTGCATCCGGCGCGCCGGCGGCTTCGGGCGCCGTCGCCAACGCGATGGACGTCGTCACCTACCACAACGATATCGGCCGCACCGGCCAGCAACTCGCGGAAACGGTGCTTACGCCCGCCAACGTCAATTCGACGACTTTCGGCAAGCTCGCGGTCTATCCGGTCGACGGCCCCGTCGACGCGCAGCCGCTCTTTCTCGCCAGCGTATCGATTGCGGGCGGCACGCATGACGTGCTGTACGTCGCAACAGAGAACGCGAGCGTCTACGCCTTCGACGCCGACACCGGCGCGACGCTCTGGAAGGCCACGACGCTCGCCGACGGCGAATCGCCCAGCGACGATCACGGCTGCGGGCAGATCACGCCGACGATCGGCATCACCGCGACACCGGTCATCGATCGCGCGCGCGGCCCGAACGGCGCGATGTACGTCGTCGGCATGTCGAAGGACGGCGCGGGCCGCTATCACCAGCGCATTCACGCGCTCGACATCGCGACGGGCGCGGAGTTGTTCGGCGGGCCGACGGAGATCGCCGCGTCGTATCCGGGGACGGGCGCGGCGAGTCAGAACGGGCGCGTGGTGTTCGATCCCGGCCAGTATGCGGAGCGCGCGTCGCTACTGCTGCTGAACGGCGTCGTCTATACGGCGTGGACATCGCATTGCGACTTCATGCCTTACACCGGCTGGGTGATCGGCTACGACGCGGCCACGCTGCAGCAGGCGAGCGTGCTGAACGTGACGCCGAACGGGCAGATGGGCGCGATCTGGATGAGCGGCGCGGGGCTCGCGTCGGATGGCGCGTCGATCTATTTTCTCGATGGCAACGGCACGTTCGACGCTACCCTGAACGCGCAGGAGATGCCGCTTCACGGCAACTTCGGCAATGGTTTTCTGAAGCTCGGCACGACGCCGGCGCTCGCCGTCACCGATTATTTCCAGCCGTCGAACACGGTGCAGCAGTCGAACGCGGACGAGGATCTGGGTTCGGGCGGCGCGCTCGTGCTGCCCGACCTGGCCGACGCGAGCGGCGCGGTGCGGCGGCTCGCGCTGGGGGCGGGGAAGAACGCGGTGATCTACGTGGTCAACCGCGATTCGATGGGCAAGTTCGATTCGAACGCCGATCACATCTATCAGGAACTGGTCGGGCAGATTCGCGGCGCGATGTTCGGCATGCCCGCGTACTTCAATCGCACGGTGTATTTCGGCGCGATCGGCGACAACATCAAGGCGTTCACGATCACGAACGCGCGGCTCTCGGCCACGCCCGCGAGCCAGACGCCGACCACGTTCGGCTTTCCGGGCGCGACGCCGAGCATATCGGCGAACGGCGCGGCGAACGGCATCGTGTGGGCGGCGCGTAACGGGACGATTGCGACGCTGCACGCGTACGACGCGTCGAATCTCGCGCGGTCGCTGTACGACAGCAATCAGGCGGGCGCGCGCGATCAGTTCGGTCCGGGCAACAAGTTCATCACGCCGACGATCGCGAATGGCAAGGTTTATGTGGGGACGAAGGGCGGGGTGGCGGTGTTCGGGTTGCTTGGGCGGTAGGTGTCGCGCGCAGTCGTTTCCCCTAAAAACCCCCCGCACAAGAATAACAAGAACTCCGTTTGACTCGATACGATCGCACAATCGACTAACAACGAGCCAAACAGGAGTTCCGCCCATGCCTCGCCCGATTTCCGCGCGCATCCACCTCGATTCGATCCGCGAGAACATCGCTTTCGTGCGGCGCACGGCGTCGTCGTCGCGCGTGTGGGCGGTCGTCAAGGCGAACGCATACGGGCATGGCATCGAGCGCATTTACCCGGCGCTCGGGCAGGCCGACGGCATCGCGCTGCTCGATCTCGACGAAGCGGTGCGCGTGCGCGAACTCGGCTGGACCAAGCCCATCCTGCTGCTCGAAGGCCTCTTCGATGCGCGCGACGTGGACATCGCGGACCGTCATCGGCTGACGGTGACCGTGCATTGCGACGAGCAACTCGATCTGCTCGATGCCTCCGGACCGCGCCAGCCAATCGACATTCAGATCAAGATGAACTCCGGCATGAACCGGCTCGGGTTCCGGCCCGATGCCTTCAGCCGCGCCTGGCGGCGGGCGTCGGATATGGCGTCCATCGGCAAGATCGGCGGCATCGGTTTGATGAGCCACTTCGCCAACGCGGACGATGGCGGCATCGACTGGCAGATCGACGAATTCGACGCCGCCACCCGGAACCTGCCCGGCACGCGGTCGCTCGCGAATTCGGCGGCCGTGCTCTGGCATCCGCGCGCGCATCGCGACTGGGTGCGGCCGGGCACCATCCTCTATGGCGCATCGCCGACGGGCAGCGCGCGGCACATCGAAGGCTTGCCGCTGCGCGCGGCCATGACGCTCTCGAGCCGCATCATCGGCGTGCAGACGCTCGCGCCGGGCGAAACCATCGGCTACGGGCGCACCTTCACGGCGGACCGCGCGATGCGCATCGGCGTCGTCGCGTGCGGCTATGCGGACGGTTATCCGCGCCACGCGCCCGCCGGCACGCCGGTCGCGGTCGATGGCGTGCGCACGCGCCTCGTCGGGCGCGTGTCGATGGACATGCTGACCGTCGATCTCACGCCGTGCCCGGCGGCCGGCATCGGTTCGCCGGTGCAGTTGTGGGGCGATCACGTCCGCGTCGATGAGGTCGCGGAGCCGGCCGGGACCATCGGCTATGAACTGATGTGCGCGCTCGCGCGGCGCGTGCCCGTCGAAGTGCAGTCGACGGAAGCGGTCGATCTGCCCGCGGAGGCCTGATCGTGAACGCGACCGAACGCATCGACCGGATGATCGCGGAACTCGCGGACTGGCGCGGCGCGACGTTCGCGAACATGCGAAAGGCGATTCTCGCAGCCGATCCCGGCATCGTCGAAGAATGGAAGTACATGGGCAGCCCCGTGTGGTATTGCGACGGGATGATCGCCGTCGCGAATGCACACAAGGGCAAGGTGAAGCTGACGTTCGCGCACGGCGCGATGCTCGCCGATCCGGGCAAGCTCTTCAACGCCGGGCTGGACGGCAACACGCGGCGCGCGATCGATTACTTCGAAGGCGACGAAGTGGATGTGGACGGCCTCCAAGCTCTGGTTCGCGCGGCCATCGACCTGAATCGGAGCAAGGCGAAGAAGAAGCCCTGATCACCACCGCGGCTCGGACGTTCCCGGCGGCTCGGAAACGCGCTCGTAGCCGGCCGGCGTGCGTGCAAGCTGCGCGCTCGGCCGCACCGCTTCAAGCTCGCCGAAACCGGATGCCTGCCGTTCGAGATAAGGCGCGAAATCGGGGACGGTCGCGCGCAGACCGCCCTCGATCCGCCCGAGCGCGCGCAGCCAATGCCCCGTCTGCGCAAGCGACACCTGCACATGCCAGCTTCCGCCCTCACGCTGCTGCTTCCAGAGCGCGGCCGCCGCGCCGAATGCCATCAGAAAGCCGCTTGCCATGTCGAGCATCTGCATCGGCAAGGGGCGCGGCTTGCCTGCGCCTTCCGCCTCGCCTTCGGCTGCGTTGAAGCCCATCGCGGTTTGCACGAGGGAATCGAAACCGCGCCGCCCGGACCACGGTCCTTGCGTGCCGTACGCCGTCAGCGACACATACACGATCCCCGGCCGGCGCTGCGCCACGGCTTCCGGCGCGAAGCCGAGCGCCGCCAGCCCGCCCGGCCGATACCCCTGCGAGAAGACATGCGCGTCGTCGATGAGACGCCAAAGCGCCGCGCGGTCATCGCCGCTGCGCAGGTCGAGTTGCACCGAGCGCTTGCCGCGGCTCGTATCGGCGATGGCGGAGATGTTCGGCAGATGCGGCGAGTTCACGAGCATCACGTCCGCGCCGAACGCAGCGAGCGCGCGCCCGCCGACCGGACCGGCCAGAATGCGCGTCAAGTCCAGCACGCGCACGCCGGCGAGCGGGCGATCGTTCGACGACAGCGCCGGCAATTCGCGCGGCGGCGCATCGCCGATACGCGTGATCGTCATCAGCGGTTGCGCGGCGATGGCGCGTCCTTGCGCCGTCGCGTCCCAATCGTCGAAGCTGCGCAGCATCGTGACGACGAGTCCCCGCCCGGCGCAGGCATCCTCGAAATCGCTGGCGCGCCAGTCGAGCAGGGCACGCTGGGCGTCGTCGCGCGTGGCCGAGCCAGGATCGAGGCCCAGCACGCGCAACGCGCCGTCCTGATGATGAGCGAAGTTCGCGTGAATGCGCACGTAGCCGTCAGCGCAACGGTAAAGGCCCGAGAATGGGCCCCACGTTTCGGGCGCGTTGCCGTCGAGCATGAAGTGGCCGGTGCATTCGACCGCCGCATGCGTCATGTCGACGGTCACGCTTTGACGGGCCACGCCGCGCGCATGCGCGAGTTCGCAGGCAGCGAGCGCGGCGGCTGCAATCGTCGATTGTGCCGCCGTGCCGACCGCGAACGTGGATGGGAACACCGGGTCTTCGCCCGGCAATTCCGCGTAGGAAAGCGCGTCGCCGGGAAGGCCGGCGAGCTGCCAGAGATGCGTCAGTGTCTCGAAAGAGTCGGGCATGGTCGGGATCGCGTCGGCGTGGGAGATGCCGCATTGTCGCCCCGAATGGCGACGCGTTCCCGATCGGCGCAGTTCAGCCGCGCCGCGTCGCCAGTTCCGCGCCTTGCCGCAGCGCTTCGAGCATGCTGCCTTCATCGGCGATGCCCTTGCCCGCGATATCGAACGCCGTGCCGTGATCGACCGACGTGCGGATCACATCCAGCCCGACCGTCACATTGACGCCTGCTTCCAGCCCGAGCACCTTCACCGGCCCGTGGCCCTGATCGTGATACATCGCGACGACGAGATCGAAGTCGCCGCGCCCCGCGCGATAGAACAGCGTATCGGCGGGCAGCGGGCCGGTCACGTCGAGTCCCTCGTGCTGCAGCGCCTTCACCGCCGGAATGATCTTCTCTTCTTCCTCGCCGTAGCCGAAGAGGCCGTTTTCGCCCGCGTGCGGGTTGATCCCGCATACGCCGATGCGCGGCTTCGCAATGCCGGCCTTCACGAGCGTCGCGTTGCCGCGCTCGATCGTGCGGCGCACGAGGCCCGGCTCGATCTTGCGGATGGCATCGATGATGCCGATGTGCGTCGTCACGTGAATCACGCGCAACTTCGGCGCGACGAGCATCATCGACACTTCGTCCACGCCCGTCAGATGCGCGAGCATTTCCGTGTGGCCGGGGAACTTGTGACCGCCCGCGTGCAGCGCTTCCTTGTTGAGCGGCGCGGTGCAGATCGCATCGATCTGATTGGCCTGCGCAAGCTCGACGGCGCGCGCGATGTAGCGGTAGGCCGCATTGCCCGCGACAGCGGAAAGCTGGCCGAACGGCAGATCGTCGGGGATCAGTTCGAGGTCGATGCAGTCGATCACGCCGGGCTGATACTGCGCCTGCGACGCATCCTCGATGCGCCGCACGGTCGCGCGCACGGCGGTAATTTCGATCGCGCGTTCGAGACGGCGCGCATCGCCGATCACGAGCGGGCGGCACTGCTGGTACACGGCTTCATGCGCGAGGCTCTTGACGACGATTTCCGGGCCGACGCCGCTTGCGTCGCCCATCGTGATGCCGATTACGGGGAGATAGTTGGTCATGGTCGTTCGTTCAGATAGAGGTTTCGCGTGCGTTCTGTTTCCGCGCGGCTTCGGCCACGGCGGGCTGTCCGCGTAAATGCTGGTACGCGCCGTATAGCGCGTGCTCGCTGCCGAACGCGCCGGCTTTCGTGACGATGGCCGCGCCGTTGGCGGCGTTCGCGGCGTTCGCGGTGGTCGCACGGCCCAGCGCCACGCCGGCTTCGATCTCGCGCACGAGTTCGAGACTGCCGACGTTCGCCGCCGCGAGCATCGCGCGGGCGGTTTCGCCGCCGGTCGCGATCAGCCCGCCGAGCGTATCGAAGTGCGGCGCGACGAGCGCGGCGAGCGCGTTCGAAAGATGCGCGCCTTCGGCGGGATCGAAGGCGTCGTCGCGTCCTATTCGCACGATCAGGTCATGCCCGCCACGCAGCCGCGAGCCGATGTCGTCGCCCCAGGCGTTCCATTGCGGATGACGCGCGCCGTCGCGCAGCACCGCGGGCGGCACGATCAGCTCCGCGATGCCCGCTTCGCTGCGCAGCATCGCGCATTGCCGCTCGGAAACCGCCGACAGGCTGCCGACGAGCGCGAGCACCGGCCCGTGCGCCACATCCGCCGATGCGGGCCGCGCCGTCGTTGCAGCGGGCGCATCAAACAGGTCGGGCAGCGCGGCGAGTTCGCGCGCGAGGCCGCCGGAGCCGACCCAGAAGAAGGGCGTATCGAGCGATGCCGTGATGCGCGCGAGTGCGGCGAGATCGTCGCTTGTTTCGGCATCGACGATCAATGCGCTGATGCCTTCCGCCGCCGCCGCCGCAATGCGGGCGGCAAGCGTGTGCGGCGCGTCGCGCAAGGTCGAAAGCCCGATGTGCGCGCATTTCAGGCCCGCTGCCTCGAGCATTGCGCCGAGGCGTGCGTCTTGTCCCGCGTGTTCCAGTTGCCACGTTTCCGTCGCGTCGAGCGGCACGCCGTGCACGAAGACGCCGCCATCGCGCACCGCGCGGCCCGTCGCCGGAAACGCGGGCGCGACGATCGCGCAACCGGCGAGCCGTGCGAGCGCCGCGACTTCGGCGGTCCAGTTGCCGCGCAGCGTCGAATCGATCTTCTTGTACAGGCGGCGGCCGGGCGCCCGCAGCGCCTGCAATGCCTCGTCGACGCGCGCGGCGGCATCGGCGGGAGCGTGGCGGCGCGTGTCGGTATCGGCGGCGATGACCGTCGCGCCTTCGTCCGGCGCGTGCGGGTCCAGCGTGACGACCGTCTTGCGGCCTGCCGCGGCGAACGCGATCGCGCAATCGGCGGCGCCGGAGAGGTCGTCGGCGAGAATCAGGATGCTCGTGGACTGCGCGCTCATTGAGCGGCTCCGCGCTTGGCGCTTGCGTCGAGCGTGGCGCGGGCGTCGTTGCGGGCGTTCACCCGCTTCGCAATCGCCGCCGTGAGGATCGGCGTGACGATGGACGTGACGACGACGCAGGCCGCGACCAGCAGCGTCGCCGACCTGGCCGCTTCTTCATAGACCGGATTGGCTGCCGCGATCAGCGCCGGAACCGCCGCCGCATTGCCCGCCGTATTCGCCGCCGCCGCGCCTGCGACGCCGGTGCCGCCGGTCAGCCGGTCCGCGAAATAAAGCGGAATGCCGGTGAACACGACCACCGCGAGGCCCAGGCCGATGCCGAGCAGGCCCGCCTGCCATACCTTGTGCAGGTCGAGTCCCGCGCCGAGCGCGAGCGCGAA
Organism: Caballeronia sp. LZ016; assembly: GCF_031450805.1. NCBI lineage: Bacteria > Pseudomonadati > Pseudomonadota > Betaproteobacteria > Burkholderiales > Burkholderiaceae > Caballeronia > Caballeronia sp. LZ016. Next base: position 103,189 of record NZ_JARTVY010000004.1, read on the forward strand.
GAACGGGATCATCACCGGCACCGCGCGGCCCAGAAAATCGCGCATCTCGCGGTCGAGGTTGCCGAGCAGCATGCCGACGGCGAGCGGCAGGATGCTGCCGACGAGCGTGGGCCACGGAAACGCCGAAAGACCCGCGACGCCGAGCGTGACCATCGTCAGGAACGGGCCGGATTCGAGCGACATGATCGTGTACGCGCCGACATCTTCCTTGCGGCCGTACTGCCCCATCAGCGCCATGTACAGGCCGCCGTTGGTGTCGTTCATCGCGGCGACGACGGCGAGCGTCGAAATGCCCGCGAACATGCCGGAGCTGATGGGCTGCTCGCCGAGGAAGTGGCCGAGCACGATGCCCGCGATGATCGCCATGCCGACTTTGGTGACGAAGAGCGCGCCGCCCTTCTTGAGCAGGTACGGCGTGGCTTTCACGTCGATGCCCGCGCCCATGCAGACATAGAAGACCGCGAGGATCGGCAGCGCGCCGGTAAAGAGCGCATTCGTGAACGAGCCGAAGAATTTCGGCATGCCCGGCAGGAAGGTTGCGATGAGCGAGCCGATCAGAAGCGGCACGATCATCATGCCGCCGGGTACGCGCTCCACTGCGCGCTTGATGGGAATCTGAACCATGGGTGTCTCCGGGAAGGAATTCTGTCGATCCGATCAGAAAATGATCGATGCAATCAAACCGTAGTGTAATGATTGCGCGGATCGCGCGCAATTATCGGTGTCTAAGCGTTTACACTGATCGAATCGCGCACTTGCTGCGCAATGAATGATCGGAACGATCACGGCGACACTTTCTCCGTATCAGCATCGCGCGGGCCTGGGAGTGGCGCGGGATTCGATACACTTGGCGGCTCGCCGCCCGCGAGGCGCAACGCTCAACGCCCAACCACAGGAATCGCATGAAAGTCGAGAAACGCCGCGAGGCGATGCTGCAGGCCGTGCTATCCGGCATGAACGATGTCGCCGCGCTGTGCGAGCACTTCGGCATGTCGGAAGCGACGGTGCGGCGCGATCTGCGCGCGCTCGCCGACGAACGCCGGATCGTGCGGACTTACGGCGGCGCGGCGTCGGTCGGCGTGCATGAACCGGAGGAATCGCTCGATACGCGCCGCGAGAGCTTCCGCGAACAGAAGGAAGCCATCGCGCGGGCGGCGGCGCGGCACGTGCAGGACGGCGACACGCTGTTTCTCGACGGCGGCACGACGACCGCCGCGCTCGCGCGATGTCTCGCGGGGCACAAGGCGATCCAGGTCATCACGAACAATCTGCTGGCGGTGAGTGCGCTCGCCTCGGCGGATGTGCGCGTCACGCTCATCGGCGGAGACGTGCGGCCTTCGAGCATGAGCACGCTCGGGCCCATCGCTCAGGTCGCGCTATCGCGGCTTACCTTCGACAAGGCGTTCCTCGGCGCAGATGGCGTCGTCGCGGGGCGAGGGCTATGCGAGGCGACGGCGGAGCAGGCGTTCCTGAAGGAGTGCATCGTCGCGCAGGCGGCGAGCGTGTTCGTCCTGGTGACATCGGAGAAGCTGGAGCGCGCGAGCCAGCAGCACTGGACGCCGCTCGAGCGGGAGTGGACGCTCGTCACCGATTCCTTTGCCGATGACGCCGCCATCGAACGCTTCGAGCAGCGCGGCAGCGTGAAGGTGGAGCGGGCGGAGATGGACGCGCAGTAGGCGCGCTCATCGCGCGGCGAGCGCGAGCACCGCTTCGATTTCGTTGAGATCGACGGGCTTGGTCAGATGCGCGTCGAAGCCCGCCGCGCCCGTGCGCGCCACGTCTTCGTCCGAACCGAGGCCGGTCATCGCGGCGACGACCACGTGCGCGCCGCCTTGTTGCGCCCGCTCGCGAATGCCGCGAATCACGTCGAAGCCCGTGAGGCCCGGCATCGAAAGATCGAGCAGCACGACGTCGGGCCGCCGTTCGTCGAAGCGCTGCAGCGCCTCCTGGCCGTCGTAGGCGGAACGCGCCGAATGGCCGAGCATGTCGACGACGAGCGTCATGCTGTCGGCGGAATCGCGGTTGTCGTCGACGACGAGCACTTCCAGTTGCCGGTTCGCCGACGCTTCCGGCGCGGCGGGCTTCGGCGGTTCGTGCGCTGTCGCCTGCGCGAGCGGCAGCCACAGGCTGAAGACGCTGCCCTTGCCCGGCCCGTCGCTTCGCGCCTCGACGTGTCCGCCATGCAGTTCGGCGATCGCCCGCACGAGCGTCAGCCCGATGCCCAGACCGCCTTCGTCCGCATGCGCGCCGGGCGGATGTTCCTGCACGAAGAGATCGAACACGGCGCCGAGCGCATCGGCGGAAATGCCGCGCCCCTGATCGGTGACGCGCAGCAGCGCCGTGCCGCCGCGCGCGCCGGCTTCGAGCGTGATGGTCGATCCGGCCGGGCTGAACTTCGATGCGTTGTTCAGCAGGTTATTGAGCGCCTGCACGAGCCGCGTCGGATCGCCGTTGACATAGACGCGCTGCCCGCTTTCCTCGACGACGAGCCGCTGCTGCCGCGCATCGAACGAGGGCTGGCTGGCTTCGGCGCTCAGATGCACCACCTCCGCGATATCGACGATATCGGTCGTCAGGCGGATCTTTCCCGAACTCACGCGGCCCGCTTCGAGCAGGTCATCGACGAGCTTCGTCAGGTGAGCGAGCTGCCGGTCGACGATCTGGCGGCTGCGGATGACGTCGGCATCGTCCGATGCCTTCAGTTTCAAAATGCTCACCGCGTTGCGGATCGGCGCGAGCGGGTTGCGCAGTTCGTGGCCGAGGAGCGCGAGGAACTCGTTCATGCGCCGGCTCGACGCCTCCAGTTCTTCGAGGCGGCGGCGCGAGGTCATGTCACGCGTGATCGCGACGAAATCCTGCGCGCCGCCCTCCTTGGACGGCATCGCGCTCAAGGTCACGTGCGCCCAAAACTCGGAGCCGTCCTTGCGCACCCGCCAGCCTTCGTGCTCGACGCGGCCGTGCTCGCTCGCGCGCCGGATGATGTCGCCGGGACGGTCGCGGCCCAGTTCGTCGGGCGGATGGAAGAGCGCGAGATGCCGGCCGATGGCCTCGTCGGCGGTATAGCCGTAGAGCGCGTGCGCGCCGTCGTTCCACGAGCGCACGATGCCGTTCGGATCCAGCATGTAGATGGCGTAGTCGCTGACCGAATCGATCAGCAGGCGCAGGCGATGATTCGCTTCCGTCGCGCGCAGGCGGTCGGTGATGTCGTGGATGAAGCAGGTGAACTGACGCTGCCCTTCGTACCAGACCTCGCTGATGGTCAGTTCGGCGGTGAACTCGCTGCCGTCGCGGCGCTTCGCGGGAAGTTCGACGCGCGTGTCGATGACGCGCGCCTCGCCCGTCGCCAGATAGCGCGTGAGACCGGCGCGATGCGCGGCGCGGTGGCGTTCCGGCACGATGAACAGCGCGAGGTCCTGGTTCATGACTTCCTGCGCGCGCCAGCCGAAAAGCTTCGTCGCCGCCTCGTTCCAGTAGATGACCATGCCGGCTTCGTCGATGGAAACGAACGCGATGTGCGCGTTGTCGAGCACCGTCCGGCGGCGGCGCAGGGCATCCGCGAGCTTTTTCTCGAACTCCACGCGCAGCGACGATTCCACGCTCAGCGTCGCGCTGACGCTTGCGTGCTGCTCGACGAGCTGGCGATGCTCCTGTGCGATTTCCTCGCGCGCGATGGTCTCCGCGATGCACGCGCAGAACGCGTTGAGGATCGCGATATCCGCCTGGCTGAACTGTTCCGGCTCGCTGGAGATGAGCTTGAGCACCGCGACCGAGCGGCCGTCATAGATGACGGGCGCGACCACCATCGAGGCCGCGCCGACGGCCTGACACGCCGCGCGGTCCACGCGATGATCGGTGGCCGTGTTGCGGCTGATCAGCGCCTCCTGCCGCGCGATGCACAGCCCCGAGAGGCTGCCGGCGGACGGCAGTCGCGTGCCGACGTGTCTCGCTGCCGCGCCGCTCGCCGCGCGATAGACAAGCTCGTCGCCCTCGATCCATTCGATGACCGACGATGCGACGCCCGCGACTTCGCGCAGCGTGTCGGTGACTTTTTGCAGATAGTCCGGCAGAGGCAGCCGGGAATGCGCGAGGCTCGCGAACGTGGCGAACCACCGCTCGAAATGAGCGCGACGATTGTGTTGGGCCTTGGTTCTTCTATCCGGTGATGAAGTCTCGTACTGAAAACGCATGGCCCGTTTATGCATCGGTGAAACGCGATTCAATCGCGGAGATTAGCAGCGGTATATCGTCCGCTAATTGAAACACAAAAGGCAGTCAAACGTTTGCTTAATAATGCGACGGGTACTTTTTATCGTCCGCATGAAAGTCAGGGGGAAAGGCGTACTGATTTAATGCGGCGCGCAGGCATTGCAATCCGGTAATAACGACGCATTCCGTCAGTCCATCGGACAATATGGCGCCTCCTCTCAGGCAAGCGCGGTTTCGCCGGATGCGTCGGAGGTCGATTCTATGCGGCTCGCCGCCACCCAGCGCCCTTTGCCGGAGCGTTTCGCCGCGTAGAGCGCGGTGTCCGCATCGCGCAGCACGCCGTCCAGTTCGGTGTGATGCTGATCGAACATGGCGATGCCGATGCTGGCGCCGATGGTGAGTTCGCCGTCGCCATCGGTATGAAACGGCTTGCCCAATTCGACGACGAGCCGGTCCGCGAGCGCGAGCGGATCGGCGTGCGGCGGCGCGACGATCACGAACTCGTCGCCGCCCAGCCGCGCGACCAGCGCGCCATCGCCCGCGAGTTGCCGCAGGCGGCGCGAGACGAGCGCGAGCAGCGTATCGCCGACTTCGTGGCCGCGGGCGTCGTTGATCGCCTTGAAGCCGTCGAGATCGAGATAGAGGAGCGCATCGAACGCGTGTTCGTCCGCACGGCCGCAGCGCATGCGAAAGCGCACCGCCTGAAACAGCCCGGCGCGGTTGAGCAGGCCGGTCAGTTCGTCGTGACGCGCGCGGCGGTCGTTTTCCTGCTCGGCTTTCATCGTCGAGACGAGCATGCGGTTGAGACGCCACGCGGCGGCGCTCATCGCGAAAAGATAGAACGGGATTTGCAGCAGCGTCAGAAGAAGCGTCGGTTCCGCCGAAAGCAGTGCGCCGATGCAGCACGGCCCGAGCGACAGGAAGATCATCACCGCGACGAGACGCGGCGCGGCGAAATTGCGGAAGCATATGCCGCCGACCATCGCGGCCGCCGAAAGAAACGACAGCGTCGCGGCCACCCAGTCGCCCGACAGCACGCTGACGAGCGCCCCGTAGCCGACGGTCGCGCCCCACAGCGGCGCGAGCAGCACGTACGTGTCGGTGAGCGTCGATTTGCCCGCGCGGGCGCGGCGGCGCGCGACGATCAGCACGGCGAGCCGCGCGACGCAGACGGCGATTTCGAGCGCGAGCCAGGCGTCGAAGGCGAACGACGGATGCCGCCGCTGCAGCACCCACGCGACCGCGATCGTATTGAACACGCCGCCCGCGAAAATCGGCAGCGTGCCGAACAGGCTGCCGACGAGCGCGGCGCGGATCGCACGCGGAATGTCCGGGCCCGCGTGCAGCAGCCACGTCGCGGCGCGCCCGCGCGGGAGGGTAAATGATTCGATCTGTTGGTCCATGTCTGCGATGTGCGCGGCCGTGCAAGTGCATGGCCTTCGGGAGCTTTGTCCCACACATCGGATAACGGAATGAAAGGATCGAACTTTATGGTTGCGCGGTTCGGTGCGTGTTCGAATCGATGGTCAATCGTTTGCGGATGGCTCTGCTGCCGCCTGAATGTCGCGCGTGTTCTTCTGTACGGCCGTTGCGCCGAACAGGGCGAGCACGAAGGACATCGCATAGAAACCCTTTTCGCTCAGTTCGAGCGTCGCATTGACGAGGCCGACCACGAGCAGCGCGACGGCGAGCGTCAGCGCAATCCAGCTCAGCATGTAATAGAGCGTCGTCACCGGAATGCCTTCGGTGCGATCGCGCACGGTCTTTTGCAACGAGATTGCCGCATATAGGCCGAAGACCAGGACCGTGAAGTAATAGCCCTTCTCGTTCAACTGCATGCCCGCATTCCACAGGCCGACCAGATAGGCGGCGAAACCCGCGAACAGCGCGCCCCACGAAGCAGCGACGAAGGCGGGAGAGGGGCGTTGCGAAGGGATGCTAACCATTTGTTGAGTTCCTTGAATGCCCGAAAGACGCCGGCAAGCCGGCTTAAGGGCTGGCACTCTAACAGGGAAGATTTATGAGAGAAAGGCTACGGTTCTGGTGTTTTCACGCGCCCGCGCTGCTACCCGCCTGCACGATCTCATCCATCAGCAGGCGCACGCCCGCGGAGAGTTGCGCATCGCGGCGCGTGACCATCTCGTACGGCTCGCTTTTCGACGTGAACGCAAGCGGCAGCGTGCACACGACGCCATGCGCCGTGCAAAAGCGCGCGACATCGACGGACACGAGGGCGACCAGCGACGGATTCTTCTGCAAGAGCGCGAGCGTCGCGAATGCGGAGGTGGTTTCCAGCAGATGCGATGGAAAGCGCAGCCCCGCATCGTGGAACTCGCGCTCCAGCAGCAGGCGCATCGGCATGTTCGCGCGATACACCACCCAGCGATGCTTCGCGAGGTCGGCGAGCGCCACGCGTCGCCGCCTGGCGAGCGGATGATCGACGTTTGCGATCACGGCAAGCGTCTCCTGCTGCACGATGACGCTGTCGTACAGATACGGCGTCTGGCTGACGCTCGTACGGCACACGGCGACATCGAGCCGCCCGGCGTCGATGAGGCCGAGCAGGCTCGCGCTCGTATCCTCGACGATCTCCACCGACATCTCCGGCTGACGCGTGCTGACTGCGGTGATCGCATCGGTGACGAGCGGCACCGCGCCCATGATCACGCCGACCGACACGCGCCCGCCATAGCCGCGCATGATGCCCACGATCTCCTCCCGCAGATGCGCGATATCCGTATGAATGAGCCGCGCATAGCGGATCACGCAATGGCCGACGGCGTTCGGCTCCAGCCCGCGATGTGTCCGCACGAAAAGCGGCGTGCCGAAGGTCGTTTCGATCTCATGCAGCGCCTTGCTCGCGCCCGGCTGCGTCAGCGCGAGTTGTTTCGCCGCGCCCAGCAGCGAACCGCGTTCTTCGAGCGCGATCAGCAAGCGCAACTGCCGCACATGCAGGCGCGAGAGGATAGAGTTGAGCGACGGCGTCATGAGGGAAAGTTATACCGGTATCACATGCCGTCAGTATCGAGGACGGGGATGCGCTCGTATACTCGGTTAAGCGCTATAACCTTTCGTCATTCCACCATGGCTCTCATCAATTACATCACACAGATCCAGTTCGACTTCGGCGCGGTGCGCCTGCTCGCCGGCGAGTGCGAGCGCTTCGGCATTCGCCGCCCGCTGATCGTGACCGATGCGGGCATCCGCGCGGCGGGTCTGCTGGACAAGGTCGTCGATGCGCTCGGTCCGCAATTCACCGCGCCGGTCTTCGACGCGACGCCCCCGAACCCGAATGAAGCCGCGGTGCGCGCGGCCGTCGACCTGTATCGCGCGAACGATTGCGATGGCGTGATCGCGGCGGGCGGCGGCTCGTCGATCGATCTGGCGAAGGGCGTCGCCGTCTGCGCGACGCACGAAGGCCCGATGTCGAGCTTCGCGGTGATCGAGGGCGGCCTCGCGCGCATCACGGCGGCGACGGCGCCGGTCATCGCCATTCCGACGACGGCGGGAACCGGCAGCGAAGTGGGCCGTGGCGCCATCCTGATTCTCGACGATGGCCGCAAGGTCGGCGTCATCTCTCCGCATGTGGTGCCGAAGGTCGCCATCTGCGATCCGGAACTTACGTTCGGCCTGCCGCCGATGCTCACGGCCGCGACCGGCATGGACGCCATCGCGCATTGCCTCGAAACCTTCATGGCGCCGGCGTTCAACCCGCCCGCCGACGGCATCGCGCTCGACGGCCTCTGGCGCGCGTGGCGGCACATCGAGCGCGCGACCCGCGACGGTTCCGACCGCGCCGCGCGCTGGAACATGATGAGCGCATCCATGCAGGGCGCGCTGGCGTTCCAGAAGGGCCTGGGTTGCGTACACAGCCTGAGCCATTCGCTGGGCGGCATCAATCCGAAGCTGCACCACGGCACGCTCAACGCGATCTTTCTGCCGGCGGTGATTGCCTTCAACAGCACGGCATCGTCGATGGTCGAAGAGGACAAGCTCGCGCGCATCGCGCAGGCGATGGGTCTCGCCGCCGGCGACGACGTCGGCGACGCCATCCGCCGGATGACCGCGGCGCTCGGCTTGCCGCGCGGTCTCGCGGAACTCGGCGTGACGCGCGATCTGTTCCCACGCATCATTGCGGGCGCGCTGAAGGATCACAGCCACAAGACGAATCCGCGCGACGCGTCGAGCGACGATTACACCGCGATCCTCGAAGCATCGATGTAAGGCCGGGCGCATGACGATTTGCGGCATTGCAACAAAGACTAGGGGAAAACCCTAGTCTTTGTTACAATGCGCAGCAAATTCCGGATTTACTGTCATGCGCACCCGTTACGTCATTCTCGAAAAAATCGCCTTTACGTTGCTCACGCTGTCTGCCGTCGTCGATGCCAGCTACATCACGTGGGAAAAGCACCCGAATTTCCGCGAGAACGTCACGGAATTCGTGAAAATGAACTCCGACCTGAACTACGCGACCGCCACCATCGACGGCTCCACGATGATGCCGCTGGCGCTCAACTAACCCGTAGCCCCGAATATTCGCTATACGGCCCCGCGTCGCACGACGCGCGCGGCTTCCCCTATGCTGGCGGCTTCCTTTGCGTAGCCGCCGCGCATGTCCCTCGCTTCCCACACCGACGCCGCACCCGGCGATTCGCTCCTCCGTTTCGCCCGTTCCATCGGGCAAATCGTGCTTCAGCGCAATGCCGCGACCGGCGCGCTGCTGCTCGCAGGCGTCGCGTGCGCTAGCCCGCGCCTCGCGTGCGCGCTCGTGATCGGCGCGATAGTCGGCAACGTGATCGCGGTCATCACCGAAGACGCCGGATCGCCCGTCATCCGCGACGACCTCTACGGCTTCAACGGCGCGCTCGCCGCGCTTGCTGCGTTCACCTTCATTCGCGATGCATCGCAGGCGGCGGCCGTCGCCATTCTCTCGGCGGCATTCGCCACGCTGCTCGCCGGCCGGCTCACCCGCATTCTTTCGCTTCGCGCCTTGCCGATCTTTTCCAGCCCGGCGATCATCGTCACCTGGTGCTGGATGCCGTTTCTCGCCGATCGCGGCGAAGTCGGCGCGCTCGGGCCGGTTTCGTCCGGCGGCGCCGCACTGACGAAGGCCGCGTTCGCGGGGCTCGCGCCGATCGTGTTCGCATCGGGAGCGATGGCGGGCGCGTTCATCGCGGCGGGACTTTTTGCGGCGCGTCCGGCACGCGCGGCGTGGGCGCTTGCGGGCAGCGCGATCGGCGCGGCGCTGCACGCACTGTGCGGTGCGAGCGACGCCGTCGTGCTTTCCGGCGCGTGCGGCTTCAACGCGGCGCTGGCCGCGCTCGCGACCGCATCGCTCGGTGCGCGCTACGCGTTCATCGCGATGGCGCTCGCGGTATCGATCGAGCGCATCGCGGATTGCATCGGCATCGCGGCGCTGACCGCGCCCTTCGTGCTTGCGTCGTGGACGGCGATCGCCGTGGCGAGGCGCATCGAAAGAACATCGAAAGGAGAATCGCATGTCGTTCACCCACACGTCCGAGCGCAGGATCGATGAAAGCGGACCGCGCTCGGCCGCCGAAACCGCGACGCGCGTCGATCTGGCGGCGGCGTACCGGCTCGTCGCGCTGAACGGCTGGGACGATGTCGTCTACACGCATATTTCCGCAAGCGTGCCGGACGAGCCGGGCCGCTTTCTGATCAATCCGTTCGGGCTTGCGTTCGATGAAGTCACCGCGTCGAATCTGGTGAAGATCGATATCGACGGCAATGTGATCGGCGAAAGCGCGCATCCGGTGAACGCGACGGGCTTCGCGCTGCACGCCGCCGTGCATGCCGCCCGCGCGGATGCGGCCTGCGTGATGCATCTGCATGTGCGCGAGGCGATCGCGGTATCGACGCAGCCGCATGGTCTGCTGCCGGCGTCTCAGCACGCGATGCGTTTTCACGGTCATCTCGCGTATCACGATTACGAGGGACTCGCGTTCTCGCGCGCGGAAGGCGAGCGGCTGGTCGCGAGTCTGGGCGCGCATCGCGCGATGCTCTTGCGCAACCACGGGCCGCTCACGCTCGGGCGTACGGTTGCCGAGGCTTATGTGCTGATGGATATGCTCGTCAAGGCATGCGATATTCAACTGCGCGCCCTGGCGGGCGTGGGGAAGATGCTCGTGCCTACGCCAGAGGTCGTCACCCGCACGGCGGCGCAACTGCACGATGACGACGCCATCGAAGGCGCGCTGGAATGGCCCGCGCTTCTGCGCAAGCTCGAGCGCATCGATGCTTCATATCGCGATTAACACGTTCCGGGAGGAATCAACGCAATGCCGACTTTCAACATCCAGCTTTTCGAAGGCCGCACGGCGGAAGAGAAGCGCAAGTTCGTCGAAGCGATCACGCGCACGACCTGCGAGACGCTCGGCTGCGAGCCGGGCTCGGTGGACATCATCCTGACGGACGTGAAGCGCGAGAACTGGGCGACCGCAGGCAAGCTCTGGTCGGATCAATAGCGCCGAAAAAAACGCGACGGCACGGCGCCGCCGCGTTTCGATGACGATTACATCGTTTCCTTTGCGGCAAGACGGAACTTGTGCAAGAGCGGTTCCGTGTAGCCGTTCGGCTGCGTGCGTCCTTCGAAGACGAGCGCACACGCGGCCTTGAACGCGTAGGAGCTATCGAACGCGGGCGCCATCGGGCGATAGTACGGATCGGCGTCGTTCTGCTGATCCACGACCGCCGCCATGCGTTCGAGCGTCGCGCGTACCTGCTCTTCGGTCACGATGCCATGCCGCAGCCAGTTCGCGATGTGCTGGCTCGAAATGCGCAGCGTCGCGCGGTCTTCCATCAGGCCGACATCGTGAATGTCCGGCACCTTCGAGCAGCCGACGCCCTGATCGATCCAGCGCACCACGTAACCGAGAATGCCCTGCGCGTTGTTCTCGATCTCGCTCTTGATCTCGTCTTCCGACCACGTCGCCTTTTCGACGACGGGAATCGTCAGCAGGCCGTCGAGCAGCTCACTTTTCACGCCTTCATAGTCGATGCTTTCCATTTCCTGCTGAACGCGCTGCACGTCGATCTGATGGTAGTGCAGCGCATGCAGCGTCGCCGCCGTGGGCGAGGGCACCCATGCGGTGTTCGCGCCGGCCTTCGGATGCGCGATCTTCTGTTCGAGCATCGCCCGCATGAGGTCGGGCATCGCCCACATGCCCTTGCCGATCTGCGCACGCCCGCGCAAGCCGGTGTTGAGCCCGACGAGCACGTTATTGCGCTCGTATGCGGCGATCCATGCCGACGACTTCATGTCGCCCTTGCGCATCATCGGGCCGGCTTCCATCGACGAATGCATCTCGTCGCCGGTGCGGTCCAGAAAGCCCGTGTTGATGAACGCGACGCGCGCCTTCGCCGCCGCGATACACGCCCGGAGGTTGACGCTCGTGCGGCGTTCCTCGTCCATGATGCCCATCTTGATCGTGTGACGCGGCAGCCCGAGCAGGTCTTCGACGCGCGTGAACAGTTCGTCGGAGAATGCGACTTCGGCGGGGCCGTGCATCTTCGGCTTGACGATATAGATGGAGCCGGTGCGCGAGTTGATCTTGTTCTTCAGATCGTGCATGGCGCCGAGCGTGGTCATCACCGCATCGAGGATGCCTTCGGGGATCTCGTTGTCGTCGCGATCGATCACGGCGGGATTGGTCATCAGATGGCCGACGTTGCGGATGAACAGCAGCGAGCGGCCATGCAGCTTCAGCGTGGAACCGTTCGGCGCGGTGTATTCGCGGTCCGCGTTCAGGCTGCGCGTGAAGCTCTTGCCGTTCTTCGTGACCTGCTCCGACAGTTGGCCTTGCATCAGCCCGAGCCAGTTGCGGTAGAGCTGGGTCTTGTCGGCGGCATCGACGGCGGCGACTGAATCCTCGCAATCGATGATCGTGCTCACGGCCGCTTCCATCAGCACGTCCTTGACGTGGGCAGCGTCCGTCTTGCCGATGGAATGGTTCGCGTCGATCTGAATCTCGAAGTGCAGATCGTTGTGCTTCAACAGGATGGCGCTCGGCGCGCTGGCGTTGCCCTGGAAGCCCGCGAATTGTTCGGGATTGGCGAGGCTGCTTCGGCCGTCTTTGAGCGTGACGACGAGTTGCCCCTGCTCGACGCTGTACTTCGTGGCATCGGCATGCGAGCCGTGAGCGAGGGGCGCGTTGTCGTCGAGGAATGCGCGTGCATACGCGATGACTTTCGCGCCGCGCTTCGGATTGAACTCGGCGGTGCGCTCGGCGCCGTCGCTGTCGTCGATGGCGTCGGTGCCGTAGAGCGCGTCGTAGAGGCTGCCCCAGCGCGCGTTCGCGGCGTTGAGCGCATAGCGGAGATTCGACAACGGCACGACGAGCTGCGGGCCGGCTTGTTCGGCGATTTCGCGGTCCACGTTGGCGGTGGTCGCCTGGACTTGCGCGGGCGCGGGAACGATATAGCCGATGTCCGCCAGGAACTTGCGATACGCGCGCAGATCGCGCACGGGGCCGGGATTGCTGCGATGCCAGTTGTCGAGCTCCGACTGCAGGCGGTCTCGCTCGGCGAGCAGCGCGCGATTCTTCGGCGCGAGGTCGTGCACGAGGGCATCGAATCCTTGCCAGAAGGATGCGGCGTTGACACCCGTGCCGGGAATGGCTTCTTCCTCGACGAACTTCGCGAGGCTCGATGCGACTTTGAGGCCGTGCTGTTGAGTCATTTCGTTCATGGGCACTCCGGCTGATTGCTGGTACGTAAGGGATGCGGGGCTGGGGGGTATGGTAGCGCGGAATGGCAGGGGATCGAATGTTGACCGGCTGCAAGCGATGTGCCCGTGAAACGTGTGGGCGCGAGGCAGTCGTTACAGAAGTATGCGCCGTCCAGCGTTGGCAGCCGGTCAGCCGGGGCAGTCTCGCTTGCTGACTGTCAATCAGATGAAGCTCGAACCGCCTGGCGCGGCTCAGAAACTCGGAATTCTCCTCTTTCAATGTTCCTACCCCTATTACATACTCATGCCGGATGCTTTCAAGACGCAACACGCTCGCGTGTTCCGCTCAGCAAGGTGTTTCTAGCGTTCACGACGGTGATTGGTGCATATGGATCCGCGATTTCTCGATCGTTACGGCGATGAACTGCGATACATCCACGCGCTCACTCACGAGTATGGGCGGGATCACCCCAAAATCGCCCGGCGGCTAGGAATCAGCGATACGGAGATCGCCGATCCTTTCGTACAGAGACTGCTCCAGTCATTCGCGTTTGTCATGGCGCGCGGCGTCCTGCAACTGGAGGATGCGTTTCCCGCCTTCATTCAGCCGCTCCTGGCCGTGACGTACCCGAACTACATCACGCCGACGCCGTCGATGACGCTGGCGCGAGCCTACCCCAGGGAGGACGACGGCCATAGCAGTGACGGCATTCTGCTGCCGCGCGGGACGGCGTTCAGTTCGTTCGTCTCCGATGAAGAACAGACCGCCTGCGAGTTTCGCAGCAGCCAGGACGTGCGGATATTTCCACTGGACATCGCGCGGGTGCGGGCCATCAATGCGCCGCCGCCCGACATTCCGATGCTCTATCGCTATGTACCCGACAATCGGCCCGTGCTGGGCGCACTGCGCCTGACCTTGCGCACGATGGGCGGCGTGCCGATCTCGAGCTTGAGCGGGCTGGACCGCCTGCCGGTGTATCTGTCGGGCGATGAAGGCGCCGCATCCAGACTGTTCGAATTGCTGCATACGGCAAGCATCTCGACGGTCATCGCCGCGCCGGGTGCATTCGCGAACGGGCGGCTGCATTGCGTGACACGCGATGCCGTGGTTCATGAGGGGCTGGAACCCGAGCACAGTCTTCTGCCACGCGTGCCGCACAAGTTCCATGGACACAACTTGCTCCAGGAGTGGTTTGCGTTTCCAGCGCGCTTTGGCTTCTTCACGCTGACCGGCCTCGCCAGGCCGTTCTCATCGATTCATGGCCCCGAAGCCGAGATCGTCGTCTTGCTGAGCCGGCCGTTCGGCGCGATGGCCGAGCAAACGAGCATGGCGGACTTCGCGCTCTACTGCACGCCACTGATCAATCTGTTTCCCCGAACCACGGCCCGGCTTTCGATTGATCCCGCTCACGCCGAGCACCTCATCACGCCGGTGCCGGAGCGGCCGCGCGACTATGAAATGCATTCGGTGCAGGCCGTGCGCGGTCAAGTCGACAAGGGCTCGCCGCCGGTGGCGTTTCACGACCATCACGCGGCATACCGCGACGATCGTTCGCGCGACGCGCGCTGTTTCGCCTTGCGGCGCGTGCTCAAGCAGAGCGACGACGACGAACGCCAGTACGAGACCCGTCGCCCGTTCACCGAAACGCGCACGCTACTGACGCTGACCGATCAAGGCGGACAGCCGCTGAACGAAGGCACGAAGTTCGTCACGCTCGACGCGTGGCTCACGAATCGCGACCTGCCGTGCGTGATGTCCCGTAACGGCCGTAACGATGTCGATCCGGGCCGCGCGCTGCCGATTGCAGGCATCGGTCTGATACGCGCGCCTACCGCGCCCAGGCCGGCGATGGCCGTGGGCATGCGTGCGTGGCAGCTCTACGGGCAACTCAATCTCGGCTTCGATACGCTCAACGCATCGACACCCGGCGAAGGTTTGCGTCGTCTGTTGCGCCTGTATCTCGATGACGATGCTTCACCGTGCCGCCCGATCGACGCCATCGTCGATACGGCAACGCGGCCGGTGGTGTGCCTGCTGTCACCGGAACTCGATCAGCCGTACGGGCGGGCGATCGAATGCACGCTCACGGTCGATGAGCAGGGTCTGGGCGATACCAGCCCGTATGCCCTCGGTCTCGTGGTGGAGCGCTATCTCGCGCGTCACGTCTCCTCCCATTGCTACACGACCACCGTGCTCGAATCGACGCAACGCGGACGCATCACGCAATGGCCGCCGCGCATGGGCACGCGTGGCGTGGCCTGAGCATCACGAATTCAAAACAACAAGAACGGAGTATCTGCATGAACTGGCTGGATCAGCCGCGCACACTGGCGCTCACGGGCACCGCGCTGCCGCAGTGGCTCGATGCGCCCTTGCTCGTGGTTTCGCGCGTCGCGGGCAAGGAGGAGCTCGGCAAGCTCTATGAGTACGACATCGAGGCGAGCACGCTCGACGATGCGCGCCTGCCGCTGTACGCCGCGCAGGCGCTGGTCGATCTGGACAAGATCGTCGGCACTGAAGTCACGCTGTCGATTGCGATCGAAGGCAACGGCACGTGGGTGCAAGGCGCCACGGGCACGAGTGGCGCGCTCGGCGCGCTCGGGCGCAACATCGGCGCGGACATTCGGCAGATCACCGGCGTGATCGCGCAGGCGCAGGCCGTGGGCGCGGACGATCGCCGTGCGTTCTATCGTTTCAAACTTCGTCCGGCGCTGTGGACCGGCACGCTCAATCGCGACAGCCGCACGTACCAGAACCAGGATATCAAGCAAATCTCGGCGGAAATCCTCAACCGGCTGGGCGTCGCGTTCGAGTTTCGGCTGGCGGGCCCGTTCCTTGGCAAGCGCGGCTATCCCGCGCGGGAGTATCAGCGGCAGTGGTGGGAGTCGGACTACGACTTTCTCGATCGACTATGGCAGGAATGGGGCATCACGTATTTCGTCGATGGCGCAACGCTCGTGCTGTGCGATTCGCCCGGTGCGTTCAAGGCGCATGGCCCGGCTTATCAGACGCTGCGCTATCTGGATCGCGGCGGTCAGCGCATCGATGAAGAGCACATACACGCGTTCAACGTCACGCGAAGCATCACCACGGGCAAAGTGGCGGTGGTGGACTACGACTATACGCAGTCGGTCGTGAAGCTCAAGGCGCAGCGCACCGAGCATAGCGAACGCGCCTTCGACAACGCCGAGGAGTATGCGTAGGGCGACTACGCCCAACCGCTCGCCTCGCACCTGGGCGTCTCGGGGCGGCCCAACGACGCGATGTTCGAAGCCGAGCATCTGGCGCAGGTGAAGGTGGAGGCGCATCGGGCGCAGAGCCTGTTGGCCCGCGGCCAGGGCAACCTGCGCGGCCTGATGACGGGTTACGTGTTCACGCTGCGGGGCTATCCGCTCACGCCGGGCGATGGCGAGTACCTGGTGGTATCGACGGAACTGGAGATCGTCAATAACGATACGGTGACGAGCCGCGATGTGCGCGAGCGTCGTTACACGTGCGAGACGAAGTTCACCGCGGTGCCTGCCGACACGTTCTATCGCACGCCGCAGAGCGCGGCCAAGCCACGCGCGTATGGCGAGATGGCGATGGTGGTCGGTATCGATGACAAGGACAAGATACTGACTGACGCGTACGGTCGCGTGAAGGCGCGCTTCGTGTGGGATCGCGTCAATGCGCAGAACGATACGGCGAGTTGCTGGCTGCAGGTGGCCTCAGCGTGGCAGGGGCCGGGCTACGGCACGTTGTGGACGCCGCGCGTGGGGCAGATGGTGCAGATCGGTTACTTCGATAGCGATCCGGACAGGCCGTATGTGATCGCGGCGCATACGACGGAGTTTCATCAACTGCCGTGGGCGTTGCCGCGCAATAGCACGTTGTCGGGATGGAGGAGCCGCGACCTCGAAGGACAATCGGCCAACAGCGTGCTGACCGACGATTCGCCGGGCAAGCTGCAGGTGCAGGTGGCGAGCGACCATGCGCAGTCGCGGCTGGTGCTCGGACATAACACGCGCATCGACGGACATAAGGGGCGCGCTGAGGCGCGGGGTGAGGGCTTCGAGTTGGCGACCGGGGCGCACGGGGTCGTGCGCGCAAGCGATGGCTTGCTGGTGACGACCGAGCATCGCGCCGGGGCGAGCGCGCCTGTGAAGGACATGGGCGAGACCGTCGCGCGGCTCACGCAGGCGCGTGCGCAGCATGAAGAGCTGGCGCAGCTGGCGAAACAGCATCGCGCGCAGACGGCCGAGGCGAGCCAGGGCGATGCTGCACACGCCATCAAGGCGCAGAACGAGGCGATCAAGGGCGGGGCGAAGGCGCACGACAAGCCGTCGCCCGAGATGACGCGGCCCGACATGGTGCTGGCGAGCAGTGCGGGGATTGCGACGACGGCGGCCGAGAACACGCATCTGGCGAGCGGACAGGATCACGCGGTGACGGCGGGGCGCGACATGAGCGTGTCGCTGGGGCGGTCGTTGTTCGCATCGGTTGGCGGGGCAATTTCGATGTTCGCGTATCACTTGGGGATCAAGCTGATTGCGGCGAAGGGGCGGGTGGACGTGCAGGCGCAAAGCGACCAGATGGCGCTGGCAGCATTGAAGGACATTACGATCAGCAGCACGGACGGGAAAGTTGTCATTACGGCGTCGAAGGAGGTGTGGATCGGCGCGGGTGGCTCGTATATCCAGATCAACGGCAGTGGAATCGTGAATGGGTCGCCCGGGCCGATTCTCGAGAAAGGCGCGTCGTGGGATGTGCCGGGGCCGTCGTCAGTGTCAGGAATACTGCCTGTATTGTCCACCGGTTACGATCAACAGATAAGAATCAAAAGAGAGGACGGTAATCCTTTGGCCAACGTACCTTATTTCATCAAGGATGAAGCCGGCAATACATATAGAGGACTGACTGATCAAGATGGTTGCTGCGAGAGGGTTTACACAATGGGAGCACAGAAGTTGACAGTCTTAACCGGTGTACTCGCGTTGGAGCAGTGGTGATGAGTAGTCTGAGCTTCGACGCAGCGACCAATACGATAGTGGATTCGCATCACGATGTAGACGGACATGACATGCCCGCCGTTGTCCACTTCTTCTTCGTGGTTGAAGAAATCGGCAGGGATGGTATTTTGGTGAGGAAAGTCTATGCATCGCCAACCGATCCCTACTTGTTGGCGAAGAACTTGCCAGAGTTCCAACTGAAACATGACGTCTGGCCTGAGAAATTCGGTATTCGTCCGGCAGATCCCAATTCGAGTGCGTCGGTGGCGCAACACGTCTACAGTAGTCGACAATATCCGTCCGACTACGTTTCTGCAAGCTCCACATTCCCGAACGGCTCCCCACGTTTTACCGGAAAGACGATTTTCATCGACATCGAAAAAGCCAAAGCCGCTGGGGCGAAAATCGTGTCAACCGACGAAATAGTAGCGGCCTTGCAAAAATACAAGGAGACGATACCTCACCGCGCAAAGAAGGTCGACCAAATTATCGAATGGGTAAGAGACATAGACAAAGAGGTTCTACTCAAAGGGAGTGTGCCGGCGAAGGCCGTCTTCACGCCAACCTCCTATGCCGTGACAAGAAACATCGTTAGAGTTCTGAAAGTCTCGCGAATTTTTGCAATTGGTTTCACCGCCTACGATCTCGAACAGGCTGCAGACGAATCGATTCGACAGGACAGCATTAAGCCGATCCGGACTGAAATTGTCAGGCAGTCCGGCGGGTGGGGATCTGCTATGGCCGGGGCGAGGATTGGGGCGGCGGTAGGCGCAGCGTGCGGGATTGAGACAGGGCCAGGCGCTCTGATTACCGGTGCTGTAGGCGGGATCGTCTTCGGTGTCGCGGGATATTTCGCCGCCGACTGGATTATGCACAACCTTCCTCAATAATCTGGAACCCGTTATGATTATTCGAAAAAGAATCGCGTCGTTGTTTGGTGCCGGTCGTAGGGAGCAAGTCCTCGGATACTCAGTCAAGGAGCTAAAGGCCATTTTTAATCGGCCTATAGCTGAGCGATTTTCTGGTGACTCCACTTATCCTCGATTAGCGTATATAACTGATATTGGAGTCGAAGCTGCTTATCTGTCGATTTTGATAGAAGCACGCAATGAGAGAGCGGTTTCATCGCTCATTGGGCGATATTTTCTCTTATGCGAAAACCGCGAGTTTAATGGTGAACAAGTTCACGAATATCGATCTCTCCGTGGAGACGAGAGTCTGATTATCGCGATCGCTGATGAGTTTAAGAATAAGGTCCTTAGAATCGTTACGAACAGCATTGGTTTCATTCTGAGAATTATCGATCTTAAATTGGCGGTTCCTCCGCCTTGGCTAATATTTGACGAGGCCTTACCATACTGGAGGCCGGGATCGATGCAGGGAGCGGAGGGCTATTATGATGACTCTTTCTTTTCACCTTTCTTCGAAGGACTCAGCCGAGTCGAAAGAAGTGACTATTTAGCGAGGTATGCGGCTAACGTCGAGTGGCGGCGAATCATGGATCTGTTTTACGACGAGCCAACTGACGACGAGCCATCCGTCTGACCGCCGCCTAAAAACGTCGTGTGCTGACGCCGGTTGAGTACTATCCAAGCAGTACAGTTGAAGGCGGCGGTCCTAGGACTAGGTGCGCGCCTTGGTATGGACGCGAAGTGATTCAGTTGACCTTCGAGGAAAACTACAAGCGTTACGGCGCGTTCAAGGGTTGGCGTGTGCCGGCATCAGAATACCGAGACTGATTGGAGACGGACCTGTTTCGAGCTTGCCAGGTTACCTTGCTAAGCCCTGTATGAGAACCATAATGTTCAAATTGGCCAAGTGTGCAGTGGTGTGTTTCCTTGCAATCGCAAGTCTCAATACGCCGGCGAAGACATCTAGTATTGACGCTTATACTTCGTGCATGAACCGCACTGAGCAAGATCGCTTACGTTGCGAAGGAGGATGCGGAATGCTCGTTCAGCAATGTTACGACGAAGGCGTCGCAGAGGCGGACGAGAGGATCAAAATACTTGTAGCAACGATAAGCCAGCGCAATGGCCCTGCTTGCGCGCAGTTGGCGGAAAGCTATCTCGACCACACATCTCGGATGGAGAAAGATCTGGCCAGACCCTTGGCCGATATACCGGGCTGGATTAGTGGCGAACTGACGCTCAGCCTTGCAAAGCAACGCCTACGCAACGTTGAGTTGATACGTGACAGGTGCGAACGGTAAGGCGTCGCGTCGCGGGTACGACGTTTGTTCGCTCATCCCTGTGCTCGCCTTCGTGCGGAACCCGAGGGTAACGCGGTTGTTCGAGGATGCAATCGTCCCTCGCGTACAAGGAAAAGTCTAGGAGTATGACAGAGAAGTGTTTCGTTACTCATGAAATCGTCCATCGGCGTTAACGCACACATGTCGTTAGGCGAAGGCGTCATAACCCGGTGAAAGTACTTCGTGCCACGTGAGGTCGAATCGGAAAAAGCTTCATGCGTCTGCGTTGTATTCGTTATTGGTTTTGCGGTACCTCGCTCGGAGCATCTTCAACGATCATTCGTAGCGACTGTCGGTTATCCTACTCCGTTCCAAAAGGAATCGACTATGTGGATGTGGCAGACACTGCAGTCTCACAGAAGACATTTGCAATGTTGGATTCGTTTATTCTGGTGCCCGCGAGAACGAGTCTCAGCAGAACCAACCGCGCATGCCAGACGAATAGCGTGCACAGGTGAACTTCTAGATGACGTTCAAGAAAGTACCTTTCCACGAGCAGATGAGATCATCTTCGTCTCTAGAAATGCTTCGCAGTCGGTTGTTTATTACCTTTATCCGTTGGGATCTTACTCGAAGCGAAAGATGAGTATCGAGCGTCTCACGAGGTTGTTCTCATCGTTCAGGTTCGAGCCGATAGATCAGGCTGTAAGGGAATAGCGGGCAACGGCGCCCTGTGCCGTAGCGGTTTAGGGGCGCCTAAGATCAACGTCTGGCTGAAGCTTGAGCATACTTGGTGGACGTTTAGTGTCGCGAAGAAAGTTGAACACCTGGGAACAACTGTACAGATATAAAGACATGTTCAAGTGGGGAAGGAGATATCCGTTGGTTGTGACACCAAACGAATAGCTTCTTCCCTCGCTTAGGAGCCTTTCACCGGCAAGCCTCAATACCTTGTCGAACACATCAAGTGTGAAACGCCCCGGGAATTGTGGAGGCTGCTTGGTTTAAGTTGATACCAGCTCTGCAGCCGTGATGCTGAGTTGCCGATAATAGTTTGCCTCAGCTTCGGCTGGTGCGATATAGCCGAGTGGTTCCATCAAGCGATCCGGATCGAACCAAGTCACCCATTCCAGCGTCGCTAGTTGACGGTTTCACGTGTTTTCCACGGCGCGCGACGATGAATTAGTTCCGGCTTGTACAAGCCGTTGATCGTTTAGCCAGAACGCTCAAGAGTTGGAGCCTCCACCGAATCCGGGGGGGTCAAAAAGTCGAGTTGCGCTGCCCGGCGGTGAACTTACGGTCTATGAGTGCTCGACCATTCGACCAACGCCACCATGCGTCGATTACGGCAGTTCAGTGCGATTATCCTCGTCTCAGGAAATGCGTCGCAATCGGCGACCTATTTGCTTTACCACTGGGACCTACATCGAGGGAGAATAAAATATCAAGCTGTTCTCGGACTTGTTTGCGTCTTTCAGGTTCGAAGCAAAGAAGTGGCGATCACCGGCGCTTGGAATCTAGGATCTATGCGAACCAGAGGAATGACTTCAAATATACAGCGACGCTTTAACGCATCGGAAGAAATTGTCTTCCGCCGTGATTTCGCTCGTCGGACGCATGCAACTGATCGCTGACTGAGTTACGACATTGGCAAGGTGACCGCGCGATTGCCATCGCCGCTTGCTTCTAACTCGTCATTTCGTTTGCCACGGAAGTCCGCCCATAGGATCACACCGACGCGTGGAAATGTCACAAGAGCGGCCGCTATTGGGCAAGCGGCCGCAACACGCCCGCTCACCCCCCCACCAAATCCTCGATCATCACCGGCAACTTCCTGACCCTGACCCCAGTCGCGTGATGCACCGCATCGGTAATCGCAGCCGCAATCCCCGCCAGCCCGATCTCCGCAATTCCACGCGCCCCGAGTTCGTTGAACACCGTATCGGGATAATCGAGAAACGTCACATCGAGCTTCGGCGTATCCGCGTTCGTCGCGATCACGTAATCCGCGAGACTGCTGTTCACCGGCGCGCCCGAGCGTTGGTCGTAAGAAGTGTGCTCAAAAAGCGCCATGCCGACGCCCATCACCACCGCGCCCTCGATCTGACTGCGCGCCGCACGCGGGTTCAGAATCTTGCCGCCGTCGATCACCGTCACGACGCGGCTCACGCGCAGACGCGCCGTCGCCGGTTCCCACGTGACTTCGGCGAAGTGCGCGCCGTAGGAGTGAATCGACCAGTCCTTCTTGAGCGGATCGTTGAAGCCGCCCTTCGCGCTCGCGCTGCCCGACGCCGCATGCATCTTGGCCGCCTCGAGAATGCGCGTGTACGGCACGCCGTTCTCCGCCGCCTCCCCCTTGCGATGCACCCGCCCGCCGCTCAACACGAGTTCCTCCGGCTTCACGCCCGTGAACGGCGATCCTTCCGCCGCGCCCGCCCGCGACAGCACGATGTCGACGGCTGCCCGCGTCGCGTCCAGCACCGCCGGCACCACCGATGCCGTCGCCGCCGATCCGCCCGATATCGGTCCGACCGGCAACGCCGTATCGCCGAGGCCGACTTCGATGCGGTCGAGCGGAATGCCCGTCTGCTCCGCGACGAGCTGCGCCAGAATGGTGTACGTGCCCGTGCCGATATCCTGCGTGCCGCACACGACGCGCCCCGTGCCGTCCACACGCAGATCGACGCTCGCGTCCGCCGAGAAGCGCAAGCCTGGCCAGCTGCACGCGCCGACGCCCCAGCCGAGCGTGAGGCCATCGCGCGTCATGGAGCCGACGTCCGGCGTGCGCCGCGACCAGCCGAACTTCTCCGCGCCGATTTTCAGGCATTCGACCAGATGCCGCGACGAGAACGGCAGTCCGCTGCTTTCGTCGACACTCGGCTCGTTGGCGAGCCGCAACCGGACCGGATCGAGCCGCAACGCGAGCGCAAGCTCGTTCATCGCCGATTCCAGCGCATAGAGGCCCGGCACCGCGCCAGGCCCGCGCATCGACGTGGGCGAGCCGACATTGCGTTTCACCGAGCCGCCCGTCACGCGCAGATTCGCCGTGCTGTACATGTGCGGCGTCGCTTCGCCGCAGTCTTCGGTGTATTCGTCCGCGAGCGCGGCGTGATTCAGGAAGTCGTGCCGCAGCGAGACGAGCTTGCCATCCGGCGATGCGGCGAGCCGCACGCGCTGCTGCGTCACCGGACGATGCCCCACGTTCTGGAACATCATCCTGCGGCTCAGCACGAGCTTCACCGGCCGCCCGGTCTGGCGCGTCGCGGCGGCGGCGAGCAGCGAGTGCGGCCACATCCACAGCTTGCCGCCGAAGCCCGAACCGAGATAGCGCGAAATCACGCGCACTTTCTCTTTCGGGACGCCGAGCATCTGCACGAGCGTCCCGCGATGATTCGACACCGCCTGGCTCGTCTCGTAGAACGTGTAGGCGTCGCCGTCCCAGTGCGCGACCGTCGCGTGCAGTTCGATCGGATTGTGCGTTTCCGTCGGCGTCACGTAGGTCTCGTCGATCTTCACTGCCGCGCCGTCGAATGCGCCCTCGGGATCGCCGCGTTCGCTCTGAACCTTCGGCTCGCGCTCGGACACGAGCGTTGCGCTCACATCGTGCGGCGCGACCTCATAGCCGACCTTGATCGCCGCCGCTGCCGCGCTCGCCGCCTCGAACGTGTCCGCGATCACGCACGCGACGTACTGCCCGTAGTAGCGGATCACGTCGTCCTCGAAGGGCGGACGCTGCTCGTCGACGTAGCCTTCTTCGAACGAATTGCCGGGAATGCGATACAGCCGCCCGATATTGCCGCGATGCAAGACGAGCCTGACGCCCGGCATCGCCTGCGCGGCGGCGAATTCGAGCGACGTGACCCTGCCGCTCGCGATGGTGCTGCACACCGGCACCGCGTACAACATGCCGGGCAGATCGACGTCGGATGTGTAAGTCGCGCGGCCGCTGACCTTGAGCGGTCCGTCGATGCGCGAGTGCGGCCGTCCGATGATGCCGTTGACGGACGGTGATACGTCGGGCGCGGTGGACATGAATGCGTTCTCCGGTCGTCGGTTCAGGATGCCTGCGTGGCGAGCTTCAGCGCATGCACGATGCAGCGCTTCGCGAGTTCCACCTTGAAGCCGTTCTCGCTTTGCGGCTTCGCATCGGCGAGCGCGGCGTCGGCGGCGCGCCGGAACGCGGCTTCATCGGGCGCGGCGTTCTGCAGTTCGTTCTCGGCTTCGCGCGATCGCCACGGCTTCGTCGCGACACCGCCGAGTCCCACGCGAACATGCGCGATGCGTCCGTCCTTCACGCCGAGGACGATTGCCGCCGACGCCAGTGCGAACTCATACGACGCGCGGTCGCGCAGCTTGAGATACACGGAGCGCGCGCCATCGACGGGCGGCGGCAGCGTCACGTGCGTGACGAGATCGCCGGCTTCGAGCACGTGCTCGCGATCCGGCGTCGCGCCGGGCAGCAGATGAAAGTCCTCGAACGCGATGGCGCGCTTGCCGCTCCTGCCTTCCACGTGAATGGTGGCTTCGAGCGCGGCGAGCGCCACGTTCATGTCCGACGGATTGCTCGCGATGCACGATTCGCTCGTGCCGAGAATCGCCATCATGCGATTCGCGCCGCCTATCGCGGAGCAGCCCGCGCCGGGCTCGCGCTTGTTGCACGGCGACGCGGTATCGCGGAAATAGACGCAGCGTGTGCGCTGCAGCAGATTGCCGCCGGTCGTCGCCATGTTGCGCAGCTGCACGGACGCACCCGACAGCAGCGCCTGCGACAGCACCGCGTAACGCTCGCGGATCAGCGGATGATGCGCGACATCCGAATTGCGCGAAGTCGCGCCGATTCGCACGCCGCCATCGTCCGTGGCTTCGATGGCGCCCAGCGGCAGGCGGTTGATATCGACGACGCGCACGGGACGTTCGACGTTGAGCTTCATCAGGTCGACGAGCGTGGTGCCGCCCGCGAGAAAGCGCACTTCGGCGCCTTGCTGCGCGGTATGGGCCGCAGCGCCCGCCCCGATGGCGTCGGGCAGGTCGCGCGCGCGGGAAAGCTGAAACATGTCCATGTCGCGCTCCCGTCAGTCCTGCTTGCCGCGCACGGACTGGATCGCCGTGACGATGTTCTGATACGCGCCGCAGCGGCACAGGTTGCCGCTCATCGCTTCGCGCACGTCGTCGTCGCTGGGGCCGACGGGTTCGTCGAGCAGCGCGACCGCGGACATCAGTTGCCCGGCGGTGCAATAGCCGCACTGAAAACCATCGCATTCGACGAACGCCGCCTGCATCGGATGAAGCGCGTCCGGTTCGCCGATGCCCTCGATCGTCGTGATCGAATCGCCATCGTGCGCGGCGGCGAAGCATAGACACGAATTGACGCGACGTCCGTTCACGTGAACGGTGCACGCGCCGCACTGCCCGTGATCGCAGCCCTTCTTCGTGCCGGTGAGATGAACGTGCTCGCGCAGCGCATCGAGCAGCGTCGTGCGCGGATCGAGCGACAGCGTATGGCTCCGGCCATTGATGGTCAGCGTGATGTCGGCAGTCGCGTCGTTTGTCTTTGCGGCGGGCGGCGCGAGCACTTCGGCGGCGGCGTGTCCGTTGCCGTTCGCTTCGTGCGTTGCCTGCGGGTCCGCGGCGAGCCGGCTGATTGTCGGTGTATCGGCGCGCGCGGGTTTCGATTGGGGGACGGGGTGTTGCATCGGGCAATCTCCTTGAATGGCGCATCGCGCAGCGCAGGGTTGCGGGTGCGGCGGGGCATAGAGAGGCGAAGATGCGTTGAAGCGTTGCAGCTTGCACAGTCGCTTCCGATCGAGGAACGAGGAAGGATGCGCTGGGAAGACACTCAGCCAGTATAAGCAGACGACGCCGATCTTTCACGGATCGCGACGCGGCCCGCACCGGGCGCGCCCGCGTGTTAGCGTGGATGCCTTGCCTATTTCTCCATGCTGACGATGAACCCAAGCCTTTCTGTCGCCGATGCCATCGCAACCCGCCGTTCCATTCGCGCGTTCCTCGCCGATCCGGTCGAACGGGCGACGCTCGAAGCCATACTCGCGAGCGCATGCCGCGCGCCATCGGGCAGCAACATTCAGCCGTGGAAGGTCTACGTGCTGACCGGCGATGCGAAGGACGCGCTCTCCCGGTCGATTCTCGCCGTTTTCAACAATCCGGACGCCGACCGCGAGCACCAAGAAGAATTCGCGTATTACCCGCGCACCTGGACCTCGCCGTACCTCGAAAGAAGGCGCGCGCTCGGCATCGGGCTTTATACGCTGCTTGGCATCACGCGCGACGACAAACCAGGGATGCACGCGCAGATGGGCCGCAACTTCGAGTTCTTCGGCGCGCCCGTCGGCATCATTTTCACCACGGATCGCATCATGGAGCGGGGGTCGTGGCTCGACTACGGCATGTTCATTCAGAACGTCATGCTGATGGCGCGTTCCTTCGGCCTCGATACATGTCCGCAGGCGGCGTTCAATCGCTATCACCGCATCATCGCGGAGCAGTTGCAACTGCCGGAGAACGAGACGGTGGTGTGCGGCATGAGCCTCGGCTATGCGGACTGGTCCCAGGCCGAGAACCGTCTTGCGAGCGAGCGCGAGTCCTTGCCGAACGTGGTGCGCTTTCTCGGCGCGTGAGTGTCAATGCGTCGTCAACACGCGTGCAAGCAGCGACAGGATGAGCACGCCGATAGCCGAAAAGACGACGAGCGCGAGCAGAACCAGCAAGAGGCGCAAGAGCATTCGCATCGCGGCGCTCAAAAAAATGGCCGCTTGCGCGGCCGGAAGGAGGGTGGGTCGGTCAGCAACGAGACTACGGCCCTTTCCTTAATCGAGACTTAAGCGATCGCGCAGCGGGATAAGGTCATAGCACGATGAACCGCGATCCCGCCCGGGACTACGCCGCGATAAGTTAAGGAAGTACAGAGCTTTCGCCCTTGTCGAAGAACGGGAACGAGAGGGCGATTCGCTTTCTGCCGGCTTCCATTTTTGGCGGCGCGTCTCGCAACGTTGCGTTCGTCGTGCGCTTTGTTATCGAAGTTGAACTTGAAGATGGCCGATTCATGTCCCAACATGAGTGCATCCCTTTAGTCTGATCATGCAGTTTCGTCGCGCGTCCCGGGTCCGTGTCATGAGCGATAACAACGAACTCCGCAAGACCGAAGAGTTGCGCAGCTTTCTGTTCCTGACCGTCGTCATGGTGCCGGTGCTGACGGTCATGCTGATCGCTAGCTATGGTTTCATCGTGTGGTTCTATCAAATGCTGGTCGGCGGACCGCCGCATCATTAGCGGCATCGTTTCGCATTGATCGACAGACGGAGCATGAATCCATGCGCTTGTTTCGCGATAATGATTCGACAGCCAAATACACATCGCGGGCGTCGTCGTTTATGTGCATGGCGATGCCATTCATCGGGTGACGCGCGCGCTTCAGGCAATCCCCGGCACGCAGGTTCACGGCGCGAGCGCCGACGGCAAGCTCGTCGTCACGCTGGAAGGCGACAGAGCGTCGTGCGTCGCGGAGCAGTTGAGCGCGGCGCAGGCCATACCGGATGTCGTGAGCATCGCACTCGTCTATCAGCATCACGAGGCGGCCGATTCGCTCAACGAGGACGACTCCAGTGAAACTGACTCGTCGCGCATTCATTAAACAGACGGCCACCGCGACCGCCGCTGCTTCGGCAGGCATCACGCTGCCGGGAATCGAAGGCATGGCCGTCGCCGCCGATGCCGACGACCTCGCCTGGTCTAAAGCGCCATGCCGATTCTGCGGCACCGGTTGCGGCGTGCTCGTGGGCGTCAAGGGAAACCGCGTGGTCGCCACTCAGGCCGATCCGCAAGCCGAAGTCAATCGCGGTCTCAACTGCGTGAAAGGCTACTTCCTGTCGAAGATCATGTACGGACAGGATCGCCTGACGACGCCGCTCCTGCGCATGAAGGATGGCAAGTTCGACAAGCAGGGCGAATTCGCGCCTGTCACGTGGGACCGTGCGTTCGATGAAATGGCGAGGCAATTCAAGCGCGTGCTCAAGGACAAAGGACCGACGGCCATCGGCATGTTCGGTTCCGGCCAATGGACGATCTGGGAAGGCTATGCCGCCGTCAAGCTGATGAAGGCCGGCTTTCGCAGCAACAACATCGATCCGAACGCGCGGCACTGCATGGCGTCGGCGGTGACAGGCTTCATGCGGACCTTCGGCATGGACGAGCCGATGGGCTGCTACGACGACATCGAGGAAACCGATGCCTTCGTGCTGTGGGGATCGAACATGGCGGAGATGCATCCCGTCTTGTGGTCGCGCGTGACGGCGCGGCGCCTCGCCGATCCGAACGTGCGCGTGGTGACGCTCTCGACGTTCGAGCACCGTTCGTTCGATCTCGCCGACGAGACGATCGTCTTCACGCCGCAAACCGACCTCGCGATCATGAATTACATCGCGAACGTCATCATCAAGAGCGGCAAGGTGAATCGCGAGTTCGTCGACAAGCACGTCAACTTCAGGCGCGGCAATACGGACATTGGCTATGGCTTGCGGCCCGATCATCCGCTGCAGAGGGCCGCGAAGAATGCGGGCGATGCGAACGGATCGCAGCCCATCACCTTCGACGATTTCGCGAAGTTCGTGTCGAAGTACGACGCGGCCTATGTGAGCAAGCTGTCGGGCGTATCGATGAAGCGCTTTCTGATCCCGTTGCTCGTGCTCGTGCCCCTCGTCGCGCTGCTGGCGGCGGGCTTGCGAAACGACCCGCGCAGGCTGCCCTCTGCGCTGATCGGCAAGCCTGCGCCCGCGTTCGAGCTGCCGAGGCTCGATGCCGCGCATCGGACGATGTCCTCGCGTTCGATGCGCGGCCAGGTCTGGGTGCTCAACGTGTGGGCGTCGTGGTGCGAGTCTTGCCGTGACGAGCATCCGGTCTTGATGAAACTTGCGGGCAGCGGCGTCGCGCCGGTCTACGGACTGAACTACGAGGACGAACGCGAGCCGGCGCTGCGATGGCTCGAAGAAGCGGGCAATCCATACGTGCTATCGCTGGTGGACCGCGACGGGCGCACGGGCATCGACTATGGCGTGTATGGCGTGCCGGAGACCTTCGTGATCGATCGCGCGGGCGTCGTGCGCTACCGGCAGGCGGGGCCGCTCACGCGGACATCGCTCGATGAAGTGATACTGCCGCTCGTCGGAAAACTGCAGAAGGTATCCGTCGATGATTAGGATAACGGTCCTTGTTTGCGTATGCCTCTGGATGGCCGTATCGGCCGCCCGCGCAAACGATGATGATCGCCTGAGGCAACTCGCCGAGAGCTTTCGTTGTGTCGTCTGCCAGAACCAGAGCCTTGCCGATTCCGCCGCGCCGCTTGCGGCCGACTTGCGCGAGCGTATCCGTGAGCAGGCCCGATCCGGCGCATCCGATGAAGAGATTCGCGACTACATGGTGCGCCGGTATGGCGACTTCGTGCTGTATCGTCCGCCGATGAAGCCGGCGACGTGGGCTTTGTGGTTCGGGCCGTTGCTCGCGCTGCTGGCCGGCGCGATTGCGCTGGCGCTGTCGATACGCCGCGCAAGGCGGGCGCAATGATCGCGTTCTGGCTGATTGCCGCCGTGATGGTGCTCGCCGCGCTCGGCTGCGTCGTCACGCCGTTGCTCGGACGCGAGCGGGCGCATGCTGCGCTCGCGGCCTTGCTGATCGCGCTCTTGCCTTCGGCGGCCATGACCATGTACATGCACATCGGCAATCCGGCCGCGCTCGCCGTCTATTCCGGCGATACGGCCGGTATCGACAAGCATGGCGAATCGCCCGGTTCGATAGAGGTGATGGTGAGCCGCCTCGCTGCGCGAATGAGTCGCACACCCGACGATGCGAAAGGATGGACGATGCTCGCGCGCTCGTACGCCGTGCTGGAACGTCCCGCCGATGCCGCCGCCGCATATCGCAGGGCGCTGGCGCTCACGCCACGCGATCCCGACCTGCTCGCCGACTACGCCGACGCGCTCGCCAGCGCCAGGGGCGGCGACCTGTCCGGCGAACCGCTGACGAACATCGACGCGGCGCTCGCGATCGATCCCGGTCATCCGAAGGCGCTGGCGCTGGCGGCATCGGCGGCGTTCGACCGCCGGGACTATCCACTGGCGATACGTCACTGGGAAGCGTTGCGCGATGTATCGGGCGCGGAGCCGGAAATCGCGAGGCAGGCGCAGAAAAACATCGACGAGACGCTGCTCACGATGCGCAAGCGCCGCTAGCGCAACTCCAGCCACATGGGCTGATGATCCGATGACCGGCTGTTCTGATCCGCCTCGCATCCCGCAATGCGCGGCTTCAGATCGTCGGTGACGAAGATGAAGTCGCACGCGAACGGACCATCCGCCCATTGCTCGTGATCGTAAAGGCCGACAGTCGCGGCACGCGGCTCGTTCGGATGCGCGCACGTCCAGGCATCGACGAAGGAGGGCGCATCGGCGATGGGCTCGAGCATCGCGCGATACGCGGCGCCTTCGTATGCGCTATTGAAGTCGCCGCAGACGATCGCCGACACGGGCCGCGCGGTATCGGCGAACGGGCTCGCCTGCTTCTCCGTCTTCGAGGGCCGGCGCGCATGATCGCACGCCTCCTGATGCACTTCGCGCAGCCGCGCCACTTGCGCGAGACGCTGCACTTCGGAATAGAACTCGAGATGCGTGCTGATGACCCGAAGCGGGCCTACGTCCGTTTCGACGACCGCTTCGAGCGCGACGCGCAGCATCGAGGGCTTGGGGGGATCGGCAGGCCAGGGAAGCGATTGGCGCAGGACCTGCCGCACCGGCAGACGGCTGACGATGGCGTTGCCGAACTGCCTGCGCGCGCTGCCTGCGCCGAGCGGTGGAAGATCCGAGCCGATGCCTTCGATGACGGTCGCGCCAGGCATCAGCGCCGCCAGTTCGGCGAACTGATCCGCGCTCGGGCGGCCCGCAAGCCCGCCCGCTTCCTCGCCTTCGTGAAAACCGCGCGTGACTTCCTGCAGGCACAGGACGTCGAAATCGCACAGCGCCTTCGCCTCGCTGACGATGCGCGGCAGGTCGACACGCCCATCCACGCCGCGTCCCCATTGCATGTTCCAGTTCACGAGCCGCATAGTCGTGCTCCTCCGAGCGTGATCGTGCATGACACCGGTCTTGAGAAACTCAGTATTTCTGACTGTCTCATAAAAGTGCGGCCTACAATTCACAGTACCTGAAACACTCGAATCGGCACCATGAATACGAACACGAAACTTTGGCTGAGCGGGCTGTCCTTGATGTCTCTGCTCGTGTCGGCCGGCGGTACTGCACAAGCGCAGCAGACGCAGCCCGCGCCGCAGCCGAGACCCGCGCCGTCGCTTACGCGCGAACAGCAGGCGAATCTCGACAAGCTGGATCAGGATATCGCGGAAGCAGCCATCGCGATCGTGAAACTCATCGATCAGAACAAGCCGGGCGAAGTGTGGGATGGGGCGTCGGCGGTTGCGAAAAAGATCATCACGCGCGAGGACTTCGTGAACAAGGTGACGCGGGACCGCGCGGCGTTGGGTGCGCCGGGCATCCGCATGCCGATGGGCGTGAAGCATCTTCAGTTCGACGGCACCGGCAACATGCCCGCCGGTTCGTTCATGAGCGTGGCGTTCGAAACCCAGTTCAGCGATGCGCGGCAGTCGTCGCGGGAGAGCGTCACGTTCATCCTCGATCCGGACAGGCGGTGGCGATTCGTCGGATATGCGGTGCGGTGACAACGAGGCTGGCGCTGCGGCCTACATATTCGTATACGAAGCACACCACCCCCTGGCCGCGACCAGCTTGTCTCCGAACAACGTGCACCCGCCCCACGCGTCAGTCGGTTTACCCTGAAACAGCGAGCAATTCGCGCAGTTCTGATCCGCCGCGAAGTTCGGATACTTCGCTTTGTCGACCTTCGCGGCATCCTCCTTGTAGCCGACGGCCGCTGCCGCCGGATCGGTTTCGCTCAAGTGCGATGCATCCGCGTTCGCACGGGCCAGCCACACGGACGCGCCCGTGCCGATGGTCACCATCATGAAGGTACGGCGGGAAGTGTTCATATGCGGGAATGGGCAGGGTGTCGTTATCGGGACGCTTGCGAAACGATACGCCCTCTTGCACTTCGATGCGCGCACGGTCGCTTTCGCTTGCGTCCTTTTTGTTCCGCCATCTGTTTTGTTTATCGGCAATATCCGGCGCGCAGGTGAAAGGCCGGCCGCGAAACCGCCGCTGGCCGGCGCGCGACCCCTCCCGGCGTACGCATCTGCACGCCGAAGCATGGTTTACGCGTAGTTCCGCGCACCCCCCGACTCCCCGTATCTTCGCCTTCAGTTTTCGCAACGAACCGGGCCGCGTGCAGTCGACGAGCGCCTCATCGCCCGGACCTCACGGAGCATCTGAACATGGCCCGCATCATCGGTGGCATCGCCGCCTCGCACACGCCCACCATCGGTTTCGCATTCGACAAGAACAAGCGCGACGACCCCGTGTGGGCGCCGATCTTCGAGAACTTCGCGCCGCTCGCGGACTGGATCGAAGAGAAGCGTCCCGACGTCATCGTGACCATCTACAACGATCACGTCACATCGTTCTTCTTCGATCACTACTCGGCGTTCTCGCTAGGCGTCGGCCCGGAATGGCGGGTGGCGGACGAAGGCGGCGGCGCACGCGATCTGCCGCCGATCAAGGGACATCCCGCGCTCGCCGCGCACATCGGCAACTCGCTGATGACCGACGAATTCGACATGTCGTTCTTTCAGAACAAGCCGCTCGATCACGGCTGCTTCTCGCCACTGTCGATGCTGTGCCCGCACAAGCCCGAATGGCCCGTGAAGATAGTGCCGTTGCAAATGGGCGTGCTGCAACTGCCGGTGCCGAGCGCGCGACGCTTCTACAAGCTCGGCCTCGCGCTGCGCCGCGCGATCGAAAGCTATCCGGAAGACATCAAGGTCGCCATTCTCGCGACGGGCGGCCTCTCGCATCAGGTGCACGGCGAGCGCGCCGGCTTCAACAACACCGAATGGGATGCGCGCTTTCTCGATCTCTTCGAGCGCGATCCCGAACAGCTCGCGGACATGACCATCGCGGAATATGCGGAACTCGGCGGCTACGAAGGCGCGGAAGTCGTCATGTGGCTGACGATGCGGGGCGCGCTGTCATCGAATGTCGTCTGCAGACATCGCAGCTACTACCTGCCTTCGATGGCCGGCATCGCGACCGCCATCTACGAAGGCGAGGACAGCGAGACGAAGCCCGCCATCATCGCGCGTCATCGGCAGCGCATGGCCGAACAACTGACCGATGTCGAGAAGCTGAAGGGCACGTATCCGTTCAGCATCGAGACGGCGGTGCGTGCGTATCGCATCAACGATTATCTGCATCGCATGATCGAGCCCGCACATCGTGATGCGTTCAGGCAGGACCCCGAAGCAACGTTTGAAGCTGCGGGCCTGAGCGATGAGGAGCGCGACATGATCCGCCGCCGCGACTGGCGCGCGATGCTGCATTACGGCGTCATCTTCTTCATGCTCGAAAAGCTCGGCGCGGTGACGGGCGTATCGAACCTGCATATCTACGCCGCGATGCGCGGCGAATCGCTCGAAGAATTCCAGCGGACGCGCAATGCACCGGGCGCGCTGTATTCGGTCGCCGGCAAGAGCGCGGACAAGCTCGACTGGGACAAGGCGGAGCAGGGCAAGCAATAAATAACACCTACAGGGACGGAGACAGACATGACTAGCGGTAGAACCATCGACATCAAGGGCTTCATCGACGAGCGGCCCATCTCCGCCTACCAGTGGCTGCTGGTGGCGCTGTGTTTCCTCGTCGTCACCGCCGACGGCATGGACGTCGCCATCATGGGCTTCGTCGCGCCGTCGATCATCGCGGACTGGCATATCTCGCGGCCCGCGTTCGGCCTCGTGATGAGCGCCGCGCCCATCGGTCTCGTGATCGGCGCGCTCGCGGCGGGGCCGGCATCGGATCGCATCGGACGCAAGGGCGTGCTGATCGCATCGGTGTTTCTGTTCGGCGTGTTCACCATCGCGACCGCGTTCACCACATCGCCGATGAGCATGGCGATACTGCGCGTGCTGACGGGCATCGGCCTCGGCGCGGCGATGCCGAACACGACCACGCTGCTTTCCGAGTACGCGCCGCAACGCAAGCGCGCGCTGCTCATCACGATCATGTTCACCGGCTTCAATCTCGGCTCCGCGTTGATCGGCTTCGTCGCGGGATGGCTGATCCCGGTGCACGGCTGGCGCTCGGTGCTGATCTTCGGCGGCGCATTGCCGCTCGCGCTGATCCCGCTGCAAATCTGGCTGCTGCCCGAATCGGCCCGGCTGCTGGCCGTGCGCGGCGCGACGCAGGAGCGAATCGGCAAGGTGCTCGGCCGCGTATGCGGCGCACGCTTCAACGGCGATGAAACCTTCGTCTCGAACGAGCCGCCGCTGCCGACGAAGAAGCCTATCGGCGTGCTGTTCTCCCACGGCTATGGCGTGCTGACGGCCGCGTTGTGGGTCACGTATTTCATGGGCCTGCTCGTGATCTATCTGCTGACGGGCTGGCTGCCGACCTTGATGAAGGACGCGGGCCTGACCGTATCCGCAGCGGCCAATATCACGGCGATGTTCCAGATCGGCGGCACCATCGGCGCGATCATCGTCGGCTGGATCATGGATCGTGTGCGGCCCGCGCCGGTGATCAGCGCCGCGTATCTCGGCGGGGCGGTATGCGTGCTGGGGCTCGCGTGGATCGGCGCGTTGTCGTCGTCGCTTGCGCTGCTCGTGTTCGCCGCAGGATTCTGCATGAGCGGCGCGCAGACCGGCCTCAACGCCTTCGCGCCGAGCCGCTATCCGACGGTCGCGCGTGCCACCGGGGTGAGCTGGATGCTCGGCATGGGCCGTTTCGGCAGCATCTTCGGTTCGGCGTTCGGCGGCGCGCTGCTCGGTCTCGGTTGGGAGTTCGGGGCCATCCTCGCCATGCTCGCCGTGCCCGCGACGCTTGCCGCCATCGCCATTCTCGTTGCGCAGCGCGGCCGTGCGGAGGAAGCCGCGCCGCAGACCACCGCTGCACATTAGTACGGAGCCACGATGATTATCGACATACACGGCCACTACACCACCGCGCCCAAGGCGCTCGAGGCGTGGCGCAACCGGCAGATCGCCGGCATCACGAACCCATCCGAGATGCCGCGCGTATCGGAACTGAATATTAGCGACGACGAGCTGCGCGAGTCCATTGAAAGCAACCAGTTACGGCTGATGCGCGAGCGCGGACTCGATCTGACCATCTTCAGCCCGCGCGCGAGCTTCATGGCGCATCACATCGGCGACTTCGACGTGTCGAGCACGTGGGCGGCGATCTGCAACGAGCTTTGCTATCGCGTGAGCCAGTTGTTTCCGGACCACTTCATTCCAGCGGCGATGCTGCCGCAAAGCCCTGGCGTCGATGTGTCCACGTGCATTCCCGAACTCGTGAAGTGCGTGGAGCAATACGGCAATGTCGCGATCAACCTGAACCCGGACCCGTCGGGCGGGCACTGGACGAGCCCGCCGCTCTCGGACCGGTACTGGTATCCGATCTACGAGAAGATGGTCGAGTACGACATTCCCGCGATGATTCACGTCAGCACGAGCTGCAACGCGTGTTTTCATACGACGGGCGCGCACTACCTGAACGCCGACACAACGGCGTTCATGCAGTGCCTGACTTCCGACCTGTTCCGCGATTTTCCGACGCTGCGCTTCGTGATTCCGCATGGCGGCGGCGCGGTGCCTTATCACTGGGGACGTTTCCGGGGGCTCGCGCAGGAGCTGAAAAAGCCCTTGCTGAAGGACCATCTGCTCGACAACGTGTTTTTCGATACCTGTGTCTATCATCAGCCGGGCATCGATCTGCTCACGCGCGTGATCCCCGTCGACAACATTCTCTTCGCAAGCGAGATGATCGGCGCGGTGCGCGGCATCGATCCTGAAACGGGTCACTATTTCGACGACACGAAGCGCTATATCGAAGCTGCGTCGATGCAGCCCGAAGCACGCTACAAGATTTACGAAGGCAACGCGCGCCGTGTTTATCCGCGGCTCGATGCGGCGCTCAAGGCAAAGGGACGATAAACATGTTCGAACTCGGAGTGGTGTATCGCAACATCGATCGCGCCGATGGCGACGCGGCCGCAAGACTCGGCGCGCTCGGCGCGGCCACGGTCCACGAAGCGATGGGCCGTGTCGGCCTCATGAAGACCTACATGCGGCCCATCTATGCGGGCGCGCAAGCAAGCGGCACAGCGGTGACGGTCCTCTTGCAACCCGGCGACAACTGGATGCTGCACGTCGCCGCGGAACAGATTCGGCCGGGCGATATCGTCGTGGCCGCGTGCACGACCGACAACACCGATGGCTTCTTCGGCGACCTCCTCGCGACGAGTTTCAAGGCGCGCGGTGCAAGGGCGCTGATCATCGACGGCGGCGTGCGCGACGTGCGCGTGCTCACCGAAATGAACTTCCCGGTTTGGAGCAAGGCGGTCTCCGCGAAGGGCACGGTGAAGGCGACACTCGGCTCCGTCAACATTCCGGTGGTGTGCGCGGGCGCGCTCGTCACGCCGGGCGATGTGATCGTCGCGGACGACGATGGCGTCGTCGTGGTTCCGTCCGCCTCGGCGAAAAAGGTGCTGGAAAAAGCCATCGCGCGCGAGGCGTTCGAGGAAGAGAAGCGCGCGAAGCTCGCGAGCGGCGTGCTCGGCCTCGACATGTACAGCATGCGTGAGCCGCTTGCGCGCGCGGGACTGCGGTACATCGACTGAAGCGGGCGCATGCGATGAACCATACACAGACGCCCATCACCGTCATATCGTCGATGGCCACACGTCACGTGCTGACCGATCTCGCTGACGCCTACGCGCAGCGCGTAACGGTCGAATCAGTGGGCGGCGTGGAAGCGGAGCGCCGCGTGAAAGAGGGCGAGGCGTTCGATATCGTCGTGCTCGCGGCCAATGCGATAAGCCGGCTGGTTGCTGCCGGGCGTGTCGATGCGGCGAGCCGCGTCGGCGTCGCGCGATCGGGCATCGCGGTCGCGATCGCAAAGGGTGCGGCGCGGCCATCGATCGGCAATGAAGCCGCCGTGCGCAGCGCCGTGCTGGAGGCACGCAGCATCGGCTATTCGACGGGTCCGAGCGGCGCTCATCTGATGCGGCTTTTCGAACGTTGGGGCATTGCGGAGACGGTCGCATCGCGTATCGTGCAGGCGCCGCCGGGAGTCGGCGTCGGTGCGTTGATCGCGCGCGGCGACGTCGAACTGGGCTTTCAGCAGATGAGCGAATTGATCGGAGTGGATGGCGTCGACGTGATCGGTCCGATGCCGGCTGCGATTCAGGCGATGACCGTGTTCGAAGGCGCGCTGTGCGAGAACGCGCGAGCCGGGCAGGCCGCGCGTTCCTTGCTTGCGTTCATGCGTGACGCCGATGCGGTGAAGCAGCGGTACGGCATGGAGCCTGTCAGGCTTCCTGCAGCCTGAACGTCTCGACAGCCGTGCGCAACGCCGCCGCCTGATCTTCCAGCGATTGCGCTGCAGCCGCCGCTTCTTCCACGAGCGCCGCGTTCTGCTGGGTCACTTCGTCCATCTGCGTGACGGCGCGTGCAACCTGATCGATGCCGCTGCTCTGCTCTTCCGATGCCGCTGCGATCTCGCCCATGATGTCCGTCACGCGCTGCACCGCGCCGCTTATTTCATGCATCGTGCGGCCCGCTTCATCGACGAGCGCGCTGCCCGACTGCACGCGTTCCACCGATGTATCGATCAGTTCCTTGATCTCCTTCGCCGCCGCCGACGAGCGTTGCGCAAGCGACCGCACTTCGCCCGCGACGACTGCGAAGCCGCGTCCTTCTTCACCGGCACGCGCCGCTTCGACCGCTGCGTTCAACGCAAGAATGTTGGTCTGAAACGCGATGCCTTCGATGATTGTGATGATGTCCGCGATCTTCGCCGAGCTTTGATTGATCTCACCCATCGTCGTGACCACTTGAGACACGACATGGCTTCCCTTGCCTGCAATCTCCGATGCGTTCGCCGCGAGCATGCTCGCCTGGCGCGCATTGTCGGCGTTCTGCTTCACGGTGCCCGTGAGCTGGTCCATGCTCGACGCCGTTTCCTGCAACGCCGATGCCTGTTCTTCCGTACGCGATGACAGGTCGATGTTGCCCGCCGCGATCTGCTTCGTCGCCGATGCAATCGATTCGCTTCCCGAACGAACGGAGCGCACGGTCTCGACGAGGCTCGACTGCATCGTCGAAAGGCCGCGCAGAAGCTGGCCCATTTCGTCGTTCGACGTGACGTTCACCGTGCGGCGCAAGTCGCCGGACGCGATCGCGGTGAACTGCGTGAGCGCGGCATCGAGCGGACGTGCGATCCGTCGACGCAGCGAGAACCATGAATACAGCGCCGCCACCACGCCGAGGAGGATGGCAGCCATGCTCGCGATGCGGAATGTGTCGTACTGCGCCTGTCCCGCCGCGAACGCGCTCTGCGCCTGTTCGAACTGCAGCTTGCGCAGCGCGGCGCCCGTCTTCGCGAATTCGTTGAAGGCGACCTGCATGGCGCTGGCGTCCGCGACGATCTTCTGCTCGTCTTTCGCGCGCACGTCGGCGTAGCCCTGGTCGAGCAGCCTGTACATCTCGATGCGCTGCGCGTTGAACTTGTCGGCGAGCGCCTTCTCTTCCCCTTGTTGCGGTAGCGCGGCGTAGGTGGTCCACGCATCGTCGGAGGTCTTGCGCATCAGCGGACCGCGTGCAATGGCGTCTTCCGCCGCGCTCGTGCCGACGTTGAGCGCGGCGCGGTCGAAGCACAGACGCTCACGCGCCACGAACATTTCGGCATTCCCCAGCGATACCGCGCTCGGCATCTGATTGGAAAAGAGCTCGTGCGTCAGCGTGTTCGAGCGCGTCATGCCGACGAGCCCGATGAGGCCAACCGCGATCAGAAGCGCGCTCAGCAGCGTCATGGCCAACGCCAGCCGGCCCTTGATAGTCGAAAACATGTCTTCCCCAAAGTGGCTGCATCGCGTCGTTCCCGCACCGGCTGCGATGCTGCGCCAGGCGCGCGGCCGAGGAAATCCATCGGATTCCGTAGATAACGACGCCCGCGCCGCGCTCTTTAGTCGAGGAAAACACTTAAGGATGGAAGCGCACGATCGATCGTCATTTCGCGTATTCGTCGTGACGCTTCCACCAGTTGCCCGTTTCGTTGCGGCCCTTCGGCGCGCGGTCGAGCCATTGATACATGCCCCATAGCGCATCGAGGCCGCGCGCGTAAGCCGAATACGTGTGATAGACGACGCCGTCTTCGAAAGCGAACGCGCTCATGCCCGGACGATCCCGCGTGAAGCCGGGCGCATCGGTGCCGCAATCCGCAGCGAAGGCCTTGACCGGCTCGGGGGCGTCTGTCATGTCCATCGCGTGTTCGCCGCGTGCATAGTTGTATTCGATATCGCCCGTGCGCTGCTGCGCTTCGGTGAACGACACGTTGAAGTCGTAGTTGAACTCGCCGTCGTGTGCGGATGCCCACGGGAACGTCCATCCCATGCGCCGCTTGTAAGCTGCGAGCTTGTCGATTGGCGCACGCGATACCGCCCACAGCGCGACATCGTGATGCGCAAGATGAATCGCGAAGCCGTCGAAGCTGTCCGCAATCGACGAACACGAAGGGCATCCGGCGCTCCAGTCGGGCCCGAACATGAAGTGATAAACGAGCAGTTGCGAACGGCCGCCGAAGAGATCGGCGAGCGTGGCGTCGCCCGCTTCCGTGTCGAAGCGATAGCGCTTGTCCACGCGAACCCAAGGCAAACGCTGCCGCTGC
This sequence comes from Caballeronia sp. LZ016, assembly GCF_031450805.1. Taxonomy (NCBI): domain Bacteria; kingdom Pseudomonadati; phylum Pseudomonadota; class Betaproteobacteria; order Burkholderiales; family Burkholderiaceae; genus Caballeronia; species Caballeronia sp. LZ016. The sequence goes on from NZ_JARTVY010000004.1 coordinate 143,123, forward strand.
TGCGCGAGTTCGTCGCTTCGTCGTGTCAGTTCCTTCTCCGCCTTGAGCAAATCGAGCCGCGCGGCAAGCCAGTCGCCGCGTGTTCCGGTGATGTGCGTCGTCATGTTGCGTGCTCCCTCGTGCGCCGGGTGAAAGATCGTCGCGATGCATGGTGTTAGATTACTGCGAGGCATGGCAAGCGGGGAGTGACAAGCGTGGCGCGATTCGCATGGACTCGTTGATTACCGCGGCGGCGCGCGCGCTCGCGGCCGGTGATCCGCTCGGCGCGCTGAATCGCGTCGCGTGGCGCAACGATGCCCCCGCGCTCGCGTTGCGCGGCATCGCCATGGCGCAGCTCGGCGACTTCGCGCGTGCGAAAGTGCTCATCAAGAGCGCGGCCCGTGCATTCGGCGCGAAGGAAGCCGTCGCTCGGGCGCGGTGCATCGTCGCGGAAGCGGAGATCGCGCTTGCGTCGCGTGAGCTTGCGTGGCCCGCGAAGGCGCTCGACCATGCGCGCGCGATGCTCGAAGCACACGGCGATCATCTCAACGCGACCCATGCGCGCACGCTCGAAGTGCGGCGGGCGTTGCTGATCGGACGCATCGACGAAGCGGAACGCATGCTGGGCGCGATCGATTCCGCCGCGCTGCCGGCTGCGCTGCTCGCATCGCATGAGCTGATGGCGGCGGGGATCGCGATGCGCCGCGTGGAAGCGAAAGCCGCGCGCCGTGCGCTTGCCCGTGCGCGCGAGGCCGCGTGCGCTGCCGGCATTCCCGCGCTCGTTGCAGAAATCGAAAGCGCGCGGCATAGCCTCGATGCGCCCGCCGCACGAATCGTCGCTCACGGCGAGACGCGGCTCTTGTCGCTCGATGACGTGGAAACGTTGTTCGCGTCGGATACGCTCATCGTCGATGCATGCCGCAACATCGTGCGCGATGCTCATGCGCTCGTCTCACTGACGAGGCGTCCCGTCCTCTTCGTGCTCGCGCGCATGCTCGCGCAAGCGTGGCCTTCCGATACGCCGCGCGAGGCGCTCATCGCCCGTGCCTTTCGTATCGGGCGCGCGGACGAGACGCATCGGGTGCGGCTGCGTGTCGAGATGGGCCGCTTGCGCGCGATGCTGCGCCCGGTCGCGGAACTTCGCGCGACTCGCGATGGCTACGCGCTCACGCCGCGTCATGCACGGGCGGTTGCCATGCTCGCGCGCCCGGTCGATGACGACCACGCATCGCTTCTCGCCTGTCTCGCGGATGGACAGTCGTGGTCCAGTTCCGCGCTCGCACTCGCGCTCAATGCGAGTCAGCGCACGGTGCAGCGCGCGCTGGAAGGGCTGGCGTCGGCGGGCAAGGTGCAATCGTTCGGACGGGGACGCGCGCGCCGCTGGATGACCCCGCCGATGCCGGGATTCACGACGGCCTTGTTACTCCCCGCCGATCTCACGAGCGGCTAGCATCGACTCATGCATCGAGCCGATGCAGGCGAGCGAGGACAGACACATGAAACATGCGAAAGCAGAAATCATCCGTGAATATGGGCCTTTTCCGGGTGTCGAAGCGGTGCACGGCCTGACTTACGATGGCCACGCGGTCTGGTTCGCCGCCGGCGACAGCCTGAACGCACTGGACCCGCAGGGCGGCGCGCTGCAACGCAAGATCGACGTGCCGGCTCATGCAGGCACCGCGTTCGATGGCGAGCATCTGTATCAGATCGCCGAAGACCGCATCCAGAAGATCGATCCGCGAACGGGCCGCGTGCTCTCGACGATTCCCGCGCCTGGTGGCGGATCGGATTCGGGTCTTGCATGGGGCGAAGGCACGCTGTGGGTCGGGCAATACCGCGAACGCCGCATCCATCAGATCGATCCGGCAAGCGGCGACATCTTGCGCACGATCGAATCGAATCGCTTCGTGACAGGCGTCTCGTGGGTGGACGGCGAACTCTGGCACGCGACATGGGAGGGCGACGAGAGCGAGCTGAGGCGCATCGACGCGCGGACGGGCGAGGTCATCGATCAGCTGGACATGCCCGAGGGGGTGACCGTGTCGGGACTGGAATCCGACGGGGGCGACCGCTTCTTCTGCGGCGGCGGTCGCAGCGGCAAGGTGCGCGCCGTGCGCAAGCCGAAGGCATAGCGGCGCCAGCTTACTCAAGACTTTTCGATCCGCGCCGTTAAGGAGCAAAGCGCTTCACGTGCGGTCACGTCGGAAAGGAATACAGCGGTGCAGGAAAGAGCGAGCGATTTTCTCGGGACCATCGGTGAAACCGTCGCCCGGCGATTTCCGTATGTCGAGTGCATGCGCCGCTTCGATGCGTTCGCGCTGGCAATGCTGGGCGTCGCGCTCGTGCTGTCGATGACGCCGTTTCTCCCGCTGCCGTGGAGCGTGCTGCTCGGCGCAGCGGCGGCGGGCGTCATCACCGTCATTCATCTGATGTTGCAGTGGCGCAGGCAGATTTTCGTCGCGCAGCAGCTTTCGAACGGACTGCTCTCGATTGCGGAAGACTGCCTGAAGCTGCTCGATCCGGAAGGCCGCGTCGTATGCATTTCCGATGTCGGCCGCAAGCTGATCGGCGCCGACTGCGCCGGCGAAGTGGTCGGCGTCGACTGGCTCGCGCTCTGGGACGGCCCGGATGCGCGCGACGCCTTCGAGCGCGCGAAAGCGGGTGAATCTACCTCGTTCTCAGGCTCCTGCCGCACGATGACGGGCTCGCTGAAATGGTGGACGTCGAGCTTCGCGCCCGTGTATGGCGAAGCGGGCCGCGTGGTGTCGGTGCTGTGCAAGTCGCGCGATATCACGGCGGAAGTCGCGCTCATCGACGAATTGAGCGGCAATGCACGCGTGCAGAAAGACATGGAAGATCACGTCGATGCGGTCTTCTGGACCACGACGCATGACTTTCGCGAACTGCTGCATGTGAGCTCGGCGTTCGAGCGCATGTGGGAAATGCCGGTGGCTGCGCTCGAAGCCGAAAAGACCGCGTGGATGCAGCGTGTGCACACAGACGACCTGTCCGGCCTGCGCAACAAGATGCGCGAAGCCGTGAACACGGGCGCGCCTTCGCAGAGCTATTTCCGTCTTTGTCTGTCCGGCGATCGCACGCGCTGGGTGCGGGCGGACATCTATCCGGTGAACGAGGACGGCGCGGTGTCGCGCGTCGTGAGCGTATGCGTCGATGCGACCGAGGAGCGCATGCGTCTGCAGGAGCTGCATCGGCTTGCGAATACGGACAGCCTGACAGGCCTGCGCAATCGCAACGCCATGACGGATGCGCTCGTCGAACGCTGCGCGTCCGGCGAACCGTTCGCGTATCTGTTCATCGATGTCGACCGCTTCAAGTCGATCAACGATACCGCCGGCCACGATGCTGGCGACGCGGTGCTCAAGGCCATCGCGCAGCGCATTGCCGATGCCATTCCCGAAGGCGCCGTCGCCGCGCGTCCCGGCGGTGACGAGTTCACTGTGCTCCTGCCGGGCCAGTTCGATCAGCCGAGAATCGAGCGCGCATGCAGACGGCTTGCGCTCGCCTGTCATCGGCCTATCAAGCTCGGCTGCCGGACCGTCACGATGACCTGCTCGACGGGCGTCGCGCTGTATCCCGAGCATGGCCGCACGCCGGAGCATCTGTTCATCAGCGCGGACATGGCGATGTATGCCGCCAAGCGCGCGGGCCGCAATGCGTTTCGCGTGTTCGGCGAAAGCGAGAAGGGCGATCTTGCGCGCGCGCATCTCGAATCCGAATTGCACGACGCGATACGCGCCAATCAGTTTCTGCTCCACTATCAGCCGCAGTATCGCGTGGATACCGGCGCGCTCGTCGGTGTCGAAGCGCTGTTGCGCTGGAATCATCCGCAACTGGGGCTCATATCGCCGGGAGAGTTCGTGCCGGTGCTGGAAGAGAGCGGATTGATCGTCGAAGCGGGGCACTGGATCATTCGTGAAGCCGTGCAGGCGGCTGCACGGCTCGCCGCCGCGGCGCCCGATGTCCGCTCGGTCGCGGTGAACGTGTCGCCGAAGCAGTTCCGCGATCCGCGTCTCGTCTCCGTGCTCATGCACGCGATGAAGCGCAGCGGCATCGGTGCCGACCGCATCACGCTGGAAATTACGGAATCCGCACTAATCGAGAATGTCGACGATGCGCAGGACGTGCTCTCGAAGATACGCGAAATGGGCGTGCGGATCGCCATCGACGATTTCGGCACGGGCTATTCGAGCCTGAGTTATCTCGCGCGTTTCCGGCCGGATGTGCTGAAGCTCGACAAGTCTTTCGTCGACAACATCGCCACCGACGCGATGATGCGAACGGTCGTCGAAGGCGTGATCGATCTTGCACACAAGCTCGGCGTGACCGTCGTCGCCGAAGGCGTCGAGACGGGGGAGCAGCTCGAGCGCCTGAGAGACGCGCGCTGCGACAAAATGCAGGGATTCCTGCGCGCGCGGCCCGTGGCGCTCGATGCGTTCATGGACGACGTTGCCTGCGCCGGGAGTCCGGCGTAAGTCCTTAGTGCGACGGCTCGTAGTGCGTGGCGCTCGCCTTGTCGTGCGTCGCGTACTTCTCGATCATCGTCGCGCTCGCACGATTCAGCCCCGCGATATCCACCGCAATGCCGTTGCGCCGGAACTTGTTCACGATGCGGTCGAGTGCATCGATTGCGGTGATGTCCCAGAAGTGCGCGTGCGAAAGATCGAGCCGCACCGAGCGCACCGGCTCCTTGAAATCGAACTCGGAAACGAAGGCTTCGGACGAGGCGAAGAACACCTGCCCGCGCACCGCATAACGCCGCTCGCTCGCCGCTTCGTCCAGTGTCGAATCGACGACCAGCACTTGCCGCACCTTCGACGTGAAGAAGAGCGCGCTCAACAAGACGCCGACGAACACGCCCATCGCGAGATTGCCTGTCGCGACCACCACGACGACCGTTGCAAGCATGACCACCGACGAGCTTTTCGGATGCGTGCGCAGGTTCGCAATCGAGCGCCAGCTGAACGTGCTGATCGATACCATGATCATCACGGCGACGAGCGCGGCCATCGGAATCTGCTTGACCCACGGCCCGAGAAACACGACGAGCACGAGCAGCAACGCGCCCGCGACGAAGGTCGACAAGCGCCCGCGTCCGCCCGACTTCATGTTGATGACCGTCTGGCCGATCATCGCGCAACCGGGCATGCCGCCGAGAAAGCCTGCGGCGATGTTCGCGCAGCCCTGGCCACGGCATTCGCGATCCTTGTCGCTCGGCGTATCGGTGTAATCGTCGACGATGGCCGCCGTCATCAGCGATTCGAGCAGGCCGACGATAGCGATCGCCACGGAATACGGAAAGACGATGCGCAGCGTGTCGAGCGAGAAGGGCACCTGGGGCAGCCCGAAAACCGGCAGCCGGTCGGGGAACGCGCCCATGTCGCCGACGGTGCCCAATTGCAGGTGCAATGCCATCGATATGGCCGTCAACACGATGATGCACACAAGCGGCGACGGCACTGCCTTGGTCACGCGCGGCAGCAGGTAAATGATCGCGAGGCCGCCGGCGACCATTGCGTAGACGTACCACGGCGCGCTCTGCAATTGCGGCAGTTGCGCAAGAAAGATCAGGATGGCAAGCGCGTTGACGAAGCCCGTGATGACGGAGCGCGACACGAAGCGCATCAGCGCGCCGAGCCGGAGCATGCCCGCGCCGATCTGCAGGATGCCCGCGAGGATGCCCGCAGCGAGCACGTATTCGACGCCATGCGCCTTCACGAGCGATGAGAGCAGGAGCGCGACCGCCCCCGTCGCCGCGGAGATCATGCCGGGCCGGCCGCCCGCGATGGCCGACACGATTGCGATGACCGACGCCGCATACAGACCGACCTTCGGATCGACGCCCGCGATGATCGAGAAAGCGAGCGCCTCGGGAATGAGCGCAAGCGCGACGACGGTGCCGGCCAGCACGTCGCCGCGAATGTTCGAGAACCATTCCTCGCGCAGCGTATGAGTTTTCATAGGGATGAGTCCGGCGAGACGGCCGAAACGAAGGGAAAGCGGAAGAGGCGTGATTTTAACCGATCGGTGCAAACCCTGAGGCCGTGCGCGGGCGGCTGCCGCAAACGTTTCCCCCGACAGGAACGGCGCAGAAGACCATGAATGGCGGGACGCGAGGCGACCGCATGTTCTCGCGTCACACGGATGCCGGCACGAGCCCCACATCTTCTGATCGTTTAAGATACCCCGCCTCACTGATCGACCTGTCAAACGCGGAGTGTGCTCATGATTCAGCCCGGCAACGTATTCAAGGATAACCTCGCTCAACTGCCCCCGATCGAAGGCATCCAGCGCATCGATCTCGTCGATGGCGAAGGCGCGGTGCTCGCCAGCATCGAGAACAAGCCGGGCAAGCAGGGCTCGCTTGCGGTGGATCACTATCTGAAGCAGGCATTCGGCACGCTGGATTCAAAGGCCGCCGAGCATGGCCTCGCGGTGTTCGCCGAACATACGTCGGATGCGCGCAACCGCCCGGGGGCGCATCCGAATGTCGATCGTCTGCTGGAGATCGCAGCGGGCGGCGAGGCGTTGAAGATCGATGTAGTCGGCGCTGCCTGAACCTGTCGACAAAAAAACGGCGGCCCGTTGCGGCCGCCTTCGACATCGGGCTACAGAAGCCTTATCGCAACTGCACCCGCTCGATCTTCTTCACGATGACGAGATAGCTGAACACGGTGATCAACGCATTGACGCCGACGAACGCGAGCGCCCCGTTGAACGAACCGGTCTTTGCAACGAGATAGCCGATCACGATCGGCGTCACGATGCCCGCGATATTGCCGAACATGTTGAAGATCGAGCCCGAGAGACCGATGGCTTCCTTCGGCGATGTATCCCCGACCACGGCCCAGCCCAACGCGCCGATACCCTTGCCGAAGAACGCGAGCGACATCAGCGCGACTACGATCCAGTCGGTGTTCACGTAGTTGCAGCCGATGATGCACGACGACAGCAGCATGCCGCCGACGATCGGCGCCTTGCGCGCGACGGTGAGCGAGAAGCCGCGCCGAATCAGCGAGTCCGACAGCACGCCGCCGAGCACGCCGCCCGTGAAGCCGCAAATGGCGGGCAGGGATGCGATCAGCCCCGCCTGGAGGATCGTCATGTGACGCGCCTGCACGAGATAGATCGGGAACCACGTGAGGAAGAAGTACGTCAGCACGTTGATGCAGTACTGCGCGAGATACACGCCGAGCAGCATGCGATTCGTGAGCAGTTGCTTCACAACCGGCCAGCCGACCGGATTGCCTTTGTCGGTGTTGCCCGCACTGCGCGCACGCTGGTGTCCGCGCACGAGGCCGCCGCCTTGCTCGATGTAGTCGAGCTCGTTGCGATTGACGCGCGGATGATCGGCGGGATTCTTCATCACCGAGAGCCAGACGATCGCGAGCATCAGGCCGGCCACGCCCATCACGATATACACATGATGCCAGCCGAACGCATGCGTGAGCCACGCCATCAATGGCGTGAAGACCACAGCAGCGAAGTATTGCGCCGAATTGAAAATGGCCGATGCCGTGCCGCGTTCCTTCGTCGGGAACCAGCTTGCCACGACCTTCGCGTTGGCGGGAAAAGCCGGCGCTTCGGCCGCGCCCATCATGAAGCGCAGGACGAACAATGCAGTGACGGCCGCGGCTGCGCTGCCGAGCAAGCCGATCGCACTTTGCAGCAGCGTGAAAAGCGACCACAGAAAGATGCTGGCCGCATACACGCGGCGTGCGCCGAAGCGGTCGAGCAGCCAGCCCGCCGGAACCTGCGATAGTACGTACGCCCAGCTAAACGCCGAGAAAATATAACCCATGCGGATAGCGTCGAAGCCGAACTCGGCGCGCATGGCCGCGCCCGTCACCGACAAGGTGGCGCGGTCCGCGTAGTTGAACGTCGTAATGGCGAAGATCAGCAACAGAATGACGTAGCGCACCTTCGTGCGCTTCATGACGTCGGCGGGATTGGCGGTGCGGTAGAGCGACATCAACTTCTCCTCGTCTCCAGTGCTTCCTGCACGAAGGGCCGCATGAGCGGCCCTTTCGTTGCGGGCGCGCGTGACTGTCTGCGCGCCTGTTGCGGTGCTCGATGCGAAGCGCGCTTATTGCGAGCCGAGCTTCTTGATGAGCGCGTCGAGCTGGCCCATCTCTTCTTCGGTCAGGTCGGTCAGCGGCGCGCGCACCGGACCTGCGTCGTGGCCGACGAGCTTCGCGCCCGCCTTGACGATGCTCACCGCATAGCCCGCACGGCGGTTGCGGATCGCGAGGTACGGCAGGAAAAATTCGTCGATCAGCTTGCCGGTGGTCTCGTGATCGTTCGCGGCGATCGCGCGATAGAAGTCCATCGCCGTCTTCGGGATGAAGTTGAAAACCGCCGACGAATAGACCGGCACGCCGAGCGCCTCGTAGGCGGCGGCATAGACTTCCGCCGTCGGCAGGCCGCCGAGGTACGAGAAGCGGTCGCCCAGGCGGCGGCGGACGGTGACCATCGCCTCGATTTCACCGACGCCGTCCTTGAAGCCGATCAGGTTCGGGCAGCGGTCCGCGAGTCGCTCGAGCATGTCGGCGTTGAGCTTGGAATTCGCGCGGTTATAGATGATGACGCCCATCTTCGGCACGGCCTTGCAGACTTCCTCGGCGTGCGCCGCGATGCCTTCCTGCGATGCTTCGGTCAGGTAATGCGGCATCAGCAAGATGCCTTGCGCGCCGTTCTTCTCGGCTTCCTGCGCGAAGGCGATGGCCGTGCGCGTCGGGCCGCCCGCACCGGCAAGAATCGGCACCTTGCCTCGGCACACTTCGGTAGCCGTGCGGACGATCTGCGAATATTCAGGTTGCGTCAGCGAAAAGAACTCGCCCGTGCCGCCCGCCACGAAGAGCGCCGACGCGCCGTAGGGAGCCAGCCATTCGAGGCGCTCGGCGTAGGTATCGGCGCGGAAGTTGCCTTGCGCGTCGAAGTCGGTCACGGGGAACGAAAGCAGGCCTTCGGAAACGATTTGCTTGAGTTCTTGCGGTGTCGTCATGATTTGATGTCTCGGTGAGGAGCGTGCGGCAGATGCAGCGCTTATAGGTCATCGTACAACATGACTTTGCGACGGACAAGCAGAACGCGAGCTTCGCTGTAAAATCAAGGGTAAATACTGAGCAACGGCCGTCCGTTATGTTGTAGGATGACATAACTCTAGAAGTCGGCTCAAACGCGCCAAGGATCATCAGAATGAATCAGCCCCCGCTTTATATTCGCGTGCATCCCGAGGACAACGTGGCGATCGTCGTGAACGACGGCGGCCTCGGGGAAGGCGCTACTTTCTCCGATGGCCTCGTGCTGCGGGAGCGCGTGCCGCAAGGCCACAAGGTCGCGCTGAAGGATCTCGCGGAAGGCGAGGCGGTCATCCGCTATAACGTGGTGATCGGCTATGCGTTGAAGGCGCTGCCGAAGGGCAGCTGGATCAACGAACACGTGCTGCGCATGCCGACGCCGCCCGAGTTGCACGACTTGCCGATCGCGACCATTCAGGCGCCCGACACGTCGCCGCTCGAAGGCTTCACGTTCGAGGGGTATCGGAATGCGGACGGCACGGTCGGCACCCGCAACATCCTGGCGATCACGACGACCGTGCAATGTGTCGCGGATGTCGTGCAGCACGCGGTCGACCGCATCAAGGCGGAGTTGCTGCCGCGTTATCCGAATGTCGATGACGTCGTGAGCCTCGGCCATACATACGGTTGCGGCGTGGCCATCGAAGCGCCGGACGCGATGGTCCCGATCCGCACGGTGCGCAATATCGCGCTGAATCCGAACTTCGGCGGCGAAGTCATGATGGTGAGTCTCGGCTGCGAGAAGCTGCAGCCCGAGCGCCTGATGCCGCCGGGCACGATCCCGATCGCGGCGGCCGCCGTCGATGACGCGATTGCGGATATCGGCGACATGGAGAGCGAGGACAACGGCGCGGCAGTCGTGTTGCAGGACGAGGGACACGTCGGCTTCCAGTCGATGATCGATTCCATCATGCGCATGGCCGAGACGCATCTGAAGCGGCTCAACAATCGCCGTCGCGAGACTTGCCCGGCGTCGGATCTGGTGGTCGGCGTGCAGTGCGGCGGCAGCGATGCGTTCTCGGGTCTCACGGCGAATCCGGCGGTGGGTTTCGCGACGGACCTGCTGGTGCGCGCCGGCGCGACGGTCATGTTCTCGGAAGTGACCGAAGTGCGCGATGGCGTCGCGCAGCTCACGGCGCGGGCCGCGAATGGCGAAGTGGCGGCGGCGATCATCCGCGAGATGCAGTGGTACGACGATTATCTGAAGCGCGGCGGCGCGGATCGCAGCGCGAACACGACGCCGGGCAACAAGAAGGGCGGGCTGTCGAACATCGTCGAGAAGGCGATGGGATCGATCGTGAAGTCCGGTTCATCGACGATATCGGGCGTGCTGTCGCCGGGCGAGAAGGTGAAGCAGAAGGGCCTGATCTACGCGGCGACGCCTGCGAGCGATTTCATCTGCGGCACGCTGCAACTCGCGGCGGGCATCAACCTGCACGTGTTCACGACGGGGCGCGGCACGCCGTATAGCCTGGCGGAAGTGCCGGTCATCAAGGTGGCGACGCGTTCGGATCTGGCGCGCCGCTGGCACGATTTGATGGATGTGAACGCGGGCACCATCGCGACGGGCGAAGCGACGATCGGCGATGTGGGCTGGGAGCTGTTCCGGCTGATGCTGGATATCGCGAGCGGGAAGAAGCAGACGAAGGCCGAAGCGCTGAAGCTGCATAACGCGCTTGTGCTGTTCAATCCGGCGCCGGTGACCTGAGCTGCAAGGTTGTTGTCCGTGACAAAAGCCCCGATGGTTTGGGGCTTTTTTTGCGTGGTGGCAGCTACATGGTGGAGATCAGGCGGCAACCACACAGTGCGTGATGCCCCTCACGCGCTACCGGCACGCCGTGATCGCTGATCCTGGCGTCACACTCGATGATGACGTTCGGCTTCACCTCGGGATGAAGCGGGCATTCCACTTCATCCCCCTTGCGCGCGACCCGGCGACCACCATAGCGCATGGTTTCCAATGCAGTGATGACGGCCCCGCCGTGATCCGTCGTATCCCCTAAGCGGATCAGTTTGATGGACATGCTGTTCCCTTATTCGTCGCGCAGATACCAGATGACGCTGTTTCCGGTCTTGTCCTTGTCCGGTCCCGGCATCGGCTCGCCTTTGTTCACATGGACGGTTTTCTTCAGGAATGGGCTGAACCATTCGCCGCTGCGCGGACAAGGCTGACCGGGCTCAGCCCGCAACGGCGCACGGAAAGGCGCTGCGTTCTTGTGCGACGGCTCAGTGTTGGCGCGATACCAGTCCACAAGGTCTTTCGGATAGACCAGGTGATCGCGATAGCTGCTGTCGTCGATGTCGAACAGGATCGTCACGAGGGCGGCTTCGAGGCACCAGTAGCCGAAGTAGATGCCACCTGTGTGCGCCCCGTGCCAGTACGTGTTTTTCATGCCCTTGTACCAGCTGGTGACGAACTGCTTAACGAGTGCGGCTCGATCTTCTGGCAATGCATCGGTTGCTTCGGCAAGTGGCTTGTAGGGGTTCTCGTGAAACAGCCGGTTCGCGCCTCCTACATGCTTGCCGGTTAGCGCCTGTACCACGTTCTCGAAGAGCTTGTCACGTCCCCGGTTGTACTGGAAGGTTTTGTCGACCCAGTTCATGACCTTCGAAGCGAACTCCTCGTGCTTGAGCAACTTGCACAGGGCGAGCAGCCAGAGCACGTAGACATAGGCATCGATCTGCGTGATTTCCAGCGTATCGGCCACATTGCGCGGCGGGTCTTCGCTACGTGGCGACTTTTCTTGTGCAAGATAGGTGTCGAAGCGCTCAATGAGCGCGGGCATTTGCGCTCGAAGGTCTGAGATAGGTCGCCCGGCCGTGTAATCGAGGAGCACGATTTGCAGAGTGTTAGACGCAGCCTGCCAGCAAAGACTGGACGGAGCCGAAGGAATCAGGTTTTTCCTTGCCAAGTTCTCCAAGGCCAAAGTGATTCCAACACCCAGGATCTCGCTATTGTCGCTAAAACTGGACTCGTCCAAGTATCTTTGTCTTCTGGTATTTTGTATTGTCATTGGTTGCCTCGACTGTGATATGCCGTGTTATTTAGGGTCGATGTCTAGGTTCGCCTCTACAACGTCAATGAAGACGAAGACTTTCGATGGTTCTCCGCCGAAAGGACCAGGAAGGCAGACAAAGATCCAGCGTGCATAGCGCTCAATTCCTATTTCCGTCCTCTTTCGCGCTTGATCCCCAGGTGACATCCGGCTGTCACGCTTGAGCGCTTGCGGAATTCGTTCTTCCGTCCACGGCTCGCTCATCTGGGTCCCGTCGCAGGTCTCACCTAGCCTTCGCTTCGCCGCCTTCTTGACGCTTTCGACGTTATCAGTGTTGACCCGCTGCTCCATATTCTTGGCTTCGAACACCACGAACTTGGGGTAGGTCGCGCCGATTGAACTTCCCGTCGCGGCTGCGGTAAAAGCATAAGCGGGCGACGGTGGCGCTTTGTCCTTCGGAATGAACATCAACGTTCCGGGCTTTGGCTTCACGACCGTATCCGGTAAAGGCTGAGGCAGATTCATTGGCGGTACCTTTTCAAATAGCCCATCCAGTCCTCTGCCCTTGGGCGGGTCGATCAGACGGCGATACTTCATGGTGTCTTCCATGATCGTATAGCCATCGTTTTCGCAGACCTCGCCGTTCTGCTTCCTCAGTTCAGCCTGTGCCTTGCATTCGTTGTTGGTCGCATTGGTTTGCGCTTGCGTCTGAGACTGAGTATCCGGTATCGGGAGCTTTCCTTGCGGAGCATACTTTGCTTGTATGCGCCGCATTTCCTCTTCTTCAGAATGTTCTTCGAACGCATTTCCAGGTATGGCGATCAGTACGACGGCTAACAGCGTCATCGTGCCTATTTCAAGCGCCAGCGTCGCGAGTCCGCGACCTGCCGCCGCTTCAGCCGCTGCGCCTCCGCCTCTAACCACCTCCAACTGTGGCGGTGGCTTGGGAAAAATCGGATCGTTCGCCGGAAAATCCGTGACGGGAGTGTTCGGCATGGGCTGCGCCTGCGCATACATGACCGCGCTGCGGCTTGCGGCTTCCAAGCGGCTATCTTGCTGCCTGACAATAGCCGCCCACGCTTTAACCTCTTCGTCGGCTTTCTTCCGGCCCGAGTCCCAATCGAAGGACTCCACATACTCACGAGCATTGCCGTATGCCTGACTGTGCATGAAGGCGCGAACATCGTCCCACGTCCCGCCTTCGGCGACTGTCTGCACGAAGATGCACGACGCGCCGTAGCTCGGCATGAAACCCGAGAAGTAGTAACCGAGCTGGTCGGAGATTTGGGATCGCGCGCCGCCACTCAACAGGTATGCGATGAAGTCACGTGTCAGATGCAGAAAGTCATCGTCATCATGAAAGCCTTTGATGCGCGACAGCCATAGCCCGGCGATGGCTTTGTCGGCCTCGGTCTGCGTGATGGCCTGCGCGGGGTAGCACATCTCCAGAAACCGCCTGATCTCGGCTACCGCCATGCGAACTGCATCTTTGAGATTCGGCTTGACCTGAATGATGGGGATAGTCGTGTTTGAAGTGCGAGCAACCACTACTACAGGTTCCTGACAAGAGCAATGGCCGATTCAGTGTCCGAGGCGGCGCTGAGATGGCTATTCGGTTTCTTGCTTTCGGCGTTCCACTGGCGGGTGTCCTCACCCCATTCGACCCTGGCCGTGCCGGGCGGCACGCCTTCTAGGCGGGCGAAGCCTTGTGCATCGAACTTTCCTGTGACGGTCGTGCCGTCCGCGAAATGCACGGTGTAAGGTGCGTTCTTGACCGGCTCAAGGTCGTCGTAGGCGTGATTGAACTCGATAAAGTTCGGCGTCTCGCCAACCACGCCGTTGAGCGCCGGCATGCGCTTCTGCGAGTCGGCCCCCGGCACATCCCACGATGCGCCTTTCTCAAGAATCGGCCCCGGGGAACCGTTCACGATGCCGCTGCCGTTGATCTGGATGTAAGAACCACCCGCGCCGATCCACACCTCCTTGGACGCCGTGATGACGATCTTTCCGTCGGTGCTGGTGATAGTGATGTCCTTCAGCGCGGATAGCGACGCCTCGTTGCTCAATGCCTGAATCTCGACCTTGCCGCGCGCAGCGACGAGCTTGATGCCGAGCTGGTAGGCGAACATCGAGATCGCGCCACGCACGGACGCGAGCAAAGAGCGACCGGACGAAAAGCTGACATCGCCGCCCGCCGTGACCGCATGGCCGTTGACGCTTGCGAAGTGCGTACCATCGGCGGCAGTGGATGCAATCCCCGCACTGCTGGAAAGAAGCAGGTCCGGGCGGGTCATCTCGGGTCCGACTTCCGATGCCTGCGCGCCGCCTTTGACTGCCGCGTTTTGCTCTTTGATGGCGGCGTTGATGTCGTCCTGCGTGGCCGTCTCTTGCGCACCGTGCCGCTGCGCGAGCTGCGCCGTGTCCTTGTGTTGTTGACGCGCCTGCGCAAGCCGGGCGACCGTCTCGGCCATGTCTTTCGCATGACCTTTTGCCCCGGTGCGGGCCTCGGTCGTGACGAGCATTCCCAAGGCAGCGCGCAGCACGCCCCACATGTCGGTGCGCAGTTCGAAGCCTTGGCCCCGCGCCTCTTGTCGGCCTGCTTTGCCGAAGATGCGGCGGATGAAGCCAAGGCTCAGAATGGATGATCCCTGATCGCTTGAGAGCTGCGCCTGCAGCTCGCCTTTCGTGTCATCGAGCGCGAGATGATTGGTTCCCTGCTCGTTGCCCAGGCTGCGCGTTCGAATGCCTGACAGCGCCTTGTTCTTCGGCAAGTCCCACGCCGGTACGTTGTTCCGGTTCGTCACACTGCCGACGATGATTGCTAAGTCCGGGTCGCCGTTGATGTAGGAAACGATGACCTCATCGCCGATGCGCAGCGGCATCGCCACGCCGCGTGCGTTGCCTTGCCACGGCAGGGCGACGCGCAGCCAAACCGAGCGCTTCTCGTCGAACGTGCCTTCACGATCCCAGCGGAACTGGACGAGGGCGCGGCCCATTGCGTCGAGCCATTGCTCGGCGTCCTTGTAGCCGACGACGACGGCGTATTCAGGTCCGTGAATGCGCGGCTTCGGTGTCTTCTGTTCGAGCCGGTAATACTCGTTCGTCGGCTGGATTTCGGAGTCTGTATCGCAACGGAAAGGGGGCGAATCCTTCGCCTCAATATCGATACCCTGAATATCAAGCGTGCAGGAGACGACGACATATTCATCGTTTGCCTTCGCTTGCGGGTAGCCTTTGAGCTTGAACGTGTGACCCGGTAGCAGCCCCGTCAGATGACCGTGACCCTTGCCGCGATGCGTCCTGCATCGGATGGAGTCCATTCGCACGCTGGCAAGGTAACGCGCTTCTTCAAGCGGGTTGTTTCGCTCATGGCTTATTCCGGCTTCCTGCGGCTGTACGAAGTTGCCCCAATCGTAGATTTCGGGCCGAGGGTGCTCTACATCGCGCGGATGCTCATACTCACCTTGCATGCCGGAAGATTTCTGTCCGTTGCGCCCCCACGACGGTGCGGTATAGTCGTGGTCGCGCAACGTCACCGCGCCGGTGGCGAGAACGTTGGTGATCGACAAGGTATCGATGTATTCCTCGTCGATGCGCGCTTTCGAAGGGTTGTAGGTCAGCGTGGCGTGCGCAGGACCGTGCTCACTGTATCCGCCATAGCCATCAGCTAACACGAGCCGATGGAAGCCGTCGGAGTGCTCCCACCAAAATATGATGCCCCACTCCTCCCATAGCCGACGCAGCAGAGAGTAGTCGCTTTCAAATGCTTGTCGCTGATAGTCGCGCTTTGGATAGTAGCCTTTGCCGCTACCCGCTGGCCCGCCGATGCGATAGACAACCTCAACCGGGTAGTCGTGCATGACTTCGCGCGTGATCTCAATGACATCGAGACCATAAAACCCACGTGAATTGAGGTTCTGGGTGGCTAAGTATAAGGCTGGGCGTAGCGTCAACTCATAGACAATCGAGCGGCCATCACTGCCTGCGATGCGCGCCGTCGAGATGATGCCGCTGATCTCACGCGTATAGCCGCCGACGTTGCCTGCGCCAGTGTTGCCGGGCATGCCGGGAATGAACTCGTACTTGCCGCGCACTTGCACGAAAACAGTTGCTTCGACGCCGAGCAGCTTGTCCAGGTCCAGGCTTGCAATGTCGGCGGTCCTTCCGCGATAGTCCGCGCTTGCTTTGAGCGTAATGACGTATTCGAATAGCTCGCCGATGGCATCGGTTCCGCGCAGGCGGATTGGCACGAGGCACGGCACTCCCAGGTGGTCCGCTCCGGGAAGTGCGTCGCAGCGAAAACCGAGGGTTCGGGGATGCTCTAGTGCACGCATGCAAGCCGTTTGCATCGAAAAAAATGCCTCGCTCAATGCGAGGCAAGTTCAGGGATGCCTTGGAGTTAAGGCATGTTGAGGATACCGCAGCACTGCTCGCCGACTGGATCTCCAAGACGAAATTTCACTGAAGCGGCGCGCCTTCACAGTAGAGCGCCGTCTGCGTTCGACACAGCCTTCCATCTGAGGCCTCCCCAGCCCCTGCGCTGCCGCCCCTGTAAGCTACGCATCTCGACCACGCGCCACCACCATGCCCAAAATCAACCCCGCTCGCCTCCTCGCCGACCTTCGCCATTTGCGCACCTTCGGCGCCACCGGTCCCGGCGTCGTCCGCCTGTCGCTATCGCCCATCGACATGACTGCCCGCCGCTGGCTCGTCGACCGGATGCGCGATGCGGGCCTCGACGCATCGATCGATGGCGTCGGCACCGTGTATGGCCGCTCGCGCAACGCCGGCCCCGCGCTGCTGATCGGCTCGCACACCGACACCCAACCGACAGGCGGCTGGCTCGATGGCGCACTGGGCGTGATCTACGGCATCGAGATCGCACGCGCGCTCGCCGAATGCGAAGCGACGAAGCATCTAGCCGTGGATGTCGCATCGTGGATCGACGAAGAAGGCACGTTCTCGGGCTTTCTCGGCAGCCGCAGCTTCGTCGGCGACAACGTGGACGAAGCGATCCGTCGCGCGCGCAGTCGCGAAGGCGTCTTGCTCGCCGATGCGCTCGCGCAAGCCGGCGTCGCCGACGCACCGCGCGTCCGTATCGACAGGACGCGGCACCGCGCCTACCTCGAACCGCATATCGAGCAAGGCGGGCGGCTGGAGACGGGCGGCAAGTCGCTCGGCGTGGTGACGACCATCGTCGGCATACGCGAACTCGCGCTGCGCTTCACCGGCCAGCGCAATCACGCCGGCACGACGCCGATGCACATCCGCCGCGACGCGGGCGCAGCGCTCGTCGCGTTCATTTCGCGCATGGACGATGCCTTCAGGCAATTGGCCGATGCCGACACGGTGTGGACCGTCGGCCGTATCGAACTCGATCCGGGTTCATTCAGCGTCGTGCCGGGACGGGCGGACATGTACCTGCAATTCCGCGATGCCGACGCCGCCCGACTCCATGCGATGGAACGCGCGCTCGCCGGCTTGATCGACGCGTTCAACGCAGAGAACGGCGCGCGCGTCGAAATCATGACGAGCGAGCCGCCCGAGCAACCCGTCATGATGAACGACGCATTGCAGGCGCATCTCGCCGATGCCGCCGAAGCGCTCGCGCCGGGCCAGTGGGAGCGCATGCCGAGCGGCGCATCGCACGATGCACAGGTCATCGCGCATCATCTCCCGGCGTGCATGCTGTTCGTGCCGAGCATCGGCGGGGTCAGCCACGACTTCATCGAAGATACGGAGGAAGCGCATATCGTGCTCGGCTGCGAAGTGGCGGCGCGGGCGGCGGCAAGCATCCTGCACGAACTGCATCGGGATTCCTGACCGCGCGTCATCAATGAAGTGACGCGTGCGGCATTGGTCCAGAGAAGGCGTCGTCCTACCATGCGAGGCTTCTGCACACGGAGGAATCAACGATGTACGCCATCACAGGAATCACCGGACAAGTTGGCGGCGCGCTCGCCAATGCACTGCTCGAAGCGGGAGAACCCGTGCGCGCCGTCGTGCGCGATGCGAGAAAGGGCGACGCCTGGTCCGCACGCGGCTGCGAAGTCGCCATCGCCGCGATGACCGATGCCGGCGCGCTCGCGCAAGCCTTCGAAGGCGCACAAGGCGTCTTCATTCTGCTGCCGCCGATGTTCGACCCCGCGCCGGGTTTCCCGGAAGCCCGCGAAGTCATCGATGCAATCGTCGCGGCGCTCGCCCGCGCACAACCACGCAGCATTGTGTGTCTCTCGACCATCGGTGCGCAGGCTGCGCAGGAGAACCTGCTGACGCAGCACACGATGCTTCAGGAAGCGCTCGCCGGTCAGCCGATTCCCGTCACCTTTCTGCGCCCCGGCTGGTTCATGGAAAACAGCGCATGGGACGTGCAATCGGCGCGTGAGGAAGGCATCGTGCATTCGTTTTTGCAGCCGCTCGATCGGGCGATACCGATGGTCGCAACGAGCGATATCGGTAAAGTCGCGGCCAGACTGCTAACGGAAGCGTGGCGGGGCAATCGCATCGTCGAACTCGAAGGCCCGAAACGCGTGAGTCCTGACGATATCGCCCGCGCGTTCTCGGCAGCGCTCGGCAAGCCGGTGCGCGCACGCGCCGTGCCGCGCGAGAGCTGGCAAGCGTTGTTCGACAAGCAAGGCATGAAGCATCCGATGCCGCGCATCCGCATGCTCGACGGCTTCAACGAAGGCTGGATCGACTTCGAGAAGCCGCACGGCGAAATCATCAAGGGCGATGAATCGCTGGAATCGGTGATCCGCAAGCTCGTGGCCTGAGGCGATTACTTTCCTGCAGCTTCGGCTACGTTCTCGTCACGCTCCCAGCCGCCGCCCAGCGCGAGGAACAGGTTCACCTGATCCACCGCGACCTGGCCCTCGGCCGCCGCAACTTGCGCGGCGACGCTCGTGAGCGTGCGAGTCGCATCGAGATCGGCAATGAACGATTCACGGCCCGCCGAATACAGCCGATGCGTCTCGTCCGCCGATTGCACCGCCGAGCGATACGCCGTGCGCAGGGTGTCGGCGCGCGTCGTATCGGATGCATACGTCGCGAGACTGCTCTGCGTTTCGCGCAGCGCGTTCAGCACCACGCCGTCGAAGTGCGCGAGCGCGCCGCCCGATGCCGCTTCCGCCTGCTGCACGCGGGCGCGCTGGCCGTTGATCGGGAAGCTCCAGTTGATGAGCGGCCCGAACGCCCAGCGATTCGTCGTCGCGCCCAGCAGGTCTTCCGCGATACCGACCGATCCCACCGACGCGCCGAAGCTGACCGACGGATACAGCGCCGCCGTCGCCACGCCGATGCGCGCCGTCGACGCCGCCAGTTGCCGCTCGGCCTGCCGCACATCGGGACGGCGTTTGAGCAGCGCGGCGCCATCGCCGACGGGGATCGGCTGCCGCAGCTTCGGCAGCCTCTTGCACGCGAGCGCGGCGGGCGGCAGCGCGGACGGCGCACGCGCGAGCAGCATCGCCAGCCGATACTGCGCCACGCGACGGCGCGCGACGTAACGCGGGATATCGGCGGCGAGCGTTTCGGACTGCGTCTGTCCGCGCGTGACTTCCGACTGATTGCCGCGCCCCGCATTGCGCAGCCGCGTCGTCAGCCGCACGCGTTCGCGCTGCAGTTCCAGCGACTTCTGTGCGATAGCCAGCTCTTCCGCCGCCGAACAGGATTCGACGTACGCGCGCACGACATCGGCGACGACCGTGATGCGTGCGAGATCGGCGGCGGCTTCGACCGCCTCGTCGTCGGCGACGGCGGCCTCGATGCCACGCTTCAGCTTGCCGAAGAGATCGAATTCGTAAGAGACGCTCAATTCCAGCGCGCCTTCGTTTACAACGGGGAGCTTCTCCATCAGCAAGTACTGCTCCGCCGATTCCTGCGCGCGCTGGAACGCGGCCGAGCTTTTGCCCGAGAAGCCGCCTTGCCGGTTCGCGAACTCGACTTCGGCGCGGGAACGCGCGAGATTCGCCGCAGCCACACGCAAGTCCGCGTTCGATGCGAGCGCTTCGCTGACGAGTTGATCGAGCGCGGGATCGTCGTAGAGACGCCACCATTTCGAGGGCGCGGCGCCTTGCGTGACGGGCGCATCGGCGGCGCCTTCGATCGCCGCGTTCGCATACGGCGCGTTGACGGCCGCGCCTTCGGGCACCTTGTAGTCGGGGCCGACGGTCATGCAGCCGCCGAGCGCGAGCATCGACGCCATCAGCGTCAGGCCGAGGCATCGCGTCTTCATGCGTGCGACGCTTTTCATTGCGATGCGCCCGAAGCAGTTGCGCCGGCCGGCCTATGCGCAGGCACCGGCGATTGAGGCGCCGTCGCCGATGCCGGCACGTTGCCCGCCGGCGCACGACGCCCGATCGACGGACCGATGCCGCGAACGGACACGGTGGCGGTGCGGCCCGCGATCATGCGGAAATCGGCGGGAATCTCATCGAGCGTGACGCGCACCGGAATACGCTGCGCGAGCCGCACCCAGCTGAACGCGGGGTTCACGTTCGGCAAGAGACTCGGGCTTTGCTGACGATCGCGGTCCTCGATCGCCGCGACGATGCTCTGCACATGACCGCGCAGGATGTTCGGCTCGCCCATCACCTTGATGTCGACCGGCTGGCCGATGTCGATGCCATGCAGCTTCGTTTCTTCGAAATAGCCATCGACGCGGAAGGAATGCAGATCGACCACCGACAGCACCGCGCGCCCCGCCGATACGAACTCGCCCGCACGCGGCGCCCGATCGTTCAGATAGCCGTCGACGGGACTCACGATCTCCGTGCGCTGCAGATTGAGACGCGCGGTATCGATGGCGACTTGCGCATCGGCGAGCGCGGCGGTGGCCTGCTGAACCCGCGCCTGCGTTTCTTCCACCACTTCACGCGCGACGAGATTGCCGAGCGAACGGTTGCGCGCGTCTTCGCGACGCGCCTGATCGAGCGTCGCGCGGCGCTGCTGCGCGGTCGCTTCGGCGTTGCGCAGCGCGAGCGTGTAGCGCGCCTGATCGATTACGAAAAGCACGTCCCCGCGTTTGACCTGCTGGTTGTCGGCTACCTTCACATCGGTGATGAGGCCCGACACGTCGGGCGCGACCTGGATGACATCGGCGCGGACGTGGCCATCGCGTGTCCACGGCGCGAACATGTAGTAATCGACCAGCTTCCACAGCACGACGGCTGCAATGGCGACGACGATGAGCGTGAGCAGGATCTGCCCGACGGAGAACCAGGTTTTTTTCACGTGATGAGCCGATGCGAAACGACGACGACAAACCCCAGCACCAGCACATAGATGCCGAGATCGAAAACGGAGCGATGCCACACGAAGCGATAGAAGCCCGCGCGCGCGAGCACGGTGCGGATCGCCAGATTCAGCAGATAGGCGATGAACATCAGCACGAGCACGGCGGGCACGAAGACGCCGAGAATGTCGATTTCGCCGATCATGCGAACCTGTTCAGTGACAAGAGTTTAGTGAGCATCATGCCGGCTCTTCGCGCGGCGCATCGCCGTGTGCGTTCGGGTCCGCCTGGCTTCCGGCCGCGGGCGGATGCAGCGACAGACGCACGCCGATGAGCGCGTGCAGCGTATCGCGCAAGAGGCGTTCCCCTGGCAGCGCGGCTTCGCGATGCCTGCCGGCTTCTTCGATGGTATGCGCCGTCACGCGCGCGACCGCGGCATCGATGGTTCGCACGAGCGTGGCCGGCACCGGCAGACGATCGCGCCGGTCGATGCATGACTGAAAGTACGCGTGAACGCCTGCGAGCACATCGTCGATGGACGACTGCACGTCGGCGGTGAGCTTGCGGCGCGCGCGGCGCAGATCGAGCGCATTCAGAGCGACGCGAAAGTCCCGGAAGCTCTCAATGGACGGATGCCGGTGCGAGTCCGTGCTCGCGTGTCGCGGCAGCACCTGCATCAGGCGGTCGAGCATGCGCGAGTACAGGTCGCGCTGATCCGAAATCGTCGCCGTCGATGCGCTGACGACGATATCGCGCCATGCCGAACGCGTGAGGCGCGCAACCGCGAGTTCGGAGCCGAACGGCCGCGTGATGCGTGTCCAGACGAACGCGAAGAGAAGCCCCGCGAGCCCCGCGAGGTTGCCGTTGAGAAAGACGAAGATATTGGCTTCGTAAGCGCTCTGGATGCTGAGAAACGTCGCCGTGTTGACTGCGACGAGCATGGTGATGAGCGTGAAGCGCGGGCGCGGGATCAATGTGCCGATGATGATGAACGGCGCCGAGAAGATCACGACGAGCATCGCGAAGTCGTGCACGTGCGGCAGCACCGCGAACACATACAGCCCGGCCAGCGCGACGCTGATGCACGTCGCGAGAAAGAACTTGAACACTTGCGGCGCGGGCTCGTCGAGCGCGGCGAAGAAGCAGCACGCCACGGCGGCGAGCGCCACGCCGCTCGCGCCATCGGCCCAGCCCGATTCGATCCACAGCACGCACGCGACGATGATCGCGCCGACCGCGACCGCCGTCGAAAAAAGCATCATGCCGAGGTCGAAGAAACGCGCGGTGCCGCCGAGGCGCCAGTGACGGAAGCGCGGACGCCAGCGATGTTCGTCGTGCAGGATCGCGGCGCGCAGCGTGCGAATGTCGCGCCATACGTCGATGACCTGACCGAGCCGCCACAACGCGCTCGACAACAGCGCGCCGTCTTCGCTCGCGAGCGCTTCAGCCGATGGCCGCATCGCCGCAATGCGCTCGCGGAACGCATCCGGTTCGCGGTCGGATTCGGCGGGATCGTGTTCTTTCGGGGCGGGCAGCGACGTCCATTTGGCGACGTCGGCGAGCAGCGCTTCGAGGCCTTCCGGATGCCTGCCGCGCCGCGCGATCAGTTCGATGAGCGGATCGGCGAGGGAAGAGATGAGCGGCAGAAAGATTTGCATGCGCCCTTGCAGCGCCCGCGCGCGGCGCACGATATCGGGGCGCGTGTGATCGTAGGTCAGCTGGCTCAGCAGCATCTCAAGGCCGTTGACCGTGGCCGCAAGCCGTTGGCGCGCGGCGGAAACGGGCGCGCCCGCCAGCCGCCCCGAGAGCGTTTCGCTTGCATAGAAGGCGGCGTCGCGGAACCACGCGTCGGTGCGCTCGATCAGCGTCGGCGCGAGACGGCTCGGAAAGAACACCGTGCCGACTATGCTCGCCACCACGATGCCGAGCGTGATCTCTTCGGTGCGCGCGATCGCGAGATCGAACACGGCGGTCGGGTTCGTGACGGCGGGCAGCGCGATCAGCGGCAGCGTATAGCCCGCGAGCAGAAACACGTAGCTGCGCGCGGTGCGGTCGAACATCGAAAGAAGCAGCAGCGTGCCCGTCCATAACGCAACGAGCACGCTGAACAGAAACGGCGATTCGACGAAAGGCGGCACGATCAGCACCGCGCCCGCCGCGCCGATCACCGTGCCGAGCGCGCGATACAGCGCCTTCGATCGCGTCGCGCCGACGAACGGATTGGAGACGATATAGCAGGTGGCCATCGCCCAGTAAGGACGCGGCAATTCGAGTGCAAGCGCGATGTAAAGCGCGATCATCGCGGCTGCGAAGGTCCGCGTGGAGAACAGCCATTCGCGTGCGGACGGGAAATTCATGGTGCGGGGGTATAAGGCTTGCCGCTGGTTGCATCGACCGATGCATTGAACACGCTGAGCACCCGCAGCGTCGTTTCCAGGTCTTCGCGGCTCACGTCCTTCAGAAGCTGTTCGCGCAGTGAAACGAGCCGCTCTTCCATGTGTGCGGTGACGGCGCGGCCTTCGTCGGTGAGCGAGATGCTCTTGGCGCGCTTGTCCTGAGGATCTTCGTCGCGCCGCACGAGGCCCGCCGCGCATAACTGGTCGAGCAGGCGCACGAGCGATGGCCCTTCGATGCCGATATGCTCGGCGAGCGTGACCTGACGCACCGCTTGCCCGAGCCGGTTCGCGGCGAGCAGGGGCACCGCGCACGCCTCCGATACGCTGTATGAAGCGAGGACGCCGTGGCTCGTGCGCCGCCAGCGGCGCGCCGCCAGTACGAGCGTACTGCTGACGGAACGGCGCAGGAGATCGATGGGAGTCATGGGCCGGGATTATAGCGGCTGTTTCCTTCGTTAGCGTACTATCGATTGGGGATTTCCCGAGTGTGTTCGTCCTGCGTTCGGCGCTGCGCCGCGCATCGAAAATATCTCGTGTTATGTTGCCGATTCGACCACCCGCAGCGCCAGCCATGCCGATCAGTTACCTCAGGGGTCTCACGTCTCCGACCCGCACGGATTCCGCCAATCGCCGGCTCGGCTGCGCGCTGGCGTTCGTGGCCGGGGCGGCTAACGCGGGCGGTTTTCTGGCGGTGGGGCAGTACACGTCGCATATGTCCGGGCTGGTGTCGTCGGTCGCGGATAACCTCGTGCTCGGTCAGATCGCGCTCGTGTTCTCCGCGATCGGCGCGGTGCTCGCCTTCCTGTCGGGCGCGGTGACGTCCGCGCTGCTCATCAACTGGGGACGGCAGCGCGCCGCACAGAGCGTGTTCGCGACACCGTTGCTGCTGGAAGCCTGCCTGCTGCTTCTGTTCGGGATGCTCGGCGCGAACCTGGAGACGCATCGCGTGTGGGACGTGCCGGCGACGGTCGCGCTGCTGTGCTTCGTGATGGGCCTGCAGAACGCAATGATCACGAAGATATCGAAGGCGGAAATCCGGACCACGCATGTGACGGGGCTCGTGACGGATATCGGGATCGAGCTCGGCAAGAGTCTCTACTGGAACCGTGGCGTGCCGCGCGGCGACGCCCGCTATGTGCGCGCGAATCATGCCCGGCTCGCGCTGCTGAGTTCGCTGCTCGGCATGTTCGTGGCGGGCGGTTTGGCGGGCGCGGTGGGCTTCGCGCATCTCGGCTTCATGGCGACGGCGCCGCTCGCGGTGCTCCTGCTGCTGTTTTCATCGGTACCGGTGGTGGATGATCTGTCGGCGGTGCGGCGGCGCAAGTGAAGGTTGCGTCGTGCTTCTGCAAGCGTGATTCCTCGTCGCATAGAATCCTTCGCGTCGATCATTCAATCGAAGGATTCAGGTCATGAAGCCCACTGTGCTGCGCTTTTTCGCAGCAGCCGTTCTCTCCGCATGCCCGCTCTCGGTGTTCAGTCAGAGCACGACTCCCGATTCCATCGAGCACATCGTCGATACGACCATCGCGCCGCTCATGAAGCGCGATGACATCGCGGGCATGGCGGTCGGCGTCATCGCTCACGGGAAGACGCATGTGTTCACCTACGGCGTGGCGTCGAAGGAAACGGGCAAGGCCGTCACAGCCGATACGCTCTTCGAACTCGGCTCCGTCAGCAAGACGTTCACCGCGACGCTTGCTTCATACGCGCAGTTGCAGGGCGTTCTTTCACTGAGCGATCCGGTCAGCAAACACGTTTCCGAGTTGCAAGGCACGCCGTTCGGCGACGACGTGACGCTTCTCGACCTCGCGACGCACACGCCCGGCGGCCTGCCCTTGCAGGTGCCCGAAGCCGTTCACGACAACGCGCAACTGATGCAGTATTTCAAAACGTGGAAGCCGCGCTATCCGGCGGGCACGTACCGGACGTACGCGAATCCGGGCATCGGCATGCTGGGTGTCATCACCGCAAAGGCGATACGACAGGACTTCGACACGCTCATGCAGCAGCGGCTCTTTCCCGCGCTCGGCATGACGAGCACCTATATTCAGGTGCCGGCCGCCCGCATGAAGGACTACGCGCAGGGTTATGCGAAGGACGGCGCGCCGGTCCGTGTGAACCCGGGCGTGCTGTCGTCGGAAGCGTACGGCGTGAAGGCGTCGGTGACGGACATGATGCGATTCGTTCGGGCCAACATGCGCGACGCCGCGAACATCGACGCGACCCTGCAGCGCGCGATCGTTGCGACCCACACCGGCTACTTCGCGGCCGGACCGATGACGCAAGACCTCATCTGGGAACAGTATCCGTATCCTTCACGATTGCGGGTTCTGCTCGACGGTAACTCCCCGGCGATGGCGCTCGACGCGCGACCGGTCGAGCGCATGGAGCCGCCGCAAGCGCCTCGCGACGATGTGTGGATCAACAAGACCGGATCGACGAACGGCTTCGGTGCGTATGTTGCCTTCGTGCCGGGCGAGCATGTCGGAATCGTGATGCTGGCCAACCGGAACATCCCGAACAGCGAGCGCGTCGCCGCGGCGTATGCGATCGTCACCGCCCTGCTCGATGCAGGGGCGAGCCGTCAGCGGCTTTCCTCGCGATAGACGTCGAGCGCGGTCGTTCGCAATGCGTCGATCATCACGCTCGCGGCCGGCGAGAGCAGACCGTCCGCCCGCGTGACGATGCCGAAGTCGTCCATCTGACAATCCATCGGCAGCGGCAGCATCTGCGTGACGCCGTGACGCGCATAGTAGAGCGCGACATCCTCGGCGAGCACGGCGATCATGTCGCTTTGCTCCAGGAGGCGCGTGATGAAGAGAATCGCCGCTGTCTCGACGACATTCGACGGCGGCGTGAGACTCGCACGCTGGAACATCAATTCGAAACGATGCCGAAGCACGCTGCCCGCAGGCGGCACGAGCCACGCGCACGGCTGGACGTCGGCGAGCGTCAGCGCGGCGCTCTGCAGCAACGGATGCCCGGCGCGCACGACCGCGCGCACCGGCTCCCCGCTCAACGGCTCGTAGCGCAGCCTGAGCTTGTCATGCTCCGCGGAAAGCCTGCCGATCACCACGTCGAGCTTCTCCTGCGCGAGCCGTTCGAGCAGCACGTTGCTCGCATCGATCTCGACGGACACGCGAATGTCCGCATGGGCGCGCTTCACGGCGGCGACCGCGGCGGGCAGGAGCCGCACGCCGGGCGATGTGATCGCGCCGACGGCCACGTGTCCGAGCCGCCCGGACTTCAATGCGATCAGCTCTTCCTGCGCCTGGTCGAGAGTGCCGAGCACGGAACGCGCATGGCGGACCATCGCATCGCCGTACCGTGTGGGACGCATGCCGCGCGGCTCGCGCTCGAAAAGCGTCACGCCGAGCGCATCTTCCAGTTCCCGCAGCAGCTTCGACGCGGCGGGCTGCGTCATGTGCAGCACCGTGGCCGCGCGATGAATGTTGCCTTCTTCCGCGAGCGCGACGACGAGCATCAACTGTCGCGTCTTCAGCCGATTGCGGATATACCAGGGACTCGAATTCAGCATCAACATCTAAGGGTTTGCACGAATGCTGATTTGTATATGG
This sequence comes from Caballeronia sp. LZ016, assembly GCF_031450805.1. Taxonomy (NCBI): domain Bacteria; kingdom Pseudomonadati; phylum Pseudomonadota; class Betaproteobacteria; order Burkholderiales; family Burkholderiaceae; genus Caballeronia; species Caballeronia sp. LZ016. The sequence goes on from NZ_JARTVY010000004.1 coordinate 170,399, forward strand.
GGAAGGTCGAACATTTCATTGGCAGATTATCACGCGCTCTCCTATCCTTCGCCGAATCGACTTCTGAAAATGGAACGGATACATGTCGGCATCGAAACCCAGGCTGCGCTCACAACAATGGTTCGGCACCGCCGACAAGAACGGCTTCATGTATCGAAGCTGGATGAAGAACCAGGGCATTCCCGATCATGAATTCGATGGCCGTCCCGTCATCGGCATCTGCAACACCTGGTCGGAACTCACGCCATGCAACGCGCATTTTCGCAAGATCGCCGAGCACGTGAAGCGCGGCGTATATGAGGCCGGCGGCTTTCCTGTCGAATTCCCCGTGTTTTCCAATGGCGAATCGAATCTGCGTCCGACCGCGATGCTCACGCGCAATCTCGCGGCGATGGACGTGGAAGAAGCCATTCGCGGCAATCCCATCGATGCCGTCGTGCTGCTCACCGGCTGCGACAAGACCACGCCCGCGCTTCTGATGGGCGCGGCGAGCTGCGATGCGCCGGCCATCGTCGTGACGGGCGGCCCGATGCTGAACGGCAAGCTCGACGGCAAGAACATCGGCTCCGGCACGGCTGTGTGGCAACTGCATGAGTCGCTGAAGGCGGGCGAGATCGACCTGCATCAGTTCCTGTCGGCGGAAGGGGGCATGTCGCGCTCGGCGGGCACGTGCAACACGATGGGCACCGCATCGACGATGGCGTGCATGGCCGAAGCGCTCGGCACGTCGTTGCCGCACAACGCTGCGATTCCCGCCGTCGATGCGCGCCGCTACGTGCTCGCGCACATGTCGGGCATTCGCATCGTGGAAATGGCGCTCGAAGGACTGACGCTCTCGAAGATTCTCACGCGCGAAGCCTTCGAGAACGCGATCCGCACCAACGCCGCAATCGGCGGCTCGACCAACGCCGTCATCCACCTGAAGGCGATTGCGGGACGCATCGGCGTGCCGCTGGAACTGGAAGACTGGACGCGCATCGGTCGCGATACGCCGACCATCGTCGATCTGATGCCGTCGGGCCGCTTCCTCATGGAAGAGTTCTATTACGCGGGCGGTCTGCCGGCCGTGCTGCGGCGTCTGGGCGAAGCGAACCTGCTGCCGCATCCGGACGCGCTGACGGTCAACGGCAAGACGCTGTGGGAGAACGTGAAGACCGCGCCCAATACGAACGATGAAGTCATCCGCGAACTCGGCAATCCGCTGATCGCTGATGGCGGCATTCGCGTGTTGCGCGGCAATCTCGCGCCGCGCGGCGCGGTGCTGAAGCCGTCGGCGGCGAGCCCGGAGTTGCTGAAGCACCGCGGGCGGGCGGTCGTGTTCGAGAACCTCGAGCACTACAAGGAACGCATCGTCGACGAAACGCTCGACGTCGACAAGGACTGCGTGCTCGTGATGAAGAATTGCGGGCCGAAGGGTTATCCGGGCATGGCCGAAGTCGGCAACATGGGCTTGCCGCCGAAGCTCCTGCGCGAAGGCGTGAAGGACATGGTCCGCATCTCCGATGCACGCATGAGCGGCACCGCTTACGGCACCGTGGTGCTGCACGTCGCGCCCGAAGCGGCGGCGGGCGGGCCGCTTGCCGCGGTGCGCGACGGCGACTGGATCGAACTCGATTGCGACGCCGGCACGCTGCATCTCGACATCAGCGACGAAGAACTGGCGCGCCGCATGGAGGGCCACGTGCCGCCCAAGGTCTGGGGCGATGGCGGCTATCAGCGGCTGTATGTCGATCACGTGCTGCAGGCGGACGAGGGCTGCGACCTGGACTTCCTCGTCGGCAAGCGTGGCGCGGAAGTGCCGCGTCACTCGCACTGACCCGGGCGCGGAGACCATCGGTATGACATCGCGTTATACGCTGGGCGTCGTGGGCGTCGGCAAGATCGCACGGGATCAGCATCTTCCGGCGATCGCCGCGCAGCCGGGCTTCGAACTCGTCGCGTGCGCGAGCCGCAATGCGACCGTCGATGGCGTGCGCAACTACGCCGACATCGACGCGCTGCTCGCCGGGGAAGCGTCGCTCGATGCGGTGTCGCTTTGCGCGCCGCCGCAAGTGCGCTTCGCCCAGGCGCGCGCAGCGCTCAAAGCGGGCAAGCACGTGATGCTCGAAAAGCCGCCCGGCGCGAGCGTCAGCGAAGTCGAAGCGTTGCGCGATATCGCGCGAGCCAACGGCTGCACGCTCTTCGCGAGCTGGCATTCGCGTGCGGCGAGCGCGGTGGAGCCGGCGCGCGCGTGGCTCGCGTCGAAGGAAGCGGGCAAGGTGCGCGCGGTCGAAGTCCGCTGGAAGGAGGACGTGCGCCGCTGGCATCCGGGTCAGCAGTGGATCTGGGAGCCGGGCGGGCTGGGCGTGTTCGATCCGGGCATCAACGCGTTGTCGATCGTGACGCGCATCCTCCCGCGCGAGATTGCCTTGCGTGCGGCAACGCTGACCATTCCGCGCGATACCGCGACGCCGATCGCCGCCGAACTCGATTGCATCGATACGAACGGCGCACCGGTGCGCGCGATGTTCGACTGGCGTCACGGCCCGGTCGAGGAATGGGCCATCGACGTGGATACCGATGCGGGCCGCCTGTCGATTCGCGAAGGCGGCAAGCGCCTGTCGATTGAGGGCGAGGACATCGCGCTCGGCGAGGAGCGCGAATATCCCGCGTTGTACGAGCGTTTCCACGAATTGATCGCGCAGCGGGAAAGCGATGTCGATACCCGTCCGTTACGGCTCGTCGCGGATGCTTTCCTGCTCGGCAAGCATGTGGCAACGGAAGCGTTCGGCCGGTGAGCGCGCGCAAAAAAAACCCCGCTGGCGCGGGGCGAAAAACCAGTGTGTGACTAGGACACTGAGTTGGGTGCTTGAAACCCACGTGAAGTCTACGCACCGGGACGCACCAATTTAACCAGTAAACTCCTAAAGAAGGGCGCGAGCTTTGTTCGATCGGCGTCGTCCAAAGCGGCAGGCGCAATGACGTCGACCAGGCACGGTGAAGCCCTGTCATGCGGCGATACTTGGCGCTTCCCACTTCTTCCAGGATGCCGTGTGGATGCCCGCGCAAGCGCCCGCGGCGCATCTCATCGGCCTATCGGCTCCAAGGAACACACGACCTGCGATGCGCGCGGCGAACAGCGCAAGCGGTTGCGCGTTCGTGCCGCCGTCAGCCGCACCGAACGCGCCGGGTTGCAGGTCCGGCCTGCGAATCGGACACGCGGATAGCGCGGCATCGGACAATGCGAGGCGGCGGATCGTGGGCAAGTGTTCCCAAGAGCGATCCATACGGCGCACGTTCCACGACGTTTGACGTTTTCGACTAAAAATGAGGCGGCGCGTCATGGCCGTGTAAACTAGCGGGTTTTTGCCTCCGGTGAAAACGTGCAATCCACGAAGCGCACGGCGGTCAGCGGCCCGGCGCTCGTGCGCCTTCTGGCGCGCTTTGCCGATCTCGACGTACACGAACCCGGCGCGTCCCTCTCCGACAAACTGAGCCAGTGGCTCGGCTGGACCGACGCCATCGCGCTGTCGACCGCGCTCAGCGGCGATCCGCCCGCAATCGGCGGCGCGCGGTCCGCAATGACGGTTCAGCAAGACGCCTGCGCACGTGTGCGGGCGTCGCTTGCGAGCGCCATCGCGCCGGCGAAAACCGCCGCGCCGCAACGGCATCGCGCGAGGGCGCCGGTGCCGCAGATCGACGTGCCGGTCGATTACGCGGTGTATCGCCAGCGCTGTCTTTCGCTGCAACAGGCGATGGAGTCGGACATCGGCGCTCTGCGCGGCCGTTTGCGCGCGGTGCTCGCGACGCAGTCCGAACGCGCGGCGCGTCTTGCCGTCGTCGATGCCGTGATGGAACAGGCGCTTTGCGCACGCGAGCGCACCTTGTTCGCCCAGGTTCCGGCACTGCTCGGCAAGCATTTCGAGCGCATGCGCCGCGCCGGCGCGCAGACGCCGGACGGTTCGTCCGCCTGGCTCGCGGCATTCGAGAAGGACCTGCAGAGCGTGTTGCTCGCTGAACTGGATGTACGTCTTCAACCGGTCGATGGTTTGCTTGCGGCGTGTCGAGCCGCGCACTGAACGCTATGCCCCGATATCTTTTACATGTAGCAGTCTTCCTCGCCGGCCTGCTGGCCGTCTGCGGTATCGCCGTCGGTTATATCGGCTCGAACGCGCTGGCGTTCGCCGTGACGATCGTCATCGGCGCGTGCTATCTCGCCGGTGCGTGGGAATTGCAGCGATATCAGCAGACGACCCGCGCGCTCGCCGATGCCATCGATCGATCGGCGACCGCGCCGAAAAGCCTCGGCGTGTGGCTCGATCAGGTGCCCGCCGTATTGCGCCATGCCGTGCGCCTGCGCATCGAAGGCGAACGCGTTGCGTTGCCGGGGCCGGCGCTCGCGCCGTATCTCGCGGGTCTGCTCGTGTTGCTCGGCATGCTCGGCACGCTGCTCGGCATGGTCGCGACGCTGCGCGGCACGGGCGCGGCGCTCGAAAGCTCGACCGATCTCGCGGCGATCCGCGCATCGCTTGCCGCACCGGTCACGGGGCTGGGCTTTGCGTTCGGCACGTCGATCGCGGGCGTCGCGACTTCCGCGATGCTCGGCCTGCTCTCCACGCTATGTCGCCGGGAACGGCTGCACGCTGCACGGCAACTGGACGCGAAAATCGCAACGACGCTGCGCGCTTTCACGCAGACGCATCAGCGCGAAGAGACGTTCCGCCTGTTGCAGCGGCAGACCGAGGTCATGCCGAAGCTGGTCGATCGCCTGCACGCGATGATGGCCGCGATCGAACAGCAAAGCCTGGCCGCGAACGAGCGGCAACTCGCGAATCAGACGGCGTTCCACACGAACACGGAAACGGCGTACCGGCGGCTTGCGACGTCGGTGGAACTGTCGCTGAAGCAGAGCGTGGCCGATAGCGCGCGTGCCGCGAGCGCCGCGCTGCAACCCGTCATGCAGGCGACGATGGATGGCATCGCGCGCGAGACCGCTGCGCTCCACGCGAACATCGAGGGTGCGGTGAAGCGCCAGCTCGAAGGCTTGTCGAGCGGCTTCGAAACGTCGGCGGCCAATGTGGCGGATATCTGGAATCGTTCGCTCGAGGCGCATCAGGCGGCCAATGAATCGCTCGTCGGCAAGATGGATGCATCGATGGAGCGCTTTGCGCAGGCATTCGAAGCGCGCTCATCGTCGCTGGTCGATGGCATGTCCGCCCGATTCGAGGATGTCTCGCATGAACTGCGCGCGTCCGTTGCGAAGCACGAAGAGGCGAGCACGGCGCTCGTCACGCAAGCGGGCGCATCGCTCGATGGCTTCGTACAGGCGTTCGGGCAACGTTCGTCGCGTCTCGTCGATAGCGTTTCTTCGCGCATCGACCATGTGTCGGATGAACTGCGAGCGTCGGTGGCGAAGCACGAAGAAGCGAGCGCGGCGCTCGTGACGCGAACGGGCGCATCGCTGGACGGCTTCGTACAGGCGTTCGGGCAACGTTCCGCGACGCTCGTCGACGACGTGTCCGCGCGATTGACGGACGTATCGAGCACGCTGAGCGAAGCGATCGAGAGACACGGGCAGGCGAGCGCGACGCTCATCACACAAGCGGGCGCGTCACTCGATCGCTTCGCCGCGAGTGTCGAAGCGCGCTCGACGCATCTGCTCGAAGGCTTCTCGTCGCGGCTCGAAAGCACATCGGCGGCCATGTCAGAAGCCTGGCGCAGCGCGCTCACCGAACAGCAACGCACCGGCGAGCGACTCTCGGAGCAGCATCGCGATGCACTCGACGCGGCAGCCGACCGCTTCGAGCAGCACGCCGCGTCGTTGCTGCGTTCGGTCGACGACGCCCACGCCAGCTTGCGCACGGAGATCGCATCGACGAACGACGCGCGTCTCTCCGCATGGACGGATGCCCTCGCCGCAATCGCCGCCGCGCTGCGCGACGAATGGCGGCAGTCCGGTGCGCTCGCCGAGCGCCGCGAGCAACAGGTCGTGGAAACGCTCGCGCGCACCGCCCGCGAGATCGCCGAAGAGACGCGTTCGCATACGAACGGCATGATCGGTGAGATCGAGAGGGTGGTGCAGGCCGCCTCCGAGGCGCCGAAGGCCGCGGCCGAAGTCATCGCCGAAATGCGTGAGAAGCTCTCCGATTCGATGGTCCGCGACACCGCGATGCTCAATGAGCGCAGCCGCCTGCTCGGGACCGTCGAGACCCTGCTCGATGCCGTCAATCACGCGTCGAACGAGCAGCGTGTCGCGGTCGATGCGCTCGTCGCGACATCGGCGGACATGCTCACGCGCACCGGCAAGCAGTTCAGCGACAAGGTCGAAGCGGAGAGCGAGAAGATCGGCGCGATCGCCGCGCGAGTCAGCGGCAGCGCGGTCGAAGTGGCGAGCCTCGGCGAAGCGTTCGGTGCGGCGGTGGATGCGTTCGGCGCATCGAACCAAACGCTCGTCGCGCATCTGCAGCGCATCGAGACCGCGCTCGACAAGAGCCTCGCGCGCAGCGACGAACAACTCGCGTATTACGTCGCGCAGGCGCGGGAAGTCATCGACCTGAGCATGCTGTCGCAGAAGCAGATCATCGAGAACCTGCAGCAGATCGCGGCGCAACGCGAACTGGCCGGAGCGCGTGAATGAACGACGAACTCGACGCCGGCGCCGAAGCCGCTGCGCCCATCTGGGCTGCATTCGCCGATCTGATGTCGGTGTTGCTCGGCGCGTTCGTGCTGATTCTCGTCGCGGTCATCGGCGTGCAGTTGCAGCTATCGACGAAACTCGAGCAGGCCGTCAAGGAGAAGCAGCAGGAAACGCAGCGGCGCAAGACGCTCGAAGAGGCGCTTGCGGGACCGCTTGCATCGGGACGCGTGACGCTCGTGAACGGACGCATCGGCATCAGCGGCAGCGTGTTGTTCGCGTTGAATTCGGATCAGCTGCAGCCGCAGGGACGCGATCTGTTAATGAGTCTCGCGGGGCCGCTGTCCGCCTATCTGGGCTCGCGCGGCGAGATTCTCATGGTCAGCGGTTTTGCCGACGACCAGCAAGTGCGCGAAGGCAATCGCCGTTTCGCGGACAACTGGGAACTGTCGGCCAAGCGCGCGTTGACCGTTACGCGGGCTTTGATCGATGCGGGCGTGCCGCCGTCGTCCGTCTTCGCGGCGGCATTCGGCTCCGAGCAGCCGGTGAGTTCCAATGCGGACGACGAAGGCCGCGCGAAGAATCGCCGCGTGGAGATATCGCCGGTGCCGCGTCCGACCAATGCGGTGGTGAAGTCGCATGGATAGCGCGATCATCGATCTATGGCGCGCACGCGGCGACGATCGCGTGAATCCCGTGCGCTTCGGTCTGATCGATGCGATGTCGCGGCGCGCGATGGCGCACGAGGGCGAAGCGCGGCGCATCATCGACGAGAGGCTGTCGGCGTTGATCGAGGACTATGCGCGTGAAGTCAAGGCCGCTGGTTCCGCTGCAGAAGCGCCACGCGCGGAGCAAACACCGCTTGCTTCGCTGATCGAGGCGCTCACGCTGCATGCGGCGTCATATCCTTCGCATGCCGAACTACTCGATTACCTGCGGACGGTATGGTCGAAGGTCAGCGCGGAGCGGCAATTGCGCGAGTCGCTGGAACAGGTCCCGAAAAACGCGGGGCCGCTCAATTCCAGCAGTCTCGTGCATCGGTCGCTCGCGTTGATGCGTGAAGTATCGCCGGCGTATCTCCAGCACTTTCTCGCGTATGTCGATACGCTTTCATGGATGGAAGCGATGACAGGCGCGAACGCGCCTGCCGGAAAGGATGCGCCGCGCGCGAAGAAGTCCGCGCGCGGCGGTGCGCGTTAGCGCTTCAGCGCATCATGCAAGCCAGCCCTTGATGGTGGTCGCCATCACATTCGTTGAGATGCCATAGCGGTCGTGCAGGGTCGGCAGGGCGCCCGCGTCGAGGAACGCATCGGGCAGCGCGATCTGCCTGTATGCCGGCGTCACGCCCGCGCTCAACAACGTCGTCGCGACGGCTTCGCCCAGACCGCCGATGACCGTATGATTTTCCGCGACCACGACGAGCCGTCCGGAACGGCGCGCTTCGCGGATGACGGTTTCCGTGTCGAGCGGCTTGATGGTCGGCACGTGCAGCACGGCCACGTCGACCTTGTCGGCTTCGAGCGCCTTCGCGGTTTCGAGTGCGCGCATTGTCATGATGCCCGACGAGATCACGAGAACATCGGCGCCATCGCGCACGAGCTTGGCCTTGCCGAGTTCGAACGTGTAGTCGTATTCGTCGAGCACCGCGGGCACGTTGCCACGCAAGAGCCGCGCGTAGACCGGGCCCTTGTGCGCGGCGATGGCGGGCACCATCTGTTCGATATCGAGCGCATCGCACGGATCGATCACCGTCATGTTGGGCATCGCGCGCATCAACGCGAGGTCTTCCGCCGCCTGGTGGCTCGGGCCATAGCCCGTCGTCAGCCCCGGCAGTGCGGCGACGATCTTCACGTCCAGATCGTCTTCCGCGATCGTCTGGTGGATGAAGTCGTACGCACGGCGCGTGGCGAATACCGCGTACGTGGTGACGAACGGCTGCGCGCCTTCATGCGCGAAGCCGGCAGCCGCGCCCATCAGCAATTGCTCGGCCATGCCCATCTGATAGTAACGCTCCGGAAATTCCTTCGCGAAGATATGCAGGTCGGTGTACTTGCCGAGATCGGCCGTCATGCCGATGACGTTCGTCTTCGTGCGCGCGAGTTCGGCGAGCGCGTGGCCGAACGGCGCGGAACGCGTAAGCTGGCCTTCGCCCGCGATCGACGCGATCATCGCCGAGGTCTTCAAACGCGGCTTCTTTTCGATAGTGCTCATGCTTGTCTCCTGTGTCGACCGGAGGCTTCTCCGGTCACATGCGATTTACTTGCCCGCTTCGAGTGCTGCGAGCGCGAGCTTCCATTCGTGGGCGTCGACGCGGATGAAGTGATTCTTCTCGCGCTCTTCGAGGAACGGCACGCCGCAGCCCATCTTCGTGTCGCACACGATGATGCGCGGCTTCGCTTCCTTCAGATTGCGCGCGTTGTCGAAGGCTTGCTTCACGGCGTCGATGTCGTTGCCGTTCACGCGTTGCACGTGCCAGCCGAATGCTTCGAGCTTCGGCACGAGCGGCTCGAACGCCATGATCTGCGTCGACGGGCCATCGGCTTGCTGATTGTTCACGTCGATCATCGCGATGAGGTTGTCGAGCTTCCAGTGCGCGGCGGACATCAGCCCTTCCCAGATCGCGCCTTCGTCGAGCTCGCCATCGGAGAAAAGCGTATAGACGAAGGACTTGGAGTTCTTGCGCTTGAGTCCGAGGCAACGGCCGACGGCGATCGTGAGCCCCTGTCCGAGCGATCCGCCGGACATCTCCATGCCGGGCGTGTAGCTCGCCATGCCGGACATCGGCAGGCGGCTGTCGTCGCTGCCATACGTTTCGAGTTCCTCTTGCGGCAGGATGCCCGCTTCGAAGAGCGCCGCGTACAGCGCGATCGCATAGTGACCGTTCGACAGCAGGAAGCGGTCGCGGCCTTCCCAATCGGGGTCTTCGGGCTGGTAGTTCATTGCGCCGAAGTAGGCGACGGCGAGTACGTCGGCGATATCGAGTGCCTGTCCGATGTAGCCCTGGCCTTGCACTTCGCCCATCAGCAGGGCGTTGCGGCGGATACGATAGGCGCGCTCGGCGAGCGTGACCTCCTCGATGACGGGTGTGCTCATGTTTGTCTCCTTGAGTTGGATGATGACGTTCAGCGGTTCACGGTCTTGGCCGGGACGAGGAACACGAGTCCCGCGCCGACGACGACCGCCGTCGAGATGAAGATCAGGCCCGCAGTGGACTTGCCGGTGAGATCGTTGAGCCAGCCGACGATGGCCGGCGAGAAGAAGCCCGCGAGATTGGCGAAGCAGTTCACGGCGGCGATGCCTGCAGCGGCCGACATGCCCCCCAGCACAGCGGTCGGCAAGGACCAGAATTGCGACGATGAAGCCAGGATGCCGGCGGCGGCCACGCTTACACAGACGATCGATGCCCCTACGCCGCCGAGCATCGGCAGGGTGGCGAAGCCGGCTGCGGCGACGAGCATCGGAATGGCCAGATGCAGGCGGCGTTCGCGGCGCTTGTCGGCGCTCGCACCGATCAGCGGCAGCGCGATGATGGCGCAGAGATACGGGATCGCGGTGAAGATGCCGACCCACAACGGGTCCGCGACACCGGCGCGGCGGATGATCGTCGGCAGCCAGAACGTGAGGCCGTATTGACCGAGCACGACGCAGAAGTAGATCGATGCCATCAGCCACAGGCGGCGGTCCGCGATGAACGCACGGATCGACACGTGCTCGACCGTCTGCGACTTGTCCTTCTCGACGTTACGGGTCAGCAGCGCCTTCTCGGCATCGGTGAGCCACTTCGCGCCGGCAATGCCGTTGTCCAGATAGAACAGGATGACGACACCGAGCACGAGCGAAGGCAACGCTTCGAGAATGAACAGCCACTTCCATCCGGCAAGACCGTGCACGCCGGCGAACGCATGCATGATGTAACCGGACAGCGGCCCGCCGACGATGCCTGCAAGCGGAATCGCCATGAAGAACAGCGACAGTGCCTTCGCGCGCCGCGCCGCGGGGAACCAGTAGGTGAGGTAGAGAATCACGCCCGGCGCGAAGCCTGCTTCCGCGACACCGAGCAGAAAGCGCAGGACGTAGAACATCGTTGGCGTCTTCACGAAGACGAAGCACGCGGAAATGATCGCCCATGTCAGCATGATTCGCGCAAGCCAGTTGCGCGCGCCGACCCGGTGAAGAATGACATTGCTTGGTACTTCGAACAAAAAGTAGCCGAGGAAGAAGATGCCCGCGCCGATGCCGTACACCGTCTCCGAGAAGCGCAGGTCGTTCAGCATCTGCAGTTTTGCGAAGCCGACGTTCACTCGGTCCAGATAGGCGCCGAGATAGCACAACATCAGAAAGGGGATGAGGCGGCGTCCGACCTTGGCATAGGTCTTCGCTTCGAAGCTCGCGGTGTCGGTCGACGATGCGAGGTCGGCCGCGATGGGCGGCGCGTTGAGTCTGCTCTTCATGCTTGTCTCCTACCGAATGTCGGCGGGTTACGCCCCGGTTTATCCGGGTGCGTGTAGAGCGCCCGCGTGACGGGCGCGGGGAACATCAATGAATCAACATGCCGCCGTTCACATCGAGCGTGACGCCGGTCAGGTAGCTCGACAGGTCGCTCGTGAGGAACAGGCACGCGTTGGCAATATCGGCGGCATCGCCGAGACGGCCGAGCGGAATGCCCTTGATGATGTCCGTGCGCATGTCGGGCGTGAGCTTGTCGCCGGTGATGTCGGTCTGAATGAGGCCCGGCGTGATTGAATTGACGCGGATATGGTCGCCGCCGAACTCACGCGCCATCGCACGGGCGAGACCGAGCACGCCCGCTTTCGCCGCACTGTAATGCGGTCCGCCGAAGATGCCGCCGCCGCGCTGCGCCGATACGGAAGACATGCATACGATGCTCCCGCTCTGCTGCTTTTTCATCTGACCGATAACGGCTTGCGACATGTACAGCGTGCCGCGAAGATTGACGTCGATGACGGCGTCGAAGTTATCGCTGCTGATTTCGAGCGTCTTGATCGGCTGTGTGATGCCGGCGTTGTTGATGAGCGCATCGATGCGGCCGTATTTCTCGATGGTCGCGCTGGCGGCGGCGACGCAGGCGGCCTTGTCGGTGACGTCGCAAGCGAGGCCGAGGTGGCCTTCGCCGATATCGCGTGCGGCGGCCTGGGCGTCGGCCTCGCGCAGATCGAGGATGACCACGCGTGCGCCCTGCGCGGCGAGCGCCTTTGCCGTGGCCTTGCCGATGCCGCGCGCCGAAGCCGCGCCGGTCACGATCACAACACGATTGTCTAGCAACATGACTGTCTCCGTTGATTGTCTGGTGTAGACGCAGTGTGTGCGCCTTCGACCTGACGATCAACGCAGTTCGCTTCAACTATTGCTGAGATTTTTTCAGGTGTTGCGGGATGCGCGGCCTTCGATTTGCGCGTCCATCCACGCAAGGAACTTCGCGACGCGCGGTAATTGCGCATTCTGGCTCGGGTAAACCAGATGATGCGCGCCGACTTCCACTGCGTATTCGCGTCCGAAGACGGGCACAAGAGAGCCGCGTTCGAGATGCACCGAAGCGAGCATCTTGCTTTCGAGTGCGATGCCGTGCCCGAGCGCAGCGGCTTCGAGCGACATGTACGAGCGGTCGAATGAAAAGTCGAACGCCTTGCGTTTGGCTGCCACGCCGAATTTGCCGAACCATTGCTGCCATTGCACGAGCGGCGACTCGGAGAAGATCAGCCGGCGCTCGAGCAGATCTTCCGGCGATGCGACGGGGAAGCGCTCGAGATACGCACGCGATGCAAGCGGCGCGATGGTCTCATGCCGCAGCGTCTTCACTTCGACATCGGTCCAGTGCGCGTAGCCGTGGCGGACATCGACATCGTAGAAGCCCGACGTGAACGACACGTCCTCGTACGAACACGCGAGGTTCATCTGGATGTCGCCATTGGCTTCCTGGAACGCGGCGAGGCGCGGCAGCAGCCACATGAGGCCGAAGCTCGGACTCGAATGAATGCGCAGAATCTCGACTGACGTTTCGCTCGATGCGCGCTCTGTCGCGCGATTGAGTTCGGCGAGCGCACCGGTGACATCCGCGAGGTATTGCGCACCCGTTGGCGTCAGGACGAGACCGCGCCCGAGCCGCGTAAAAAGTGGACGCCCGACGATGCCTTCGAGGTTGGCGAGCTGATGGCTGACCGCTGAAGGCGTGAGGCCGAGTTCATCGGCTGCCCGATTGACGCTCTTGGTCCGTGCGACGCTTTCGAACGCGATGATGGATTTCAGCGGTGGCAGGCGCATGTTGATTGTTCGCGATATCGGCTGGGGGGAGTTTATCGCGGATGGCGGTGCAGGGCTTGAAAGGAGTTCATCATGAAGGTCATTTTCTGCCAAATAGTATGGAACCCTAAGCTAAATGCTTGACGGCGATGCGACACCGTACGAGGATGGCGTTCCTTATCAAACCTTGCTTGATTTCATCGATGTTGAACTGCCTTCGCTCCCGATGGCGCGCAGTTTGTTGTGCGCTCGCCCTGACGTGGATACTTTCTGCGCTTCTCGTTTGCTGGGCGGGCGCCAGTATGCCTTATCGCCACGCGGCCTTGCTGTCGTATTCGGCAACGCGCTCACCGACGATGCCACGCCAAAACCGATCCTTGCGGCGCGTCTGGATGCAGCGTTGCGGTGTCATCGTGAGGGAAAGTGTCCGGTCCTGTTCGTAAGCGGAAGCATCGACGGACCTGGCCTCGACGAGGCAGCGGCGATGCAGCGCTATTTGATGGAGCGTGGTGTGCCCGCGAGCCAGATCGTCGTGGATGACAAGGGAGACAACACGCTGGCCACCGCGCGCAACGCCGTTGGCTACATGCGCGCGCATGGCATGTCGAGCGTGATGCTCGTGAGTCAGTGCCACCATCTTGCGCGTGCGCAGCTGGCTTTCGCGCGGGCGGGCGCATTGGATATCTCGGGCACTTATCCGCGCACGTTGCAACTTATCGATTTCTATTCGGCGTGGCGGGAAGTGCCCGCGTATGCGGTGTATCGCGTGCGGCTTGCGTTGAATCCTGATGCGGAGGCGGTCTCGTTTCGGCCGATGCTGTTCTTGTTGAAGACATTCGGATGGTCGCGGTCCTGACTTCATGGAGTTTCATTTGCAGCGCAACACTTATGTTCACCCATCGAATCGCGGAATGGCCGCGGGATTCAATCGCCTCCTCAACTGCAGCACGTTTGCTCGCGCACGCCGCGCAGTCCTGTCGCGTTTGCCCTTCATGACGATGGCGAGCGATGTCGTCGATGTCGTGTATTGCACCTGGATCGTCGATACGGCCGACGTTGCCGGCTACATTCCGCCCGGTGTCGCGCTCATGGAACGCGACGGCAAGACGCTGTTCACCATCCTCACCTATGCACATTCCCATTTTGGCCCGAGCCTGGCCGGTCCTTTGCGGCGGCTATTTCCTTCGCCGCTTCAAAGCAACTGGCGCTTCTACGTGAGCACGTTCGAAGGCGCGAACGATGCCGCGCCCACCGTGCTGTTCGTCAAGAACATCTTCGACAACCGGCTCTATCTTGCTGCGACGCGCATGTTGAGCGATGCCTTGCCGTCCCATCTTGCTGCGCGTTTCGAGCATCGCGTGGTCGGTCGTCGATCGATGACACGTATAGACAGCGGCCGAGGCAGTGCGCCGGACTTCGCATGCGGTGCGCAACTAACTGTCAGTCGCGCGTTGCCGGAGCAGTTCGAGACGTTCTTCGATTCATGGCGACGAGCAGTCGAATTTCTAGGCTTGCAAGACGGCGCGCTCGCTCATGTGGACGACTGTTCACGCATTGCGCATGCGCGCATCGACTTGCCGATCGACATTGATTCCGTCCGGCCGATGGAACCGTCGGGCGATGTCATCGGCGGCGATTTCTTGCAGGGCATCGGCGCGAAGGGAAGGCCGTTCTGCTTTCTCGTGCCGGGTGTGAAGTTTCGCGTTCTTTCTGAGCGCCTGCTCTAGCCTTGCTTCGGCACACGCCCCATCGAATAGAACTCATCATTAGGCCGCATGGAAATGACATTCGCCATGCGGTTGGACAACCCAAAGAACGCGGTAATAGCAGCAATATCCCAGGCGTCCTCATCGCTGAACCCGTGCTCGCGCAGCATGGCAAAGTCAGCATCGCCGATATCACCCGACGAACTGCAAACCTTCAAAGCGAACTGGAGCATAGCCTTCTGACGCCCGGTAATATCCGCTTTGCGATAATTCACTGCCACTTGATCCGCCAGCAAGGCATTCTTTTCATAGATGCGCAAAATCGCACCATGCGCGACGACACAATAGAGGCATTGATTCACCGCGCTCGTCGCCACGACGATCATCTCGCGCTCGCCTTTGGTAAGCCCGCCCTCCTTGAGCATCAACGCAACGTGATACGCGAAGAACGCGCGAAACTCATCCGGCCGATGCGCGAGCGTCAGGAAAACGTTCGGCACGAAGCCGGCTTTCTCCTGCACTTCGAGAATGCGAGCGCGGATATCGTCAGGCCAGGCTTTCGGATCGGGAACGGGAAAACGGCTGATGGGGGCGTTGGGCATGGTGGCTCCGTCATGAAGTCGAGTATCGCTCGATCATGCAGTATGCCGCACCGCGGAGCGCTTATTGCCCTTTATTCCCGCCGCTAACGGATGAAGAACTGATAGGCGCGCCTGGCTGATTCGACGTGCCTCCGTGCGCACCGGGTGTAGTAGGTTGCATGCCGCCGGAAGAACCCTGTCCCGGCGTACGCAAGCCATCGCCCGAACCGCCCGTGCCGCCGCCCGGCGTGCGCGGTTGCATGCCGCCTGCCGATCCCTGCCCCGCGTTGCCGTTATGCTGCGAGGCCGTGCCTGCATCCGCCGCGAACACGGCGCCGGATACCCCGAGCGCAAGCACGCCCAACAGTCGATTGATCGTTCGCGCGTTCATGTTCCGTCTCCTGAAAGTGCCGATGCGATGATCCGGCCGCACCGTCGTGTCGATGACGGCGCGGCGCGAGTCGATCACCGCGTGACAGCGTACTCACGGCTGCCGCTGGCCACCTTGATGCATCGGTTGCTTCTGCTGGTTCTGCTGCAATTGACCTTCGGCCTTTCCCTTCTGCTGATCGTTATGCGGGTTCTTCGGGTTCGTCGGATTCTTGTTGCCGAGCTTGGATTGAGGCATCTGCTTGCTCCTTGCAAAGAGGGGTAGGGACTGTCACCGGTGCATACGTCGTTCCTGCCTTCACGCTTCAGGCGGACCCGATTCCGCGATCCGTATGCTGGTCGTCATGGCCGCGACAATAGCGGTCGATCAATCGCCGCGCCTGTTCGACGCCGGCTCGCACCGCCTCGTCAGACGTGGACCAGTTCGGGCCGAGCGTTTCCACATCGGGCAGCGCAACGGGCTGGTTATCGCGAAACGCTTCGATACGCGATGTCCAGTCGCCGGTGCTGACCTGCTCCGCCGTGACGGTCACATCGTATCCGTCGAATGAAAATCTTTCGTTGTGCATGGGGCCTCCGCTCGATGATGTCGTGGATCGAAGGACATTGAAGCAGACGGTGTGCCGTGGTTCGGTACTTGCTAAACGCCAGTTGCCACGCACTATAACGACGAACATGAAAGCCACTATCGTGTCGCACGAAGCGCCGCCGCAGTCGTCCACGGCGGAGATTCATCGCTTCAGATTCAAGCTGGACGACGGCAATGCGCCGCCTCTGACGGAGTCGATTTCGTTGAGAACGGCGCGCGTCATCGTCGACAATCTTGCCGATGGAAATGCGTTCATCAAGATGCTCCATGCGATCGTGAAGACGCCGCCAGGCGATTACGACTCACTCGTCGGCAAGGCGTTTCCGGATCACTACAAGAGCAACCCGGACGCTGATCGCCGTATGCCGGGACCGGAAAGCGAGGCGCCGCGTCCTTAAGGCGCACGTCGCCTTGCGAGAAAGCGGTCCAGTTGCGCGGCGAAGTTCTTGCCATCGCGGGGACTATAAGGCGAGGGGCCGCCGGTATCGACGCCGCTACCGCGTAACTGATCCATCATTGCGCGTATCGTCAGGCGCTCTTCGATATTCTCCGCGCTGAACCACTCTCCGCGCGGATCGAGCGCGTGCGCGGACCTGGCCAGCACGGCGGCGGCTAACGGTATGTCGGCGGTGATGATGAGATCGCCCGGCGACGTCAATTCGACGATGCGCGCATCGGCGACGTCGAAGCCGGCGGGCACCTGTATGGCCTTGATAAAGGGCGAAGGGGGCGTGCGAAGAAACTGATTCGCAACCAGTGTCACGCAGACCTGAACGCGCGGGCCTGCGCGAAAGAGAATGTCCTTGACAACGGCGGGACAGGCGTCGGCATCGACCAGAATTTGCATGAAGCGGCTCGAAAAACGCGGAGCGCGCATCTTAGCGCACGCGCACCGCGCTCGACTTTCTACATTCGATGACTACGCTTCCGAATCCGGCTTGCTGCGCGGATGGTCGCTGCTCGCGGAAGGGTCGACGTCGGGATCGATATGATCGTTCTCCGGCGTGTAAGCGCCTTGCTCCGGATGATCCTTGCCCTTGGGTACGAGCGACGCGTCCATGCTGCCGTGTTCGCGCTGCTCGATGGTGCCGTCCGCTTTTTCCTTGACGTCGCCTTCGCCGATCGCTTCGCGCCGCTTGTCCGCGCGCTCGACCGGATCGGATGGTTCGGGATTCATGTGCTGTTCCTTGCGATTGACGGGCAACGCCGCGCGTCGCCCTCTCGTGACGTCAGTCCGCGCTGCCGAGTTCGTGGTGCTTGTGCGAATGCGTCGCGGCATGCACGAGCTCATAATGCGCGCCCTTGCCGCTACGCGTCGGCGGGAAGTGCTCGCCTTCCACGCACGTCACTTCGAACGCCGTGCCGCTATCGCCTTCCCTGACGACCCGATAGATGCCCGAAGTCTCGACCTTTTGCCCCGGTTTGTGTTGCTCGGCCATGCGTGCCTCCAAGATGAGTTTCGGTGACACGTCGTGAGCAATCATCGTTCCGCAGCGCGTCCGGCGGGGCGGTCGGCAGTCAGAGACGACAATAGCTTGAGCAGGCTCTCCACGTTGACGGGTTTGACGAAGTGATAATCGAAGCCGGCCGATTGCGCGCGCAAGCGGTCCTCCGCTTGTCCGTACCCGGTGATGGCGACGAGCAGCGGCGCACTATCGCCCTTGCGCCGCAAGCGACGCGCAAGCTCGTATCCGTCGATGTCCGGCAGGCCGATATCGAGCAGGGCGACATCGGCTTCGAACTGCGAAGCTGCCAGCGCCTCCTCCGACGAATACGCGACGCGCGTGACATGTCCTTCCGATTCGCAGAGCATCGCGAGCGAATCGGCGGCGTCGCGATTGTCGTCGACAACGAGTACACGCAGCGCGGCCTGCGTGCCGAGGGCGCCGGCTTCGGATAGCGCAAGCGCCGAGTGCCGTTCATGGTGATGCAGCCGCGGCAGCCGCACGATCACCGTCGTGCCGAGTCCCGGCCCCGGACTCTGCACGGTGATGGTCCCTTTGTGCATCTCGACCAGCTTCTTCACGAGCGACAACCCGATGCCGAGTCCGCCATTCGACCGGTCCAGTGTCCGTTCGCCTTGCGAGAAAAGCTCGAACACCTTGGGCAGCAGATCGGCGGAAATGCCGGTGCCGGTATCCGCTATCACGATGGATACCCAGTCCTGTTCCGCCTGCACGCTGACCGAAATCTGTCCTTGTTCCGGCGTGTATTTCGTCGCGTTGTTCAGCACGTTGACGAGTATCTGCGAGAGGCGCGTGACGTCGCCGCAGACCCAGGTGGTCGCATCGGGGACATCGACCTGTATGTGCTGCCTGCGCGCTTCCACCATCGCGGCGACCGCTTCGACGGCGTGATAGACAGCCGTGCCGACGAGCACCGGCTCCGTCTTGAGCGCGATGCGTCCCTGCGTGATGCGCGACACTTCGAGCAGGTCATCGACGATGCGCGTCATGTGCTCGACTTGCCGGCGCATCAGCTCGACGAGATCGCCCGTGCGTTCGGACACGCTTTCGTCCTTTTGCAACAGCGCGATGGCCGTGCGCAGCGGCGCAAGCGGGTTGCGTAGTTCATGCGCGAGCATCGCCAGGAACTCGTCCTTGCGGCGTCCCGATTCGCGCAGCATGAGCTCCATGTGCTTGCGCTCGGTAATGTCGATCAGACTGCCGATGATGCGCAACGGCTTGTCGTCCTTGCCACGCTGAAGCAGCGCGCTGCCTTGCATCCATCGCTCGGCCTGTGCGTCCTTCACGCGAAATTCGAACTGTTCGTGAGGGTCTTCGCCGGCGGCGAGGCGGCGTACGAAACGGTCGAGCGTCGGTGCATCGTCGGGATGGACGCGGGCGAGCGCCGCTTCATACGTGACCGTTTCGATCGGCTCCGTGCGCAGCTTGCCGACGGTCTCGAACATCAGCGACCACGTAGCGAGTTCCAGCGAAACGATATGGATTTTCGCGGCCTGCATCGCAACCGTGAGGCGCAGGCTGCGTGCTTCTATCGCCGCTTGCGCCTCGTATCGCGGCGTGACATCGGTGGTGGTGCCGAACCATTCCTGCAGACGGCCCTGCTCGTCGTGAAGCGGCGCGGCCTGCGCCTGCACCATGCGATACGCGCCATCCCTGCGATACATGCGGAACGTGAGCGTGGTCGGTTCGCCCTGACGCACGGCCTGGAGCCATGTCTCACGCGCCTGCTCGCGGTCGTCAGGATGAACGAAGTCGAGCCACCCCCAGCGCGCGAGCCGCTCGCAGCGTGCGCCCGTGAAGTTCTGCCAGTCGCCGCTCGAAGGATGTATCTCGCCGTTCGCGTCGGCGGACCAGACGAGCGCGCCCGTCGATTCCACGAGCGCGCGATAACGCCGCTCGCTGAGACTCAGGCGCTCTTCGTCGGCGCGCTGCTCGCTGATATCGAAGCTCACGCCATAGACGCGCGCGAGCGTTCCGCGCGCATCGTACTCGGGGTTGCCGCGCATACGCAGCCATCGGCGAGTGACGGCGCCGCCGTCGAGCATGAAGTCGAACTCGAAGGGGCCGCCATCGCGCAGCGCTTCGGCAAGGTTGCGTTGGAACAGTTCGCGAGACTCCGGCGCGACGCGGTCCCATATTTCCGAGAGCATCGCGGTCTCGGTGCCCGGCGGGAACGAGTACATTGCCGCGAGTTGTTCGGTCATGCGAACGACGCGCGTCGTCATGTCCCATTCCCATGCGCCCATGCGCGCGCCCGCGAACGCGGCCTGAAGACGCCGCTCGCTCGCTTCGTATAGCTCCCACGCATGGCGGCATTCGTGAATGTCGATGGCGACGCCCACGGTATCGGCGATACGCTCTTCTTCATCGCGCCGCGCCTGGAGGTGCAGCGTATGCCAGCGGAATTCTCCGTCGGCGCGCAAGAGGCGGACATCGACGTTATTGAGGAGCATGTCGTTGCGCATCTGACGAACGGCGTCGCGCACGAGTTCTTCGTCCTGGTGATGAATGAATTCGCGCCAGTGCCTGCCGATCAATTCGTCAGACGCAAGGCCGAGATAACGGCATGCCCAGGGATTCGCGTACTGGATCATCCCGTCGCGCGCCGCGCGCCATACGAACGAGGGAAGGAAGTGAGCAGGATCGTACATGGTCGTCCTTGCTACGGTTGAACGACGAGGCGCGTCGTTGCTTTCTGCGTACGGATACCACATCGCATGAAAAGGCGCACGCACGGCCGTGCGCCGATGAGTCCGACTCAGCCGTCTTCGCCAACGGCGTTCGGGTCGGGCAACGGATGCGCCTTGTCGTCGGACGGCGGATCGGGTTCGTTGGTGAGGTTCTGTTTTTGCTCTTCGCTAAGGCGTCGATCCGCCGTATTCGGATCGGTCGTGGTTTGAACGGGCGGCGTCGGACGATCGGTCTGCTGGGTCATTTGCACTCCTTCTGTCATTGGAAACGATGTCGCTCAGGGCGGTGCGCGCATCCCTCATGCCTGATCGCTTGCGGAGCAAAAACGCGCTGGGCATAGCCGATGCTTCGATGAGCCGTCGAACTCGCCTGTCCTGCTACTCCACCATGACTCCGTTTCTTCGAAGCACGGCTGCAACACGGGCCGTATCCATCGCAATCGCTTTTGTCGTTCCTTTGTCCACTCGTGCGGCGACCATCTCTGCGGCTCCGTTTGGCGCGACGCAGCAAGGTCAGCCAGTCGTGCAATACACGCTCGCGAATTCGCGCGGCATGTCGATGAACTGCATGACTTATGGCGGTATCGTCACGCGTATCGATGTGCCCGACAGGCGCGGGCGTCGCGCGGATGTCGTGCTCGGCTTCAGCTCTGTCGCCGACTACGAGCGGTATAACGGCAACATCCATTTCGGCAGCGTCATCGGCCGTTATGCGAACCGCATCGCACAAGGACGATTCACGATCGACGGCCGCACTTATCAATTGCCGGTCAACGATCCGCCCAACACGCTGCACGGCGGGCCGCACGGCTTCGATGAGAAAGTCTGGACCGTCGTGCGGACGTTTCAGAACAACACGGTCGCGGGCGTGCAACTGCGTTATGTCAGCCCGGACAATGAGAACGGCTTCCCGGGCACGCTGACCGTCGATGTCACCTACGCGCTCACCGACGATAACGAGTTGCGCATCGACTATCGCGCGAAGACGGACAAGCCGACGGTCGTCAATCTCACGAACCACAGCTATTTCAACCTGGCGGGCGAGGGCAGTGGAAGCGTGGAGAATCAGCTCATCATGATTGCGGCGTCGACCTATACGCCCACGCATGCCGATTCGATACCGACCGGCGAGATCGCATCCGTGGAAGGCACGCCGCTGGACTTGCGGGCGCTCACACCGATCGGCGCGCGGCTGCGCTCGTCGTTTCCGCAGTTGTGCCATGCGCGCGGCTACGACCAGAACTTCAAGCTCGATAAGCCCGGCCAGCGCGAGGGCGAGCCAGCATTCGCCGCGCGCGCCTATGATCCCGCGAGCGGCCGCGTACTCGATGTCTATACGACGCAGCCGGGCCTGCAGTTCTATACGGCGAACGGACTCGATGGCAGCGTTATCGGTGTATCGGGGAACGCCTATCGACAGACCGACGGCTTCGCGCTCGAAGCCGAGCATTTTCCCGATTCGCCCAACCGTCCGTCGTTTCCTTCGACGGAGCTGCGGCCCGGCGACGAATATCACGAGATCACCGTGTGGAAGTTCGGCGTGCGTTAAGACGCGCTGCGCTCATGCGAGCGCCGTTCATGGCAGGAACGTGAGCGCCAGCCTCACGGCCGATACGATCGTCTGCAACTCCGACCATGCCGCGCTCGTCCGCTCGCCGACATAGCGTGAGACCGAGATCGCCACCGCAAGACCGCGTCGTAACAGCACTTTTATGCCGGACGGACGAAGACGGGAACGATTGCCATCGACCAGCAGAACGTGCGATGCTTCGCTGTGCTTTGCATCATGAAAAACAGAAGGCACGAGGGGGACCAGTCCGGGCCGTCACCCTTTGAAGGAGTGAACATGATCGTACTGTCGCGGTATCGTCAGGCGCAGGACATGCGCCGATTGCTTGGTGCGTGGGTTCTTCTGGGCGCGGCAAGCGTCGCCCATGCGGATGCGCAGAACGGCTATGTCGTGCCGCCGCCGCCGAGCGAGCTTTACGGCGAGCTTTTCGTCGCGGTGCAGACGCAGCAGATTTATCCCGATCAGAAGACCTTCGTCGATGCGACGCCGAAGATCGACCCGGCGCAGATCAACAGGCTCTATCTTCAGCAGCGCGCGGTGCCGGGCTTCAGTTTGTCGGCGTTCGTCGCGCAGTATTTCACGCCGCCGACCGATCAGGTCATCACGCCGCCGCCGAATCAAACGCTGCGCGATCACATCAACTGGCTATGGCCCGCGCTGACTCGCAATACGTCGACGGTGCCGCCCTACAGCACGCTCATTCCGATGCCCAAGCCTTACGTCGTGCCGGGCGGGCGCTTCCGCGAGGGCTACTACTGGGACACCTACTTCACGATGCTCGGGCTTCAGGAAGCAGGGCGTGAAGACCTCGTCGACAACATGCTCGACAACTTCGCCTATCTCATCGATACCATCGGCCACATACCGAACGGCAATCGCTCTTACTACGTGAGCCGCTCCCAGCCGCCGTTCTTTTCGTACATGGTGGAGCTTGCCGCGCACAAGGAAGGCGGCCGCGTGTATCAACGATACTTGCCGCAGATGCGCCGCGAATATCACTACTGGATGAAAGGCTCGCATTCGCTCGAGCCGGGAGGCGCGGTGCGCAACGTGGTGATGCTGCCGGATCGGACCGTGCTCAACCGCTATTGGGACGAGCGCGATACGCCGCGCGACGAGTCTTATCTGCAGGACGTGACGACGGCCGCCACCGTCCATGACCGGCCTGCTAACGAGCTGTATCGCGATCTGCGCGCAGCAGCGGAAAGCGGCTGGGATTTCAGTTCGCGATGGTTCGGCGACAACCAGACGCTCGCCACGATTCGCACCACATCCATCGTGCCCGTCGACCTCAACAGCCTGATGTTCCATCTGGAAACGACGATCGCGCGGGGCTGCGGCGAAGTGCGCGACTTCGGTTGCGTGGCGGAATTCATCGGCAAGGCAGCGAAGCGCGCCATCGGCATCAACAAGTATCTCTGGAACAGCAACGGCTATTACGGCGACTATGACTGGAAGCTCGGGCAGCCGCGCAACAACCCTTCGGCGGCGATGCTTTATCCCTTGTTCGCAGGGGCGGCGTGGCCGGATCGCGCGCATGCGACCGCGCGCACGGCGGAAGCCTTGCTGCTCAAGCCCGGCGGTCTCACGACGACCACGCATAACACCACGCAACAGTGGGACGCGCCGAACGGCTGGGCGCCGCTGCACTGGATCGCCGTGCAGGGGCTTCGCCGTTATGGCCGCGGCGATCTTGCGCAGCAGATCGGCACGCGCTTTCTGACGGACGTGAATCACGTCTATGCCACGGAGCAGAAGCTCGTGGAGAAGTACATCGTGGAAGGAACGGGGACGGGCGGCGGCGGGGGCGGGGAATATCCGCTGCAGGATGGCTTCGGATGGACGAACGGCGTGACCTTGCGTTTGCTGGACCTGTACGCGCCCGGACAATAGCCGGGCACGACGAGGCGGCACGCGTTGCGCCGCCTCGCGCGTGATGCTTATTCCAGCCCTTCGACCACGCGGAAGTCGCGCTCG
Organism: Caballeronia sp. LZ016; assembly: GCF_031450805.1. Classification (NCBI taxonomy): domain Bacteria; kingdom Pseudomonadati; phylum Pseudomonadota; class Betaproteobacteria; order Burkholderiales; family Burkholderiaceae; genus Caballeronia; species Caballeronia sp. LZ016. The sequence goes on from NZ_JARTVY010000004.1 coordinate 194,239, forward strand.
CAGGCATCGCCGAGTACGCGCAGCGCTTCCTGATACTTCTCGCCGTTGAACGTAGCGAGTGCCTGTTCCAGCGAATCGAATTCGATCAGCACCGTGCGCTCAGCGATGCCCGCACCGTGCACCGTCGATGCGACGCCGCGCGCCAGCGGACGGCCGCCCGCTTCCTTGATCGCTTCGGTCGCGAGCTTCGAATATTCCGCGACTTGCTCGGGCTTGTGAATCTTGCGGTATGCGCTGACCCAATATGCTTTAGCCATCTGAATCTCCTGTTGTTCGTTGAGCGCCCTGGCGCGATGCGCCGATGCGAGGGCGAGCATAACAAATAATCGCCTTCCGCTCCGTGTGCGCCATTCCGCGCATTTCAGTGAAGAGTGCTTTCCGTGTCTAGGGGTTAACCCGCTAAAAAGATCAGCCTAGACTTTGTTCATTGCTTCGACGCGTCAGCGCAAGAGGCAAGCACCCAAGTCACTGGAGTTTAAAAAATGAAGTCTTCGATTCGCGCCGCAGTTATCGCAACCGCTCTCGTTCTTCCCGCGCTGTCGTTCGCGCAAGGCAGCCAGATCACACGCGCCCAGGTCCGTGCAGAACTCGCGGAACTGCAGAGCGTGGGTTATCACGTCGGCGACGGTGATCAGGCGCATTACCCGCAAGCCATCCAGCAAGCCGAAGCAAAGCTCGCCGCTCGCCAGGGCGCGACTGCGTATGGCGGTGTGTCGACTGGCGCGACGCAATCGGGGCATGGCGTCTCGCAAGCCGACTGGAACGCGATGTACACGCGCTAAGCGCATCGTTCAGTCCGCAGCGTATTTGCGATCGAGCTCGTCGAACAAAGGCTTGTCGACGAGTCTCTGGCGCTCTGCGAAGGGCGCCACGATGGCAGGGTCTTCGTCGAGCCTGCCATGTTCCCTGAGCGCACCGAGCGCCGTCTGCATGCCGCGCACCGCGCTCTGCAAGGCGGCGTTCGCATACAGCACGAGGCTGAAGCCCAGCCGTTCCAGTTCATCGCGGCCCGTTACAGGGGTCTTTCCGCCAATGACGATATTGATCAGTTGCGGCGCATTCACCAGCTTGTTCAACGACGCGATCTGCTCCTGCGTTTCGATCGCCTCGATGAAAAGAATATCCGCGCCGGCTTCGACGAACCTGTTCGCGCGTTCGATTGCGGCGTCGAAGCCTTCGACGGCGCAGGCATCGGTGCGTGCAATGATCTGGAAGTTCTCGTCTTCGCGCGCGTCCACTGCGGCGCGAATCTTGCCGACCATCTCGCTCGTCGAGATCACGGCTTTGCCCGCGAAGTGGCCGCATTTCTTCGGCATGACCTGATCTTCGAGCTGGACCGCGTCCGCGCCCGCGCGTTCGAGCGTGCGTATCGTATGGCGCACGTTGAGTGCGTTGCCGAAGCCGGTATCCGCATCGACGACGAGCGGGAGATCCACTGCATCGCGGATGCGCGTCGTGTGCTCCGCAACTTCGGCAAGGCCGATAAAGCCGAGATCCGGCATGCCGAGCGACATGTTCGTGACGCCCGCGCCGGTGATGTACAGCGCCTCGAACCCCAGGTCCGCGGCGACACGCGCGCTCATCGCGTTGAATGCGCCCGGCAAAAGAAGGCCACGGCGTGCATTGACCAGTTCTCGGAACGCGGCGCGGCGGCGGGAAGAAGATGTTGTCATGGCTGGATGTCCGGAAATAGAGAAGCGGATCGAGGCACGCGATGCCGGTAAGCCACGCACGCGTGCCATAGCCTGCCATGTTAAAGCGTGTGCAGCCTTGGCGCTAACGCGAAGCCGGTGCGATGCGTCAGCCGCCGGACACCTGAAGCGGCCGATCCGCTTTCGCGCGCAGACCATAAGCCGTCAGCATGCGATAAAGCGTGACGCGCGAGATGCCCAGTTCATCGGCCGCTTCGCCGAGCCGTCCGCGATGACGCAGCAGCGCCACTTCGATAGCCTGCCGCTCGGCGGCCTCGCGCGCCTGGGCAAGCGTCATCGGCGCGGCTTCGACGTAATCGCCCAGCTCGAGGTCGCTTGCAAGAATCTGCCGTCCCTCGCACATGACGATGGCCCGCCGCACGCGATTGATCAGCTCGCGCACGTTGCCCGGCCAGTTGTAGTTGTGAAGCGCTGCAATGGCGCAAGGCGAGAAGCCGCGCAAGCGCCGGCTCGCATCCTTGCGGAAGCGTTCGAGCATGTGCTGGGCGAGCAATTCGATATCCCTGCCGCGCACGCGCAACGGCGGTTCGTCGATTTGCAGCACGCACAGGCGGTGGTACAGGTCGGCGCGGAAGCGTCCTTCGAGCATCGCGGTCTGCATGTCGACGTGCGTCGCGGAAATGATGCGCACATCGACGGGCGTCGAGCCCTGGCCGCCTAGCCGCTCGATCTTGCGTTCCTGCAAGAAGCGCAGCAGGCTTGCCTGGCTTTCCAGCGGCAAGTCGCCGATTTCATCGAGAAACAGCGTGCCGCCGTCCGCCGCTTCCACGCGGCCGATCTTGCGCTGGTTCGCCCCGGTGAATGCGCCGCGCTCGTAACCGAATAGTTCGGACTGCAGCAGATGCGGCGGAATGGCGCCGCAATTGATCGCGACGAAGGGTTGCGAGCGGCGGGCCGAGCGCTCATGAATCGCCTGCGCGGTCAGCTCCTTGCCGGTGCCCGACTCGCCGGAGATGAAGACCGGCGCGTCGGTCATCGCCACTTTCCGGATCGAGCGATACAACGCCTTCATCGCCTCGCAGTCGCCGATCATGCCGCCTTCGGTGGCGTCGGCCTTGAGCGGATCGTTACTGGCGGCGTCGTGTAACGAGACCATGCCGTAAGCATGGCCCACGGCATCGACGATGCGGTCCGGCGACGAAGGCACGGTGACATAGTCGAAGCAGTAATCGCGTATCAGCCGGCACAACTCGGGATTGTCCGCCTGATCGGCATGCACGGTCGCGACCCAGCCGATGCGATAGCCCGCAAGCAAAGCGGTGAGGGCCGCAATGTCCTTCGCGCATCCGCCACTCGTCAAATCCACGATGCCCGCAGCGGCGCCCTTGCCGTGCCTCGACAGTCTGCACGGCTTCGCGGGATTGACGTACTCGATGTTCCAGCCGCGTGCGTGGAGGCGCTCGGCCAGGTCCTCCGACACGGTACGCCCGGCGAAGTACAACGTTCTGGGTTCCCCGTACATGGCGTGTTCTCTCAGATATTTGTGTGTTTGTAAGCACAGTATCCATTGGAATCGCCGAAGCAAAAAGCCGCTTAAACGATATGCGTCTTTTGAATGTTTACATTGGTCTGCGCATTGCGATTGAAAACGCAAGAGCACTTTTTGCGAAACGGACGTTCGTAAAACGAGAGCGCAGCCATGCCGTAATCGTCGGAGCCCCGTGACAAGGCGCTCCGCGGCGAAGCACCGCAGGAACGTTTTACCGGGCCGCTTTCGGTCCTTGCTGCGGCATGTCCTTTCATCGAGGGTTAACCCTTGCGCAACTTATCTGCCATTGGGCAGTGTTGCCCCGGCGCGTGCATTCGCTGCGGCATTCGCCGAATTCGCAGCGTTGGCGTTAGCGCCGTTTGCGTTGATGGCCGCGTTGCCCGTGTATCCCGACGTCGCCGCGTTAGGGCTGGGCGAATTCGAAGCCGCACCCGGCGATGACTTCGGCGGTTTGGGTTGCAGCGTCTGATTGATGACCCCGATCTGTCCGAGCTTCTGTGCTGCGCGGCTATCGGCATGGGCGGCATCGACGATGAATACAGCGGCCACGCCGAACGTCAGCGCGGCGACGGCATTGCGATTCATTTTCATGGTGTCCTCCAACTAAAGCTCGGTACGCCCGAGCCAGCCAACCATTGTGCGCAAGCAGCTTGCCTGCGTGCAGGAGGGTTTGTGCGTAGGTTGCCGAAACGCCGTAGTCGTTCGACAGGAGACACGGCTGCGGCGTTTTCACGCACGCCATTGCGCAAAAAGCAGACGAAAGCGCGGCGCTCCGTCGGTAAGATGTACTACGTAGTACCGAAAGCGATCCCGCATTGGAGATTCAACATGTTTCCCGAATACCGCGACCTCATTTCCCGTCTGAAGACCGAAGACGCGCACTTCTCCAGACTGTTCGAGCGCCACAACCAGCTCGATCACGACATCCAGAACATGGAAGCGGGCGTGACGCCTGCCGATTCCTTCACGATCGAATCGCTCAAAAAGGAGAAGCTGCTGCTCAAGGACAAGATGTACGTCGTGCTGCGAAAAGCCGCGCAAGCCGCCTGAAGCCGCGATAAGGAGAAAGAGAACGTGAGAACCACACGCGCATCCGAGGGAAGCCGGGGCAGGGCGTTGCAGCACGGTGCGAGCGAAGAACCGGACGGCGGCGTGAGCGTCGTCGAGACGTCCGCGCAACTTGCAAGTCGGGAAACGGAAGAAGCGGTGAGCGCCGCCAACGAGTTCATTTCCAGCAGCATGGAAGAGATGCTCGCGAATGCGGCATCGACCGGCGCCGAGACGCGGCTCGACACGATGAAGGCGCTGATGGGCGGTCTCTCGCCGGACGAAATAGCCACGTTGCGCGCGCATCTGCTGGAAGGCGTATCGCCGAGCGGTGCGCGCGGGTCGCGCCGTCAGCATCAGGACGACGAACTATCGCCCGGATGGCGTCACGGCGGGTATCCGTACAAGCATCTCATGTCGCGGCAAGCGTACGAGAAGCAGAAGTATCGGCTTCAGGTGGAACTGCTCAAGCTGCAGGCGTGGGTGAAGGAAACGGGGCAGCGCGTCGTCATTCTCTTCGAAGGCCGCGATGCGGCGGGCAAGGGCGGCGCCATCAAGCGATTCATGGAGCATCTGAATCCGCGTGGCGCGCGCGTTGTCGCGCTCGAGAAGCCGTCCGAGCGTGAACGCGGTCAGTGGTATTTTCAACGCTATGTGGAGCATCTGCCCACGGCAGGCGAGATCGTGCTTTTCGATCGTTCCTGGTACAACCGCGCGGGCGTCGAGCGCGTGATGGGCTTCTGCACGAACCAGGAGTACGACGCGTTCATGCAGCAGGTGCCGGCATTCGAGCGTCATCTCACGCAAAGCGGCGTGCACATCGTCAAGTTCTGGTTTTCCGTGAGCCGCGCGGAACAGCGCCGCCGTTTCAAGGAACGCGAAGTGCATCCGCTCAAGCAGTGGAAGCTGAGTCCGGTGGACCTTGCGTCGCTCGACAAGTGGGACGACTACACGGCTGCGAAAGAAGCCATGTTCGCCCATACCGATACCGCCGACACGCCCTGGACCGTCGTGCGCTCCGACTGCAAGAAGCGCGCGCGGCTCAATGCCATGCGTTATGTGCTGCATCGCTTGCCGTATGCGAATCGCGATATCCGGACGATCGGTCCCGTCGATCCGCTCATCGTCGGAAGGGCGTTCTGAGGCTCAGGCGTCGTCGGCCATGAGTTCGTGCGCAAGCAGCCTCGCTTGCGGCGTGAGGCTGGCGAAGGCGCGCGCGCATAGATGCAGCCGGCGCGCGGCCCACGGCTCGGACAACGGCGCAATAGCGAGCCCCGTACGGTCGAGCAATTGCGCCGATGCACGCGAAAGTATCGCGATGCCGATACCCGCTTCCACGAGCATCGCGACGTTATCGATGCTGCGCATATGGATGCGGTAATTGAGTTGCTTGCCGAGCCTCGACGCCTTCTCGGCAAGATGCATTTCGAGCGCCGCATCCGCGAGGCCGACAAACGCTTCGCCGACGATATCCGCGAACGCCACGGCAGTTTCATTCGCCACGCGATGCGTGCGGCTCGCGACCACGACCAGCTGATCCTGCGTGACGAGCCGCGTCTCGAGGCTCCCGAGGTCCGTGATATCCGCGACGATGCCGAGATCCGCCCGGCCTTCCATCACTGCCTGCACGATGTCGGCGCTGGGCCGTTCATCGAGATCGATCGACAGATCGGGATGAGCCGCAAGGAAGCGCGTGAGGCGCGGCGGCAAGTAGGCGGCCAATGCCGCCGTATTCGACATGAGCTTGACGCGCCCTTTGAGGCCCGTTGCGTACGTGCGCAATTCGCCGCGCATCTGCTCGACCTGACCGAGAATCATCCGGGCGTGGCGCGCGAAGCTCTCGCCGGCGGCGGTCGCGTGCACGCCACGGCGATTGCGTTCTAGAAGCGGCGCCCCCAATGCGGCTTCCATGCCCCCGATCCGCTCGCTTGCGGACGCCAGCGCGAGATGCATCGCTTGCGCGCCCGCCGTGATGCTGCCGCGTTCGATCACGGTCAGAAAGAGTCGCATGTCGGTGAGATCGAAACGCATGGCGTGCCTTCGGCCGGGCCGAAGCCTTGCATAGGAAATGCCAGATTGTAAGCGCGCAATGCGCTCGCTACGATTTGCCGCATGGAACCTCTTATCGTAGTGATCCTTGCGGGATTCATCGCCGGGGCGATGAATGCGCTCGCAGGCGGCGGATCGTTCGTCAGTCTGCCCGCGCTCATCGCAGCGGGCGTGCCGCCGGTTCAGGCGAACGCATCGTCGACGGTCGCGCTGTTTCCGGGCGGCGTGGTCAGCGCATGGGCGTATCGCGACGGGCTCGGCCCTGTCGGTTCAGTGCCGATTCGCATGATGCTCGTCACGACGCTGATCGGCGGAATGATCGGCGCGGTGCTGTTGCTGTCGACATCGTCATCGACGTTCTCGTTCTTACTGCCGTGGCTGCTGCTTTGCGCGAGTCTCGCGCTGGCCTTCGGCCGGCGTCTTGGCGAGCTGTTGCGCAAGCGCTGGCGTATCTCTGCGCCCGCAGTCCTTGCGATTCAGCTGGCGCTCGGCGTGTACGGCGGCTACTTCGGAGGCGCGGTCGGCATCATGATGATGGCCGTGTGGGGCCTGCTCGATCCGCGCGATCTCAAGAGCCTCAACGCGCCGCGCACGCTGCTCGTCAGCGCGGCCAATTCTGTGGCTGTCGTGACCTTCGCCGTTGCCCATGCGGTGCGCTGGCCCGAGACCATCGCGGTGCTCGTTGCGGCGATCGCGGGCGGATACGGCGGCGCGCAACTGGGCCGACGCGCATCGCCGGCGCTGATCAGAACGGGGACGCTGCTCGTGAGCGTGGGCATTACGGTCGCCTTCTTCGTGCGGACTTACGGGCCGATGCTCGCGCATCGATGAATGATCATGATCGCTGCCTTGCTCGAAACCATCGGTGCGCTATCCGTGCTGGCAAGCGTGGCCGCGAAATTCGTGTGGATGCGCGATGCGAGCGACGAGGTGATCGGGCACGACGCATCGCCGGGACAGCGGCCGCATCGCTGCATCGGGCGCGAGTCGCGACGCCGCCAACGCAGACACCGTTCGTCAGCGCGCGGTTCGAATCAGCGGCGGTAAGCCGAGCGGCTTGGCCGCCGATTCATACGCGCGAATGAAGCGCGGATCGTCTGCGAACTCGCGCGCCATCCACTTCGCGAGGTCATCGCTGCACGCGGGCTCCGCGATGGACTGAAAGCAGGGTGAGTTCGCGGGCATCATGCTGGCCGCCCAGTAGAAACCGAAAAGCGTCTGCTTTTCGGCGGGCTCCATGCGAAGTGCGTCAGGGGCGTCGCCCGAGAACCACCGTTCGAGCTTGGCCGTCAGCGTAGCTTCGGTTTCGTGCTTCTCGTACGAGAACACGTAGCCGCCGCCGGCCTGGGCCGTGTGGAAGTCGTTCATCACGACCGCAGTGACGAAGCGAGCCGCGTGTGCGTTGAGTGCAAACGATTGCCCATGCGCGCTGAACATGACGCACCAGAGCATGGCGAGCAATGCGCTCGCGGTGGGCCGCGTCCAGACGCGGAATTCTTGTCGATTGCTTCGCGGCTTCACACAGGTACTAAGAAAAGGTTGATCCAGCATAGCGACGGCGCTCGAGGCCGATTCGCGATTCTACTGAGTTATAGCGATGCTCGATGACGCGCGCAAAAAAACAAACGGCCCCGAAGGGCCGTTGTTCAGCAAGCTGAACCGCGCGTATTACAGCGGCTGGATCGTCGAAGCCTGCTTGCCCTTCGGGCCTTGCTTGACTTCGAAGCTCACCTTCTGGTTCTCCTGGAGCGACTTGAAACCCTTGGACTGGATCTCGGAGAAATGTGCAAACAGGTCTTCACCGCCGTCGTCCGGCGTGATGAAACCGAAACCCTTTGCATCATTGAACCACTTGACCGTACCTGTTGCCATTTTTCCAAACCCTATGAGACGAATAAACGTTGAAGATGCGCCCTTTGTTTCGAGCGACACTGATTTTTACCATGTCTTGGTATTTTGGTCCAATAAGCGTTTTTGCTTAGCTTATTGCCGCACGGCCGTCATAAAACCGCAAAATTACCTGTCGCCTGTCAGTGTGCCGGTTTAATTTTCCGGCATGGCGCTTTAGCGTGTCTGTTCGGTGGCCGACAAAGCGGTTTAACGCGGCGCCGGGCAGGCATCGTTCAGGCAGGACTGCGCGGTTGCGCTCACAATGACTGACGGGTGCCGTCTTGCGCGATGTGGGCGGAGTTCGGGTAAGGGGTGCTGTCACCCTTAGTGACCTGGCATGACGAGCACACTCGCCCGACCGAACGCGCAACTCGACGCATGGCAGCCACCGACGCTTGCAGCGGCAGCCTCACGGAGCGACGGAGCCTTTTCATCAGGTCGACATGGAACTGGCGGAGCAACGGGTGTCGCGTCTCGTGGCGCGCTATGCGGCGATGCTAGGCATCGAGCCGCCCGCCGTGCGATTCGTCGCGAGCGGAAGCGGGCCATGCTATGAAGCGCTGTTTCATCGCATTGAGCTGGACAGGCGTACGCTTGCGTTGCCCGAGCCGCAGTTGTGTTTCGTGGTCGCGCATGAAGTCGGACATGCGACACAACGACCGGCGCTCTTGCTCGACTTCGCCAGAACGGTGCTTGTCGTCACTGCGCTTGTCGCCGTGCCATGCATCATGTTTGCCGCCTGGTCGCAAGCAGATCTGTGGCGCATATCGATTCCCGGCGCGCTTTGCGCGCTTGCAGTGGCCCTGATGCGGCCCATATGGCACGCGCGCACCCTCAGTCGCGCAATCGCTCTGGAACTCGATGCCGATGCGAAAGCCGCCCGGGTTTGCGGCGCGCGATCCGCATTGCAGGCGCTCGAAGCAATGGCACGAAGCGGGCATATCGACGCACTGCGCCTTCGCGCAATGCATGAACATTGCGCGCAGATTAAAGAAGCCGAAAGTCCCTGCCGATAAAGGCTTGATGGGCGCTTGCGCGGTCGGTCATGTTGACTTCGCGCAAAGCGCCGCATCGAACAAAGATACAGGATCAACTCCATGAACGATGCACGAAGCGCTGCTGCCACAGTCGCAATTCATTCGGTTCCTTCGGGCTGTGCGGGGTGCAAGACGGACCCGGATTCACAACTGGCGCTGGCATTCGCTTTCCAGCCGATTGTCGATTTCGCAGCGGGCGCGGCCTACGCCCACGAAGCACTGGTGCGCGGACCGCAAGGCGAGCCGGCCGGTACGGTGCTGAGCAGGGTGAGCGATGCAAACCGCTATCACTTCGATCAGCGTTGCCGTACGACGGCCATTCAGCAGGCCGCGCAGCTCGGACTTCAGGGCTTTCTCTCGATCAACTTCATGCCCAATGCGGTGTATCGGCCGGAAGCGTGCATTCGCAGTACGTTCGAGGCGGCAGAGAAACATGGCTTTCCGATCGAGCGAATCATCTTCGAGACGGTGGAAGGCGAGGACATCATCAGCCGCCCGCATCTCGTCGATATATTCCGTGCCTATAAGCGCTTCGGTTTTCAAACGGCGATCGACGATTTCGGCGCAGGCTATTCCGGCCTCACGCTGCTTGCGGACTTTCAGCCGGACATCATCAAGCTCGACATGGACCTTGTGCGGGGCATCGATACCGATACGGTGCGGCAGCGCATCGTGTGCGGGGTGCTTGCAATCTGCCGTGATCTCGGCATACGTGTGATCGCCGAGGGCATCGAGACCAAGGGTGAACGCGACTTCTTCATCGCTAACGACGTCCGGCTTCTGCAGGGCTATTTCTTTGCGAAGCCCGCGTTTGCGGCGGTGCCGTCGTTGAATGCGTCTTCGTTCGCCGCCTGAGCGTGGCTCGGTTTTTGCGTGGCGAGGGAGGCGAAAGCAAGGCCCTCGCTTGCAGAGGGAATCAACGCTTCCGGATGACCGATCATGCTCGTCCTGTTTGTAGAAGATGACGTCCGACTTTGCGATGCATTCAGAGACCTTGCGGTATCGCTGGGACATGTCGCGCACGTCGCCTACGACGGCCATCAGGCGATGCTTCTGGCTGCGGCCAATAGCTACGACACGATCTTTCTCGACCTCAACCTGCCCGATGTGGATGGCCGCGATCTGTGCCGGCGTTTGCGCGCCGCGGGGCCGAGCAAGCTCGCGTGCGTCGTTGCAGTCACCGGCGATGACCGGCACCAGAACGAAGTACAAGAGCACTTCGACGGGTTTTTCCTCAAGCCCTTCACCGCCGACGGGTTCAGAGCGGTGCTTAACGCCTGCTAGGCGCTAAGCGACCTTCGCCGAGAACAAGCTAAAGGTCCTGGTCTTCCGCAGCCTTGCGCGCGCGACGTTCTTCGTTTGCACGGCGCGCACGCAAGCGCTGACGCGAGAGTTGCGTGATCACCTCGCCGGTGCTTGCGCCGGCCGGAATCTCATTGCGTATGACTTTCGCCACCATCGGCAAGCCCATGCGCTGTCTTCGTAGCGCACGGGCGATGGCGGTACGGCATGTTTGTCCGTGACAGTCCCATTCGTCGCGGATTCTTTCGCAGTAGGGGCACTTTTCCATTCATCCAGTTTACTGCGAACGCGGGGCGTGCGCCCGCGCGCTCTGCCGATCAACCGATCGAGGGGCTCGGCCGGCGCGCCCGCTGTCGATGATCGAGACTGCGTCGCAAGACTTTCTTGACGAGCCCTTTGAGGAAGTGAACCGAGCGGTCTGCGCGCACGTTGAGATCGAATGGCTTTAGCCCGACGATTTCACGCCCGCTGCGCCCAGTGAGTTTCGCCCGCGTATTGCGATGCATCTCCGCCATCTGCGACAGCGTTTGCGACGCTTGCTTGAACGACGCCCGGTCGACTCGCGCACACACATGACAGGCGCGCTCGAATACCTTGTCGAAGACAGTCAGCCAGAAATCGTCCCTGTCGCCGCCATTGCAGCGTGCGAGCGCTTCCTGACCGTTGATGCACAGGTCACGCATATCGCGTAGCGTCGCTTTCTGGGTGATGCTGCCGAAACGGCGCCGATAGCCAATCAGTGGCTCGCTCACGCGGTAATAGCGGCTCGCGCGCAGATACATCGACGGAATGACCGCCATATCCTCGTAATGTCTGCCCACAGGAAATTGCGTCTCGCGGAAAAACTCAGTGCGATAGACCCGTGCCCACGCAAACGTATGGAATGTATTGGCAAAGTCCCTTAGCGCGTGATGATCCATCCGGTGAGCACCGCTCTTGCCCGCGCTCACGAGTTCGAGGTCGTCGAGATGGCGTCCATCGTCGTCGATGATCTTGACGTTGTATTCCAGGATGTCGTATTGACCTTCGGCGAGGCGCGGGATGACCGCTTGCGTGAAGCCATCGAGATAGATGTCGTCGCCGTCGAGGAAGCCGACATAGGGCGTACGCACTGCCGCGAGTCCCGTATTGCGGGCCGCACTCAGGCCGCCGTTCTTTTGCCTGATGACTTCGATATGCACGCCGCCGTCGCGTGCGGCCACGGCCTGCGCCGCCGCGTGAGTCTCGTCGGTAGAGCCGTCGTCGACAACGATGATTTTCATCGCATCGATATGAGGTTGAGAGAGAAGGGACGTGAGTGCTTCCTCGATATATCCCTCGATGTTATAGGCAGCCACCACGATGGTCAGCAGCGGTTTCGCTTCGCGCACAGACTCATGCAAAGACATATGGACGCTCCGTCGACGTAGGTTTGAAGGGTGCGCCATTCGTTTGACGCAGTGGCGCGCAAAGGCATGCGCGCCCCGGTACGAGTGCTGGTCGATGTTCTTATGATTTTTTCGGCGGGCCCGTTCGCCGTGTCAGGCACGACGGAAGGGCTACGTTGAGCCGCTTATGAGGCATTCATGCCCCGATGTGATGCACAGAATTTGATTAGAGGAACGCAGTAGATCAGCATGCTCGAGGCAGGTTCCCTCAAGCCTGACTTAGTCCGTTCGATGCTTGCCGGTGACGTATGGATCGGCAAGAAGAGTGTCGCTCGCCGCATCCTTGAACATACGAATTACATTCGATGCGTTGTCGTCAGTGTTTCAGCAAGACCAATGCCACGCTCGAGCGTCGGCCACTTTCGCAAGGCTGTATTGCCGCAGTATGTCGATGCGTAGCCGGAAAACAGTTGCGAGCAGCGCCGCAGATTCTTAACACTTCTTTATCGACGTCCGGAATCAAACGCGAAACATGCTGACCGCATGTGCGAGCCGCTCGGCATGACCGCGCAATTCGGCAGTCGATTGCTCCGCTTCGCCCACTAGCGCCGCATTCTGCTGCGTCGCTTCACCGATCTGCACGACCGCGGTGTTGACCTGTTGACCTGGTCGATACCGCTCGTCTGCTCGCGCGACGCTACGCCGATTTCGCACACGATCGCATTCACACGCGTTACGCCCTCGACGATGCCGCTCATCGTGCTGCTGGCCTGTTCGGCGATCTTGTAGCCGTGCGAGACCTTTGCGGCCGATTCCGCGATCAGTGCTTCGATCTCCTTCACCGCGCCCGCGCTTCGTTGCGCAAGCGCGCGCACTTCGGATGCGACCACTGCGAAGCCCTTGCCGTGCTCGCCGGCACGCGCCGCTTCCACCGCTGCATTGAGCGCGATATCGGCGACGCTTGCCGAGCGCAGAAAACGATTAACGCAGCTGGCCTCACGGGGCGGGATCTCCGCAACTCGATCCAGCACAGGCGTTAGCGGAATGTAGGGAAAATCCTAGGCTGCCGCGCAGCAGGTAACGGCTATATCCTTTGGAAAAACGTTTTCCAAAAACTCTGGTGGCGCGCGCATTGTTCTGCCCGACGCCACGCCCACGGCGCTCGTCGCGGTCCGTGAAACAAGACACGCGGTCCGACGAGCGCCGCCGCGTACCGGAGACTTTCATGCAAACAGCCGTCGTCGGCGTTGCACGCGCCGCGAGCCGTTACCGCTGGACCGTGTGTGCGTTGCTCTTCTTTGCGACCGTCATCAACTACATGGACCGGCAGATCCTCGGTCTGCTCGCGCCGGTCCTTCAGCACGACATCGGGTGGACGCAGGTTCAGTACGGCCGCATCGTGATCGCTTTTTCGGCGTTCTATGCGATCGGCCTGCTGTGCTTCGGCCGCATCGTCGACTGGCTCGGCACCCGCATCTCCTACGCACTGGCGATGTTCGTGTGGAGCGTCGCCGCGATGCTGCACGCGGCAGTAGGCTCGGTGATGGGCTTCGCGATGGTCCGCGCGCTGCTCGGCATCGGCGAGGGCGGCAACTTCCCGGCGGCGATCAAGACGACGGCGGAGTGGTTCCCGCGCCGCGAACGCGCGCTCGCAACTGGCATCTTTAATTCAGGCGCGAACATCGGCGCAGTGTTCGCACCGGCAATCATCCCGGCGCTCGCGGTCGCTTTCGGCTGGCGCGCGGCGTTCGTGATCATCGGTGCAATCGGCATCGTCTGGCTCGCGGTATGGTTCCTCATGTATCGCGAGCCGGACGGCAGCGCGCATGACGACGACCTCGCGCTCGAAAGCGACGAAGCCGCCGCCGCGGATGCCGCCAATGCCAGGGCGGGCGCGCCAGGCTTCGGCGTGCTCATCCGCAAGCGCGAGACGTGGGCCTTCATCGTCGGCAAGTTCCTGACGGACCCGGTGTGGTGGTTCTACCTGTTCTGGCTGCCGAAGTGGCTGAACGAATCGCGCGGCATGGACATGCAGCACATCGGCCTGCCGCTCGTCGTGATCTACGCGATCACCACGGTCGGAAGCATCGGCGGGGGATGGATCTCATCAGCTCTGTTGCGCTCGGGCTGGAGCGTGAACCGTGCACGCAAGACGGCGATGCTCATCTGTGCATGCTGTGTTTTGCCGATTGCATTCGTTTCGCAAGTTCACGATCTCTGGGCGGCGGTGGCCATCGTCGGACTCGCAGCGGCGGCGCATCAGGGCTGGTCTGCGAATCTCTTCACGACGGCATCCGACCTCTTCCCGAAGCGCGCGGTCGGTGCGGTCGTCGGTATCGGCGGCATGGCCGGCTCGATCGGCGGCGTTCTGTTCTCCGAAGTAATCGGGCAGGTCCTGCAACGCACGGGTCAGTACTGGGCGCTCTTCGCAATCGGCGCACTCGCGTATCTGGTGGCGTTCGGCGTGATGCACCTGCTCACGCCGAAGATGGCGCCCGCGAAGCTCGACGCCTGATTGCGCTCATCGACATCATGCGCCGCGATCTACGCACTCGCCGTCCGGCCCGCAGCAGAAGCGGTCGACTCGCGCACGATCAGGCGCGGCTCGAACATGGAATTGCCGGGGTCCGGATGACCGGCGAGTGCGTCGATGAGCTTCTGCATGGCGAGCTCGCCCATCTTCTCGCTCTGAATGTCGATGGTGGTAAGGCCGGGGGCGGCGTACGCGCCGTAAGGCACGTTGTCGATGCCCGTCACCGACACGTCCTGCGGCACGCGGATGCCGAGCGTCGCCGCTTCTTTCATGAAGCCGAGCGCGATCAGATCGTTGTAGCAGATCACCGCCTGGGGACGTTTCGGTCCGAGCATGACGCGCGAGCAGGCGTGTTCGCCGGCAAGGGCGGTCGGCGCGTGCGCGTCGTGAACGTCCAGTTCGAGGCCGGCTTCTTCGAGACATTCGCGCACCCCGCGAATGCGTTCGTCGTTGATACGCGCCTGGCCGAAGCCGAGGTAGGCAATATGCCGATGCCCGAGGTTGAGCAGATGACGCGCGAGCATGTGCGACGCAAGGCGATTGTCGATGCCGACGCTCGGAATCGGCAGCGCCTCGGCATTGCGCAGCAGCACGACGGGCTTGTCGAGATCGAGCATCCAGCGCGCTTCGTCATCGGGCAGGCGGGAGCTGACGATCAGGCCGTCCACGCGCTGCGAGAGCGCTTCGATCAACGGCCGCTCGCGCGCCTGCTGTTCGTCGATATCGACCAGCAGCAGCGTGTAGTCGTGCCGCAGCGCAATGCGGTTGGCGCCCTTCACGACATTGGTGAAATGCGGATTGCTGATGTCGAGGATCGTGAGTCCGATGGTGCGCGTGCGGCCCGTGATCATCGAACGCGCCAGCGGATTCGAGCGGTAACCGAGCGTTGCGATGGCCTCCTTCAGTCGCGCTTCGACCGGCGCCGAAAACCGCTGCGCGCCGTTGATGTACTTGGACACCGTCGCGACGGAAACGCCCGCTGCTGCGGCGACGTCGCGAATGGTCGGAGACATTTTCTTCATTGAGGTAACGTTTTCTCAGGCTTTTCCAAGATTTTCGGATTGTCGCAGAAAACGACGCGGGAAAATTGTTTTTTGCAAGCGGCATGCAGCCGGCCGAATGCCGATTGACGACGGCGCGTGCAGATCGCTATAGTGCGGAAAACGTTTTACTTCATTCGGCTTTAGACGCACTAGAGAGGATTCAATGACCCAGTCAAGCGCTGCAGGCAAGCCGTTCAAGCGCCTGCTTCTGACCGGCGCCGCCGGCAATCTCGGCCGTCAGTTGCGCGGCGCCCTTGCTCAGTGGGCCGACGTGGTGCGGGCGTCGGACATCGCACCGATCGACGATGCCGCCGCACACGAAGAGGTGAGCGCCGTCGACCTCGCAGACCGCGACGCGGTCATGCGTCTTGTCGAGGGCGTCGATGCGATCGTGCATCTAGGCGGCATCTCCGTCGAAGCGCCGTTCGACGATCTCATCGAGGCGAACATTCGCGGCACTTACAACATCTATGAAGCGGCCAGGCGTCACGGTGTGAGGCGCGTCGTGTTCGCCAGCTCCAATCACGCGATCGGCTTTCATCCCGTGACGGAAGTGCTCGACGCGGATGCGGCGCAGCGCCCCGACAGTCTCTACGGCGTGACGAAGTGTTTCGGCGAGTCGCTGTCGCGCTATTACTTCGACCGCTTCGGCATCGAGACGGTGTGCCTGCGCATCGGGTCGTCGTTCGAGGAGCCGAAGAATCCGCGCATGCTCGTGACCTATCTGAGCTACCGCGATTTCATCGAGCTCGTGCGCTGCTCGCTGTTCACGAATCGCGTCGGACATGCGGTGGTGTACGGGGCGTCGAATAATCCGGTCAAGTGGTGGGACAACAGCAAGGCGGGCTTCCTCGGTTTCAACCCGCAAGATAGTTCGGCCGAATTCAGCGATCGCTTTCCGGTGCGCGCACCCACGGCTGAACACGATGACCCCGCTCAGCGTTTCCAGGGCGGCGCGTTCGTGCTCAGCGAGCCGATGGAGCGCAGCCGATGAACAGCGCGCCTCGCGTGGAGCGAGTCGAGGCGGCGGGTCGCGCCGCCGTCGGCGAATGCCCTGTCTGGCATGCAGGAGACCAGGCGTTGTATTGGGTGGACATTCCCGCGCGGCGTATCGTGCGGCTGGCAGTCGCCACCGGGCAGCGCAGCGATTGGGAGTTGCCGGAGCAGGTCGCGTGCTTTGCATTCGACGCTGCAGGTACGCTCGTCGCTGGAATGGAAAGCGGTCTCTTCGCGGTGACGCTGCGAGACGCCGGCGAAGTTCGAGTGGGCAAGCTCGCTGCCCCGCACTTCGATGCGTCGGGCATGCGCTTCAACGACGGCCGCTGTGACCGGCAAGGTCGCTTCTGGGCCGGCACGATGGTGCAGGACATGTCGCTGGCCAGCACGGCGGGCGCGCTGTTTTGCTTCGATGCTGACGGTACGCTTTCGCCTCCGGTCGTCGATGGACTGATCACGCAAAACGGCCTCGCTTTCTCACCGGATGGCGCGACGATGTACCTGTCCGATTCACATCCGCAAAAGCGGCTGATCTGGGCCTTCGACTTCGCCACCGACACCGGCACGCCGCATAACCGTCGCGTGTTCGCGGACTTGCACCATCACGTGGGGCGTCCGGACGGCGCGGCGGTCGACGCGGACGGATGCTACTGGACCTGCGCCAACGATGCCGGTTGCCTCCTGCGCTTCACGCCGGAAGGCAAGCTGGATCGCACCATCGCGCTGCCCGCGACGAAGCCCTCGATGTGCGCATTCGGCGGGGACGATCTGGCGACGCTCTATGTCACATCGATTCGCCCAGCCGCCAACGCAACCGACGCCGACGGCTGCGTCTTTGCGCTCAACCCCGGCGTGCAAGGATTACCGGAACCGTGGTACGCCGGAATGTTACCGGTCGCATAAACGCCACGCTGGGGCGGCGGCACTGCCTGAGCGACTGAGTTTTTAACGCGATACAGGCTAAACACCAGTTCTGCAGTGTCTTCTGAAAGAGTAGGCTGCGCAGGTCGCTTCAAACCGAACGATCTGCCGATTCCCTATTCCAGGAGATATTGATGGACCTTGAAACTCGCACCATGAAGCGCGTGATGCTTCGTCTCGTGCCGTTCCTGATTCTGTGCTACTTCATCGCCTATCTCGATCGCGTCAACGTCGGCTTTGCTGCACTGCAAATGAATAAGGCGCTCGGCTTTTCCGCGAGCGCCTTCGGCTTTGGAGCCGGCATTTTCTTCATCGCCTATTTCTTCTTCGAAGTCCCGTCGAACTTACTGCTCGAACGCTTCGGCGCGAGAAAGTGGATCGCGCGGATCATGTTCACGTGGGGTGTGCTCGCGGCGTTGATGGCCTACATTCCCCATATTGCGCAAGCAACGGGTCTGTCGAATGCTTACGTGTTCTATGGCTTGCGCGTGTTGTTGGGCGTCGCGGAAGCGGGCTTCTTTCCCGGCATCATCTATCTGCTGACGCTTTGGTTCCCGGCGAAGTATCGCGGACGCGTGGTGGGCTACTTCATGGCGGCCATTCCGCTGTCGACCGTGATCGGCGGCCCCATCTCCGGCGCGTTGCTGCAGATGGACGGCATCGGCGGCATGCAGGGCTGGCAATGGCTCTATCTGATCGAAGCGCTGCCCGCGCTCGTGCTCGCATTCGTCGTGTTCTTCTATCTCACCGACAAGCCCCAGAACGCACACTGGCTTGCCGACGATGAACGCAACTGGCTCGTCGACCGGCAGGCGCAAGAGCGCGCGCATCGCGAAGCAGTGCATTCCTTCAGCGTGAAGGAAGCAATCCTCAATCCGCGCGTGCTGGCGATCGCACTCATCTATTTCGGTGCGAACGCAACCAACTATGGCCTGAGCTTTTTCTTGCCGCAGATCGTCAAGGCGTTCGGGTTGTCCAATCTGCAGACCGGCTTCGTGACGTCCCTGCCATATGCGGTCGGCGTCATTAGCATGGTCCTGTGGGGACGCCATTCGGATCGCAAACTCGAACGACGCTGGCACGTCGCAATCGCGTTGATGGTCGCAGCGGGCGGCATTGCGGCTTCTGCCGGACTCGACAATCCGGTCCTCAAGATGATCGCGTTGTCGATTGCGGGCTTTGGAATTTTTGGCTGCTTGCCGGTGATCTGGACGTTGCCTGCATCGTTCCTGTCCGGCGCGGCGGCAGCGGGCGGCATTGCCGCAATCAACTCTCTCGGCAACCTCGCGGGCTTCTTCGGGCCGTATGCAATGGGCTGGATCAAGGACAGCACCGGCGGCTTCGGCGCGGGTCTGCTTTGCCTCGCAGGAGCCGGTATGGTCGGCGTCGCGGCTGTGTTGTTGCTGCATCATGACTCGGCACTGGAGACAATATCCGGCGCACAAGACATCCAGGACGGCGAACCTGTCCGGTCTTAGCGAGCGATAAAGGAACGCACGCCGATTTCCTTGCAAATCGCAAGCCGGCTTTAGCGCGGTAAGGCAAGCAAGCTCCGTCAAGCTGCGCTAATGTCTATGCTTTTCGCCTCTCGCGTGCGAAGGTGCTCGAGCCTTCGCACACCTCTTTCGAAAAGCAATCGACGGCAAGGAGATTTCCCCGATGGACTACGTGAAACTCGGCACGACCGGGCTGGAAGTGTCGCGGCTCTGCCTTGGATGCATGACTTTCGGTGTGCCCGAGCGTGGCACGCATCCGTGGACGCTCAATGAGGAGCAAAGCCGTCCCATCATTCGGCAGGCACTCGACGCCGGCATCAATTTCTTCGATACCGCCAATACTTACTCCGATGGCACATCGGAAGAGATCGTGGGCCGAGCGTTGCGCGAGATGACCAAGCGCGATGACATCGTCATTGCGACGAAGGTTTTCAATCGCATGCGGCCCGGCCCGAACGGCGTGGGCCTTTCGCGCAAGGCGATCTTCAACGAAATCGACAACAGCCTGAAGCGGCTAGGCACTGACTACGTCGATCTCTATCAGATTCACCGATGGGACTACACGACGCCGATCGAAGAGACGCTCGAGGCGCTGCACGATGTCGTCAAAGCGGGCAAGGCGCGTTATATCGGCGCATCGTCGATGTATGCGTGGCAATTCAGCAAGGCGCTCTACACGTCGCGGGCGAACGGCTGGACTGAGTTCAAGACGATGCAAAACCACTTGAACCTGCTTTATCGCGAAGAGGAGCGCGAGATGCTGCCCCTATGCGAGGACCAGGGCATCGGCGTATTGCCCTGGAGTCCGCTTGCGCGCGGCCGTCTCACGCGTGAATGGGACGCGACCAGTGAGCGTCAGCAAACGGATGCCTTCGGCAGCACGCTTTATCAAACGCATGATGCAGACCGGGCCGTAGTCGAAGCGGTTGCGGCCGTAGCGCAGGCGCGCGGTGTGCCGCGCGCTCAGGTGGCGCTTGCCTGGGTGGCCCAGAAATCGCCTGTTAGCGCGCCGATCATCGGAGCCTCGAAGCCGAATCACGTGAGCGATGCGGTTGCCGCGTTGTCGCTTCGTCTGACGGCTGATGAGATCGCGCAACTCGAAGCGCCCTATGTGCCACATGCGGTAGCGGGCTTCAAGTAATCCGTGTGCCGATAGGGCTGCGATTAGCGGTCACAATTGTGACTCTATCGGCAGGATGCCAAGCATCCATATCGTTGCACGCTTGAATGAGGATACGTCGGGCTCGTGCTCCAGGGTTTTAGTCGTGCCGTCTGCGTCCGTATCGATCCACACCATGTGCTGACTGCCATCGCCGTTTGCCTGCAGTTCGACACGCCATGCAATGCGGTCGATCTTCATTCCGATGCCATCCGCCACTTCTCGCGCTGCCGCCGCGCTTTCGCAATACACGCCGATCTCCGTATTCAGTTCGACCGAACGCGGGTCGAGATTCATCGAGCCGATGAAGATTCGCTCACGGTCGAACACATAGGTCTTTGCATGCAGTGAGGCCTTCGACGATCCGAACATCGATTTCTTCTCTTTGTTCTCATCCTTTCCATCGCCGGATGCGACGGGCTTTAGCTCGTAAAGTCGCACGCCCGCCTCGAGCATGTCCTTGCGATAGCGTTGATATCCCGCATGGACCGCTGAAACGTCGGTCGCCGCTAAGGAATTGGTCAGCACGGTGACGCGCACGCCACGCGCCGTCATGGAGCGTAGCCATTGCACGCCGACTTCGCGCGGAACGAAATAGGGCGAGACGATCAGCAGTTCATGCTCGGGCTGCAGCTTTAGCGCCCTGAACTTCGATATCAACCGGCCTTCGCTGTCGTCGGTGGCGCGCGTGATTTTCGCGGGATCGTCATAAAGCAGAATGGCCTTGCCCCACACGAACGATGCATCGCGCGATTCGATCACTTGCGCGATGCGTTGTCTTGTCTGTGCGACATAGGGTGAGTGCGCCTCCGAGAGAAGATATGCATCGAGTGCTTCGCGATAACTTGCAAGCGCGTGCGCGTCCGCATGACGGCCGACGAGGCTCTGGATCGGATAGGCGGCATCGGAGTTCCAATAAAGATCGAACGCATCGGATACTTGCCGCACGACAGGGCCATGTACGAATACATCGAGATCGCCGAATGAAATGGTGCTTGACGCGCCGAAGTATTCATCGCCTATGTTTCTTCCGCCGAGAATGGCGACCTGGTTGTCGGCGATAAACGACTTGTTGTGCATGCGCCGATTCACTCTAAAGAATTCGACTGCAGAGCCCAGGCGCTTGAAGCTGCGGTTAGCCACCGGATTGAATAGCCGGACTTGAACATTCGGATGCGACGCAAGCGCAAGCAGGAGATCGTCGTCGGCATTCGTGCCGAGATCGTCGAGCAGCAGTCGCACGCGCACGCCGCGATCCGCCGCGCGAAGCATGGATGCAGCCATTGCGCGACCGGTGAGATCGTCGTGCCAGATGTAGTACTGGAGATCCAGCGAACGGTCAGCAGTTTCCGACAGCAGAACGCGAGCGACGAGCGCGTCCATTCCGTCGGGCAAGAGATGAAATGCATTGTCGCCCGGATGCGCGGCTTCGCTTGCGAGGACGGTCTGGCCCAGGCGCGTATCCGATGTCGGCTCGATTGCATGACTCGATACCCGGCCGCTTTGAGGCGGCAGGCTTGCGCATGCGGTCATCAAGGCGCACATCGCAATGGCGTAAAGCAATCGAACCCACGCTTGCTCGAGCATTTGCATCGCCTCCTAAGCCGTGTGTTTTTCCTTTCGCGACGCAGTGGCCAGTCGCGAGCGCACGAAGCCGATATGCTCGCGGAGCACGTAAAGTGCATCGGCATACGCTAGCGGGAGCTTGAGCGTATCCAGCGATTCTTCGATGTAATCCAGTTCCACGAGCAACGCATGCCGCTCGTCATCGCTCGACATATGCATGGCGCCTCGCTCCACGGCGAGGAGCGCGCCGTAATAGCGATAAATGCGCGAGCGCACTCGCCATCGGTACAGCGCGGGCACGAGACGCAGCGCCGGAAAAATCAGTACCGCGACGGGCAGGAGCAAAACGAGCGCACGATCGGCGATGTTCGCAAGCCAGAATGGCAGTGCCCGATAAAGAAAACTCTTTCCCGAGCGGAAGTAGCGGCTTGCATCCTCGCTAATGGGGAACTCATGCGCAACGGGACTCGGGAACTGACCTGCGCGCTGCAATAGCCCGGCCATGCCATGCACCTCCTGCGCAGCTTCGATCAGCAAGTCCGAGAGGGCCGGGTGCAGGCTCGTGCGCGCCACGAGCTCCACTGTCGGGCTGATCAGATGCACGGTCTGCGGCGGAATGCGTCGTCCAAGATCGAGCACGCCGGGCGGCAATTCGATCTCGTCGAGATACGGAAAGATTCGTGTATAAGCGCGCGCTTCGTTGAAGTCCATTACCGATATGCCGGGCACCTTAAGCAAGCGGAGCATGAGTCCGCGCGTGGCCGAATCACCGCTAAGAAATACGGCGTCTGCTTCGTCGCTGACGAGTTGAGTGGCCGCCTGCAGGCCATCGGTCGGAAGAAGCTGTGTGCTGCCGCCGGGCGTGATGCCGTTCGCTTCGAGCAGTTTCAGCGACAGCATGCGGGTGCCGCTGCCTGCGCGTCCGACTGCAACGCGCTTGCCCTCCAGTTGCGATAGCAGCGTAAGTCCCTTTCCCCGATAAAACACGACGATAGGGACATACGACACGCTGCCGAGCGACATCAGCGACAACGCCTGCTCCTTGGTCGCGATGCCGCCCTGCACGAGCGCAAGGTCCACCTGAACGTTGGGATCGAGCAGACGCTCGAGGTTTTGCACGGAGCCATCGGAAGGCAGCACCTCGAGCGTGATGCCGTTGCGCGCAAGTACCTTCGCGTATTGCTGCGCGGTCTGATAAAGCGAGCTGTCGGGCTGGCCCGCGCTGATGGTGATCGTCCGGGGCGGCGCAGGGTTGACTAGCCAGACGACGAGCGCAGTCGCGAGCGCAAAGGCAAGCAGGAGAGGCCCGACCGTCCACGTGAGGTCGTGCAAGATCCCTTTCGCATGGTCTGGTGGCAGGTGAGGGCGCTTCATGCGGTGCCGTGGCATGAGCGGATCGCCCTCGATTCCTGCGCATCTGAAATGACACTGAGCATGTCGAGCCTGCTTTCTGACGCAGCGTTGACTCGCAGTGTACCGCCAGCCGCCGCAAGAACGGCAGTGGTCACCGCATCGGCGAGGCCGACGCATTGGTATTCTGCATTCAGGCCCAATGCGCCGGGACCCAGACCGTGCCGACCCAGTGACCGGGAACCCAAACCGCGGGTTGCTGTGCAGGCGCGACATAGACGGTAGCGGGCGGCGGAGGCGGCGGCGCTACGATCACCGCGGCAGTCGACACGGTCGCGCCCGTTACCACGGTCGTGCTATGCGAGACGTTCGTCGCCGTCGCCGATCCCGACGTCACGACGACGCCCGGCGCGACGCTCGTCGCACTGCCGGAATGGGCGACGGTGCCGCCGCCCGCTGTATCGACGGCGCCGTAGCGATTGCAGGTATAGCCGGCGCAATTCGTGAAAGCCGTATGGGTGGACGTGTTGCCGTTGGGACCGGTCACGGAGCCAGACGATGAATACTGCCCTGGTGCGCTGCGTGTCACGGTGTTCGCTGTGGTCGCGGTATTGCCGCCGGGGCCTGTCATGCTGCCGGTATGCGAGCACGCGCCGCCGGCGCAGCTCGTGTCGCCTGCATGCTGCACCGAGCGTCCATAGGGGCCATAGGCCGTACCTGAATTGGAGAACTGCCCCGGCGCGGTCCGCGTGACTGTGCCCGAATTCGTCGCAACGCCGCCCCACGGATTCACCACGCCGCCCGCGTGCGAGCAGCTTTCGCCGCCGCAGGAGCCGAAATGCGCACCGTTATATTCACCGCGCGCGGTGTACGCCGTGCCGCCGCGCGCCCAGCCCGCGAAAGCGGAGCCGCTCGATAATGCGAGGGCGGCCGCCGCAGCGACGATCATCATCCGGTGAATTGGCATTTTGGATGCGGACGAAACGCGCTTGCATGCAGCATTTGATCTGTCGTTCACGGGATGTCCTGTTCGGTGCGTGGGCCACCCGGCGTTTCGGTGTGGCAATGAGGCTCACTATAGGACGCGGATTTCCCGCCGTCTTGTGCAGACTTGTTTCATGCGATGTCATCGGAGCGGCGCGATGGAATGCGGTATGCAATCGACGTTGCGGTACCGGATCACTGCGGGAACGTCGCGCTGCGGCATGGCTTCATTCCCGCGAAGGGTGCGAGGCGCTTTCATCGCTGAGGGGCAGCATGGAAAAGAGGGCTTCGATCGCGGCGCTTGCCCGGCGCTTGCCATCGCTGCGCCCGACCGCCAGCTCGACGACAGCGAGGCCCACAACGAGCGCGTGGACCATCGCCACATGTTCCTTGCTGGCAGCGAGCCCCATCGCTTCGAGCATGCGCGTGACGCGCGCCGCAATGGAATCCGCGAACTCGCGAAACAGGCTGCGTATGGAAGGTTCTTCGTCGGCGGCCTGCGCGAGCGCCATCAGCACGCGCGTGTTCTCGTGCCGCATGGCGACGCTAGCGATCGATGCCGCCGTGATCTTCGGCGATGCTTCGCTCGCGAAAGCATCAAGTGCACTGAGCTGGCCATCGACGGCCGTGCGTGCGACAGCTTCGACCAGCGCGAGCCGCGTGGGAAAGTAGTAGGTGAGATGGCTCTGGCGCACGCCGGCGCGCCTGGCGACACGCGGCTGCGTGAAGCCGGCGTAGCCTTCTTCGCGCAACGTGGCGAGGGCGGCCTCGAGTATGGTTTGTCTGCGATCCTGCACGCTGGCTGCCTCGCGCGATGGGCTTGGTTGGTTGACCAAGACCTTATCGTGCGATGCTCGCAACGTCAACCATGCGCCCGTCAGGACTTGCCGTAGGAGGGTGGCTGCGGATTATGGGCTGGATTCGTGTCTAGCTTGCGGACCTCGGTGATGAGGTCGCTCGTGCGTATCGCGAGTTCTTCGAGGTCCAGTTCGAGCGCATCCGCGATGGCCTTGTCGTAGACTTCGTCGCCGTTTACGTACAGCGTGAAGGCATGCAGATACTTTGCTTGCTTGGCGGGATTCTCGATGGTTTCGCGTGTCCATCGATACAGCGGGTAATTCTCAGTGCCTTCGCGCTCGGCTTCGGCGACGTAATCGGCGAAAGCATCGAACTGGCACTTCAACGAAGCGCCGTGTCGCTGGAGCAACGTGTTGAGCGACGACAGCGCCGCGTTGTTCCTGTCTTTGCGTGCCAGTTCCGCGTATCGCGGACTGAGCCGGATTCGCACCTGATACTGCCATTGGTCGTTTGGGCCGTCGTTCATAGACGTCTTCCTTTCTTGAAGGGTGCAGTGGAGACCCATGCATGCGGTCCATCAGCCGGCGATAGAACTAGCGGATCGCTTCAGCATTCAGCATTCATCATTCAACATGCAGCGTTCGATTCAGCGCGCTTTCCGTTGCCGATTCATTCGTACGATCGGGCGGGGCTGCGCGTCGCGCCCTTGCAGCCGCCAGGCGCGCAGGGTATCGAGCGCAACGGAATTGCGCACGTAGCGATGCCAGACAAATGCGAGATCGAAGATCAGAATTGCCAGCCACCACGCATAGAGAAAAAGGAGGCCGCCCAGCACGACAGGCCATAACGCCGTGTCTTCGAGATCGCCCCAGAGCCGAACGCCGACGATCAGCACCGTCATCAGCGCACCCATGCCGACGATCACACGTCGTCCCCAGCGTGGCCTTCGCGGCGCGAACCAGCCAGACAGTGCGACGCAAATCCCGGCCGCGACGAACACGAGCTTACCGACGATTGAATCCTGCATGCGATCGTGCACGATATCCCCGAAGGGTCCCGCGAGAAACTCGGCGACGTCCGGCCGCAACACGAGCCAGAAGAGGAGTGCGCCGACTCCGAAGGCCACGAGCGCAGCGACGCGCCAGCGCAGCCACGCATCGGTGCGGGTCGCGCCGCGTGCCTTCACGAGTCGAGGAATGCGCGCCGCGACGGTCGTTCCCATCAACAGACATGCGAGCGCAAAGACCGAGCGCGTGAGATGGATGAATGCGGCTTCGCTGCCCGAACTGTCGGCGTCCGATGATGCGGTCACGGCTTTGTATACGAAGAACACGGCCGCGAGATGCAGCGCGAAGCTCAGCAGATAGGGAATCGCCGTGCTGACGAAGCCGCGCGCGCGGCGGTTGCGTGGAGGGACCGCGTCGGACTCGCCGAGCATGACGTCTTCGATGAAGTGGTTGAAGACGCCCGCATCGGTCCAGTACTCGGTATGCGCCTTGCCGGGCAGCCAGTAACGGGCGAATCCGTAGTCGTGCCTGTCTTCGAATTCGAACGCCTTGCAGCCTGCAGCATCCAGGTAAGCGCGCGTCGTGTCGAGCGCGAAGCCGACGGGGTCTCCGAAGTCGTAATAGTTGCGCCACTTGATACGCGAACCGAGCCGCAAGACGCCGCCAGTTCGATCCGGTAACTCGATCGCACCATCTGTTTCCCGCGTTGTGAGCGCCATGTTCCGCCATAGGTCCGGCCACAACAGAACATGCTTGTCGATGGGCGAACCGATGGTCATGAAGCCTCGCAGGCATTTCACCCAATCAGTGCTGATGACCTGCTTCTTGTCCCTCGGGTCCTGCACGCAAGACTGTGAAAGTGCATGCAGAATGCCGAGGAAACTGATGACTGTGCCTTCGCTATGTGCGATCAGATAAACCTCCGGCGCACAGTTGCAACGCGTCGTGACCAGATCGACTAGCCGTTTCATCACCCGATGGAAGCGAAAGACGATCGTGTCGCGATGCTGCTTGAAATCCGCGACGAGCTGGACGTCGCCGACATAATCGCGCAGGACCGGCGCCAGATCGAACTTGAAGATGCCGGCCTTCTCCGTCACGGCGAGCAGGCTTTGCATCACGGCGACCGTTTCGACGATTTCCTCGACGACGCCAGCCGCAAGCGAGAAGTCGGCCGGTTCCAGCTTGCGCTCGCTCACATTCAGCATATAGGCGGCCTGCGCGCGGCTCACGATGGACAGTCCCCACGCCTTGCTTTCCTCGAGCGTGTCGTCCTGCTTGACCACTTCGCGCGGGATATCCGCCCAATAGACTTCGGCGAAACCGAGCGTCGAATAGAAGGCGCGTTGCTCGGCGGTATAGGGGCCACCCTCGGGCAGGTCGAGCTGACGCACATCGACTTCGCCGACGCCCGCGATGTCGAAATAGCCGAGCGGCATGACGGGCAGCGGCGGGTCGTAACGCGAACCGAACTGGCTGGCGACCGAGCGTACGGTATCGCTATGCAACTGATTGCCGATGCCATGAATCGCGACGACGATCTTCTGCACGCGCGGCGCAATTGGCACATTGCATGCAATCGCGGCATCCACTGCTGACGCGGCGCGTTCACCGCGTCCGCCCTCCGTACCTCGGGATGCAGCGTCCATGTGCGACTCCCTGCTCCTCGTACTGCCATGTTTCTTGCTGCCAGGCGTGATGCTCGGCTGCGCCGTGGCATCCGCGTCGCTCGGTCATATCGAGATTAGGCTATTTTCGATTGCCCGGCATCCTGAATGCAACAGACCGCATGCAGGATTCAACCGCCTCGCAAGCGTCCCGTATTCAGGGCGGCACCGTTCCACAGGTGCATCGCCGCATAAGCGCGCCACGGACGCCAGCGTTCGGTGTACGCACGTTGCTGCGCCGGCCTGGCAAGCGCGGGCTCGCGCCGCGCAATCGCCTGCATCAGTACGAGATCGGCATCGGGCCACGCGTCGGGATCGCGCAGGGCGCGCATCGCGACATAGCCGACCGTCCACGGACCGATGCCGGGCATCGCGAGCAACTCGCGCTTCAGGTCTTCCCGGTTGGCGCCGGGCGTATCGATCGGCAGTGCGCCTGTCGCGACCGCGCGCGCGAAGCGTTGCACGGTTTCGACGCGCTTGCCAGGCATGCCGATCTTGTCGAGGTCCGCATCGGCGAGCTCGCGCGGCGTCGGAAAGCGCCACGCTGTGCCTTCGTGCGGATGACCGTCGATGCGCCGGCCCGCGCGCTGGACGATGCGGCCCATGATCGTCGATGCGCCCTTCACGCTCACCTGCTGCCCGACGATCGTCCGCACCACGAGCTCGAAGCCGGACCACGCCCCCGGCACACGCAGTCCCGGCGCCGCTTCGACGAGCGGTGCAAGCAACGGATCGCGCGAGAGGCAATGCGCGATCTCGTGAGGATCGACGTCCACGTCGAACATGCGGGAGAGCGGGGCAGCGAGTTCATCGGCGTGGCGGCGCGCATCGCCGTGCACGGACGCGATCAGGCGATGCTTGCGTCCGTGCGGTGTCACTTCGATGACGCCGTCGGCGCCGCGCCATTCGATCGCCCGACGATAAACGCCGTCTTCCACCGATTCGACACCGGCCGACGCCCTGCCGCCGATGAACGCGAGAAGGCGCGCCCAGTCGAACGGGCGCTTGAACGGTAGTTCGATGATTGCGGTGCTGCTCACGTGCGTCGATTGCATCTTGTATGCCGAATGATGAATGCCGATATTGCTTCTGCAGCGGCGCACGCTGCTTTCCGACGGATGCGCTCATTCGCCGCTAACTTTGTGCGACGAGAATGGCTTCATCGAAACGGAGGTCAACATGAACGCCATCACTATCAGCATCGTCGCAATGGTCATTACGGCTGCGCTTGCGGTCATTGCCCCGGTCACGAGCCATACCCAGCACGAAAGCATGGCATCGGTTGCTCATGCGACTACGTGACCACAACCGCACGCCAGGCCTGCTTTGCACCACGCGTGCCCCGGCAGATGCCGACGCAGAAGCGCAGCCATGCGCGGGCCACCGCGCGTCTCGAGCGCCGCGATCAACTCCACATGTTCGCGTATGGCGCTATGCACTTCACTGGCCGCGCGGGTACCGTCGAGTTCGGCACCAACAGCGCTGCGTTTTTGTGGATGGCGACGACGGTTCCCCGCGTGGAGCGGCGAAATGCGCTGACATCATAGCCTCTACGTGCTTTCGATCATCAGCGCGGCGCGTGCCTCGTCCGTCCAGACCGCGGCACGCCGATCAAGCGCACGAGTCTCGTCAATGTATCGTCGATGCATCGAGCGTGACTCACGACCATTGCATCAGGCACGGCAGACACTGCCGTCTCATACCTCCGTCGAATGCAGAATGCGAAAGCACATGCCATACGGCATGCCATCGCGCTACGCTACACGCCGCCGTCCGCAAGACTGTCTTCGTGGATCGCCTGGTTCCGGCCCGCCCGTTTCGCCCGATAAAGCGCGGCGTCGGCACTGTTGAGCAACTTGAGCGCGTCACTGCCCTGACGCGGCATCGCCGTCGCGGCGCCGATGCTGACCGTGAGGAAGCCCTTCGGCGAACCGCTGTTGGAGATGGCGAGCGACTCGACCTTCTTGCGCAGGCGATCGGCGAACATCACCGCACTGGCCGCCGTTGCGCCGGGCAGCACGATCACGAATTCCTCACCGCCATAGCGGGCGACGATATCGCCGGGGCGTTTCACTGCATGCTGAATGCAATCCGCCACCGCAACGAGGGCATCGTCGCCCATTGCGTGGCCGTAGGTATCGTTATAGAGCTTGAAGTAATCTACGTCGACGAAGAGGGCGGACAGCGGTTGGTCGGCACGACGCGCACGGCGCCACTCTTCGCCGAGACGGCGATCGAGTGCCCGCCGGTTGCTCAGGCCAGTCAGTGCGTCGGTGCCCGCCAGCCGCTGGAGCTTCTCGAGCGCTGTGGCGCGCGATCGCAGCGAAATCGCCAGCAGCCAGGAGATGGCGATGAACCCGCCGCCGAACATCAACGTGAGTCCGCCGATGATGGTGCTCCGATGCCGCCAGCCTTCGAGCACGTCGTCCTCCGCGGGCGCGACTGCGGCGATCAGGTTCGTGCCCGGCACGCGCACGAAGGTGTAGAGGCGGCGAACGCCATCGAGCGCGGACGTGGCGATGTACGAGCCCGAGGGCTGATCCTTCATGGCGACGAATGTCGGGGAAACGGAGACGTTTCGCGCATTGCCCGCGCCATCGCCTTGCAAGGGAGGTTTGCGTGCGAGCATCACACCGTCGCGTTGCACGATGAATACCGATCCTGCACGGCCGACGTTCACGCGCGATAGCAAGAGATCGAAGTAGCTCGTGTTCAGCGCGATGACAGCGACACCCGCGAAGGAGCCGTCGGGCGCGTTGATGCGCCGGCTCAACGCGAGCGATGGCTTGCCGTCGCGCAAGCGCGATTCGTAGGGCCCCGAAATATACAGTCCCACATTAGCGTTTTGCTCGTGCGCCTTGAAATAGCCGCGATCGCTGAACCAAAGGTTAGCGCGGTCGGATGCGTCCCGCGCATCCGTGATTCGCCCCTGGGCGTTCATGACGAATGCGCCGCCGATATAACTCGCGGCCGTCGCGCCGTCGAACAGCACGAGCGGGCGCAGCGCGGGCGCCATCTTCGCGACCTCCGGATTCTCGATGCTGCTTACGATCGTGCGTAACGACAGGTCGCTCGATTCCACGTTGCGTGCAATGTCCGCGCTGAGCGTGGCGACGACATTCGCCGATGCCTCGTGCGCGTTCTGCAGGGCCTGCGCGCGCCCTTGCCATAGCGCGGCGAATGAAAGCACGCCCATCGACAGGGCCATTGCCGTGCCGATGATGCCCGCCAGCAGCGGGAAGCGCGAGAACACGTCAGCGACGCGCAGCCACGCACTGTTGTTGCGCCGAAACAAGCGCAAACCGACGATGCGACCGGTCTTGCGCACGGCTCTGAAACTACGGGGCATTCGTCTCTCCATGACGCGAGCTTGTCGTTCCTCGACCTATGGCGCCACCTCGTGAATGATTGAAAACAGCCTGAATCAAGGGGTTTTCGCGTCGCACCAGCGCGTCGCTCGCGTCTACTTGACGAGACGTAACCGCCTCGTGACGATCGTGCCGGTGTTTCTGTCGATGAGCCACACGGCGTCGATACGTCCGTGCAACGTCGATGTCCTCCGCGTGATGTCGGTGGGCTCCTCATCGGTGGGATCGCTGTGCTCGGAGCGGTCGGACAGGTAAGGCGGTTCCAGCGAACAGACGAGCACGATCGCGAAATCGCCGCTGCCATGCGACGGATCGAAGCCAGGAAGCAGCGCGCTTCCACGCACGCTCGTTTTGGCGCGGTCGTCGGTGTCCAGCTGAATCGTGTCGATGGTCTGAATGAAGCCCTTCGCCTTCGCTTCCGGTGCAATGACGAGCTTCCGTCCGCTCTGGCCTTCGACTTTGCGCTTGAGCAGAATTAGATCGGGTTGCTCGGGCGCCGCAAGCGATACGTTGACCGACAGAAGCTTTTTTCTGGATTCAAAACGCACGCCGTACGACGCTGGTATCACGAATGCAAAAGTCCGCTCGGCTTGCGATCGCTCATCCTTGCTTGGGACGGAAGCGCTCGACGTGCGATGAAACGGGCGCGCCAGAAAGCTGCGCACGCGGCCCGTGATCGTCGGGTTTGCTCCCGGCTTCTTGCTCGATGACGTCGCGGCAGCCAATGCGTCTCGCACGTGCTCGGGATCGTCGCCGCTAAAGTGCGGCGGCAGCGACGTCACGGCAAGAATGCTGTTCGTTGACGCGCTCGCAGCCGTCGCCGCAGTCGCCGCGGGCGCGGATGCCGTGCAGTGCGCCTGCTGCGCGTAGACCGTCGCCGACAAGCACAGCACGGCGCCAACGGCTCTTATCGCAGCGTTTCGACCTGGTTTCCGAAATAACACGAAACTACCCCTGGCACGCATCGCCGAGTCCTGAAAGCGGCTATCTTAAAATAAAGCTGATTGTTCCGCCGCGAAATGCTGGTGCGATGCGTGAGCGCGGGGCGGTTCGGCTCGCCGTAAGATTTTTGTTCACAAGCCGGTATGTGCATTCATTTTCGATGGAACCGAAGGCAGCGGTACGCCAGCTCCCCAAGTGACGTTCGTCCGCTTTTTGTTCACGCCTGCGAAACCTCATCGGCAAACATCGTCAGCAGCGCACGAAAATCACCCAGCATCGCTGTGCGTCCCGCGCACGAGGCGCCCAATGCGGACATCCAAGCATGTTGTATTCAAGACGCCATCGGATGACAGCGCGCATCCGGGCGTTCGCCGCGTTCGGGGCAATCGACCTGAAACAGGCGCGCAGCGTTCGACGGTCGCAGCAAGGAAGCCGAAAGCAACACAAGGCGCGGCGCTATACTGAGCGTCCCTGAACGCAACACTGCCGAACCGCTGCGCAAAGCAACGAAAACGGCTCGGTATATCCCAAAAATTGGCTGAACACGACTTAGAGAAACTCAGGATCGACCGCGGACCCGCGGCCGCATCTGTCATGCCGCGTCGCAGGCGCAACTGGATTCGCTATGCGGCCATCGCGGCCATCATTGCTGTGCTGATCGGCGTCGGCGTCCGGCTTGCCGGGCCGCAAGCGGTGGAGACCGCCACCGTCACGTCGGTGTATCCATCGCAGACTTATACGCTCTTGAATGCGACCGGCTATGTCGTGCCGCAGCGCAAGGCGGCGGTGGCGTCGAAGGCGCAGGGCCGTGTCGAATGGCTCGGCGTGCTCGAAGGGACGGTGGTGAAGGAAGGGCAGATCATCGCGCGGCTGGAAAGCGCCGATGTGGCGGCGTCGCTCGCACAGGCACAGGCGCAGGTCAAGGTCGCGCAAGCCAACCTGCAGTTGCAGCGCGCTGAACTCGAGAATGCGGCAGCCAATCTCAAGCGCTCGCTGGTGCTTGCACCGCACGGCGCGATATCGGCGTCGCAATACGATGCCGACCGCGCCCGCTATGACAAGGCCAAAGCATCCATCAATAGCGACCAGGCTGCGATTCTTTCCGCGCAAGCCAACGCGCGCGCCGCACAAGTCGCCGTCGATCAGACCGTGATTCGCGCTCCGTTCGATGGCGTCGTGCTCGAGAAGCACGCCAATGTCGGCGATAACATCACGCCGTTTTCGTCGGCATCGGATAGCAAGGGCGCAGTCGTCACCATCGCCGACATGAAGACGCTCGAAGTCGAGGCGGACGTGGCCGAATCGAATATTGCACGCATCAAGGTCGATCAGCCATGCGAGGTGCAACTCGATGCATTGCCCGATACCCGCTTTGCAGGCCGCGTGTCGCGCATCGTGCCGACAGTCGATCGCTCCAAGGCCACGGTGCTCGTGAAAGTGCGTTTCGTCGATCGGGATGAACGCGTGCTGCCTGATATGAGCGCGAAGATCGCGTTTCTGTCGAAACCCGTGCCGCCCGAAGAAAAGAAGGCAGTGGTCGCGGTGCAGCCTGCGGCTGTCGTCATGCGCGGCGGCAAGAACGTGGTGTATCGCGTCGATAACGACAAGGCGCGCGAAGTGCCTGTGACAACGGGTGAGCGCATTGGCGACCTGCTTGCCGTATCCGGTGTCAAGCCAGGTGACACGCTCGTGCTTGCGCCCGGTGACAAGCTCAAGGACGGCGCCAGCATCACCGTGGCGAAGAAATAGCGTGAGCACGGCGCCCCTCGTTCAGATCAGCCACGTCGCGAAGTCGTATCGGCGTGGCGTGCAGACGGTGCCGGTATTGACCGACATCACACTGTCCATTGCCGAAGGCGATTTCGTTGCCTTGATGGGGCCGTCGGGTTCCGGCAAGAGTACGCTGCTCAATCTCATTGCAGGCATCGACAGACCCGATAGCGGCGAGTTGCGGGTCGGCGGGCTCGACATTACACGCTTGCCGGAAGCCGCGCTTGCGGACTGGCGCGCATCGCACGTGGGCTTTATTTTTCAGTTCTATAACCTCATGCCGGTGTTGACCGCGTTTGAGAACGTCGAGCTTCCGCTGATGCTGACAAGGCTCTCGCGAGCCGAACGTCGCGAGCGTGTCGCGATGGTGCTCGACATGGTCAATATGAGCGAGCGCACGAGTCACTATCCATCGGAGCTATCGGGCGGGCAACAGCAGCGCGTCGCGATTGCACGCGCGTTGATCACCGATCCGAAGCTGATCGTCGCGGACGAGCCGACCGGCGACCTCGATCGCACTTCCGCCAGCGAAGTGCTCGCGATGATGCAGCGTTTGAACGAGCGCCTTGGCAAGACCATCATCATGGTCACGCACGATGCGCATGCTGCCAACGCCGCCAAAGCGCTCGTGCATCTGGAGAAAGGCGAATTGATCGATGACAAGGCGCGCTAAGCCATGTACGTCCTCAAGCTGATTCTGCGCAACGCGACACGCCACAAGCTGCGCACCGCATTGACCGTGCTGGGACTCACCATCGCCGTGCTGGCTTATGGCCTGCTGCACACGGTCGTCGATGCGTGGTATGCAGGCGCGGCGGCGGCATCGAATGCGCGGCTCGTCACGCGCAATGCCATTTCGCTCGTTTTTCCTTTGCCGCTTGCGTATGAGAACCGCATACGCGGCGTCGATGGCGTCACGATGGTTGCGCGCTCCAACTGGTTCGGCGGCGTCTATCGCGACCCCAAGAATTTCTTCGCGCAGTTTGCAGTGTCGGACAATTATCTGGATCTTTACCCCGAGTTCATTATTTCGCCGCAAGCGCGTGCCGATTATCAGCGCGACAGAAAAGGCTGTCTTATCGGGCGCCAACTCGCCACGCAATACGGCTTCAAGGTCGGTGACGTGATCCCGCTAAAGGGCACCATCTATCCGGGCACGTGGGACTTCGTCGTGCGCGGCATCATGGAAGGGCGCGAGGAATCCACCATCACGCGGCAGCTCGTGTTCCACTGGGAGTACCTGAACGAAACCATTCGCAAGACGACGAAGCGCAACGTGGATCAGGTCGGCGTGTACGTTGTCGGCATCGATAATTCGGACCATGCTGCGGCCGTCTCACGCAACATCGACAGCGTGTTCAAGAACTCACTCGCTGAGACCTTGACCGAAACGGAGCAGGCGTTTCAACTCGGCTTCGTCGCGATGTCGAATCAGATCATTGCGGCGATACGTGTCGTGTCATACGTGGTGATCCTGATCATCATGGCCGTGATGGCCAATGCCATGGCAATGAGCGCGCGCGAGCGCACCGTCGAATATGCAACGCTCAAGGCGCTCGGCTTCGGACCGACGTTTCTTTCGGTGCTCGTCTTCGGTGAGTCGCTTGCGATTTGCGCCATTGGCGGCGGTATAGGCATGTTGCTGACTCCGCCCGCTGCCGTCGTTTTTCAGCATGCAACGGGCGGCGTGTTTCCGGTATTCAGGGTATCGCACGAGACGATGTTCTTGCAGGCGGTCTGCGCGCTGGCCGTTGCGCTGGCGGCGGCGGTCGTACCGGCTTTTCAGGCAAGCCGTGTGCGCATCGTCGAAGGCTTGCGCGCCATCGGTTAGGAGCAGACGGCCATGGCCATTCCGGTTTCCTATGTCGCCCGCAATCTATGGGCGCGCCGCCTCACGACACTGCTGACCGCAAGCGGCCTTGCGCTCGTGGTATTCGTCTTTGCAACGGTGCTGATGCTCGACGCGGGCCTCAAAAAGACACTCGTTTCGACGGGCGAGCGCGACAACGTCGTCGTCATTCGCAAGGGCGCGGAGACGGAGATTCAAAGCGCGATCGATCGCGCGCAAGCCAATGTGATGGAAATGCATCCGTCGGTCGCTTTGAATCGAAATGGAGAGCCGCTCGCATCGAAAGAGACCGTAGTTCTTATCTCGCTGACCAAGCTCGGCACGAATACGCCGGCCAATGTCGTCATTCGCGGCGTGTCTGCGATGGGCGTCGAGTTGCGCCCGCAAGTGAAGCTCACGGCGGGGCGCATGTTCACGCACGGTTCGTCGGAAATCATCGTGGGCAGCAGCATTGCCAGGGGCTTTGGCGGCACGCGCATCGGCGAGCATTTGCGCTTCGCGCAGCGTGACTGGACTGTCGTCGGCCATTTCGATGCGGCCGGCAGCGGTTTCGACTCGGAAATCTGGGGCGATGCCGATCAATTGATGCAGTCGTTTCGCCGAACCACGTACTCGTCGATGATCGTGCGCCTCGCGCGCAGCGATGCCTTCGAACGCTTCAGGAGCGATATCGACGTGGACCCGCGCCTCGCAGACGAAGCGAAACGCGAGCAAGTCTTTTACGGCGATCAGTCCAGGGCGCTCTCGACCTTCATCAATATTCTTGGCTTCACGTTATCCATCATCTTCTCGATAGCTGCCATGATCGGCGCGATGATCACGATGTACGCGTCGGTTGCTAACCGCGTCGGGGAAATCGGCACCTTGCGCGCGTTGGGCTTCAAACGAATCGACGTGCTGCTTGCTTTCCTGCTGGAAGCACTTTTGCTCGGACTCGTAGGCGGCATGGCGGGCCTGTGCTGTGCCGCATTGATGCAGTTCGCCTCGTTTTCCACGACGAATTTCCAGACCTTCGCTGACTTGTCCTTCCGCTTCATTCTCACGCCGTCGGTTGTGATTCGCACGGTCGTGTTCTCGCTCCTGATGGGTTTCGTCGGCGGATTCCTGCCTGCGCTGAGGGCCTCGCGCATGAGTATCGTCGATGCGCTGCGGGCACGTTGATCGTTCGATTCGGCGCAAGTATCGGTACTGAATTATTGAATATTCGAACTTGATGGCGAGCAGTAGAGTAGCTTTCATCGCGCTCTCAGACCGCTTGGGGAATATTCATGCCGCTCGTTAGAATCTCGCTGATCAAAGGAAAGTCGCGGGAGCACATCCGCGCGATCTCGAATCAGGTTCATGAGGCGCTGGTCGAAGCGTTCCAGGTTCCGGTGGACGACCGCTTCCAACTCATAGAACAGCGCGACCGTGACGACTTCATTTACGACGCGAATTATTTGGGCGTCGAGCGAAGCGATGACCTCGTCTTCATCCACATTACCGCAAGCGATTGGCGCAACCTTCCCACCAAGAAAGCTTTCTACAAGACGCTTGCCACGCGCCTGTCCGTATCGCCCGGCTTGCGGCCCGAAGACGTGCTGATCGTGCTTGCGCCTAATCGGCGCGAGGACTGGTCATTCGGACGCGGGCTCGCATCGTATGTGGATTCGGAAGCTTGACGGGCTTCGCTGAGTTCGCTAAGCGTCGCGCGCGCGATAAGACGCGCCGCGCGTGCCGTTGATCGCGAACACATCGCCTTCCGGCGCCCTGGTGACAGTGCCGTTGCGAGGAATGAGCGGGATTCTTCGCGTGCTGTCAGGCGCCAGATGAAACCAGTCAACCTCTGCACGATAGTCAGGGTCAACCACATGCACCCATCGCGCGAAGCTCGTTGCGGTGACGTGAAGCGCCCATCCGTCATCGCCTTTGTCGAGGGTGACGCTCAGGCCGACGTCGCGGCGTTCGCTCACGGACATATCGGGAAGATGAAAAGCCTCTGACAGTACCGCGCCCGTGTCTGCATCGATCAGACGCACATAAGTCGTATCGTGGCCCCGGGGACCGAAACGGTAGGCGTAAGCCGTGTCGAAGAACGCGCCGATCAGCGAGCCCGAATTGATTTTTTCGACACTACGCGCCTTCATAACGATGTCGCAGGAGCCGCCTGCGACCTTGATCGAGCCATCGCGCAAGCAGGTCAAGTCGACCCGCGCGCGAATGTCATGCGCGGTTTCATTCACGAGATGTACGTCGATACCGTCGAGACCTTCATCGGTAATCAGCACTTGCACGGGCTGGAGCACGCGAGCCAGGCCATGCAACGCACTCTTCGGAACGCCGGATACGTCGATCACACCCCAGCCGGCACCGGGCCGAAGATCGAGCAGATTCCACACGATGCCACCCGCGCATGTCGACTCCTTGCGCCGCCATTCTGAAAACACAGCGCCCATGACATCGGCCACGACGGCCCGCGAAAGCGTCAGATAACGCTCCGGATCTTCGTATCGCAATCGCGCGACGTCGACGCCGTAGAGCGAGCGCAGGTAGTGTTCGCGCACGTCATCGAAATCCCAAGCCGCGCCGGGGTCGCGCGGCACGCCGATTTTCCAGCGCGGCTCATGGGGCCGCGATGCATTGGGTGTTGCGCCCAAAGCGACGTCGTCGGGAACATTGGCGAATGCGAGGCATTCGGATGCGAAGCGGACTCGTGCGCGGCGTGCATCGTCCAAAGGGCGTTGATAGGCGCCTACGCCGTAGTAGTGAGTGACGCCGCCGCGTGTTCCGAAGGGCATGGATAGCTTGTCGCCGGGCGCTGCGCTCGGTGAATTGACGACATAAGGCACATCGGGCCGCATGCTTGCGATGATCGAGGGCAAGAGCTCGGTGAATAGCCGCTGTTGATATGCGTCGAAGGGCAGGCCGAGCATGGCGGCCTGCTGATGCACTTCGCTTCCGCCACACAATACCGCAAGCGATGCGAAGCGCCGCGTGCGCGCAAGAAATTGCTCCGCTTCCCGTTGCACGCTTTGTTCGAATGCTTCGTCGGTCGGATAGTCGAAGTTGGCGAACGCAAAGTCTTGCCACACCAGGATGCCGTATTCGTCGGCGAGCTCGTAGAACGTATCGGATTCATAGAGCGTTGTGCCACTCACACGGATAATGTTCAAACCCGCTTGACGGCACGCTTTGAAAAGCGCTTTCAGTTTTTCGCGCGGCGCGTCCAGCGCGACGATATCGGCGGAAGTCCAGCATGCTCCGCGAGCGAAAACGGGCGTGCCGTTCAAGACGAGCTGGAAGCCCGCGCCATCCGGTCCGCGATCGACATCGATCGTACGGAAGGCGATATCGCCAAGCGAAATGACTCTTTGCAGCCCTCCTGCGATCTTTACTGAATAGCGCGCCGGCTCGCCATGCGTATGCGGCCACCACAAGCGTGCCTGCACTACGCGGACTCTTCCAGTCACGGTGTGTGCGTCGAGCCAGTGAAGCTGCGCTGAGGCATCGCCGCACTCCAGTTGCATATCTTGAGGCGCTTGTGCGTGATAGAAGCGCACCGTCACATCGAGCAGACCATCGCGGCCATCGACGCTCGAAGTCATCTGCACGCGATCGATCGATGCATCCGACTCGCCGATAACCTCGACCGCGCGCCACGGTCCCGCAGGCTGAATCGCGGGGCACCATCCGGGCATATGCCCGAGGAGCGTCGTGCGTACATTGCGCAAGGTCGCCGGCTGCGCGAGCTTCGGACGCCAGCGTGCGCGTCCGCGTTTGGCTGCAAGCGCGGGCGCGATGGATCGGAAGCAGAGATAAAGCGTCGTCTCGCCCGCGAAGTCGACGTCAAGGTCATGTGCCAAGAACATCGAGTCTGATTCGAGCAGCTTGCGGCCGTCGATCCATATTTCCGCTATCGTCACCAGCCCGTTGAAGCGCAAGCGTCGCTTGCCCGTCACGTTGAGCGTGATGCGATACCAATGGTCCGACAGTGCATAAGGCTGCGCGAGTGCGTCGCCATTGACTCCTGCAGCGCGATGCGCACAGGCCACGGTGCCAGGCACAGGTGCGTCGAGCCACTGTGTATGAGCATCGAGCGCGTCGGGCGTCGGGCAGGCGCCGGCAGGCGTGCTTGCGCATTGCCAGCCGGCGTCCAGGCGGCGCGGCACAAGCGGCGAGGCATACATGAGCTTTCCTTATATTTGATTTCTTTAGCGTGCGTTAGCCACGCTAGCGCGGCTAAGGCTTTAGAGAAAGCGCAGAGCAAGCGGCTCGATTACCTTGTCATAAGACGATTCGAGCGAGTCGAAGCAATCGGTGCAAGCATCGGAGCGCGAGCGCATGCGTGCCCGCGCGAGGCGGAATTGCATGACCATCGCTTCGCTGGCAATGGCTTGCGCGCTCGTCTGGATGTCCGTTGGCACATCGACGCCGTTTGCGTTCAACCAGATCAGATACTTCGACAACAGTTCGAAGTTCGACCCGAGCTGACGCATTACGTTGAACGTGTACAGGTGGTAATAAGCGACGTCGCGTTCCAGCAATGCGCGCAAATGTTCTGGAAACTCTGCGCGCCATTGCGAGATCGGATTCGCCGAGGGGCGATCCGCCAGACGCAGCTTCAGCAACTCGACAGAGCGTTGCACGAGCGCATCGCCTTCGAGTGGCGCGCGTGCTCGCTTGACGAACTCCACGTATGGAAACAGCGCATGCGCGTCGCCGACGAGATCCGGCCTCAGGCGAAACACGCCGTCGTAGTCTTCACCGCAAAGCGCGAAGTAGCCGGCATTATGGAAGTAGGTGATGCGCTTCGCTGAAGCGTCGATCGTGTCGATCGCAATCGTCGTCTTGGAGTGCGTCTGACGGTATGCGGTTGCGCGCGTATCGGGCAAATAGAAGGCATCGACCTCTGCGACGACTACATGACCGCGCCTTGTCTGCTCGCAGACGTGTGCCTGAAGCGTGTCATAAATGGCAAGCTCCTGGGCCTGCAGCCCATAGAGCCTGCCGATGTCGTCCAGTGAGAACTTCGGAAACGTGAACTGATCGCCCTCGAAAGCCTGCGTTACGGTAAAGCCTAGCGCCGCATGGGGATCGCAATCAAGGTGATGCAGAAGCTCGATCCACAAGTCGACATAGCAATTCGTTTCGAGCCAGACACGCTCGCCGCGATGCAGTGCATGGCGGCTTGCTTCGTCGTCTGTGCCATTCAGCGCTTCCGCGGGCGAGCGCGCGTTCATGCGTCTTTGCCCAGGTTGGCGAGGCTATCGGCGATGATCGGTTCGCCATTGCCCCACAGCAATTCACGCACAGGTGCAGGCCATGCCTTCACGTCGAGGCCATGATGACGGAACAGCGCGAGCGTCGTACGCTCCATGCCGAAGCCGACGCATGCGGTATGCGCGACGTTATCGTCGGCCTGGCGGATATTCCACAGCTCGCCAAAGTGCTCCATGTGATAGTTGAACGAGAGGCAAGCCGTCGGACGGTCGGGTGTAGCGACCGGCACGAGCAACTCGAACTTGAGTTGTTGCGCGCGCTGGCTATCCGCCACGATCTTGCCGCCCCGGCCAAAAAACGGGTCGTTCGCGAGGTCAATTTCGAATGGCAATTGCAGCAGGCGCACGAGCAGCGATCCGCGCTCGATCCACTTCTGTCTGAATGCCATGACTTGTTCAGGGCTGCCGACGCGAATATATTCGCGCATGCGGAACATCTGCATGCGACCCGGATCGATGGAAGGCTCGTGACGGAAACAATAAGAGAACGCGTCGAAAGTGGCGCCGTCCTTAGCCAGATTTCCGCGCTTGGCGACGAGCGGATAGATCGGATAGCACGCGGCGGGCGTCAGTACGAGGCGCGTCGGCTTTTGCTGGTCCATCCATTCATCCGAACGTTCTTCTTCCTCGCCGATATGCACGATCTTGTCGAGTGCCTCCAGCAGCCGATGATGTCCGCGGTCATTGCCCGCAAACGAATGAATCGTGCCGGCCAGGTTGGGGAAGCTCTTGAGGTACTCACTGTCTTCGAAGTCGCGCCGGCGCATGGCCGGCGGAAAGCGCAGCACTTCGGCGTGCTGGTCCGCGCCAAGCAGGGTAATGGCCTGATTGAGGCGCTCGACGATGTCTTCGAAAATCGCACTGCGGCCATAGAGTCCGTCTTCGCCCGTATCGATGAGAATGCCCGCTTCGATGAGGCGATCGCGCAAAGTAAGATCCGATTGGTCGTAAGTTGCCTGCGTCGCTTGTGATTCTGCGTCAGCCATGATTGCGGCTTGTTCGTTCGGCATGTTCATATCGTTATAGGTCCCCGGTTGCGGCGCGCTGCGCAAGCAGCAGGTTCGCCGTATTCAATTCGATGCGATCGTTGCTGATCATGAGCGGCGCGGAATGCAGGTCGCGCAGATGCCGTCCCACGCTAAACGGCGTATCGTTTTTATAGCCCGCCATGCCGCAAATCATCAGTGCTTCCTGAACCACGCTCACAGCGGATTGCGAGATCGCGAGCTTCAGCATGTTCAGATCGGCCGCAAGGCCGATCGATGCCGTCAGCGGCGCATCGAAGTCCTCCGTGTGATTGGCGTGACGCGTCGCGCGTTCGCTTTGCGACGCTTCGACCGCGAGAAGCGATTCACGCAAGCGCGCCTGCATCATGCGCACAGTCGTGACCGCTTGAGAAAGCCGCGATGCGGATGGCGGCAATGCGCCCGGCTTGCCGCGTGACTGATTGCGAAAGAACTGATGCGCGCGATGCAACGCATCGGATGCAATGCCGATCCATACCGATGACCACAGCGTATGCGAGATGGGCAGCATGCTTTCATCGGCGATCTTCGAGAACGGCACCGGCAGGATCTGTTCTGCAGCGCCCTTGGCGACGAGCCGATGTCCTTCGCTGCACGTGCCACGCATGCCGAGCGTATCCCACGTGCCGCGTTGCTCGAGCAGCAACGTCTCGCGCGGAGCGACGATCAACACTTGGTCCGACGCCGGTGCTTCCGGATGACGGCGCGCGGTGACGAGAATGCCGTCCGCGAAGTTGCCGTAAGAGATGGTCGTCGCGAGCTTTTCGATGGTGAAGGCGTCATCGACGAGATCGACCGCGCATGCGCTCGTCCGCATGTTGCCGCCAATAGTCTCCTCCGAGGTCGCGGATGCGAGCAGCAACTGCTCGCTGACCATGCGAGCCAGGAAGTCGCGTTGCCACGGTACATCGACGCCATGATCGACAATGCACACGACCTGGCTTTGATGCATCGCGTAGATCATCGCGGCGGAAGCGCAGCCTTTGGCAAGCGTCTCGCATAAGCGGGCGACGCCTGCAAGCGAAAGACCATCGCCGCCATAAACCACGGGCACCATCGCGGAGAAGAGCCGCTCGGCGCGCATGGCCGCGATTGCCTCCGCTGGAAAGCGCGCTTCCTTGTCGACCGCATCGGCGTGCTTCGCTGCAATGGCCGCGACGCGATGCCCGGCTTCGAGCAGTTCGGCTTCGCTGCGCGGCGCAGCGCTTATATCGACACTTGCAAGTTGCGACGCTTCCAGTTGCTGCGTGGCGGCGTTCATGCGTCCGCCTGTGAACGACGCAGTTCTTCGACGGCCGCAGCGAGCGAATCGACGCTGGAGAAGAGCCTGCGCGTCAGCATGTGATCGGGAATCTCGACGCCGAATTCATCTTCGATTGCGAGCATCACGTGGACCGTGGCAAGCGATGAGAGACCGGCGGCGTAGAGATCGTCGCTATCGGAAAGCGTATCGATGGGCACGTCGAGGCGTGCGGACTCGGAAAGGATGCGGCGCAATTCAGTTTTCATTTGTGTCTGGTTTCCCTTGTACTTGGCCAAAGCGCATTTGGCCAATCGGGTCTGAAACGGGTCTACGTTTCAAAGGCCCATTAAGGTTATTTAGGCCGGGACGTACAGATGGTGGTGATTGCTCGAAGCGTTGTTCGGTTCTAAGAGCCCTCGCACGCACCGTCGAGGTAGTTTTATCGTATTTAACGAATTCAAGAGGGTGTGCGTCCGTGCGATGGCGCACGGTCGGCCTCCATGCGCGCGGCTTCGGGCTTGATGGATGTCGCGGCGATGAGTGCGAGATTACGTTAGCCGTTCAGCTCCATTTTCAGGCGTTGGTTTTACCTGGTGAATTTATTCAGAGCAGTAAGTTTTATTCTCGCTTGCAAGCTTAATGAAATATCTAACCGATAAGAATTAATGACAACAGGCTGGTGCTGGCGCCGTTATTGGCCGTTCTTTACTGCGGTGACGAGCGATTGGCTAGCGGGCCAGACGTCGCTGATGGATTCCGCTAAACCAGCCGCTCCGCGCATCGACCGTTGCCTCGCCTGCTCCTGGAGTTCTGTACGGCGTACAACGCACGATCGAATAAACGTGCTCGCGAACGAAGCGGGTGATGCGGCGCACATCACCGACTAGGCAAAGCTCGTCAAGCTGGCCGACAAGGTTTGCAATTCGCGCGACATCGTTGCGGTGCGGCCCGCTGGATGAGACGCGCGAAGAAAGCGAAACTACTTCGACCGGGCGAAGCGCGCGGTAGACCCGATGCGCTGCGACGTGCGCAAGCGACGCGCATGAAA
Organism: Caballeronia sp. LZ016; assembly: GCF_031450805.1. Lineage (NCBI taxonomy): Bacteria > Pseudomonadati > Pseudomonadota > Betaproteobacteria > Burkholderiales > Burkholderiaceae > Caballeronia > Caballeronia sp. LZ016. The sequence continues at coordinate 238,155 of NZ_JARTVY010000004.1, forward strand.
TCTGCTGAGTGAAAGGGAGCGGATCGCGCGCTGCATGCCGCATGTGGCGTGCAAAATGCCATTTTTCTGCGGCACCGACTATCGTCACCACCGAGGAAGGACATGAGACAAACCAGACTGACGTTGATGGCTGTTCTGGCGGCGGGCGCAACGCTCGCGTCGGGCGTCGCACTAGCTCAAGGCGGTGGCAACGGAAACGGTGGCTCCGGCGGCGGCAACGCCCACGGCGCCGCGACTGCCGGACCCACCGTCGGGGGCGACAACGCATCCACGGCCGGAAGCACCCGCAAAGGCGGCTCTCACTTCAAGCATAAGAAGAAGGCCAAGCCGGTCGAACCGAGTCCGCAGTGAGTGCCGTTCTTCGGTCGAATGCGACGAGCTAGGCCGCCGCGCTTTCCGCGTCGAGGTCGTCGGTGCCGAGGCGCGAAAAGATATCGCATACTGCACGCATCTCGGCTTCATCGCGGATCGTGACGACGACTCGCGTGATGCTACCGAAGCCTTCGGCATCGAGATCGCGTGTGTCGTTATGTCCGAAGGCGGGAAGAATGTCGTCGTCCGACGGTGCGATGTCGTACGGCGCGTCGTAGGGGTCAGCTTGCCCGATGTGCTCGGCGATGATCCACTGCGTCGGCGAACTCGCGCTCAGCGCGATCGACATCTGGACGTCGGCGAATCCGCTCATGCGCGCCACGCGGATCCGGTCGCTCGCAATGCCTTCTGCCTGCAGATCCTCGAGTGCTTCATCCAGTTTGCGGGAGCCGCAGAACGCCCCGGATACTTCTCGCATCATTGCTCGTCTCCTGGCGGCCGGCGTTGAAACGATCGCACTGTCAGCGCGTTCGCGCTAACTGAGTCGAAGTGGCCGCTTGCTTGCAAATCGTTGCTGTGTTCCGTATTGCCGTGCTTCGACTCGTTCCGTCTGACGCGGCGCGTGGCCGGCATTGCATCGAACAGGACGAGTTGGCTGCCGAGCTTTCTAAACTCGCCCGTGCGCGATGGTTGTCGATCGAACAGATGCGTACGTGCGGTTGCGCGCCAGGAGCAGGCGAACGCCGACCTGCTATCCGAGGCAGGCAACGCCGTCACTTCACGCGGTACATGAACTGTACGCTGCACCGCGCTGCGTTTCAACGAATTGTTCCTTGAATGCACTTATCCGGTCTAACCCGAAGGCGACCGAAAAAATGAGAGGTCGATTCCGGCGCGCGCACCGCCGATAGTCGTCGTACAAGCTCTCTCGCGCCCTATAATGGGCCATCAGCATTCAAAATTCGGTTCTTCCATGTCACAGCCACCCGCAACCGGCGCGCTGCGCCGTTCCCGCAACCTCACGGAGGAAGTCGTCGCCGAACTGTCGGAGCGCATCCGTAGTGGCGCGCTGCAGCCCGGCGACAAGCTGCCCACCGAGTCCGAAATCATGGCGCAGCTCGGCGTGAGCCGCACGGTGGTACGCGAGTCCATCTCGCGGTTGCAGGCGGCGCGGCTCGTGCAGACGCGTCATGGCATCGGCACTTTCGTGCTCGAAGCGGGGGATCATGACCGGTTCCAGATCGAAGCGGCCGGCGACCTGACCGTGCGCGACGTCATGGCGATCCTCGAATTGCGCATCAGTCTCGAAGCCGAGGCGGCGGGTCTGGCCGCGATGCGCCGCACCGACGACAACCTCGTGCATATGCGCCGCGCGCTCGACGAGTTCGAGCGGCACATCGCGGAAGGCACGGGCAACGCGGTGGCGGCGGACGTCGCATTCCATCTGGAACTGGCGAAAGCGACGGGCAATCGCTACTTCCATAGCATCCTGAGTCAACTGGGAAACACGATCATTCCGCGCACGCGAGTCAATTCGGCCGCGCTCGCGCATCACGATCCGGGCAGTTACCTCGATCGCGTCAATCGCGAGCACGAGGACATTTACGATGCCATCGAACGCCGGGACGCCGAAGCGGCGCGCGCGGCAATGCGGATGCATTTGTCGAACAGCCGGGAGCGGCTGCGGCGTGCCCAGGAGGCATCGCCGAATGTTTCGGACGGAAGTTAGCGCAACGGTTGTCCATCCGTAAGGCGAGGTGTTTGCTATCGGGATCGCGTGCCGCATTCAAAACGCCGGGTGCGCCCGGCCCGCCTTTTACTTTAGCGATGGAGAAATCTCGAATGCACTGGATCGATCCCGACAGCCTTCCGGAAACGCGTGGAACGGTTACGCGATTTCTGCTGAACCCTCATGGCGAACTCGATGGGTTCGTCCTTGGTCAGTCGAGGCAAGTCCACTTTCCCCCTCATCTGTCGAAGCAGATTGCGCGGTATGTCGCGACGGGCGATACCGTCCGAGTGCGCGGGTTGAAGCCCCGCGGCGTCGATATGATCGCGGCCGTCGCGGTCACCACGAAGGATGGGCGCGCAATCATCGACGAAGGCCCGGACCACGACGCCAGGCATCGCAAGGCCGCAGTCGAATTGCGGCCGATGGAAGCTACCGGCGAAGTGCTGCTTCGGTTGTACGGCCCCAAAGGTGAACTGCGTGGCGCCTTGCTCGACGACGGCACGTCGTTGCGGATGCCGCCGCATGCAGCGGATGCATTGTCCGACTATCTCGAGCCAGGCGCGCACGTGCATGCATGGGGACATGGCATGAAGAGTCGGTTCGGACGGAGCATCGAAGTCGATGAGATTGCGCATCTCGTCGACGAGAGCGGCAGCGGTGACTAAACCCGACAGGTTTCATCTGCAAAGCTCCGTGAATCGATAAGCCGGCGTTCTCATAAGCGAGTTTTGTCGAACGGCATGGACGCACTGGCTCGCGCCGTTCGACTCAAGCCTGAAAATAAATCCCAAAGATTGAACGAGTAGCGCGCCCGGCTAGAGCCACGCATCCAACCCACACCCGTGCGCTTAGGCTTAGAGGGCGCATCAGGCGATCACAAACGAATAGCGGCCACGCTCTCGCACAACAGCCGGAAACTCAGTTAGCATTCCGTGCGCAACAATACGTTCCATCTGGCGCTCTTCCGCCGGATTTATGACGCCCGTATCCTTCTCGTCGCTTCCCGCAGTTTCCCGTTGATGTCGTTCGCCGCCACGGTGGCGTTTGTAACAATCACGCCGGATGATGATGTCCGCTATTGCTTCATAACGTCGAAAAAGGAGAAATGACCATGCCGTACGTTACAACGCAAGACAACGTCGAAATCTTCTATAAGGACTGGGGTCCCAAGGACGCGCAACCGATCGTGTTCCATCATGGCTGGCCGCTATCCGCCGACGATTGGGACGCACAGATGCTCTTCTTCGTGCAAAAAGGGTATCGCGTGATCGCGCATGACCGGCGCGGCCACGGACGTTCGTCGCAAGTCTCCGACGGTCACGACATGGATCACTACGCAGCCGATGCCTTTGCTGTCGCTGAAGCGCTCGATCTGCGCAACGCGGTGCACATCGGCCATTCGACGGGCGGCGGCGAGGTAGCGCGCTATGTGGCAAGACACGGCGAGCCGGCCGGCCGCGTCGCCAAGGCAGTGCTCGTCAGCGCCGTGCCTCCGCTAATGCTCAAGACCGAGGCGAACCCGGAAGGGCTGCCCATCGAAGTGTTCGACGGTTTCCGCAAGGCGCTTGCCGACAATCGCGCTCAATTCTTCGTCGATGTTCCGGCCGGGCCGTTCTATGGCTTCAATCGTTCCGGCGCAACCGTGCATCAGGGCGTTATCCAGAACTGGTGGCGACAGGGCATGATGGGCAGCGCGAAGGCGCATTACGACGGCATCAAGGCCTTCTCGGAAACGGACCAGACCGAAGATCTTCAATCGATAAGCGTGCCGACGCTCGTCCTGCACGGCGAAGACGATCAGATCGTGCCGATCGCCGATGCGGCGCTGAAGTCCATCAAGCTGCTTAAGAATGGAACGCTTAAAACCTATCCGGGGTTCTCGCACGGCATGTTGACGATTAATGCCGATGTCCTTAATGCGGATTTACTTGCGTTCGTGCAGTCCTGACGCATTAGCTCGCGGGAACGTCGGCATGACGTTCTCGCGAGAAAGCATTGCCAACGGCAACGCATTGCTGAAATAAAGCCAGAACATCGGCCTCAATTCCTTACGCACGCTGGATGCGCTGCTCGACGAGCGCCATGTCACGTCAGCCGCCCAGCGTCTTTCTCGCAATCAGCCCGCCGTGAGCGACAAGCCGACGCGCCAGCACGAGAGCGTGGCTCCTTCCTAAAGACCGTCGCATGGCACGAGCGCGCGCATTGTTCGCCAGAACATGCGTAGTGACAGATTCAATGTTCGAAACGGGCTGGAATTTCGTAGGATGCATCGCTTCAGCGACAGCGGCGCTCTAGGACCTCGAATGCGTTCGATGAACGTCCTGTCTTTGAGCGACAAGTGGCGGCGTATCGCTCTTTGCCTGCGCAAAGACGATGGTCGTCGCCAATTGCTCGGCGTCTTCCGCGCCGCATACCGGGCACGCCTTAAGCTCCCTGTCCTCGCTATCCACGAAATAAAGTTTGCCGCAATGGGCGCAGTTAATGACCATGATCGTTACCTCACCTACAACTTTAATTTATAGCCTGAGTTGCTAACCGAAGCGGTGTACGTTAAGGACGGTTTGCCGGACATCAAGCCGACAAAGAAGGAGCATTCGCAATGCCTGATCGGGTTCATCGCAACATGCCGCGCGGCAAGGTCGCGCTCGTACTCTTGGTGGCGCTGCATTTAGGCGCTTGCCAGTCGACCGCTGGATCGTCGTCGCAAGCGTCGGCGACGCGCGCGCACCAGTTATGCGAACTGCGCGAACTGGAGAGCGTGGGTTATCAGCCGTGGCAAGAGGACTTCTACTATCCGCGCAACCTGCAGGCGGCGCAGGCGCGTCTGGAAGCGGTCAAACGCGCGCGCGGGCTGGAAGGAGTCGATACGTGCGCCGCACCGGAGGCGAGCGGAAATTCACGCTAAAGCGAATCGCGCGGATTACTCGGCGTCCATCCGAACACACTCTCGAAGCGCTCGCGAAAGGGCGTACGAACAACCGGCGGCGTCTGACGAATATACGTTTCCGCGCGGCTGCGGTCATCCTCATTCAATGAATTGAAGTACGTGATCGCCTCATCGACGCTTGGCATGCGGCCGTTGCAATCGTGGGATTTCGGAGGCAGCGCGGTCCAGACCACGGCATCCGCGCCATTACGCGCAAGCCATGCAGCAAACGCGTGCGATTGCGGATAGTCGATGCCCGCCGGCTGCGGAATGCTGCCGATCCACTGGGCCTCGTTGATGCGCACGTCTTCGCGCTTACGCAAGGCTTCGCGCGCGGCATCGAGCGATTCGAGAGCGAGCGGCGCCCAGTAGGTTGGCGAGACCGGACCCGACGGGAGCACGACCAGACTCGCGATTTCGCCGTCGGAATGGCGAGCAAATTCCAGTGGGATCAAAGGACCGCCTTCTCGCCATTCGCCACGAATTGGAAAGCCTTTGAGATTCCACAGCATGGAACCCCAGGCAACGCATACGATTTTCATGACCCGGACACAGCACGGGCCATGCCTATGAATTAACCGCCGAACGAATCGAGAGATAAGCGTGAATTTGCGCGACGACCGCCGCGCCTTCGCCGACCGCCGATGCAACGCGCTTGATCGACCCCGCGCGCACATCGCCGATGGCATACACGCCGGGGATGCTCGTTTGCAGGGACATGACGCGAGCGTCGTTGCCAGGAACGTCTGCGCCTGTCAGCACGAAGCCCTTGGCGTCCAGTGCGACGCCGCATGCCTTGAGCCAGGACGCTCGCGGCTGAGCGCCGATAAACACGAAGAGATGATGCGTATCGAGCGCGCATTCGATGCCGTCGGGATTGCGATAACGCACGCATTCGAGACGCGCATTGCCTTGCAGCGAAGTCAGCGCCGTGCGCGCGTGCAGCGTCACGTTGGGCAAAGCCGCGATCCGCTCGACCAGATAATGCGACATGCTGTGCTTGAGACTCGCACCGCGAAAAAACAGATGAACGTGCTCGGCATGCGACGCGAGATAGACCACGGCCTGTCCTGCCGAATTGCCGCCGCCGACCAAGGCGACCGGCTCCTTGCGACACAACCTCGCTTCGATCGGCGTCGCCCAGTAATAGACGCCGCTGCCTTCGAAGCGCGCGAGGTCATCGACTTCCGGCCGGCGATAATCCGCACCGCTCGCGACCACCACGGTCCGCGCGGCGATACGCCGGCCATCGCTGAGTTCGACGGCGAGCGCGCCAGCATCGCAGTGCAGCGCTTCGGCTTCGCATGGTATGCCGATATGCGCGCCGAACTTTTGCGCCTGCACGAAGGCGCGCCCCGCGAGTGCGAGTCCCGTGATGCCGGTCGGAAAGCCGAGATAGTTTTCGATGCGCGAGCTGCTGCCTGCCTGTCCGCCGGGCGCGCGGCAATCGATGCCCGCGACCGACAATCCCTCGGACGCCGCATATACGGCTGCAGCGAGTCCCGCCGGTCCCGCGCCGACGATCAGCGCGTCATAGACGTGCGCGGGATCGAAGTCGGGCACGAGGCCGAGACATGACGCCAGTTGTCCTTCATCCGGATTGCGCAGCACGGTGCCGCTCGGGCACACGACGAGCGGGAAGTCGTCGGGCTGCGGCGTCAGACGTTCGAGCAGCGCGAGTGCTTCGGCGTTGTGTCCGGCGTCCAGTGTGACGCTCGGAAAGACGTTGCGGCTCAGGAAGTTCTGCAAGGCGCGCAGCCTCGCATTGCCCGATGCGCCGACGAGCACGACGCCGTGTCCGCGCTCGAACACGAGCACGCGCCGCAGGATCAGTGCGCGCATGATGCGCTCGCCGAGATCCGCTTCCGAGACCATGACCGCTCTGAGCACGTCCGGACGCAGAAGAATTGCTTTGACATCCTCAAGGACGTGAGCGTCGACGACGGCGGGCTTGCCCGATAGCTGCGCGACATCGGAGGTGAACTCGCCGGGCATCGTGTAGGTGTGAATCACGCGTTCGCGCAGCAACCCTTCGCGGGCAACGATTCTGACCCTGCCCGACAGCAGCACGAACACGCCGGGGCAAGTGCCGCCCGCGCGATAAAGAAACGAGTCTTTCGTGTAATGCACGGCGGCGCCGAAGCGGCGCAGGCGTTCGACATCGGCTGCGGATAGCACCGGAAACATCTGCGCATAGCGCGGATGATCGCGTGCGCTGGCGTCGTCGCTGTCGGTCGAACGCGTGCTCATGGAAGGCTGCTCTCCGGCGATGGATTGAACAGCGCGCGGTCCGGCTGTGAAGCCGTTCGTTCATTGCCGTTGCGACGCGCGCTTCCTCATCATAGGAGAGCCGCGAGCGAAATGTAATGCGCATGAAAAGCGGCCTTGCGACTCATGAAAGCTCGCGCAAGGCCGGCTCTACGCAAATGCTCCTTTATTTCGCCGCTGCGCCCGAGGCATGTCCGCGCTGCCGCGCTTCTTCCTCACGCTTCAACTGAGCCGGAGGCGTGCCCATCTGCGTCGCCGCGCCCTGACCGCCTTGGGGACTCGCACCCTGACCGCTCTGAGCGCTTTGCCCGCCGCGCACACCCGCGCCTTCGTTGCGTTGCTGGTGACCGGGTGCGGTGGCTTCGGCGGCGTAGGACGACGTCGTTGCAATGGTGGCCGTGGCGCCGGCGACCGACAGCATCATTACCAGGGTACGAGTGCGCTTGCTCATCATGCCTGACTCCTTTTCATGTCGATGCACGATGCCTGCAATGCGCGTGCCGCCCGGCCCGAGCGGCAGCCCTTACCACTCGACGCAGACTTTCCCGAAGTGCGCGCCGCTTTCCTGATGCCGGAACGCGTCGGGGAGAGCGTCGAAAGAAAAGGTTCGATCGATGACGGGACGGATGTCGTTCGATTCGAGCGCGCGCACGTAGTTTTGCTGATCGCGCCGGCTTCCGACGATCAGCCCCTGCAGCTTCGCCTGGCGCGCCATCAACAACGACGTCGGCACGGTGCCTTCGCGCCCCGTCAGAACGCCGATCAGGGCGATATGGCCGCCCACGCGCACCGCTTCGATCGACTGTGCGAGCGTGCCTGGCCCGCCGACTTCGATCACATGATCGACGCCGCGTCCGCCGGTCAATTCACGAACGAGCCCGCCCCATTGCTCATGCGTGCGGTAGTTGACGGCGTGATCGGCCCCGAGCGTTTTCGCACGCGCGAGCTTTTCATCCGACGATGATGTGACGATGACTTGCGCGCCCATCGTCTTCGCGATCTGCAACGCCGCTATCGATACGCCGCCAGTGCCGAGCACGAGCACCGTATCACCGGCCTTGAGCGCGCCATCGACCACGAGCGCGCGCCACGCGGTGAGGCCCGCCGTGGTGATGGTCGCCGCTTCGGTGTGAGTCCAGCCGCGTGGCGCGTGCGTGAACGCGGTGGCTGCGCGAACGACGTGCATCGCCGCCATGCCGTCGATGCCGTCGCCTGGCGTGCCCGCGAAATTGCCGACTTCGGTTTGCGGCAGGCCGTCCGTCCATTGTGGGAAGAAGCACGACACGACGCGGTCGCCAACGTCGAACTCGGTCACGCCATCGCCGACCGCTTCGACCACTCCCGCACCGTCGGACATCGGCACGCGGCCATCGGCGGTCGGAATCGTCCCGTTCGCGACGAGCAGATCGTGAAAATTGAGCGATGTCGCATGCAAAGCGACGCGGATCTGACCCGGCCCGGGCTGGCCGGGATCGGGGATGTCGCGGATTTCGAGCTTGTCCAGCCCGCCGGGCGCGCGGATAGCGAATGCCTTCATCAGGTTCTCCTTTGCCGAAACGTTGGCTAAAAATAGATGAAGTTGCATTTTGCATGCATGATGCAAACGCTGCGTTTCGTGCAACTGGCGGACCTGATGACTATGTTTGAGCGGGAGGTCGCTCGATCGCGCGAGCCGCGCTGTCGGTTTGCATGAAGAATGCCCGCCACTGACGGCGACGCGGCCTCTCGGAGCGCCGCGTCATCACGACCCGTCCGCGCTCAGCTCGACGCGCAATTCATCGACCGACACGACGTTGCCCTTCGGCGCGTTGAGACCGCTCACGCGCACGAACGACACCACGAGCTGGTTCGGGTTGCCCACGCCGAGCCGCGCGAGTTGCTCGGTCACATCGAACGCGATCATGTTTGTGCCGTGATGCGTGGCCGTCGAAATCTCGAATGCGCCCAGCGTCCCGACGAAGTGATCGCCTTTCACGGCATCGACATCGCCGGTTGCGGGAAGGTTGAGATAGACGTTGTAAAAGAAGCCGCCGTTCTGCCCGGCAGCGGTTATGGCAAGGCCGTCCAGCACGAGCTTCACGTGGCGCAGTGACGCCTTTCCGGGACCCGCCGCTTGCGGCGCTTCGGATGACTCGTCGAGCGTCGTGGCCGGCGACGATGCGAGCACGTCCTTCAGCGCGGTCGCGTTCGTGGCCGCGAGCGGAATGACGGCGCTCAAGGACGCATTGCCGAGCCCCACGCCCCTGACGCCGCCCAGGGAGCGTCGGGTCGCGGAAATGCTGCGGCCCGGCGTTGCGGTGAACGTGCCGGCTTGCGGCCGTCCATGAATCGACGATACCTGCGCCTGTACTCGCACGATCCCTCCACGTTGCGCTTGCGGCGGCAATACAACCGGCATGCTGTTGTTGGCATACGTGTAGCCGAGGTTCGACACCATGCGCGTCTTCGACTTCGCCATGGTAAGACTATTTGCATACGTGAAGCTGCCGCTCCAGTAGCTATTCGTAGCAGCGGGCACCTTGCTCGTGGAGCGCAGTTCCCACGCGCTCCACAGGCGGTCGATATTGCAATGATGCAGATAGAAGATCGGATCGATCGGCGCGGTCAGGATGTTCCCCATATAGCCGCCGATGATGTCGTGCACCGGATTGTGCGGTGCATTCTCGAACTTCGTTTCGAAAGCGTTCCTGGTGCCACGCTGCATGTTGACCACGGTCGAGGCGAACGGACTGAGATCGAGCGCCTGATAAACGTTCGAGTTCACGCGCGACACATACAGCGGATTGCCGCTCGCCGTATCGGTGAATTCGGATGGAATGACCGGGTACGTGTAGTAATCCCAGTAGGGCAGCGTCAGGCCCGTATCGCCCGACGTGGTCTTGAGCTGCTGTTCGATGTAATACATATAGCCGCGATGCCACGCGAGAAAGTACGGCTCGCTATGCGGGCAATAATTGCGGTGGACGTTGACCCAGTATTGCCACGATGCCGGCTTGCTCGCATCGGTCATGCCTTTCATCGTTCGAACGGCGTTGAGAAACGATGCGTAGTGCGTCGTCGATTTGAACGCCTGCCATTCGAGCCTGACGACCGGCGTCGTCACGGCCCCGGCCAGTTTGGGAAGCGATGCGAGCGCGAGCGCCGACGCCGTTCCCTTTACGAACGCGCGCCGCTTGATCGAAGTGGAGTCCATACGAAACCTCATGAACGTGGAAAGGCCAGGTAGAGTTAGCGACTGGCTTCCGCCGCACTGCCGCAAGGCCCACGCAACGGACTCGCCCTCCACAGTGGGCAGAAGAAGTATGGACGACGTTCGCGAACAAGCAATCCGGTCTTTAGAATAGCGAACGAATGGAATGTGGGCTAACGAACAGACAGAGCAATGTGATTACGGCTTTCGCGTCATGCAAGACGGTGCAGCAATCTTCAGAAGAAGCGCTTCAGCGCCGTCGGCTACTGAATCATGAACGTCTCATACTCCAGCATGTCCAGCTTGCGATCGAGCCACACGAGACTGACGAGCAGCACCAGCAGCAGCGACCCCGCGAACCCGTAGCCATACCATCCGGGGTTGGCCGCGAGCGTCACGCCCGTCAGCGCCACGTTCGATACGACGAACAGGCCGACGAGCGCCAGCACCACACGCCGCTTGTCGAGATAGAAGAACACGTTGATCACGCCCATGAACAACACCTGCAGGCTGGCGGCGATCACATCGATATAAAGCAGCGGCGAGTAAAGCGCCGAAATGCGCAGCCATCCGAGCAGCGCGGTACTGATCGCGAAGAGGAGAAGCGCGGCGGTCGCCTGCACTTTCACGATTTCATAGAGTCCGTTGCGCAATGCCTCGACCATCGCGTTGCGCATGCGTTCGATATGCTGCAGCGATGCGCCTTCCCGCACCGCGCCATAGAACGCGTCGTAATACTCGACGAAGTCGGTTTCGATACGCATCAGGAACACCGCCATGCCGGGAATGATCGCGAGATAAGCGAGAAAAACGGGAATGTCGTAGATGATCGATGCCCGCAACGGTCCGATCACATCCTGTCCCGTGCCCGGTGCATACCAGAACATGAACTTGTCGGCCCAGATGGCGAGGTTGTAGAGAAAACCCGTCGCCATCAGCGTCGGGTAGCGGTATCGCTTTGAAAAGAACTCGAAGGAGATGAAGCGATCGCTCGTGTAGTCGCGATAGATCAGCGTCAACAGTCCCGCGAGAAGCACCGTTTGGCCGAACACGAATCCGCCGAGCAATCCCGTCAATCCGAATAGGTTGAGCGTGATGGCCGCGCCCGCCGTCAAGGAATATCCGATGAAGAATACCCACAAGATGGACGTGTACTGTTTCATGCCGGACAGGAAGATCGTGGCCAGCCAGATGTTGCTCATCACGACGAAGCCGGCGAGCATCAGCATTCGGTACGCCGCCGGCTGCTGCGGAAACAGAAGAACGACGGCAAGTCCGCCGAACAGAATCGCGGCGATTGTCGCAACGAGCGCCGCGCCGTGGTAGTTCGGCAGCACCATGTCGCCGCGTTTCTCGAAGAGGCGGTCGGACGTGAAGCGCGTGAAGCCGAGTTGCAGCGGCCCCGTCAGGACGAGCGACAAGGAAATCAAATACGTGACCGACACCTGAAACTGTGTGATGAGTCCGGTAGGCAGCACGAACGGCAGGCTCAGAATGCCGATCAGCAGCATGCCGATGATCGACAGTATCCACGGTCCGGCGCTGATGAGGCCCGCATACGCATAGGCCTGCATGAGTCCGACGAGCGTATCGCGCCGGAGCATCTTGCGCAGTTCGAAGCCGATTCCCGCCATGACGATCCCCGTGTCAGTCGTTTGCGCGGCCGATCAGCCGCTCGTATAGCGTGCGATATGCGCCGACCATTCGCTCCTGCGTATAGAAACGTTCGACGCGCGCGATGCCCGCTGCCTGCGCGGCGCGCCAGTTCTCTTCGTCGAGCAGATCGAGTGCGGCATCGGCGAGTGCGCGCGGATCGGCGATCTGCACGACGCGGCCTGCCGCTCCGAGCGCGGCATCGTCGCCCGGCAAGCCGTAGATCAACTGGCGGCACGAGCCGACATCGGTCGTCACGGAAGGCACGCCCGCCGCGAATCCTTCCAGCACGACGAGCGGCAATGCTTCGGATATCGAACTGAGCACGAGAACCCCGCATTTCGGCAACAGCTCGTCGATCTTCTGGAAGCCCAGAAACTTGACCTTGCCTTCGAGTCCGAGACTTTCGACAAGGCTGCGGCATTCGCGTGCGTATTCGGCATCTTCGTCTTCGGGTCCCGCGATCCATGCCTCGGCGTCCGGCTCCTTGCGCACGACCGTCAGCATCGCGCGAATGAAGGTCTTGATGTCCTTGATCGGGACGACGCGGCCGATCAGGCACAGTGTCTTCGGCACGCCGGGTGCACGCTTCGCGCGCAGCGCGGAGAGCCTCGGCAAGTCGACGCCGTTCGGTATGCTCGCGGTCCTTTGAGCCGGCGCACCATCGGCGACCTGCCGCTGACGGTTGCCTTCGTAAAGCGCGATGATGTCGTCCGCCGCGTCGTAGCACACGCGTCCGAGCGTCTCGAAGAAGCGCACCCACAGGTCGCGAAAATAGCCGACCTGCGATACGTCGCGCTCGAAGATGCTGCGGTTGTCGCGTATCCACTGGCTTTGAAACAGGTCGATCTTGCGTTCCTTCGTATAGATGCCGTGCTCCGAAACAAGCAGCGGCCGTCCGGTGCGAAAGTGGGCGAGTGCGCCGAGAAAGCCCGCATATCCCGTCGATACCGTGTGATAAACGCCTGCATCCGGCAGGTCATTGGCGATGCGTGCGAGCAGCCACAAGGGCTTGTGCATCACGCGTACGGTCCAGAAATAGTCGACGAAGGAAGGGTCGGTGCATCGCTCGCGATACTGCTCGGTGATCGTCTTCCACGCCTCGTGCGAATAGAGGAATTCGCGTTCCGACAGACGGCCGTCGGGCGCGAGCTCCTTGAGCATGTCACGCAGCATCGAGCCGGCGGCGGCGCGCATGGCCGGATTGCGCATCGCTTCGTGCAGTTCCGCCGATCGCGCGAAGGCTTCGCGATCGCCACGGCGTTTCTCGGCCTCAGGGGCGGCTTCGAAGTCGTAGAGAAAATGATTCTCCTGGTGCACGACGTTGTCCGGCAGCGCATACGACGCCTTCGGATAATCCTGCGGGCGGCTGCCGAGGAAGCACAGCGCGAACGTGAGATCGGGAAAGGCGCGGATCATCTGGTTGACCCAGCTCGATACGCCGCCGCTCACGTACGGAAATGTTCCTTCGAGCAACAGCACCACATCGGCGCGCGAGGCTTTGGGCAAGTCCGTACTGAGCGCAGGCCATCTTTTGATGGATGCTGCATCGGGAGGGGCAACGGTGTTCATGTCGGGCCTTTGCGGAGCGTGGCGAGCGAACCGCGCCAATAGTCGAGCACGGGCTTCATCACGGGCAGGATTGCGGACGGGCTCATCTGCGCAAGCAACGTCTTCACGCGTGCGAAATCGCCGCGCCGATACGCCGCCTCCGCGAGATAGGGCAACATGCGATCGCGCGCGAAGCCCTGCTCGATGGCACGCTCGAGCAGATTGTCCGCCGCATCGAGGTCGCCGCGGTCGAGCGCGAGCCGTCCGCGCATGCGCCACAGCGCGGCGTCCGAGGGATCGATATCGAGTGCAGCGGCGGCGTAGGCGTCGGCCTGATCGGCTGCATTGCGATAGACATCGCCCTGAACGAGATGCGCGTAGATGAGTTCGCCATAAAGTTCGGCGAGTGTCTTGTTGGCCTCATAACGCTCCCGGGGCGAAAGTTGCATTGCGAGCTTGGGACGTTGCGCGAGGATGCGCTGGGTGAGCTGCTTTTCCTGACTGTCGAGCATGCCGTAGGCGAGCAGGCGAATATCGTCGAGCGGATCGGCCAGCATGCCGCGCAGGAGCGGACTGATGGTATGCGCGGGCATCGACTGCATTGCGAGCAGGGCGGTCATGCGCAGCGACGTGACCGCTTCGGCGTTCTGCAGTTCGGCCTTCAGCCGCGCACCGCGCCCGTAAGACACGTGGGGGATCAGATGCGTCGCGAACTCGGGCTCTTCGACGTAGGCAATGTCGCGCGCCTGCGCTCGACGCGGCAATGCAAGCGCAACGGCCATTGCGCCGACGGAGGCCAGCGCGCCGCCCGCCGGCACCGCGAAGTTGAGCAGCCACAGATAACACCACGCGCCTTTCGAGCGATACCGCTGCGGCAACGCACGCCAGCATGCGAACGCGATCAGTGCGGCCGCGATCGCCTGCATCGAAAGGCACGTGAGCAGCACGCGCGTCGGCGGGCCGCCGTGCGCGGCGAGCACGAACACGCATGCCTGAACGACGACGCCACACACCGCCGCCATCCATGCAAGTGCAACGATGACGCGCTCAGTCTTCCACATGACAGAGCCTCAGAAAATGATGCAGCGCGTCCACGGGCGAATCGGCGGTGAGACGCATCGCATGCGTCGCAACATGCGCCGATTCGAAGTCCGCACCGAACTGCGCGCGCAGATTCTCTTCGATTCGCAAAAGATAACCCGCCACCGCGCTTTCGCCGGACAGCGGCATCAGCGTGAGGACGACGCGTCGCGCTGGCGTGATGATCGGCCACTGCGCATCGAGCGAGCGTCGCAGGCGCAGCACATGTTCATGCAGCGATGCGCCGAACTCGGTGGTATCGAAGACGAGCGCAACCAGTGATGATTCCACGCCCGTGTCACGCAGCAGATGGACGAGCCGCGCATAGTCAAGCGCGAAATCATAAGGACAACGGGGAAACGCCTGAAGGATGGACCTGCTCACCTCGGCATGGCGCACGCTGTCGGCGTAATAGCCGCACAGCACCAGCAGGAACTGCAGGTTGTCGCGGGTCATCGCGAGAAAGGGCATGCGTTCCACGACGAGCAGTGCGACGTGCCGCCCGGCTGCATCGAGCAAAGGCGCAACCGCGCGATAACGCGTGCCGGCGCCGGTCGCATTCGATTCGGGATGCGTGAGCACGAGCTTGTCGAGCGCCTCGCTGACGAGCGGATCGTTCGCATCGAGTTCGAAGGGCTCGCCGACGCTTGCAACGGGTGTCGTCGCAACGGTGTCTCCAGTCCATGCGAAGAGGCTTGCCGCTTCCAACTGGCACGCTTGTGCCGCGGTCCTGAGAAAGCGCGCGGCGCCTTGCAGTGGACCATCGTCTTCGTCGTTGAGCGCGAGCGAACGAAGGCGCGCAAGAGAGTCGCGTAAGGTCGCGGGCCGCGCGAGCACGTCCTGTTCGAGCCGTTCATGCGACAGGCGCAAGAGGAACTGGTTCTTCGTGAGAATCGACAGCCGTTCGGCGAGATAGTCGTTCGCAATGCGCGCTTGCCGCTGACGTCCGATCCAGATATCGCCGAATTGTCCGCACAGCAACGTGAGCACGAAGCCGCCGAAGAAGAAGCCGCCCGGAAACGCGGCATGACCGTGCGTGCCGGTGTACCACTGAGGCGCATGCCACGCGAGCAGCAGCAACAGCGCACTCGCCGTGCCTGCGAGCGTGCCGTAGCGCAATGCGAAGACGACCGGCACGAGCCACACCCAGCCAAAGCCGGTGCGGGAGAGGAGCGGGTCTGCCGGATCGACGAACCAGCAAAGCGCGAGCAGCGCGATGGTCGCGACGACGACTTCCATTGCGATGAACGCGGCCCGTCTGCGCGAGATGCCCGATGGCGCGAAGACACGCGCCCACGGCATGTCGCCCGCGACGGACTGTCCGCTTTGCGCGGCGCGCTGGCGTCGCGAGCCGCTATCGTTCATGACGCCCATGGCGGCTACTTCGTCAACGCGCCGAGAAGCGACTTCTCGAGCTTCTGCGCGACGCCCGACAGCGCATCGCGGCTCCATCCGGTGCGGCTGCCCGCCGCGCTCCAGACGACCTTGCCGCTCGCCACATCGACGACATCGAAGGTCAGACCCACGGCCGGCTCGCCATCGACGCCGACCTTGTAGCGCCACTCCGTCACGGCGCCGGTCAACGCGTAGCGCACGTTCTGCGACCGCGCCCAGGCGAGCGCCCTGGCGTTCGCGTCGGGCTTCGCGGTATCGAAGAGGGTTTCTTCGTCGCCGGTATCGGGGTATCGCGTGAGCTGCATTCCGTGCGATGCCAGCAGGCTCTGCGCAATCGCCGATGCGCGCAAGCCCGCTTGCGGCGTTTCCGTGCGATTGGCGATCGGCAATACGGTCCAGCTTGCGTTCTTGTCGAGCGCGGCGGCGGCAGTGTCGCTGTGATCCATCACCGCGCATGCGTTGAGCGCGAGCAACGCGCATGCGCTCACCAATGCGGCTTCAAAACGTCGTGACACTCTCATATGTGCTCTCCGATTGATTCGGTATCCGATGTATGTTCAAACGAGCGTCGTTAATAGAGCCAGCGATATCGCACGCCGTACTCGGTGAACGCCTGCGTGCGTCCGGCCGTCGCGCCGGCATGCTCGTAGTAGACGAGCGCCTGGTCATTGCCGAACACGCTGCCCGCGAATCCCACGCGCACTTGCGCGGTCCAGCCCTGGTTGGAATCGTGGATCGGTCCGGCAGCGAAGAATGGCCGCCAGGCGCGCGTGTAGCCCTCGGGGAGATCGTCGCCGAAAGAGAACAGCACGCCTTCCTGCGTGAACGACTGCGGCATGAACTGGCTCGCGGTCAGCGGCGTGCCGGCGGGCAACAGGCGCGCCAGTTGTCCGCCGGGATTGCCCGACGCGCTGTACTGCCCGTGCGTAAAGACCGCACGGATCGTGTAGTCGGGGTAATCGGCGCGCAGCTTGTAGCCTGCGTTGAAGTCCACTACCGTCCCGGTGCCGAGAAACGACCGGTCCTGTCCATGAAAGCGGTCGTATTCCACGCGGCCGCCCACGAAAACATGCGGGTCCGGGCGATAGTTGAAGCCCACGCTCACGAGGTCCTTCATCCCGCCGACGATCAACTGGCTCGTCTCGGTCGCCGCCTGATTGACGCCGAGGGCATAGTTGAAGCCAAGCGTTTGCTGCTCGAACAGCGTCCCGTCGACGCGAAACGTCGTGAAGTCATCGAGTGCATTGCGGCGGCCCATGCTCACGCGCTCGCTATCGTCGAGGCCGAGATGCCGCCACGTCAGCAACAACTGGCGATCGTGGCGCGGCACGTTGACGAGCGTGTCATCGCCGTGCTGATTGCGCTCGGCGTAATCGAGCGCAAGCGATTGCGTCGGCGACAGTCGAAGGCCCGCGCCGATACCGGTTTCGGTGTACGACAACCCGCCCTGATCGACAACCCTGAAGTGCGGCGCGATGGCCTGCGCGTTGCGCAGCAGTTGCTCGCGCAGTATCTGATTGACGATCTCGTCGTCGGGCAGCGCGAACTGCTGTTCGTACGCGTGGGTCTGGACGTCGCCGAAGCGGCCGGTCGCGGCTTCCGCATCGAGGCGGTTCTGACGCGGTATCCAGTCGGCCTCGGTATCGAGCAAGCGGTTCAATGTCGTGCGGTCGCGTTCCGCGAGCGCGATCGTCACTTCCGCATAGACGGGGCGCGTCGCACTGTCGATGTACTGGCGCAAGAGCCACAGGCTTTCGGCGTCATAGGCGTCGTGCGATTGCAGCCAGCCGAGCGCGGCTTCGCGGGCCACTGCGGAATAGAGCCGCTGCTTCTTCTCTTCCCGATGTGCCGCGATTTGCATGGCATCGTCCGCCGTGGCGCGTTGATTCGTTATCCCGATGGATGCGTCGTCTTCCCGAAGCAATTCGATCAACACTCGCCGCGATGCATCGCCGCCTGCGAACTGGTCGGTGAGGCCCACCATGCGACCGCGCAGGTCTTCGCGCTGCTCGTCGTCGAGCATGGCCGGCTGCTTGCCCGATGCGCGCAACGCCATCTGCGTGCGCCATACGGCATTGCGTACGCGCCATGCATCGTCGATACGGCCGTTCAGTTCCAGTGCATCCGCGTAGCCGAGCGCCCACAAGGGATCGTCGCGGCGCGTTGCGGCCTGCTTGTGCATCATGTGCAGCGCGCCGCGCGCATCGCCGAGGCGCAGACAGGCGGCCGCGTAGGGCGCCCATAGCGCGCTGTCGCGTTCGGCGGCGCGCGCGTAGCGGGCGAGGGCGGCTCGCAGTTCGGCATCGCTGCCGCGCTCGTTCAATGCCCAGAGCAGCGCGGCGCGTGCTTCCTGATCCCCCGGGGCGATAGCCAGCGCCGCGCGGGTATCGGCGAGTGCGCCGTCAGGGTCGCCTGCGCGCCGAAGGTACTGTGCACGCGCGAGCAGGAAGCGCGGCGAGCGCTCGGCTTCCTCGCGCGCGGCTGGATCGAGCGATGCCAGCAATGCGCCGATGCGCGCGGTCGCGCGGGCTCTCAGATAATCGTAGATCGCGAGTTCCAGCAAACGCTCGCGGCCCGTGCGGCGATACGCAAACTCGGCGATGCGTCCCGCTTCGAGCGGCTCGTCGTCGTACAGCGAAACCATCGCGGTGAGATCGTCGGGAGAAGCCTGGCCGCCTTCGACGAGTCTGTCGTACCCTTCGCGCGCTTTCCGGTCCTGCTGGCGCAGCGTGGCCATCATGGCGTAGAAGCGCCAGAAGTCGCCGTTCTGCGGGCTGGCGTTGTTCTTCGCAGCATCGAGCACCGCAAGCGAGCGATCGAAACGAGCGCGCGTGTAGTACATGAGACTGAGTTTCAGCGCGTACGACGGATCGGGACCGAACTCATTGATTAGCTGTCCGTAAGTGGTCATGGCGAGATCGTCGTCGCCCTTGCGTTCGGCGAGACGCGCGTAGCGTTCGAGCACTTGCCGGCGATACGCACCCTTTGCACGCGCTTGCAGAAAGTCGAGTGCGGCGTCCGGGTCGGCCTCTGCTTCGTAGGCGCTCACGACGCGATCGAGCTGCTTCATGTCGCCCGGCGCGCGGTCGGACTCGTGAATGGCGGCGGCAAGCATCGCGTCGTTGTCGCCGAGGCCGGGGGCGAGGCGTTCGACCTGCTTCCAGTACTTGTCGTCGCCGTGCATGCGGGCAAGCACGAGATAGTTGGCGAGCGCGACATTCGGCGCGCGATTCCACTCGGCAACCTGAGCCAGCCTTTCGCGCCATTGGGTGGATGCCGGATCGCGATCGACCGCCGTTTGCGCGACGCGTTGCGCGGCTGCGAGATCGCCGTTGGCGAGAAAGACCCTGAAGCCGAGTTCGAAGTCGGCGGGATCGGGAGGCGCTTTCTCGTCGGCGATACGGGCGATGCGCGTCTGCTCGGCGCCGCCGTTCATGCAGGCATGGGCGCAGATCGTAAATCGTGGCGACCGTGCGTCATGCGCGGGGCGGGCCGATTCGAGCGCCGCCAGTCGCATGGCGTTCTTACGCGCCGACATGTCCAGCAGGCGTTTTGCGTATCGATCCGCGATGTCGGGCCGCCCCGCCGCGAGCGCGAGCTTCGTCAGATAGCGCAGCGTTTCCCGATCGCGTCCGAGCGATCCGATGTGCGTATCCGCAGCGACGAGCGCATCGGCGAGGCGGTTGCCCGCTTGCAATGCCTGCACGCCCGAGAGAAACAAGCGGCGTTCGTCGTCGCGTGTCCTGGCATGCGTCTGCGCCGCAAAAAACGCATTCGCCGCGCCCACGTGATCGCCCGCGGCGAGCTTCAGTTGTGCGCCCTGCGTGAGCCAGCGCGATGCCTCGTCCGGCTTCATTTGCGCGAGCCGCTCGTAGTATCGCCCCGCGAGCGCGCCGTCGTTGAGCGCACGCGCTTTCGCTGCGAACGCTTCGAGCTCGGCTGCGTCCCACGGCTTGCCGATCGTTTCGTCGAGCAATGCACGCAGTTCTGCCAGCCGCGCGCGACGAGCGGGATCGCCGGGCGCGAGCGCATACGCCTCTGTCTCGGCGAGTTCGATCCGCACCTTCAGCGCCCGCAGCTGCGCATGTGGATCGCTCGAGACGGAGAGCCGTGCGAGCATCCGCTGGGCGTCCGCGATGCGCTGCGCCTTCAGATACTCGCGCGTCAATTCGTTGAGCACATCGGTGTTATCCGGTTCGATACGCAGCCACGCTTCCAGATAGGCGACGGTCAGCGTATCCGCCTCGCGGCCCTGCAGCAGACGCTCCTGCAAGCGCTCGCGCGGGAACGCGAGCACGAGCATCAGCGTGACCAGCAGCCCGAAAGCCGCCACGACGAACGGCGAGAAAAGCCGCTGGCGATCAGCTTGCGCAGACGACATCGACATGGACGGCATCCGATTCGTTGCGCTTCGATGCGGGCGGCGAATACACGCGCCGTCCCTGAGCGATGGCGGGAAGAAGCGCACGCCCATTCGCCCGGACGACGCATGCACCCGCGCGCGCCTCGCCGCCGATGGCGAAATGCGGCGCGACATGCGACGTCAGTTCGAAAACGAAGCCTTGCGCAGTTCGCGTGAAGCGATCGACGACGCCATTGGCTTCCGCGAGATACGGCATCTTCGCCGCTTGCGCCGCGTCGACAATGCGAAAGCGCGCCTCCCCGCCGCTCAGGCTGACGTAGACGCCGCCCGGTCCCGCCTTGAATCCGATCACGCCTTCTGCGCTCGCGAGATCGGGCACGCGGTCGTCGGGCAGCCGCACGGTGCGCAGGGAGCCGTTGCCCCGAATGCGCCAGAAGTCGCCATCGCGCGTGACTTCCATGCGCTGGAAATCCAGCACTTTCTGGGCATACTCGGATGCATAGACGGGCATGAGCGGCTGCGCCGACAACGTGCGATACACCTCCGACAACGTCTTCACCGATGCGTACTTGGTGCCCGAGAACATGTGGTAATAGACATCGACCGGCTTGAAGCGGATCGGCGTCTCCGTCATGTCGAACGTTTCGAGCACGCGCCGATAGCCGTAGTACGGTCCATGCCACAGATCGGTGTACGGCTCTTCGTTCTGATTCGGCGCGAACACCTGAAAATAGCCGTCCTTGTTCACACCGAGCGGCGCAATCGCCGTCCAGCTCGGGTAACGCTTCGTGATGAGCGTGTCGCCGCCGTTCATGTTGTAGACGCCCGCCTTGTCCGCAGCCTCGATGACGCTCGCGGGCACCTGGCAGTCGCCGCTCCATAGCAGCACTTTCACGCGCTTGGCCGGGGGCGCGAGCGTGTCGATATAGCGGATGGAGCCGCCGATTTCACGGTCGGTGTCATAGCGATAACCGGGAATGTCGATCGACAGCCCGTTGTAGTTCGCACGGCCCCCGCCCTCGGCGGTGTCGTCGCCGCTCGACTTGCCGAGGCCCGTCACGCGCATCCACTGCAACGGATGCGTATAAGTATGGCTCGCCATTTCGACGTTCGGCAGCGCGAACAGCTCACGCGCGATCGCGCGCAGGCGCGGTGCATCCTTGCTGTAGGGTCCGTCGTCCGATATCTCGCCTTCGATGACGGAAACGGTAGTTGGCAGCCCGAACTTTCGGATGACGTTGTAGAGCGCGTCGCCGGAGTATTGCGGCGGGGCGTTGGTCGATACCTTCATCGGTCCGCCGTTCACGTCGAACTCCGCGCGCGAGGCGAGACCGTCGCCGTCGATATGCGTCATCAGCAGGCGCCGCCCGTTCTCGGTGGTCGGGTCGGGGGCGGGCATGTCGTCGGGAAGGCGCAGCGCCGCGCGAAAGAAGCGTATCGGCTGCAGTACCCAGCGCGCCTGATTGGCCATCGGCATGTCGAAGACGGCGAAGGGGCGCATCGCATAGCCGCCCCACGGCGTGATCGCGGCGGCATCGATTGCGAAGTCGTTGCCCGCATCCGCCGACGCAAGCCGCAACAGCGAACGACTGCGCGCACCGGCGCGAACGTTCGCCGTATCGTGCGGATCGGGTTGCGGCTGCATTTCGAAGCCCATCATCGACGCATCCATCGATTCAACGCGCAATCGTTTGCCCGGACGCCCCGCGACGGGTTCGAGATCGAGCTTGCGCGCAAGCTCGCCGCTCATGTCGATGCCGAAGGTCGTCAGCATCGCGACAGGCGTGCGGTGATCGACTTGCGCTTCCAGCCAGTCGCGAAACGCGGACGGGTCCGGCGCCGGATAATCGAGCCAGACGACGACGCCCGCGTATCGCTTCGACAAGTCGCCTTCGGGCAAAGGCTTCGCGACATCGGCGAATTCGACGCGGTAGCCGAGCCAGTTGAGCGGCATGGACACGAAACGCACGCCCGGCGTCACGTTGAGATTCGCGCCGGGCTGCACGTCCTGAACGACGAGAATCGTGCGCGATGCACTCGCGTCAGGCCGGCTCGGAATTCCGCTGCCAACGGTTTGCAACGCGCCATCCGTTACGTAGGGGATGAGCCCTTGCTGCCTGATCTTGTCGATGGCGTCACGCGCGCACTCGCGATCTGAAGGCGGGCAGTAATCGATGGACAGCACTGGCAGCGCATAACGCTCGCGCAGCGTGCGCGCCTGAGCGAGCAGCCATTGACGGTCGGCTTCGGGCACCGCGACATAGCGCCTGTTCGCCTGGTCCCATCCGCGATACAGCGATTCGAACGCGACCGCATACGCCAGGTCGTGCACGCGCGGCATCAGTTCGAATCCGCGATTGAAGATGAGCCGCGCGTCCGGATAGCGCGCCTTGATGGCGCGGATGACCGCCACCACGCCGGCTTCTTGTTGCGCGCGTTCTTCATCGTTGCGGGCAATGGCCTGATACGAATCGAGCGTATCGAGAAAGAAGCCGCGATAACCGCGCGCCCATAACGGCGCGATCACGCGATCGACGAAGAATTGCGGCCATCCGGGCGCGGTCTGATCGACGATGCGCGAGGCCCACGCCGCGTTGCTGCCCTTCAGCCACGCGGGCGGCATGTCCTTGTAGTACGCACGCGCGGGCGTGACTTCGCCGACGCTCACGTAAGCGAGCCATCTGGACTGAGCGGATGAGGCTGCATGCGTGGAAGGCGAGAAGCCGCTGTCCGGCTCGACGACCACCGCATCGAACGACGACAACTGCCCGACCGGCACGGGCGAGCCGTAAAAGAGCGCAATGGACGGGTCGCGCGCGCCTTCGTCGGCGCTTGCGGGGAGCAGCGTCATCGCGAGCGCGGCCGCGAGCATCGTCGCGAGCGTGCGTCCGATACCGCGTGACAGCGCGAGCATCAGGCGGCGTGATCGCCGGCGCGGCGCGCGTCGGCTGCGTGAGATGCGGCTTGATCGAATGAAATGCGGTGTCGTCTCATATCGTGGGCCTTCGCGGCGCTCTCGGTGATGTGCACTGGACGTGCGATGTCCTCGCGACTCGCGATTGGTCTGAGCAAATTGGATGCCTGCACGCGTCATAAGCGGTGCGTCGAGGCGTGCGGTATCCGGTGAGGACGAACCATCGCGCTCTTACAACGCGACCGGTAGTATTCACCGACGCCCGTGCTGCCTGATGAACACCATCAGCGCAGAGAAGGCCGGTGGCACGGACGGATCGGCGCATCCCAGTTCGATGTCCCCATCGCCCGAAACGATGATGATGCGATACGTCCGCCCGTCCGGCACCGGCCGGGTTGCGGCCCGCGGCGCGGCAGCCGGCTGCTCCCGCGCGGCGGAGACGAGACGCGAAAGTTCTTCGCGCTCGGCGGGCGACAGATCGTTTTCGTCGATGACGATGGGCCGTGCGAGGCCGGGAAAGAAGCCGACGCCCCCGTCGATGATCAGTTCAGCGTGCACAGGAAACTCCTTCTGCATGCGATCCGAAGTAAAGCGCACCGGCTCACAATACACCGACCGTGTCCCAGGCTTTGGTGACGGCCTTCGCCTCGGCGCTGCCCGCGCCGTACAGACGACCCGCGTTCGATACCGTGAGCTTCGCGAAGGCCTTGAAGTTGACGTTCGGCTTGAGATGCTCATCGTTGAGCGTTTCGTACCAGATGCGGCCGGCTTTCTCCCACGCATAGCCGCCGATGTCGAGCGCGGCCAGGCAGAACGCGCGGTTCGGGATGCCCGAATTGATGTGCACGCCGTGGTTGTCCTGCGCGGTCTGAACATAGTGCGCCATGTCGGCGGGTTGCGGGTCCTTGCCGAGAACGGGATCGTCGTACGCGGTGCCGGGCTCTTTCATCGAACGCAACGCGACGCCGTTCACGCCGCTCGTGAGCAGCCCCGCACCGATCAGCCAGTCGGCTTCGCTCGCCGTCTGCTTCAGCGCATATTGCTTGATGAGCGCGCCGAACACGTCCGACACCGATTCGTTCAACGCGCCCGATTGACCTGAATACGCGAGCGCGGCTGCGTGTTCGGTGACGCCATGCGTGAGTTCATGGCCGATCACATCGAGTGCGATGGTGAAGCGATTGAACAAAGTGCCGTCGCCGTCGCCGAACACCATCTGCTGCGAATTCCAGAACGCGTTGTCGTACTCGACGCCGTAATGCACGGTGCCGATGAGCGGCATCCCCGCACCGTCGATGGAGTTGCGCTCGAACACCTTCAGATAGAACTCGAAGGTCGCGCCGAGGCCGTCGTAGGCTTCGTCCACGCTGACATCGTCGGATGGGGGCGAGCCTTCCGATCGCACCAGCGTGCCCGGCAGGGTCTCCGTGTTGTTCGCGGTGTAGATGCTGCGCTGCGCCGATGCCGCGGCGGCCGGAGCCGCGTGCACGCCGCGCCTCGGCGCGATCAGCGCCGCCTGCACGGAGCGGATCTGCCGGAAGGTGTGGTCGGCGCTCAGCGTTTCGACGGCGAGCGAGCGCTGCTGCGGCGTGCCCTTTTTCGCGATCTCCTTGAGCATATGCGGCGGCAGAATGCAGTGGATCGGATGAACTCGTTCATGCCGGGCGTGATTGCACATGGTCTTCTCCCTGGTTTCGAGTGAGCGAGACGGATTCGGCGCACGATGGCTACGCGAGACCGAACGGTCGATCGGGTCCCCGCGCGCCGCACGCCGCGCGTCTTCATGACGATGCTTTGCAGTGCTGCCTGCAACGATACGTGATTCGCGCGCAGTCATCACGCCGGATAGCGTTGACCGATGCTGCCCCCCGCGTAAACCCCGCCATCCGCGGACCCTTTGCGTAAGAAACGGGTAAGCCGGCGCACGTACCTTAGGCGTCAGCGCAAAGAAAAGATTCAGCGGTCACGCATCGCGCGCGCAAACATCATCTTGGCAGGAGACACATCATGGATGTTCAGGTCGCCGAGACCATCAAGGCGAGCGCGACTTATCGCGAACTCGTCCGCAAACGTTCGACGCTCGGCTGGACGCTGACGGCCCTCGTGCTCATCGTGTATTACGGCTATGTGCTGCTGATCGCGTTCGACAAGGACCTGCTTGCATCGAGGATCGGCGCGGGCGTGATGACGTGGGGCATGCCGATCGGCCTGTTCGTGATCGTCTTCACCGTGGCCATCACGGGCCTCTACGTGCGTCACGCCAACAGCACGTACGACGACCTGACCGACAAGATCAAGCGGGAGGTCCAATGAAAGCTCGACAGCTCCTTGCCGCAAGCGCGCTCGCCGGCGCCTCCGCCAGTTCGTTCGCCGCGGGCGGCGATCTCGGCCAGGCAGTCAAGCAGGCCACCAACTGGACCGCGATCAGCATGTTCATCGCGTTCGTCGTGGCGACGCTTTTCATCACCAAATGGGCCGCTAAGAGAACGCGCTCCGCTTCCGACTTCTATACGGCGGGCGGCGGCATCACCGGATTCCAGAACGGCCTGGCGATCGCAGGCGATTTCATGTCGGCGGCGTCGTTCCTCGGCATCTCGGCTGCGGTCTACACGAACGGCTACGACGGTCTCATCTATTCGATCGGCTTTCTCGTCGGCTGGCCGATCATCACGTTCCTGATGGCCGAGCGGCTGCGCAATCTCGGCCGCTTCACGTTCGCCGATGTGGCGGCGTACCGCTTCAGGCAGACGCCTATTCGCGCGTTCGCCGCATCGGGGACGCTGGTCGTGGTGGCGTTCTACCTGATCGCGCAGATGGTCGGCGCGGGACAGCTCATCAAGCTCCTGTTCGGACTCGAATACTGGATCGCGGTGGTGATCGTCGGCGCGCTGATGATGGTGTACGTGCTCTTCGGCGGCATGACCGCGACCACGTGGGTGCAGATCATCAAGGCGTGCCTGCTGCTCGCGGGGGCGTCGTTCATGGCGTTCATGGTGCTGTGGCAATTCAACTTCAGCCCGGAGGCGCTGTTTGCCAAAGCGGTCGACGTTCACGAAAAGAAGGCGTCGATCATGGGTCCGGGCAACTTCATCAAGGACCCGATTTCGGCCATCTCGTTCGGCATTGCGCTGATGTTCGGCACGGCTGGCCTGCCTCACATCCTGATGCGCTTTTTCACGGTGCCGAATGCGAAGGAAGCGCGCAAGTCGGTGTTCTGGGCGACGACATGGATCGGTTACTTCTACATCCTCACCTTCATCATCGGCTTCGGCGCGATCGTGCTCGTGTCCACCAATCCGGCGTTCAAGGATGCGGGCGGCAAGCTGCTCGGCAGGACCAACATGGCGGCGGTGCATCTTGCGAGCGCGGTCGGCGGCAACGTGTTCCTCGGCTTCATTTCAGCGGTGGCGTTTGCCACGATTCTCGCGGTGGTCGCGGGCCTGACGCTCGCGGGGGCATCGGCGGTATCGCATGATCTCTATGCGACCGTGTTCAAGCATGGCAAGGCGTCGAGCAAGAGCGAACTGCATGTGTCGCGCGTGACGACCATCGTGCTCGGCTTCGTGGCGGTCGTGCTCGGCATCGTGTTCGAGAAGCAGAACATTGCGTTCATGGTGTCGCTCGCGTTCGCGGTCGCAGCCTCGGCAAACTTCCCGGTGCTGTTCATGTCCGTGTTGTGGCGCGGTTGCACGACACGCGGCGCGGCGCTCGGCGGCTTTCTGGGCCTGCTTTCGGCGGTGGTGCTGACGGTGCTGTCGAAAGCCGTGTGGGTGGATGTGTTCCATTTCGCCGATGCACCATTCCCGTATGCATCGCCCGCGCTGTTTTCGATGGCGATCGGCTTTGCGGGCATCTGGCTCTTCTCGGTCACGGACCGGTCCGCGCGCGCTCGTATCGATCAGGCCGGCTTCGATGCACAGACCGTGCGTTCGGAAACGGGCATCGGCGCGGCGGAAGGCGCGAGTCACTAAGGCATGAGTTAGTTGGCAAGCAGCGCGGCCGGCAAGAGATTGCTGGCCGCGCTTAAGCATTTTCCTTTAGCGGTTATAGGTTTTTCATTATTTCCCCAGGCAATATGTCGTGACACGCTTGTCGAACATCGGCGATTTCCTCAAAGGGAGAATCACATGTTCGAAGAAGAGAAAGAAGCGTTCGCACGCGATGGCGTGGCCGTGCTGCGCGGCGTGTTCGCGGAATGGATTCCGACGCTGCGTGAAGGCGTCGCAATGAACGTTGCACAGCCGGGTCCGGATTTTCGCGACTATACGGCGGGGAAAAGCACAGGCCGCTTCTTCGGCGACTATTGCAACTGGCAACGCATCGAGCCGTTTCGACGCTTCGTCGAAGAGAGTCCGGCCGCGCGCATCGCACGGGAACTGATGCAATCCGACCGTGCGCGCATCTTTCACGAGCATGTGCTCGTCAAGGAACCCGGTGCCGACAAGCCGACGCCGTGGCATCACGACGAGCCGTATTACTGCGTGAGCGCACGGCAGAGCGTGAGCATGTGGGTGCCGCTCGATACGGTTCCGCGCGATACGTGCGTCGAATTCGTGGCGGGTTCGCATCGCTGGGGCAAGCTCTTTCGGCCGCGCAAGTTCACCGGCGTGACTTACGACCGCAGCGCCGATGGCCTCGAAGACATGCCGGATATCGAAGGGCGCCGCGAGGAATACGACATTCTCGGCTGGGATTTGCAGCCCGGCGATGCAATCGCGTTCGACTTCCTGACGGTGCATGGCGCGCCGGGCAACCGGCAGGCCGGTAATTCGCGCCGCGTGGTGTCGTTCCGATGGCTCGGCGACGAAGCCGTTTATGTCGATCGCGGCGGCGAGACTTCACCGCCCTACAAGCATCTCGCGGGCAAGCTCGCGCACGGCGATCCGCTGCCGGAGCAAGAGTTTCCATTCGTTGCGTGATGGAAAGACCGGGGCGGCCTGATACCATCACTTCTCCCGGTCCTATCGATTCGCGCACGCATGGCCACTTCCTTCACGCTGCGTCAGCTCAGGTATTTCGTTGCAACGGTCGATCATGGCAGCGTCGCGGAGGCATCGCGGCAGCTTTATATTGCGCAGCCGTCCGTATCCGCTGCGATCAAAGGGCTTGAAGAAGGGTTCGGCACGCAGCTCTTTATCCGCAGCCACGCGCAAGGGGTATCGCTGACGCCAGCGGGCGCGCGGTTCTATGAACATGCGAAGGAACTCTTGCGCAGCGCGAAGGAATTCGAACAGAACGCGCTGGCGGAAGCGGACGTGGCGTCGGGAAGCGTGGATATCGGTTGCTTCGAGACGTTTGCGCCGCTCTATCTTCCATCGCTGATTCGCGGCTTCAACGCGGTTTATCCCGGCATCGAGATTCGCGTCCGTGACGGCGATCAGGACGAGCTGTTGCAAGGGCTCTTTAGCGGCCGCTTCGATCTCGTGATGGTCTATGACCTCGGTCTCGATGCCGCTATCGATACGCATCTGCTGACGCGTCCGCAAAGCCCTTACGTGTTGCTGCCGGCGTCGCATCGTCTGGCGGGGCAGGCGAAGGTCAGTCTCTTCGAGCTATACGAGGAGCCGCTGATTCTGCTCGACGTCGCGCCGAGCCGCGACTATTTCGTCGATCTGTTCGAGCCGTTCGGGCTCACGCCGCGTGTCACGTTCAGTTCGCCGTCGCTGGAGCTCGTGCGCGGCATGGTGGGGCAGGGCTTCGGCTATTCGCTGCTCGTCACGCGGCCGCCTTCGTCGCTGACCTATGACGGCAACGAAGTAATCGCGGTGGGAATCGTGGAGGACGTAGCGCGCTCCGGGCTCGTCGCGGCGTGGCTGAAGCGCAATCCGCTGACCACGCCTGCGCGCCGCTTCGTCGATTATGCGGAGAAGATGCTCACGCCAGCGCCTGACTTGCCGTCGCCGCGCGCGCCCGCAGCCAGTTGATGCTCGCGAACAGCAGCACCGCGAATACGATCAGCATGGTCGCGACGGCGAGAATCGACGGATCGATGGAATCGCGAATGCCGCTCCACATTTGCCGGGGCACGGTCTTCTGTTCGGGTCCGCCGATGAACAGAATGACGATGACTTCATCGAACGATGTCGCGAACGCGAATACGCTGCCCGTGGCCACTGCCGGCGTGATGAGCGGCAAGGTCACGCGCCTGAACGCGGTCCACGGCGATGCGCCGAGCCCTGATGCAGCGCGCAACAGGCTCTGATCGAACGATAGCAGCGACGCCGTCACCGTGATGACCACGAACGGCGTGCCGAGCGCCGCATGAGCGAGCACCACGCCCGGATATGAATTGACGAGACCGAGCGGCGCGAAGATCAGATAGAAGCCCGCCGCGACGACGACGATCGGCACGATCATCGGCGAGATGATGATCGGCATGATGACCGAGCGTAGCGGAAACTGCGCGCGCGAAAGACCGAGCGCGGCAAGCGTGCCGAGACACGTTGCAATGAGCGTCGATGCCGCGCCGATGCCGATGCTGTTCAGGAGCGCACGCTGCCAGTCCGCGCTCGTCAGCGCCTGTTGATACCAGCGCAGCGAAAAGCCTTGCATCGGGTACGAGAAATACGAGCCCGAGTTGAACGAGAGCGGGATGATCGCGAGAATCGGCGCGATGAGGAAGAACAGCACGAGCGCGGTATGCAAGCGCACCCAGCGCGCGGCGATGCGTTCCGTCAGCACCGTGTTGCGTTTGTCTTGCATGAACGTTCCTTCGAATGCGAGTGGCTCAGCCGAAGCGCAGACGGTCGATGCCGACGATGCGGTTGAACAGGAAATAGAAGATCGCCGTGAAGATCACGAGATACGCCGACAGCGCGCCCGCTAGGCCCCAGTTGAGTTGCGTGTTGGTTTGTATCGCGATGAGCTGGCTGATCATCTCGTCGCCTGCGCCGCCGAGCAGCGCGGGCGTGATGTAGTAGCCGAGCGCGAGCACGAAGACGAGGAAGCAGCCCGCGCCGACGCCTGGCAGTGTCTGCGGCACGTACACGCGCATGAAGGCAGTGAACGGATGCGCGCCGAGCGATTTCGCCGCGCGCACATAGACGGGTGAGACGCTCTTCATCACCGAATAGATCGCGAGGATCATGTACGGCAGGAGCACATGCGTCATGCCGATCAGCACGCCCGTGCGATTGAAGATGAGCGGCGCCGGATGCGTCGCGAGGCCGAGTCCCATCAGCAGACTGTTGACGACGCCACCCGGCTGCAACAGCACATACCATGCGGTCGTGCGCACGAGCAGCGACGTCCAGAACGGCACGATCACGAACAACATCAGACGGTTGCTGCTCTTCGCGGGAAGATTGGCGAGCAGCCACGCAACCGGATAGCCGAGCACGAGGCATAGCAGCGTCACCGTCGCACTGATGGAGATGGTGCGCGCGAACGCATCGCGATACACCGCCGCATTGGACGGCACCGATGCAATGGCGCCCTTCGCCGTGACCTCGGCATCGACGGCAGCGAGCAGATAATCCGGCGTCGGCGATGCGGCCGCACGCTTGAGCAAGCGCCATATCTCGGGCGAGTTCCACCGTTCGTCGAGGCCGGTCAACGCCGGCTTCCACGCGGGCGGGGCATCGTTGCGAATGCCGCGCGCCGTGCGCATCAAGAGGCTGCGAAACTCCGGCTGCGCGAAGTTGAGCCGTCGCGCGACATTGCCCAGTTGTCCGCTTTCGCGTGCCTGCACGAGGCCCGAGGCGAGCAATGCGAAGGTGCGCTCGTCGGGTATCCCCTGACCGTCCCACGCATCGAGGGCGCGCGCGAGCGCGGGCATGCTGTCGGGCACTTCGTGGTTCTGCACGCTGCGTGCGAGCAGCAGCGCGATCGGCGCGATGAAGGTCGAAAGCAGAAACACGATCAACGGCAGCGCAAGCAGCAACGCCTGCATGGACGCGCGCCGTTGCGCCTTCTGATAGGACGCACGGCCTTCGGCTCTCGTCGGAGTGCCTTGGGCCGATGCGTGCAGGTGGGTGGTCACGGTCAAGATGGTTCTCGTTCGACAGGGGCGTTACTGCGTCAGCCACGCCTGGAAGCGCTTGTTGATCGCATCCGCGTTGTCGGCCCAGAAGCTCGCGTTGACCTGCACTGCGCGCTTGAAGTTATCGGGCGCAGTCGGCAGATCGGCCAGACGCTGCTTGTCGACGAGCGGAATCGCGTCCTTGCGCGGCGGCGCATAGGCGATGTACTTCGAGAGATCGGCCGACGCCTTCGGCTGTGCCTGCGCGACGATGAATTTCGCGGCTGTATCCGCGTGCTTCGCGCCTGCCGGAATGCCCCACCATTCGAAGTCGTAGAGTTGCCCGTCCCAGACGGCCTTGAAAGGCTTCTTGTCGCGCTTGACGGCATCGTCGATACGGCCGTTATAGGCCTGCACCATCACGACTGCACCGTCCGCGAGAAGCTGCGGCGCTTGCGCGCCCGACTCCCACCACACGATATTCTTCTTGATCGTATCCAGCTTCTTGAACGCGCGATCGACTCCGGCGGGCGTGCCGAGCACCTTGTACACGTCTTTGGGATCGACGCCATCGGCAATGAGGGCCCATTCCATCGACACCTTCGGCGACTTGCGCAGCCCGCGCTTGCCGGGGAATTTCTGCAAGTCGAAGAAGTCGTTGACGGTGGTCGGCGCCGTCTTCAGCTTGCTCGTGTCGTAGGCATAAACGGTGGACCACACCATGCTCGCAACCGCGCAATCCGTGATCGAGCCGGGAATGAAATCACTGGTCTTGCCTAAGGAATTCTTGTCGATTTTCTTAAGCAAACCTTCATCGCAAGCAGTGATGGCATCGTTGCTTTCGAGGTCCATCAAATCCCATGTCGTGTTCTTCGCCTGCTCCATCGCCGATAGCTTGGCGAGGCCGCCGTCATACGATTCGGTCGAGAACGTGACGCCCGTCGATTGCGTGAACGGATCGAACCACGCTTTCTTCGCGGCGGCTTCGAAAGCGCCGCCGAAGGTCACGACCGAGAGCGTTTCCGCTGCTTGCGTCGTGGCGGTGGCAAAGGCGAGTACGGCAAGTGCGGCGCATTGTGCTTTGATATGAGTGCGCATGTCAGTTGGCTCCTGCGGGTGCGGTCGTGATGATGGAAGGTGATGGCGCGTTGGGAGAGGTAATGGCGGGGGTGCTGCGTGGTGCGGCTGCCGCGAGAATCTTGCAGTCGTCATGTCGCCAGGCGACTTCGGTGAAATCGCCTGCAGCGGGCAACGCATGCCGTTGCGTGTTCGGCACCTTGACGACGATGGAATCGCGCGAGCCCAGCGTCAGATGCACGCGATGATGATCGCCGCAATACACGAGTTCGTCGACGCGTCCGCGCACGACATTGCAATGCTCATCGACATGCGTGCCTTCGGCGTTCGGAATGTGGGCGCGTTCGGGGCGCAGCGCGAGCATCGCATCGTCGCCGGCGCGCAAGCCGTGCTCGCAGCGGCCGCGGATCGTGCTGCCATCCGACAGCGCGAGCGTGGCCCACGGTTCATCGACGTTCACGACGCGTCCGGTCAATCCATTGTTCTCGCCGACGAAGTTCGCGACGAATGCGTTTTGCGCGTTCTCATACAGCTCGCTGGGCGTCGCGGCCTGTTGAATGCGGCCATCGGAGAATACGGCGACGCGGTCGGACATCGTGAGCGCTTCGGCCTGATCGTGCGTCACATAGACGATGGTCAGCGAAAGCTCACGATGCAGCCGCATGATTTCGTATTGCATCGTTTCACGCAGGCGCTTGTCGAGCGCGCCGAGCGGTTCGTCCATCAGCACGACGCTCGGCTCGAAGACGAGCGCACGCGCAAGCGCGACGCGCTGCTGTTGTCCGCCCGACAGTTGCGCGGGCCGACGATTCGCGAGGTGCGGCAATTCGATCATGTCGAGCGCGCGCTTGACGCGCGTCTTCTGCTCCGCGCGGCTGACGCGTCGCACGGAAAGCGGAAACGCGACGTTCTCGGCAATCGTCAGATGCGGAAACAGCGCGTAATTCTGAAACACCATGCCGATGTCGCGCTGATGCGGCGGCTTGTCGTCGAGGCGCTTGCCATCCAGCCGAATCTCGCCATGCGTGGGCGATTCGAATCCTGCCAGCATCATGAGCGTGGTCGTCTTGCCCGATCCCGATGGCCCGAGCAAGGACACGAACTCTCCCTTGCGCACGTCGAGGTTCAGATCGTCGACGACGTAGTTCGCGCCGTCATACGATTTGCTCACGCCCGTGAACGAGATGAAGGAAGGATTTGACATCGTGATTGCGTCCTGTCTTTGATGCAGTATTCAATGCGCGCCGATTCTGCTTGCGAGATAGCGCGCGAAGTCGTAATTGGGCCGTTCCAGATGACTCAGTTGCCCCGGTCTCGCGAGCGGTGCGTGGACGCCGCGAAATACGGCTTCGACGCCGCGTCTGTCTTCGGCATTGACTTCATCGAGCAATTGTTTAAGCGTCGCCATGTGTGCATTGGCTTCGGGATCGGCAATGAATTCAGGGGCGAGCCCGCCGCCAAAACGAATATGCACTTGCCCCACGCCTCGGGGCTGCAACACGAGATACCAGAAATAGCCGGGCGTGAGCGTAATGAGATGCGTCGGATAGATGGCGAGCAAAGCGGTTGTCTTGCGCCAGTGCCCGGTCAGGCGCGTGTTGTCCGGATGCGCATTTCCGATGGGCAGGCTGGCCTCTTTGGTGATCCAGTGATAATTGAATGCCGGATAGCCGGGCGGACATTCCATTTCCTCGAGCTTCGAATGCGGGCCCACGGTTGCGCGATGAAGCATCGGCAAGTGATAGCTCTCCATGAAGTTTTCCGCGAGGATCTTCCAGTTCGTGTTCCACACGTGTTCTTCATGAAACGTCTCGATGTAATCGGACATGCCGTAGGCGTCGATCAGTTCATCGAGCTTGGCGAGCTGCGTATGAACAGGCGGGGCGCTTTGGTCCAGCGTCACATACATCCAGCCTTGCCATTCTTCACAGCGAATCTGCGGCAACCGGTAGCTTTCCTTGCAGAAGCCCGCTTGCCGGTCCATCAGCGGCGCGCCCTTCAACGCGCCGTCGAGCGAATAGTTCCATGCGTGATACGGGCAGACGATACGGCGCACATTGCCCCGTCCTTCCAGCAGCACCGACATGCGATGCAGGCATACGTTCGACATCGCCTTGAGCTGCATCTGCTCGTCGCGCAATACGACGACCGGTTGCTCGCCGATACGCGCCGTCAGATAGTCTCCGGGCGCCTTGAGCGTGCTCGCCCGGCCCAGACATTGCCATTCGTGCGCGAAGATATCGCGTTCTTCGAGAGCCAGAAACTCCGGCGATGTGTAGACGCCCGGCGGCATGGCATGAGCATCGCTGAACGATTGTTCGCAACCGCTGCGCAGTTCGTCGACGAGCGCTTGCAGTGGGGTCGTGCGTGCCGGGTCGGCCATGAAGCCCTCCTTCTTCCATTTCCCAGAGAGCGCGCCGACGCAAGGCTGCTGCATCGCGCTCCAACATGGTCATCAATCTATCAAGCCAAATTGCCAGCCAAAATATTGTTTTCGGATACAAAGCAAAGTTTTTGACTATGCAGGCGTGAAGCCGCCTGGGCGTTCCGACGCCTCAGGCATCGAGACGTAAGCGCCGAATATAGTTTTCGCAGAAGGACGCGAAGCGGTGCACTACCTGACGCGGTTTCATCGTGCGCGACTGCGCAATCCCGAGCGTTGTCGCGTTGACGGTGTCCTTGAAACGTTTAATCACGAACTCTTCTCCATCGACCGTGCGATTGGACTTGAGGGGGAAATTCAACAGGCTATAGCCGAGTCCGTTGGCCACCATGCCGCGCACGACTTCCGGCTGCGAAGAACGAAACGCCGGCACGGGGCGGCTGCCTACGGCGTCGAAAAGGGCCGCGAAATATTCGCGGCTGTGCGGCAGGTCGAGCATCACGTAAGGCTCCGGCAGCAGATCCGCAAGCGACACCTTGCGCGCGCGGGCGAGGCGATGCGTCCTCGGCAGAATGACGTAAGGCGGAAGCGAGAGGAGCGGCGTGAAGGCAATGTCTTCCGTCATGTCGAGGCTGTATGTCAGCGCAATATCGAGTGAGCCGTCTTGCAGGCCGCTTAGCAGCGCATCCTGATGCGCCTCTACTGTACGAAAGGAAATGCCCGCGTGCTCGTCGGTGAAGCGGCTGATCAGTCCCGGCATGAGCGGCGGCGCAAGCGAAACCAGACAGCCGAGCGTGATTGCGCCCGTCATTCCGCCGTCCATTTCTTTAGCCGCCATCTGGAGTTCTTCGGCAATTTTCAGAAGATTGCGCGCTTGCCCCAGGAGATCGCGCCCCGCTTGCGTAAGCGACAGGCCGCTTGCGTGGTGCCGGATGAAGAGCTGCACGCCAAAGGACACTTCGAGATCCGCCAATGCCGTGGAAATGGATGGTTGAGAGATATGCAGCCGCTTGGCCGCAGCCGTGAATGACAGCGTCTCGGCGGTGACGACGAAATAGCGCAACTGACGCAGCGAATAGCGCAAGGGGTGGCCTTCCATCGCCAAGTGACTCCATATGTGATGAGCCGGATTCTGCGGTGCTCAAAAATCCTTGCATAGCCAAATCCGATGCTAGGCATTTTTTTTATATATTTTTCGGATTCTCTCGCGACGCGTAGATTGCCACGCATACGTATCTGCTTTTCCTAAGGGACTCAGCCATGACAGTGGAAACTACGTCGATCGATACGCTCGTGGTGGGCGGCGGTCAGGCCGGCATCGCGATGAGCGAGCATCTGAGCAAAGCCGGTGTTCCGCATCTCGTGCTCGAACGTGCGCGTATTGCCGAACGCTGGCGCACGGGACGCTGGGATTCGCTCGTCGCCAATGGGCCGGCGTGGCACGATCGTTTCCCTAATCTGGAGTTCGCCGAATTCGACCCGAACGGCTTTGCGTCGAAGGACCAGGTTGCGGAATACTTCGCTGCGTACGCAAGGAAATTCAATGCGCCGATCCGCACGGGCGTCGAAGTGAAGAACGTCGTGCGCAATGCGGGCCGTCCAGGCTTCACGGTCGAGACGTCCGACGGCACGATCGAAGCAAATCGCGTCGTTGTCGCGACCGGTCCCTTTCAGCGCCCCGTCATTCCAGCCATCGCGCCGAAGGATGCCGGACTCGAGCAAATTCACTCGGCCGACTATCGCAATCCGCAGCAATTGCCCGAAGGCGCGGTGCTTGTCGTCGGCGCGGGCTCATCGGGCGTTCAGATTGCGGATGAATTGCAGCGAGCAGGAAGGCAAGTCTACTTGTCCGTGGGACCGCACGATCGTCCGCCCCGCGCGTATCGCGGCCGCGATTTCTGCTGGTGGCTCGGCGTGCTCGGCGAATGGGATGCCGAGGTGATGCGGCCGGGCAAGGAGCACGTGACCATTGCAGTAAGCGGTGCGCGCGGCGGACATACGGTGGACTTCCGGCGTCTCGCACATCAGGGTGTCACGCTCGTCGGACTCACGAAGTCATTCGACGGCGGCATCGCGACGTTTCAGACCGACCTCGCGGATAACATCCGGCGCGGCGACGATAACTATCTGTCCTTGCTCGATGCGGCCGATGCTTACGCCCAGCGTAACGGCCTCGATCTCCCGCAAGAGCCGCAAGCGCGCGATATTCCGTCCGATCCGCCGTGCCTGACACAGCCCATTCTCGAACTGGATCTGGCGAAGGCCAATGTCACGTCGATCATCTGGGCAACGGGCTATGCAGTCGATTTCGGCTGGCTCCAGGTCGACGCATTCGACGACAACGGCAAGCCGAAGCATCAGCGCGGTGTATCGAAGGAGCCCGGTGTCTATTTCCTGGGCTTGCCCTGGCTTTCACGCCGGGGCTCCGCGTTCATCTGGGGCGTCTGGCACGACGCAAAGCACATTGCGGATCACATCGTCACGCAGCGCAAGTACCTCGCTTATTACGATGCGCCAAAGACCGAGCCAGGCGATGCGCGATCGCTAAAAGTCAGCGAAGCGATTTAGTCTTTCTTCAAGAAACGAGGCATTCATGAGCCAACCCACGCACACCCGTATCCGCATGTTCAATACAAAGGATACGTATCCCAATCAGACGCTCGATAACGATCTTTGCCAGGCGGTGCGCGCGGGCAATACGGTGTATGTTCGCGGTCAGATCGGCACGGACTTCGAAGGCAATCTCGTCGGCCTGGGCGATCCGCGTGCGCAAGCCGAACAGGCAATGAAGAATGTGAAGCAATTGCTCGAAGAAGCCGGCAGCGATCTCTCTCACATCGTCAAGACGACGACGTTTCTTACCGATGTGCGCTATCGGGAGCCGGTGTATCGTGAAGTCGGGAAATGGCTGAAGGGTGTGTTTCCGATTTCTACCGGACTCGTGGTCGTCGCATTGGGTCAGCCGGAATGGCTCATGGAAATCGATGTGATCGCGGTCATTCCCGATGGATGGACGCCGTCTGCCGCTTAAAGGAACACAGATGACATTTTCAATCGTCGGACGTTGCGATAAAACGGGGCAGCTCGGCATAGCGATCAGTTCATCGAGCATCGCGGTCGGCGCGCGTTGTCCGTGGTTGCGCGCCAGGGTCGGCGCAGTGGCGACGCAGAACGTGACGCTGCCGGCGCTTGGGCTCTTGATTCTGGATCATCTGAGCGACTCGGAGATGGAGCCTTCCGTCGCGCTCGATCGTGCTTTAGCCACGGATGCCTTCAGCGATTATCGCCAGGTCACCGTCATCGATGCCCGAGGCCGCACGGCATTCTTTAGCGGCAAGGAAGCGCTTGGAATCAATCATGCGGTCGCGGGAAATCAATGCGTCGCAGCGGGCAACATGCTGACTAGCATCGACGTCATCGAAGCGATGACGCCCGCATTCGAGCGCACCTCAGGCGCGCTTGCGGACCGTCTCCTTGCCGCCATGCATGCCGCAATGGAGAAGGGCGGAGAAGCAGGACCGGTGCATTCGGCCGCGCTGAAGATCGTGGGCGATCAGGTGTGGCCGATCGTCGATTTGCGCATCGACTGGGCTGAAGACGATCCCATCGGCAAGCTGGCCAGTCTTTGGCAAGCGTATTCGCCGCAGATGCAGGACTACATCACGCGCGCGTTGAATCCGACCGCCGCGCCGAGCTACGGAGTGCCGGGCGATGAGTGAGATGTCGAGCCGGGCCTTGCTCGAAAAGCTGATCGGCTTTGCCACGGTTAGCCGCGATTCCAACCTGCAGATGATCGAATTTATTCGCGATTATCTGGCGCAGCATGGCGTCGAAAGCGAGCTGTTCTATAACGATGCGGGCACCAAGGCCAATCTCTTTGCGACCATCGGTCCGAGTGACCGTGGCGGCATCGTGCTCTCGGGGCATACGGATGTCGTCCCCGTCGATGGACAGGCATGGACCGTCGAGCCGTTTCGCATGAGCGAGCACGAAGGCCGCTTATATGGACGCGGCGCCGCCGATATGAAAGGCTTCATCGCGTCGGTGCTTGCCGCGGTGCCGCGTTTCGTCGCTCGTGAGTTGCGCTTGCCGGTGCATCTCGCGTTCTCCTACGACGAAGAAGTGGGCTGCCTGGGCGTGCGCCCGATGCTCGCCGAACTGGAACAACGCCCGCACAAGCCGGTGCTTTGCCTGATCGGCGAGCCGACCGAACTCAAGCCGGTGCTCGGCCATAAGGGCAAGCTGGCGATGCGCTGTCACGTGAAGGGCGCCGCGTGTCATTCCGCTTATGCGCCGTATGGCGTCAACGCAATTCAATATGCCGCGCGGCTCATCCATCGTCTGGAGGTGATCGGCGAGCAGCTCGCCCATCCGCAGCATCACGACGAACGATTCGATCCGCCATACTCGACCGTGCAGACCGGTCTCATCAAGGGCGGCCGCGCGCTGAACATCGTGCCGGAAGAATGCGAGTTCGATTTCGAAGTACGTGCGCTGCCGGGATTCGATGCGAACGAAGTTGCGCATGATCTACTGACTTACGCCGAAAGCGAACTGGTTCCGCGCATGCGCGCTGTCAAGCCCGATACCGGCATTCGCTTGCAGGCGCTTTCTGCGTATCCGGCATTGGCGACATCACCGGAAAGCGAAGCGGCGCGGCTTCTGACGCAACTCTGCGGGTCCAGTGAGTTCGGCACGGTGGCGTTCGGCACGGAAGGAGGGCTTTTCGATCAGGCGGGCATCCCGGCCGTCGTATGCGGGCCAGGCAGCATGGATCAAGGCCATAAGCCCGATGAGTTCATCACCGTCGAACAGCTCGATGCATGCGATGCAATGTTGAAGCGGCTCACGGATCACCTCGCCGGATAAGTGATCGAAAGGATCATTGATAAGCGAGCAACCGCCCCAGCACTCCCGCCGCCGGCCACAACAACAATGACAGCGCGGCCTGCACGCGCCCGGCCAACGGAGGTTGCCGGTCCCAATCGAGAAGCCGCTGCGACCAGATGCGACGAAACGCCAACGCATTGATCAGCCCCAGCAGGATGCAGCACAGCTTCGTTTGCAGCAGAGCATTGCGGTGCAACGGCACGGCATCCGCACAGAAGAGCATCGCACCGCTTGCAATCAAAAGGACTAGCCCGGCAGCCGCATAGGGCGTGAGTGCGTCGGATACATCGGCTATGGAGAACCGGCGGCCAAGGCCCAGCAAGCGCAAGTCGAGCAGCCCGATCGGGCCGATCAGCAGCGTCAGCCCGAGCAAATGAACCAGATTCACCGAGGGATAGGCCCACGGCGAGCTGCGAATCCATAGCGCAAACGCCGACCCTTCAATCGACGCCGCCAGCGTGGCCGCAGATGTGGCCCACTCCATCGCTAACGCAATTCGACCGTCTTGTCATCGACCGTAATGCGTTCAGCGCGCAACTCATGCGTGCCGTCCGAACGCGGATAGCCTTCGATGCTGACGACCTTGCCCGCCGATAGAGCGTCCATCGGCAGACCCCGCGACTCCATGCGGCTCACCGGCGCAAGTACGACATGCCAGCGCGCGCCCTGGTAGTCGACAGCGGCTTCCACATGCGGGTTGCGATACTGAACATCGAGCAGCGGGGCCTGAATTTTCAGTGTCTTCGAAACATCGTAGGAACTCCAGCCGTGGTGCGCCGATGCGGTCGCGACGGCGAGTACGGCAGCCGCGCCCATCAGGCAGTGTCGAATGCGCATGTCATCACCTTTGTCCGTGTTTGCGAGGCCGTTCTTCCGTCGATTCGGAAACGGGACGCATCTCGACCAATATAGGAACATTCGATAGGGTTTTGCAAGGTAAGTGCGTAAATGCTCCGGTAAGTCGAAACGAGCGGGCCTGTAACCGCTGGTAAGCAGCGGCGAAAAGCGCGAGTTCATCGCGCGATCGCAAGACTGTGCGCACCGTGACAATGCGATGGTCCCATTCCGATGGGTCTTTCTCGCCAAGGAGCGCACCGCATGAACGTTACGAACCCACTCGCCACGCACAGGACGCAGGCAAGCGCATCGACGCTGCCCATCAAGCGCAGCCAGAATGCCGCCACCAGCGCAGGCACCGCGAAGTCCACGACAGCGCCAACGACGCCCGCCAATCCACCGCATCTCGGCAATACCATCGACACCACGGCCTGAGCGATTCATGCAAATGCGCATCCAATCCGCGCTGCTGTGCGCGATCGTTGCAGCGTGCCCCTTCATGTTCGACGGCTGCGCGGTTGCCGCGCTGCCATGCCGCCTGACATCCGCGACGCTGAAGATCGTGCCCGTCGTCGGTCATGCGGCGGCCACGCCTTTCGATGCCTGTGCCGCTGCGATCGACTGACATGCACATTCACTTGCGACGTATCGCGGCGCGTGTCCTCATTGCAGCCATCATGCTGCCGCTGCTCGCGCACGCGGAGAGACCTTACGCATTTCGAGGCCTGCAGTTGGGCGTATCGCTCGATGACTTCCGACGTCACGAACATGCACGCGCGCTTCCGGCCGGCAGTCTCGCGGTCTGCACGACCGACCCCGAAGCCGCCTCTCTAGGGATGGAGCTGAGCGATCCGCATAGCGTTTCCATCGCGTGCAAGTGGGCGCATCGGACAGAGCAGGGGTGGCGGCCATCGCAGGCGGTCGTCGATTGCGCGCCTTCGTTCGATCACGTCATGCGCTTCGCCGCGATGCCGGGCGAAAGCGAACCGCGTCTCTATCGCATGTCCTTCGTGTTCGATGCCCGCCTTGCGAGCGACTTCGCCGATGCGCTCGCGCTGAAGTACGGCGCGAGCCGCGTCAGGCGCGAGCACGGTTACACGCGGTACGTCTGGGAAAACGCCGCAAGCACCATCACGCTCGAAGCAAACGCGGGCGCGGCGACGGCGCGCGTCATCTATCGCCTGAAAGATCACGAAGCGTGGCTCGCGCGGCTCACCGAACAATGGCGCGCGGCTGCCGCGGATGCGCCCTGAACAGGAACATCACATCATGAGAATTGCGCTTGTCGCGTCCGCGGCGCTTGCGCTTAGCGCTTGCTCATCCACTTCGTCCTCGTCGCGATCGATCGTCGAGATGCCGACGTTCGCGCCGAGTGTCTCGCAGCCCGTCAACGTCAACACGCAAGGCGCGATCTTTCAGTCAGGCAGCGCTTACTCGTTGTATGAGACGCCGCGTGCGCAAAAAGTGGGGGACGTGCTCGCGATTCGCCTCTCCGAGTCCTATCGCGGCAGCAATACCGCCGATGCAAAAGCCAGCCGCGAAAGCTCGATCAGCGCCGAAGCCGCCGACAAGACCACGGGTGCAGCCGCGCGCCTCGCGCGGCTTTTCAACGTCGGCTCCGCATCGACGAGCTTCAACGGATCGGGCAGCACATCGAACATCAGCGCGATGGACGGCACGCTCGCGGTGTCGGTCATCGGCACATTGCCCGGCGGCAATCTCGTCGTGGCGGGCGACAAGATCATTGCGATGGGCGGCAATCAGGACCGTCTGCGCTTCTCGGGGATCGTCAATCCTAAGGATGTCGAAGCAGGTAACTATGTGGCTTCGAACAAGGTGGCGAACGCCCGTATCGAACAGGCCGGCGTCGGCATGCTCGCGGACTCGACCACGATGGGCTGGCTACAGCGCCTCTTCATGAGCGTGCTCACGTTCTGAACCGCGAGCGCGTCAAAGTGGCGGGGCGTGCTCGGCCGCGCCCGGATCGCCGTGCGGCACGAAAATATAGCCACGTCCCCACACCGTTTGCACATAGCGCGGCTCGGACGGGTCCGTTTCGATGAGACGCCGCAGCCGCCAGATGGCGACATCGAGACTGCGATCGCGATGCGCGCTGTTGCCGCGCATGCGTTCGTTGAGTTGCGCGCGCGTGAGCACGACCATTTCATGCCGGATGAGAATCTTGAGCAGCGCGAATTCCGCCGAACGCAGCGGCAGACGCGCACCGTCACGGCGCAATTCGCGTGCGGTGAAGTCGATCTCGAACGGACCGAAGCGATACGCGGGCCGTATCTCCGGCGCGCCGGGTGCATCGACATGGCGGCGTCGCAACACCGAGCGTATGCGTGCAAGCAATTCGCGCGGATCGAAGGGCTTCGATAGGTAATCGTCGGCGCCGAGTTCGAGGCCGATCACGCGGTCGATCACATCCGAACGAGCGGTCAGCAAGATAACCGGCACGTCCTCGCCCGCGCTGCGAAGCTCGCGCAGTGCATTGATCCCATCCTTGCCGGGCATCATTACGTCGAGCACGACGAGCGATGGCCGCTCGGCTTCGATGCTGCGTTTCAAGGCTGCGCCGTCGTGCAGCACCGACACGGCGAAGCCGTGGCCTTGCAGATATTCGCGCACGTGGTCGCGCACCACGGGGTCGTCATCGACCATCAATACATGTTGAGTCATGCGCCGCATTCTATGCGCGGCGTCGCGGAAATCGCGATACGAAATACTTTCCGATTCTTTCGCGGTGACGTGCCGTGAGCGTTCGTAAGAATCGGTAATGGCATCGCTTATTGCGAAAGACGCCTGTTTCATGGGCTCGCCATTACAATTTCGGGATGGCTATTTCGGTTCTCATTGTCGACGACGATTCCGTGGTGCGCGATCTGTTGCGCCGCTTTCTGCACGAACGCGGCGTGCAGGTCTCCGTGCTGCACGATGGAAGCGGGCTCGCGCATCGACTCGAACTGGAGCGGCCGTCCATCGTCGTGCTCGACATCATGATGCCGGACACCGATGGCCTGCGTGCATTACGCATGCTGCGGGCAGGCGGCGACGACATCCCGGTGATCCTGCTCACGGGGCGCGCGAGCGTGAACGACAAGATCGCGGGCCTGCAGTCGGGCGCGGACGATTACCTCGCCAAGCCCTTCGATCCGCGCGAGCTGCTTGCGCGCATCGAGACGGTGCTGCGCCGTCGCGCGATTGTGCCGAGCCGTCCCGAGCCGTGCGCGCGAGAACGCGTCGGCCGCTTCGAACTGGATTTCGTCACGCGTTCGCTGGTCGGTGGCGACGAGCGCATCGCGCTGCGCGACAGCGAATTCGCGTTGCTCAAGATATTCATGAAGCATCCGTACAAGGTGCTTTCGCGCGTGCTCATTCACGATCTGCTGCGCGGCGACGATCTCTCCTATCGCGATCGCGGGCTCGATGTGCCGATCTGGCGCCTGCGCCGCATCATCGAGGATGACCCTTCTAACCCGCGTCACGTGCAGACGGTGCGCGGCCAGGGCTATGTGTTCGTGCCCGATATCGACGGCGCCGCGTTCGATGCGCGTCCAGGCGGTGTTTGAATGGCTGCGCCGTCGCGCGGCGGGCGTCTGTAACACGCTCTTCGGGCGTACCGCGCTGATTTCGATTGTCGTGCTGTTGATCGTCCAGAGTGGATGGTTCGCCATACTGATGAATCAGGGAAGGCGCAACGAAGCCGATGGCTATGCGCGCGGACTGCTGCTCGTGCTCGAAGCGGCACATAGCGATGCAGCGCTCGATGGCCGCCTCGCGCGTGCAATGCATGTGCATACCGTGCCGGTGTGGAACATGCCGAAGCCCGTCGTATTGCATGCGCCGGTCGGCACGCGTCACGCGCATCTTGCGCGCCAGCTGGCGGAGGGCCTGCCGACTGGCACGCGCATCGCGGTCGACACGGATGCGAAGGACATGTCTCGCCTGTGGGTGCGGTATCCATCGAGCAGCTTCTGGATCGTCACGCCCATCGACGTGCCGCATCCCGCGCCGTTCGTTGCGGAGTCGGTCGTCATGCTGCTGGGGGCCGTGCTGCTGTCGCTGATCGCGACGTGGCAATTGCAGCGGCCACTCGCGCGCGTCGCGCAGGCTGCACGGCGCTTCGGCGACGGCGAGCGTCCCGCGCCCGTCGACGAGAAAGGCCCGCGCGAGTTGCGCGAACTGATCGGCGCATTCAACCGGATGA
Source organism: Caballeronia sp. LZ016 (assembly GCF_031450805.1). Lineage (NCBI taxonomy): Bacteria > Pseudomonadati > Pseudomonadota > Betaproteobacteria > Burkholderiales > Burkholderiaceae > Caballeronia > Caballeronia sp. LZ016. The sequence goes on from NZ_JARTVY010000004.1 coordinate 282,896, forward strand.
TGCGTCGCGTGTCGGATGCCGAGGACGACAAGACGGTGATGCTCGCGGGCGTCGCGCACGATCTCAAGGCGCCGCTCACGCGTCTGCGCTTGCGCGCGAGCGTGCAACAGGACGATGCCTCGGGCGGGCGCAAGGATACGCTGCGCGATATCGATTCGTTGACGCGCATCGTCCAGCAGTTCCTCGAATTTGCCGCACGCGCGCCGGCTGATACTTCGGTGAGCCATGTCGACGCGTTCATCGCCGAGCAGTTTCCCGCTCCCGATGACGGCGGCGATGCGCTCTTCGCACTATCGCTCGAAGCAGGCGATGCCTTCCGGCTGCCGCGCACGGTCATCGACCGCTTGATGACGAATCTCGTGGACAATGCGCTCGAACATGGCGAGCCGCCAGTCGAGATTCGTACCGCGCGTCTCGACGATGCGTGGCTGATCGAAGTAAGCGATCACGGTCCTGGCATTCCTGACGAGCGTATCGAAGACGCGATGCGGCCGTTCGTCCGCCTGGATCCGGCGCGCAGCGGCGATGGACATTGCGGCCTCGGCCTTGCGATCGTCGCACGGCTCGCACGTGAACTCGACGGGCGATGCGAGATCGGCAATGCGGCGGGTGGCGGGCTGACGGTGCGTATCGTCGTGGCGGATCGGGACGCGCCTGCACGATCGACCAAGTAGTAAGAATAACGAAACGATATGTCCATTACATCATCATCCATATCGCGAGCGCGTCGCGGCTTCCTGCGCGGCAGTGCGGGCGTCCTGCTCTTAGGCGGCGCCGGTGCAAGCGTTCTTTCCGCGTGCGGCGGCGCAAGCGACAGCGGCGCCGCGCCCGAAGCGCCGCACATGACGTCCATCGAGAATTTCCGCGATATGGCCGGCACGGGTGACGGTTATCCGACTGCCGATGGCCGCCGTCTTCGTCAGGGCGTGTTCTATCGCTCCGGAGCGCTCAATGCGAACGATGCGGACATGTTCGCGATGCAGCGTCTGTCGCTGTACACGATTCACGATCTGCGCACGCTGAGCGAGGCAACGCTCGCGCCCGATCGCGTGCCTGCGGGTGCATCGCGCGAGACGCATGAGATTGCACCCATCGATGTGTCCGCTGCAAATCCTGACGATGCCGCCGCCGCACGCGCATGGATGATCGACCGTCAGCGCGAGATGATCGCCGATCCGCTCGCTCGCGTGCAGTTCGGCGCATTGCTAAAGCGGCTCGCACACAAGGCGGGGCCGCAAGTCGTGCATGGCGCGACGGGCAAAGATAGAACCGGCTGGGCAGCCGCGCTGATTCTCGCCATCGCCGACGTGCCGCTCGATGTCATCATTCAGGACTATCTGATGACGAACGTCGTGGCGGAGGCGCAGATTGCCGTGCGCATGTCGGCGCATGCGGCGCGACTGGGCGTTCCGCTGGCGGTCGTCGCGCCATTGCATCAGGCGCAAAGCACGACCATCGAAGCGGCCTTCGATGAACTTCAGAAGCGGTTCGGCACATTGAACGAGTACCTCGTGCGCGGGTTGTCGCTCGGCGACGACGATATTGCGATGCTGCGCGCAAAGCTCGTGCGCTAAGCTCGACCGCTCGAAAAAGACCGGCTCGCCTGCGCCCGCAAGACGAGCCGGAAACGAGGACGCATCCTGAGGCCGGTGCAGAATAGCATCGCGTGCGGACAAGCCTCGCTTCGTGAAAGGCATGGAAAGGAACTAGGGTCCGCGAGCGGCCACCATCTTGCCGACGAGCGCATCCACCTTCTGTTGCGCGCCAGAAAAACGGTCGAGCGTATAGGCGTGCGACTGATAGCGGGCCGTGACCAGCACGCGTCCCTGACGTAGCAAAGTGAGATCGATCGCGGACAGATACGCTTTGGGGTCGTCGCTGAAGCTCGGGTTTGCCCAGCTCGTCGTCGTTGCATAGACGAGCATCGCCTCGCAGCCGGGCGGGGACGTGCCGGGGTTATAAACCATCGAATCCACGCCGCGACGCTGCAAGGCTAATTGCAGCACCGGCACGATATCGCCAGCGGGCATCGTCTGATTCAGTTCGATGCAGACCGATCGCAGCGAGGCCGGCGCACCCGTGACGTAATCGGGGGACGAGTACTTCGACGCCACCGACATGCCCGCCTGCACCAGCGAGCCGGCAGTATCGGCGGCGGTGAGAAGCGTCCATGTGCAGCCCTGAATCGCGCTCGCGCATGCGGCGATGGCAAGGCATCGCATGAAGTGCGGGCGCGCGCGCATGCACTTAGCGCACCACGCGCAGGCGCAGCGAAGAAGGACCGTCGATGCTCGCTGTCAGACTGGCCGTAAGCCGTGCCGCATCGTCGCGCACGACGAAGTGCTGACGCGTCGCCGTGTTGACGTCGTGGCGCACGTCGGGAAAGCATGCAGCAATATCGGCGCCGAGTTCCTGAAGCGGGTCCGCGACCACGCCGTCTGCGGCCCAGTGCGCCTTCCAGCGGCAATCGTAGACGTGACGGCTGCCACGGCAGGTTCCCTGTTCAGGCGATCCCGCGGGCATCAGCGCGGCGTGCTTGCCGAGCGTCGTGAAGGATTCGGCGGCGACGATGTTCTTGAGTGCGGCGCAGACATCCGGCAGGTCTTCAGCCGATGCGTGCAACACCGGCAGCATGAGTGCGATGCCCGCGAGCGCGGCGCGCATTGGAGATTGAACGAAGTTTCGATGAGTAGGAGCGTGCATGAGCTGGATGGTTATCGTTGAGAAACGGCTGCATGCGATGTTGACGCTGCACGCGGCGCGCAACGATATGTTCGCTCAGTGAATCGGTGGTCAATCAGGCAAGAAGCGTTGCAGGTAACGAAGTTCTTACCGGATGTTATCGATTATTTGCGCGCATCATACGAACAACGAAATGATTTTGCCGACGGTGACTGCGGCCGCAACCCATTTCCCTGCGGTATAAAACTCGTTGGCGTCGTCGCTCGGCGTGCCGGGGCTGTCGAGGCCCAGCGCACCGGACGCGAACTGCCTGATCGATGAGACCGCCGGTTCAGGCGTTGTCGTTGCAGTCTCGGATGATGTGTCTTGACTCGCGGCGTCGGCGTCGGCGTCGCGCCGCACGGGCGCTTCGACATTGCCCGCGTAAGGAATTGAAGTCGAACTGCCGATCTGCATCGCGTGCCTCTTGGAAAGCGTTTTGTCAGTCCGGCATAACGGCGCATGCTTCGGGCGCTTGAGCCTGTCGATCCTTTCCAAGCCTTACACTTTTCCATCCAACTATAAGAGCCTGCCCGCTCGCGATGGCGGCTGACACAGACCGCATGTGAAGTCGTCGCATGAATAACCGATGAAGCGGCCGCCGCATCGCATGCATGCGTTCAGGTGAAGCACGCCTGCATCGAAGAAGCGCGGCAGCGTCCAAGCGCGCGTGAAGCTCAGCACTGCTTCCTCGCCATGCGCCTGCACGGTCTGCAAGTAGAGCCGATAACTCTCGATGAGCGCACGCAGCGTGGCGCGCTCGTCGGCATCGGCGACGAGCGGATGGACGTTCCTGAAAATCGAATGAAACAGCGATGAATGAATGTTCGGACGCCACGTCAGAAACCAGTCGGCCGAGAAGGGCAGCATGCCCTTAGGCGGCGATACGCCTCTTACTTCCTTGTAGAGCTTCAGCAAGCGGTCACGCGAGAGCTTCGTCTCGGCTTCTAGCAGTTGCAGCCGCGCGCCGAGCCGGATCAGCTCTTCAGCGAGCATGATCTCCCGCACTTCCGCGACGATGCTCCTGCCGGCGATGGACGCACGCGTGGCGTTGGCGGTCACGATCTGCGCTTGCACGCTTCCTCCCCGAGGACGATGGAAACATGCAGATGCGAGAGCGGCTTCACATGATGGCCGTCGATCAATGTAGAGAGCAGCTTGACATCGTCGATCCGGAACTGCCACACGAGTTCGGTCGATTCGGAAAGGCGTCGTGTTTGCGCAGCGGTGAGCGTCGATATGATGCGTGCGGCGGTATCGTCGAGGCCGAGCCGATACATCGCCATGATTCTGTCCTCATGCAGCAGACGCCGCGCAAGCAGCAGATAGGCGAGATTGAGTTCGCGGATTTGCGCGAGGCTTTCCGGTAGGTTCGTCATCGGTGACATGAGTTCGATGATGAGAGCGCGGGCGCATCGCCTCTCGCGCGATGCGCCCGCCATTGCTCACGGGTTACGGTGTCATCGCATCAGAAGCGATGACGCAGGCCCACGGTCGCGGAGACCTGACTGTTCGACGACGATGCCGACAGCCCGTTGATCGCCGCGGTGATGCCCGAATCGCCTACATCGCTCACGTGCTGATACACGCCCTGCAAATAGACGTCGGTGCGCTTCGACAGCGCATAGGCGGTCTGCAGGCTGAACTGATTCCACTTCGGATCGACGCCTTCGAGATGGCCGTCGGTGAATGTGTACGCACCCGACAGCGACCAGGCGGGCGTGAGGTTGTAGCGGCCGTTCACTTCGTAGTTCGTGAAGCGCGCGCTGCCGCCGTCGAGCGTGATGCCGTTGGTCGTGCCCGATGCCGACGCGCCGATGCCCGTTGCGCCGTCGAGGCGCGTCTGCGTGAACACGAAGCCCGCCTGCGCAGGACCGAACGCGTAGCTGACGCCGGCGCCGAAGGTGCGCTGACGCGCCGCGCTGAAGGTCGCGTCATCGCTGACCGCACCGCTCGCGTTCAGTGTCGCGCCGGCGTTGTTCAACTGCATGTAGCTTGCCGCCACGTTCAGCGGGCCATAGTTGTACGACGCGCCCACGCTATACGCGCGGTTCGTCGCAAAGCCGCCCGCATCGTTCGAGAAGCCATAGAGACCGCCGAACTTGAAGCCCGCATAGTTCAGGCTTTGGTACTTGACCGAGTTGCTGATGCGAAACGAGTTGTCGAGGTTGTCGTTATCGAACGGATGCGCCGCCTGCGTGCCGCCGTATTGCGTGCCGGTCAGAGCGAGCGGGCCGAGATAATCGACGACGGAATCGTATTGACGGCCGAGCGTCACTGCGCCCGCGCGATTGCTCGACAATCCGACGAAGGCCTGACGGCCGAACTCACGGCTATTCTGACCGAGCTTGCCGGTCATGATGTTGAAGCCGTTCTCCAGGGTAAAGATGGCCTTCAGGCCGCCGCCCAGATCTTCGGAGCCGCGCAGGCCCCAGCGGCTGCCGTTGACCGAACCGCTCGTCGCCTGAACGTTGTGCGAGCCGCCCTGATTGTTCGTATAGGTGAGGCCCGCGTCGATGAGGCCGTACAACGTCACGCTGCTTTGCGCATGAGCCGTGCTTGCAATCGTCGCGAGCGCGGTCAGCGTCGCAAGCGTTCTGAACGCATTAGAAGCGATAAAAGATTTCTTCACTGTGATTCTCCATGATGGCTTGTGCGTCGGTCGGCGTGCCGCTCGCATGACTGCGCGACGACGCGGACCGGCTCTCCGATCGATCTGTCGACGCATCGGAGCGCGGATTAAAGCACGGAGAATTGCCAGGGAATCGGCCAGGCGATGTCGCGCGGGTTACGGAATATTGCGTAAATATTGCGGGGCGAGTGAGTCAGGGGCAGTAATTGCATGATCCGCCTTGCCGGGCGCGAACCGGTTCGCCGATGCAACTCATTACAAGCGGTAATTTCTTGAGCGCGTCGGAAACACCATGTGGCCTCAGCGCGACAAGACGGCGACGATCCATGCATATTGCCGCTCGTTGCAAAGAGTCCGTAAACTCGCGCTGCTAGCATGACGCCTCCTTCATTTCCTACATCGCCAAGTCATGAAAAAGGCCGTTCTCGCCGCTCTGGTTGCAGGCACCACGTTCTTCGCTATCGCACCTGCTTTCGCAGCTTCGCATCATCGTGTGGTCTGCCACAAGGTGCGCATTCATCATCACTGGGAACGTCACTGCAAGTAAGCGGCATTGCTTTAAGCCGGACCCCGTCGTTCAGTCAACGGCGGGGTTTTTTTTCGCGCTAAAGAATTGCTGTCGATGGCGCCGGTGGTGAGGACAAAGACGCACGCAAAGGTACAATCGTTCGACTATCCCGCCTGCGAAGGCCGCGCCTCTTCTCCCTCGATGACATCTCCCAAAAATACCGAAGTCATGCCGCCATTCTTGACGGGAGGTGGAAACTGTTCCGATATCATCGCGACCCGTGACTGGTCCGCAACACCCCTCGGCCCCATTGCGGCATGGCCCGCCATTCTGAAGAACACGCTGTCGATCATCATGTCGTCGCCGGTTCCCATCGTGACGCTTTGGGGTGAACCGGGCGTCATGCTCTACAACGACGCCTACTCGGGCTTCGCCGCGGGCCGGCATCCCGTGCTGCTCGGCTCGAATGTGCGCGAAGGATGGCCCGAAGTCGCCGACTTCAACGACAACGTGATGAAGGTCGGCCTGCGCGGCGGCACGTTGCGATACGAGGACCAGGAACTGACGCTGCATCGCAACGGCGTGCCTGAACAGGTGTGGATGAACCTCGACTACTCGCCCATCTACGACGAGGCCGGCGAGCCGGTCGCCGTGATGGCCATCGTCGTTGAAACGACGGCTAAGGTCCGCGCGAAACGCGCATTGCAGAACGATCGCGAACGTCTGCGCCGCATGTTCGAACAAGCGCCGGGATTCATCGCCATGATGACGGGGCCGCAACACGTGTTCGAACTCGCGAATCCGGCCTACATGGAACTCGTCGGTGAACGCGGCATCATCGGCAGGACCGTCAAGGACGCGCTGCCCGAAGTGGCGGGTCAGGGCTTCTTCGAACTGCTCGATGCCGCCTTCTATCAGGGCGTGCCGACCGCGCGTCTCGCGGAACCCGTGAGGCTCAACCGGCATGCGGGCATGGCGGGAGAGACGCGCTATCTCGACTTCAGCTATCAGCCCGTCAGAGACGCAGCGGGTGAAATCCTGGGCGTTTTCGTTCAGGGCAACGACGTCACCGCACACATCGAAGCGCAGCGCGCAGTGCGCGAGAGCGAAGAACGGTTTCGCACCTTCGCGCAGGCCTTGCCGTGCCAGGTCTGGTCGGCCGATGCGTCCGGACGCATCGACTGGATCAACGAGCGAAGTTATCAGTACACCGGAGTCCCCGAGGGCAGCCTGCGCGACGAAGGCTGGTCGACCGTGACGCATCCGGACGATTTAAGCGGCGCGCACGATCTTTGGAACGAAGCGGTTCGCGCCGAAGAGGCGTTCGAACGCGAAGTGAGGCTGCGGGGCGTCAACGGCGTGTACCGGTGGCATCTGAGCCGGGCGCTGCCGGTTCGCAACGCGGACGGCGCGATCACGCGCTGGATCGGCGTGAACATGGACATCCACGATCAGAAGACAGCGGCGCATTTTCTCGAGCGCGTCAATGAAGACCTCGAGCAGAAGGTCGCGGAGAGCGCGGCCGATCGTGAGCGCATGTGGCGTCTTTCAACGGACCTGATGCTCGTTGCAGGGCTCGATGGGTCCATCGTGTCCGTGAATCCCGCGTGGACCGATCTGCTCGGCTGGCATCCCGTCGAATTGATCGGGCAGTCTTTCATGAATCTCGTTCACAGGGATGACGTCACGCCCACGCTCAATGAAGTGCAGCGCCTCGCTCAAGGCACGCGCACCCTGAAGTTCGTGAACCGCTTTCGCCGGCGCGAGGGCGGGTACTGCACGCTTTCATGGACCGCCGTTCCCGATAACGACATCATTCATGCCGTGGGCCGCGATATCAGCGCGGACGTGGCCGCCACCGAAGCGCTGCGGCAGACCGAGCTGGCGCTGCAGCAATCGCAGCGAATGGAGACCATCGGCAAGCTCACCGGCGGCGTAGCGCACGATTTCAATAATCTGCTTCAGGTGATTTCGGGCAACCTGCAGTTGCTATCGAAAGACGTGCGCGGCAACGAGAAGGCTGAACGTCGCTTGCAGCAGGCGCTTGCAGGCGTGAACCGTGGCGGCCGGCTCGCGAGTCAGTTGCTCGCGTTCGGACGCCGGCAGGCGCTAGAACCGAAGGCGGTTCGCCTTGCAAGGCTCGTCGCCGAAATGGACGACATGTTGCGGCGAAGCCTCGGCGATGCAATCGAAGTCGAGACCGTCATGAGCGGCGGCCTCTGGAACACCTTCGTCGATCCGGGACAACTCGAGAACGCTATCCTCAATCTCGCCATCAATGCGCGCGATGCGATGGAAGGCCACGGCAAGCTGACCATTGAAGTCGTCAACGCCGTTCTCGACGATACGTACTCATACAGCCATCCCGAAGTCGAACCCGGCCAGTACGTGATGCTCGCGGTGACGGACACCGGCAGCGGGATGACGCCCGAGGTCATGAACAAGGCCTACGAGCCGTTCTTTTCGACGAAGCCGGAAGGGAAAGGATCGGGACTCGGCTTGTCGATGGTCTATGGCTTCGTCAAACAGTCTGGCGGGCACATCAAGCTCTATAGCGAACAGGGTCACGGCACGACGGTAAGGCTCTATCTGCCGCGCACCGTCGAAGCGGAAGTTCAGCCCGTGGTCGCGGACCTGAGCGCAGCGGAAGGCGGCACGGAAGTCGTGCTCGTCGCAGAGGACGATGAACAGGTCCGCGCCACGGCCATCGAGATGCTGAACGATCTGGGCTATCGCGTGCTGCGCGCCAACGATGCGCTCAGCGCACTGGCCATCGTGGAAAGCGGCGTGCATATCGACTTGCTGTTCACGGACGTCGTGATGCCCGGCCCGATGAAAAGCACGGAGCTCGCACGCAAGGCAAGGGAACGCATTCCCGGCATTGCGGTGCTGTTCACTTCGGGCTATACGGAGAATTCGATCGTCCACGGCGGCCGGCTCGATGCGGGCGTCGAATTACTGAGCAAGCCGTACTCGCGCGAGGCGCTTGCACGCAAGATACGTCGCGTGCTCGGTAATGGATTCGTCAAGCGGGGTCATTTGTTGCATTCGAACGCGGATCGCGGGGCCGGGGACGCGTCGTCGAAGCTGCGCATCCTCTATGTTGAAGACGATGACCTCATCCGCGCCGTCACGGTGGAATTGCTCGAAACTTTCGGTCATGCCGTGTGCGAGGCGACCGATTCCGCATCGGCGCTCGCCTTGCTCGACAAGCGCGACGTGGACGTTCTGCTGACGGACATCGGCCTGCCCGACATTCCCGGCGACGAACTCGCGCTTCTCGCGCGCCAGCGGCAGCCGGGTCTTTCCATCATCTTCGCGACCGGACAGAACGATGCGCCTCTGCTGGAAGGTGTCGTGCTGTTACGCAAGCCGTACGATACGGCGTCGCTCTCGAACGCGCTTCGCCGCGTGTTCGAAACGTCGTGACTCAGAAGGAGCAGCGGCTGCGCGCCGCGATCCTGTAACCGTTTCGCCCCTTGCGCTTGACTTCGTACATCGCCTTGTCGGCGGCGGCGAGGAGGGCATCGGGCGTCGTCGCGGCGCGTCCGTCCCATACCACTGCGCCAACGCTCGTGGCGATCGTCACGACATGGTCCGCCACATGGAACGGCGTGCGCAATGCCTCGCAGATCGATTCGGCGATGCGCGCGGCGCTCGTGTCCTCCGCGACGCCGTGACTCAGGATGACGAACTCGTCGCCGGCAAGACGGGCGACAAAATCCGTACTCCGTATGGTTTGCTGAAGGCGCTTGCCGACCTGCTGCAGCAACGCGTCGCCCGCTTCGTGTCCGTGCGCGTCGTTCACGGCCTTGAAGCCGTCCAGATCGAGAAAGAACACGGCGAGGGGCCGCCGCGCAGACGCATCGGCGGCGATTGCTCGATTAAGTTGCGCCGACAGCGCGCGACGATTCGGCAGGCCGGTCAGCGCATCGCGCATCGCCTGCACGACGAGCCGTTGCTCTGCTTTTTTTCGATCGGTCACGTCCTGCGCCATCATGTAGAAGCCGATCACTTCGCGGCCTCGCAGGTCCGGCACCAGCGAAAAGCTCCACGTGCGATGATTGACCTCGTTCTCCGCGATGTCGTCGCACTGTACGCGCTCGCCCGCGAGCGCACGCCGAAACGACGGCAACAGCGCGCGATACAGCGCCGCAGGCATGACCGCGGCCACCGCTTGCCCGCGCATCGATGCCGTGCTCATGCCGATGAGCCTTCGATATCCGTCGTTGTTGAACTGATAACGCAGGTCCCTGTCGACATAAGCGATCAAGACGGGCAGGCTATCCGTGATCTTCTGCACCGCTTCGCGGCTTTCGACCACTTCCGCTTCGACGCGCTTGCGCTCGCTCACGTCGGTGATGAAAGCGAAGAGCGTATGCCCGCCGCCCGTTGCCGCGGTCGATATGCGCAGTTCGGCGGGAAAGGTTTCACCGGAACGCCGCAGCGCGGAGACTTCGGTTGCCTTGGAGAGAATCGATCCGACTTTCGTGCGCAAGAAGCGGCGCATCCCGGCGACGTGCGCATCGCGCCATTCCGGTGGAATGATGGTTTCGGTCATCGGCCGGCCGAGCGCTTCATGCCGCGTCCAGCCGAACATGCGTACCGCTGCGTCGTTCCATTCAGTGATGTTGCCGTCGTCGTCGATACAAACATAGGCATCCTGCGCATTGTCGATGACGGCTTGCAGATGCGTGTTCTGCGCGCGCAATTCAGCGGTGCGTCGTGCGACTTGTTCTTCGAGCGCGAAGCGATGTTCGATCTGCAACCGCTCGTTCTCCTTGCGCACGCCGATATCCTCGACGACTGCGATGAAGTGCAACGGGTCGCCGCATCCGTCGCGCACCAGCGACACATGTAGCTGAATCCACAGCCGGATGCCGTCCTTGCGCAAGTAGCGCTTTTCCAGCGTGTAGGTTGCAATGCGGCCCGCAAGCAGGTCGGCAACGTTGAGCAACTCGTGTTCGAGGTCTTCTTCTGCGGTGATCTGCTGGAAGGTTCGTGCGAGCAGTTCGTCGGCGCTATAGCCGACCATTTCGCACAGGCGCGGATTCACGTCGATGAAGCCGCCATCGAGATCGACGATAGCGGCTCCTGTCGGCGTCTGCTGGAAGATCGTGCGAAAGCGCGCTTCGGATCGATGGATGGCTTCGGCATCGGCTTCATGCAACGCGCGCGCCGAGACGGCCGTTTCGCGCGAGAGCAGTTCACGCTCGACGGTGCGTGCGAGATCGCGCATCGCGGCGCGTTCATCGTGCGACAGGCTGCGTTCGACGGTATCGATTGCGCACAGCGTGCCCAGCACGTAGCCGTCCGCGGAACGCAGCGGCACGCCTGCATAGAAACGCACGGACATCGGCCCTGTCACCGCCGGATTGTCGCGAAAACGCGGATCGCGGCGCGCGTCTTCGACGACCAGCATGTCTTCGGCCGTCAGCGCATGTGCGCAGAAGGCGACTTCCCGCGATGTCTCGCACGCCGTCACACCGACGCGCGATTTGAACCACTGACGCTCCGAGTCGATGAACGTGATCAGCGCCATCGGCACATGAAGCATGTGCGCCAGCACTCGCGTGAGACGGTCGAACACCTCTTCGGCGGGCGTATCGAGAATCGCGAGGCTGCGCAGCACGCGCAGTCGATCGTTCTCGTTGAATGGCAGCGGGGCAACTTGCATGGATGGTCTGAAAAGGGGTTCGTCCGTGGCAGACGATGCATGGTTTACGGCAAGTCCTGACGCGGCTGAAGGCAGATCGTCAGCGTCACGTCTTCAGAAAAATTTGCCGATGGAACTCGCGCAGCAACGGGGAGCACACGCAACCGGCTCAAGCCTTCGGACATTTATGCCGATAACGAGGCACAGACGCTCATATATCCAGACGTACAGATGTCGCTCCGAGGTGCCTCTCTCATCCGTTCGTGCTTCGCCGTTTCGTGGCTGCCCTGGCTTGCAGGGCTCGTCATGGCGGCGACGTTCGGCATTGCGGCGGCGCCCGTCGAAGCCGCGGTCGCGTCATCGCTCGCGGGCGATGATCTCGCGTCCTTGCCGCTCGAATCGCTGATGAACATGACTGTCAGCGGAGCGACGCGCATCTCGCAGCCTGCATCGAGCGCGCCGGCCGCCGTCACGATCCTCACCTCCGACGATATTCGCGATCATGGCTGGCGCACGCTTGCCGATGCGCTCGCAACGCTGCCCGGCCTGTATGTCACATCCGATCGCATGTATGCGTATCTCGGCGCGCGCGGCTTTCAGCGTCCGGGCGACTACAACAGCCGCTTTCTTCTGCTGGTCGACGGCATGCGCCTGAACGATGCGGTCTACGATCAGGCGGCTGTCGGATCGGACTTTCCGGTGGACATGGATCTCGTCGATCGCATCGAGTACATACCGGGTCCGGGCTCGGCCGTGTATGGATCGAACGCGCTGTTCGGCATTGTCAACGTGATCACGAAGAAGGGCACGGACATAGGCGGTGCGCAGATTGCAGGCGCGGCCGGCAGCTTCGGCGAGAAGGAGGCGCGCGTGACTTATGGCTGGCACGGGGCAGGCAATGCCGATCTCCTGTTGTCCGCAACGGCGTATGAACGTCACGGACAGGACTTGTACTACCCCGAATTCGATACGCCCGATCAGAACAACGGCGTCGCCCGCAATCTCGATGGCGAGCGCAATCAGAAGCTCTTCGCGAAGTTCGGCATCGGCGACTTCCGCATCAGCGCGGGATACGGCAATCGCACGAAGAACGTGCCGGGCGCGCCTTACGACGCCATCTTCAACGCACCGTTCAGCGTGACGGATACGCATGCCTTCTTCGATGCCACGTACCGGCAGACGCTGCGCGAGGGCATCGCGATCGACTACGAAGCGTATGGCGGTCACTACGACTACACGAGCCGGCAGATCAATCCGCCGGCGCCCGGCATTGCAAACGTCGATGGCGATCACGCGTTGTGGTACGGCGGCGATGTGCACGCGACCGTGCGTACCGTGCCGCGCAATCGCATTGTGTTCGGTGTCGACTACACGTTGAACGCGGCGCGCGATCAGTGGAATTACAACGTCGCGCCGTACGAGCGATTGCTCGACGATCATCGCGTGAGTCATCGCATCGGCGTCTATATCGACGATGAAATCAGGCTGGCCGAACCGCTCACGCTCGATATCGGCGGCCGCTACGATACCGAGAGCAAGGTCGGCGGCAACTTCAGTCCCCGCATCGCGCTGATCTGGCAGCCAACCTCGAGCGATACCTTCAAGCTCATCTATGGCGCGGCTTACCGTGCGCCGAACGCATACGAGATGTACTACGCGTTTCCCGGCGAAGGCGGGCAGCTCGCGAATGCGATGCTGAAATCGGAGCATATCGGCACGCAGCAACTCGTCTATGAACGCGCGCTGGGTGGCATGGGGCGCGCGACCATCACGCTGTATCGCTACCGGCTGCGCGATGTCATCACGGAGTCCATCGATCCCGATACCGGTCTCTACGTCTTTCGCAACGTCGAACGTGCGCAGGCGCGCGGCGCGGAACTCGCATGGCAGCAGCAGTTCGCGTCGAGTCTGCGCGTGCGCGCGAGTTATTCGTATCAGCTCTCGCGCGATTCGATCCTGGGCGGCGCATTGCAGAACTCGCCGCGTCACATGGGCAAGCTCAACGTGAGCGCACCGTTCTTCGCTGCCCGCGCACGCGCTGGCGCGGAGTTTCAGTGCATGTCGTCGCGCCTTGCGCAGACGAGTTCGGCAAGCGGCTATTGCATCGCGAATCTGACCGTGCATAGTCCGAAGCTCGTGCCGCGCGCAGACGCGTCGGTGTCGCTCTATAACGTGTTCGACCGTCGCTATGCCGATCCCGCCGGCCCCGGCTTTCAGCAGAATGTGATCGTGCAGCAGAGCCGCACCCTGCTCGCCAAACTGGTCTACGGGTTCTGATGATGTCGTTGCGTCGCTACCTCGCGCTATGTGTCTTCACGGCAGGTTCGGCCGGGGCCTGGTGCGTTCATGCGCAAACGGATCTTCGCAAGCTCGAAAGCGCGTACATCTTCAACTTCACGCAATTCACGCAATGGCCCGCCGATCGCACGCATCACGCTGAACTGCGCGTCTGCGCCAGTGCGCGCAGTCCGCTGCGAGAAGCGCTCGCGGCATTGAATGGCCGTGCGGTCGGCGCGCGCGTGTGGCGCTTCACGAGTCTCGCCGACAAGACGCTCGCCGATTGCGATGTGCTCGCAATCGCGAGCAACGATGAAACGAGCGGCGCAATGCGCGATGCCTTCGCATCCGACGATGCCCTGCTCATCGTCGCGGGCGTCGGCGCGATCACGCCCGGCGATGCGGTCATCGCACTCGTCGCGGAAGACGATCATCTGCGCTTCGAGATCAACAACGGCGAAGCGGTGCGCCGCAAGCTCGTGCTCAGTTCCAAATTGCTGCGGCTCGCAAGGAGGCTCAAGTGAAATCCACCGGCACGCGTAAGGGCAGCGCGGGACGCCTCACGGTGCGCGCGAATCTGGTGAGCGTCGGTATCGCGCTCGTGGCCGCGAGCATCGTGCTGTTGCTGTATCAGGCGGTGGCCTTTCGCAGCGCGCTCTACGACGACGCGACGCTGCAGGCCTCGGTGATATCGGAAAACATCAGTGCGTCGCTGATGTTCGAAGACGAACGCTCGATGAAAGACGTGCTGCGCTCGCTCGGCCGCGTGGCGTATGTCGAGAGCCTCAGCGTTTATCGCAGGGACGGGCGGCTTTTCACACGCTATGCGCGCGAAGGCATCGCGCCGGCGGAAGCGGAAGAGGGCACGCTGCAATCGGCCGAACAGCGCACGACGCTTTCGCTGGGCGATGTATTCGTGCGTGCGCCGATCGAGCATAACGGGCACCGGCTTGGCTATGTGGTGCTGGTCGCGACGAGCGATCTCGTGCGTCGGCAGCTCGTGCAATACGCATGTTTTCTCGGTGTTGCATGTCTCGGCGCGTTATGGATCTCCACGCTCGTGATGAATCGCATGCGGCGGCGCGTAGGCGAAGCCGAACGCGAACTCGAATATCTCGCGCGCACCGATCCGCTCACGAATCTGCCCAACCGCCGCACGTTCTATGAGTCGCTTGATGAACGGCTCGCGGGCGCGAAGGAGCCGAACCGTTATCTGGGCCTCGTGCTGATCGACCTGGACGACTTCAAGACCGTGAACGATACGCTCGGCCACGGCGCGGGCGATCAACTGTTGCAGCACGTCGCCCATGTGCTCGAAAGCAGCGTCGGCGGACGCGCAATGGTCAGCCGCATGGGCGGCGACGAGTTCGCGGTCACGCTGACGAGTTCGTGGAAGCGGGCGGCGGTTGCGGACCTTGCGGTCGAGATCGGCGCGGCGCTGTGCCGTCCGGCCACGCTGTGCGGGCGCGAGATCAACGTGACCGCGAGCATCGGTTACGCGAGCTTTCCCGAAGCAGGCGACGATAGCGGCAGTCTCATGACGAGCGCGGACATCGCCCTATACGAAGCGAAAAGCCGCGGCAAGAACACGGTCGTCGGATTCTCCGCCGAGATGATGGACGCCGCGCATCGCCGCGCCTATCTCGAAGCGGAATTGCGCAAGGCCGTGGAAAGCGATGCGCTCGATCTCGTCTTCCAGCCGCAGTTCGAATGCCGCAGCGGCACGCTCGTCGCCGCCGAAGTGCTGGCGCGCTGGACACATGGGGAAGAAGGGATCGTGTCGCCCGGAGAGTTCATTCCGATCGCCGAGAACAGCGATCTGATCGTCTTGCTCGGGCGCTCCATCCTGCAACGCGCATGCGTCGCGGCGGCGACATGGAATGCATCGTCGCCGGGCGCGGCCGTGCGCGTCGCGGTGAACGTATCGGCGCGACAGTTAAGGCATCCGAACTTTGTCGAGGATGTGATGGCGGCGCTGAACGCCAGCGCGCTTCCGCCCGCGCTGCTCGAACTGGAGCTGACCGAAAGCCATCTGATCGCCAACCGCGAGACCGGTATCGAGGTGATGAATCGTCTGCGCGATGCAGGCGTGCTCTTGTCCATCGACGACTTCGGAACCGGCTATTCGTCGCTTTCGTATCTGCATGCGTTTCCCGTGAATGCGCTCAAAATCGACCGCTCGTTCATCGAACGCATTCCGGAGGACGGGCAGGCTATCGTGACCGCGATCCTTTCGATGGCGCATAGCTTCGGATTGCACGCGGTGGCCGAGGGCGTCGAAGAGCCGAAGCA
Source organism: Caballeronia sp. LZ016 (assembly GCF_031450805.1). Taxonomy (NCBI): domain Bacteria; kingdom Pseudomonadati; phylum Pseudomonadota; class Betaproteobacteria; order Burkholderiales; family Burkholderiaceae; genus Caballeronia; species Caballeronia sp. LZ016. Next base: position 298,982 of record NZ_JARTVY010000004.1, read on the forward strand.
GCTTGCCTGGCTCGTCGATGCTGGCTGCGACGTGGTGCAAGGCTTTCTGACCGGACGACCCATGTCGTTCGATCAGTTCCGCGCCCTTGTCAGGCAGGAAGCGATCGCGGCGAGGGAGCATGGCCGGCGCGTCGAGTTCGCGTAGTGGAAGCGGGCGATGCGGTCTCGGCCAGGCGCGTGCCGGGTACGCGAGTTGCTCAGATGAATACCGCTGAGGACGCGGATGGAAGCTGTCAGCATCCGCCGCAGCGAACCAACTTGCGAGAGGAATCAACATGAAACTACGTCATCTTTTCACGATTGCCGCCGCTGGTGCTTTCATCTCGAGCGGGGCTGCCATCGCACAAGAGCAGGGCGCGCCGACGGCCGGCGCATCACACACGAGCGATGCAAGCACGGCCACCTACGGCCCGTCCACCTATCGAGGCGCGGACTACGGCGGCTCGACGTATGGCGCAACGAATGCCGGCGCGCGCAATTACGGCGAATGGGTGCGGGGACAAAACCCGGCGAATTGCCCGGCGGGACTGGCCTGTAACGTCTACAAGGGCTCCTGATCTTATTGCGCGGCCATCGTTCGGCGCTGCATGCTTCGCCGTCGATGGCCATGAACACGTTCAATCACCGGATCGCCGTTCTGCGGACCCGGAGGACCCACAAGCCGGTACGCATCATGCGCCGGCAAACCGTCGACGGACGGTAAGAGCCGGCCGGCCTTGCGGCTCACTGTCGGGGATGTGACCGTCGCCTTCACACGGCGATTCGCGCTTGCATTCCCATCGTCGCCCGCCATTCCATCGCAACAGCGCCGCCGCGTATTCGCCGGCTGCTTTCTCGCGATCATGCTTGCCGCGCTCGATCAGAGCATCGTGTCGACGGCGCTCTCCTCATCGCCGGCGAACTCGGCGGCCTGAATCACCCGACGTGGTTCGTCGCAGCATCCTTGCCGACCTCGGCTCGACCGTGAGCGGGCCGCCCTATGGCTAGCTCTTGGACATGTACGGCGTCGCGGCGAGCATCGGCATCTTTCTGGCGGCTTACGCGCCGTTCGGCGCGGCGCAGTCGGCCTATGACGATGTCTCAAACGCTTTTCGGCAGCATCGTGCCGCTGCGCGAGCGCGGACGTAATGTGATCGCTTCTCTGCCGCGTTGGAAATGAGCCGTGTCGCGGGTCCGCTGTTCGGCGTATTCATCGAGAGTCACGCTTCATGGCGGTGGTGCGGATCGCGGCGGTGTATCGGGCTGCGATCGGCGCGAGTCTGCCGCGCACGGCGTGCTGATGTTCGTGGGCCTCCTCGTGGTGGCGAGCCTCAACCCGCACGCATCGTTACAACAAGGCGGCGCGTGACAAGTATCAGCAACATGCGACGGATCGCTGCCAGCCCGTTCCAGCCGCGACTACAACCCGCGCCGCGCAGATCGTGCGATGTCGGCGAAGAACGACGCGCCCGTCCATAGCGGCGCGGCTATCGCGGATGCCCGAGCCACCGCGAGTGAAAGGGCCGCACGCCTTTCCCGGCGTCGATGGATCGTATGTCGCCTCGTAAGCACCGCGACTTTCACGGCTCTCGCGCGCGGTCAGCCGGTCGAGCGTTGCTGCGCCAGCGCCTGCGGATGGTGCCGTCGCGCCGGCTGCATCGGCAGAACAGGATGGTCCGCGCCGGGCCCGTCCCTCTCTTAACGAGGGGGGAAACGAACGGCCAAAGCTGATTAACCTCTTAAACGTTCAGGCGGGCAGTGTCGCGCAGGCGAGGCGCGTGTCGCGCTCGCCCGGGCCCGTTCGCGCCCGTCCGCCGCGCCGACGACAACATCGAGACATACAAGGAACCCGCATGACAGCGCACTATCAGGTCCGTGACGCAGTAGCCGTCATCACGTTGGACAATCCTCCTGTCAATGGCCTCGGCCATCGCACGCACGTCGGCATCGTGGAGGGCATGACGCGCGCGCTCGACGATTCATCGGTCCAGGCCATCGTGCTGACTGGCTCGGGAAAGGCATTCTCGGGCGGTGCGGACATCCGCGAATTCGGTACGCCGAAAGCCTTTCGGGAGCCGAGCCTGCATACCGTCATCGAGATGATCGAGGCGTCGGGCAAGCCGGTCGTCGCGGCCATTCGTTCGGTTCGCGATGGGCGGCGGTCTGGAACTCGCGCTCGGCTGCCACTATCGGATTGCGGCGAAAGGCACGCAGATCGCGTTGCCGGAAGTGAATCTCGGCCTGCTGCCGGGCGCCGGCGGCACGCAGCGCCTGCCTCGCGTGATCGGCCTCGAAGCGGCGTTGAACATGATCGTGTCGGGCAAGACCGTGCTTGCGGAAAAGCTCGCCGATACGCGCCTCTTCGACGAACTCGTCGATGGCGACGTGCTCGAAGCGGCAGTCGGCTTCGCGCGTCGGATCGCGCGGGCGTCGGAGCCGCATCCCAGGGTGCGCAATCTTGCGGTCCGTCATGCGAGCCCCGAAGCGTATCTGGGCTTCGCGCGCACGACGGTCGCGGCTGGCGCCGGGCCGTTCCCCGCGCCGCTGCAATGCGTGGAGGCCATCGCCGCATCGCTCAGACCGTTCGATGAAGGCCTGCGCGAGGAGCGCCGCCGTTTCATGGAACTGCTCGGCACGCCGGAAGCGCGCGCATTGCGGCACGCTTTTCTTGGCGAACGCGCCGCGAGCCGCATCCCCGACGTACCCGCCGATACACCCGCGCGCACCATCGCCAGGGTCGCGGTCATCGGTGCGGGCACGATGGGCGGCGGTATCGCCATGACGTTCCTGAACGCGGGCATTCCCGTGACCGTGCTCGAAACGAAAGCCGATGCACTGGAACGCGGTGTCGCGACCATCCGCCGCAATTACGAGAACACCGCGAAGAAAGGCAAGCTCAGTCAGGACGCGCTCGAAACGCGCATGAGCCTGTTGTCGACCACGCTGTCGTACAAGGACATCGCGAACGCCGATCTCGTGATCGAAGCGGTGTTCGAAGAACTGGGCGTGAAGGAAACGGTGTTCCGCACGCTCGACGAAGTCATGAAGCCGGGCGCGATCCTCGCGTCCAATACCTCGACGCTCGATGTGAACCGCATCGCGTCGTTCACGCGGCGGCCACAAGACGTGGTCGGGCTGCATTTCTTCAGTCCGGCCAACGTAATGAAGCTGCTCGAAGTCGTGCGCGGCGACAAGACGTCCCACGACGTGCTCGCCACGGTGATGCAACTCGCAAAGAAAATCGGCAAGGTCGCGGTGGTGTCGGGCGTGTGCGACGGCTTCATCGGCAATCGAATGCTGGAGCAGTACAGCCGCCAGGCGGGCTTTCTGCTGGACGAGGGCGCATTGCCCGAGCAGGTGGATCGCGCGATCGAGCAATTCGGCTTTGCAATGGGCCCGTTCCGCATGATCGACATGGCCGGCAACGATATCGCCTGGGCCATTCGCAAGCGGCGCGCGGTCGAGCAGCCGGAGTTCAACTACTCGAAGACCGGCGACCTGCTGTGCGAAATGGGCCGCTTCGGGCAGAAGACCGCAGCCGGCTGGTACGACTACAAGCCGGGCGATCGCAAGGCGTACCCGAGCCCGGTCGTCAACGACATGATCGTGCGCCATTCCAGTGAAATCGGCGTGACGCGCCGCAAGATCAGCGACGCCGAGATCGTCGAACGGCTGATCTACGCGCTCGTGAACGAGGGCGCGCTGATTCTCGAGGAGGGCATCGCTTCCAAGGCGTCGGATATCGACATGGTTTATCTCAACGGCTACGGCTTTCCGAAGTTCCGGGGCGGCCCGATGCTGTACGCGGATCAGGTCGGACTCTTCAACGTCGCACAGGCGATGCGGCGCTATGCGAAGGGCTATCAGGGACATGCGTGGCGCATCGCCCGTTCGCTCGAAGAACGGGCAAACGACGGCAAGGGCTTCAACGACTGAGCGCGCGGCGCTTTCCAAAAGAACGGCAGAGGGACACGACATGACTGACGCAGTAATCGTATCGACCGCGCGCACCGCGCTCGCGAAAAGCTGGAAAGGCGCGTTCAACATGACGCACGGCGCGTCCCTCGGCGGACACGCCGTGCAGCACGCCATTGCGCGCGCGGGCATCGAGGCCGGCGAAGTGGAGGACGTGCTGATCGGCTGCGCGAATCCGGAAGGCGCGACGGGCGGCAATATCGCGCGGCAGATCGCGTTGCGCGCCGGATGTCCCGTCAGCGTGCCGGGCGCAACCGTGAATCGTTTCTGCTCGTCCGGCCTGCAGGCTATCGCGATGGCGGCTCAGCGCGTGATCGCCGGGGAAGGCGACGTGTTCGTCGCGGGCGGCGTCGAAAGCATCTCATGGACGCAGCGGCAGATGAATCAGACCTTCGCCGCGGATCCGTGGCTCGCCCGCCAGAAGCCGGAAATCTACTGGAGCATGCTGCAGACCGCCGAGCAGGTCGCGAAGCGCTACGGCGTATCGAAGGAGCGCCAGGACGAGTACGGCGTGCGCAGCCAGCAGCGTGCGGCGGCGGCGCAGGCGGCCGGCCTCTTCAACGACGAAATCGTGGCGATGACCGTGCTCGCCGGCATCACCGACAAGGCCACGGGTCAGATCGTCAGCCGCGAGGTCACGATCGCCGCCGACGAAGGCATCCGCGCCGATACCACGCTCGAAGGCGTGTCGAAGATTCGGACCGCGTTCGCGGGCGGTGTCGTTTCGGCGGGCAATGCGTCGCAGTTCTCGGATGGCGCATCGGCGGCTGTCGTGATGAACGCGCGCACCGCCGCCGCGAAGGGCTTGCAGCCGCTCGGCGTGTTCCGCGGCTTCGCCGTCACCGGATGCGAGCCGGATGAAATGGGCATCGGTCCCGTGTTCGCGGTGCCAAAGCTGTTGAAGAAAGCGGGTCTTGCTGTCGACGACATCGGCCTGTGGGAACTGAACGAAGCGTTCGCCGTGCAGGTGCTGTATTGCGCGGACACGCTCGGCATCCCGATGGATCGGCTGAACGTGAACGGCGGCGCGATCGCGGTCGGGCATCCGTACGGCGTATCGGGCGCGCGTCTGGTCGGGCATGCGTTGATCGAAGGCAAGCGGCGCGGCGTGAAGCACGTCGTCGTGACGATGTGCATCGGCGGCGGTCAGGGCGCCGCCGGCCTTTTCGAAGTGCTTTGACAAGGAGCGCGGCATGTCGCTGATCCTTTCCCGGCGTGATCTGAGGCGCGCATCGGCGTCGGCCTTGCGGCGTCGATGCTCGGTTACACCGGCTACCTGCATGCCCTCGACTATGCGCGCAACCGGCCGCAAGGGCGCAGCACCGGGCCGGGCGGCAAGAATCCGGCGAGCCCGCAGGTCAGGCTCGTGGAGCACGCGGACATTCGCCGCATGTTGCTCGCGCAAAAGAGCTACGCCGAGGGCGCGCTGGCGCTGAACCTGTACTGCGCGAAGCTCGTCGACGAGGCGCGCGCCGCCAGCGAAGACGCGTCGCGCGAGCGTGCCTCGCTACTGCTCGAAATCCTCACGCCGATTGCGAAGAGCTGGCCGTCGCAGTGATGTCTCGAAGGCAATAGCCTCCCCATTCAGGTCCACGGCGGCTATGGCTACACGCGCGAATACAACGTCGAACAGTTCTATCGCGACAATCGCCTGAACCCGATACACGAAGGCACGCACGGCATTCAGGCGCTCGATCTGCTGGGACGCAAAGTGGTGATGCACGATGGCGCGGCCCTGCGGCTGCTGGAAGACGCCATGCGCGCAACGGCATTGCGCGCGCAGGACGGCGCCACGCCGAATCTGCAACGCCACGCGCACGAACTGACGCAGTCGGCTTCACGGCTCACGAGCGTCACGAAGCGCATGTGGGCGGCGGCAGACGCCAGCGTGACGCTTGCGAACGCATCGCTATATCTGGAAGCGTTCGGGCATGTGGTGATGGCGTGGGTGTGGCTCGAACAGGCGATCGCCGCTCGTCAGGCACTGCCGGGCGCAGTCGCCGCCGAGCGCATGGACGACGAAGCGTTCTACCGCGGCAAGCTCGCGGCGGCGGGCTATTTCTTCCGCTGGGAATTGCCGCGCGTGTCCGCCCAGCTCGATTTCCTCGCGTCGCTCGACCGCACCCTGCTCGATATGCAGGACGCGTGGTTCTGAATCCAATCGCTCATTCCTGACGAGACGAGCATGACAGCACGTACCGTGTCACAACTATTCGACTTGAACGGCAAGACTGCACTCATCACCGGGGGCTCGCGCAAGCTCGGCTTGCAGATCGCGCAGGCGCTCGGCGAGCAGGGCGCACGCTTGATGCTTTCCGCGCGCAAGACCGGCGAACTGGAGGAAGCCGTCGCGCTCCTGCGCTCGCGCGGCATCGAGGCGGACTGGATTTCCGCCGACGCCGCACGCGACGAGGACATCGCGCGGCTCGCGGACGAAGCGCTCGCGCGATTCGCACGTATCGACATTCTCGTGAACAACGCGCGGGCGACCTGGGGCGCGGCGGCGGAAGACTTCCCGGTCGGAGCCTGGGACAAGGTGATGAACCTGAATATCCGTGGGATCTTTCTGCTGACGCAGCGCATCGGCAAGCTGTCGATGATTCCGCGCGGCAGCGGCCGCGTCATCAACGTAGCGTCCATCTACGGACTCGCGGGCAATGCGCCGGGCACGATGGAGACGATCGCCCATAACACGTCGAAAGGCGCGCTCCTGAACTTCACGCGCGCGCTGGCGGCGGAATGGGGCGAGCACGGCATCACGGTCAACGCGCTCGCACCCGGCTTTTTCCGACGAAGATGACGCAGGGCTCGCTCGACAACTGGGGCGCCGATCGCATGTGCGCGCGCGTGCCCCTGCATCGCCTTGGCGACGACGAAGATCTGAAGGGCGCTACATTGCTTTTCGCGAGCGATGCGGGCAAGCACATCACCGGGCAGATTCTCGCGGTGGACGGGGGCGTGAGCGCGGTGCTGTGAGATCCGCCTGATGCGGCAGACAGGCGCGAATGCGCAGGACGCCGACATATGGCGCGAGCCAGAATCGGCTGCCGTCTGGCGTCGGCGCTGCTTCCCGTTGTCGACACTCGAAGCAAGCGCAAGCGGTTTCGCCCTCGAACCGCAGGGCCTTCGAATGAAGCGCGCGACCCGGTGTTCGGAGGCTTGCCATTAAAGGTTCCCGGCGGCGCGCCGAAAACCGAGCAATGAGAAACGAAGCAAGCCCCAACATCACCGGCGACGATCCGCTGCGAGCCGAAGCGCGAGCGCTCGCAACCAGCATCGAACTGATCCGCAGAGCACGCGGCAAGAAGAATCCGCGCGACTGCATCGTTGGAACGAGCGAGTGGGAGAGCGTCTGTAACGACTTCGCGTGCGATTTGCGTTGGGCGCTCGGGCTCGAGGGCGACGACACCGATATTCCAGCCGGCCCCGAACGTTTGCGATAGGGTCCCGGCATTCGAGCTGCTGACCTGCGGCAGTTCAAGCGATGCGGTTCTGGAGGATCGGCAAGCGTCGATTGCTTCTCTCACGCAAGCTGTCGAATTACTGACATGAGCGTTATCGAACAGAACGCCGCGCAGCGATGACTACGCGCGCGCCGTCGTCGACGCCTCGGCAGCGCGGGTTTGCCCCTACCGCGCCATAAGCAATTGGAATCGGTTCGCGGGCAAATTTGATTGGATTTCCGGCAGGTGCAGTCATATCGTGCGTCAGTCCACTGCGGTAATGCGCGGGTGCGGCGTCAAAAACAGAATCAGCCACGAGAATGACATTGCCAGGAGACTCGATACATGGAGCAGTCGTCCCCCGTTTCAGGCGTGCCGCAACCGGATGCAGGCGGCGCTCATGACATCGCCACGAGCGACAAGGCATCGGCAAGAGTGCGGAGGATCCAGCGCACGGCGCTTGCGTTGCTTCTGCTAAGCGGGATCGTCAATTACATCGATCGCGCGACGCTCTCTATCGCCAATCCGCTCATCCGGCAAGACCTCGGGCTCTCGGTTGCCGAGATGGGTCTGCTGCTTTCCGCGTTTCTCTGGGCGTATGCGTTCGCGCAATTGCCGGCCGGCGCATTCGTCGATCGCTTCGGCGCGCGCGTCATGCTGTCAGTCAGTCTCGCGACATGGTCGGTCGCGCAGGCGTTCGGTGGCGTCGTGAGCACCTTCGGCCAGTTCTTCGCGGCCCGCATGGTGCTGGGCATTGGCGAGGCGCCGCAATTCCCTACGAGCGCGAAGGTGGTGCGCGACTGGTTCGGCAAGAAAGAGCGCGGTGCGGCGACCGGCATCTGGAACAGCTCATCGACGCTCGGGACCGCGATATCGGCGCCGTTGCTGACGGTCGTCATGCTGACGGTCGGCTGGCGATGGATGTTCGGCATCATGGGTATCGCCGGACTGGTTCTTGCACTCGGCTTCTACCTCGTGCATCGCGACCCGCATCAGGTCGATCTGACCCAGCGCGAACGGGCGTATCTGACCGACGAAGAAGGCGAAGACACGTCGCGGCCGACCTGGAACGACTGGCGTCGCCTGTTTGGATTCGGCACGACGTGGGGCATGCTTCTGGGCTTTTTCGGGACGATCTACGTTCTGTGGCTTTACAACGCGTGGCTGCCGACTTACCTGCAGATGGAGTTCCACCTGACCATCGCGAAGTCGGGATGGGTCGCGGCGGTGCCTTATCTTTTCGGGGTGGTGGGCAGTCTTTCGGGCGGCAAGGTCTGCGACGTGCTCGCGAAGCGAGGCGTTTCCGCGATCAACAGCCGCAAGTACCCGATGGCGGCATCGTTGCTGGGCGTGGCGTTTTTCACGGTTCTGACCGGCCTCACGCACAGCGCGACGCTCGCCGTGATCTTCATCTCGATCTCGATGCTGCTGCTGTACGTTTCGAGCAGCGCGGCGTGGGCCATGGCGTCCGTTGCGGCGCCGGCCAACTGCACCGCATCCATCGGCGCGATGCAGAACTTCGGGGGCTACTTCGGCGGGGCGCTTGCTCCGGTGATCACTGGCTTCATCGTGCAGCAGTCGCACTCGTTCCAGCCTGCGCTGTTCGTCGGTGCGGGCGTGGCGGCTCTCGCGGTCATCGGATACTGGGTGCTCGTGCGTGCGCCGATACCGGCGGCTGTGCAAGCGCGGTGATGGTTCAAGAACCTTTGGATGTTGGGTTGCACCCGCGATCGATATCGCGGGTGCGGCGTTGAGGGGGCGTTGTTTTGCGCTCGCCGATAAGGCATCGTCGCGGCACTTCCCGCGTCGCGTTAGTTCGAGTCTGGTTGTGCAAAAAATGACAGTCAAGAAAGGCTGAACGAGAGGGTGCTCTTGATAACGTACTCGCTATAAGAATACGTGAGAGAGACCTGTGCAGATTTCAGACGTCAAGATTCCCTATTACAGCTCCGACATTCTGCGACGCTGGAAGCGCCGCGATAGCTGCAAGCTTATCTCCGGCTTAGACATCTCATTCTTGCGCGAACCGCCTGTGTGCGAGTTTCACGTCACACCGCCGCCACCGCCAACACCTGTCGAAAAGCCGGATCGGGTCATCGCGTTTCTTGACGGCCTTCAGAAGGTCCATGACTTCTTGCATGAGCCGCCGAAGAAGCGACCGCCCCCTCCGCCGAAGCCGGCCAAACAAGTCAAGATCCCGCCGTTTGACTTACAAGAGATTCCTGGCGCAATGCGAGCGGTGAACATGCCCGTAGCAGCGCAATTAATGGAGCGATGGTTTGCGGGCGGGCTTAACTATTCGCCGACCAATGAGCACGAGGGAAAGCTCATCAATCAGGACGGCAAGCCTTATCCACCGTCGATGTATGAGATGTCGCTCGTCAAGCTGGATTGGGTGCTCAAGTTCGAACGGGCGCGGGAAGGGTATGAGCGGCTGTTGAGCCGCGAGGTTCTCAGCAGTCCTCTTGCAATTGCTACCCTCCGCACGATGATAGAGCCGTTTCGCCGGCCCGATCGACAGATATTTCCGCGGCATCTAACTGGCAATAGTTTGGCCGAGCTACATAAGCACTTCCAGTTCCAGTATTCACCGGTTGAAGGATCGATGAGGCAAAAGATCGCGCAATTCATGCATCGAGAGTATGCGTATAGGGGGTTGCCCGACGATCTTACGGGCGCGCTCGGCTCATTCAACTTCTATGTGGCGCCGGAATCTGTCGTCTTTTCGTGGGACGGTTGCGACGCCGAGATCAGAACCGTTATCGTCTATGTCAAAGACAATTACACGTTCGGTGATAAGCCGGGGCAAGTGTCGCAATATCTCGGTCACTGGAACCGAAGTGGCGTAATCATAGTGCCTTACAGTGCGGCACTGAGCGCGTTGAATTGGCATCGGGAGCCACCGGGAGACGTCGTGCCGCTCCCGGAGGAGGCGGGGCTGTACGCGGATTTTCCAGTAGCCGTCGCCGATCCTCGCACGCGAGGCAACGTATATCACCCCGTCTACAATTCGACGTATCGGAAGTGGCAGATCACGCATAAGCGCGGGGGCGACTTCGTGATCTTTAGCGACTCCCGGACGATAAAACTCGTTCCACCAATCAAAGTGAGATTCTGATGCGAGGAATCGTAGGCGTGGCCGAAGCAGGGCTTCTGCCTTGGACGTTGGCTTTCGCGGCTGCCGCGACGGCTTTGATCGCTATCGGATCCTGGAAATCGGGACTTCGGTCGATGTTGAAGCGAGGCCCGCTCACGGCGATCATCTTCTTGACCATTGGAACGGGTTTCTATCATTGGCGACTCGTCGATACCCGCTCGCGGATAACCGCTTCCCACTGCTCGAAACGTTCGCGCCGGATCGCCAGTATGTTGTCCAGATTTGCTATGCCGGCGATTTGAACGTATTACGGCCCCGGTCAGCAGACAATTCGAAGCGCTTGGCCGAAAAAACGTTTGCCGGCTTCACTGACGATCCGATCACGATTTAGTAGGAAGGGGACAAGGTGCAATACGAGGACGGCGACGAGAACGGCGTTCACTTCAGCGTAATCAGATTGCCACCAGGGCTGGAGGTCGGTTGCTCGCTTATTTGCCGCAATCTTTTGGGTTACGGGACGATAAACCTCAACCCGCCACTCGTAGTGAGGTTCTGATGGAGGGAATAGCAAATGCAGCCGAAGCAGGGCTCTTGTCTTGGTCTCTCGCTTTTGCCGCAGGCGTGACGATTCTGGTCGCGGCCGGTTCATGGAGATCGGGGCTTCGGTCCATGTTGATGCGAGGCGTTCTGACCGCGCTCATCTTTGCGCTCATCGGAACGGGTCTGTATCAGTGGCGCCTCGCCGAAATTCGTTCGGCGATCGCGGCCTCTGACTGCAACAAATTCAGCGCGCCGGACCGGCAATATGTGTTGGAACTTTGCTATGCAGGCGACATGAACGTGATACGCCTCTGGTCGGCGGATCAGTCGAGCCTTCTAGCTGAGCGAACGTTTCCTGATCTTACTCATGAGCCCATGAGGACATATTGGGGGAAGGGCAAACTGGAATACGAAAGCGATAATCGCTATGAACTTGAAGTGATCAAATTGCCACCGACGCTGAAGGATCGGTTGCTCGCTCGTTTGCCGTAATTTCTAGCGAGCACGGAACAATGGGTCTGGTTCTCCCAGTCCAGGCGAGATTCAGACGCCGCGAGGCAAACGCGGGCGCCGTTCAAAGCTACGGTTCTCGCGCTGCCTGTACCGCCCGAACAGGCCTAAGCCACGCCCTCCGGAAACCGCACCCCATAACGCTCCCCGCAAGCCTCCAGCGCCGGCGCGATCGTCGGATACAGCGCCACTCCGTCACGCAGTTGCTCGCGCTTGAGGCTCAGGCCGCGATCGCCCGGCATTCGCACATTCGAGCAGCCGGGGCGGGGCGGATTATCGCGGCACGCGTCACCGATCCAGTCCATCTGCCGGGCGAACGCATCCAGCCCGCCGAACGCAGCAGGATCGTATAGCGACAGGAACACCGTGGCGCCCCATCCGTCGGCGGGATCAGCCCGGCCGTGGCCCGCCAGCCCGCCCGTCAGCGCCTCGATCAGCAGCGCGAGCCCGAAGCCCTTGTGGCCCCATGTCATGCCGCCCAGCGGCAGGATCGACCCCGGCGGCTCAGCCGATAACACGCCCGGATCGCGGCTCGGCTCGCCGTTCGCATCGAGAAAGCAGGCTTCGTCGAAGAGTTGCCCGGCTTTATGCAAACGCGCAGTCATGCCGTTAGTCACCGTCGACGACGATATATCGATCAGAAACGGCGTCCCCGATGTCGGGATGCCCGCTGCAATCGGATTGGGCGTGAAAACCGAGCGCGTGCCGCCGTGCGGCGCAACGCTCTGCACCGCCGGATCGGAACTGCTGAGCACGATCATGAAGCCGCTCGCGGTTGCCTTCTCCAGGTAGCTCGCAAGGCACGCGATGTGGTGACTGCGACGAATCACGAGCGTCGCGCTGCCATATTCCCGCGCCCTCGGAGCTAGCGTTTCGATGCCCTCGAGAACCAGCCACGGACCCGGCAGACGACGGCCATCCCACAGCAGGCTCGCGCCCCGGTCCGAGATCACGTCCGGCTCGCCAGAGCAGGTCATCGCGCCACGCTCTATCTCACCGACATACGGAGCGAGCAGCGCGAGACCATGCGTGTCGTGTCCCATCAGATCACCGTCTACGAGCGTGTTCGCAACGGCTCGGGCCTTGGGTTCGTCCATGCCCGCCTTGCTCAGCAGGTCCTGTGCAAAGCGTTGCAGCGCGGTTGCGGAATAGCGGATTTTGTCGTTCATGATTTTGCTTCAGGCAAGGGATTGAGTTCGGACAGAGACCATCTTTCGATTGTCCGGTGAGGCTTCGATAAGCGTCCAATCGCTAATTGCGTACAATCGATTCCATCCGGTTATGAGGTCGTCTGCGTATACCCTTATGCCCCAAGAACCCGCCATGCCGACTGCTCAAGTCTTGACGAAGTTACGGTTCAGGCACTTGCAGCTGCTCGAATTGCTCGGCCGCAGCCGCAACTTGCGCATTGCGGCCGAACAGATGCACCTGACGCAGCCGGCGGCGACAAAAATCCTGAGCGATATCGAAGCGATGCTGGGCGCCCCCCTTTTCGATCGATTGCCGCGCGAGATGCGGCCGACTTATCTGGGCGCGTTGTCGGTGCAGTACGCGAGCACGACGCTCGCCAACCTCGGCAAGTTTTCGAGCGAGTTCGCCACGTTGCGCAACGGCGGCTACGGGCACCTTACCGTGGGCTTCATTCCGGCCTCGGCTGCGCAACTGGTCATCGCGGCCATCAAGGAGATTCAGCGACGGCGGCCGCGGCTCATCATCAAGCTGGTCGAACAGAGCAGCGACCAGCTCGCGACGTGGCTCGAAGAAAAGCGTCTCGACGTGATGGTGGGACGTCCGACCGAGCCGCGGCACGATGCGCTGTTCGATGTCGTGGACCTCCTCGCTGAACCCGCGCGGGCGGTCGTCGGGCGGCATCATCCTTTGCTGGATCAACGGCGACTGGAGATCGCCGACCTGGGGCGATGGCCATGGATTCTTTATCCGCCGGGCACCGCAATGCGGCAACTCTTCGAGGAGACGTTCGCGGCGGCCGGGATGGTTGCGCCGGTGGGCATCGTGGAAACGCCCTCCATCTTTTCGACGCTGGAGTTATTGCAGGCCACCGACATGCTTTCCTTGCAGCCGCAAGCGGCGATGGACAAGTACGTGAAAAGCGGCTTGTTAGGCTACCTAAGCGTGCCGATCCGGCGCACGTTGACGAACTACAGCGTCATCACGCGAAAGAACGAAGTCGCATCGCAACCGATACAGGAGTTTGTCGAAATACTTCTGGAGACCGCGCGGCAGTATCGGGATGATCGGTGATACCGGGTTCGAGCACGACATTGGTACGTAGCTAGTCCTGCGACTTCTTCGTCCATGTCGCGCCGCGATGAGGGGCGTCGCCACGTTCGGCATCGCCAATGTCGCGCGGCCGCTGGCCACGATCATCGTCAGCCCGATGTTCGACCGCATCGGATGCAGGAAGACTCTCCGTGAATGCGCCTACGGGACGTTCAACTCTCGCTCGGCGCTTCGACTTCGATATCCAGTAGCGCCGAACTCATCGACTTGCCATGCGCGTCGAGCGCCAGCGAGCGTGTGACGCCGCCACCGAGCGCATCGTCGAGCACGAAGTTGAACGCGTGCAGATGCGGTAGTTCATAGCGCCGCACATCGCCTTTGACTACGTCGGAGAGATGGGCCTTCACGCGCTCGGGCGTCAGTGCATTGCTCAAATGGGCGTAGTGCCTGGCGTCGAAACAGATCACCGAAACGTTGAGCGTGTTGCCTTTGTCGCCGGTGCGTCCGTGAGCGAGTTCACGCAGTTTCATCGCTGACCTCCACGATTTCAAAGACGGGTTTCACATGTTCGCCAGGCAGCAGCACGGATTGAACGGCGAGCACTTCGCGTGTCGCTTTCGTCACGCCGCCGCCACCCGACGGGCCGTTCGTATATAGCGTTTCCACTTCGTTGCCGATACGCGCCGCTTCTTCCGCATTCGATACGCGGCCCGCCACGCGCACGCGAACTTCATACGGCTCTTCGTGCGATGCTGCAAGGCGATCGCCGTAAAGCGCATTCACGCCGATCAGATCGAAGCGCAATTCGCTCGTATCGACGCCGATTATCGCGAGCCGCTCGCGGACGATATCGAGCGCAAGCCGCGCCCGCGCGACCGCGTTCGGTCCGCCGTAGGAAATCTGTCCCTCGCCGATGTAACCGTCCAGATACCCGACCGACACCTTGAGCGTCCCCGTGCGCGCCTCGCCGCGTCCGCCGGTCACACGCACGCGATCTTTCGCCTCTTGCGCGACGCGAACCTTTGAGAAATCCGCGACGACATCCGGCTGGTAGTAGCGCGCCGGATCGTGAATCTCGTAGAGCAGTTGCTCCTTGCACGTCGCCTCGGTCACGCAGCCGCCCGCGTGCGCGACCTTGCAAATGACGACATTGCCGCGCGCATCGACTTCGCCGATCGGAAACCCGAGCCGCGCAAGGTCCGGAACGTTCTTGCAGCCGGGATCCGCAAAGTAACCGCCCGTCACCTGTCCCGCGCATTCGAGCAAGTGGCCGATCACGGTCGCTTGTCCGAGCGTGTTCCAGTCGTCCATCCGCCAGCCGAATTCGTGGATCAGCGGCGCCGTGAACAGCGACGGGTCCGCGACGCGTCCGGTCAACACGACATCCGCGCCTGCCGCGAGCGCCGCGACGATGGGCGCCGCGCCAACATACGCATTCGCCGACACGATGCGGTCTGCGTACGCGCTCACGTCGTCGCCCGATTCCTCGAACCGCAGGGAGGAGCCGAGGACGACATCGAGCACATCGTCGCCCGTGACGGCTGCGATTTTCAAGTCCTGCAGGCCGAGTTCACGCGCGATCTGGGCCGTTTTCCGCGCCGCGGACAACGGGTTGGCCGCGCCCATGTTCGAAACGATGCGCACGCCGTTCCTCGCGGCGACCGGCAGCACCGCGCGCATGCGCGCTTCGAGCAACGGGTCGTAACCGGCCGATGGATCGCGCCGACGAGCCTGCTGCGCAATCGCGATGGTGCGCTCGGCGAGGCATTCGAACACGAGATAGTCGAGCGCGCCGTGCTCCGCCAGTTCGACAGCCGGTTGGATGCGATCGCCCGAGTAGCCCGCGCCCGCGCCTATTCTAATGATGTCTTTCATGATGCTCGCCCCTTACAACGGAAACACGCCCAGCACGACGCACGCGATCGTCATCACGATCGACGCGCCGAACAGTAGCGGAAACGTGAACTTCTGATGGTCCGCGAGATCGATGCCGCACAAGCCCACGACGAGAAACGTCGCGGGCGTGAGCGGGCTCACGGGAAAGCCGGTGGTCATCTGGCCGAGCAGCGCGGCCTGTCCGACATGGACCGCCGGCACGCCGAGCTGCGACGCGACTTCGGCGATCACCGGCAGCACGCCGAAGTAGAAGGAGTCGGGATCGAAGAGCATCGAGAGCGGCATCGACAGCACGCCGAGCGCCACCGGTATATGCCCGGCCATCGCGGGCGGCACGAAGCCGACGGCCGCCTGCGCCATCGCCTTCAGCATGCCGCTGCCCTGCATCACGCCCGTGAAGACGCCCGCCGCGAGCAGGATGCCCGCCATCATCAGCGCGGCGCGCGCGTGGGCATCGATGCGCTTTCGCTGCATGTCGACGTTCGGGTAATTCACCATCAACGCGATGCACAGGCCGACCATGAACATGATCGCGGGCGGAATCTTTTCGCCCATCAGGACCATCGTGCCGAGCACGAGGATGGTAAGGACGATGTTGAACCAGAAGTTCTTCGGGCGGCGCAGTGCTTCTTCCTCCGGCGTGAGCTTGCGTTCGGGCATCGGAATGGAGCCGTTAGCCGTCGAATAGCCGAGACGCTTCTCTTCGCGTCGGCCGAGCATCCACGCCATGCCGAATACGAACACGAGGCCGATTGCCTGAACCGGAATCAGCGGATTGAAGAGCGATGAAATCGGCAAATGCAGCGACGCGGATGCGCGGATCATCGGCCCGGTCCATGGCAAGAAGTTGATGCCCGCCGCCATCGACACCGCCGCCGCCAGCACGCGCTTGTCCATGTTCAGGCGTTCGTAGAGCGGCAGCATCGCGGGGATCGTGACGAGAAAGCACACCGCGCCCGAGCCGTCGAGATGGATCAGCAGCGCGAGCAGCGTCGTGCCCATCACGATGCGCGTCGGCTTCGTGCCGACCGCGCGCAGGATGCGATCGATGATCGGATCGAGCGTGCCGGCATCGGTGATCGTGCCGAAGTAGAGAATCGCGAACACGAACATGCCGACGACGGGGGCGAGACTCTTCAGCCCGTCGATGACGAACTTGCTCGTCTGCAAGCCGAATCCGCCGATCAGCGACGCGGCAATCGGCACGATGATGAGCGCAACCAGCGGCGACATGCGCTTCGAAAGGATCGCCCCAAGCAGGACGACGATGGTGGCGAGGCCGAGCAACGGCAACATGAACGTGTCTCCGGATATTGTCTTTTAATGTGGCCCAGAGTAAGTTCGGTACGGCGATCACGCAATTGAAATGATTTGATCGCAGCTATTACGAACCATAATGGATTTGAATCTTCGCGATATCCGCGCATTCGTTGCCGTCGCCGAGGCGGGCAGCTTCACGCGGGCGGCGGAACGGCTGCATCTGTCGCAGCCGGCGCTGACCGTGCAGATACGGCGGCTGGGGGAAGCGGTCGGCGCGCGCCTGTTCGACCGCAACAGCCGTAACGTCGCGCTGACGCCGACCGGACGAGAGCTGCTGCCGCTGTTGCGCAAGTCCATGCATGACATGGAGAACGTGCTGCGCGATGCGCGTGCGCTGGGCGAAGGGCAGAGCGGCACGATTCGCATTGCGTGTCTGCCGACGTTTGCGGCCAGCGTGTTGCCCGAACTCATCATCGACATGAAGCGCGAGGTGCCGCGCGTGTCGTTTCAGATCCGGGATGCCGTGGCCAGCACCGTCAATGCGCTCGTGCGCAACGAGGAAGCGGATATCGGCGTCACGGGCGGCGGCGTGCTCGACCCGATGCTCGAAGTGCTGTGCTCGGCGGTGGACCGGCTCGTCGCCGTGTGTCCGCGCGAGCACCCTCTTGCGCGGAAGCGGCGAATCGGCCTGGAAGACCTGACACAGGGCCCGCTCGTGCTCACCGCGCCGGGAACCAGCGTGCGAGCCGTCGTCGATGCCGCGCTCAGCGAATCGCGCGGGCCGCTCGATGTTGCGTGTGAACCGACCTACATGATGACCGCGGTGGCAATGGTGCGCGCCGGCCTCGGCGTGACGATTCTGCCCGAGACCGCGCGCGAGGTGCGCGCAGAACCGGGACTCGTGGTGAAGGCGATCGATCATCCCGCGTTCGTCAGGTCGATTGCCATCGTGAAGAAAAAAGGCAGGACATTGCCTTCGATCACCGCGAATTTCGTGTTCAAGATGCGTGCGGCTGTCGAGCGATAACGCAACGGGCCGGTGCGGGGTCGTCGCCCAGTGCCTCATCGTCCATGTCCCGCCAAACGCCATATTCAGCAACAACGCTGGCCGCCGCGGAAGCTCGCACAGCGGTTAGAGAACGCGTCCACGCGCCGCATTGCAAGACTGATAACCGAGACCATCAGCGCTTGCGGCTGCAAAGGCGGCACGACTTCGATCGTCACATCTTCGGCCGGCTTTGCCGGCTCCACTTCGTCAGCCACGCGGCCAACCGCTAGCAGGGTATCCCCGAATCCCTTTTTGGCGAATACATGTAATCATATATATGAATTCATAATACGAGCACGATGATGCATGCGGATGAACGCCTACCTCGCTATCTGCGGCTGCGCGACGAAATGGTTGCTTTGATCGCGGCCCGTCACTGGCGTCCGGGCGAAGCGATCCCGACCGAGCAGGCGCTTGCGCAAAGCTACGGCCTTGCCGTCGGAACGGTCCGAAAGGCCGTTGATTTGCTCGTCGCGGACGGACTGCTCGAGCGATTCCAGGGAAGGGGAACGTTCGTACGTCGCGCCAATTTCGACGGGTCCCTGTTTCGCTTCTTCCGCTTCCAGACGCGCGAAGGCGAACGGCGCATCCCTGAGAGTCGCATTCTTCGCCGCGAGGTAGTCGATGCACCATCCGCGGTCGCCGCAACGTTACAGATATCACGCACCGCACGCGTGATTCAGATGTCACGCGTGCGCCTGATCGACGGCGTGCCGATGCTTGCGGAAGAGATCTGGTTGCCCTACAAGCGCTTTGCGGCATTCGCACGGATGGACCTGAGCGACGTCGGCGATCTTCTATATCCCGTGTACGAGTCGCAGTGCAATCAGATCGTGGCATCGGCAACCGAGACCCTCACCGTGGAAGCTATCGGCTTACCGCACGCCCGGCTTCTGAATATCGAACCAGGTACGCCGGCCGTCGTTATCGAGCGTCTTGCATACGGCTACGACCGGCAGCCCCTGGAATGGCGCCGCTCGCGCGGTCCTGCCAGCGAGTTCATCTATCAAGCGGAGATCCGCTAGCACAGACACGCTGGCGGAAGCGCAGAACTTGCATCAATGCAGAGACGAGGAAACGCGGCATGTTCAACTGGTTCAGGGAAATTTCAGCGAATGAACGCCGGACGTTCTGGGCGTGCTTCGGCGGGTGGGCGCTGGATTCGCTCGACGTGCAGATGTTCAGCCTCGTGATTCCGGCGATCATCGCCGAGTGGTCGATCAGCCGCACGCAGGCGGGGCTGGTGAGCGGCGTCACGCTGGTCGCATCGGCGCTCGGCGGATGGCTCGCCGGCATGCTTTCGGACCGGCTCGGACGCGTGAAGACGTTGCAATGGACCGTCGCGTTTTTCTCCGTGTTCACGTTCTTGTGCGCGTTCGCGCAGAACTACCCGCAATTTCTAGTGCTAAAGACGTTGCAGGGTTTCGGCTTCGGCGGCGAATGGGCGGCAGGCGCGGTGTTGATGGCCGAGACCATCCGCAACGAGCATCGCGGCAAGGCAATGGGCAGTGTGCAAAGCGCCTGGGCAGTCGGTTGGGGTGCAGCGGTGCTGCTGTACGCGTTGATGTTCTCTCTGCTGCCCGCCCCAACGGCATGGCGGGTGATGTTCGGAATCGGCATCGCTCCGGCGCTCTTGATCTTGTATGTTCGACGAGGCGTGCAGGAGCCGACCCTTTCGGCGCATTCAACGCGCGCGGCGAGCGTGCATCGCGACGACCGGGCACGTGATGTCATCGTCGGCATCTTCTCGCCCCGGATGCTGCGCATGACGCTTATCGGGGCGCTCCTGGGCGTCGGCGCGCACGGTGGTTACTACGCGCTGATGACCTGGCTGCCGACGTTTCTAAAGAGCGAGCGCCATCTGTCGGTGCTCACGACGGGCGGCTATCTGGCAGTGGTCATCGTCGCGTTCTTTTGCGGATGCCTGGCGAGTGCGCAGTTACTCGATCGCATCGGGCGTCGTAAAACTATCCTTACATTCGCGATCTGCTGCGTTGTTACCGTGATCGCTTATCTGTTTCTCCCACTCGGTAACACGGCGATGTTGTTCCTCGGCTTTCCGCTCGGCTTTTTTGCAGCAGGCATTCCGGCAAGCATGGGCGCGCTGTTCAATGAGCTCTATCCTCGCGGGATGCGCGGTACGGGAGTCGGCTTTTGCTATAACTTCGGCCGCGTCGTATCCGCGGGATTTCCAGTGCTCGTCGGCCATATGTCCGCGAACATGTCGCTTGGAACAGCAATCGGCATCGATGCTGGCCTGGCATATGCGATCGTCGTAGGGTCGGTGCTGATGCTGCCGGAGACGCGGGGCCGCGGGCTTGGCGATGCTGCTGCCGATACCGACGACGCGCGCCCGCTCGCCCACGCCCAAGAGCATTGACGCGCCGGTCACCCGCCCGAAGTCGCGTAGAACTAACGATCGGAAAATATCCATGCTTTTTGAATCGGGGACACCGGAAAGCCGTTGGCCCGACGTTGCATCGGTCGATACACATGCCCATGTGTTCACGCGCGGCCTTCCGCTTGCGCGGCATCGCCGCTATGCGCCAGACTACGACGCGCCGCTCGTCGCATACCTTGCGCAACTGGACGCCCGCCGGATTGCGCGCGGTGTGCTCGTCCAGCCCAGCTTTCTCGGCACCGATTGCGCTTATCTGCTTGCAGCGCTGCAATGCGCGCGCCCCAGGTTACGAGGCGTCGCCGTGATCGCGCGGGACTGTGGCCCCGATCTGCTGAGTACCATGTGCGAAGCGGGCGTGGTCGGGATACGACTCAATCTGATCGGTCATGCCGATAAGCCGCTTGACCACTGGATCAGCGAATCCACGCTGGCTCAATTGCGGCGACTTGGATGGCATGTGGAAGTACACGCGGAAGCAGCAAGGCTGGAAGGTATCGTCGCGCCGCTCCTCAACGCGGGACTCGATGTCGTCATCGATCATTTCGGCAGGCCAGAGCCTGCTCTCGGTGCAAGCGATCCCGGCTTCCGCCGTCTTCTCGACTGGGCGCCGACAGGGCGACTGTGGGTGAAAGTCTCGGGCGCATATCGGATTTGGCCGGACAGCCGCGAGGGTGATGCGGACATGCGAGAAGCGTTCCGTCTTCTGAAAGAAGCGTTTGGCGTGCGGCGCCTGATGTGGGGCAGCGACTGGCCTCATACGCAGTTCGAGACATCCGCCGCACTCTCGAAGTCGCTCGACCTGTTGGACGCTCTTATTCCCGACCCGCAAGAGCGCAACGTAGTCCTCACGGACACGCCAGCGAATCTCTACAGGTTCGATGCTTAGGCGATGACTGGTCGATCCCCGTCCACCTGTTCCCGACGAAAGCCGCGCTCGCTGCAATAGCCATCGTTCGTGTATCGAGGCTCGAATGACCATCGCGCGCGGCTGACTATTTCAAACGAAAGAACTATTCCATGACCAATTTAGATATCGACTTGTTGCTGACTGCGCTGATCAGCGTGCTCGTGCTCGTCGCGCTTATCGTCTCGCGCATCAGGATGCATCCGCTGCTTGCATTGCTTGTCGTTTCCGTCGGGGTAGGCATCAGCACTGGCATGGAGCCGGCTGGTATCGTCAAGCACCTGACCAACGGCGCAGGCAAGACGCTGGGCGCCGTAGGGGTGGTCATCGCGCTAGGGGCGATGCTCGGCAAGATCCTTGCGGATGCGGGCATCACCGAGCAAATCGCCGAGGCCATTCTGAGCCGCGCCTCCGATCGGATGATCCCTTGGGCCATGACCCTGGTGGCCTTCGTGGTGGGCATTCCGATGTTCTTCGAAGTCGGGCTGGTGGTCATGCTACCCCTCGTCTTCAGCGTAGCGCGCAAGCTCGAGAGCCACGCTCGCTTCAAGGGCTCGGCATACGTGTACGTCGGGGTGCCCGTGATTGCCGCGCTTGCCGCGATGCACGGCATGGTACCGCCCCATCCTGGCCCTTTGACAGCGATCGCCACGCTTAAGACATCAGTCGGCCCGACGATGCTGTATGGCTTCCTGGCAGCCATCCCGGCCATGATTCTGGGCGGTCCACTCTATGGCGCGTTCATTTCGCCACGCATGAGCACGAAGCCCGACCAGAGCTTGCTCGACCAATTTACCGCCGGGGACCCGTCTCGCAGCGGACAACGGCCTGGAGTCGCGCTCGGAGTACTGGCGGCATTGCTACCCGCCATCCTGATGCTGGTCCACGCCGTCGCAGAAATGATGTTGCCGAAGAGCGCGCCGCTGCTTCATGTGGCCGCCTTCATAGGCAGCCCGCTTATAGCCATGCTGCTCGGTGTGCTATTCGCCATTGCGGCGTTGGTACTTGCCAGGGGTGGCGATACGGAAAAACTCCGCTACTCGCTCGGCGACAGTCTCAAGCCCATCGCTTCGATCGTCATGATCATCGCTGGGGGCGGCGCATTTCAGGAAATGCTGACGAGCGCGAAGGTGGGCGACGCCATCGTGCATTTGACGCAGCACTTCGCTTTTCCTCCGCTCATTCTCGGCTGGCTGATTGCCATGTTGCTGTCAGTCTCCACAGGGTCTGCCACCGTGGGTATCGTGGGCGCGGCTGGCTTGCTTGCTCCGCTCGCGGGCGCTGATCCGAGCCTCAACTTGCCCTTGCTGGCCTTGTCCATCGGCTGCGGTTCCTTGTTCTTCAACTATGCGAACCACGCCGGCTTCTGGATGGTCAAGGAATCATTCGGCATGACCATGAGCGAAGCCACCAAAACAATTTCAGTGGTCCAGTCCATCGTGGCGGCGGTCGGCCTGGTCATGGCGCTCGCGTTCAACGCAGTCATCCATGTCCATTGATCTGTCTCCGGGGCAGCGGCGCTTAGCCTAGCAAGCTATTTCCGGACGCACGCCTGGCCGGCTGAATTCCGCAGCCGGCCCCGAACGATCCTCCGACCGGCGACTGACGCGGACATTCAAATGTCAGTGACGCTCAGCTAAGAGACATTCGGTGTGCCGTCTTCGTCCTCGAGACGATTTCTGCCCGAACCCACAGGTGGCCGTGCCGGTACTCGTCAGAGGCCCTTTGCCTGCACGATGTCTTGAACCACGCAGCATGTCGACGGGCCACCTCGGGCTTGTCCAACGCAAAATCCGATAGAGATGTCTTCAGGCCTCTTTAGGCATCGGCTGGTCCACTGCGGCATCCCAGATCCCCATTGCGTCGGTCACGGCCTTCTCGATGACGGCATGACGGACACGATCGCGGGCGAGCACAGACAGTCCCTGAAAAAAGCAGTCGAGCGCGATGGACAGCGATGCCGCATCCGTGTCGCTGCGCAGTTCGCCACTTTTGATGCCCCGTGCCACGCAGGCGCGAAAGCCGGCGCGCGTTCGACTGCGCACTTCACGAAGCAACTGGGTGACGGCTTCGCTGCCGGTGGAACTGGCCCCGACAACGCCGAGCGCGACCATACAGCCTTTCGGGTGGCCGCTCTCGGTCTGCATCTTCGCCGACCGGAGCAGCGCCAGAAACACGCCCTCCCGTGGCGGAAGCGATGTGTCATGAAGACTACGGGTCACCTTGCCATAGATCTCCATATATCGCTCCAGCGCCTCCTTATAAAGGGCCTCCTTGGACTCGAAGGCCGCATAGAAGCTGGGCGCGGAGATGCCTCCGCCAATTGCCGCCTTTAGCTGCGACAAAGACGTCGATTCATAGCCATGTTCCCAGAACAGGTGCATCGCCGAAATGATCGCCGCATCGCGGTCGAACGTGCGCGGCCGACCCCGCTGAACCATGAACATCTCCCTCAGTCGAAATATACATACTAGTCGATACACAATTTTCCGGCAAGTCACGACTTGCAGCATTGCGCACGTCGCAGGACTCGTCAAAAAGGGCGGTTGACACGGCCTTCCACGTCCCCTTATATTTGTACCACTCGGTACTTAAAGACAGAGCAGCGCGAGGCCACCACGAGCCCCGCATTTTTTTCGCTATTTATATACCACGTGGTACGAAAATAACCCATGTCCAAAGAACTCGAATTACGCCTTGACGCTATCGAAAGCCGCTTCGCCATCGATGCGCTGATCGCCAACTACGCCGAGGCGTTCGACACCATGAACATCGAGCTGCTGGCTACGCTGTGGCATCCGGACTCGCGACTGCTGCTGGGCGCGAACGGTAACTCCGACGGTCTGGAGGCCATTCTGGCGCAAGCACGCATCAACATGAAGCGCATGCCCCACATGCATCACTGGATGGCGAATGCCCTGATCACGGTGGACGGTGACAACGGCCACGGCCTGGTGGCGGCGGACTGTCTTTTTTACGACGTCGACCAGGGCACGCTCCAGGTGAGCGGCCAATACCGCGACGTCTATCAGCGACGCGAAGGCCGCTGGGCGTTCCTGGAGCGCACCTTCACCATGCACTACGCCACGCCTCTTCAGAACTGGCGCCCCCTCATGGGAACGGAACGCTTCGGCCGTCCGGCGTGATGCGGTCTTCGGAGCCCACATTCATGCATACGACAAACTCCTCCACGCGTCGATGGTCAGCGTTCGCGGTGTTGCTGGTGGGCGCATTTCTGCCTCCGCTCGACTTCTTCATCGTGAACGTCGCCCTGCCGTCCATCCAAAGCACGCTCCACACGAGCGCTGCAGAACTGCAACTCGTCATTTCTGGATACGCCGCGGCGTATGCGGTCTTCCTTATCACAGGGGGACGGCTTGGCGATCTCTTCGGCCGGCGGAGGATCTTCCTGATCGGCGTCACGGGCTTCGGAATGACATCGGTGATCTGCGGCCTCGCATCGTCAGCCGCCATATTGATCCTCGGGCGTGTGGCGCAGGGCCTGAGCGCCGCCGCGATGGCGCCGCAAGGACTGGCCTCCATCCACGCCCTGTTTCCAGAGAAGGAGCGCGCGCGCGCTTTGGGCCTCTACGGCGCCGCGGTGGGACTGGCCGCCGTTGCCGCGCAGGCGCTCGGGGGTGCGTTGATCTCTGCGGACATCTTGCACTTGGAGTGGCGCGTCGTCTTTCTCATCAACTTGCCCGTCGTCGTCGCCGTCCTGATCTTCGGGCTGCCGTTGCTGCCCGACGTCCGCGGTGACAGCCCGGCGCCTGTAGACCGGATCGGGGTGCTGCTCTGCGCGCTCACGCTAGGCTTGCTCATCGTGCCCCTGGTCGAAGGGCGGGAACTGGATTGGCCGTGGTGGGCCTGCGCAATGCTGATCGCGTGTCCCGTCGCGGGGGCAGGCTTCTGCCGATATGAGGTGGCCTACGCCCGCCGAGGCGGCGTGCCGCTGATCAGCGTCGAGTTGATCCGGAGGCCTGGCCTGATGAGCGGGCTCACAGGCGTCCTCTTTTTCTACGTCGTCTCCGCCTTCTTCCTGACGTTCTCCGTCTATCTCCAGGCGGGCCTTGGCATGAGTCCATTCGAGACAGGGCTGGTTTTCCTGCCGTTCGGGGTTGGCGCCTTCGTCGGGCCGCTGACGACTCCGCTTGCCATCCGCCTCTTCGGCGACCGCGTTCCCGCCATCGGCATGATGCTCGAGGTCGCCGGCTGCGCGCTCCTCGCCGCCCTCGTGTCCAGCGCACCCGGACAGATGCCGGCTCCGTTTCCGCTGATCGGGGCGGTAGCACTTCTGGGATTCGGTCAGGGCTGGGCGCTGCCGACGCTGGTGCGCTCGGTAATCAATCGCGCACCGGCGACCGGTTCCGGGATGATCGCGGGCATCACGAATTCGGCGTTGCAAATCAGCGCAGCACTGGGTGTCGCGGTCA
This sequence comes from Caballeronia sp. LZ016, assembly GCF_031450805.1. Lineage (NCBI taxonomy): Bacteria > Pseudomonadati > Pseudomonadota > Betaproteobacteria > Burkholderiales > Burkholderiaceae > Caballeronia > Caballeronia sp. LZ016. The sequence goes on from NZ_JARTVY010000004.1 coordinate 324,709, forward strand.
TCGGCGGCGTCTTCTTCGGCGTCGCAGGGACTTCACCGGACGCGGTGACGCTGGCCGGAGCACTGGTCGTCGCAATGATGTGCGTCGGCGGCAGTCTGACCGTTTCCGCCGTCCTGTCTATCGTCGCTTCGAGATCGAGCATTCAAGCCGCTGCAAGGACCGCGCCTCGTTGAATCCGACTCCCCCATCACGCGCGGCAGAAAGCACATCGATGCTGATTTTGCACGGCATGCACGGCGATCAACTGCGAGCCTGCTTCACTCCTTCGGCAGAGCCCTCATGCGCGAGCGCCGGCGAGCCGTGATGCATCAGCGAAGCGGAGCGATGCCCTCGGCGACGCCGGCTGGCATGCAGATGTGCTTGATCTCCGTGAAGTCGGCGAGGGCATCGTATCCATGCAGCCGCCCGAGCCCGCTTTGCCGGTAACCGCCGGTTTCCGCTTCAGCGAACAGCTTGTTGTGATCGTTGATCCAGACCGTGCCATTACGCAGCGCCCGCGCCACGCGAAAGGCGCGCGGACCGTCGTGAGTCCAGACGCTCGCTGACAGGCCGAACATGCTGTCGTTGGCTTTCGCAAGCGCTTCCTGTTCGCTCTCGAACACTTCGAGCGTGACGAAGGGCCCGAAGATTTCGTCCTGACAGAAGAACGCTTTTGGATCTCCGTGCTCGACGAGCGTCGGTGAAAGAAACGCGTGGCCCGAGCGGCCGCCGCGCAACAACACTCGATCCGCCATATCGCATGCCCGTTCGATGGTGCGGTCCACCGCATCGCGCGTAGGGGCATCGATGAGCGCGCCGATATCCGTCGTCGGCTCGATACCTGGTCCCACCCCGAGCGCCGCAAGCGCGGCCACGAGATGTTCGCGCATTTGCGCCGCGCGCGATGCATGCACCAGCACGCGCCGCGCGGCCGTGCATTGCTGGCCGGAGATGATCGTCGCGGCGCGCGCAAGGCGTGGCGCGATGGCGGCGACATCGGCATCGTCGAAAACGAGGCAGCATGACTTGCCGCCGAGTTCCAGCGAAAGTTTCTTCATGCTGTCCGCCGCCGCGGCCATGATCTTCTTGCCGGTCACGGTCGATCCGGTAAAGCTCACCACGTCCACGTCGTGCGAGTCCGCCAGCCGCTCACTCGCGGCGTGACCTTGCTCGTTGACGAGGTTCACCGCCCCCCTGGGCAGCGCGGTGTGCTCGAGGCAGCGCAGCATCGCGGCAGTGATCAGCGACGTTTGCGCGGCAGGCTTCACGACCGCCGTGCAACCCGCCGCGAGAGCAGGTCCGAGCGAGCGCACGAGCAGCACGGCCGGCGCGTTCCACGGCACGATGATCGCCGCGACGCCAGCGGCTTCGCGCAGCATCGTCGAAATGGTGCCCGGCTCGGGTTCCAGCACGTGCCCGGCGATATGCCGCGCGAGCCCCGCGTAATAGCGCACTTCGGAGATGGCGCCCGCGATCTCCCCGCGCGACTGCGCAATCGTCTTGCCGTTTTCGCGCGTGAGCAGCGTCGCGAGCGATTGATGCTGCTGTTCGAGCGCGGCGGCCCATGCAAGCAGCACGTCCTGACGCAGACGCGCGTCCTGCGCCCACGTCGTGCGGTCGAACACATGGCGCGCAGCGGCGATGGCGGCGTCCGCTTCCTGCGCGCCGCCGTCGGCATACCGGCCGATGGCCTCGCCCGTCGCGGGATCGATGCTGTAAAGCGTAGGCGCGCCCGTCCATTCGCCGCCGATCCAGTGCAATGCGTTCATCCTGAGCCTTCCTTCAAAGAGAGTGGTGTTCCGGGAGCGGCACTATTCGATGCCTGATGCAGTTCATCCCCGATGATCGCGATGAGCGCCTCCGCCGCCGCGCTCAACGGCCGGCGCGGATGACTCACGCACACGATATGACGCACGATGCGCGGCGCGAGAATCGGGCACGCGCGCAAGGCGCCGTGCCGCGCGGCACGCTCGACGACGATGCGCGGAAGAATCGTCGCAAAGCGGGTGTGCTCGACGAGTTTGAGAATGGTGGAGAGCACGTCGATTTCGAAGCGCGGCGCGAGCAGCACGTCTTCATGCTGTGCGGCGCTGTCGAGCACGCCGCGCAAGCCGTGGCGCTTCGTCGGCAACACCAGTTCGAGTTCGGGCAACTGCGCCAGTTCGATCGCGTGCGGCAAGTCGGGCCCGTGCACGGCGCTCGTCGCAAGCATCATCTCTTCGTCGAGCAGGGCGCGCGAATCGAGCGAAAGACGTGCGCGCGGCTTGTTGATGATCGCTGCATCCAGTTGGCCGCCCGCCACCCAGTCGATGAACGTCGCGCTGTAGCCGTCGGCGACGGTCACTTCGACATCCGGATAACGCGCATGAAAGCGCGCGAGCGAATCGGCGAGCACGCTTTCCGTGACGGAGGCGATCAGCCCGATGCCCACATGCCCCGTCACGACTTCGTCGCGCTGCACGAGCTGCTGCCGCGCGTGCGCGAGGTCACGCATGATCGGCAGGAAGAGGCGATACATGAGCCGCCCCGCCGCGGTCGGCGCCATGCCGTGCGCCTCGCGCTCGAAGAGTTGCTGATGCAGTTCGTCCTCCAGCTTCGCGATCTGCATGCTCAACGCCGGCTGCACGATGTTCAGGCGCTTGGCTGCACGCGTGACCGAGCCGTCTTCGAAAAGCGCGATGAAGTACTGGATTTGCTTGAGGTCCATTCATTCCTTTCGGCATCAGCGACGCTAATAGCACAGCCGCTCGTTATCACTAGGCGCCGATTCCGCTCGAAGCGTCGTTTCGGGCCGAGCCGCTGTCTGGGCGGCGCGAGGACGCATCTATTGATACGTAACTGAAGGAACGCTGTCATCGGGGCTAACACGGATATAAGGGCGACTGATTCGGCGCATCAGAAAACGGTATTAGAACTTATGGCGCGATCTCGCTACGCTTCAACCCATCTGCTTGCCACGGCATCTCTCGCCGACGAGGCAGCAATAGATGGAGACACGAATGAACACACGCGATGCCGCAACGCACGGCATTCCCTCGTTGACGTGGGCCCGCGAGGGCGCTGACGCGGGTTCGCTCTCGTTGCGCGACTGGCTCGCGCATCTCGCGAAAACCGGACGCGTCGCCACGATCGAGAAACCCGTCGCGCTCGAGCATGAACTGGCGGCCATCGCCAAGCGGCTAGACGGCACGCAGGCGGCGTTCTTCACGCGTCCAGGCGGACACGCGGTGCCCGTGGTGAGCGGCTTCATGTCGAATCGCGCGTGGATCGCCGAAGCAATGGGCGTCGACGAAGCAGGCCTGCTCGCGCGCTTTTCCGCTGCGGCCGCCGCGCCGCTCGCCTCGAAGGTCGTCGCCCGTGAAGACGCGCCGTGTCAACAAGTCGTGCACACGAACGGCATCGATCTCCACGCGCTCTTGCCCATTCCGACGCACAGCGAGCACGACAACGGCCCATACATCACCGCAGGCCTCGTGATCGCGCGCAATCCGCGCACGGGCGTGCAGAACGTCTCCATCAACCGCATTCAGGTGCACGGCCGCGACCGCATGGCCATTCTGCTGCTGCCTCGCCATCTGTACGCTTTCCAGCGCGCCGCCGAAGAAGCGGGCGATGCGCTCGACGTCGCCGTCGCCATTGGCGTCGATCCGCTGACGATGCTTGCGTCGCAGGCCATCACGCCGATCGATCACGACGAACTCGAAATTGCCGGCGCGCTGCACGGCGCCCCGCTGCCGGTGGCGCCATGCGTAACGAGCGGCGTGCATGTCCCGGCGTTCGCGGAGATCGTGATCGAAGGCCGCATTCTGCCCAACGTGCGGGAGCCTGAAGGTCCGTTCGGCGAGTTTCCGAAGTACTACAGCGCAAAGGAAGCGCGCGAAGTGATCGAAGTGACGGCGGTGACGCATCGGCGCGGCCCGATCTTCCATACCATCGTGCCTGCCGAAATGGAGCATCTGTTGCTCGGCGCGATTCCCCGGGAGGCGACACTGCTCGCGCACTTGCAGCGCAGCCATCCGGCGGTGAAGGACGTCCATCTCTCCGTGGGCGGCGTCTGCCGCTATCACCTCTGGGTGCAATTCGACAAGAAGCGCGAAGGAGAGGCGAAGAACGTGATCCTTTGCGCGTTCGGCGCGCACTACGACATCAAGCAGGTCGTCGTCGTCGATACCGACGTGGACGTGCACGATCCCGCCGAGATCGAATGGGCGATCGCCACGCGCTTTCAGGCCGACCGCGATCTCGTGGTCGTGGCGGGCGCGCAAGGCTCGCCGCTCGACCCTTCGACGACCGTCGGCCTTCCCGACGACGCGCCCGCGCATCTGCAAGGCGTCAGCGCGAAGATGGGACTGGACGCTACGCGGCCCGTCGTGTATCCGGCGCATGTTTTCACGCGCGTGCGCATACCAGGACAGGACGCGGTGGATCTCGACGCGCTCGTTGCCAGCGACAACGGCTCACTGAACGCCTATCTGACACGCGATCATGGCTGAACGAAAGAAGCGCATCGTCGTCGGCATTTCGGGTGCGAGCGGCGCGGTCATCGGCGTGCGGCTCCTCGCCGCGCTGCGCCGGCTCGGCACGCACGAGACGCATCTGATCGTTTCGTCATCGGGCGCGGTCACGGCGGCGCAGGAACTCGGCCTCGCGCGCGGCGACATCGACGCGCTCGCGGACGTCGTGCACAACGTGCGCGATATCGGCGCGGCCGTGGCGAGCGGATCGTTTCTGAGCGACGGCATGGCCATTGCGCCGTGTTCCATGAAAACGCTCGCGGGCGTCGCCAACGGCTTCGCGGACAACCTGCTGACCCGCGCCGCGGACGTCATGCTCAAGGAGCGCCGCCGCCTCGTGCTCGTCGCGCGCGAAACGCCGCTCAATCTTGCGCACTTGCGCAACATGACGGTCGCGACCGAAATGGGCGCCATCGTCATGCCGCCCGTGCCGGCCTTCTACGCGCATCCTAAGACGATCGACGATGTCGTCGATCACACGGTCGGGCGCATTCTCGATCTGTTCGGTATCGAGCACGGCGAGATCGCGCGGCGCTGGAGCGGTCTCGCCGACGAATTCGCGAGCCGCGAAGGCAAGGAGTGAGGCCATGAATCAGCGCGATACCGGATTCGCCGACATCAACGCGCGCGTCGCCGAGAGCGATGCGCTCGTGCCCGCGCGTCACGTCGGCCGGCCGATGCAGCGTCTCGAAGACCCCGCGATTCTCACGGGGCGTGGTCGCTACGGCGACGATCTCGCGGTCAAGCCCGGCACGCTGCAGGCGGCGATCCTGCGCTCGCCGCACGCGCACGCGGACCTCGTCTCCATCGATACGCAAGCGGCATCGAAGCTGCACGGCGTGCGCGCGATTCTCACGCGCGACGATCTGCGGCCGTGGTCGCGGCCCTTCGTCGTCGGCGTGAAGTCGCCGATGGAGCAATGGGCGCTCGCGATGGATCGCGTGCGTTACGTCGGCGAGCCGGTTGCCGTGGTGATGGCGGAATCGCGCGCCATCGCGGAAGACGCGCTCGACCTCATTCGCGTCGAATACGCGCTGCGCGATCCGGTTACGTCGATCGAGCAGTCCGTGAAGGACGACGCGTCCGTTCTGCACGACCGCGTGGGCAGCAACGTCATCAGCGACCGGCATTTCCGCTACGGCGATCCGGAAGCGGCGTTCGCAAGCGCACCGCATCGCGTGAAGCTGACCACGCACTATCCGCGCAACACCTGCGCGCCGATCGAATGCGGCGTCGTTATCGCGGAGTATCTGTCAGGCGACGAAGGCTATGACGTCACCTCCAATTTCATGGGGCCGTTCTCACTGCACGCCGTCATGGCGATGGCGCTCAACGTTTCCGCCAACCGTCTGCGTCATAAGGCGCCACGCGATTCCGGCGGCAGCTTCGGCGTGAAGCAGGCCGTGTTTCCGTATGTCGTGCTGATGTGCCTTGCGTCGCGCAAGGCGGGCGCGCCGGTGAAGTGGGTCGAAGACCGGCTCGAACACCTGAGCGCGGCGACTTCCGCGACCGCGCGCCTTTCGACCATCGAGGCGGCGGTGCAAGACGATGGGCGCATCGTCGCGCTGTCCTATGACCAGCTCGAAGACGTGGGCGGTTACGTGCGCGCCCCCGAGCCGGCGACGTTCTACCGGATGCACGGCTGTCTGACGGGCGCGTATGCGATCGACAATCTCGTCGTGCGCAATCGCGTGGTGCTCACCAACAAGACCCCGAGCGGCCTCGTGCGCGGCTTCGGCGGACCGCAAGTCTATTTCGCGCTGGAGCGGCTGATTCAGCGCATCGCCGTCGAACTGAAGCTCGATGTGCTCGACGTGTACCGCCGCAACTTCGTTCCCGCCGACGCATTTCCGTATCGCGCGGCCGCCGGCGCGCTGCTCGACTCCGGCAACTATCAGGAAGCGCTGCGCCGCTCGATAACCGAAGGCGGCTATGGCGAACTCGCCGCGCGGCGCGATGCCGCCCGCAAGGAAGGGCGTCTTTATGGCATCGGCTTCGCGGCGATCGTCGAGCCGTCCGTGTCGAACATGGGCTATATCACGACCGTGATGCCGCCCGACGCGCGCAGGAAGGCCGGTCCCAAGAACGGCGCGATAGCGAGCGCGACCGTGAGCGTGGACCTGCTGGGCGGGGTGATCGTCACGATTGCATCCACGCCCGCGGGCCAGGGCCACATGACGGTGTGCGCGCAAGTCGTCGCGGATGTCCTCGGGCTCGACCCGAAGGACATCGTCGTGAATGTCGAATTCGACACGCACAAGGACGCGTGGTCCGTCGCGGCGGGCAACTATTCGAGCCGCTTCGCAGGCGCGGTGGCGGGCACGGTGCATCTCGCCGCCACCCGCGTGCGCGACAAGCTCGCGCGCATTCTCGCGCAGCAGTTCGGCTGCGCGCCGGGTGACGTGCGTTTCGAAGGCGCGCGCATCTATCCGAAGGACGCGCAGGACCGCGCGCTGCCGTTCGCGCGCGCGGCGAGCAACGCGCCGCACTGGGCGCCCGCGCTGCTGCCCGAAGGCGAGGAGCCTGGCCTGCGCGAGACCGTCTTCTGGTCGCCGCCGCACATGGATGCGCCCGATGAGCAGGACCGCATCAACACATCGGCGGCCTATGGCTTCGCGTTCGACATGTGCGCCGTCGAAGTGGACCGTGCAACGGGGCGCGTGCGCATCGACCGTTACGTGACCGCGCACGACGCCGGCACGCTTCTGAACCCCGCGCTGGCGGACGGCCAGATCCGCGGCGCGTTCGCGCAAGGACTCGGGGCGGCGCTGATGGAAGAGTTCCGCTATGGCGCAGACGGCAGCTTCCAGTCGGGCACGCTCGCCGACTACCTGATGCCGACGACCTGCGAAGTGCCCGACCCCGTGATCGTGCATCTCGAAACGCCGTCGCCCTTCACGCCGCTCGGCGCGAAAGGGCTTGGCGAAGGCAACAACATGAGCACGCCGCCGTGCATCGCGAATGCGGTGGCGGATGCGCTCGGCGTCGAAGACATCCGCCTGCCACTCACGCCGCAGAAGGTGATGGAGATGATCGGCATCGCCGATCCCGAACCGTCGCGCCCCGAATACCGCGAAGCAGCCGCCACGAAGCCCGCGACGCCGGGCGGCGGCAAGGCGTTGACGGCGCAAGGCGCGGTCGATCTGCCCGCGACGCCCGAAGCCGTGTTCGCCGTGCTGCTCGATCCGAAGGCGCTCGCCAGCGTCATTCCCGGCTGTCACGCGCTGGAGGCGACGGCGCCGAACCAGTATCGCGCGGACGTGACGGTGGGCGTCGGCATGATCAAGGCGCGTTTCGAGGCGCGTATCGGCCTGTCGGAGATCGACGCGCCGCGCCGGCTGCGTCTCGCGGGCGCCGGCATTTCGCCGCTCGGCAGCGCACGGGGCAACGGTCTCGTCGAACTGACGCCGCACGGCAGCGGCACGCGCCTCACGTACGACTACGAAGCGCAGGTCTCCGGCAAGGTCGCGGCGGTAGGCGGACGCATGCTCGAGGGCGCCGCGAAGGTGGTGCTCAGGCAATTGTTCGAATCGCTCGGCCGGCAGGCGGCGGGCAAGCCGGCGCAGGCGAAGGGATCATGGCTCGCGCGGTTCTTCGCACGTTTCAGGAGGCACGCATGAAGCCCGCACCGTTCGATTACCTGCGCGCAATGACGACGCAGGATGCGCTCGACGCGCTCGCGCAATACGGCGAGGACGCCCGCGTTCTCGCGGGCGGGCAATCGCTGATGGCGGTGCTCAACATGCGCCTCGCCCAGCCGCGCGTGCTGGTCGACATCTCGCGCACCGCCGAACTGGACGCCGTGCGCGTGGACGACGGAGCGGAGCATCTCGTCGTGAGCGCGGCGGCGACGCAGGGGAGCGTCGAATGGCGCCGCTCGTTGCGCGACGAAGTGCCCCTGCTCGCGATGGCGTTCCCGAACATTTCGCATTTTCAGATTCGCAATCGCGGGACGGTATGCGGTTCGATCGCGCATGCCGATCCGAGCGCCGAGTTGCCGCTCGTGCTGAGCGCGCTCGGCGGCGACGTGCTGCTGCGCTCGAAGAAGAAACGCCGCACGCTCGCGGCGAAGGACTTCTTTCAGGGAATGTTGATGACGGCGCGCGAGCCGGACGAAATAGTCGAAGCCGTGCGCTTTCCACTGAAGAAGCCGCACGAGCGTCACGCGTTCGCCGAGTTCTCGGCGCGACACGGCGATTTTGCGGTCGTCGCGTGCGCGGCGGTCGTGACCGACGACGCGATCCGCATCGCAGTGGGCGGCGTCGCGGACCGGCCGGTTGCCGAGACATGGCCGCGTTTGACGGGCGACGATTTGCGCGGCGCATTGAACGACTTGAGCTGGAAACTGAACGCACAGGACGACGCGCACATCAGCGCGAAGTATCGCCGGAATCTGGTCCGGCAACTGGGATGGCGCGCAATCGAGGAGGCGAAGTGAGCAGCACGGCGGACAACATCATGCGGCACGGCGAGCAGCAGCGCATCACGCTGACGCTCAACGGCCGCGAACGCAGCGGCCATTGCGAGCCGCGCGAACTGCTTTCGGATTTCATCCGGCATGGACTCGGCGCGACGGGCACGCACGTCGGCTGCGAGCACGGCGTGTGCGGCGCATGCACGGTGCACGTCGACGGCGTCGCGGCACGCTCGTGCCTCATGCTCGCGGTGCAGGCGGACGGACGGCGCATCGATACCGTCGAAGGTCTCGCGCCGGACCAGACGCTCGGCGACTTGCAAGAGGCGTTTCAGCGTCATCACGCGTTGCAGTGCGGCTTCTGCACGGCGGGCATCCTGATGTCGTGCGCGGATTACCTGCAGCGCGTGCCGGAGCCGAGCGAGGAACAAGTGCGCGAGATGCTCTCGGGCCATATCTGCCGCTGCACGGGCTATACGCCGATCGTCGCGGCCGTGCTGGACGTGGCTGCGCGCCGTCAGGCGAACGACGCGAAGGAGGCCGAACATGCTTGATCTCGGCCGCACCTTCCTGCAAAGCGTCGAGCGCAGCCCGGACGCGCTCGCGCTCGTCGATGGCGAGGTGCAACTGACGTATGCCGCGTGGCATCGCGTGATCCTGAATGTCGCCGATGGCCTGCGCGTACTCGGCCTGCAACGCGGCGACCGGCTGCTCGTCGTGCTGCAGAACCGCTGGGAGATGGCGACGCTGCACTGGGCCGGCCAGTTCGCGGGCATCGTGATCGTGCCGCTCAACTGGCGCGCGAAGCCCGAAGAAATCGAATACTGCGTGACGGACGCGGGCGTGAAGGCAATCGTCTACGAACCCGTTTGCGCCGATGCCGTGGCGCAAAGCGCATCGGCGCAAAACGTGCCGCGCATCGGTCTCGACGATGCCGCGGGCCGCACAGCGACCTTCGACATCCTCACGGCGCGACCCGAGCGCGAGCACGCGGGCGAGACGGCGCACGCCACCGCCGACGACATCTCGCTCATCCTCTATACGTCCGGCACGACCGGCAAGGCGAAGGGCGTGCCGCGCCGTCACCGGCACGAACGGGCGGGCGCGCTCGCCCACGTCGCGCAAAACCTTTACCGGCGCGGGGAAAGAACGCTTGGCGTGATGCCGCTCTACCACACGATGGGTGTGCGCTCGCTGCTCGCGATGGCGCTCGTCGATGGCGTCTTCGTCTGCGTGCGACGCTGGAACGCGAAGCTCGCGCTCGAATCCATCGCGAATCACGCGCTGACGTGCCTCTATCTCGTGCCGACGCTCTATCACGACCTGCTCGCCGACAGCGCGTTCGCAAGCACGGATACGTCGTCGGTCAGAAAGCTCGGCTTCGCGGGCGCGCCGATGAACGACGGCTTGCTGAAGCGCCTCTCGGCCGCGTTCGAGCCGGACCTCTTCGTCAATCACTACGGCTCGTCGGAGGTCTACACGTTCAGCATCGACCAGGACGCGACGAAGAAGCCGGGCAGCGCAGGGCGCGCCGGCATCAATACGCGGCTGCGTGTCGTGAAACTCGAAGCCGTCTCACCCGAGCAGACGGCCGCCGCCGGCGAGGAAGGCCAGATCGTCGCGGACCTGCTCGGCGATGAGGCGTTCGAAGGCTACTGGAATCGCCCGGACGCGAACGCGAAGTCGCTGCGCGACGGCTGGTACTTCACCGGCGACACCGGCTACTTCGATGCCGACGGCGATCTCTACGTGACCGGCCGCGTGGACGACATGATCATCAGCGGCGGCGAGAACATCTCGCCGGTGGACATCGAATCGGTGTTGTCGCTGCATCCTGCCGTCGATGAAGTCGCGGTTGCGGGCGTGAAGGACGAGCGCTGGGGCCAGCGCGTGGTCGCCTTCATCAAGCGCCGCGAGTACGTGGACGCCGAGGCCCTCGACGGCTGGTGCCGCAAGTCCGACCTCGTCAACTTCAAGCGGCCGCGCGACTACGTGTTCGTCGACGACATTCCGAAGTCGCCGGTCGGCAAGATACTGCGCCGCAAGCTGCAGGCGGGCGAATACACGAGCGACGCCGACGCTCGATCCACACAGGCTCCAAAGGCCATACAGACTACGAAGGAGTAACCGCACATGAGCGATTTGAACCATCGCGGCCAGACGCTGCTGCAGGACCTCGACGGCTTCTCGGTCGAGATCGACGCGAAGCGCGAGCGCGCCGACATCATCCTGCACCGCCCGCCGTTCAACGTCATTTCGATGCACGCGCGCGACCAGCTTCGCGCCGTCTTCGAAGCGCTGGACGAAGACGAGCGCGTGCGCGTGATCGTCGTGCGTGCAAAGGGCGAGCACTTTTCGAGCGGCGGCGACATCAAGGGCTTTCTCGAAGCGTCGCCGGAGCATGTGTCGAAGCTCGCCTGGAACATCGCGGCGCCCGCGCGCTGCGCGAAGCCCGTGATCGCGGCCAATCGCGGCTTCTGCTTCGGCGTGGGCTTCGAATTGTCGCTCGCGTGCGACTTTCGCATCGTTACCGAGACGACGTTCTACGCGCTGCCGGAACAGAAGCTCGGCCAGATTCCCGGCTCGGGCGGCTCGGCGCGTCTTCAGGCGATGGTCGGCATCGGCCGCACGAAGGACATCGTGATGCGCTCGCGCCGCATTCCCGGCAAGCAGGCCTACGAGTGGGGCATCGCCGTGGACTGCGTGCCGGACACTGAACTGGAAGCCGCAACCGATGCGCTCGTCGACGAACTGCGCGCCTTCTCGCCGCTCGCGCAGCGCACCGCGAAGAAGCTCCTGAACGATTCGGAGGACGCGCCGCTTTCCATCGCCATCGAACTGGAAGGCCATTGCTATAGCCGCCTGCGCTCGTCCGACGATTTCCGCGAGGGCGTCGAAGCGTTCCACGGCAAGCGCAAGCCGGTGTTCCGCGGCTTCTGACAACGCACACAAGGGAAGACGACATGGAACGCTTCGATTACGTGATCGTGGGCGGCGGTTCGGCGGGATGCGTGCTGGCGCAGCGCCTCTCGGCGGTGCCGTCCTTGCGCGTCGCGCTGATCGAGGCGGGCGCGGACACGCCGCCGGGCGCGGTGCCGGAGGCCATTCTCGACAGTTATCCGATGCCGGTGTTCTGCGGCGACACGTACATCTGGCCGCACCTGAAGGCGAAAGCCACCGCGGACGCCGCGCCGCGCGTGTACGAGCAGGGCCGCGTGATGGGCGGCGGCTCCGCCATCAACGTGCAGTCGGCCAATCGCGGATTGCCGCGCGACTACGACGACTGGGCGGCGACCGGCGCCGATGGCTGGGCGTGGCGCGACGTGCTGCCGTACTTCCGCAAGCTCGAACGCGACCTGAACTTCCCCGGCGGCGAATTGCACGGCAGTGACGGCCCCGTACCGATCCGCCGGATCATGCCGAAAGACTGGCCGGCGTTCTGCCATGCGTTCGCGAAGGGCTTGCGCGCGAACGGCGTCGCCGAGTTGCAGGACCAGAACGGCGAATTCGGCGACGGCTTCTTTCCCGGCGCGTTCTCGAACATCGACGACAAGCGCGTGTCCACGGCCATCGCCTATCTGGACGAAGCCACGCGCGAGCGGCCGAATCTCGCGGTGTATGCGAACTTGCGCGTCGAGCGCATCGTGATGGAAGGCGCGGCGGCGCGCGGCGTGATCGCGGTCGCGGCGAGCGGCGAGCGCGTGCGCTTCGATGCCGGCGAGGTCGTGCTGAGCGCGGGCGCGTTGCAGTCGCCCGCATTGTTGCTGCGAGCCGGAATCGGCGATGCACGCGAACTCGCGGCGCTCGGCATCGCGTGCGCGGTGGATTTGCCGGGTGTCGGACGCAATCTGCAGGATCATCCGTCGCTCACGTTCTGCCATTTTCTGGAACCGCGTTTCCGGATGCCGCTCGCGCGCCGCCGCGCCAGCATGATGGCCGCGCGCCTCACCTCCGGCGTCGCGGGCTGCGATACCTCGGACCTGTATCTGTCGAGCGCGACGCGAGCAGCGTGGCACGAACTCGGCAACCGGCTGGGTCTCTTCTTCCTGTGGTGCAACCGGCCGTATTCGCGGGGCCGCGTGCAACTGGCATCGCCCGATGCGGCCGCCTCGCCGCGCGTCGATCTGAACCTGCTCGACGACGAGCGCGACGTGCAGCGCCTCGTCGCCGGCGTGCGGATGCTCGCGCGCGTGATTCAGGCGTCGGGCCTCGGGCGCGACGAGCGTGACTTCTTTCCCGCCGCGTTTTCGCCGCGCGTCAAGGCCATGAGCAAGGTGGGCGAGGGCAACGCAGTGCTGACCAAAGCGCTCGGCATGCTGCTCGACACGCCCGCGCCGTTGCGCCGCTTCCTGATCGAACGCTTTTTCACGCGCGGGCTGAACATGGCCGCGCTGCTCGCCGACGACCGCGCGCTCGCGGAGTTCGTCCGCGCGAATGTGTTCGGCGTGTGGCACGCGAGCGGGACATGCCGAATGGGCGGCGCGCACGACCGCGACGCCGTCACGGATACCGAAGGCCGCGTACATGGCGCGCGAGGCCTGCGCGTGGTCGACGCATCGCTGATGCCGAGACTGCCATCGGCCAATACGAACATACCGACCATCATGATCGCGGAGAAGATCGCCGACGCGATGGTCGCGCAACGACGCGCGAGCGACGCAACCGACCCGATCAGCGCGGTCAACGTGTCTGGCACGCCGCCCGTCGCCGCCGCGCACTGATTTTTTTCAACCTCAACAAGAGCACGCACCAACGAAACGTGCCGCGACACGGGGACCGTCGAGAGACGGCCCGGTGACACACAAGGAGATGCAAATGTCCGTAGCTGCACAAGACGGGGCCGCCGCGCTTCCGGTGAATCAGCGGCAGATCATGGGAGCGGTGTTCGCCTCCTGCATAGGCTGGGCGCTCGATCTGTTCGATCTGTTCGTGTTGTTGTACGTCGCGCCGGTGGTCGGGCGTCTGTTCTTCCCGTCCGAGCACGCGATGCTCTCGCTCGCGGCGGTGTATGCGTCGTTCGCGGTGACGCTGCTCATGCGTCCGCTCGGCTCCGCGCTCTTCGGCTCCTACGCGGACCGTCACGGCCGCAAGGGAGCGATGATCATCGCGGTGGTCGGCGTGGGTCTCTCGACGGCGGCCTTCGGCGTCCTGCCGACCGTCGCGCAGGCGGGCGTCGTCGCGCCGATCCTCTTTCTGCTGCTGCGTCTCGTGCAGGGCGTGTTCGTCGGCGGCGTGGTGGCATCGACGCATACGATCGGCACCGAGTCCGTCGCGCCGAAGTACCGCGGCGCGGTGTCGGGGCTGATCGGCGGCGGCGGCGCGGGCCTGGGCGCGCTGCTCGCGTCGCTTACCTATCTCGCGATGTCGTCGATCTTTCCCGGCGAGCTCTTCGACGTGTGGGGCTGGCGCTGCATGTTCTTCACTGGAATCGTGAGTTCGGTGCTCGGTCTTTTCGTGTTCAACAGCCTCGAAGAATCGCCGCTCTGGAAGAAGCTCGCAGCGGAGAGGGCCGCCAAAGCCGCTGGGCAGATTCAGACCGCACCGGTCGAAGTCGTGAGCTCGCCCATTCGCACGCTCTTTTCGCGCGACTATCGCGGCGTGTTGTTCGTCAACCTGCTGCTGACCATCGGCGGCGGCAGCGGCTATTACCTCACGTCCGGCTATCTGCCGACGTTCCTCAAGGTCGTGAGCCACGCGCCCAACGGCGCCGCCGCCGCGATCCTGATGATCTGCAGCGTGGCGGTGGTGATCGCGTCGATTGCGGCGGGGCATCTGAGCACGTTCATCGGGCGCAAGAGCGCGTTCGTGTGGATCGGTCTCATTCGCCTCGTCGCGCTGCCGGGGCTTTTCCTGCTGCTGCCGACCGCGAACAGCATCACGATGATCGGCGTCTACGCGGTGCTGCTCTCCGCGCTCGGCAGCGCGGGCTATGCGCCGATCCTCATCTTCCTGAACGAGCGCTTCCCGACCGCGATTCGCGCGACCGGCACGGGCCTCTCATGGAACATCGGCTTCGCCATCGGCGGGATGATGCCGACGTTCGTTTCGCTGGTCGCCAAGGACGCCAGTCAGTTGCCGTCGACGCTCGCCATCTTCGTCGGCGCCATCAGCGTGATCTTTCTCATCGGCGCGTTCGTCGTGCCTGAAACGCTCGGCAAGCTGGAAAACAGCGGGGCGCGCAATCGGTCCTGAAACACCGGTCACCGACGGGCGCGAGACCGACGCGCCCTTACTTTTCGAATAGATAACAGAGACGCTCATCATGAAATATGACGACGACGTTCGCGCGCGATCCTACAAGTTCCGCGATGAATACGTGGGCGCGACGCCGTGGTGGTATCGCGGAGAGATGCATCTGGGCTTCACACTCGTGTTCACGACGGCAGTGATCGCGTTTTGCGCCGCGCAGCTTCACGCGCCGACCCTGGTCGAGTGGTTCGCGGTCGTGCCGCTCTTTCTGTTCGGCAACTGGGCGGAATGGGCCGCGCACCGCTACGTGCTGCATCGGCCCACGAAATACTTCAGCATGATCTACAAGCGTCACTGCGCCGTGCATCACCGCTTTTTCACGCATGTGACGCTCGAGTACAACGGACACAAGCACTGGCGGGCGCTGCTGTTCCCGCCGTTCGCGCCGGTCGCGTTCGTGCTCGCTGCCATGCCGCTCGCGTTGCTGATCGGCTTCGTGTTCTCGCGCAATGCGGGTTATGTCGCGCTCATGACCATGGCCGCGTACTACCTGATGTACGAAGGGCTGCACACGCTCTCGCATGTCACGGACAGTCCCTTTCTTGATCGTGTGCCGTTCATCAATACGGTGCGCCGCCTGCACGTGACGCATCACGATCCGGAGCAGATGGCGACGCAAAATTTCAATCTCACGTTTCCGATCTGCGATACGCTCTTCGGCACGCGCAGCGATGCGCCGCGCGCCGCCCGCGAGCGGACGACCCCACGCCGCGGCTGATCCGCGCGGGCGTCGTCAGGGCGAGGGCGCCGGCACGCCCGTCGTCACCCGCCGGATTTCTTCCGTGATGATCGCGATCAACGCCTGCGCCGCCGGTCCAATGGGCCGCTTCGGATGCGTGACCTGGATGATGTGACGCACGATCGGCGGCGAGCCGAGCGTGCGCGCGCGCAGCAGCCCTTTGTCCACCTTCTCCTGCACGACGACTCGCGGCAGTATCGTCGCAATCCGGCTTTGCTCGACGAAACGCACGATCGTGCTCAGCAAGTCGATCTCGAACTTCGGCTTGATGACGACATCGGCTGCAATCAGCGCGGCGTCGAGCGCACCGCGCAGTCCGTTTCGCCGCGTGGGCAGCACCAGTTCGATATCCGGTTGCGCGACGAGATCGATGATGTCGGGCAGTTCAGGCCCGTGCGCCGCGCTCGTTACGAGTACCATTTCTTCCACGACCAGCGGCTCGACGTCGAGCGAGAGCCGCCCCCGCGGCTTGTTGATGATCGCCGCATCGAGCCGGCCCGACTCCACGGCTTCGATGAGCTGCGCGCTGAATCCGTCCGACACCGACACTTCGACCTGCGGAAAGAGCGCGTCGAACCGCGCGAGCGATTCCGCGAGGACGCTTTGCGCTTCCGACGACACCATGCCGAGCGACACCCGGCCCGTCACGATGACATCGCGCCGGCTCAGGTGTTCGCGCGCATGCTCGATGTCGCGCATGATCGGCGTGTACAGGCGATACATGAGGCGCGCGGCTTCGGTCGGCGCCATGCCGTGCGGCCCGCGTTCGAAGAGCGTCTGCCGCAGTTCGGCCTCAAGCTTCGCGATCTGCATGCTGAGTGCGGGTTGCGCAATATTGAGCCGCTTCGCCGCCCGCGTGACGGTGCCTTCCTCGAACAGCGCGATGAAATACTGGATCTGCTTCAGTTCCATGTGACAGCCGTGCGGCGAAACGGACATGGTACCGCCGCGCGGCGATCCACGGCTGTCCAGGGCTTTCGCGATGGTGTAGCGGCTCGAGCTTCGCGCCGCGCATGACGCTTATGGAATCGCCTTTCGCTCGCGGAACTCGTCAAAGAGACGCAGAAACATGTCCGTGCTATCGACGACATCGTTGAACCCGGCCTGTCGGATCTTCGTCGTGCTGGATACCACATCCCAGTCGCAGCGGAAGATGAAATCACCGAAACCCGACTAAAAGTTTCCAGTCGCCAGTCTGTGGCCAGGCGGCGAGCAATAACTCTTTCAACCGCGCAGATTGACAATGCGGCGCCTCATCGTGCCCAACCAGAATTCGCGCCCGACTACCAAGGCGAGCCAGCGGGGGAAGGACCGTCGGCGTGCTGCCCCAGATAGTTGCGTAAGTGCTCGACGAAGCAAGCGACTTTAGCCGACAGGTTGAGGCGCTCTGGATAGACAGCGTAGATATCGGCCGGGGGAGTTTCGTAGTCTGTCAGAACCTGCACCAGCCGTCCGCTGCGAAGATATTTGGCTATATCCCACTCGGCGCGCATGAGGATTCCTTGCCCCTCGAGCGCCCAATTAAGCGCAACTTCCCCGTCGTTAGTGCTTAGTTTGCCGTGCACTTTAATGGTCTCGGTGCGACCGCCGCGACTTAGACGCCAGTTGCCGTAGGCCGCTTCGTTTTGCCGCAAAACGATGCATTGATGTTGAGTCAGATCGTGCGGGTAGGCGGGTTCCGCAGTGGTGCGCAAGTAAGTTGGCGAAGCGACCAGAAGGCGGCGATTGAGCGCGATCCTCTTCGCGATGAGCCGCGAATCAGGCATTTCCCCGAAGCGTATCGATACGTCGATGCTTTCGTCGGGCAAGCTCACGGGCCGGTCGGTGAGATGCAACTGCACCTCCACCTCGGGGAAGTCGCGGCTAAAGACTGAAATGGCGGGTCCAATGTAAGACCGGCCAAAGCCCAGCGGCGCATTCACCCGCAATAGCCCCTTGGGAGCCGCGCGACTGCTTGAAACCAGACGCTCCATGTCGTCGATGTCGCTAAGAATGCGCTGCGCATGGGCGAAATACACCTCGCCCTCATTCGTCAGGGTAATGCGTCTCGTGGTTCGGTTCAGCAGACGGACTCCCAACCGGTCTTCCAGCGCAGACAGCCGCCTGGAGACTGCCGGCGGCGTCAGATTCAACTCCTGTGCCGTTGCCACCAGACTTCCTCGCTTGACCAGCAAGCAAAAGAACCCGAGTTCGGAGTCCATGATTCGTGAGTTTTTCGCAATGATGTTTTAAGTTTAGCTGGATTCATACGTGCCTGTACTAGTTCTACTCTTTGTTCCTGGCAATTGCCAAACGGCCACTCCGCTGCTGGAGACAGGCAATGAGAGCCGCGCAAGACGGCGAGACCGTTATCGGAACAGGAGACATCCATGGAAATGGATCTGGAAAAACGCACTCTGCGTAAGATTACCTGGCGCATCGTGCCGTTCATCATGTTGCTTTACTTCGTGGCTTATATCGACCGGGTCAATATCGGCTTCGCTTCCCTCACCATGAGAGCCGATCTGGGCTTCACTGCCTCGATTCTCGGTTTTGGCGCCGGCATCTTTTTCTGGGGCTATTTCCTGTTCGAGGTGCCTTCCAACATCATCTTGCACAAGGTCGGAGCCCGGATGTGGATCGCCCGGGTCATGGTCACCTGGGGCATCATCTCCGCTGCGATGGCCTTCGTCAAAGGGCCAACGAGCTTCTACATCATCCGATTCCTGCTCGGAGCCGCTGAGGCGGGCTTCTTCCCGGGAATCATCTTGTACCTGAGTTACTGGTTCCCGGCGCGTCACCGTGCCGGTGTAGTGGCTTTCTTCATGGCGGCTGCACCGCTCTCCACTGCGCTGGGTTCGCCGCTTTCCGCCGCCTTGCTCGAAATGAACGGCGTGATGGGGCTGCACGGCTGGCAGTGGATGTTCATTCTGGAAGCCATTCCAGCGCTCATTCTCGGTGTCGTCGTGTTCTTCTACATGACCGACAAACCCGAAAAGGCGAAATGGCTGAAGGACGACGAACGCACCTGGCTCGTCAACGTCATGAACGACGAAGCTTCGAGGCGTTCTACCAGCGCCAAGCACGGCATCATCAGTGGCCTGGCTAATCCGCGTGTGCTGGCCTTGTCGCTGATCTACTTCGGGACATCGGCAGGCCTCTATACGCTCGGCATCTGGGCGCCGCAGATCATCAAGCAGCTCGGCGTCTCGTCCATGACTGTCGGCGTACTCAATGCGATCCCGCCCGTTGTCTCGGTCATCGCCATGATTTTCTGGTCACGGCACTCCGATCGCACCGGTGAACGTACATGGCACGTTGCGCTGGCGTGTGTTGCAGCTGCCGTCGGCCTGGCTATTGCGGCGGTCGCCAATAGCGTCGTAGGACTGATCGCTGCGCTCACGCTCGTCAATATCGGCATCAGCTGCGCCAAGCCGCCGCTGTGGACCATGCCGACGATGTTTCTGTCAGGCGCTGCAGCCGCTACCGGCATCGCGACGATCAATTCGATTGGCAACCTGGGCGGCTTCGCTGGACCCGCGATGATCGGCTGGGTGAAGGATCAGACTGGCAGTTACGCAGGCGGACTCTATTTCGTTGCAGGGCTGCTCGTACTTTCCGCCGCGCTTACCTTGCTGCTCGCCCGTACGCAGAAAGCGCCTGTCACGCCCGGCAATGCCGCGGCGCATTGAAAGCCAATGGGAATGCCCCGATCACGATGTTGCTAGAGGAAATCATGATGGACAAGGAAGCAGCTGTTCAGTCTGTGACTGACACGATGGCCAAATTCACTGCTTATATCGGAAAACGTCTGCCGACGGACGTCAAGGAAAAGCTGGCCGAATTGCGCACGCTGGAAACGAATCCGCTTGCGAAATCGATCTACGATTCGATGGACGGCAACCAGAAGGCGGCCGATCAATTGAACCGTCCGAGTTGTCAGGATACCGGCGTAATTCAGTACTTCGTTGAAGCCGGCGCCAATTTTCCGCTGCTGGGAGAGTTGGAAGAAATCCTCCGCGAAGCGACTGAAGGCGCGACGCAGATGGGACCGCTGCGCCACAACGCAGTCGAGACGTTCGACGAGAAAAATACGGGCACGAATACCGGCACTCAGATTCCATGGCTCGACTGGCGCATTGTTCCCGAAAGCGATAGTTGCACGATCGATGTGTATATGGCCGGTGGCGGCTGCACGCTGCCAGGGGCGGCAAAGGTACTCATGCCGGGGCAGGGCTACGAGGGCGTGGCGGAGTTCGTGATGGACGTCATTACCGAACGCGGCGTCAACGCGTGTCCACCGCTGTTGGTCGGCATCGGTGTTTCGACGTCCGTCGAAACTGCCGCGCGTCTTTCCAAGCTGGCGATCTTGCGGCCAGTCAACTCCAGAAGCGGGAATCCGCGGGCCGCGCTGATGGAAGCACTGCTTGAAGAAGGCCTCAACGAGATAGGAATCGGTCCGCAGGGGCTCACCGGTAACAACAGCGTGATGGGCGTGAATATCGAATCTTCGGCGCGTCATCCATCTACGATCGGCGTTGCGATCAACACGGGATGCTGGGCACATCGACGCGGAAAGATTCGCATCCATGCCGACGCGTCGTACGAAATCCTGTCGCATGAAGGAGTGGCGCTATGAAGAAGGTCCTCACGACCCCCATCAAGAGCGAAGACCTCGAAGGTCTCAACGTCGGCGACGTGGTTTATCTGACTGGCCGTCTTGTGACCTGTCGTGATGTGGCGCATCGAAGGCTCATCGAGCAAGGCAGGCAGCTTCCTGTCGATCTCGCCGGCGGCGCGATCTTTCATGCTGGCCCAATCGTTCGAAAGAAAGAAGACGGCAGCTTCGAAATGGTTTCGATCGGTCCGACGACCAGCATGCGAATGGAAAAATTCGAACGTGAGTTCATCGGGCAGACTGGCGTGAAGCTGATTGTCGGAAAGGGCGGGATGGGTCCCGAGACGGCGGCCGGCTGCGAAGAGCACAAAGCCGTACACGCGATTTTCCCGGGCGGATGCGCGGTGCTGGCTGCCACGCTCGTCGAGGAAATCGAGGGCGCGAAATGGCAGGATCTTGGCATGCCCGAAACGTTGTGGATCAATCGCGTGAAAGAGTTCGGTCCTCTTATTATCTCTATCGACACCAAGGGGAATAACCTCATGGCGCAAAACAAGACCGCGTTCAACGAAAAGAAGAAGCCGATTCTCGAGAAGATCAGCGCCCAACTCAGTTTCATCAAGTAAGCCCTTGCTCAGGCTGCCCCAGACCTTTGTTCAGGCAGCCTTGAACGAGGCACTGCATACACCCAATCCATGAAGGACGGAGACACACATGAAAACCTATCGCATTGCAACCATCCCCGGTGACGGCATCGGCAAAGAAGTGGTTCCCGCTGGCCAACGAGTCCTCGAAGCACTCGCCAACTCGGAGAAGTCGTTTGCATTCGAGTTCGAGAACTTCGACTGGGGCGGTGACTATCACCGCAAGCACGGCGTGATGATGCCCGAGAACGGTCTCGATGCGATTCGCGACAAGGACGCCATTCTGTTCGGCTCGGCAGGCGACCCGGATATTCCCGACCACATCACGCTTTGGGGCCTTCGCCTGAAAATCTGCCAAGGTCTGGATCAGTACGCGAACGTGCGTCCGACGCGCATTCTCCCGGGCATCGACGCACCGCTCAAGCGCTGTAAGCCGGAAGATTTGAACTGGGTGATAGTGCGCGAGAATTCGGAAGGCGAATACTCGGGTGTCGGCGGGCGCGTGCACCAGGGTCATCCGATCGAGGCGGCAACGGACGTGTCTATCCTCACTCGCGCCGGTGTCGAACGGATCATGCGTTTCGCATTCAAGCTGGCGCAATCTCGTCCGCGCAAGCTGCTCACCGTTATCACCAAGAGCAACGCGCAACGCCACGCAATGGTCATGTGGGATGAGATCGCGCTCGAAATTTCAAAGGAGTTCCCCGACGTCAAATGGGACAAGGAACTCGTCGATGCGTCGACCGCGCGCATGGTGAACCGCCCGGAGACGCTCGATACGATCGTCGCCACCAACTTGCACGCGGATATCTTGAGCGACCTGGCTGCTGCACTTGCGGGTAGTCTCGGCATCGCGCCGACCGGCAACATCGATCCCGAGCGCCGCTATCCGTCGATGTTCGAGCCGATTCACGGCTCTGCATTCGACATCATGGGCAAAGGCCTCGCGAATCCGGTCGGCACATTCTGGTCGGTGGTGATGCTGCTCGAACACCTCGGTGAATTCGATGCTGCCAGGCGTGTCATGCAGGCAGTCGAAACGGTGACCGCTGACAAGTCTCTCCATACGCGAGACCTTGGCGGTACCGCAACGACCGCGCAAGTCACCGAAGCGGTCTGCTCGCAACTTCAACAGATAGCTGCGGGGCAGGCTGCTTGAGGGATGACACTGTGAGTTCCGCGCTCGTCGGCATGACGGCGGGCGCGTACTGCACTTTCGACCTCACCAATGCGACGCCATGTGGCGCGTCATGACGTTCGCTGAGCGATTGATATTCGTGATGCGGGTGAAAAGACCCGTAGCGCGTTTCGCTTCGATCAAGGCCGGACGCCAACGTGCGAAAGCATTGATGAAACCCTCTCGATCGAGCAGTCTGCCGGTCGAGATCAATGGCGCGGACGGGGACCGTCTACTCAAGGACATGTTCGACGCTGCGATGGCGACAGCGCAGCCGGCCTTGCGTGTTCGTCAGTTTCCCATCTACATCGCCGGTCAGTGCGGCGGCCTTTCAAGGAGTCTATAACGATGCGGCGAACCCGAAACGCGAAGATTGTTGCGACCTTGGGTCCGCCGAGCACGAGCCGGGACACGATCGAGGCGCTCTTCAAGGCAGGTGCGGATGTCTTCCGCCTCAACTTCAGTCATGGTTCCCATGAGGACCATCAACGGCGACTAGAAATCATCCGGTCGATCGAGAAGGACCTGCGCCGGCCGATCGGTATCCTTCTCGATCTTCAAGGGCCCAAGCTCCGAATCGGTACCTTCGTGAGCGGTCCGGTGTCGCTTGCGAAGGGCGACTCATTCCGGCTCGATCTCGACACGAATATGCCGGGCGACGCGAGCCGCGTTGCGCTCCCGCATCCGGAAATCTTTGCGGCTCTGAAACCAGAAGCGAACTTATTGCTGGACGATGGGCGAATTCAGTTGCGAGTCGAACGATGCGGTCCGGACTTTGCAGAAACCACGGTATTGGTCGGCGGGCCGTTGTCGGAACGCAAGGGCGTCAACGTTCCCGATGTGGTGTTGCCGCTTTCCGCCATGACGGAAAAAGATTGCCGCGACCTCGAGTTCGGCCTCGGCCTTGGCATTGACTGGCTCGCGCTGTCGTTCGTACAGCGCGCCGAAGATATTCGGGAGGTCAGAAAGATCGTCGGCGATCGAGTGGGCATTGTGGCGAAGCTGGAGAAACCGGCGGCAATCGGTAGCCTCGATGCGATCGTCGACGAGGCAGATGCCGTGATGGTTGCGCGCGGCGATCTTGGCGTTGAAATGCCCGCCGAACAGGTGCCAGCGATTCAGAAGCGTATCGTGCGCGCTTGTCGAAAGGCCGGCAAACCGGTGATAGTGGCGACTCAAATGCTCGAGTCGATGGTGACAGCGCCCGTGCCGACCCGAGCGGAGGCCTCCGACGTGGCCACTGCCGTGTATGACGGCGCCGATGCGGTGATGCTTTCTGCGGAATCGGCCAGTGGGAAATATCCCGTCGAAGCCGTGCGGATGATGGACTCGATCATCTCGCAGACCGAGCATGATCCTTACTATCGCGAGGTGATTGCGGCGTCTCACGCCGAGCCTCGCGCGACGCCTTCGGACGCCATCGGCTATGCAATGCGGCACGTTACGGGCTTGCTGAAGGCCGTCGCCACGGTTGCGTACACCAGTTCCGGTTACTCAGCGCTGTGCATGGCGCGCGAACGTCCCTGCGCGCCGATCGTCGGCATGACGCCGCAGACGGGAACGGCTCGCCGTCTCGCCTTGGCGTGGGGTGTCCATTCCGTCTTGTGCAAGGAGTTGGTCGACGCGGCGGAGGTCAGTGAGTTGGCATGCGAGACAGTTGTTGCGGAAGGCTTCGGCGAAGCAGGTGAGACCGTCGTTATTTCTGCGGGGATGCCGTTCGGCACGCCGGGTACCACCAATCTCTTGCGCATCGCGCAGATTCAGTAGGCACAAGTTGGCTCTTAGCTCGAGGCATCTGAAGATAACGCTAAGCCGAGCCGTTCGATTGCCAACCCCACACTCGGACCTGACGGGAGACGCGGTTCTTTTACAGCAAGACCAGTGCAATCGCTAAAGTGATCGGTAATAAAGCCGTAAACGGGTGTTTACCCTAAAGTACTGGTCATGAAAAATATTCCCTTTCGGGTCCGCATGTGGATCCCTTTGGCAATCAGCCTCATTTGTCTCACCGCGCTCTCCATTTTCGATGCTTTCGAGATGCGCGAGATCCGATTAGAAGAACGGCGCGCCACGCTTGGCGCGGTCACGGACGCTGCCCTCAACACGATCAAAGACTACGCGGCAAAAGCGCAGACGGGACAGCTCACGGACGCCGAGGCGCGCACACAGGCTGCCGAGCGCGTGCGCGTCATGCGTTATGGCGGCGATGGCTATTTCGCGATCATCGATCCCGATGTCACGCTCGTGATGCACTCCACCAAGCCAGACATGGAAGGCAAGAGCGCCAAAGACATTCAGGACAAGGACGGCATTCACATGTGGTCCGATGCGGTGGCGCTTGCACAGCGCGACGGCCAGGGCTTCCTGCGTTATAGCTGGCCGAAGCCGGGTGCAACCGAAAGCGTGCCCAAGCTGAGCCATGTCGCCTCCTACAAGCCGTGGCAATGGACGATTCTGACGGGCGTCTACCTCGATGATCTTCAGGCGGACTTCATGCGGTCGGTGTATCGCGCGCTGCTGGTCTTCGCTGGCATGGCCACGCTGCTCGCGCTGACTACAGTGCTGCTGAACCGCTCTCTGCGACGCACGCTCGGCGGAGAGCCCGAATATGCGGTTCAGATCGCAGACGGTATTGCGGGCAACGACTTATCGGTATCTGTCGTGACAAAACCGGATGATCGCACGAGCCTCCTGTATTCAATCAGCCGCATGCAGCGGCAACTTAAGCAGACCGTCACGGCCATCAAGACATCCGCGGACTCGATCGCGACTGCATCCCAACAAATTGCAGCCGGCAATCTCGATCTGTCGCAGCGTACGGAGGAGCAGGCGGCATCGCTCCAGCAGACTGCGGCGAGCATGGAAGAATTGACGTCGACGGTTACGAACAACACGAGTAACGCGCACGAAGCAAATCGTCTTGCGTCTGCCGCAGCGGATGTCGCCGACCGCGGAGCGAGCGTCGTTTCGGACGTCGTGTCGACGATGGAAGCGATCAATACCGACTCGAGGCAGATCGCAGAGATCGCCGGAATCATCGAGGGCATAGCGTTTCAGACGAACATCCTGGCGCTGAACGCTGCCGTCGAAGCCGCGCGCGCGGGCGAGCACGGGCGGGGCTTTGCGGTGGTCGCCTCGGAAGTGCGATCCCTTGCGCAACGGTCGTCGGCGGCATCGAAAGAAGTACGCGAACTGATCGACAGGTCGGTGGATCGAGTGCGCGCCGGAACGAGCCATGTCGAGAATGCCGGTGCGACGATGACGCAGATTACCGAAGCCATCAAGCGAGTCACCGGGCTGATGAGCGAGATCGCCGCCGCTTCCGAAGAGCAGAGCAAGGGCATCGGACAGGTCAACCAGGCGGTATCGCAGATGGATGAGGTGACGCAACAGAACGCGGCGCTCGTCGAAGAAGCCGCGGCTGCCACGAATGCGCTCGAAGCGCAGGCCGGCGAGTTGCGCGCGTCGACGGCGGTGTTCGTTGTCTGATGCCTGGCTCCGGCCACGACTGCTAATGCAAAGCCGACTTCACCGCCGTTGACTGATGCGACACGCGAAGGATATGAGTCGACGATTCATCCTCGCACCTACAGCGCATAGTCAAGCGGCGCGGGGCTACGACAGCTCGTGACTTGCCCCGCGCTAGACCCAGAGCCGGCTGATCTCTATGCGCGTCTTTTTGCAGACGCGGTAAGTGGCGGGAGCGTCATTGCGTAAGCGGCCTAGCTGCGATCACCTCTTCAAAGTCCCGGGCTCACGACCCAGGGACTTTTTTTTGCGCCTTGCTGTAACGACTCGCATTTGCATAGATAGGAGGAATGCATAATGCATACGAAAAGGTCGAGCCCCCGTAATGCGCTCAAAAAAAACCCGCCCTGAGGAGAGCGAGGGCGGGTGTAGTTCCCCGTCCGCCGAGAGAGGTAAAGGACGAGGAGGAGACCCGTCACCGGATGCAATCGTCATACCTGTCCTTTCGCCAGCATAAATCGCCGCCATGATCGTTCGCATCGCACAATACCCTTTGAAAAAACGCCTGTTGTACGGCGTCGCGTCTTCAGCAGCCGTTCTCGTGGCCCAGCAAGCGCTGACATGGGTCGCCCACGGTCGACTGACCTTCCTGCTCATCAGTGCATCGCTTCCCCTCATCACGGTTCTGTTCGGCGCGTGGTCCGGCGCATTGCTTCTGGCGATCGGCGTGGCGTACGGCGCACTGTGGATGCAGCCGATCGGGAGCTTCGCTGTCGATCAACCTCCGGACCGACTGGTGCTGCTGGCCTTTATCGTCGTCGGCGCATTGCTGGTCGCTGCAGGACAGCAACTCGCCAAGGTGGCCCGGCGGGCAGGAAGAGCCGAGGCGGCTACACAGGACGCAGCGGATCGCCTGTTGCAAGTGGAGCGCGACTCCCGTCACCGCTTCGACGTCGCGTTGAATAGCGCAGGCGTGCCGTTTTTCATCGTGACGCCGATGCTGCGCGACGGCCGCATCGCCGAGCTTCGTTGGGATTACCTGAACGAGGCGGCTGCTCACCTGTTCAACCCTGCCGCAGGGGTGGTCGTGGGCAGCTCGACCTCGTATGTCCGTCCGACGGGATGGGACGCGGACCTGTTGTTGAATCGGCTTGCGCCGCTGGCCGAACGCGCTGGCCGGGAAGCGTTCGACGTGTGCGTTCAAGCAGGCGCGGGCGAGCAATGGTTTCACGTCGTCGCTGCGTCGCTGGGCGGTTCAATCGTCGCGTGGTTTGGCGACATCACGCCGCGTGTGCGCGCCGAGAAGGCGCTCTCCGAGGCCGACCGCCGCAAGGACGAGTTTCTCGCGACACTCGCGCACGAGCTGCGCAACCCGCTCGCGCCGATCAGGCAGGTCGCCGAGATCCTGGAGCAACCGGGACTGACGGACGAGCGCAGGGCGTGGTGCATCGCGGTGCTGCGGCGACAGTCGGCCGCGATGGCGCTGCTGCTGGATGATCTGCTCGACGTGTCGCGCATCACGCGGGGCGCGTTGACACTGCGCAAAGAAGTCGTGGCGCTCCGGGAGGTCGTCGACGAAGCAGTCGAGATCGCGAGGCCGATTGTCGAAGGCAAGGCCCACGAGCTTGTCGTAAAGCCGCCCGCCCGGCCATTGCATATCGACGCAGACCGCTTGCGGCTCGCGCAGGTACTGGGCAACCTGCTGACGAACGCGGCGAAGTACACGCCGCCGGGTGGGCGAATCGAACTGGCAGCGACGGCAGATGACGAGGAGATCGTGCTGTCAGTCGCCGACAATGGAATCGGGATCGAGCCCGACAAGCTGTCGGCCATCTTCTCGATGTTTTCGCAGGTGAAGCCCGATCATCACCGCGAGGGTGGCCTCGGGATCGGTCTCGCGCTTTCCAAGTCGCTGATCGAGTTGCACGGAGGCCGGCTGACGGCGTCGAGCGGTGGAAAAAATCGAGGAAGCTGCTTTTCCATTCACCTCCCGGCCGCATGCCGCGTGGTGCCTGCGCCTGCTCCGACGCGGGACGCGCCAGCCGTCGCGTCGGCGGGAGCGAAGCGTTGCATCCTGGTCGTCGATGACAATGTCGATGCCGCCGATGCGCTGACCGCGCTCCTGGAACTCGAGGGGCACGAGGTGCGGACGGTTTATTCGGGCGAGGAAGCCGTCGACGTCCTCGATCACTACAGCCCGGAAGTCGTTCTGCTCGACCTTGGGCTGCCAGGCATGAGCGGATACGACGTTGCCCGGCGAATCCGGGCGACGCCCGCGATCAAGGATGTGACGATGATTGCGATCACCGGCTGGGGGCAGCCTCAAGACCGCGAGCGGACCGCCGAAGCCGGATTCGACTTCCATTTCACGAAGCCCGTAGACGTTGTCCAGCTCAATGAAGCGATCGAGAGCGCGGCCGCAGCCGTTTGACGGAATGCATGAGTTCGCGGTGCGTCCACTGCTTCGCTGGACTCGGCCCGGCTTTTCTTTGAGCGATGACGGACGAGTCGAATGGCTACGGAAACCGTCAGTAAGTATCTTGAGCCTGCTGCAACACCAGGACGAATCAACGCAAAAGGACCATTGACGCGTGGAAAGCGCCGGCGAGTCTGCGTGTATCGAAGACCAGCAACGCGACAAGCCTGCGAGGACGGCATGGCGTATGCGGGAGCTTCCGCATCGTGCGGGCGGGGGCTCGCAGGATATCGACATTCGGAGGCAACAATGAAACGCATGACCGCTAGGATTTTGGCTTCGGCGCTCGCGATGGCGCTGTCGGTAGGTGTCTACGCGCAAGGCGGCGGTGCCGGTGGTGGTGGGGGTGCAGGCGGTGGTGGCGCAGGCGGTGGCGGTGCCGGTGCGGGCAGCGCGGGCGGGACGGCCGCAGGAGCCGGCGGCGGGACGGGCATGGGCACCGGCGCGGGCGCAGGCAACCCCGGTGGGGCAGCGGGCGGAAATGCGGGCGCGGCGGGCGGCATGACGCAGGGCACGGGCACCGGCGCCATGACGAATGGCTCGTCGAATCGATCCCAGGGAAGCGGAACGCACAAGGGCACCGGTTCACACAAACGCACGGGCAGCGGCACGACCGGTTCGTCTCAAAACAGCCAATAGGCGAAGGGCGGCCGCTACCATTGCGGAGCAGCCGGCATTTCTTGATGCAGGGATCGACGGGACGCTCGCCAAACAGATGTCGCGCGCAGCGTCCCGCGGCAGGAGGCAAGAGCGAAGAGGGGACGTAGCCCTCGAGCGATAGAATCCAACGCAGCCGCAATCGCGGTCGAACCGCCTGAAGTGCGCGCCGTGCTGCTTTGCGTCGCGGCGAGACACGTCCAGGCCCACGCGGTCAATGCGCGGCGCGCTCCATCCGCAGCGGCGATCGATCCGATCCTTCCTTCGCCGACTCGACGTTCATCCGGTTGAGCTGCTGCTTGCAATGTGCTCGACCGGTAAGCCCTGGTCGACCGACTCCATCACTGCGCCGCGACTCCGTCCCATTTCTTTGGTGCAGGGCTATTGAAACGGAACGCCTATGAGCTTGCCGATACCGCCGCGTAGTCCGCGCCCCGCCCGCTGACGGGGGCTTAGGCCGCAGTCTTGAAGACGGCCATCGTCGCGCGCAGCGTTTCAGCCTGATCCTGAAGCGAACCGGCAGCGGCAGCCGCCTGCTCGACGAGCGCTGCGTTCTGCTGAGTGACCTCGTCCATCTGGCTGATCGCCTGATTCACCTGTTCGATGCCGCGACTCTGTTCGTTCGATGCAGACGCGATCTCGTCCATGATGTCGGTGACTTTCTGGATTGCCGCGCCGATCTTGGTCATCGTCTCGCCGGCTTGCCCGACGAGTTGCGTGCCAGTGTGGACGCGCGTACTCGATGCTTCGATTAAATCGCGAATCTCCTTGGCGGCAGTCGATGAACGTTGCGCCAGACTGCGCACCTCGCCCGCCACCACGGCGAACCCGCGCCCCTGTTCGCCCGCGCGTGCCGCTTCCACCGCTGCGTTCAGCGCAAGGATATTGGTCTGAAACGCGATGCCTTCGATCATGCCGATGATCTCGGCGATCTTGTGCGAGCTTTGTTCGATCTCGGCCATCGTGCCCACGACGTCGTTGACGATCGTCGCGCCTTCGTTTGCAACATCGCGCGCATTCCCGGCCAGGCCGCTCGCCTGACGTGCGTTTTCGGAGTTGTGCCTGACGGCCGCAGTCAGCTCTTCCATGCTCGCCGCTGTTTCTTCGAGCGATGCTGCCTGCTGCTCGGTGCGCGACGACAGGTCCGTGTTGCCCACGGCGATTTCACGGCTCGCGTTCGCGATTGCATTAGCGGACGTCTTCACGCTGTCAACGGCTGAGAGCAATTGCGCGCGCATGCGGGCCATCGAATACATGAGGCTCGACTGGTCATTCGCGGCAGTGGCCACGTCGACGGCGAGATTGTTGTCCGCGATCTGATTGGCCACTTCTGCTGCGTAGGCCGGTTCCCCGCCCATCGACCGAAGAATCCCGCGATTGAGGCGCGACACGACGAAGCTCAAGACGATCGCGATCACCGCGAGCACGCCGAGGCTCCATTTGAGCGACGCATGAAACGCGGCATCGATGTCGTCGATGTAGACGCCGGTTGTGATGAGCCAGTCCCACGGCTGATACATCGACACGTAGGACATTTTCGGCAGAATTTCAGTGCTGCCGGGCTTCGCGAACGAATAGTAGGCGTAGCCTGCGCCCTGGCGCTTGCCCACACCGATGAGTTCGCGATAGAGATAGACCCCGTTCGGGTCCCTGAAGTCCATCATCGTCTTGCCAACGAATTCCGGCTTCATCGGATGCGCAAGCACCTTCGCCTGCGAATCGAAAACGCTGAAGTAGCCGTTGTCGCCGAACCGTATATCGCGGATGGCGTTGAGCGCACCATTCCGGGCTTGCTCCTGCGTGATGGCGCCAGTGCTGGCCTGCTTGGCGAACTCACGAATGATGCTGTCCGCGATTTCGGTGGCGTGCTTGATGTCCAACTGCGTCTGTTCCGTGCGGATCGAGCGCATGCGAAAGGCGTCGGCAACCGAGATTCCTGCGAGGCATACGAGGCTTAGCAGCAGAGGCAGCCAGAGTTTTTTGGAAAAGGTCATGTCGTTGGCGTCCGGGTTCGTTGGCGTGTTCAGGCGGTGGCGCTTTGCATCAGCGCCATTTCCTCGCTCGTGATGAGCTTCTCGATGTCCATCAGGATCAACATATGGTCGTCGACGGTCCCGATGCCGGTGATGTAGTCGGTGCTCATCGTGGAGTTGAAGCCCGGCGCAGGCCGGATCTGATCAGGCGTAAGCGTCTGCACGTCCGATACGCCGTCCACGACGATGCCGACCACTCGCCCCGCCACGTTGAGCACAACGACAACCGTCTGGTCGTCGTAGGCGGCGCGCGCCAACTCGAACTTGAGGCGCATATCGGCAATCGGCACGATTACGCCGCGCAGGTTGATGACGCCCTTGATGAACACGGGCGCGTTGGCCACGCGCGTCACCGCGTCATAGCCGCGAATTTCCTGAACCTTCAGGATATCGATCCCGTACTGTTCTTCGCCCAGGTTGAAGATGAGGAATTCTTTGCCGCCCGCTTCGGGCGCGCCGTGTCTTTGATCGCTATTCATGTCTGCAAGTGCTGTCCGAAATTCTGCTTGAGCGCCGTCCATCACGACGAACGCTTCTACCTGCCGGACAACGGCACGCTGGAAAAAAACTGAACAGCGACGTTCCGTGTTTTCCGCCTTGCCAAGGTCCGCCGCAAAAAAACGACCGGTCGATCAGTTAGTTCTTTTAGCTTCTTGAAGAGCCGATTCTTAATGGTCGATAACTGTGCTGCATCGCCTTGCGGGACAAGGCAGCAAGCCCGCGAAACGGCGTGCGAACTCGCTCGTGCGGCAACGCGCTGAAACGGACGAAATGAAGGTTCAAGGCGTCGCCTATTTTTTAGCCAGAAACCGCGCTAAGTGGAGCTCTTTAATCAAGTGGTCTCGACCATTTCCGGTATTCAGAGAGCTCAACGCGGGTCGCGGAGATCATTGCCGTCATCCAGGGCATCTCCTTCCAAACGAACATCCTGGGTATCAACGCGGGCGTCGAAGCGGCACGCGCTGACGAGCAGGGCAGGGACATCGCTGTTGTGCGCCCACGGAAGTCTCACGCTTTCTCAATCGAGACCTCGGGCGAAAAGGTTACGACCGGCACACGACATCATGAGCGAGATCTTTGCGGCCAGGAATACCGAGGACGGAGTCGTTGTCAGTAGCGCCTAAAGGTCTTGGCGCTACTGCCGATATCGAGGGCAGCCGGATGAAAGTCGGCGTCTGTCAAGACAGTTAGCCCGCCATCGAGCGGGCACTTTTTTGTGCCTTCGACGCACAATGGCGCCTCGGAAATATCTTCAAAGCTGCGGGCAGCAGTGCGATACGAGCGTTGTTGTGACCATGGACGAGGTCCATCCGGCTGAGCTCATCGCCAGATACTTCGATGCACGCGTCGATCACTGAGTCCCCCAAACTGCTAAGCGGTGCCAGCCACAGGTAGATGCGAGTCGAGTCATTTGCGGCCTACGCTCGCCGAGTTTTCGTTAGCACCCTTATTCAAGGTCATTGGCAAACGACCGTTATATGACGGGCAATTGACCTACTCATGGAAAGCATATGCAGTTCAGAAACATTCGCATCGCAGTCAAGCTCGCGATCGGCTTTGGAATCGCCCTCTTGTCTTTGTGCCTAATTGGCGGCACCGCCATGTTCCAGGTTTCGCGGGTATACCGAGGCACAGAAGACATTGCGAAGAATTGGCTACCCAGCGTCCAAACGCTTAGCGATATTCGCGCGTCGGCGAACGCGGTGAGACGAGCGACGCTGGTCACCGTGGTGACTACGGATGCACAAGAGAAAGCGAGGCAGCTTCAGAAGCACACTGACTCATTGCAAGCGCTTAACGGCGCAATGTCGCGATATGAGTCCATGTTGTCTTCGCCCGAGGAAAGGCAAATCTTCTCCGATATGAAGGCGGCCCTGTCTGTCTACCTGAAGGAAGACGAGAAGATTGCCGCGCTGATGCAGCAGGGCGATAGCCACTTCGACGAGGCGCGCAAGCTCGCCGGGAACGACTCTTCGCTTCTTCTGGCTCCGGTAATGGAGTTGATCGACAAAGACGTGGCGATCAATCGAAAGGGAGCCAACGACGCGGCAGAGGCCGCGTCCGACAACTACCGTACGACAGTACTCGTAACGGCGGTCATGATCGCGGCTGCATTGCTTGCAAGCGTCGTCGTTGCCGTTCTGATCACCCGTTCCATCGTCGCGCCGATTCGCCGC
The DNA here is from genome assembly GCF_031450805.1 of Caballeronia sp. LZ016. Lineage (NCBI taxonomy): Bacteria > Pseudomonadati > Pseudomonadota > Betaproteobacteria > Burkholderiales > Burkholderiaceae > Caballeronia > Caballeronia sp. LZ016. The sequence continues at coordinate 357,833 of NZ_JARTVY010000004.1, forward strand.
TCGGTGGCGTTCGCAGAGACGGTTGCGCAAGGCGATCTGACATCCGCTATTACCGACGACGCGAAAGACGAGACCGGCCAGCTCTTGCGAGCACTGCACCACATGAACCAGCGTCTGTCCGACCTGGTCGGCAAGGTGCGCGCCGGCAGTCAGAGCATCGCGACCGCTTCTGCTCAGATCGCCGCAGGCAACACCGATCTGAGCCAACGAACCGAGGAGCAAGCGGCTTCGCTGCAAGAGACGGCGGCAAGCATGGAAGAACTCACTTCGGCGGTGAAGCAGAACAGTGAGAACGCTATGCAAGGCAACGAGCTGGCCGCAAACGCTTCGGAGGTGGCCGAACGTGGTGGTGTGGTTGTCAGCCGTGTCGTCGAAACGATGAGGGACATCAGCACAAGCTCCGCGAAGGTTGCAGAGATCATCGCGGTGATCGAAGGCATTGCCTTCCAAACGAATATCCTGGCCCTCAACGCAGCCGTCGAAGCGGCTCGGGCAGGGGAGGACGGCAGGGGCTTTGCCGTTGTGGCCGGTGAAGTGCGCACGCTCGCTCAGCGAAGCGCGACGGCCGCAAAGGAGATCAAGGACCTTATCGGCGCATCCGTTGACAAGGTGAACGTTGGTTCGCAATTAGTGGAAGAGGCCGGACTGACAATGACCGAGGTAGTGAGTTCGGTCAAGCGTGTCGCGGACTTGATGGGCGCCATCTCGACAGCTTCGACCCAGCAGCACGCCGGCATCGAACAGGTCAATGTCGCGGTCTCGCAGATGGACGAGGTCACGCAGCAGAACGCCGCGCTCGTTGAACAGGCCAGTGCCGCTGCGCAGTCGATGGCGCAGCAATCGAGTGAGCTGCGCGATGTCGTCTCGGTTTTCAAGGTCAAGGATAACAACCACATCATCGAAAGACAGCCGGTCATGCCGGCAGCAACCACCCGTCCACAGGCAGCTCGACGGTCGGCACCAATGCCATCGAAGGCGGTCAAGCCGATCGTAGCGGCAGAACTGGTGTCTGCGGACAGCGGCGACTGGTCAACGTTCTAAACGCGGATGGGACGCAACGGCGCGTAACGACACGCTTGTCTTCGTAGCGTTGATGTCGGTACAGCCGCTCGGTCACCGGATCGCAGCTACGCGAAAAAGACAGCAAGATAGAAAACAGATGAAGACGCACAACGAAAAGACTCCATCGATGCGCCGTGAGGTGTTTCGCTGCAGCGGGGAGCAGCTCGACGCAATCTTGCGGTTTGCTGAGGAGCGCCGTCTCGACGAGCGGCCGCTGCAGTGGGTGGTCGCGCAATACTTTCTGTCGCCGGTTGGCCGGGCCTGACAGTGAACCCTGGCGGAACTTGCGTGTGCCGACAACGACGGCAACGCCTCTCGGTGCATGTGGTCGTGCGTCGCAACGCCGGAGCGCCAATGGCGCTACTTGAGGTTCGCTTTTTGCAGAGAAGAAAGAAGGAAGAATTCACCGATGGTAAATGCCAATACCCGTTTGTTGGTGGTCGATGACATGGCCACCATGCGCAGTCTGATCCGGAAAATGCTGAGGGCGATCGGTTATACGACCATCGACGAAGCAGAAGATGGCCTCGCAGCGCTCGAGAAATTGCGCGCACAGAAAGTCGATATGGTCATAACTGATTGGAACATGCCCAATATGGACGGGCTGTCTCTCCTGCAGGAAATCCGCAAGTCCGAGGATTTCGCAGAACTGCCGGTCTTGATGGTGACCGCTGAGAAGAGGCGTGAGAATGTGCTCGCGGCAATTCACGCCGGTGCTAGCGGCTATATCGTCAAGCCGTTCTCCGAGGCCGCGCTCGCAGACAAGCTGGCTCAGATCGCACCGCTATCCGCGAGCGACGCCCCAACGGGTCAAGGCGTGTCACCATTCGGGGCTCTCTTCGAACGGACGATGTAACGGCCATTGGTCACACTTTGTTTCAATTTGTTGCAAACGCCCGAGGGCCGCGTCAGTAAAGGCGCTCGGGCGACTGCTGGCGCGTTCGAGCTGCCGCGTGGTCGCTCGCATGGTAAAGATTTCAACGCAGGCACCGTTAGAAGAAACATTGCCAGTGAGAAACGACATCATGAAGATCCAGACGACCAACATCGCAGATACATCGCGTGAACTTACTGTTCGACGTGCAACAAGCAGCGGTGCAAACTACGCCGCCGGCACCGCACAGCAAGCTGACGCCGTTCGCGCGCCTAACTCCGCAGTGACGCTTGCTTCAATCTCCACTTTGCGCCCCTCGAGTGCGACGGATATCGATATGGACAAGGTGTCAGCGATCAAAGCCGCCCTGCGTGACGGTAGCTACCGTATCGATTCGGGCAACATCGCCGACGGGATGCTTGGCGCGGCGCGCGAGCTCATGCAAAAGGCACCGCGGGGCTGAAGGAGCGCGTCCCCGTCTGTCGGACTGAACCGACTCGGGACAGGAAGGCATTGGCCTTTGCGTGTCAGACATGTTTGTCGTCGATGAGAGAGTCCTGCTTGATCGATGACACGCGAGACAGCACGATTTTTTTCCGCTTGCTAAGCAAGCAATCGTCCGTACTCCGATGCAAATGCATCGTCGTTGCGGTCCGCTCAACCACGCATCGGGTTTCGACAACAAACGCAACCCGGGCTGCCATCGACGCAGACATAGCGTCGGCGACCATCGTCCCGGTTGCGTTGATGCCCCGGCGAGTATGCTGAAACTTCGATAGTTGAGGCATGAACACTGGATTCGAAGCAGCCGAACAAAAACTGCCCGCCTCGTGACATAGACGAGCGACTAGCTCACGGTGTCGAGCGCACCACGCCTCAAGTTTTTGCGTTGTCTGGCCGATAAACCGGAGCGGCGACACCAGCGATTGGTTATTCGTCGCGCAATAAAAACGTCAAGAGGGGTTTATGAAGAAATTCGCTATGCCGCCGCTATCGCAGCGTGCATTCTTGCACTCGCGGGCTGCGCCGGTACGGGTAACGATTCGCTGCGCTCGGAAACCGAGGCTACCGTGTCGACGAAGATCGTCGATGGCAAGACGACGAAGGACGAGATTCGCGGCATGTTCGGCTCGCCGCTGAAGACGGAGTTCACCGACGGCGGGCTGGAGATCTGGCGTTACGAACTGACCAAGGTCCACGCTGACGCAGTCAGCTATATCCCCGTGGTCAATTTGCTAGGCTCGAGCGCGAGCGGCAAGAAAAAGGAGCTGGTTGTGCTGTTCTCTCCGGATAACGTTGTGAAACGCTATTCGATGAGTGAATCGGTCGTGTCACATAAAACCGGCATCTTCAACTAAGACTGTCTCGGTGCGAGCCATCGCGTGGGGGCGTTGCGGCTGGTGACGCCTCTGCTGCGCTGCATTGAAGGGGTAAGGGCGAAGTTGCTCACGGTTTAGTGCTGCGGAGGAGTAAGTCGGCTCGCTTTGGCGCGATTGCGTTGATGCAAGATCATGGCTTCGCAGGGATCTGCTGCCGAGCCTTGGGCGTTGGGCGTTCCTTGAAAGAGCGCGTCTGTTCACGGGGACGGTAAGGCCTTGGACGGGCAGGGCGCGGGTGCGGTGTCCGCGAACCTTACCAGACCGATGGCCGAGTTTGCTTTGCGCGTCGCGCTATGACGTGTTCCTGCGCGATTCGCATCACATTCGATTCACATTGTCGCGCATGAACTCGCGCTGCTTCTTGCTGCCCAGCAAACGCCTAGGCGAGCGCACCCGACGGCCCGGTGCGTGCGCGAGGGTGTAGCCGACGTGCACCGGTTGTCGCGTTCCGCCTGCAGCGCTTGCGCCAACTCAAGGTCGAACCCCACCGATGCAGAGGATATTGATGCAGAAATCGATCGTGATTTCTTTCGACGAGCAGGTCTAGCAGCTCGTAGTAGGAACGCTGCCGAATGCGGTGTTAGCGCCCATGCTGGCCGATGCACTCTCCGTGCATTGGCCGCTTGATAAGTTTGGCTACGAACTAACGGACGACACGACTTTCCGAGTAGGCACGACAGCGTTTTCGGTGCTGGCGCTGCACAGTTCGAAACTGAAGCCGATGTTGAAGGTAACACCGTTGCCCGCGCCCGCCGCCATTCCCTAGTCGGACTGATCGCATACCCATGATCTCGATGATATGGCTAGATGCCGACGATGATCCCAGTGACCCGACGTAAGAAAATGACAGTCCGGCAAGGTTGATTAGCAGGGTGTGTTTGATATGGTATCTGCAATAAGAATACCTCTGAGACGCCATGCAGATTTCCGACGTTGCCATTCCCTATTACAGCTCTGACACTTTGCGACGATGGCAGCGCCGCGACGGTTGCAAAGTCGTCTCGGATCTAAAGGTTTCATACCGGCGAGAACCGCCCGAGTGCAAGTTCCACGTCGAGCCACCACAGCCACCACCTCCACCACCGCCACCTGCCGAAAAGACCGATCGGGCTATCGCCTTTATCGACGGTCTTCAGAAGGTCTACGACTTCTTCCATGCACCGCCGAAGGAGCGCCCGCCCGCCCCTCCGAAACCGAAGGTCGAGGAAATCAAGGTTCCGCCGTTCGATCTGCAAGAGATCCCAGGCGTCATGCGTCGCTTGGAGATGCCGACAGCAGCGAAACTCATGGATAGGTGGTTCGCGGGGGCACTCAATTATTCGCCGACCGAGGATGACGAAGAGGATCTGATTAACCAAGAGGGAAAACCGTATCCTCCATCGATGTATGAACTGTCGATCATCAAACTGGAATGGGTTTTCAAGTATTCACGGGCAGTGGAAGCGTATCAGCACTTAATCACACGAGATACGTTGACCAGCGTGAGGGCGATGGACGCGCTCCGCGCCAAGCTGATGCCTTTTAGGCCCAGCAAGGGGGTAGACATCGACGTCGGCATGATTGATCTTAGCCATCACAGCCTGCCGGTTTTACACAAATCGTTCCAATTTCAGTATTCACAGGTAGAAGGATCGATGAGTCAAAAGCTCAGGCAGTTTGCGCATCGTGAGTATGCGGCGAGGGGACTGCCAGATGACCTGACAGCCGCGCTAGGCTCTTTTAATTTTTATGCAGCGCCCGGACGCGTCTTCTTCTATCGGGATGCCTCCTACGCATTGGTGCATGAGATTATCGTCTACGTCAAAGATAACTATACGTTTACCGACCGTCCGAAAAAGGACCCTCAATATCTTGGACACTGGAGTGCAAATGGCATGACTGTGGTGCCATACAACGTTGGCATGAGCATGGTGAGCTGGCATCTACCGCAGGTCGGCGAGTTCCAGGCAATGGATGAGTTTCCGGCAGACTTTCCAGCAGTGACAGTGGGCGATCCCCGCAAGCGTGGAAACGTCTATTATCCCGTTTACAATTCCTCTTATCGCGAATGGCAACGAGCGCATAAACGAGGCGGCGACTTTGTAATTTTCAGCGACTACCAGACAGTCAAACTCAACCCACCAATCAAGGTCAATTTCTGATGCCAGGGATAGGCGAAACAGCGGAAGGGGCGGCACTCGCATCCTTGATTCTAGTCTCGGCCACCATCGTTGCGGCAGTCGCATACTATTCAGCCAAACGCGGGTTCCGCATCGTGCTGAAAAGGAGTGCGCTCACGATTATCGGGCTGGTAATAACTTATGCAAGCGTTCACTACTTTCAGATGGCACGATGGCGCGCGGGGATAGCGGAAGAACAATGCAAGAAATCGACCGCACCCGATGGACGATATGTTGTGCGAGTCTGTTCTGCCGGCGACGCAAAAGTTTTACGACTGTGGTCGGCAGATGAATCGACGCTGCTGGCCGAGCGAACGTTTCCACGCTCAAGCGAACCGGTGCCTGTGTGGTGGGAGGCTAACCGCGTGTTGTTCGACGATCAAGATCCTGACGTCATGGGCACCATCAAATTACCACCAACGCTAAAGGATCGACTGCTGGCTTATCTTCCGTAGGCGGCGGGCGAGTTAGGCGCCACATATGATCGCGCATCGACATGCGTAATGGTCCCAGTGGTGTTCATGGTCCGCGCTCCAGAAACGCTTGTCTGGCCACGAACCTACGGCAAATGCGACATCTCCACTTAGCAGAAACACGACATTTGAACTTGGGACCTACAACCATGTCACGGCCAAATACAAATGTCCGATGTCTGGCTCATTAGAGATGTCCGATTGAGATATGCGAGCAATCGCAAGGCAGCGTTGAAGCAAGGCATCTGAACGGGCAGGGCGCGCAAGCATGGCGCGCTACCGGTTACGACCGTTGACTCGCTTTTGATCGACGGCGCGCTGCGTTTTTGCTTCTGCAGCGCGAGCAGGGTCGCCTCCAGGTCCTGTCGCGTGAGTTCACGCTGTTTCTTCGTGCCCGGCGCGCGTTGTGACGTGCGCACCTGCGCGCCTCGATGGGCGCGTGAGGGCGCCGTGCCGATGCTGCGGTTATCGCGCTGCGTCTGCACCGCCTGCGCCAACTCGAGCACATGCGCGAGACGCTTGCATTCAACGATGGCACCCTGATCGACTTCCGTGAGCCGGTCGTACTGCCGAGCCGCTAGCACACGCTCGCCGGCGCGCAGTTCCATGCGTCCGTCCGGGTGTTCCCAGACCTCGATGTGCGGTGAATCAGCGCGCGATTCTCGTCGGTGTCCTCGAGCAGATACAACACCCGGTCATACTGCACCGTGAGCGCCTTGGTGACGCGCCGCGCTTCGCGCCACGTCAGCGCTCGCTCCAGACTCTCATCGGCGCGCAGCGGCCGATGCGCGTCGAAGGCGCTTCTCGGCGGCTTGGCAAAGCGCGCGTTGTAGTCGGCCATGAAGCAGGGCGCGTAGGCGTTGGCTTGCGCCACCGTGCTGATGCCGCGCAGGCGCAACTCCTTCACCAGCCGGTCCTGCAAGGTCAGGTGCGCGCGCTCCACGCGGCCCTTGGCCGAACTCGAATTGGCGCAGAAGGTGTCGATGTTGAGCTCGTACATCGCCCGGCCGAACTGCGTCGTGCTGTCGCCAGTCCGGTTCGCTCGTGTAATGCGAAACACGCTGGCGCGATCGCTGTAGAACGCGCCTGGCTTGCCGTGCTGCTCGATGTACGCGCGCGTGGCCTCGAAGTAGCTGAAAGTAGACTCGCTCGCCGTGAAGTGCAGGTGCATCAGGCGGCTCGTCGCATCGTCCACATACACCAGCAGCGTGCATTGCGGCGCGCGCTCCTCGAACCAGCGGTGCTCGCAGCCGTCGATCTGGATCAATTCCCCCAGGCACGCACGTCGTGCACGCGGCTGGTAGGTCTTGGGCGGGCGTTGCCGGCGCGGAATCCATAGGCCGGCCTCGCGCATCCAGCGCCGCACCGTTTCCTTGCCCAGTTCGATGCCGTGGCATTGCGCGAGTTTCTCGCACGCCAGCGTCGGACCGAAATCGGCGTAGCGCTCGCGGATCAGCGCCACGGCCCGCGCATGCAGTTCGATCGGCAGTTCTCGATTGCTCGTCTTGCCGCGCTTGCCCGAGATCAAACCCGCCGGACCACACGCCTCATAGCGCCGACACAAGCGGCTGATCTGCCGCACACACAAGTCCAGCCGCTCGGCCGCCTGGTAACAAGCCAGTCGACCGTCGACGACCGCCTCGATGACTTTGATTCGCTCCAGTTCGCGCATGCTTGCCGTGATCAGTCCACGCCTGTCCATGATTGAGCCCTCGATGACGCATCGAGCCAGCATGCGCCCAAGGGCGGAAATCGGACATTTCTAATGAGCCCAAATCGGACATTACTAAAAAGGCGTGACAAACCAAACCGACGCTAAATTGCATTATGTAAACTACGATGCGGTAAATCCTAAATGCACGGGGATTACTTTCCGTGCGCCATGGTCCAGCGTTCAGAGAAAATCGGCGAACGCGACCTTTGGCCTTACGGTACGCATCGTTATCAATTCCCTCCGAGCAAGAAATTGGCTGCAAAGAAGTTGCAGAAGTGCATAGTAGTTCTATTCGTCCACCCTTAGCACTATCCGCGCGCTTTATCGCGTCGGTTCGCCTGCACCTCTTGCACACACTTCGTCGCTCGCCGAACGACATTTCGCGCGCCTCACGCAAAGAGCGGCCGTCACTTCGAATGAGATTCGGAGTTTTCGCTCTATTACCTCATGCATATCCGCTCCAAAATGCAGACTTTCAGGAGATCCGTATGTGGAATAAATCGTATATGGCCATCATTCGTCGTGGACCGGGCAGGATGCTAATTACTGCGGTTGCTGCTCTGGTCCTTTCAGCATGCGGCGGCGACGGCGAAGGTACCGCCAGCAGCGCGAGTGCTATAGACGATACAAGCGGACTGCAAAACGACGAGACGTGCGTGTTGTCAAATGAACGCGTTGCGCAACTCGCGAGCACGATACAAAGCGGCGAATCCGGTCTGTAAGCTTTGCGATCATCCAACGCGTTGGAATCAGTCAGCTAGCTATTCGGCAGGCATGTGCCTGCCGAACACGAATGCAAAACCGCTATATCGATTCACCACTCGTGCGGACGGGATGGGTCTCCAGCTCCCGCAAAACTCGCCGCGCTAGATAGCCAAAGGTGGCACGGCTGCGCGACGGCTGAAGGATCCAGTCGCGCGCCTCCTTCGCTAGCTTCGGATCGACATCTTGAACCACTCCTGCCGCTTCGGCTAATAACTGCATTCGTGCCGTCCGCTCAATCTGAACCGCCATTACGCACGCCTCCTCAACCGTGCTCGCGGCCACGACTAACCCATGGTGTGCAAGCATAGCGGCGCGCCGTCGTCCTAATGTCGCGGCGATTAGTTCGCCCTCCTCGTTTCCGACCGGCAACCCCGGCCACTGCTTCAGGAAAGCGACTTCGTCGTAGAGCATACAGCTATCCATATGCGCGATTCTCAACGGGCGCTCCAGCAGGCAAAGCGCCGACACATGAATCGGGTGCGTATGCACAATGCAGTGCACATCCGGGCGTAGTCGGTAAATCCAGGAATGGAATCGGTTCGCCGGATTTACCATTCCGGTTCCGGAAATGACGTTCAAGTCCCCATCGACCACGAGCAGATTGTTGCAAGTGATCTCATCGAAACCAAGCCCCATCCGCTGGGTGATATAGCGGTCCGGTTCAGCTGTGCGCGCTGTGATCTGTCCGGCCAGACCGGAATCGTGACCGTGAGAAAAAAGCACCCGGCACGTCAGAGCGACCTTTTGTTCTAGCGTCCACGTTTCTTCAGGAAATGATGCGTCCATCAGGCGGATGTTGCGTTCTATGATCTCGTGCTTGGCAGCAGTCAGCGTTTGCATGTTAGGTCTCCTTTCATCGCTATTTGCCTCGATTGTAGGCCGCTTCTGGGTTTGACGAAGAGTGAATCGCATTCGACACTTCGCGCTGCATAATCGAAGCGGAAAGCCGTTTTCCGCGCGCAATCATCGGCACTTCGACGAATCGATGCAGGCACTCTGTCACCACGATGACCAACGCCAGCATCAGTAGCGTGTACTCGAGCCAGAGATTCTGCGCGATCGGGATTTGCCGGGCGCGCGCGTAACGAAACATCAGCTCCGTCGTGAGATAGAACATGGGCAGGTGCACAAGGTAAAGCGTGTATGAACGCTTGCCAATACAGTCCAGTATCGCTTGTAGCAGCCGCGGAAAGCTGACCAGATCTGCCTCGCAGATCGCCATGAATACCAATAACACAGACAGGATAGAAACTACCGGAATCAACAGCGTATTGCTGAAGTCAAGAGCGGTAATTGAACCCAACACCAACGACAGAAGAAGCGCGAGAGCGCACCCAGCATGGCGGCGCCGGCCCAAGCTCACGCGCAAGGAAGCAAACCAAGGTCGTGTCGATGCGAAATACAGCAGGCATCCGTAGATCAAGCCGTCACAACGGGTTTGGGTGTAGAAAAACACCTTGATCGGGTCCGAGAGCGAATACGGCCTGAGGAAGAACGATATAAAAGCGAGCAGCCCAACCAGGATCACGACGCGCCAGCGTAGAGTCCAGACTGAAATCATGAACAGCGGAAAAATCAGATAGAACTGTTCCTCGACCGACAAACTCCAGAACGGGGCGAGCGGCACGCCCTGCGCGATTTTGTTGTCAGGCAACCAAAAATTGAACGTGTAAGTGAAGATGCTGAGTGCTGCCTGAACGTTGTATGTCGAGTCGGCAAAATACTGCCCTTCGTTGAGAAGCGCACCACACAGGATCACGATCGCTACGACGCACCAAGCGACCGGCATGATACGAAAAATGCGCCGCACATAGAACATCTTCACATACGCGGCGAGCGCATTTGGCCTGTGCCGCAAGGAGTCCAGCCCGCCCACGAGCGTGCGTGAAATGATGTAGCCGGAGATGACAAAGAAGAGATCGACACCCGCCCATGCGTTGCCGAGCAGATCTGCGAGGCTGGCTGGGCGTGCGTAGTGCATGGTGAAGCTCCACGGGTAAAAAACCTGGTGGAAGTGGACATAGAACGTCAGAAGCGCGGCAATTGCGCGCAGACGATCGAGTTCAAGGTTTCGCGGGGTGCCGCTCATTGGCTACCTCTGGATAACAGAATGCTGGATCGGAGCAATCGCTGCGCGCTCATCGGCACGCATGTGAAATTAAAGCTTTGTGCCACCGTCGACCTGTACGATGTCGCCGTTGACCCAGCGGGCTCCTTCTGATGTCAGAAAGACGACGACGTCGGCGATATCTTCGGGCTGTGCAATTCGCTTGAGCCCTTGCAAACCTAGTACGAACTTGCGTCCTTCTGCCGTGCGCACGAAACTCGACATGTCCGTATCAACGACGCCCGGTGCGACGCCATTTACCCGTATCGACCGTTGCGCTAAGGCATGGGCGAAGTGCTTCACCAGTGTGTCGACAGCGCCTTTCGTCGCCGCGTAAGCCGAAATGTCGCCGACCGGCGAGCGTGATGCAAGCGACGATAGGAGCACGATGCTCCCTCCTTCCCGCATGATCGGTTCGAGTTGTTGTATAAGGAAGTAAGGCGCGCGGACGTTGATGGCCATCAACCGGTCAAAGTCTTCGATACGGGTGTCGCGAAGCAGCGCGGAATGTGCGATACCGGCGTTTGCGACAAAGATGTCCAGCGATCCGTCAAAATAGCGGCAAGCTCGTTCGGCGAGAGCGTGTGGGCTGGCGGGATTCGTGAAATCACTCGCAAAAGACTCGGCGCGCCCCCCCGTTTTCCGTATCTCGGCGACGACCTCATGGGCCGCTTCCGCATCCCGTCCGTAGTGGATCAATACGTTCGCGCCACGCAGCGCTAGCGCAATGGCTGTTGCGCGGCCGATGCCTCGCGAGGCGCCGGTGATAAGCGCGTTCTTGTTCGAGAAATCAGACATGATTCTGCTCCCTGTCTATGTGGTGAGCCGGCTATGAGTCGGCTTCGATTTGCGGCTCGTGCAGGTGATGGCGAATTCGCCCGGATTGGAGGCGCGCCTACCCGGTAAGCTGCTGGGCAGCGAGTTGCGCGATCGTCAGCACGGAAGCGTGCACATTGACGGCCGGGACTTCGGGTATCACGGAGGCGTCTACGATGCTTAGTCCTTCGACGCCGCGCACACGGAAGTGACCGTCGACTGCACTCGAGCGCGGATCGCTGCCCGCGGAGCACGTCCCGACCAGATGCAAACCGCACGCCGCGTTTGCCGCGACGAACGCTTGCTTGTCTGCGCGCGTTCGCAGCGGCATGTCGGTCGCAATTGAACTGTAGAACTCGCGCATGCTCGTGCCGGCGCCGATTTCCAGTGCACGGTCCAAACCCGCCACCATGTTGTCCTGGTCTATCCGATCACCAAGGTAGTTGGGATCGATGCGAAGCGGCACCCTCGGGTCGGCGGTGACGAGCCGCACTTGGCCTCGGCTTCGCGGCTTCGCGAGAAAAGGAATCACCGCGTAGCCACCGCCGGCGGGCACCGTCGAGGAACCGAAGGGATATTGCATGCCAGCCACTTGGATATCGGGTGGTGCTGTCTGCGAGCCGCCGTAGTACGCCATCGTTGATACACCGTTTGACACCAGCGGTGCGATGTTGCGTCTCGATCTGAACAACACGCTCAACAGCACATGGTCCTGCAGTCCGCTGCCGACCATTGGCATATCCTGCCGAACCTGGATGCCCAGCGGCGCCAGTTGCTCCGCTGGACCAAAGCCCGACAGCATGAGCAACTGAGGCGTCGCACACGCCCCCATACAGACAAGCGTGCGTCGTGTCGCCATGATGCGGGCCACGCTACTACCAGCTGTCAGTTCGATGCCAAGGCACGTCGTGCCCTGCTGCAGCAGTCTCGTCACGAGGGCGCCCGTCAGCACTTTCAGGTTGGGGCGCACAAGCGCGGGCACGAGAAACGCCTCCGCAGGGCCAGACCGTGCACCCTCCGGCGTTGCATTAACTTCGGTGACCCCCACACCGTCGAGCGGCCCGCCAGCGTTCAGCGAGATCGATCTCAGTCCGGTGGCGATGCTCGAGGCCATGTAGGCTGCGGTAAGTGGATGCTTGTCAGCATATCCGATGCGACCACGCGCCGGCATCCGCTCAGCGCTGCAACGACGGCCGTGACTCCGGCGCCGCATCCGATCTCGAGGAGCGCTCCGCCCCGCGGATATGGAAGCAGGCGCGTGAAGATTCCTGTCGACTGAAAATGCGTGGGCGGAAAGACGTCCGGATAGACGAGGAAACGGCGCCCTTCATACGTGTAGTTCGACAACTGCTGGGTATTCGCCGCATCTAACCGTTGCCGAACCGACGCGACAGCCTCGGACATAAAAGCTTGGTTTTTCATCTGGTCTCCGTAAGGATCTCGTCAATGCAAGTCTGTGTGCGCGGAAGCAGCCTCGCTCCCCGGCCACGCGAGGTGCAGCACGCCCGTATCTGCGTGGACATCGTGCGAGGTCCGCCGGAGCATGGGCGGAATGGCGCTCCGCACGAGCCGTTTGAGCACCTTGCCGGTCGCGCCCAGCGGAAGGACAGCTAGGCTACGCAGGATCGCCACTGCGATCGCTTCATCCGTCAGGGCCACGCCCTGCGCCTCGAGTTCGTGGTGCAATGCTGCGCGCACACGATTCGCGATCAAATGCGGCCTCTCATCTGTCTTTTGGTCGGTTAGAACCAACGCGCACAGCAAGGGGAGCTTCCCATCCTGGTCATCGACCCCGACCACCGTCACATCGCACACGCCGTCCACCTGCTGCATGGCTTCCTCTAGAAGAAGCGTGTACAGCGGGCCCGACGGCGACGAGATGACGTCCACTTCGCGGTCGATCTGGAAGTAATTTCCGTCCTTGCAGTAGGCGATGTCGCCAGTCAGAAAATAGCCGTCGCGCCAGGATCCCGAGGTCCGTTCGGGCGAGAGCCAGTAACCAGAGGTAATCGTGGGTGCGCGCACGCCGAGCAGCCCGACCTGGCCCGGCGCCATTTCTTGGCCGGTTGTGGGGTGGAGAATCTTTGCCATCGCCATCTCCACAGGCCGTCCAATCGAGCGCCGCGGCGCGAGCGCGCCGGTAGTTGATTCGCTGCGGAAGAGCGCCATGCCCAATTCGGAACTGCCGAAAGCGTCGATGAAGCGCGAGTGTGGCGCGCCCTTCAGAATCTGCCGCGTATGACTCTGATGCGCGGCATCGCCCATACTGAACCAGCGACGCACCGAAGCGAACTCTCCGTCGGCAACGCCGCCTTCCACTAGCTGCACGTAAGTCTTCGGGAAGGCCACGACAACCGTTGGCGCGAACGCGCGAATTGCCTCGCCAACGATCGGACCATCCTGCGTATCCATCACATAAGTCGGAATGCCGTGCAAGGTCGCAGTTTCAAGATGGCTGATTGCTGCTGAATGCGATTGAGGCAGTGCGCTGAGCAAGCGTTCGTCGCGGCTTTCAGCAAAGCGCCCGATGCGCGCCCTCTTGCCCATGAAAAACTGACGGTGCTCGAATCGTACAGCCTTTGGCACACCGGTCGTGCCCGACGTGTGGCTCAGCATGACGAGAGTCGAATCCTCCGGCGCGACAGGCCACCAATCGGGCATGGCTGAATCCACCCTCAGCCGTAGTGGCGGCGTATCGAGCATGCCTGGTTCGCGTCCATGCAGGTCAACCAGTTGCGCGGGATGCGCTACGAGTTCAGGGTCGTGTTGCATCGAGGCCGTCGTGCATCAACTGACGCTGCTGAAGTTGCACTGGCTCACATGCGGACGAGTTGACGGCCATGCAGCTGAACAGCCTGCGCGATCAGCTCTCACGACTGCGCGCGCTCGACGAGCAGAGCGGGCGGATCGAGCAGCGCATTCTCGACTGGCGATGGCGACGCATCTCTGAGATTCCTGGCGTCGGTGTGCTGACGGCGCCCGCTGCGGTGTCGGACCCTGGACAGGCAAGACATTTCGATCCGGGCGCGAATCCGTTGCATATCTGAGCTTCCTGTCACGACAGAACCGCTCGGGAGGCAAGGTAAAGCTCGGCGCGATCAGCAACAGGTTGGACAGCACCGAGGCAAGCCTGAAACATTACTCGGACATCGAGTCCGCCTTCTAGATCAGGACCTTTGCGGCGAAACCCATCGGGGCCGGCGGGCACGCCCGCGATCGAGTGCGGATATGAGTCTGCAACCACCCTTATCGCCGCACGATTTGCAGATGGGAGGCGACCTGATGATGCGACTGGCAGCCGCCCGGCAACAGAACCGGCTCCGCGAAATCTTCAATCGCGCGGTTACTGGATCTAGCTGCTGGTCGTCGACGAAATCCGCTATGTGCTATTCCGGCGCGCGGAGGCGAAGCTCTAATTCAACGTAGTGGCGAAACGCTACGCGCGCGGTTCGATCCTCTCGACCAGTCACCTGCCATTCATGCAACGGGCAACAGCGTTCGCCGACGACCAGACACTGACGGCAGCGATGCGCGACCGGTCTTGACATCACGCGCATAGCGCGCAAATCAGTGGCGGGAACCCAAACCTGTTGCGGGCGTATTCGGTGCATCGCCAGCATCGCCTGCTGATCTACGGCCTTGGCGGTTACAAGCCGCATGCTGGGACGCTGGGCGGCCTCTCCAATCGCCGCAGCGTCGGCCGCGTCGTTCGTGTTCGACTTCACGAATGGCCGTACGGACTGGGCCGCGATCAGCCAGCCGGACGTCGTGGCGAAGCCGCGCCAAGCCCTTGTGCCCGGTGATGGGCCCTGCCGCAGGCCTCCATGACGACACGGCTAGCGGCAATTTGTTTCGGATCGCGCCAGTCTCTGGCTGATCCTAATGAATGTGTGGAGCGTGCGTGACCAGATCGATGGCAATGGTTATGGGTTTCATCTGGTTCTACTTGACGGCTGGGACGCCCAACCAGCAAAGTCGCATGCTCTGGACGCGAGACTGCCGCACCCGTTAAGGCGAGAGGCGACCATTTCTTTTCGAAAGCTCTGCCGATCTGTCAAATCGACGCTAGTCTCACTCTATCGAACGGAAACGAGTCCTCGCAGAACCCGCTCCGACGAGCCCGCAACGCCGGCGACCTCCCATCCCCCAAACAAACCCAACGCCGCCATCCCACATCGAAAGCTCGATGAGCTCGGTATCCCAAATCGGCGCCGGGCATACCGCCTCTGACGCCGTCCATCCGGCCTTCACGCTTCCTGATCCACCACCTTGCGCAACGCTTCCAGAAAGCGCACGTAAGCCGTTGCGCCCGGATCGGGATGGCCGATGCTGCGTTCCTGCACCCACGCCGCGCGACCCTTCTGCGACTGCATCTTCGCGGTTTCGGCGACGCGCTCGCTCGCCGTCGCGATCATCGCGTCGAGTACATCGGCCGCGCTTCCCTGCGATGCTTCGAGTACGTCGAGACTCGGCACCAGCGCATCGAGCACGGTCTTGTCGCCGACATTGCTCTTGCCGCGCTCGATGATGCGCGCCGCCATCGCCCGCCCGATGCCGAGCACATCCTCGCGGCCGATGCCGGTCTTCCCCTGCATCGTTTTCGCGGCAGCGAGCAGTCCGCCGCCCACCAATGCCGCGAACGTCGATGGATTGGCCGTCGAAAACGCCTTCCCCGCCGCGAGCAGCACGTCGCCGACGCTCGCCTCGTCCGGCAACGCGCCGATGGCCTTCACGACCGCTTCCGACCCCGCGCGCACCGTGATGCCGAGATCGCCATCGCCGAGCGCGGCGTCGAGGTCGCGCAACTCGTCGGCATGCGTGGGAAGCGCACTCAACGCGCGGCTCAGAACGTCGATCAATTGCTTCGTCGTCATCATTTCGTGATCCTCATCATGCACGCGTGCCTTCACGAAAGAACGGCGAATGCGCCGGCGCGGCCAGCAGCGCTTCAAGCTCGTCGTCGAGCAGCATCACCGTGATCGATGCGCCCGCCATCTCCAGGCTCGTCACGTACTCGCCGACATACGACCACGCGACCGTCAGCCCGTCGCCGTCGATGATCTTCGCCGCACGCCGGTACAGCAGATACAGTTCCTCGAGCGGCGTCGCGCCGAGTCCGTTCACGAGCAAGGCAAGACGCGAACCCTTCGGCGCGGCGAGATCGTCGAGAATCTGGCGCATCAGGTCGTCCGCGATCGCATCGGCCGATTGCAGCGCGCCGCGATGCGTGCCCGGTTCGCCATGGATGCCGATGCCGATCTCCATCTCGCCATCGGGCAGCGTGAAGGTCGGCTTGCCCGCTGCAGGCAGGATCGTCGGGGACAGCCCCACGCCCATCGTGCGGCAGTTCGCATTGGCCTTTGCGCAGATGCGTGCGACTTCATCGAGCGAATCGCCGCGCTCGGCCGCCGCGCCCGCGCACTTGAACGCGAACACCATGCCTGCCACGCCGCGCCGGTCGGCTGCGCGTTCCTTCGGCGCCGATGCCACGTCGTCCGTCAGCACGACGGTCTCGATGTCGATGCCTTCCGCATCCGCGAGGTCGGACGCGAGATCGAAGTTCAGGACGTCGCCGCCATAATTGCCGTACACGTACAGCACGCCCGCGCCGCCGTTCACGCCTTTCGTCGCTTCCAGAATCTGCTCGGACGACGGCGACGAGAACACGTTGCCCACCGCCACGCCGCCGCACAGACCTTCGCCCACGTAGCCCAGGAAGCCCGGCATATGGCCCGAGCCGCCGCCCGTCACGATGCCCACGCGGCCTTCCTTCGGCGCATCGGCGCGAACCAGTGCGCGCTTGTCCGCGTTGGCCGCCTTGATCCATTTCGGATGCGCGAGCAGCAGCGCATCGATGATTTCGTCGACGAAGGTTTCCGGGTTGTTGATGATCTTCTTCATTCTGGTGTCTCCGTTATTTGCGTGGATGGCGGGCGTCAAAGCTTCCTGCGCTGGCTCAGTGCGTCGAGCAGCACCGCCGCGAAAATCACGCCGCCCTGAATAAACTGCGTCCAGAACGGGTTCACGCCGAGCAGCGACAGACCGACGTTGATGACCCCGATCAGCACGACGCCGATGAACGTGCCGACGATCGATCCGCGTCCGCCCGCGAGCGACGTGCCGCCGATCACGATGGCCGCGATCACCTGAAGCTCGAGCCCGTTGGCCGCCGAGGGCAATGCGGAGTTCAGACGCCCCGCGAGCACGATGCCCGCGATCGCCGCCGTGACACCCGCGAGCATGTACGTGAAAAAGACAACGCGCCGCACCGGAATGCCCGCGAGCCGCGCGGCCTCCTGATTGCCGCCGACCGCGAAGACCTGATGGCCGAACGTCGTCTTGCGCAGCAGCACATGGCCGATGACGAACACGACGAGCATCACGATCATCGGCATCGGCAGGCCCGCGATCGCCTTCGCGCCGAAGACGGTGAACGCGTTCGGGAAGTCGAACTTGGTGCGGCCGTCGGAAATGGCGAGCGTGAGGCCGCGCGCCATCGCCATCGCGGCGAGCGTGACGATGAAGGGCACGAGCCGCAGCCATGAAATCGCGAAGCCGTTGATCGCCCCGACCGCCGCGCCTGCCGCCAGCGCAATGAAAAGTCCGCCGATGCCGAGACCGACCGCATCCGGGCTCGACCCGGCCATGAACGTCGCCGCGACCATGCCGCTCAGCGCGACGAGCGACCCGACCGACAGATCGATGCCCGACGTGATGATGACGAAGGTGCCCCCGACCGCCGCGATGCCCACGACGGACACCTGCACCATGATGTTGGTGAGCGTGCTCGTCGTCAGAAATTCGGGCGATGCGATCGACAACGCCACGCAGATGATGACGAGCGCGGCGAACAGTGGCCCGATGCCGCTTCTCAGTTGACGGATCACGCGGCGCGACAGCGCTTCGGTGTCCGCCCGGTTGGCTGCCGTGGATGTCATGCGCCTGCTCCTGTCGTTGCCCACTGAATCACTGTTTCGGAGTCCGCCTTGTCGCGGGCGATTTCGGTCACGATGCTGCCGCGATACATCACGAGCACGCGATCCGACATGCCGAGCAGTTCCGGCAACTCCGAACTCACCATGATGACCGCCGCGCCCGCGCGCGCCATCCTCACCATATGCGCGTAGATTTCGGTCTTTGCGCCCACGTCGATGCCGCGCGTCGGTTCATCGAGCATGATGACGGCGGGATTTGTCGCCGTGGCGCGGCCGAGAATGACCTTCTGCTGATTGCCGCCCGAGAGCGTGCCCGTGATCTGCAGCACCGACGACGCGCGCACGCCGAAACGCGTGCTCGCATCCTGCGCGAGCTTGCGCTTTCGCGCGCCCCGCACGAAGCCGCCGCTCGCCAGCGCCTTCAGGCTCGAGAGCGCAATGTTCTCTTCGATGCTGGCGTCGAGCACGAGCCCTTCGAGCTTGCGATCCTCCGACGTATACACAAGCCCGTGGCGCACGCCCTCTGTCGGCGAATGATTCGATACTGTCCTGCCCCTCACGGCGATCTCGCCGTGCGTCGCGGGCAGCGCGCCGAAGATCGTCTTCAGCAATTCCGTGCGTCCCGCGCCCGCGATGCCCGCAATGCCGACGATCTCCCCGGCGCGCACGGTGAAGCTCGCGTTGCGCAGAAGCGGCGCGCTCGCGAGGTTGCGCACGTCGAGCACGACGTCGCCATACTCGCGCGGCTCCCACGGATAGAACGACTCGAGATTGCGCGCGACCATCGCCTGCACGAGTTCGGCTTCGGTCCATTCGGACATGGGACGCGCGCCGACCGTCGCGCCATCGCGCATCACGACCGCCGAATCCGCCAGCTCGAAGACTTCTTCCAGATGATGCGAGATGAAGATGATGCCCATGCCCTCTTCGCGCAATCGCCGCACGACCGCGTAGAGGTTTTCTATGTCGTGGCTCTGGAGCGCGGCGGTCGGCTCGTCCATCACGAGGATGCGGGCATCGCGCGCAATCGCCTTCGCCACTTCCACGAGTTGCCGCTTGTTGAGCGGCAGGTCGCCGAGACGCATCCACGGCGGCACGTTGTCGAGACCCACCCGCGCGAGCGCCTCGCGCGCCATCGCATGGGCCTCGCGCTGTCTGACGAAGCCGCGCTTCGCCGGCATGCGCCCGAGAAAGAGATTCTCGGCAACCGTCATGTCGTTGATGAGCGACAGCTCCTGATAGATGACGGCCACGCCCGCGTCGATCGCCGCATTCGTGCCGCGCGCAAGCGGCCTGCCGTCGATTTCGATGTTGCCTTCGTCCGGCTCGTAAGCGCCCGAGAGCGTCTTCACGAGCGACGACTTCCCCGCGCCGTTCTCGCCGACGATGGCCATCACGTGACCGGCGTGCAGTTCGAGACTGACGCCGCGCAGCGCCTTCACGCCGGGAAAGCTCTTGACGATGCCCTGCATGCGCAGCAGCGGCGCCTTCGTGCCGGAAGGCATGCGCGCGAGCGCTTCGGTTTCGACTGTCATGTTCGCATTCCGCTCGCGGCCGCGCGCTTGCTGCACGCGCGGCCGCCGGTTGGCCTTACTGCTTCACTTCCTCGGACCACAGGCCATATTGCTTGACCGCATCCGAGTCGATGTTGGACTTGTCGATGAGCATCGTGGGCCACGCATAGTTCGCGGGCACGTCCTTCTTGCCGTTGTAGTCCGCGATGAACTGCAGCGACTTCGCCGCCATCTTGATGGGGTTCTGCGAGATGGTCGCGTCCTGCTTGCCCGCGCGGATCGCCGAGAGCGCCTGTGCGGTTCCGTCCGCACCGATCACCATGATGTGCGCCTTGTCGTCGAGCGGCTTGTAGCGTCCCGCGTTGTCGATGGCCTTCTCCGCGCCGACGGTGTTGTCGTCGTTCGCGCCGAACACCGCGTCGATCTGCGGATACTTCTGCAGGATATTGGTCATCGCGTTGAGCGACTTCTCCTGATCGAACGCGCCTTCCTGACGTGCGACCACCTTGATGTCCGGATACTTCGCAATCTCATCGCTGAAGCCCTTCTCGCGGTCGGTCGCCGCCGTGGTGCCGACGAGACCGATCAGGTCGACGACGTTGCCCTTCTCCGACCCGTATCGCTTCTTCAGTTGCTCCGCGATCCACTTCGCGGCTGTCTGGCCGAGCGCGACGTTGTCCGATGCGACGAAGGACGTCACCTTGCCGCCGTCCGATCCGCGATCGAGCGTGAAGACCGGGACGTTCATCTGGTTCGCCTTCTCGACCGCCGGAATGATCGCCTTCGAATCGATCGGATTCAGCACGAGCGCGGTCACGCCCTGGCTCAGCAGGTTCAGCGCATCGTTGACCTGCTGTTGCGCATCGCCGTTCGCGTTGGTTTGAACCAGGTCGAAGTTCTGATCCTTCGCGCCGCGTTCCACGCCGGCCTTCAGGCCCACGAAGAACGCATTGTTCAACGTCGCGATCGAGAAGCCGATCTTTGGCTTGCTGCCGCTCGCCGCAGCCGCCGCTGGCGCGCTCGCCGGTGCGCTTGCGCTGTCGCTCGCGCTTTTCGCGGAACTGCTGCCCGACGACGCGTTCTCGCTCTTGTTGCATCCCGCGAGCGCCGCTGCGCACAGCAGCAACGCGCCGGTTGATTTGCCGAAGCTGCCCCAACTATCGAACCGTGCTGAACTCCAGGCCATCACTGTCTCCTTTGTACGAGTTGTTCATTGCAGTTAGCTTGATGTCTTGTCGCCGATTTCATTCATCCTTGCTGCGCTTGCCGTACGTCTTGAATCTCTCCAGCACTTCATCCATCTGCTCGTTCGACAGCACCGGCGGCGCGCCCAGTTGCAAGGCCAGCAGGTATTGCCTCGCGAGCACTTCGACTTCATGCGCGAGCCACACGGCCCCCGACAGATCCGCCCCGAGCGCGACGACACCGTGATGCGCAAGCAGACATGCGCGCCGTCCTGCGAGCGCGGCGAGCGCATGGTCCGACAGCGCCTGCGTGCCGAAGAGCGCATACGGCGCGCAGCGAATCGATGTTCCGCCCGCGGCGGCCACCATGTAATGCACGGCCGGAATCTCGCGGCCGTGAATGGCGAGCGCCGTTGCCGCCGTCGAATGCGTGTGCACGACCGCATGCATGTCCGGGCGCGCGCGCAGCAGATCGCGATGAATGCGCCATTCCGATGAAGGCCGTTGCACGCGTAGCGCGTCGTCGCCGTCGCATACATCGAGCGGCAGATAGACGATGCTCGCCGCGCTCAGTTCGCGTGCCGGAACGCCGCTCGGCGTGATGAGCAAGCCATCGCGAAAGCGTGCGCTGACGTTGCCCGATGTGCCCTGATTGATGCCGAGCCGCTCCATTTCGAGCGCCGTTTCGACGATGCCCTGTCGCAGTTCAGCTTCATTCACGGCGCTCATGCGGCGTTGCCTTCGGCGGCAAAGAGGCGTTTCAGCGATCGTTCGAACGGCGCCTTCACGATGCCGCGCTCGGTGATGAAGCCGGTGACGAGCTCGTGCGGCGTCACGTCGAAGGCGGGATTGCGGGCCTTGATGTGCTCGGGCGCGACCCGCTGCCCCGCGAGATGCGTGACCTCCGTGCCGGAGCGTTCCTCGATTTCGATGCGCTCCCCCGTCGCCGACGAGAAGTCGAGCGTCGAGGACGGGCACGCGACATAGAACGGGATGCCGTAATGGCGCGCGGCGATGGCGAGCCCGAGCGTGCCGATCTTGTTCGCGAAGTCGCCGTTCGCGGCCACCCGGTCCGTGCCGACGATGACGAGATCGACCAGCCCCTGAGACATGATCGACGCGGCCGCGCCATCCATGATGAGCGTGACGTCCACGCCCGCCTGCTGCAACTCGAAAGCCGTGAGGCGCGCGCCCTGCAGCAGGGGGCGCGTTTCATCGGCGAAGACGCTGAACGCGATGCCCGCGCGATGCGCCGCATAGATCGGGGCCGTGGCCGTGCCGAGACCGGTCGTCGCGAGCGCACCCGCGTTGCAGTGCGTGAGCACGCCGTTGCCCTCGCCGATCAGCGACATGCCATGCACGCCTATGCCTTCGCACAAGGCGATGTCCTCTTCGTGGATGCGCCTCGCTTCATCGACGAGCACGTCGTACAGCACGGCGGAGTCCTGCGTATCGCATTCGCGCGCGCGGCTCGTCATGCGCCGCAGACTCCAGCTCAGATTCACAGCCGTGGGCCGCGCGGTGTCGAGCCATGCGGCGCGCCGTTCCAGTTCCGCGCGAAACTGCGCCACCGGCAACGCGCGCGCATCCTGCATCGCGACGCAAAGTCCGTATCCCGCCGCAACACCAATGGCCGGCGCGCCGCGCACGCGCAGTTCGTGAATGGCGCGCCACACAGCGGCGGCATCGGCGACATGCTCCACGACGATCTCGTGCGGCAGGCGCGTCTGGTCGAGCAGCAGCAGCTTGCCGTCACGCCATTCGATGGTCGGCGCCAGCGTCGGCAACAGGGTCTGCGAATTCATTGAGGCTCCGGTCAGCGTTGTGCGAGGGCATCGCGCGCCATGTCGCGCGCGAGCAGGACGACGTGTTCGATATCGGTCAGCGCGGCGCGCTGCACGAGCAACGCTTCGGCGCAGCGCAGGCAGCGCACTTCGATCTGCGCACGCAGGTCCGCATCGGGAATGCGCGTGATCTCCGCGACCTTCGCCATGCCGACGATGCGCCGGATCATCTTGCAGCCCGCGAAGCCCAGCGTGTCGGCGAGCAGCCGCCGCATGAAGTGGGCGCGATATGCTTCGGCCGCGCGGCCGTCCGCCGATCCGCCGATGAACGGCCGGCCGCTGCGGCTCTCGTGATCGCGCCACAGCGCGAGGAACTTCGCGCTGAAGCCGTTCCAGATGCGCGTGATCTGTTCGAGCAGCCATTCCTGATACGCGACGGGATCGCCGCCATCGAGGCGGCCGTGATAGTCACGCGAAAAATAGGCGAGCAGAAGATTCGCGATCAGCGCGCCGATGTCGAATCCCATCGGCCCATAGAAAGCGAACTCCGGGTCGATCACATACGTCTCGCGCTCGTTGACCATGATCGAGCCGGTATGCAGATCGCCGTGCAGCAAGGTCTCCGCATGATTCATGAAGGCCCACTTCATGTCTGCCGCAGCGCTGCGCAAGGCGCCGTTCGTGCGCAGCCGCTCGAGCGCGGACTTCGGCAGGGCGGCGCTGTAGACATTCGAGGGATGCGCTTCGAACGGGAACGTGAAGACCAGGTCCTCGGTGATCTTGCATAGCTCCGCGTTGACGGCCGCGGCCACTGCCTGTTTCTTGATGTCGGGTGCGAGATACAGGTCGGAGCCGAAAAACAGCGTCTGCGCGAGATAGGTCGACAGATGCTCGGCCATCAGCGGATAGGTGACGCCATCGATCAATCCCTGCCGCAGAATGCGATGCGAGGAGAGATGCTGCATGACCATCAGATAGCGCTTTTCGTCGGCGTGATAGACCTGTGGCACATGCTGCGGACAGAGTGCGCCGAAGCGGCGCAACGCCGCGACCTCATGGTCCATGCGCTGACACGATAGCGGCCAGTTCTTGCCGACGAGCCGCAGGAACGGTGGCGCCTGCTTGACGACGACGCTGCGCTCGCGCGCCTTCGCATTGGTCACGAAGTACACGAAGTTGAGATTGCCGTCGCCGACTTCGACGATCTCCAGATCGGCGGGATCGCCCAGACGGGCGCGCAGCTCGGCGATGCCGCCCAGGTAATCGGCAAGCGCCGATGCGGTGAATGCTTCGAACTCCATCGGTGTCTCCTCCGATGTGTTGCAAAGCGCAAGCCATCGACACGCTTCAGCGACGTTTGCGCACCAGATCGAACTTGAAGATGCTCGTGTTGTAGTAGTCGTTGCTATAGCAAAGCGGCTGGCCGCTCTGATCGAAATCCACTTCGTCCAGCAGCAAGAACAGACCGAAGCCGTCGCCCAGTTCGGGCAGATCGCGCGGCGTGAGAATGGTCGGCTGTATCGACGTATGCGTATGCGACAGACGCCGCCCGGTACGCGCGAACATGCCGAACAGCGATTCGCCCAGCTCACCGTCCGCGGCATCGAACAACGTCTTCGGGATGGTGTCGATGCAGTACGCGGCGATCGCGTCGTCGGCGCGGCGCACGCGCTCGATGCGAACGCATGCGTCGCCCGCTTCGATGCCGAGCTTCTCCGCGAGACTCTCCGACGCCGCGATGGTGTCAATCTGGATGCGACTCGTCGACGGCACTGCGCCGACGCTCTTGATCATGTCGGTCACGGACATCAGATCATCCAGCCCGCCTTGCAGCTTGAGCGAAATTTGTCTGATGAAGGTACCCCTGCCTTGCACGCGTTCGAGCAGTCCATGCGAAATCATCTGCGCGACCGCCTCGCGCAAACTGGAACGTCCGACGCCCAGCAACTCACACAATTCTATTTCCGTGGGAATCTGGTCGCCCGGTTTCAGCTTGCGCTCGCGAATCATCGTGAGTAGCGAATCCTGAATCTTGTCGCTCATCGAACGTTCGACGCTTAGACGCATGGTGCTCTCGCAAGTGGCCCGGCGTCAAATATACATCAGACGTCTGATGTATTTCTTGGGATTTTCCCGTATGCGGTTGCTTTTAAACCCAGGCGTTTTCTCTCGCGGGCGCAGCAATTCCATGAGTGAGTTGCTCGCTCCGCCTGAGTTGCGCGCTTGTCGCAACGCAATAACTCACTCCCTTATCGTTAAAGAAAGAGCGCGGTAAAACACACTCTTGCAGGCGCAGAAATGATTCGGTGTGAAGGGCGGCAGAGCGCGGACTGGCGAGTGAGCAGTGGAAGATACCGAAGCGGTTCTATCCGGAGACGACGATTAGAAAGCAGTTTGGCGGTTGTGAAGGCGGCAGCAGGTCGATGATTGGGCGCGACCAAGTGGCGAAGCAGACCGCCTTCAGCCCTCACGCCGCCCGGCACTTGCAATCCACCCGGCATCGGGCAATGCCTCATCGGGCGATGCGAGCCTCACCACATTCACGATGCCCTGCCGCGCCATCTTCGCGTATGGGCAGAATCGTTCGGTGTTGCGGACCAGCGCCCTCGCGAGTTCGCGCTCGACGCCCGGCAGATGCACGCAGATATCGGCTGCGAGCATGAAGAGGCCGTCCATCGGATCGCGTGAGAAGCTGATCGTCGCCACGACCGCGGCGCTTTTTATTTCGATGCCTTCCCTGGCCGCCAGAAGCGTCAACGCGCCGTGAAAGCACGCCGCGTAACCGGCGGCGAAAAGCTGCTCGGGATTCGTGCCGCCGCCGGGCCCGCCGAGTTCGGCAGGCAGACGCAGATGCACGTCGAGGTTGCCGTCATCCGAGCGGGCGATGCCCGAGGCGCGGCCGTGCCCGGCCTCGCCGCCCGAGACGGTAACGGAGGTCGAGTACAGTTCGCGCGGGTCCTGGCCGTGAAACTTGTCGAGCAGCGACGCGGGCGGCGGACGCAAGGGATTCATGACGACGGCTCTCGCTCCGGTCAGCGCGCGGCAACGGCACGCGAGCGGGCGAACCACGCATCGAAACCTGTGCTGCCAAGCCGCGGATTCGCGCCCGGCACGAGCGTATCGTCGTTCAGTCGTGCGCCGAAGTAGCGTGCTTGCTCGTCCTCGATGGCCTTGCGCCCATCGCCGGTTGCGGTCAGATAGCGCTGAACCAGGTCCACGAGCCGCATCCCCTCGGGCCCGGCTACTTCGACGACGCCGTTGATCGGTGCGGCGAGCGCGTAGTCCGCGACGGCCAGCGCGATATCGTCGGATGCGATCGGCTGGATGTCGGCAGGCGGAAGACGCACCGTATCGCCATCGGCCCCTGCTTGCGCAATCCCGCCGACGAACTCGAAAAACTGCGTCGAACGCACGATCGTGTACGGCACGCCGGATTCGCGAATCAGCGCCTCTTGCGCGATCTTGCCGCGAAAGTAGCCGCTTTCTTCCAGCCGGTCGGTGCCGACCACCGACAGGGCGACGTGATGACCGACGCCCGCGGCCTTCTCTGCGGCGCAGAGATTGCGGCCCGATGTCTGAAAGAACGCGAGGACTGCATCGTCTTCGAAGGACGGCGAGTTGGCGACATCCACGACGACGTGTGCGCCTGCCAGCGCATTTGCGAGACCTTCGCCCGTGACGGTGTTCACACCCGATGCAGGCGATGCCGCGATGGTTTCATGGCCACGCGCGCGCAAATGCTCGACGACCTTCGCGCCGATGAGTCCGCTACCGCCAATGACGACGATTTTCATGGTGTTTCCCTCTATGACTTCGCAGCGGCACGAAGCCGCGGCCGCGCCGCGTGATTGCGCCGCACCTGTTGCCGGAGCGCGCTTGCGAGCGGCCACCGTACGGGATGAATCGTAGGCGCCGGATGAGCGGTCCGGAAGACGCGCGCGAGGACTCGCACTGTTGACGACGCGGCATCAATCGGCCGGGGCGGCCGGCGGCAACGCAGTGAGGAAATCGAGGTCGAGCGCGCGTATGTGCTCCGTCATGTAGTCGACGACCACGCGGATGCGCGCCGGCAGATGCTTGCGGCTGAGATAGCAAACGTAGTGGCCGCGGTCGTCGGGCGCATCTTGCGCAAGACACGTGACGAGGCGTCCGTCGCGTAACGCGTCACAGACCTGAAACGCCGCAAGCTGCGCGATGCCCTGCCCCGCGTTGACCGCCTGCAGTACGAGCTCCGGGCAGTTGAACGTGTGATATGCGCCCGGCATGACCTTATGAGGACGGCCGTCGACCTTGAACTCCCACTCGGCGATGCGTCCGGACGCCGTCCGCAAGTTGATGCAGCGATGTCCGCCGAGTTCGCCGACGTTGCGCGGCAAGCCGTGCTCGCTTGCGTATCCGGGCGATGCGCAGACGAGCATCTGCATCGGGATGAGCTGTCGTGCAACGATCTGACTGTCTTCCATGCGGCCATCGCGGAAGGCCACATCGACCCGGTCCGTCGTGAAGTTCACGGGGTGATCGTCGAGCAGAAGTTCGAGCGATATGTCGGGGTACGCTTCGTGGAATCCGTGCAGGAGCGGCGCGACGATGGCGCGTCCGAAGCACGTCGTCGAACAGATGCGCAGGCGGCCTCGGGGCGGGCCGTTGCGCAGTTCGCGCATCTCTTCCAGTGCCTGGACGATCCGCTCCACGCCCGGATGGCAATGCTCATAGAAGAGTTCGCCTTCCCGCGTGAGCGATGTGCTGCGCGTGGTCCTCAGAAAGAGCCGCGCGTCGAGTTGCGCTTCGAGCTTCTGAACGTTCCGGCTGACGGCGGAGCGGCCGATACCCAGCCGGTCGCCGGCCTTGGCGAAACTGCCCTCGCTCGCCACGGCAAGGAAGGCGACCACGCCCGCGTAGCTCGTTGCGAAGCTGCTGGCGAGCGAATCGTCGCGGGTCGGCGAAGACGTAGTTGAGGTGAATGACATGATTTGCCCGAATCGAAGGAAGCACATCCACAAGACGTTCGATGCGGGCAAGTTGTGACACCGCCCGCCATTTTTTCCGTGGCGGGCGGGTTGGAGGATCGGCGCCGTGCTCAGGGCGTCATTTCACGGGCGTGAGCACAGGCGCCTTCTCGTCTTTCAGCAACAGGACGAGAAACCTGGCCGGCTCCTTGTCGCTTGCATTGCGGCCAACCGTATGAACATCGTTCGGGCCTTCATAGAAGGTTTGTCCGGGCGTCAAGGTGACTTCCTTGCCTCCCCTGACGCCCATGACGATCGATCCCTCCAGCACATAGATGAAGCCATGCGCCCGATGCACATGGACCGGGTCCACCGCGCCCGGCGGATAGTCCACCGTGATCATCAATGCTTCCTTGCCGGGATAGTCGGGCAACGGCTTTTCCAGCACCGGCGTGACGACCGCTTCGGGCGCGGCGTGCGCAAGCGGCGCGCAGCTCATCAGCGCGAAATACGCGAATTTCCTGAGTGCGGACATTGGCTTCTCCTTTCGAAGCAGGCGCTCAGGCCAGATTGGCCTTCTCGAGTCCGAACGCCTTGTCGGACGACCCCGGTTCGGTCCTGAACGCCACGTTCAGCCGGTTCCAGCCGTTGATTTCCACGATCTTGAACGTGAGCTCCGACAACTCCTGTTCGGTGAACTGCGCGCGAACGCTTTCGTAGACGTCGTCGGGGACGCCGTGCTCGGGCAGCTTCGTCAGCACTTCCGTCCACGCGAGCGCGGCACGTTCGCGCGCGGAGAACAAGGCGGACTCGCGCCAGATCGCTACATGATGAAGACGCAATGCGCGCTCGCCGTGTATCGTCGCCTGCTTGACGTGCATGTCCACGCAGAAGCCGCAGCCGTTCATCTGCGACGCCCGCAGCGCGATCAGTTCGGAGACGGACTTTTCGATGCTGCCTTCATGCGCCGCCATGCTGAAAGCGACGAACCGCTTGAACAGTTCCGGCGATTGTTGAATGTAGTTGATGCGTTGGCTCATGATTGCTCCGGTGAAGGTATCGTTCGATGCCTTGTTCGAGGGCATCGGCGCGCCGATATCGCACGAGATCATCGTAGGGAACGGCGACCCGCTCCGAAAGCCACGACGACGGACTCACGCTGTTGACCGGGCGGCAACAAACGCGGCGTCACGGGTACGGCCTAGCAGGCGCCGAAGGCCGCAGCAAGCCGCAGGAGCTTGTCGGGATTGCGCTGCACGTGAATGCGGACGATACGCTCGCCGTCGGTCTCGTACGATTGCGCGGATTCGAGCTTGCCTTCGATGAAGCGCAGAAGCGCCCATTGCCCGTTGAGCACGGCCAGTTCGATGCGCAGTTCGTCCTTGAAGCGCAGCCTGGCCGCGTAGAACAGCTGGGCGATGCGCCGCCCTCCTTCCATCGGCTTCGGAAAGCTCGGCACGCGCCCTCCGCCATCGCCGACGAGCGTGGCATCGTCGGCAATCATGCTGTGAATCTCGGCGAAGTCGCCTTTCTGAAGCGCCTCGGCGAACTTCGTCAGCAGGCGCAGATGAATCTCCCGTGGAACGGACAGTCGCGGGCGGCTTTCGCGGAGCTGGATTTTCGCGCGGCTGACCAGCTGGCGGCACGCCGTCTCGGTCTTGCCCAATGTGCTGGCTACTTCGTCGTAATCGACGTCGAAGACTTCTCGCAGCAGGAACGCCGCGCGAGCTTCAGGTGTGAGACGTTCGAGAAGCAGCAGAAAGGCCACCGATATGTCGTCCGCGCGTTCGCGGATCTGCTCCGGCGTATGCGGCGCGTCGATGGCTTGAGGCTCGGGCAGCCAGATGCCCGCGTAATGCTCGCGCTGCGCCTTCAGAGCGCGCAGCCGGTCGATGGAGAGGCGCGTGGTCACGGCGACGAGCCACGCTTCACCGTTGTCGATCTTCGCGCGATCGGCGCCGTACCAGCGCAGCCACGCGTCCTGCACGACGTCCTCGGCCTCGGCGACCGACGACAGCATCCGATACGCGATGCCCTGCAGACGCGCACGCAGGGCGTCGAATGTACCCGTCGCGTCGTCGAGGCTTTCATGGGAGGAAGTCGGTGATGCGGCTGTCTTCATCGCTGATGGCCCTGTGGTTCGACATCGGCATCGCCCGTCCTTCGACGCCTGCCCGAAAGAATAACAGGCAAGCGAAGACGCGCATCGATAAACGGTCGAGGGCCGGGTCCGACTCAGTAGTCCCACAGCACGGGTACGGAACGGAAGCGATCGCCCTCCTTCGCCACGTGACAGACCGACGGGAACGCAACGTGTGCCGCGGCCAGCAGCGCGCCCGTTTTGGCCGCTTCGCCGAGCAGCGCGATACGCACCTCCCTCGCCGTTTCGGGATCGTGCTCGAAGCCGTTTTGCCAGTCGGGATGATCGAAGTTCACTTCGAAGATCGCATCGCCGACGAACGTCAGTTTCTCGCCTTTCGATGCGACGTCCACGACGCAATGCCCCGGTGTGTGCCCGCCCGTCACGCGTGCCGATACGCCGGGCGCAACGCTCACTGTGCGGTCGAACTCCACGATGTTCTCGGCATAGAGCGTCGTGAATCTGGCTGCCGCCTTGCGCAGCGCGGGAGGAACCGACTCCGGCATGACCGTCCGGCTGAAGTCAGGGTCCTTCCAAAACGCCACTTCGGCCGCCGCGACGTGAATGCGTACATCGGGACGCAGCTTCGCCCTGACGCCCTCGACGTTGAGCCCGCCCACGTGGTCCATGTGCATGTGCGTGATGACGATATCGGTGATGGCGGAGAGATCGATCCCGGCCGATTCGAGGCGGCTCACCGAGCGGCCGGCGCGCGCGAAGTATTCGAAACCGTCGCCCACGCCGGAGTCGATCAGCACCAGGCGTTCGCCGCTGTGCACGAGCGCGACGTTCAGCGCCCAGTCGAACGTGTCGCGTTGCAGGAAACGGCCATCGAACCATTCGTTGCGGTCTGCCTCGCTCACGTTGGTGGACATGGTGGAAGTGGGCAGCGGCAGAACGCCGTCGCTGATCAGTACGACATCGACATCGCCCACGCGCACGGCGTATCGGGAAGACACGAGTTCGCCCGATCCTTGTTTGCCGATGCTGGCGGTGACCGGCTGCACATTTCTGCTTGTCGTGTTCATAGTCAGGAATCCTGTATGGGAAGTGCGGCGATCCGCACGGGAAGCACGATCACGCGCTCTGCCTTGATCGTGTGGACGATTGTATGGACGAGAAGCCCGCGTCAGTAGCCTTCCGGAGGCGCACAGGATGTTGTCCCGGCGACAACAATCGCGCGGACGAACAAGCGGCCGATTGATAACCGGCGCGCATCAATCGATCCGAAAATCGCACTTATCGTTTTGCCGGTTCCGCGCGAATATGGCTGAACAACATCGACCGGAAAACGGCGTTCTTTCCGGATTTCAGGAGACA
This sequence comes from Caballeronia sp. LZ016, assembly GCF_031450805.1. Taxonomy (NCBI): domain Bacteria; kingdom Pseudomonadati; phylum Pseudomonadota; class Betaproteobacteria; order Burkholderiales; family Burkholderiaceae; genus Caballeronia; species Caballeronia sp. LZ016. The sequence continues at coordinate 389,005 of NZ_JARTVY010000004.1, forward strand.
CCTCGATGCATTCCTCGTCCAGCCTTTCAACCGGGCAATCCAGGGCCGCTGCGGTATTCCGCGTGACGGCCGGAAATTTCCTGGAGCAGTTCGACTTCTTTCTGTTCGGCTTCTACGCCACGCAGATCGCCAACGTCTTTTTTCCCGCGGCAAGCGAATTCGCCTCGCTGATGATGACCTTCGCCGTGTTCGGCGCCGGCTTCCTGATGCGGCCGCTGGGCGCGATCGTGCTCGGCGCGTATATCGACGATGTCGGCCGCCGCAAGGGCCTCATCGTCACGCTGTCCATCATGGCGAGCGGGACGATCCTCATCGCATTCGTACCGGGCTACGCCACGATCGGGCTTCTTGCGCCCGCGCTCGTGCTGCTCGGGCGGCTGCTGCAAGGCTTCTCGGCGGGCGCCGAACTCGGCGGGGTATCCGTCTATCTCGCCGAAATGGCGACGCCCGGCCGCAAGGGCTTCTTCACGAGCTGGCAGTCCGCGAGCCAGCAAGTCGCGATCGTCGTCGCCGCCGGACTCGGCTTCGCGCTGAACCAATGGCTGAGCACGCCGGCCATCGCCGCGTGGGGCTGGCGCGTTCCGTTCTTCGTCGGCTGCATGATCGTGCCGTTCATCTTCATGCTGCGCCGCAATCTCGAGGAAACGCAGGAGTTCAAGGCGCGCCGGCATCGCCCGAGCATGAAGGAAGTGTTCGGCACGCTGGCCCGGAACTGGACCGTCGTCATCGCCGGCATGATGCTGGTTGCGATGACCACGACGAGCTTCTATCTCATCACGGTCTACGCGCCGACCTTCGGCAAGACCGTGCTGCATCTGAGCACCGCCGACAGCCTGCTCGTGACGCTGTGCGTCGGCGTGTCCAACTTCGTGTGGCTGCCGATCGGCGGCGCGCTGTCCGACCGCATCGGCCGCCGCCCGCTGCTCGTCGGCATGAGCGTGCTCGCCATCGCAACCGCATACCCGGCGCTGTCGCTGCTCGCTCATGCGCCGAGCTTTCTCAACATGCTGTTCGTGTTGCTCTGGCTCTCGTTCATGTACGGCATCTATAACGGCGCGATGGTCGTCGCGCTCACCGAAGTCATGCCCGTGCAGGTTCGCGTCGCCGGCTTCTCGCTCGCGTACAGCCTCGCCACGGCGGTGTTCGGCGGCTTCACGCCCGCAATATCGACGGCGCTCATCCACCTGACCGGCGACAAGGCCGCGCCCGGCTACTGGATGAGCCTCGCCGCCGCGTGCGCGCTTCTCGCGACGTTCGCGCTCTATCGACGCCCCTCGGCGACACTGACGCCCGCGCACTGAGGCGCAAGCCGTCACCTATGCTCCGAACACACACGATCATGAAGAAACTGCTTCTGAAACTCGGCGCGGCCACGCTCGTCGCCGCCTCGGCCGCTGCGGCCAACGTACAGGCCGCCGACCTGCACGTCATGAGCTCGGGCGGCTTCACCGCCGCCTACAAGGTGCTCGGCCCCCGGTTCGCATCGCAGACGGGCAACACGCTCGACACCGCGCTCGGCCCGTCAATGGGCAAGTCGCCCGAAGCCATCCCCAACAGGCTCGGGCGCGGCGAGCCTGCGGACGCCGTCATCATGGTCGGCTACGCACTCGACGACTTGATCGAGCACGGCAAGGTGATACGCGGATCGCGGGTGGAACTGGCCGATTCGCGCATCGGCATGGTGGTGCGCGAAGGCGCGGCGAAGCCCGACATCGCGTCCGTCGACGGGCTCAGGGAGACGCTGCTGCATGCAAAGTCGATCGCTTATTCGGACAGCGCGAGCGGCGTCTATATCGAGCGCGAGCTGTTCAGGAAGCTCGGTATCGAAGAGCAAGTGAAGCCCAAGGCGAAGATGATTCCGCGGATTCCCGTCGCGTCGGTGGTGGCGAACGGCGACTATGAAATCGGCTTCCAGCAAGTAAGCGAACTGCTGCCGGTCAAGGGCGCGACCTTCGCCGGGAAGATTCCCGAATCCTTGCAGTCCGTCACGCGCTTCGCCGCCGGCATTCCCGTCGGCGCGCAGCATCCGAGGGAAGCGAAGGCGCTTCTCGACTATCTCGCTTCGCCGGACGTGCAAGCGGAAGTGAAATCGACCGGGCTGGATTCCGTGTCCGCGCATTGACCCGGACGACTTGCGACGCCCGCGCGAGCCGGCCCGCCCGTCAATCCGGGGCGGCAGGTCCGACCGCGCCCAGCATCCGCTCGAGACGAGCCCGATCGCACGCGCCTTCCCACAGCGAAACGAAGATCACCGCGCACGCGTTGCTGATCACGCTCGTGAGCGCGCGGGCCTCGGACATGAAGCGGTCGATACCCACGAGCAGCGCCACGCCGGCGACGGGCAGATCGGGAATGACCGTCAGCGTCGCGACGAGCGCGACCAGTCCGCTGCCGGACACGCCCGCCGCGCCTTTCGATGTGAGCAGCATGACGGCGAGCATCGTCACGATCTGCGGCGCGGAAAGAGGGACATCGCACGCCTGCGCGATGAAGAGCGAAGCGAGCGTCAGATAGATCGCGGTGCCATCCAGATTGAACGAATAGCCCGCCGGCAGCACGAGCCCCACGACGCCCTTGTCGCAACCGAGCGCCTCCAGCTTGCCGATCAGGCGCGGCAATACCGGCTCGGTCGATGACGTGGCGAGGACGATCAGCAATTCCTCGCGCAGGTAGCGCAAGAGCCGCCAGAGCGCGAAGCCATGCAGCCGCGCGAGCGGCCCGAGCACGAGGACGACGAACAATACGCAGGCCACGTAGAAGGACACCATCAGCATGCCGAGCGAACCGACCGAACGGATGCCGAAGCGGCCGACGGTGAAGGCCATCGCACCGAATGCGCCGAGCGGCGCGAGCCGCATGATCATGCCGAGCACGCGAAAGAGCGCCTGAGCCACACCGTCGATGAGCGCCAGCACCGGCCGCCCCGCGCCCGGACAAGCGTTGAGCGAGAAGCCAAAGAGCACCGAAAGCAGCAGCACCGGCAACACTTCGCCCTTTTCGAACGCGCCGAACAGCGTCTGCGGAATCATGCCCAGGGCGAACTCCACGAGCCCGCGCGTCTGCGCGTGCGTCGCATAGGGCGCGAGGATGCCCGTATCCAGGTGATGCACATCGATTTGCATTCCCGCGCCGGGCCGCAGCGCGAATGCCGTGACGAGCCCGAACGCGAGCGCAACGGCCGTCAGGAAATAGAAGAGCGCCAGCGCCTGAACGATGGTGCGCCCGATGGCCTTCCCGCTCGCAAGCGACGTGATGCCCGAGACGATCGTGCAGAAGACGATCGGCGCGATCATCATTCGCACGAGGCCGACGAACGCATCGCTGAGTGGCTTGAGGAGCGCGCCCGCCGACGGCCAGAAGTGGCCGAGCGACACGCCGAGCACCATCGCCAGCACGACCTGCACGTAGAGCAAGCGGAGCGGTCTCGCCAGGCTCACGATGCGCTCTTCCTTTTCGTCCGCTCGCTTGCCGTGGTGCTGTCGCTCGCCGCATCGCCCGCTGCGACGCCATCGCGCTTCGTCTCGACGATCGCCCGATGGAACTCCTGCGCGGCCGGTGTGAGCGGCCGTCCGCGCCGCCTCACGATGCCCACGCGCCGCTTCACCACCGGCTCGACGAGCGGCACGCTCGTGAGAATCGGGTGATCGTGTCCGGGCATGGCCATCGACGGCACCGCGGCAACGCCGAGGCCGGCTTCGACGAGCCCGAGCATCGTCGTCACGTGACGCGTTTCGCAGACGCTCGGCGCGGGCGGCGCGACGGCCGAGAGCGCCTGATCGAGCAACAGACGGTTACCGGAGGTCTTGTCCACCGACACGTATTCGTGCTCGTAGAGCTCGCTCCAAGTGACGCGCTTCTTTCCCGCGAGCGGATGGTCACGGCGGCACGCGGCGACGAACCGCTCCTGCAGCAGCAGCTTGAACTCGATCTCCGGCTCCTGGCTGCCCATGAAGCTCACGCCGAAATCGGCCTCGCCGCTGATGACGGCGCCGAGCACTTCGTTCGCGCTCGAATCGAGCAGCTTCACCCTGATGCGGGGAAAGCGGCGATGAAAGCTCGCAATCACGCCCGGCAGGAAGTAGTACGCCACCGAAGGCACGCACGCGATGTTCACATGCCCGAGCCGGCTCGACGATACATCGCGGATACCGAGCAGCGCGACGTCGAGATCGTCGAGCAGTTGTTCGGCGCTCGGCGCGAACACGCGGCCCACGGTGGTGAGCGTCACGCTGCGCGTGGTGCGCTCGAAGAGGCGCACGCCGAGCGCTTCCTCGAGCTTGTCGATACGGCGGCTCAGGGCGGGCTGGGAGATGTTGACCGCTTCGGCGGCCTTGCGAAAGCTCCCCAGCTCGACCACCGCGCGAAACGCCTGCAAATCGTTCAAATCGAAGTTGACGCCCACGGGCCGGTCTCCGCATTCAGATGCCGCGTATTTTGCATGATCCCCGGTGTCCGGCTTTCATGCGACGAGGACGGCGTGCTCGTTATCACGAAGGCAGGCGTCGGAGGCGTCATCGAAGGGGCGTGCGCGACAGCGGCGAAGCAAGCGGCGGCGCTGCCATCGATCGCTCATCGATGACACTATCGGCGAACGTCAGCCGGCATCCCGCAACCGCTCGACCAGATAATCGATCAACACCCGCACCTTGAGCGGCAAGAACCGGTTCGGCGGATACAGCAGCCACAACGAACCCGCATACGGCTGCGCGTCGAGTGACCACTCGGGCAGCACGCGCACCAGCTCGCCGCGCGCGAAGGCATCCGCCGCCGTGAATTCCGGCACGTTCGCCACGCCGAAACCGTCGCGCGCCGCTTCGAGCCGCGCGCCCGCATGGTTGGCGATATAGCGCCCATGCACGTCGACGGTCTGCGCGTGCGTGCCGCGCCGGAACCGCCATCGATTGTCCCCCGGCGTTTCTCCCAGATAGATGCAATCGTGCTGCGCAAGATCGCGCGGCTCTTGCGGCGTACCTCGTGCGTCGAGATAGGCCTGCGACGCGCAGAGCACCCAGCGCACCGCACCGAGCTGCCGGCCCGCGAGACCGGGCGGCGGCCGCTCGGTCAAGCGGATCACGAGATCGAGGCCATCGGTCAACGGGTCGATGTCGCGGTCCGAATACAACAGCTTCAGGTCGACTTCCGGATAGGCACGGAGGAATGCGGGCACGAGCGGATGAAGCACCGTTCTCGCGAACTGGCTCGGCGCGCTGACGCTCACTCTGCCTTGCGGACGGTCGCCGCCTTGACCCGCGGCATCGACCGCAGCGGAGGCGGCGCTCACCATCTCGCGGCAGTAGCGCGCGACCTGCTCGCCCGCTTCGGTGACGCGGACCTTGCGCGTCGAACGTTCCAGCAGGCGCGTGGCCAGCGCTTCTTCGAGACGCTTGATCTGCCGGCTGACCGTCGATGGCGTGCTCGCGAGCTGGCGTGCCGCCAGCGAGAAGTTGCCGGCGTCGACGACCCGCGCGAAGACCGCCATGTCGGGCAACAAGTCGAAGAGTTCGTTGTGGTCCATCGTGTCCGCAAAGAAGGATTCATGCACGCCACGCACAATGGCTATGCGCCGTGACCGGATTATCACGAGAAAAGCAAAGCTCGACAATGCGAATCCCGTCATCGAGATTCGCCATGTCCAGACCCTATCGCCTGCAATTGATTTCCGACCTGATGCTGCTGGCAGTCGCCGTCGTATGGGGCTCGAGCTACGGCATCGCCAAGAGCGCGCTCGTGTACTACCCGGTGCTCGGGCTGCTTGCGCTGCGTTTCGGCATCACGTTCGTGTTGCTGTCGCCTGCGCTGCGCGCGATGCGTCATGCCGGTGTCCGGACACTGAGCCGCGTAATCGGCGTGGGCCTGCTATTGCTCGGGATCTTTCTGTGCGAGACGTTCGGCTTGCTGCTCACGCGCGCAGCCAATGCGGCGTTTCTGATTGGTTTGTGCGTGGTGTTGACGCCGCTCGTGGAATGGTCGCTGCTGAAGCGGCGGCCGGGTCGCATCGAATGGATGGCCGTGGGGGTATCGCTGCTGGGCGCATGGCTCCTGACCGGGGATGGCGCATTGACGCTCAATCGTGGCGACATGCTGATTCTTGCAGCCGCATTCCTTCGCGCGATCACCGTCTGCGTGACCAAGCAGTTGATGCGCGATGCGGCGCTGCCGCCCTTGACGGTGACCGCTGTGCAATCCGGCGTGGTGGCGATCGGCAGTGCGGCGGCGGCGCTGATGTTCTCGCGTGCGCAGTGGCAATCGCTGCCGTCGATGACCGCTCATCCGATGTTCTGGGGATGCGTGTTGTACCTGGTGCTGGCATGCACGCTGTTCGCGTTCTTCGCGCAGAACTACGGCATCAAGCACAGTAGCCCGACGCGCGTCGCGCTGTTGATGGGCAGCGAGCCGGCGTTCGGCGCGTTGTTCGCGTGCTTCTGGCTGGGCGAAACAATCTCGCTCATTGCATGGATTGGTGGCGGGCTGATCGTGGCGGCGTCGCTGCTGGCTACCACCGTGAGCGGATCGAAGCGCGGGCGCCCGCCGGAAGCCGTGGCTGCGTGAATCAGCTTCTTCCTGGCGCGAACGGGCGCCTCGAACCAGTCGCAGGAAAGAAGCGCGCAGAGCTGACTTCGACCACTATTGCCGGCGCACCGGCAAGCCGATCACGCGCCCCGCGTGACTCGCCTGCGCCGCTGCGATCGTCGCCTGCGCCGCGATATTCGCAGCGATATCGCCGTCGAACGCAGCGGCCTTCGGCATGCCGCTCGTATCGATATGCATCAGCATCTGTTCGCACGCGGACACCGCATCGACGCCCTCGCCTTCGAACATTTGCAGATACAGGTGAATGCGCTTCGTGTCCTTCGCGATCACGCGGACATCGACACGCACCGCCGCGCCTTCCTTCAACTCGCGCAGATAGGTGACGTGCGCCTCCAGCGTGTACAGCGTGCGATGCCGCGCGCGGCGCGTTTCATCGCCGAGACCGATGCCGTCCATGAAGGCATCGGTGGCGAGGCTGTAGATCAGCATGTAGAACGCATCGCGCAAGTGGCCGTTGTAATCGACCCATTCGGGCCTGACCGTGTCGCGGTAGATCATCGCTCAGTCCTCGATGCCGTGACGCGCCCTGGCCTGCGCGATCGCCTCGATGACGCTCGTGATGCAGTCGTCGCGATACCGCTCAAGATCCTTGATGCTGCGCCCGTTCGTCTGCTTCGCGGTGCCTTCCACGACGCGATCGATGAGTTCATCGGTCAGCCTGGGCGCAACGAGCTTCGTCCACGGCAATTCGAGCGCCGGCCCGAACTGCTGCATGAAATGCCGCATTCCCGCTTCGCCGCCTGCAAGCGTGTAGGTCAGGAACGTGCCCATGAACGACCAGCGGATGCCCGCACCGTAGCGAATGGCGTCGTCGATCTCGCCGGTCGTCGCGACGCCCTCGTTCACGAGATGAAGCGCCTCGCGCCACAGCGCCTCGAGCAATCTGTCGGCGATGAAGCCCGGCACTTCGGCGCGTACGCGCAACGGCCGCATGCCGATGGACGAATAGAACGTCGATGCCGCATCGATCGCCTCTTCCGAGGTGTGCCCGCCGCCGAGCACTTCGACCAGCGGCAGCAGATAGACCGGATTGAACGGATGCCCCACGAGGCATCGCTCGGGACGGACCGCGTTCGCGTAGAAATCGCTCGGCAGAAGCCCCGACGTCGATGATGCGATGATGGCCTCCGGCTTCGCTGCGCGGCTCACGCGCTCATGCAGCGCGAGCTTGAGTTCCTCGCGTTCCGGCGCGCTCTCCTGAATGAAATCCGCACCCGCGACGCATTGCTCGACGGTCTCGACGACGCGCAGCCGTTGCTGCGATGCGCCCGGCGCGAGTCCCACGCGCTCCAGCGCAGGCCACGCATTCGCGACGTTGGCGCGCACGACCGCTTCGGCGTTCGGAGCCGGGTCCCACACGGTCACGTCAAGACCATGCGCCAGCGCACGGGACACCCATCCGCTACCGATTACGCCAGCGCCGAGCGCGGCGAACTGTTTGACTTGCATGTGATTCTCCTTCGACACTCAGGCGAATTGTTCGACGACGCGCTTCTCCAGCGGACGCTCGCCGCGCGCGGGCAGACCCAGTTTCCTGCGTCCTTCCGCGGGCGTGAGCGCGCGGCCACCCAGCCGTTCGATGATCTCGATGGCGCGCTGCACCAGCGTTCCGTTGCTTGCGTGCACGCCGCGGTCGAGCCAGAGGTTGTCTTCGAGCCCTACGCGTACATGGCCGCCGAGCAGCATCGCTTGCGCGACCATCGGCATCTGCATCCGGCCGATGCCGAAGCCGGCCCAGTGCGCGCCGGGCGGCAAGTTGTCGACCATCGCCTTCAGGGTGCCGGTGTCGGGCGGCGCGCCCCACGGAATGCCCATGCAAAGCTGAAAGAGCGGCGGCGCATCGAGAAGCCCTTCTTTGAGCAACTGATTGGCGAACCATAGATGGCCGGTGTCGAAGATCTCGAGTTCGGGCCTCACGCCGAGTGCCTGAATGCGCTTTGCGCCGGCGCGCAACTGCGCGGGCGTCGATACATAGATGTAGTCGCCGTCGCCGAAATTGAGCGTGCCGCAATCGAGCGTGCAAATCTCGGGAAGCAACTCCTCCACGTGAGCGAGACGCGTGAGACCGCCGACGAGATCGGTGCCCTTGCCGAAGCGCATCGGCTCCTCGCCCGGACCGATCTCCAGGTCGCCGCCCATACCGGCTGTCAGATTGATGATGACATCGACATCCGATGAGCGAATGCGGTCCACCACTTCACGATAAAGCGCGGGATCGCGGCTGCCACGTCCGGTGCGGGGATCGCGCACATGACAATGCGCCACGGTCGCGCCGGCGCGGGCCGCTTCGATGGCTGCCCCGGCGATCTGCTTCGGCGTGACAGGAATCGCGGGATGCCGGGCGGTCGTGTCGCCGGCCCCGGTGACTGCGCAGGTTACGATGACGTCGTAGTTCATGATGATAGGGATAGCTAATCGTTATTGAAGCCGGCGACCGCGTCACCGGGCCGGAGATTCAGAGTCCGAGATACTGCCTGACGGCGGGCAGGCCGTCCTTTCCATCGACGGTCTTCACGCCTGCAAGCCACGAACTGAGCAGTTGCGGGTTCTTCTTGAGATAGGCTTTCGCGGCTTCGGCGGGACGCTCCTTGTTCATCACCGGCTGCATGAGGCGGTTCTCGAGATCGGTCGTGAAGCGCAGGTTCTTCACGAGCTGGCCCGCGTTCGGGCAGCGCGTGAGGAAGTCCGGGTTCGTGAGCGTATAGACGCGTGCTTCGCCATAGTTCGGGCCGAATACCTCATCGCCGCCGGACAGATAGTTGATCTTCATCTGAATGTTCATCGGATGCGGCTCCCACGCGAGAAACGCGACCGGCTTCTTGTCGCGAATCGCGCGCTCGACCGTCACCAGCATCCCGGCCTCACTCGATTGCACCAGCTTGAAGCCGCCGAGACCGAACTGATTGGTGTCGATCATCTTCTGAATCTTTGCGTTCGCGCTGCTGCCCGGCTCGATGCCGTAGATCTTGCCGTCGAGCTCGTCCTTGTGTTTCGCAATATCCGCAAACGTCCTGATGCCCGCGTCGTAGGCATAGGCCGGCACGGCGAGCGTCGCTTTCGCGCCCGAGAGGTTCGGCGGTTCGATCTTGTCGATGCTCTTCGCATCGAGGAATGGCTGCACCGCCTTTTCCTGCACCGGCCACCAGTAACCGAGGGAGACATCGATCTGCTTGCTCTTCAGGCCCGCCAGCGAGATGGGCACCGAGGCGACCGTCGTGCGCGGCGTATATCCGAGCCCTTCGAAGAGCACGGAGGCCAGCGCGGTCGTCGAAGTGATGTCGGTCCAGCCGATATCGACGAAGCGCACCGTGCGGCATGTGGCGTCGTCGGCGGCGAAGGCGCTCGCGACGTTGGCTGCGCAGGCGGATGCAACGAGAATCGAAAGCAGGCGATGTTTCATGGTGGAGTGACCGTCTAGAGAACGTGAGTAGAAAGTACCGCTGCATTAAAAGACCCGAACGCCCCATTGCGACCGCGAGTTGACTGTCAGCGACGTCAGGGTTTTCAGGGACACGCCTGATTGCGCGCGATTTTTGCGCTTGTTAGCGTGAAGGATCGCCGCCTGGTGCTCAATCATCGATGCCCGCTCCTCAAGACTTTCACTTTCTGGTGCTGCCTCAATTCTCGTCGATCGGCTTCATGTCGGCGATCGAGCCGTTGCGCGTCGCCAATCGCTTCCAGGGCGAGCTTTACCGCTGGCATATCCTGTCGGTGGATGGCGGGCCGGTCGTCGCGAGCAACGGCATTTCGCTCAATGCGGAGGCATCGATCGCCGCTGCCGCCGACGCGCGCACGGTCATCGTCGTGTCGGGGTTCGAGCCGCTTGCGCGATACACGCGCAGCATCGGCGAGTGGCTGCGACGGCTGGATCGGGCGGGCGCGACGCTCGGCGGCATCGATACCGGCAGCTTCATTCTCGCCGAAGCGGGGCTGCTCTCGGGCAAGCGAGCGACGCTGCATTGGGAAGCGTTGGCCGCGTTCTCCGAACGTTATCCGTCGATTGAAACGAGCCAGGAACTGTTCGAGATCGACGCGCGGCGCATCACGTGCGCGGGCGGCACCGCGTCGATCGATCTGATGCTGGATCTGATCGCGCGCGATCATGGCGCCGAGCTCGCCGCGCAGGTCTCGGAGCAGTTCGTGCTCGGGCGCATTCGTCAGCGCAGCGATCATCAACGCATGAAGATCGCGGCGCGCTACGGCGTGCACAATCGAAAGCTGATTCAGGTTATCGGCGTGATGGAGCAGCACATGGAGGAGCCGCTCTCGCCGGATGCGCTCGCGCAATCCATCGGTGTCACGCGGCGCCAGCTCGAACGTCTTTTCTGCTCGGCGATGAAGGACACGCCGACGCACTTCTATCTCGGCCTGCGTCTCGCGCGCGCCCGCGAACTGCTTCAGCAAACCGACATGTCGATACTCGCGGTGTGCGTCGCGTGCGGCTTCGAATCGCCGTCGCATTTCTCGCGGACGTATCGCGCGCGCTTCAACACGAGCCCGCGTCAGGACCGCAGCGCATTGCGCGCCGTGGTCGCCGCACAGGCCGCGTGACGCTAGAAGGATTGCCTCATGCCGATCCGGACATCGGCCTGCGTGTTCGAGGTCGACGGCGTGAAGCTATAGCCGATGACCGCATCGACCGGGCCGGAGGCGCGCAGATAATCGCCGGAAATATAGACGTCGGTGCGCTTGGACAGCAGATAGTGCAGACCGAGCGATCCCTGATTCCAGTGATTGCCTTCGAAGCGCGTGTGCTGATAGCCGCCGTATAGCGCGATATCCGGCCTGAAGTTGTAGGATGCGCCTGCCTCGTACACCTTCATGTACGAAGTGACGCCCAGTCCCTTGATGTTCGTCCACGTGAAGTTGCCCGATACCATCAGGTTACCGATCGTCCATGCGCCACCCACGGCCAGCGCGCCCTGCCTGTCGACGAGAAAAGCGTTGGTGCTGTATGGATCGGTGCGCGCACCCGTGGCCGGGTCGATGCTGACTGCCGGTTGCCCTAGAAAAGTGTGTGCGCCGATCATCGCGTACGGATCGAACGCATAGATTCCATTCGGATTGTTCAGCTGCGTATAGGCGATGCCGAGGTTGAACGTGTTCGCGGCGTAATGCCCGCCTACGCTCCATGCGCTGTTCTGATGAAAATTCCCCGACACGTTGCCGAACGAATACATGCCGCCGAACGTGAAGCCGCCATAGTCATTGGACAGGAACTTCACCGAGTTAGGCAGGCGGTCCCCGTTCATGCGATCGAAGTCGCCCTGGTGAATCGCATAGCCGCTCGCCCAGGCCGATATGTTGTAGAGATACACGAACTCTTCCGTCATATCGAGCTGATTACCGAACGATATCTGGCCCCACTGATTGCTCTTCAAGCCGACGTACGCCTGACGCCCGAACTCCGCACCGCCGAACGCGTAGCGTCCCGTTCCGACGTGAAAGCCCGATTCCAGCACGAATACCGCTTGCAGCCCGCCGCCGAGGTCTTCGGCCCCACGAAAGCCGATACGGTTGCCGTACGAGATACCGTCATCGAACTTGAATACGTGCGAGCCGCCGGTGTTGTTCACGTAGGTGATGCCCGCATCGAGAATGCCGTAGAGCGTCACGCTGCTTTGTGCGTGCGCGGCGCCCGGTGCAACGGCGGCGCCTGCGGCGAGTGCGAATGCGGTCATCAAAGACGAACGGCGTGCGGCGTATGGCTTTCTTTTCATGAGCGTGTCCTCTTGTTGTGGGGCGACACGTAAAAATAAGGTGCCATATACGCGGCGGCTCGACTGATTGCGACACAAATCTGCCCAACTGCGACTGCTCGATTCATGGGACGCACCGCAATGAATAGGATAGGGATACTAACGGTGTGTCACGCCTATTTCACGCCCAGTGCGCTCCGCACGGCTTCCAGTCCATTGCCGCCGCTGACCGTCGTCACGTTGTCGAGCCAGGTCTTCAGAAGCTCGGGGTGACGTTTGAGCGCGTCGGTGGCCGCCGTACCGATTGCTTTCTTCTTGTCCAGCACGTCGGCGATCACGCCGTTTTCCAGGTCGACGCTGAACGCCATCTGCCTGAAAAGACGCCCGACGTTGGGACATTGCTGCTCATACCCGCTGCGCGATACGGTGTTGACCGTTGCGCCGCCGAAGTTCGGGCCAAGATAGCGATCTCCGCCGTCCAGATAGGCGAGCCTGAACTTCGTGTTCATCAGATGCGGTTCCCACGCGAGAAAGACGATGAACTTCTTGTCGCGTATCGCGCGCTCCACTTGCGTCAGCATGCCGGTCTCGCTCGATTCGACCACCTTCCAGTCACCGAGACCGAAAGCCTTCTCGTCGACCATCTTCTTCAGATTCTGATTGGCCGGCGCGCCCGGCTCGATGCCGTAGATGCGCTTGTCGAACTTGTCCGCGTTCTTCTGCAAGTCCGCAAACGAATGCACGCCCGCTGCGGCGACGTAATCCGGCACGGCGAGCGTGAACTTCGCATTCGACAGATTCGGCCGCACCACATCGATGGATTTCTCCTCGACGAACGGCTTCACCAGCGGAGCTTGCGCCGGCATCCAGTTGCCGAGGAACACGTCGATCTGCCCTTTCTTCAATCCCTGATACGTGATCGGCACCGACAGGTTCGCGACGTCCTGCTTGTAGCCGAGCGCCTTCAGCACGATGCCGCTCATCGCGTTGGTGGCGTCGATGTCGGTCCAGCCCGGATCGGCCATGCGTACTTGCTTGCACGACGGCGGATCGGCGGCGAACACGTGCGACGCCGCGCAGCCGAGCGAGGCGGTGAAAAGCGCATGAAACAAGGCTTTTTTCATCTGCGTTCCTGTTGGTTGGGCAGGGTGATCGTCGTGCGGCTTCAGTGTTCGACAGCCGGGAAGCGCGCCATCGCCTCGAGATCGTCGAGGTCGATATGATTGCGCATGTAGCGTTGACTCGCATCGACGCGAGGCTGCCAGTCCCACGACTGGATGGCGCCGAGCGTCGTCGATGCGAAGTGGAAATGACGGCGGCGCTGACTCTTGAGCACATCGCGATGCAGCGCTTCCAGATTCCAGCGACGTGCAATGTCGTCGCGAAATGCGCTCACCGTCGCTCGATGCCGCTCGTCGCGCGCGAGATTCGTTCGCTCGAAGGGATCGGCCTGCACGTCATATAGCTGGTCGGGATCGGCTTGCGAGTGAATGAACTTGTACGCCCCGCGCCGGATCATGACGATGGGCGCAATCGCGCCTTCCGCAAGATATTCGCCGATGGCTTCGTCATGGCCGCCGCCTCCCGCAAGATGCGGCACGAGGCTTCGCCCGTCTATGGCGTCCGGCCAATGCGCCGGCAACTCGCCGCGCGCTATCTCGACGAGCGTCGGCAGCAGATCGAGATGCGAGACCGACTCCTTCACCCGATGCGCGTCGAAGCGCCCCGGCCGATGCACGATCAACGGCACGCGGCAGCCGCCTTCGAAGAACGTCATCTTGTACCAGAGGTTGCGCTCGCCGAGCATCTCGCCGTGGTCCGACGTGACGACGATGGTCGTATCGTCAGCAAGTCCGGCCTGTTCCAGCGCTTCGAGAATCGCGCCGAACTGATCGTCGACGTACGACACCGCACCGTAATACGCGCGCCGTGCGTTGCGGATCTGCCGGTCCGTCGGCGGCGTGCGATCGGCTTCGTACACATGGCGCAGACGCTTCGAATGCGGATCGCTCGCCTCGAGCGAATCGCGATGAAGCGGCATGTCCACGTCCTCCTCGCGGTACATGTCCCAGTATTTGCGCGGGATCGCATACGGATCATGCGGATGCGTCAGCGACGCGACCATCATGAAGGGCCGCGCATCCTTGCCCGCATGCCGCTCCCGCGCAATGTCGAAGAGTTTCTGGCGGACGGTGAAAATGACCTCGTCATCGAAATCGAGTTGATTGGTCCGCACGCACGGGCCTGCATCGATGACGGAACTCATGTTGTGATACCACGACGGGCGCGCTTCGAAGTTCTGCCAGTCGGGCGTCCAGCCGAAATCCGCAGGATAGATGTCGGTGGTGAGGCGCTCCTCGAAGCCGTGCAACTGGTCCGCGCCGCAGAAATGCATCTTGCCCGACAGCACCGTGCGATAACCCTCGGCACGCAGATAGTGCGCGAATGTCAGCGTCTCGGAGGGAAACTCGGCGGCGTTATCGTAAGCGCCGATATTCGAGGGCAGCTTGCCCGCGAGCAGGGAGAAGCGCGACGGCGCACACAGCGGACTCGCGCAATACGCCGATTCGAAGACCACGCCCTCACGCGCGAGCGCATCGATATGCGGCGTCTTCGTCATGCGATTGCCGTATGCCGCGAGCGCGAACGGCGTCAGTTGATCGGCCATCAGAACAAGGATATTTTGTTTCGTCTCATGCATGGAGCAAGCCTCGAATAGAATCCAGTGCAGCGAACGCGCGGACCTCGGATGTTCGCGCAACGTCACTATTGCCGTTCCATTTGCGTCTGTGAAGACGGCATTTCGTTATGCGCCCATAAGGAGCGGTTATGCCGCGACAAGACCGCCTGCCGCCCATGCAGGCGCTGCTGATCTTCGAATCCGCCGCGCGGCTCGCGAGCTTCACGGCGGCAGCGCGTGAACTCGGCTCGACGCAACCAGCCGTGAGCCAGCGCGTCGTGCAACTGGAGGAAGCGCTCGGAACACCGCTTTTCGAGCGCGGACATCGCGGCGTCACGTTGACGGAAGACGGCGCGCGTCTCTTCGAGGCCGTGCGTGAGAGCTTCGATCTGATCCGCCAGGCCGCAGCCGATATCCGCACGCGGCACACGCAACGCAGCCTGACCTTGTCGACGGATTTCGGCTTCGCCACCTACTGGCTGATGCCGCGCCTGCCGCAATTCAAGTCGCTGATGCCCGATGTCGACGTGACCATCATCACGTCGCAACAGTTGCCGAGCGCATCGGGCGAGCTTGCGGATGTCGTCATCGTGTTCGGCGACACGCATGGCGACTGGGGATCGCGCCGCGCCGTGAAGCTGTTTCCCGAACGCGTGACGCCCGTATGCAGCCCGACCTTTGCTGCAACGCACGACACATCGGACCTTTCGAAGCTGCCGCTGCTGCATGTCGAACGCACGCAGCCCGAACGATGGCTCTCATGGAGCGCCTGGTTCGACGCGCACGGACAACCCGCCCCGCCGACGCACGGCGCATTTACCTTCAACAGCTATGCGCTCGTGACCCACGCCGCGGTCATGGGCCAGGGCGTCGCGCTTGGCTGGTCGCCGCTGATCGATGAACTCGTCGCCACCGGTCAGCTCGTCGCGCTCCGCGATACGCCGCTCGTCACCGATCGCGGCTACGTGCTGCTCACGCGACGCGAACCGTCAGCCGCCGTCCGCGCGTTTCAGGACTGGCTGCTCGACGAGTGCGACGCGCTCGTCTGACGTCTCTTTGCTCGCCGCCAGGACATGCACGCGCCGCGCTTTTGTTGATTGACCGTTCAATATAAAACCCGTAGGATGGTTTGCACGGTCAAAACCCTCTGCGTCATTTTCGAAGTCGAACGTCCATGCCAAAACTTGGAATGCGGGAAGTGCGCCGCGCACAGCTTATCGATGCCACCCTGCTCACCATCGACGAGCTCGGACTCACAGGAGCGACGCTCGCGTCGGTCGCGCAACGCGCCGAGATTTCGACGGGCATCGTGAGCCATTACTTCGGCGACAAGGACGGCCTGCTCGAAGCCACCATGCGCCATGTGCTTCGATCGCTGTGGCAAGGCACCTCGCGCCGGCGCAAGGCCGCGAAGGCCGATCCACGCTCGAAGCTGCGCGCGGTGGTCGCCGCGAACTTCGACGTCGAACAGGTCAACGGGCCGGTCATGAAAACATGGCTCGCGTTCTGGTCGGAAAGCATGCACAAGGACCGGTTGAGGCGCTTGCAGTACGTGAACACGCGGCGTCTCTACTCCAATCTGTGCGCGGAATTCTCGCGCGTGCTGAGCCGGGCCGCTGCCCGCCGCGCGGCGACCGGACTCGCGGCCTTGATCGACGGCCTCTGGTTGCGCGGCGCCCTCGCGGGCGAGCCTTTCGACACGAAGACCGCCCTGCGGGTCTCGTACGACTACATCGACATGATGATTCAGCCACGCGGCTGATCTCATTTCCACGCATTCAGGAGACGCACGCGATGTCCGCATTCGAAGAGCAACGGCTTCACATCGGCGGCGAATATGTCGATGCGACCAGCGGCGAAACCTTCGACACGCGCAATCCCGCCACGGGCGAAACGCTCGCACGGGTGCAGCAGGCGTCGCAGGCCGATATCGATCGTGCGGTTCGGGCCGCGCGAGCAGGACAATGCGAGTGGGCCGCGATGACCGCGATGCAGCGCTCGCGCATCCTGCGCCGCGCGGTGGACCTGCTACGCGCACGTAACGACGAGCTTGCCGCACTGGAAACGCTCGATACCGGCAAGCCCATCTCCGAGACGCGCGCCGTCGATATCGTCACGGGCGCGGATGTCATCGAGTATTACGCGGGTCTTGCGACCGCCATCGAAGGCGAGCAGATACCGCTGCGCGAATCGTCGTTCGTTTATACGCGGCGCGAGCCGATAGGCGTATGCGCAGGCATCGGGGCGTGGAACTATCCCATCCAGATCGCATGCTGGAAGTCTGCGCCGGCGCTCGCGGCAGGCAACGCGATGATCTTCAAGCCCAGCGAAATCACGCCCTTGAGTGCGCTCAAGCTGGCGGAAATCTACGTCGAGGCAGGCGTCCCGCACGGCGTGTTCAACGTCGTACAGGGCGATGCCCGCGTCGGCGCAATGCTCGCGGAGCATCCCGGCATCGACAAGATATCGTTCACGGGCGGCGTCGAGACCGGCAAGAAGGTAATGTCCCGCGCGGGCGGATCGACGCTCAAGGAAGTGACGATGGAACTCGGCGGCAAGTCGCCGCTGATCGTGTTCGACGATTCGAACCTCGAACGCGCAGCCGATATCGCGATGAGCGCGAACTTCTTCAGCTCGGGGCAGGTATGCACGAACGGCACGCGTGTGTTCGTTCAACGAAATATCGCCGCGCAGTTCGAAGCCCTGATTCGGGCGCGTGTGAAGCGCATTCGCATTGGCGCACCCGATGATCCGAATACGAACTTCGGCCCGCTCGTCAGCGCGGCTCAGTTGCAGAAGGTGCTCGGCTACATCGAGATCGGCATGCGCGAAGGCGCGCGGCTCGTCGCGGGAGGCACACGTCCGACCGATGGCGCATTGGCGCGCGGCCACTATGTCGAGCCGACCGTGTTCGCGGATTGCCGCGACGACATGCGCATCGTGCAGGAAGAAATCTTCGGCCCGGTTATGTGCATCCTCGTTTTCGACGACGAAGACGAGGCGATCGCGCGCGCGAACGATACCGCCTATGGCCTGGCAGCGGGGGTCGTGACCGAGAACCTGTCGCGCGCGCATCGCGTGATACATCGGCTCGACGCCGGCATTTGCTGGATCAATACATGGGGCGAGTCGCCGGCCGAGATGCCGGTGGGCGGCTACAAACAGTCGGGCATCGGCCGCGAGAACGGCATCGTGACGCTCAACGCTTACACCCGCATCAAATCGGTCCAGGTCGAGCTCGGACCCTATCAACCCGTGTTTTGAGGGCCTTTTCGATGAGCGCGAAGGAATACGACTACATCATCGTCGGTGCGGGATCGGCGGGCAATGTGCTCGCGTCCCGCCTGACCGAGGACGAGGACGTGACCGTGCTGCTGCTCGAAGCGGGCGGTCCTGACTACCGCTTCGACTTTCGCACGCAGATGCCGGCCGCGCTTGCGTATCCGCTGCAGGGGCGCCGCTATAACTGGGCTTACGAAACCGAGCCCGAACCGCATATGAACAATCGCCGCATGGAGTGCGGACGCGGCAAGGGGCTGGGTGGATCGTCGCTGATCAACGGCATGTGCTACATCCGCGGCAATGCGCTGGACTACGACAACTGGGCGTCGATGCCGGGCCTCGAAAACTGGAGCTACCTCGATTGCCTGCCGTATTTCCGCAAGGCGGAGACACGCGACATCGGCCCGAACGACTATCACGGCGGCGATGGTCCCGTGCATGTGACCACGAGCAAACCGGGAAACAATCCCCTTTTTGCCGCGATGGTCGAGGCCGGCGTGCAGGCGGGCTATGCGCGCACGGACGATCTCAACGGCTATCGGCAAGAAGGCTTCGGGCCGATGGATCGCACCGTCACCGCTAACGGACGACGCGCGAGCACGGCGCGTGGTTATCTGGACCGCGCGAAGCACCGTTCGAACCTGAGCATCGTCACGCATGCCACCACCGACCGCGTGCTCTTCTCGGGCAAGCGTGCGATCGGCGTTGCGTATCTGCATCGCGGCCAGCGTACGACCGCGAATGTGCGGCGCGAAGTGCTCGTGTGCAGCGGGGCGATCGCTTCGCCTCAGTTGTTGCAGCGTTCGGGCGTCGGTCGCGCTGCGTGGCTGAAAGAGCTGGAGATTCCGGTGGTGCACGATCTGCCGGGCGTCGGCGAGAACCTGCAGGACCACCTCGAAATGTACATGCAGTATGCATGCAAGGAACCGGTGACGCTGTACCCTGCCCTGCAATGGTGGAATCAGCCGGCCATCGGGCTCGAATGGATCATCAACGGGACGGGGATCGGCGCGACGAATCATTTCGAGGCAGGCGGCTTTATCCGCACGCGCGATGACGACCCGTGGCCGAATATTCAGTACCACTTCCTTCCTGTCGCGATCAATTACAACGGCTCGAATCCGATCAGGATGCATGGATTCCAGGCGCACGTCGGATCAATGCGTTCGCCGAGCCGGGGACGCGTGAAGCTCAAGTCGCGCGATCCGAATGCACATCCGAGCATTCTGTTCAATTACATGGCCGATCCGCTCGACTGGCGAGAGTTCCGCGACGCGATTCGCATCACGCGGGACATCATGCGGCAGCCCGCACTGGCGCGTTACCGTGGACAAGAGCTTCATCCCGGCGCGGACGCCGCGAGCGATACCGAACTCGACGCATTCGTGCGCGCCAGGGCCGAGACCGCCTATCACCCGTCGTGTTCATGCAAGATGGGCTATGACGACATGGCTGTGGTGGATGGCGAAGGCCGCGTTCATGAGATGCAGGGCCTGCGCGTGGTGGATGCGTCGATCATGCCGCAGATCACGACTGGCAACCTCAACGCGCCGACGATCATGATGGCCGAGAAGATCGCGGACCGCATCCGCGGCATCAAGCCGCTCGAAAAGCGCCAAACGCCCTACTACGTTGCGGCCAGACGCGATGACCGGGTCTTCGCGGACCAGCGGCAGTTCGATCCGAAGGTAACGTAGCCCCCGTTTCCATGCAACGTAGGCACGCTCGATAAACCATTGATTGGGAGTACCGATGAGAAAGTTCACAGCCCGCATGATGTGTTCGATCGCTATCGCGAGCAGCTTCGGCGTCAGCGCCCATGCGGCGGATCCCGCCGCGTGCCGCGCCATCCGCATGGCCGACATCGGATGGTCCGACATCGCCGCGACAACGGGCCTCGCCACCAACGTCCTGCTGGGCCTCGACTACGCGCCATCGAAAATCATCGCATCGGAGCCGATCACCTTCGCCGGCGTCAAGGCGAAACAGATCGACGCCTTCCTCGGCTACTGGTCCCCATCGATGGATTCGGTCATCGAACCGTTCGTGAAGGGCGGATCGCTGAAGGTGGTCAATCCCCCCAATCTGACCGGCGCGAAATACACGCTGGCCGTCCCCGACTATGTTTATGACGCGGGAATCCGGAGCTTCGCGGATATCGCCAGGAACGCGGATAAACTCCAGTACAAGATTTATGGCATCGAGCCGGGAAATGAAGCGAACGGGCTGATCGACAAGATGATCAAGACCAATCAGTTCGGCCTCGGCAAGTTCAAGCTCGTCGAGTCGAGCGAGGCGGGGATGCTGGTGCAGGTGAATCGGGCTGTGCAGAACAAGCAGTGGATCGTTTTTCTTGGATGGGAACCGCATCCGATGAACGTCCGCATGAAGATCAAGTACTTGGCCGGCGGTGACGATGTCTTCGGACCGAACTACGGCGAAGCCAAGGTGTACACCGTACAGCCGAGCGACTACGCCGCACGATGCCCGAATGCTGCCAGGTTATTCGCGAATCTTCGCTTCACCACTTCCATGGAAAACCAGATCATGACGCGCATCATGGACAAGGAAGACCGCAACAAGGCGACGCTGGCCTGGCTGAAAGCGAATCCGTCGGTGCTCGACAACTGGCTTTCCGGCGTGACCACGCTCGATGGCAAGCCAGGACTGCCTGCGGTGAAAGCCTACCTGGCCGAGCACTGAGCGAGGAAGGCCACCTCCCCTCCATCATGTTGAACGACAAGATGTCGGCCTACGCAGCCCTTTTCATCGCGATCCTGCTCGAGATTGCCGGCACCACTTGCCTGCAGAAATCCGATCAGTTCACGAAGCTCGTGCCTACGTTGGCCATGGCTGCGTGTTACCTTGGCGCCTTCTATTTTCTGTCGATCGTTCTAAAAACGATTCCGGTCGGGCTGGCTTACGCGATATGGAGCGGACTGGGTATCGTCCTGATTTCGACGGTGAGCTTTTTCGTCTTTCGTCAGAGGCTCGACGCGCCTGCCGTCCTCGGTCTCGGCTTTATCGTATTGGGCGTGGTGATCATCAACGTATTTTCCACCGCGAAAGTGCACTGAAAGCGAAGAATCCGTATGTCGATGTTCAGGCAGTCGCCGGCTAAACCTCGGCGCGCCGCTGCCGTTATACATGCCAGACCTATTTGACTCACCTGGCTCACTGCCGTGGCGCTGGGCCTTGACCTGGCCGAAAGGAGAATGACTGTGAACGGATTCGATTGGATGATGGCCGGCGTGTATCTGGCGGCGCTCGTCAGCGGCACGCTCTTTATCAGCGTGCTGGCGCGGCGCAGCTTGCATAGGGCGAGCGAGCGGGGACACTGAATCGGCAACCCTCTCCGGCGGGCTAGTCGGATGCGACGCATCGACGTTATGTGATTCGGTATCCGACGTATTTGCCGCGAGACCGACCTGTCTGCATGACCAGCAAGTGAAGTCATCCAATCCATGTGCTTCAGCGCGCCGGAGACGGCACGCGTCGTTGCTGCAACAGCCTGACCGCATTGTCGAAGGCGCTGTGAATCGCGGCGCCGAGCTCGGCGTTCGTCCCGCGTTCCACGGGCAGCAGGTCGTAGCCACGCGTGATGAGGTCGAGACGCGCATCGAAGACGCGGCTTCCGGCCCGATCGCGATACGCCTCCACCGCCAGGTGACAGTCGACGATATCGCTCGCCATGACTTCGAGCCTCACGAGTTCCATTTCCGCTGCGCATTCCCCGGCGTGCGAGCCGGCGAAGCCGCGATAGGCGATCTGCAATCCGAGACCCATGATCGTGTTTTCCTCCATTGCGTCGCTTCCATCGTGCGCTATCTGCCGTCGATGCGTTTGACCCAGATCAATCGGCCGACCGGAACGAACCTTGCTCGCAAGGTGTTTAGCAGGCCGATTGCAAGGCGTTCGAAACACGACAGAAGGCTTTCCAGCGGAGGACGCGCGAATGCACACCCCGTCAACCGAACCGCATGCGATCGTGGTGGTATTCCACCGCGACGGCCATGCCGCGCGATCGCAGCATGAGCGCGCCACGCAACGCGCGCTTGCCGGTCAGCTTGCGCTGCTGCTGGGCGCATCCGAATGCGTCGAATTCGACGCCGCACGCACGTATCCGCCGCAACGCTACTTCGTTCCCGATGACACGCTGCCCGTCTGCATCGCCGATCGTCTCGGCATCGTCACCGGCGACGATCTTTTCGGCGGCGTCGTGCCGTATCCGTTCGTCGGAACGAAGGTCGTAGTGCACGGCCTGCCACCGGGAGCGCAAGTCAAGCCCGAAGGATGGCAAGACTTGCTCGGCGAAAGCGTGCGCGATCTGGTGCTGCCCGGCTTCTCCGCCTTCACGGGCGCCGATGCACGCGCTGCCACCGCGCAACTTCTGGCAGACGGATCGGTACGGCTGAAGCGGCCTTCGGGCATCGGCGGTACGGGACAGGCGGTCATCGTCGACAAAACCGAACTCGAGGCGCACCTGAACGCTATTGGCGACGACACGCTCCGCACGGAAGGCATCGTGCTGGAGCGGAACTTGCGCGACATCACGACGTTCAGCGTCGGCGAAATTCACGTGCGTGCACATCGTGCGAGCTACTACGGCGTGCAGCGGCTGACGCGAAACAATCGCGGTCATGCGGTCTATGGCGGTTCCGATCTCGTCGTCGTGCGGGGCACGCTCGACGCCCTGTTACGCGAGCCGATGCCCGACGAAACGCGCGCCGCCGTGGAATGCGCCCGCGCATTCCACGCCGCCATTCGCAGCGCGTTTCCGGGCTTCATCGCATCGCGAAGGAATTACGACGTCGCATCGGGCGTCGACGAGAGCGGGCATCGGCATCGCGGCGTGCTTGAACAGTCGTGGAGAATCGGCGGCGCGAGCGGCGCGGAAATCGGAGCGCTGCGCGCGTTCGCGAACGATCCCGCGTTGACGAGCGTGCGGGCATCCACCGTCGAACTGTATGGCGCAGACGTAAAGGTTCCGGCGAACGCGGTCATCGTCTATCAGGGCATCGACGCACATTCGGGGCGCGTCACCAAGTTCTTCACGGTCGAACCCGGCCCGCGCATGAAAGGAGCGAGTGCATGACAGCAGCCCGGCAGCAGATACAGATTCCCGTCGAACGCGGCTATCTCGACGGCACGCTCGTCACGCCCAAGACCGCGATTCCAGGCGTTCTGTTCGTACATGGCTGGGGCGGCGATCAGGAACAGTACATGGAGCGCGCGCGGCAGGCGGCGTCGCTCGGCTGCGTGTGCCTCACCTTCGATCTGACCGGCCACGCGCGCACGAAAGAGGAACAGGAGACGGTGACGCGCGAAACCAATCTCAAGGACGTGCTCGCGGCATACGACAGGCTCGTTGCGCATCCACTCGTCGATGCGACGTCGATCGCCATCGTCGGCAGCAGTTATGGCGGCTATCTCGCGTCGATCGCGACATCACTGCGCCCCGTGCGCTGGCTGGGGCTTCGCGTGCCGGCGCTCTATCTCGACGAGGGATGGACGACGCCCAAGCGCGCGCTTCACAAGGAACACGATCTTGCGGCGTATCGCAGGCGCATCGTCAAGGCCGACGAGAACCGTGCATTGCGTGCGGCCTCCGAGTTTCGCGGCGATGTGCTGCTGGTCGAATCGGAGCATGACGAAACCGTGCCGCATGCGGTGCTCGCCAGCTATCTGCAGGCGTTTCTGCAATCGCACTCGCTGACGTATCGCGTGATCGAAGGCGCGGATCATGGTCTGTCCGATGAAGGCAGTCAGCGCGCCTACACGGCGCTCGTCGTCAGCTGGCTTGCGGAGATGATTGGCGGAAGGCGTGCGGGGAGCCGTGGCGAAGCGCCGCAACTCATCAAGTGATGCAGGGCGCATCCGCGTGTTCGGATAACATGCGCGCTTGCACCGATGGAACGCCATGCCACACAACGCTTCTTTGCTCAACCGGACGTTGAACGCCGTTACGCGTCGTTATCGCTTGCCGAAACTCGACGTGCTTTCGCCCGATACTCATGCGCTCAGTCCCGAGACGGCGCTTGCGCTCGTCATCGAACAGGCGCGTATTGCGACGGCGGGCGGCGCTGCGCCCGACGGGCCACTCAAGCAGCGCTTCCTCGATTCGCTCGCGCGCATGATCGCGGCTGCGATTCATCCGCGGACCGGGGATGCCGTTTTTCAGGCGATGTTGCTTCGGCATCGTGAAGCGACCGTGCGAGATTACACGTCGCTGTCCGCGCAGGCCGAGCGCGATCGCCGATTCGTTCACGCTGCCGTAAATGGCATCGCGCATCCAGCAAGGCTGCAACGCATGGCGCCCGGACAGCAACGGGAATGGCTGGCTGAATTGCATGCGTCGGCGGCTTCATCGTCGTGGGAGCGGGCAGAAGACGACGCACGCCGTCTGCTCGATCTGCCTGACGATGATCCCATCAAGCCGCGCGTGCAGCAGTTGTTAAGCGACGGAGCGCTTGCGCGGCTGCGAGCGCTTCGGTCATTGGAGGCCGATGCATCGGTTCGCCGATACGAGTCGCTGTGGAACCAGCAGGGTCCTCGCTCCGGAAGCACTGCGGCCGCCGCGCAAGGAGTTGCCGCGAAGCAGCGCGGCGCTGACGTTGAAGCACTCGCTGCCCGCGCGCTCGATGCACTGGCCCGACGATTGAATGAAGAAGAAGCGCCGGCGTCATATCGCGTCGTCACATCGATGCGTGTTCCTTCATCGATTCGCGCCAGTCACGAGCACGCGAAGACAGAATGGGACGCCGTGCTATTGCGGTGTGCATCGTCGCCCGACGAAGCAGCGGTGTGGGACGTGTGCTTTCTGATCGAGGCAAAGGCTTCCGTCGATGCGGCATCGACCGATTTCGCACGGCTCCTGCGGGGTCTGCGCCTTCTGGCCAGCGCCGACGCCACCGCCGATTACTCATTCGAAACGCAGCAGGGTGTCGTGCGCCTGAATGGCGCGTCACTGCACGCGCTGCCTGTGGAAGGAGACGGCGTTGCGGATATCGTCCTCTATTGCTGCGACGCCCCCGCCGATGAACCTGCGCGACTGCTCAACGCGGCGAGCAGGATGCAGCTCCTGTCCGCACCGGCGAGCCTCGCCTACGCGAGCGCATTGATCGACGAACAGCACGCGGACCCGTTCGCGCTGGAGTCCGTCTGGCAGGCATTGCTCGAAGCGCCACGGTGGCGGAGCGTGCTCGATCAATACGCGATGCTGCGGCAAGTGCGCGAATTGATGGTGCATACCGAAGACCTGCTTGCAGCGACGGCTCATTGAGTCGAGTCTCTAGGACGCCGCATCGAGCATATCGGAGAGGCAGGCGCGCAGTTTGTCGAGCGCCACGGGCTTGCGCATGACGGTGGTATGCACGTTCGTCAGGTCTTCGGCTCCGGCCCAGCCGGTAACCACGATGGTCCGGATATCGCGGCGTCGCGCGCCCAGTCTTTCGATCAGCTCTCTGCCGTTCATGCGCGGCATGGTGAGATCGGTCACGACGGCGTCCGCCGGATCTCTTTCGTCGACCTCGAGGGCCTCGATGCCATCGTGCGCGACGCTGACCCGAAAGCCCTCCCACTCCAGAAATAACTTCATCACTTGAGTGATGGAGCTTTCGTCATCGACAACAAGAATGTGCTTCATCGATATTCGTATCAGTCCGCAGCCAGAGGAAATATCATCTTGACGATACTGCCCTTCCCGACGGTGCTTTCTATTTCGAGCCTCCCGTTCGACTGCTGCATGAATCCGTGGACCATGGCGAGGCCCAGGCCGGTGCCGGGTCCCTTCGTGGTGAAGAAAGGCTCGGCGGCGCGTCGCAACGTTTCGGCATCCATGCCCGTGCCTTCATCGTGAACGCACAGAATCACATACCGGCCCGCTGGAAGATGCCTTTCGGCCGATCCCGTTCCCAGCGACATGATCGATGTCGCGACGGTAGCCTTGCCGCCGTGGGGCATCGCGTCGCGTGCGTTGATCAATATGTTCAGCAGCGCCATCTCGAGGTGCTCGGGATCGAGCATCGTTACAGGCAGACCGGGCTTGAGGTCCAGACGAAGAT
Organism: Caballeronia sp. LZ016; assembly: GCF_031450805.1. Classification (NCBI taxonomy): domain Bacteria; kingdom Pseudomonadati; phylum Pseudomonadota; class Betaproteobacteria; order Burkholderiales; family Burkholderiaceae; genus Caballeronia; species Caballeronia sp. LZ016. The sequence continues at coordinate 415,320 of NZ_JARTVY010000004.1, forward strand.
CGATATGTCGTCCTAACGTGCTCGCGAGCATGTCGCTGAATTCGAGCACGAGCGTATTGAGGTTCACGCTCTTCGGCGCGAGCTGCTGCTTGCGCGCGAACGTCAGAAGCTGTTGAGTGAGTCTGCCGCCACGCTCGGCCGCGCCCTTGGCGTTGTCGATCAGCGTTTCCAGCAGCGCATCGCCGTGACCTTCGATTCTTCTTTTGGCCAGTTCCAGGTTCCCCGTCACGACTTGCAGCAGGTTGTTGAAGTCATGCGCGAGTCCGGCGGTCAACTGCCCGATCGACTCCATTTTCTGAGCCTGTCGAAACGCCTGCTCCGACACACGCCGCCGAGTAATGTCCATTTGCGATGCAAAGAAATGGACGAGGTTGTTGTCCTTGTCGAATATCGGTCCGAGAAAGAGCGCGTTCCAGAACGGCGTACCGTCGGCTTTGTAGTTCAGGATCTCGACGGCCACCGCACGCTGCTCGCGCAGGCCCTCCCGAATCTCGTCGACGGTCTCGGGGTCCGTATCCTTTCCTTGCAGAATGCGGCAGTTCCGGCCAATGACTTCGTCCTCCGTGTACTGCGTGAGGTCCAGAAAGGCCCCGTTCACGAACACGATGGGATTGTCCGGCAGCCTCGGATCGGTGACGACCATCGGCATGCGCGTCATTTCCACGGCGGCGAAGAAGACGCCGCTGCGATCATCTAGGCCAGGATTGGATACATAGCCCGCTTGCCAATGTTGCCTGTCCGATGCGCCTGTCGGCGTGAACGAATGATTGTCCAGCTCGCCGGCAGCGGGAATGCCGACACTCTGCCCGCCTCCCTCTACATCCGGTGTTTTGTCTTCTGTTCCTGACATGTGATCTTGAAGTTCTTGCAACGTTTTTCTGGGAATGACGGGGCTATAAGCAGGCAGGCGGCGGCGGGATTAACGGCGCTTCAGCGTGGTCGCACTGGCATCGACGTCGCCAGAACGACATTCGCTCCTCGTAGTCGGGCTAACGCCTCGCGGTCAGAGCAGCGGCTATGCCTGCGGCATTTCGAGGAGCTTCAATGCAGCTATCGCACCGAGCGAAGGCTGCGGACAACGGACAGGTCCAGGCATGTCGAACGACATGCGCGTCAGTCGACTCACGCCGCTTGTTCGTCGCACCAGCGCATGGCCCACTGCTGGGCTGCATCGACGGCTTCGGCCTCGCTTCGATAGTCACCGATATCGCCGGACCACTTCACCTCCTCGCTCGTGCCTGCGTCCCGCGAGCCGCGGAATATCTTCGCACGGGCATAGTACCGGCCGCCCTCGTTCAGGCACGAGGCCTCGATGCGAAACTGCTTGTAATCGAGATCCATGATTGTCTCTGCCGTCCTATTGCCGCCTGTTGCGCGTTCGTGGTCCGTGATGTGTCGTCGATGGTAGCGTGATGAACCAAGCAGTCTCGCCTGCCCCGAAGCCTGTGAGCAGGGTCGGTCACCGTCGATTTATTCGCAGAGAGCAACGCGCGTGCCGACCGCGTGTGTCGCCCTGCGCGCAAGGTTCTTCGTTTTTTCATATCGCGATCGATCGGTCGTGTGCGCGGGTTCGGCGCGATGACGCAAGCCCGGACCGAAAGACGTGCTTGCGAAAGCGGCAGTGCTAGCGGATGCGCAGCGCGAGGAAGCGTAATTCAGCGCTGTGCGTGAAACTTCAATGACAAGTGATTGAATGCGCCGCGTCGGTACGTAATTTGCCTCTTTGGTGAAGTCCAATTCACGGCGCAACGATATGAAAAAAACCGACGCGGACCCTCACGCCCATCGCGACGACAGCGCGGAAACCAGCTTCTCTGCATACGCTGGACCGCTCGTTGGCGAAGCTATCGCCGAAGCCGCGACCCTGGAAGCCGCTGCCGATGCGGAGAAGCTGCATAAGCTGCGGGTTGCGCTTCGTCGCTTGCGCACGCTCATCTGGGCATATGGTCCGATTCTCGATGCCGAATTCGGCGCCCAACAGCGCGCTATTTACAAGTTTCTTGCTAACGCCGCTGGCAATACGCGCGATTGGGACATCCTGATTCAACTCGTTGAAGCGACGGGTGACCGGGACGCGGCGGAATCATTCAGAAAAGATCGTGCGGAAGCATCCGAGCGAAGCCTGGCTACGCTGTCTCACGCCAATGTAAAGCAAGTGCTGCGCGAAGCCGTAAGCGAGGCGAATCGCGAATTGAACACGGCGGCCAAGCGAACGCCGCTGGTCAAGTTCGCGAGGAAACGCGTGGCCAAGGCTCAGAAGCAGTTGGAGAAGCGCATGCGAGCTGCTTCTAAAGCCAAACGCAACGACTACGAGTCGTTCCATGATGTGCGCAAGACGGGAAAGAAAGTGCGTTATCTCGTGGAATTCTTCGAGCCGTTGATCGGAGAAAAGCAACGCAGAGGGCTAAAGAAGCTCAAGCAGATTCAAAAGCGCTTTGGCGCGCTCAACGATGTCGTCGCGACGCGCAGCTTGCTCGAACAACATCGTTCATCCTCGATCAATGGCGCCGCAGCCGAAAGAGCGCTGCGTGCTTTGAAGAAGGAACAGAAGCGTCGATTCAAGGCGGCCGCCAAGCTGTTATAGCCGCTCAACGTCACCACTGGGAGAACACCGTGACTATGCAATTCGCAAGCCTCGATTCCGTACCGCCGTTTATTCACATGATGTCGACACCAGATGACGAGTCGACAGATGCCGACAGCGATGATCTCGACGATGTACTCGACGAGACGGGCGCAGTGACGAACCGCAGCGACGGCAAGACGGGCACCGACACCGAAGCCGAGCCTAATCGCAAGCCCTGATCGCTAACTTTTCCCCGATATCAGCGCGGCATCGGCACGGCCTGCCGCACCTGCGCCGCCCGCACGAACTTGCCAGCGCCCAGATGATGAATCGTGTGCAGAGATGCATTCGATTCGTCGATGGTCCAGTGTCCGTTCGCGAATATGCGCGCATCCGCTGCCGCAGCGACGACTTCCGCAAAACAGGTGTCGTAAGCCTGCTCGGTATGCGGCTCGCTGATTAGCCTGCATTCCAGCCAGGCCGCGCAGCCGTTCTCGATGAGCGGCATCCCCAACACCGGCCCCGTTGTCGCTTCAATCCCGAAGGCATCGAACTTGTCGATGTCGCGGCCGCTCGTCGTTCCCACGGCATACGCAAGGTCAATCAAAGCCGCGCCCGGCACACACACGCCGAACGACCCGCTCGCCGCAATCAGTTCTCTGGTGTAAGTGGTCTTGTCGATTACCACGGCGATACGCGGCGGGGTGAACTCCACCGGCATCGACCAGGCGGCTGCCATGACATTGCGCCGATCGCCGTGAGCACTCGTGACAAGGACGGTCGGTCCGTGATTGATGAGGCGGCTGGCGTGCTCCAGTGCGACGGGGACGAATTGAGTCATGTGCGAAATCCGCTTGATGAGAGACCCGAGATTGTAGGCGCACGCCGAAACTCCTTAACAGACAGTCTTACGATATATATCTTTAGATATGTTTTACGATAATTCAAGGACGATCGACATGCGACCTCGCGACTTGAGCCACCCGCGCACGCCGGGTGGACACCATCTTCATCTGCATTCTGAATTCAAATCGGCTTTCCACCATTCGCACCACGCGCACGAGCACCGAGAAATGGCCGGCCGGCATCGGCACGGCGGCGGACGTTTCGGCGGCGGCCCGGGCAGCCCGGGCGGCCTCGGTGGCTTCGGGGATGGCCACGACGACATGGGCGGCATGGGCGGCATGCCGCGCAGTCGCAAATTCTCGTCGGAAGACCTGCAACTGCTGCTCCTCGCAATGCTCGAGGAAACGCCGCGACACGGCTACGAGTTGATCAAGGCACTGGCCGACCGTTCCAATGGCTTTTACACGCCGAGTCCCGGCATGGTCTATCCCGCCCTGACCTATCTGGAAGAACTGGGTTACGCGACTGTCGAACTGGAAGGCAATCGCAAGCGCTACGCCCTGTCCGACGCGGGCCGTGAATACCTCGCGACGAATCGCGAGCGCGTCGACCTGATGCTTGCAAGACTTTTGCATTTCGCACGCAAGATGGACCTTGTACGCCGCGCCTATGCCGGCGAGGAGCCGGAAGAAGCAGCAGCCGGTTCAGGATGGGCGCCGGAACTCATCGCCGCGCGCAGGGCGCTGAAGCGCGCTTTGCTTTTGCGCACCGACGCATCGCAAGACGAACAACGCCGAATCGCGGAGATTCTCTCGCGCGCGACGGCCGAAATCGAACAGGGCGATGCACGCCCGCAAGCGTAAAGGACTACCCGATGAACGATGCTTCTCTCAGAGAGCAGCCGGACCGTGCCGATCTTCAAGTCACACGCGTGCGCCATGCGCTCAGGTTCCGTTTGCTGCAAGTCAGCCGCGTGCATGCGCTCAATCCCCGTTTCGTGCGCGTGACGCTGACGGGCGAAGCACTTGCCGACTTCGAAAGCGCGTCTTTCGACGACCACGTGAAGATTTTCTTCCCGCAACCCGGCGAGACAATGCCCGTCGTGCCCGAAGCGGGTCCGGACGGCCCGGTGTTCGATCCCGCAAAGCCTCGCCCGATCGCGCGGGATTTCACGCCGCGCCGTTTCGATCGCGAAGCGCTCGAACTGGATATTGAATTCGCTTTGCACGAAGCCGGCCCGGCGACGGCCTGGGCGTCGCAGGCGTCGCCGGGGCAGTATCTCGGCATCGGCGGGCCACGGGGTTCATTCGTGGTGCCGGCGCACTTCGACTGGCATCTTCTGATCGGCGATGAAACCGCGCTGCCCGCCATCGCGCGTCGCCTGGAGGAACTGCCCGAAGGCACACGTGCAGCCACGCTGATCGAAGTGGCCGACGCATCGTCGCGCATCGAATTGAATAGTCGCGCCGATCTGTATGCGCAGTGGTGCTATCACAGCGAAAGCGGGCATTCGAACGCGCTGTTGCTCGCATTGCGTGAACTCTTTCTGCCGGACGGCGAAGGCTATGTCTGGGCGGCCGGCGAAGCGACGCTCATGCGCGCAGTGCGTCAGGTGCTGTGCAACGAGCGAGGCATCGACAAGCGACGCATTCGTGCGTCCGCTTACTGGAAGCGCGGCGAGCAAGGTGTGCATGGGACAATCGAAGACTGATTCACTGCCGTCCTGTAAGAAGCGCGCGTCCGATAAACTAAACTGATGGCCCGGACGTCACTTTTTCTTCGGTCCAAATGGACAACCGCGAACTGCTCAATCTCGCGTACCTGCGCGCGTTCAGACTCGTTGCGCAGACCGGCAGCGCAACCCGCGCTGCAGCCGCGCTATTCCGTGCGCAGTCGGCCGTCACCCGCTCGCTGCAGGAACTCGAAGCAGCGGTGGGCGAAACGCTGCTGGAGCGCCGTCCGTCGGGCATGTTGCCGACGCCTGCCGGACGCGCCGTCCTCCTGCGATGCGAACGCATATTCTCCGAACTGGAAGCACTCGCCCAGTGGTGCGCGGCGCGGCAGTCGCGCCGGCGCTCGACATCAGGTAATGCGTTGCCCGCTTTTCTGTTGAATACGCGGCGGCTGCAGCTGTTTTCCGCACTGGCGCGTCACCGGCACATGCCGAGCGCCGCGCAGACGCTCGGCCTGAGTCAGCCCGCAGTGAGCAGCGCGATCCGCATCATGGAGACGGGCGCGGGCATGCCGTTGTTTCATCGCAGCCCGCGCGGGCTTCTGCTGACGAGCGAAGGCGAGACGTTCGTATTGCACGTGCGTCGCGCGCTGAATGAGTTGCGTCATATTCCTGACGACCTTGCCGCCTTGCGCGGGACCATTCAGGGCTATGTGACGGTCGGCGCCCTTCCGCTCGGCCGGACATTGATCCTCCCCGGCGCGATTGCACGCGTTGCTGCCCAATATCCCGGCGTACGCATCGCAACGGATGAGAGCGCCTATGAACCGCTTGTCGCCGGCTTGCGAGCGGGCGATATCGACTTCGTGCTGGGCGCGCTCCGGGCAAACGATGCATCGAGCGGCCTCGCGAACGAACGGCTGATGTCCGAAGACATGGTCGTCATCGCGAGAAGAGATCATCCTTTAGCGGGCGTGCGAGCATTGACGCTCAAGGAATTGAGTTCGGCGCAATGGGTTTTGCCACGCAGCCATGCGCCCGCGCGCGGCATGTTCGAAGCGCAGTTCAAGCGGCTCAAGCTAAAGCCACCCATGCCGACGGTCGAAACCGCGGATCTGGCCGTCATTCGCGGACTGCTCGCGCATACGGACATGCTCGCGGCAGTATCGGCGCAGCAATTGCATTATGAGTGCGAGGCGGGGCAACTGGTCGTGCTGGACATTGCGATGCAAAACACCCGGCGGGATATCGGCCTGACGGTGCGCGCCGGCAGCACGCCCTCGCCGGCCGCGCGGGCATTGATCGACGCAATACGACTGACCGTCGATCAACTGCGGCATACGTCCGCCATCGCAAGCCGCACGACGACGCACATCGTTTAGACAAAAAAGTCGCATGCGCCGGGAATAAAATGCCGACGCGCCTGTTCTTTCTCCTAGGAGCACGCCTGGAAATGGCTGCGCGGTGCAATGAGCGACGGATCGAGCATGGATATCCGCAATGACTTAATGGAACACGTGCCACGCTTGCGGCGTTATGCGCGGGCGCTGCTGACCAATCGTGAACTTGCGGACGATCTCGTACAGGACACGCTCGAACGCGCGCTCTCGCGCAGCCGCATGTTCGAATCCGGCACTGATCTGCGCGCCTGGCTTTTCACGATCATGCATAACGTCTTCGTCAATCAGGTGCGCAAGGCGTCGGCGCGCGCTGTCCATGTTTCCGTCGACGATGAAGCGTTCGGTGAAGCGCAAGTGGCCGCATCGGGCGGGCAATTACATTCACTCGAAGTCCGCGATCTCGACTATGCGTTGCAGCGCCTGCCGGCGGAACAGCGTGAGGTCGTATTGCTCGTCGGCCTCGAAGAAATGAGCTATGCGGAAGTAGCAAGCGCGCTGGACGTCCCTGTTGGCACCGTGATGTCGCGGCTCTCGCGTGGCCGGGAACGACTGCGGGCACTGATGGCGGGCGCGCAGCCCGGAGCGAAACTGAAGGTGGTGCGATGAGCGAGCAACCGACTGCAGTCAGCGAAGAAGAAATTCATGCGTACGTGGATGGTGCGTTATCGTCCGAGCGCCGTGAGCAAGTGGAACGCGCGATCGAACTCAATCCGGCGCTGGCTGCACGCGTAAGCGATTATTTCTCGCTCAACAACATGTTTCATGAGCGCTATGACCGGGTCCTCAATGAGCCGGTGCCGGCCAGGTTGCGCGCGCTAAAGAGCGAACGGCGCGCATGGGGAAGCGCCGGTTGGCCACGATTCGCCGCATTGGCTGCGACGCTCGTGCTCGGCATCGCCATCGGCTTTGGCACGAGTTCGTATCATTCGTGGACCAATTCGTCTCAGCTTAATGCGGCCAGCGCAGACACGAACGAAGCGATGGCGCGGGAAGCCGCGCTTGCGCATGTCGTCTATATGCCGACGGTGGATCGCCCGAGTGAAATCGGCAAAGACCGCGAGCACGACTTCGTTCAGTACCTTTCCAATAAGCTCGGAACGGATGTCCATCCACCCATGCTGACGAAAAGCGGCTTTCAGTTGATGGGCGGTCGCATTCTGGCCGGCGATGACGGCCCGATGGCGCAGTTCATGTACCGCGACGCGAAAGGCGAGCGCGTGACGCTCTGCATATCGCAACGCAAGACCGACGCCAACACGACTGCGTTCAAGCTGTATCAGGACGGCCCGGTGAGCGTGTTCTACTGGGTCGACGGCGACTTCGGCTATGCGGTGTCCGGCGGTATCGATAGAAAGGTCATGCTCGAACTCGCGCACGATGTCCACGCGCAACTTGCAGCGACTGCGCCGGGCTAAGTGGTCTCTGCTAACCTTGCGCGTATCCAGAGGCCCGATACGCCATGAACAGTCAAGTGCAGTTTGCCCGGTTGAATTGCGGCTCTTATCCGCTAAGCATCGAATATCAATGGATCAACGCTGATCGTTCTGACGCGCCTGTCGTCCTTTTTCTGCATGAGGGCCTGGGCTCCATCGCGCTATGGAAGGACTGGCCGCAGTCCCTTTGTGATCGGCTCGGGTGCCGTGGCGTCGTTTATTCGCGTCCGGGCTATGGACGCTCCACACCGCGTTCCCCGGCCGAAAGATGGCCGGTCGAGTTCCTGCATCATCAAGCGCAAGTAGTGCTGCCTGCGTTTCTCGATGCTATCGGCATAGACGACGCCGAACGCGCGCGCATGTGGCTCGTTGGACACAGCGACGGTGGCTCGATCGCCTTGCTCTACGCGAGCGCGTTCCCCGAAGCGCTCGCTGGCGCAGCCGTGCTCGCGCCGCATACGTTCGTCGAACCGACGACTGTCGATGCCATCACGCAAACGAGAAACGCCTATGAACACACCGGCTTGCGCGCGAAGCTGATGCAATACCATGAAGATGTGGACTCCGCCTTCTATGGTTGGAACGATGCATGGCTCAATCCTGCTTTTCGTCACTGGAACATCGCAGACGAGCTTGGATCGATCATGCGACCGCTGCTTGCAATTCAGGGCCGAGAGGACGAATACGCAACGATGGAACAAATCGACAGAATCAAGGTGCAGGTCCCGCACGCGCAACTTGTGAAGCTGCCGCATTGCGGTCATACCCCGCACCGCGATGCCGCAAGCGCGGTGAATGACGCTATCGCCGACTTCTTCGGCTCGCATCAAGCGTGACCTGTCATTTTTTCCTGTTGAATGGGTCGCGAAGCCATCGCGTACCGGGCAAGCAACTGGCTTAAGTGTTTGCCCCGACCTCGTTCAAGGAGAATTGCCATGCTGTTGACCGATGAAGAACTCGCCCGGCTTCAACCGATTGCGCCATTTCTGCAAAGCGAAGCGCGCACGTCGCTAGAAGCGGAGGCGGATTATGAAATCGTGATGGAGCTGGAGAATCATCTCCAACCGGGTTTGCGCGTGCGCGGTCCCGAATCGCCGGCGACGACGGCCGAACCGGACGCTCCGCCCTACCGCATCGAGCTGTTTGTCGGCTTGCCTTTGGCGGAACTGCGCGCGCTTGCGAATGCAAACGAGAGAGAACGGGATGACGCCATCGCGCTCTTTGGCGCGACATTTTCCCCTCGTCTGCTAAGAGCGATTGCAAAGATGACGCCTCACGAAATCAATCTGGATGCAGGCGTTCAGAGCGAATCAGGCACGCTATCGGTGATGCTCGAAGCGCACGAAGCAGCAGCCTAGAGTTCACTCGGTATTTACCCGGGACGCTGATTAACGGCGCAAATCCTTGCGCCTTGCATTGTTATAATTTTCTCATCTAACGACCGAAACCTAACATCGCGGCGACGCGTTGCAAGAACGCATATTCGATGGCCAAGACCGACCGCCTCCGCACGCTTAGCGGCGCGCTGGAAAAACAAAACGTGATGCGCCTGCGCGATGCGGCGGCACTGCTCGGCGTATCCGAAATGACGGTGCGCCGCGACATCGCGGCGAATCCCGGTCAGTTCACGTATCTCGGCGGTTACATCGTCAGCGCCGCGGATTTGCCGAATGCCGCGGGCTATACCATCGATGAGGAACAGGACCACTTCGCACAAGCAAAAGCCATTGCTTCTGGACATGCGGCGCATCTGCTCGTCGATAGCGAGACGGTCTTCATCGATTGCGGGACCACGCTGACTACGCTCGCGCGTCAGATTCCCGCCGACATGCATCTGACGGTCGTGTGTTATTCCCTCAACGTGGCGGAAATTCTGCGGCGCAAGCCGAATGTTCGAATGATTTTGCTAGGCGGAGTTTATGTGCCTTCGTCGGAGTCATTTGCCAGCGATGAGAGCGTGGAAACGCTCAGGCGCATGGGCATCAACAAGGCATTCATGTCCGCAGGCGGCGTCGACGAGGCGCGCGGCGTCACCTGCTGGAACTTTCATGAAGTCGCAATCAAACAGGCTGCGATGGCCAGCGCCGTTGAACGGCACCTGGTTGTCGACTCGAGCAAGTTCGGAAAGGTGAAGGCAGTACGATTCTCCAAGCTGTCCGAATTCGATTCCATCATCACCGAGCACGGACAGACGCCGCACATACGCGCCTAGGAAATCATTGCCGGCGCCCTAACGCAAAAAGCGTCCCTGCGACGAGAATGAACGCGCCGATAATGACCTTCTGCCATGTGCTCGGCACGCCCACCAGTATCAGCACGCTATTGATCAGCGTGACGAGCACGACGCCGAGCAGCGTTCCGATTACCGTCCCTGTGCCACCGGTAATGCGCGCACCGCCCAGAATGACGGCAGCGATCACATCCAGCTCCGTGCCGACGAGATCGAATGGGTTCGCCAGCCGGTTCGTCGATACGTGCAGGATGCCCGCCACGCCCGCAAGCAGGCCGGTGTAACCGAACACGAAGAGATGAATTGCGCGGAGGTTATAGCCGAGACGTTCGGCGATGGCAAGACTGCCGCCCATCGCATAGACGCCACGGCCCATCATCGTTCGATTGAGCAGCCACCATGTGACGATGGCTGCGATCACGAGCGCCAGCACCGACACCGGCAACACTGCCCGCAAACCATCGGCCGTGTGATAGAAAAAGAGCGGCAAGCGGCCGAACGTATCCATGCTATGCGGAATGTTCATGAAGAACTGCGTACCGACGAAGGTCAGCAGCAAGCCGCGAAACAGATACTGCGTGCCGATGGTCACGATCAGCGAAGGCGCCTTTAGCCGATGTACCAGCACGCCGTTGACTACGCCGAGCAGCACGCCGCCGAGCGCGCCGGCGAGCAGGATCAGCGCAAACGGGCATTCGGGCCACCAGGCGAATACCGCCTTGGTGATGGAATACATCGTCAATGCGGCTATCGCAGTAAAAGACACGTCGATGCCGCCGGATGCGAGCACCACGAGCGTTCCCAGTGCAAACAGCGATACCGTGGTCGCCGAATGCAGCATGTCGAACAGGGTCGCGAATTGAAAGAAACGCGGATTGAGGCTGCCCACGATGAGACACGTGACGACGATCAATCCCATCGTGAACCATTCGGGATTGCGCATCAGTTGCGCATAGAGATTGCCCTTGCGCACACGCGGCGCCACTTCGCTGGACTGTGCCGTCATGTTTTCGCTGCCGGCGCGGCGAACGGATTCACTCATACTCATGCTGCCTCGGAAAGTAGCGCGTGGTAAAGATCGGCTTCGTTCAATCGGTCCGCACGATACTCATTGGCGATCCGGCCTTTCTTCATCATCAGAATGCGGTCGCAGTTCTGAAGCAGTTCGGGCAAGTCATCGCTGATCAGAATGATGCCGATGCCTTCCTTGGACAGCCGCTGCATGATGCGGTAAATGATGTCCTTCGATCCGACATCGACGCCTACGGTAGGACCGTGCAGAATGAGTACGCGTGGATCGATGGTGAGCCAGCGCCCGATCAGCACGCGCTGCTGATTGCCGCCCGAAAGCGATTGCACTGGCTTGTCGACATCGGGCGTTGCGATCTGCAAGTCTTCGACGGTTCGCTCGGCAAGTGCCTGCGCGCGCTTGCGATCAATCTGGCCGAAGCGGTCGCGCAGGCTCGAAATCATCGCGGTGACGACGTTATCGCGTATCGGCTTGTCGAGAAACAAGCCTTCATTCAGGCGGTCTTCCGGTACATAGCCTATTCTTTGCGCTTTCGCGTCAGCGGGAGATTGCAGGCGCACGCGCATGCCGTCGAGCGTCACACTGCCCGCATCCGCGGGCGCCACGCCCGCCAGCGCGCGCGCAAGCTCATTGCGTCCGGAATCGAGCAGCCCGGTTACGCCGAGTATTTCTCCTTTGTGCAAAGCAAACGACACATCGGAGAATTGTCCTTTACGTGCCAGGCCTTTTACGTCGAGCACTACCTGCGATGCGCCGACATCGCCATCGTCGCGATAACGCTCCGTCGACAAATGCTTGCCCGTCATGAGCTCGCTGATCTGCGCTTTCGTGTAATTTTCAATCGGACCTTGCGCCATCTTCTGACCGTCTCGCAGCACGATGACTTCGCCGCCAATGGCATAACACTCGTCGAGCTTATGACTGACGAACAACACTGCAACGCCTTCGGCGCGCAGCTTCCCAAGCACTGCAATGAGGTTGTCCACTTCCTTCTGTGTGAGGGAAGTCGTCGGTTCATCCATGATGACGAACTTCGCTTCGCTGGCAATGGCGCGCGCAATCGCGACGAGCTGGCGCGTGGCAAGCGGCAACTGTTCGATCAATGTTTTCTGAAAGGCTGCATCGCCCGGCAGGCCCACGGCCTCAAGCGCGCGCGCAGCCGTTGCGGCAAGCGCACGGCGATCGAACGTGCGCGCGAGCTTTCCGGCGTGCTCGGCGAGTTCCGATGTCAGCGCGACATTTTCGGCCACGCTCATGTTGGGCAGCAGCGACAAGTCCTGATACACGGTCTCGATGCCCGCCGACAAAGCCTCCAGCGGCGACAGCCGTGCATGGCGCACGCCTTCGATGACGAGTTCGCCCTGATCGGGCGGTTGCGCGCCCGAGATGATCTTGATGAGCGTGCTCTTGCCGCAGCCGTTCTCGCCAAGCAGGTGATAGATCTGCCCGCGCTGGAATGCGAGCGTCACGCCGCGCAGCGCATAGACGCCGGTAAAGCGCTTATGAATATCGACGACTTCGAGGAGCGGTGTCTCTTGGGTCATGGCGTAATGATTCGCGCGGCGCGTGGCTTGAGAACACGCGCCGCAAGCCTTACATCAGAACGGATATTGTTTGTAGTTCGTCTTGTCGACATCCACCCAGCCGGTGCCGCGCACGATCACGCCTTTACCCGGTCCCTTGCTCACAGTGACCTTGTTATAGCCGGTAATGCCGAGATCCGCGCCGTTCTCCACCGACTTGCCATCGATGAGCATCTGCGCGACCTTGTTCATCGCAATGCCAGCGAGCTTCGGATCCCAGAAGGCAATGCCGTTGATCGCGCCGCTCTCGAGGAATTTGCCTGCTTCCGTCGGCAAGCCGGTGCCATAGACACAGATCTTCCCGACCTTGCCGGCTTCCTCCACCGCGCGCCCGATGCCGATCACATCCAGTGACGAAGAGCCTTGAAAACCAGTCAGGTCCGGATGCTTGCGCAACACTTCCTTGGCGACCTGATAAGCGCGCTCGCCGTCGTTATTGGTTTCGAGCTTAGGCTCGACCAGGTCCATCTTGGGATATTTGGCCTTGGCATTGCCGATGCCGCCATCGGCCCATTGCACTTGCGAGCGGCTGCCGAGCGAGCCGACGAGCACGGCCCATTTGCCCTGTTGTCCCATGCACTTCGCAAGCCGTTCGTTCAGGCCCGCGCCATAGGCGGTGTTATCGAACGCCTCGATGTCGACCATCGTGTTCTTGGCGTTGTCGGCTTCATGCGTAACGACCTTGATTCCGCGATCCATTGCCTTCTTCAATGCGGGCTCGAGCGTCGGCGGATCATAGGGAACCACTGCGATTGCCGTCACTTTCTTGGCGATCAGGTCTTCGATGATCTTGAGTTGCTGCGCGGCGTCCGCACGGCCGGGGCCTGTCTGATACACGCTTATGTTCGGATTCTCCTTGCCGAACTCTTTGACGCCGTCATCCATGCGATTGAACCAGTTGATGCCGGTCACCTTGACAACGGTGACGATGGTCTGGTTAGTCGCAGCCTGCGCGGCTGCAATGGCGCCTGCGGCAAGCGCGATTGCCGTAAGAGCCGTGCCGAATTTCCTGAGCTTCATTGCGCTGTCTCCTTTATGTTTCGAATAGATTTCGATTGGTCTTTTGAAGCAATCACGCGGCAGATATCAACGTCCTGTCGATGCGGGGGGCGGTGGAATCTTGGTGCCTGGCGCGGCGCCGCCGATGCCAAAGATGGCGCGGACGCGTTCGCCACCCGCGAAAGCAAGCGACGCCAGCAACAGAAAGCCCCAGGCACAATCGCCGAAGAACTGCGAGACGCCAAGCAGATTGAAGAGGCTCGACAGAAATTGCAGCACGGTCGCCGCGAGAAACACACAGACAATGCGGCCATAGCCGCCTGCCGGGTTCACGCCGCCCATCACCGCTATCAGGATAGCGATCAGAAGATACGAATTGCCGTAATCCCACTTTGCGCTGGAAGTGTGCGTTGCACTGATGAGACCGGCTAGCGATGCGAGCACACCGCACATGCCATAAGTAAGAATCAGCATCCGCGCGCGCGGAATGCCGGCATAGAACGCAGCCTTGGGATTGGTGCCCATGAGATACAGCCGCAAGCCGAACGGCGTGCGCTTGAGAATCCAGCCGAGCAAGAGAACGGCCGCGATGAAGATCCAGAGCGAAATGGGCACTTGCAGAAAGACGCCGTTCCCGATATTCGACAATGGATCGACATATTCGACTCGCACCGAAGCGCCATTGCTCAGCACGACCGCAATGCCCGTAAACAGCAACTGAGTGCCGAGCGTGCATAGAATAGGCGTAAGTCTTAACCTGGCGATGACGACACCGTTGAGCAAGCCACCGATCAGGCCCATCGCCACGACGATGCATACGAAGACGGCGGTATAGAGCGCGGGCGAGTCATCGGCGGATATCAACTGCGGCAAGAGCATCGCCGCGACCATGCCGGAGAGGTTCGCAAGCCCCACACCGGACAAGTCGATGCCGCCATTTCCCGACACCATCGAAAGCATGATGCCGAGTGCGAGCAAGCCCAGCTCCGGCAATTGGCCGCCCATCGACTGCAGATTGTCGATATCGAGGAACTGGCCGTGCGAAAGCCACGTCGCGACGATGATCACAAGCAGATTCACGCCGACGAGAAAATTGAATTGCCGGTCGGCGAGCCACTTCGACGCCTTCATTGAACAACGCTCCTTTCGCCTAGCAGCGCATTTATTTCGTCGAGGCGCGGCATGGAAGGCGCGGTGCCCGCGCGCGTCACCGATATGCTTGCAAGGGCGCAGCCGAAGCGCACGGCTTCGATCGGGCTATCGCCGCGTGCCAGGGCGGCTGCGAAGCCACCGGTGAAACCATCGCCCGCGCCTGCCGTTTCCACGACACGTCCGCAATCGAAGGCCGGCACGAGCACCGATTCATTCGCAGTGTGTAGAAGTGCTCCTGCCGCGCCCAACGTAATGATGGCGGCGCTTGCGCCTTTCTCTAGCAGAATGGTCGCTGCGCGCCGGGCATCGTCGACGGATGAAACCGTTATGCCGGTCAATGCGGCCGCCTCTGTTTCATTGGGCGTGATGTAGTCGCAAAGCGGAAAAATGTCGTCGGCAAGCGGCAACGCGGGCGCAGGATTGAATACCGTTGTCACGCCGTGCTTCCTCGCGAGTTCGAGTCCGCGCCGTGCGGCCGGAATAGGCTGCTCGAGTTGCGTAACGAATACGGCGGCACGCGCGATATCCGCTTCGATGGCATCGACATCCTGAGGGCCGAGCGTGCCTGCCGCACCTGCCGCGACGATGATCGCATTGCCGCCCGTAATCTCATCGACATAGATGTGCGCAGCGCCCGTAGCCACTTCGTCGACGACCGTGGCGCGCGACGTGATGCCTTCCGCCGCCCATGTCTCTTGCGCGATCTTGCCGAACGCATCGTTACCGATGCGGGTGCAGAAGATCACGTCCGCCCCGGCACGCGCAGCCGCGACCGCCTGATTCGAGCCCTTGCCGCCAGGTCCCATTGCAAACGCGGAGCCTGCTACCGTCTCGCCTAACAAAGGCATGCGTTGCGCACGAAACGCAAGGTCAGTCACGTAGATGCCGAGAATGACGACGCTGCCGCTCATCATGCAACCCCTTGCGGTGCATCGGGTGCAAGCTGCACGCCCTTCTTGAAGATGAAGCAGCCATACCCGCGCGCTTCGCCTGTCGCGATGACGCAATAGGCTTTCTTGGCTCGCTCATAAAAAGCAAAGCGTTCGATAGGTGCAAAATCGAGCGCGCGTCCTTCGGCCTCGTTCACTTCGCGTTGCGCTTCCTGCTGCACGGCGGGCAACGCGGATGCATCGCCGACCACTTCCATGCGGCCCGCGGGATCGTCGACGAAAGTATCGAGAGGCACTACCGACAGAACCGCACGCACGACGCGCGGCGCAGTCGCGCCATCGACACGCAACAGCTTGCCAAGCACCGTTTGACGCGCGACGGAATCGGCGGGGAAATTGGCGTCGCAAATCACGAATTCATCGCCATGACCCATAGCGGCAAGCGCGTAAAGAATGTCAGCGTTAAGCAGCGGATCAATGTTCTTCAGCACAGCGTCTCCTCCATGCGTGGACGTGTCTCATTCGAAATCTACGCCCGTTGATCTTTGTAAATGAATGCTCCCGTCAATCCCCGTACGGCACCCAGATATTCTTGACTTGTATCGCCTGACGCATGAACGGCAAGCCTTCGCTCGACGCATCGTGCCAGTCGAAGACGCGCCCCTGGTCGACGAAGGTTCGCTTCAGATTGCCGACCGACTCGCGCTCGGCCATTGCCGACAGCGACGCGCCATGAAAGCACCAGAGCGCATCGACGTCGTCATGCTTCGCAAGCGTCTGCGCCAATGTCTTAGCATCGCCAGTAACGATGTTGAGCGCCCCGCCCGGCACGTCCGACGTTTCCGCGACCTGATAGAAGTCGGTCGCCATGAGCGGACATGTCTCGCTCGGCACCACGACTACGCGATTACCCAGCGCAAGGGCAGGCGCAATCAGCGAAACGAAGCCAAGCAAAGGCGCTTCGTCCGGACACACGATACCGATTACGCCAAGCGGCTCATGCATGGCAAGCGCAACGCCATGTAGCGGCGGCGCATGCACGGCGCCATCGAACTTGTCGGCCCATGCAGCATACGTGAAGAAGCGCGCAATCGATGCATCCACTTCTCGCTTGGCGTCGCGCTCGCTCGAGCCCGCACGCAATACGAGTTGCCGCGCGAATTCTTCTGAACGCGCACTAAGATTTTCCGCAAGGTAATAAAGCACCTGCGCGCGATTGTGCGCCGTCGCGGTTGCCCACTTCGTCATGCCTCGCGCCGCAGCGACGGCGTCGCGAATATCCTTGCGGCTTCCGTCGCTCACTTCCCCGACGATCGCGCCCGACGGCGCGCGCACGAAGCGCGAGTAGCCGCTGTCGGGACGTGCCTGCTTGCCGCCGATATAGAGTTTGGCGGTGCGGTCGATTGCACTGACGTTGCCCGTGTCGACTACCGGACCCGACTCTATCGGAAGCGCTTTCGCTTCTTCGCGTATCGGCAGCCTGGCCCACGCACGGGGCTTGAGATATTCGTATATGCCCTCGCGTCCGCCTTCGCGGCCGAATCCCGATTCGCGATAACCGCCAAAGCCTACGGCCGCATCGAAGAGATTCGTCGCATTGATCCATACGACACCGCATTGCAGGCGCGGGGCGACATCCAGTGCGCGGCTGATATTCTCGCTCCATACGCTGGCGGCGAGGCCATAGCGTGTGTTGTTTGCCAGCGCGACCGCTTCTTCCGGCGTGCGAAAGCTCATCGTCACGAGCACAGGGCCGAATATCTCCTCTTGCGCGAGCGTCGAAGCGGGAGCGACATTCGTGATAAGCGTCGGCGGGAAGTATGCGCCGCCTTCCGGCAACGCAAGGCGCGACGGTTGATGAATCGCACAGCCTTCGCTTTCTCCCCTGGCAACGAGCGCACAGATGCGTTCGAGCTGCACGTCATCGACAATAGCGCTCATATCGACGCCCTTATCGAGCGAGGACCCCACGCGCAATGTTTCCATGCGGCGCTTGAGCTTGTCGATGAACCGGGCCTCTATGCCTTCCTGAACGAGCAAACGCGAACCTGCGCAACACACCTGGCCTTGATTGAACCAGATCGCGTCGACCACGCCTTCGACGGCGGAATCCAGATCGGCATCGTCAAATACGATGAACGGCGACTTGCCGCCCAATTCGAGCGTAAGCGACTTACCCGATCCCGCAGTCGTCGCGCGAATCTGGCGGCCGACTTCGGTGGAACCCGTGAATGCGATCTTGGCGACACGCGGATGCTTGACGAGCGCTGCGCCCGTGCGGCCATCGCCCGTGACGACGTTGAGCACACCCTTGGGTAAGCCTGCGCGATGCGCAAGCTCGGCAAAAAGCAATGCAGTCAGCGACGTATATTCCGCAGGCTTAAGCACGACACAGTTGCCGAGCGCAAGCGCAGGCGCAATCTTCCAGGCGAGCATCAGCAGCGGAAAATTCCAGGGAACGATTTGCCCGATGACACCAAGCGGAGCCCAATGCGGAAATTCACTGTCTTGCAGTTGCGCCCATCCCGCGTGATGCAGAAAGTGCCTGGAAACGAGGGGGATGTCGATATCGCGCGACTCACGAATCGGCTTGCCGTTGTCGAGCGATTCGAGCACGGCAAAGAGACGGCTGTGTCTCTGAACCATACGCGACAACGCATAAAGATGCCGAGCTCGCCCGGCTCCCCCGATGCCTTGCCACGACTCTAGCGCCTCATGCGCGGCTTGCACGGCGGCATCGATGTCCGCACTCGTTCCTTGCGCGACCGATGCGAGCACGCGACCCGTCGCCGGTTCGCGAGAATCGAAGCGCTCGTCATCGGCGCCATTGCGCCACGCGCCGTTGATGAAGTGACCGAAGCGGCCGGCGTGTTCGTCGAGCCATGCGCGCGCAGCGCAATCGTCTTCCGGTGCAGGTCCGTATTCCATTGAAGAGAAGTATTCGGCTACGCTCATGAGGCTTTATGTTTGAGTGCTTGATTCAAGCGACCGGATGACGATTGAACGCCGAATAGCGTCCGCTTACATGGTGTTCGAGTTGCCGTTCGATATCGGCAAGCAGGCTGGAAGCACCGATGCGCAGCAACTCCGGCTCGAGCCACGCGCGTCCCAACTCCTCCTTCATCAGTATCTGGTACTGAAGCACGGACTTGGCCGTAGAGACGCCGCCTGCTGGCTTGAAGCCGACTGCTACGCCGGTGCGCGCGAGATACTCGCGAATGATGCGCACCATGACGAGCGATACGTCGAGCGTGGCGTTGACGCTTTCCTTACCGGTCGAAGTCTTGATGAAATCCGCGCCGGCCATCATGCAGATCATCGACGCTTTAGCGACATTGGATAAAGTGCGAATGTCGCCGGTGCCAAGAATGGCTTTGACATGTGCATCGCCGCAAGCCGCGCGGAAGTCTCGCATCTCGCTATAAAGCCCTTGCCAGTTTCCTGTCAGCACATGCTCGCGCGTCACGACGATGTCGATTTCCTTAGCGCCATCCGCCACGGATGCTTCGATTTCTCTCAGCTTGAGTGCATGAGGATTCAGTCCGGCAGGGAAGCCGGTGGACACGGCCGCCACTGGAATGCCGCTGCCTTCGAGCGCATCGACGGCCGCTCTGACAAAGCGGTGATAGACGCAGACCGCGCCTGTCGTAATCGGCTGAGCCGACATGCCGAGCGCATCGAGCAGATCGTCGCGCAAAGGACGGCGCGCTTTAGCGCACAGGCGTTCGACACGCGCGGTGGTATCGTCGCCGCTCAGGGTGGTCAGGTCTATACACGTAATGGCTTTGAGCAGCCACGCGGCTTGCGCGTCCTTCTTGACGGTGCGGCGTGTGCCGAGCGTGGATGATCTGCGCGAGACAGCCGACTGATTCACTCGCAGTCCATCCAGCCACGCGAGGTCAAAAGGCACGCCCGGATTTCGAGCGCTCGCGTGAGTTTGCGCTTTGCCCGGCCATGCGACGACGGACTTCGAAGCTGTTTCCACCATGAGATCCTGTAGTTGCGCACGGACGACGCACAACACGTTTTGATAGGTTGATCTCAGTTTAACGCAGTGTTGTTACGATCGTAACATAGGGAAATCGCGGAGACGCGCGATCCGAATCCAGCTTGGAGGCGGCTTCGAGGGTGCACGCCGGACCTGCACTAATTACCGCGTGGAACGCGCTTAAATGCTGTGCTATTCTCGACGACGGTGTGCAAAGGCGCATGACTGCAGTGAGTTTTGCGTAGCTATTACCGCTTTCCAGCGTCTCAATCAAGAACACGCACCGTCTGCCGTTAAAATGGCAATGCACTAAGCAACTTTCTCCCTAGCGGTTCAAGGTCAATCGTCAAGCCGAGCACGGCGGGCATCCCACCACCGAAGCATTCCGACACACCCGGACGCCAAGCGCTCCGGCTTAGATCAAAGGGCCGCCGGGCGCGACCCGTCCAGGATTTGCCAGATGAAACCGGTAAGGAATCTTTTGCGGTCACGCTTTGGCCGCTTCTTCGTATATGGCTTGACCGTCGCCGCACTGGCCGCCGCCGCGACCGCTTTGATCTGGCGTCACAATGCGGCCCTGCCGCAACATGAATCATTGGCGCTGCCCGGTGTTGCAAGTGAGATGCGCACAGACGCGACGCCCTGGACGCACCGCGAGAAGGACGTGTCCCAACTGACGGGAGATATGCGCTCGAATGCGGTCACGGCAATCGGTGTAAGTCGCGACGCCATTCTGGTGTCCACACAAAGCGGCGAGAAATACTTCGTAGCCGACCATAACGGCTCATTCTCCAACGCATTATTGGTTGGCGATCTAAAGTCAGGCGCCAAGGCGCCTTACCAGCTCATCTGGCTGCCGGACGCAAATGTACAGACTGGAATGGCGCGCTGGACCGACAGCTTCGACCGTCTGCGCGATGTGCTCAGCGTGCTCTTGCCGGTACTCATGGTCGGCGGTCTCCTGTGGTTCATGCGCCGCGAAATGCGCGGCGGCGCGCAGTTGCTCGCCAAGTCACCGACGATGCGCTTCGACGATGTCATCGGCGCGGGCGAGGCAAAGGCCGCGCTTGCCGACGTTCGCGCGTGGCTCACGGAGCCCGCGCAATTCACCGGCATGGGCGTGCGCGCGCCGTGCGGCATCTTGATGACCGGCGGCCCCGGCGTCGGCAAGACACGGCTTGCCCAGGCGCTCGCCGGCGAGTGCGGTGCGAACTTCATTGCGATCACGGGCAGCTATTTCAGCGCCAAGTATTATGGCGTCGGCATTCAGAAGGTGAAGCACTTGTTCGAGCTCGCGCGCAAGAACGCGCCGACCGTGATCTTCATCGACGAAGCAGACGGCCTGGGGAAGCGCACGGACACGGGCGGCGGACCGGTCGAAACGGAGAGCAACCGCATCATCAATCAATTGCTTGCGGAAATGGATGGCTTTGCATCCAACGAAGGCGTAATTATCGTCGCGGCGACGAATCACCCGGATAATCTGGACGAAGCGCTGCGTCGCCCGGGCCGCTTCGATAGAACAATTCAAGTGCGGCTGCCGGATATCGAGGACCGCGAGAAGATCTTGCGTTTCTATGGGGCAAACCTGAAAACAAAGGCTGGCGACATCGACTTCGCACAGCTCGCGCGTCTGACAACAGGCCTTTCTCCGGCCACGCTCGCGATGATCGTCAATCAGGCGGGACTCGTCGCGCGCAAGGCAGGCGAAAAGGAAGTGGCCGCGGAGCACTTCGTCGAAGCGGTCAAGATCGCGCGCATCGGCGACATCAACGGTGCTGAGCGCGCGTTGTCAGACGATGAACGCACGCGCATTGCCATTCATGAAGCGGGTCATGGACTCGTCGCGGCATTGCTGAATACGGGCGTGCTCGAAGAAGTCACGATCTTGCCGCGCGGTGGCGCGTTGGGCGTGGCGCTCATCACCAAGACGCAAGACAAGCATCTCTATCGAGAAACGGAGATGCGCAACGAAATTCAGGTGCTGCTTGGTGGACGCAATGCGGAACTGCTGATATTCAAAGAAGCGTCGAGTGGCGCTGCGCATGACTTGCAGGAAGCGTCGCGAATCGGACTGGATATGGTTTCCAAATTCGGCTTCAACACGGACGGCAATCTCTTCAGTCTGGCCGCCCTGCCGCAGCAGGTCGCAGGCTTGCAACTCAAGACGGCGATCGAGCATGCGAACGAGCTTCTGCACGACCTGAACGATGCGTGCTTCTCGCTGCTGAAAGCTAACGAGCCGGTGTTGCGCGCGATTGCCGATCAGTTGCTCGAATCCGAAACGGTGCCGGGCGAAACGGTCTATAAGCTGATTCGCGAGCATGCCGCTGCAATGCGATCGGTGGCGGACATCGACGAAATTGACGAGGCACTCGCAGCCTGAGGCAGGCGCATTTTTCGTTGCATCTTTAGCCTCGACGGCGTATTGATGATGGTCCGTGTTCGTTCGACGAAGGCGGCCATCTCATGCCGGAACAAATCACCAAGTATCCCGACGTGACGCTCCGAGTGCTGAAGGGCGCAGGAGCGGTGTGCGGCGATGGCGCGCCGCAGAAGATTTTGAAGCAATGCCCTGCTGACCGGTTTTGCTCATTGCCGAGCGGAGAGATATGCGTCTATGGGATTGCTGAAATTCCTCGAATGACGCAAGTCGATGCACGCGAGGTCGCAGCGGTTGTTTCGCCCCGTTTCACGTTTGATCGTTCGGAGCTTCTGACGTTATGGGGACTTGGCGTTGTGGTCCTCGTAGTCGGGCTTTTGCTCGGATTCGTGGCCGGCAGATATGCGAAGAAGTAAGCGGCGAGGTGGTGTAGGTTCCGCAATCACGCTTCGTTCGCCATACTGAACGATATGCGCACATCTCAGTGCGCTTCTCCGCGGCCCCTGGGTGCTTTCACTCCCTGAGACGACGCTCCGCTTTCCGCCTGGCCCGTGGCCATGATCGGTTCCGCATTGGTAGGCGGCGTCCAGCTGCCAGCTGAAGTCATTGCGGGATTGCTGGCATTCGCGCCTATGCTCGACCCCCGAAAGGATTCGACGTTCTCTCTCTTTCTGGCCGACGATGCAACGTGAGGCGCGCGTTGCCGCTTTTCTCCAGCCGCGTATGCTCGAACCGGCGACTTCGCGTTGCATGCTTCGCTCTTTTTGTGACCGCACGCCATGGTTTTTCGTGACCCGGCAAGCCGTTTCCCGCTCTCCTTTTCTTTAGCACTTGCGTAAATACGTGATTCGTTGCGTTCAGATTTTGTCGAGGGCCGACTCTTCGTCGTACCGCTCGACTCGACGTCTTTCCGTGCAGATGTAAGCGCTGCAGCCGCCGCATTATCCGGTGTGTTCATGCCGAGCGGCAGAACCGGACGCCCAAGCGATAGCGCGTCGCACCAGAACATCCTCAGGCCGAACGCTGCCGCGCCTTCCACCTCGCACGGCGGCAGTGGCGATCGAACTGGCACGCCAAAAGCTACTACTCGCAGCGATGTATCCGTTTGCATCGCACGGTCGTTGCCCGACAGCGCTGCACGGTTGACCGATGCTGCGGACCGCACGGCTCCTGTGGCGCTCACCTGATCGACTGCCGATATTTGCGCGCTCTCGTGCGAGGGGGCACGCACGAGTCCGTAAGATACAGCGACGACGCCAAGGACCACCGCAAACACTGCCGTACGGTTTCGCTTCGTTGCAGGCACGCTCACACTGCCCACTGTGAACGAAGCAGGCAGTTCCGCCTGCACGAATTCCTCGTGCGGCGCGAGCGGCTCGTCGGCTCGTGTGAGAACGGCTCCATGTCGATCGGCCCCGCAGTACGGGCACGCGATATCACCCGCTTGCGAGACGCTCTGGCAACGAGGGCAGATCACGGAGTAAAGGGACCGCAACTCTTCCTGCTCATCCA
Source organism: Caballeronia sp. LZ016 (assembly GCF_031450805.1). Lineage (NCBI taxonomy): Bacteria > Pseudomonadati > Pseudomonadota > Betaproteobacteria > Burkholderiales > Burkholderiaceae > Caballeronia > Caballeronia sp. LZ016. The sequence goes on from NZ_JARTVY010000004.1 coordinate 439,004, forward strand.
TGGTCATATCTGACGGCGAGTGTGCCGGGGCGCGGTTCAGAACGAATCCAAACGTCACTTCATACAAGTTGCCGGCTGCCTTGCGGACAGCGCCGATCGGGCCAGTGCGGCCTCGCTGTCGGCGGCACGGTTCACAGTTGACAAGCGACGTTAGCACACCGATGCACCGTTAGATAGCCGAAAATACTCTCCTCGCCGGTACAATCCATAGCCCTGCGAACGATCGTTCAAGCGTTCGAAGCAGGAAGAATGTAAGCTGAACACACGTGCGTTGCTCTGATACGGCGCGTCGGGATGGAAAGGCGCAGCCATTCCTGCCAGGTGGCCCCAATAATGCTCTTGCAGCACGCTCCGGGCTTCGAAACTCGTATCAGAATCGCTGGTGGCCAACGCGAGACCTTTTTGAAACCATTACGCTCTAATATTTCGGTCCTTTCTTGCCTAAGCTTCATGAGGCGCCAGCCAATGATGTTTCTTCGACATCGACAGCAAGCGGTCGCAAAGGTCTTCATGCACAGACGAGTTGATCCGTATCGACAGAACGGCCGGGAAGACGCGCATCGAGGCGCGCACAAAGGGAGAACGTCGTGAAGGTCGGAATCTATTGCGACTCGGGCATAAACGGCGGTCACGAAGAGATGCTCAAGCGCTTCATGCTCGCGCTTGTACAAAGCGCGGACATCGATGCCTTGCACATCTTTGTGCCGAGAGACAATCCGGCACTCTTTCGCTACGTGGCCGACCTTGCGAGAGATCACCGCAAAGTGCAGACGATTGCCCTTCCTTATACCGCCGAATCCATACGCGGCAATCTCTGGGCAATGCTTCGCATGTCACGTTCGACAGCGGCCATACTGCGCGACCTGCGACTGCATAAGCTGCTGGTCGCTCAGGGCACCATCGTTTCGGGCCTCGCGGGCCTGTTTGCCGCGCGTTTGTCCGGGACACGCAGCGTCAGCTATTTGCCGCTCGTCGACGACTGCCCTAAAACCACGCGTTTTATCGACAAAGCGAAGTGGCTCGCAAAGCGCGGCGTGTATCGCATGCCGAATGAATACGTCACCTTGAACGAGCATTTGCGCGCCAAGCTGCGCTTTCTGGCACCAAACGCGCGCACGATGATTCTCGAGAATTACGTCGATTCCCGCTTCGGTCACTCGACACTCACGCGCTCAGACGCGCGGGCGATGCTCGGCCTGCCCGACGACGGCACGACGATCATCGCTCATATCGGACGCGTCGACTTCGAGCACAAGCGGCACGACTTTCTGCTCGAATCGATCGAACGCCATGCGGCCGCGTTCAAACGCGCCATCGTGATCATCATTGGTGAAGGACCGGATTCCGGGCGACTGGCTGCGATGGTCGAAGCAAGCCCGTTGTTGTCGGAATGCGTGCGCATATTAGGACGCAAGACGGACGTGCTTCCTTATATCGTCGCGAGCGATACGCTCGTACTGCCCTCCGCATTCGAAGGCGTGCCACTCGTCATGATCGAGTCGATACTCGCGGAGCGTCCTATCGTCGTCGCGCGCGTGTCGGGGCTGGATGCCTACTTGCCGAACGCACTGCTCTTTTCGCCGGGCGATCACAATGCCTTCGTCGAGCGCGTTTTCGCCGCGCGGGAAGTGCCGGTCGCATCCATTGCGCAAGAGTTTCGCCGCCGCTTTTCGCGCGAAGTGTTCGATGCGCAGGCGCAGCGCGTGATGACACTTCCCATTCCTTCGGCTGACGCATTCGACGCTGCATCGGCGCCTAGCCCGGATGTCCTGAAGAAATGAAGTCGCGTCTCCCGTGCACGTTGCACCGCGCGTGCGGGCGACATTGCTCATAGTAAAAGCGTTTCATTTGAACTACTATGCTCCTTCCTATTTCGAAGAGCCTCATGTCATGAGCCGAGTCGTTATCCTCAGTCTCGCATCGTTGAGTGATGACGATAAGGAAGACGTCGCATTGCCTGCGGAGGTCAAGAGCGAGCTCGGGTCGGCAGTGGAACGGGTGCTTATTTCGACGAAGCACGCCACGACAGTGGAATTGCCGGATGATGCGAGCGTCCTGAGAAGATCAGCAGAGAGTCTTGAGCGACCGGGCCACAGCGCGCTGTCCGCGGTGGTCGTAAAAGTGGCCACGATGAATGGTCCGAACATCACACGGCGCATTCCGTTCATCGGACGTTTCGCTCAACATACGATCGACCTCGTTCCGGACGATGTCCCCGACTGGCTTACATGGGCAGCCGCGCATGTCGATCTCGCGGAGGCATCGCGCCTTTCGTTCAGCGAGACGCGTGCCTACCAGGTCTGGGGACGGCTCTGGACGCAGCAATTCGGCACCTGGCGGCCTGCCGAACTCGTGAGCACGGAGCATCGATCGAATGATTATGCAAAGCAGTTCGAACTGTCGACACGCGAACCCTCGCTATTGCAGATCGTGGGTCCTGAACTTTCCGCGTGCTTCGTATCGCTTCCTGCCGGTCACGTAAAGGTGCTGCTTACGCCGCGCAAAAGCGATCGCGAAGACGACTATCCGTTGAACGTCGTTGTCTCGCGTGTCTCGGAAGGGCCCCGCAACGCCCTGCTGTCGCTTCTTGCAATGGATGAGATGGTCCAGGCCCCGCGCCTTGCCGAGGAACTCACTAACGGATTCGACTGGAATAGCGTACGCGATGACCCGCTAATAGGATGCGCGCTGGCTCATGCGGCCATTCGCCTTCGCGCGCGCGACAGGTTCACGCTCGCAGATGCCGTGAGCCTGTTTCAAAGCGCGCGGGGATCGGCCGACGCGGCCATTCTGCTCGCTAACCGTGAACTTGCCGATAGTCCGAGCGACCTCCCGCGCGTCCTTCGCTTGCTGGATGTCGGCATTGGCCGTGCGCTTCCGGTGCTCGCGCAATCGCTGGCCGTTGCGTCCACGGCGCTGGATACGCTCCGACGCCACGAGGAGCAGATCGATCAAAAGATGCTCGTCGCGTTGACGGACAAAGCGCGCATGTATCTCCGCGCAAAGGCGAACGCGGGACCTTTCCTCGGCTTTTACGGACAGACGCCTCTCACCGCGCGGGAACGCTGTGAGAGCACGCAGCAGTCCTCAGGCGTTCACGTGCCGCTGGCCGCGCGTACTGTCGGTCATGCGCTGGCCGCAATCGCGTCGGGCTTCAGGCCCGTGGCCGCCACATCACTCATCGATACTGCCAAGACCGCCAGCTGATCGTTCAGCCCGACGGGAACGTTGTCACTCCAACGGCTCGACGGATGCAACCGCATTCTCATGCACTGCAAGCTCATGATGCATGGGCCGGCGGTCTACAGCCGCTTCTGACTGAAAGCGTGCGACCCGCATTTCTACGAACGACGTCAGCGAAGCCTTGAAGATTTCGCTGGAAAACCGCTCGGCGTTCTCGCGGCAAACGCGGGGATCGAACGCATGCAGATTACGCTCGAAGCGCGTGACTGCCTCATTCAGCGATGCCGGCGTCTGGTCCTTGAAGAACACACCGGTGGGGCGCTCGCGCGGAATGCCGATCACCGTCTCGAGTGCACCGCCGCGTCCATAGGTGATGACAGGTGTGCCGCAAGCCTGCGCTTCGATGATCGAAATTCCGAAGTCTTCTTCGGCAGCATAAACAAAGGCGCGCGCGCGCTGGAGATGGTCGCGCAAGACTTCGAACGACTGATAGCCGAGGATCGTTATGTTGGGGCCCGCGGCCGCGCGAACCTTGTGCATGTCGGGACCGTCGCCGATGACGACGAGACGCCGCTCGGGTGTCATCGAGAACGCCTTCACGATCATGTCGATGCGCTTGTACGGCACCATGCGCGACGCCGTCACATAGAAGTCTTCCTTCTGCGACCGCATCGAGAATGCGCTGACATCGACCGGCGGATAAATGACCGTCGCGTCGCGGCGATACGCCTTCTTGATGCGCCTCCCGATAAAGTGCGAATTGGCGATCAGGTGATCCACGCCGTTAGTCGAGCGCGCATCCCAGCCGCGAATATAGTGCAGCAGACCGCGCGCTAGCACTGACTTGAACCCCTTGGAGAGGCCAGCTTCGGTCAGATACTGGTGCTGCAGGTCCCACGCGTAGCGGATCGGCGAATGCATATAGCTGATATGCAACTGATCCGGGCCGGTGATGACGCCCTTCGCGACCGCGTATGAACTCGATATGACCAGGTCATAGCCAGAGAGATCGAACTGCTCGATTGCCAGCGGCATGAGCGGCAAGTAGCTCCGGTAGCGCTTTCTTGCCGACGGCAGCTTTTGGATGAAAGATGTCTTGACCGGACGATTCCTGAGGCAGGTGCGATCTTCCAGAAAGTCGACGAGGGTAAAGATGTCGGCGTTGGGATAGCAGTCGATGATCTGCTGCAATACCTTTTCGGCTCCGCCGGTCACCACGAGCCAGTCGTGGACAATGGCAACTTTCACAGTCTCTCCTGATACATGGACGCTTCCGGATTTGGCAGACCGCCAATGGTGTGTTGAGTTTGCAAACGACAGCGCCGCTCGCGCAAAACGCAGACGTAACGCGACGCCGCTTGAATTACTGACGACTACCTTTCACGCGGTTCACCATTCTTTCCATGCTCTCGAACAGCCACATCGAGACCGTCGCGACGAGAAAGAGGCTTATAACGCGGACGATATCGAGCGCGCGCGCGATGACCCCGACGATCGAGTTCACACGCGTGACGAATGACATTGCTTGTCCCATACGTTCAAAAGTGTCGTTTCGACAAGGCACGGCACTGCATACGCTCGCGGCCTGCATGCAATCGCACAGGACCGCACGCATGATCCGAGGGTAGCGACGCGACACCGACCTTTAGCACGGATGATGCCAAACGCGCAAAGCGCGCGTGGGTTCGATGCGGTGGCGAGCTTCAGGCAGCAGTGACGGACGATGGCAACATCCTCACGATGCGCTGTAAAGTCGACACTCTAAGCGATGCGCACCGCTTCGGCAACGAAGCCCGGATAGAGCGATCGAAATAAGACGATCGGTCGTCCGGGCTGAAAACTGCTTACATCGCATTCAGTCTCAGGCAGAGAGAGACCCGGCTGCGCTAAAGAAATTCACGCGGAATAACAAAAGATTTTCGGGCGTCCGCTACCGCACATAAGCGAGTTGAATGCGAATGACAAATCGATTCTCGTCTGATAGAAAGGCTGCTTCGTTCGTCTGCGTGTGTTGGCGCACGCCTGTCGATGCGAGGCCGGCGTCCGCGTCATAGGCAGCATAGGCATTCGCAAAAAACCAAGGACACTCGATGGGCTTTGCAATAAACGGCAAGTTCGCCTCACAGCGTATTACCGGCGTGCAACGCGTGGCGTATGAATTGACGCGCGCCATGCAGTCACGCGCGTCATCGCCGACCGAACTCCCCGTGCTGGTGCCCCCCGACGCAACCGATCTGGGATTGGTCGCGCGTACCACGCACATCGCCCGTAATCTCAAGGGCAACCTGTGGGAGCAAATCACGCTTCCGCTCGAATCGCGGCGCGACACGTTGATTAGTCTGTGCAATACCGGCCCGCTCTTCAAGCGGCGTCACCTTCTGATGATCCATGACATGGCCGTCTACGACGTGCCGCACGGGTTCTCCAAGAAATTCGTGATGTGGTATCGGCTCAGATTTTCCGTGCTGCGCCGGCAAGCGAATCTGATACTCACTGTCTCGCGGTTCTCGCGCGAGCGCATATGCCATCACCTGGGCCTGGATGAGTCGCGCGTCGAAGTGATCAGGCCGGGCGCCGATCACATGGAGCGTGTCACGGCAGAGCCATCTATTCTCGATAAGCTCGCGCTTGGTAAGGACAAGTATTGCATCCTCGTCGGCAGTCTCGATCCGCGCAAGAACCTCCAAAGGGTGCTCGCCGCGACGAAGCTGCTCGGCCATCTCGACAAGGATTTCAAGTTCGTGATTGCAGGCGGCGCGAATCCGCGTGTCTTCGCGAACAACGACTCGGCACAGCAGTCATACTCGGATCGCGTCATCTGGGCCGGTTTCGTCACCGATGGCGAACTCAAGGCGCTTTATAGCAGCGCGGCTTGCCTGGTATTTGCTTCTCTCTACGAGGGTTATGGCTTGCCGCCGCTCGAGGCCATGTATTGCGGCTGTCCGGTGATCGTATCGAAGGAGGCGTCGCTGCCGGAAGTGTGCGGCGAGGCGGCCATGTATTGCGATGCGACGTCCGTTGAAGACATCGCGGCCAAGATCGAATTGATGGCGACGGACGACGCGTTGCGCGCGCAGCATCGGCGCGCCGGCCTGACGCACGCCGCGCAGTTCAAATGGGAAGGCGCCGCGAAGAAGCTGATGCAGATTCTACAAACAGCGAGTTGAGATTACACGTTCGTTTTTTCTTTTGCGCTGCAACATCGGCTCTGAAGGAAAAGCTCATGCGCGTCAACCCCAACTATGCAATCGACGAAGACTTTTTGCGACTGCTACGTCCCTTTATTCGTAATGTGCGTTATCGCACGTACCTTAATTTGACGAGGCTGGAAGGTAGGCGGTATTGCGACGGCTACGCGTTTTCCCGAGTTTTGTCTTTTTCGGGTGGGCTGTCCGGTGTTTGGACGTCCCAAACATTCTTCTTCTCTAGCAAACGTTGGAATTTTTTACTGGCCGTGCGATTGCGGGAACGGTATTCCTTGCACCGCGCGTCGCTGGTTTTTGGACCGACATTCGAATCCATAAGGAAACCCTCTAATGAACACACCAGTTCTTGGGATCGATCCAGTCCCTGTGCGCAGTCGAGACGACGGGTTCTCCGCGAGCGACTTCTGGAAGCTCATCGTCGACAACGCGTGGCTCGTTGTGTCGATCATCATCGGCATCACGGCGCTGGCGACGGCTTACGCCTACCTCGCCACACCGATGTTCGCGACCGATGCGCTCATCAAGGTGGACTATCCGAACCCCAACGCACTTGGCGTGAACAACACGCAAGGCCAGCAGCAGGTCGTGCCCTCGACGCTGCCGACCGACGCCGAGATTCAAATCATTCAGAGCCGCGCAGTGCTTTTGCCGGTCATCAAGAAATACCATCAGGACGTGTTGGTCGCGCCGCGCGAAATGCCGCTTGCCGGCCGCATTTCCGAACTGCTGGCGACACCCGGCCAGCCCTCGTCGCCCGTGCTCGGCTTCAGCTCCTTTGCATGGGGCGGCGAAGAAGTGAACGTCAGCCAGCTCGACGTGCCGCCGCGCCTGGAAAACAGAAAGCTGCTGTTGCGTGTGCTGCCGCAAGGCGCGTATGAGCTGGTCGATCCGGATGGCAATTCGATCCTGCACGGCACCGTTGGCCGCCCGGCGAACGCTGACGGCATCTCGTTGATGATCGACAAGCTCGTCGCTCGTCCCGGCACCGAGTTCAACGTCACGCGCTTCAGCGAATATCAGGCTGTGACGCGCTTCGCCAAGAACCTCAAGGTGATGGAATCGACGAAGGACTCGGGCGTCGTTCAAGTGCTGTACGAAAACGAAGATCCCCGCCTCGCGCAGGAAATCACGAACGCCATCGCGCAGACGTATATCGCGGCGCACGTGGATCAGCATCGCGAGGAAGCGAGCGTCACGCGCAACTTCATTCTGGGCGAACTGCCGAGACTCGAGCGCGAGCTGCAACGCGCCGAAACCGAGCTGAGCAGCTACCGCCGCTCGTCCAATTCGATGCAGCCCGGCACGGAAGCAACGTCGTACCTTCAGGGCAGTCTCGATATCGAACGGCAAATCGCGACGCTCCAGATGCAGCGCACGCAGACGGCGGCCCGCTTTGCGCCGACCACGCGTGAAGTGCGCACCATCGACGAGCAGCTCGCCACGCTCAGAGCACAAAAGCAGGCGTTCGATCAGCGCTTCGGTCAACTGCCGGGCTCCGAGCGCAAGCTGATGGATCTGACGCGCGATTCGAAGGTCGCAGAAGACATCTACGTCGCGATGCGCCAGAAGGCGAGCGAACTCGCCGTGACGCGTGCGGGCACCATCGGCAACGTGCATCTGATCGATTCGGCTATCTATCCGACGGACCCGTCGAAGCCGAAGCGCCCGCTCGTCATTGCCGGCGGTGCGGCTGCAGGTGTAGTCCTAAGTATCCTCTTCGTGTTCTTCCGCGATCAGCTTTCGCGCAGCGTGAAAAGCCCGCACTCGGTTGAAAGCCGTCTGAGCCTGCCGGTATTCGGTGCAGTGAGTTTCAGCCCGATGCAGGCGCGTCTGGATCGTCCGTCGAAGGCATCGCTTCTGCCCGGCAAGAGCCGTCCGGGCGCATTGGCCGGCGACCCGTCGCAGCGCGTGCTGAGCGACGAACGCGATCCCAAGGGACTTGCCGCCGATGACGCCGGCCATCACCCGCTGTCTGCGCTCGGCGATCGGGACATGGCCGTCGAGGCATTGCGTGCGGTGCATGCATCGCTGATGCTCGATATCGGCCCCGCGCCGAACAACGTGCTTGCCGTGGTCGGCGCAACGCCGGGCACCGGCAAGACCTTTGTCGCGTCGAACCTCGCCGTGCTGCATGCGCAAACGGGCAAGAACGTGCTGTTGATCGACGGTGACATGCGGCGCGGCCGCATCGCTTCGATCTTCGGGCAACACGGCAGCAATGGTTTTGCAGAAGTGCTCGCGAGCAAGATCCAGCTCGATCAGGCGATCCGCGCGACGGATGTGCCAGGTCTTTCGTTGATGACTTCGGGCCGCTTCCCGGCGAATCCGTCGAAGATGTTGTCGACGCCGCGTCTGCCGCTGATTCTCGATCTGCTGCAGCAGCGCTATGACCTCGTGATCATCGATACGCCCGCCGTCCTCGCCGTGAGCGACGCCAACCTGATCGCCGCGAATGCGGGTTCTTCGGTGGTCGTCGTGCGGCCGAGCGCGCAGAGCGAAGGCGAGTTGCAGGAAGCCATCAAGCGCCTCGACCTGACGGGCGCGCGTATCGCGGGCGTGATTTTCAATGCGGTTCCCAAGCGCCGCAGCGAGAAGCGCACGTATGCGTACGCAAGCGCCTACATGTCCAACGTGGCGACGGAAGAGGACTAAGCTCGTCGTCCCCTTTCGACAAGGCAGTCGGACCGCCGCCGAAGCATCGGCGCGCGGTCTTGCCATTGGCGTCATAACAATTCGAGTCGATGGACGTTAGCGTCCGGAGAGACCCATGTACGCACGTACGATCTCGATGCTGTTCTACATGTTCTTCACCTGCGTGATTCTGAATCCGCAGGTGGGGGGCTTCACGATCTACTTCTATCTCTTCATCCCGTTCTTCGATCCGGGCTTCACCAAATTTCTCGCAGCGACTGCGCGTCGCTGGAGCGGGCCGCTCGCGGTCGCGGTCGCGGTCAGTCTCATCGGTTCGCCGACGGTAGCCGTGCGGGTCGTCTCGATCGCAATATGCATCGGCTATCTGCTGTATTCGAAGCAGCGACGCATCTTCTATCTGCACGTGTGGATGATCATCAACATCGGCTTTGCGGCAGCGCAGTTCGTGCTGTACTACGTGAACCGCGATCTCGCGATGGCTATCGGCCCGCGCGCACTCGGACAGGCGATCTGGGGCTCGTATGCGACCGCCGCGTACACCAACTTCTTCGAAGTGTTCTATTTCGCGCGCGTTTCCGGGCTCTCGCGTGAAGCAGGCTTCTTCTCTTCGCTGCTGGTTGCATCGCTGGTGGTGTATCTCGCGACGAGCGAGCGCATCGACAAGCGTGTCGTCGCGCTCTACGTGTTCGGCCTCATCATCAGTTTCTCGAAGTCGTCGATGCTGTTGTTCCTGTTCGCCGCGCTCTACCCTTTCCGCAAGCCGCTGCGCGCGACGCATCCGCTCATGGTGTTTTGCGCATTCGCGGTGGCGATCACGGCGCTGTCGGTCTACATGGGGAACCACAACTTCTTCGGATCGGAGACGTTCGGTCACCGCTTCGGCGGTTATCCGTTCCTGGTCGAAGCTAAGCTCGAAGATCTCATTTCCGGCATCACTGCGCCCGAGATCCTCAAGCACTATCGCTATCTGCCGTTCATCCGGCTCATCGAAGCGGACATGATGGTGGCGGGCGTGCCGTTCGCGGGCCTGCCTGCATCGATCGCGGACATGGGCCTCTTCAGCGCGATCCTGCTGTTCGGCGTCGTGGCGTTCACCGCATCGGATGGCTTCGTGTTGTTGCTGTTCCTGTTGATATCGTCGACGGTGAGCATCACGACGGTCACGTCGTTCGTGCCGCTCGGCTACCTGCTGCTTTACTGGCCGCGCTTCCAGGCGTATGTCGCCGAGCAGCGGCTCGCAGCGTGGCACAAGGGACCGCGCAGCGCACTCACCCGCGCCCGGCGCTTCGCGCCGCCGCGCACTCCGCGCGCGCGTCCGATGCGCGTCATCGAAGGCGAATGACCGCTGTTCAAAACAGGTTCGCATTCCATAGGAGTTTCAATGCCAGTGCTTCGCACGACGCGGGCCATGCGTGCCTTACCGCGCGGCCCGCGTCAAGGCCGCGCGATTCATCCGCGCCTCATCGCATCGGCCACGCTGATGCTCGCCGCGCAGTTCGCAGGACTCGTCGTCAGCAACGATGCGTTCGCCGCCAGCGGCTTGACGGTATCGAACGCGCCGGGCTCCCTCATCAGTGACGATGCCGGCAGCAAGCGCATCACGTTCAGACTTGCGGGAGGCGCGTCGGAAGGCGCGCAAGTCGTCGCCACGCTTTATCGCTATGACGACAATGCCGAGTTGGCGAAGACGCCGGTCGATACCTATCGCGCGTCGGCAACAGGAAGCAACGGTGGCGCGCAAGCGACGGTCAACGTGTCCTTGCCCGGCCCCGGCCTGTACGTGCTGGACGCGAAGCTCGTCTCCGCGAGCGGCGGCGAAGGCGATTCGGTCAAGGTCAGTCTCGCCGCGCTCGCTGCGGGCAAGGGCACGTTCAGGGATGCAGGCGTCGCCACGCATTTCGGCCAGCGCAAGGGCAATCCCGCGACGGTGCTTGCGCTCATCAAGCGGGCGGGCTTCACCTGGATACGCGACGAACTGTACTGGAGCGAAGTCGAGAAAACGCCCGGCAAGTTTCAGTTCGGGCGCAACGAAAACGAGTACGGCGGCTACGTGCGTCAGGCGGTAAGGATGAACATCAAGCCGCTGATCGTGCTCGATTACGGCAACGCTCGCGCCTACCCTGCCCTCTTCAAGGGACCGCAAGGCTTCCCGCGAACGGACCAGGAACGCGATCTCTTCGTGCGCTATGCGCAGAAGGTCGTCGGCTTCTACGGCGACGACGTGAAGACGTGGGAAATCTGGAACGAGCCCGCGTTTCAGCGTATCGGCTACGACAACTACATCGCACTGCTGAAGCCGGTGTACAGCGCGATCAAGAAGGTCAGCCCCGATGCGAATGTCGTGTCGTGCGGCGGCGGCGGCGCGGGCGGCGGGCCGGGCGGCGATTGCATCACGCAGATCGTCAAGGCCGGTGCGATCGAGTATCAGGACGGCTTCAGCATCCATCCGTACATGTCGCCCTACGACCCGGATCACGGCTACAGCGCGCAAGGATCGCCGCTGCCGCGCGTGAACGTGCCGACGGTATGGCCGCATCTGCGAAACATGGCGCAGTCTCATCCGCGGCCGGACATCGGAAAGCTCAAGGTGTACATCACGGAGATCGGCTGGCCGTCGAGCCCGACGGCAGCGGGCCTTTCGGAGCAGAAGCAGGCCGCTTATGCGGCGCGCACGTTCCTGCTCTCGCGGCGCTTCAACGCGGTGGAAACGGTGATGTGGTACGACTTCGTCGATGACGGTGTGAAGCCGTCGGACAAGGAAGCGAACTTCGGCCTCGTGCGTCTCGACCTCACGCCGAAGCCGTCGTATGTCGCCGTGACCACGCTCATGCGCAACATCGGCTCTCGTGCATGGGACCACGCGCTCGTCGACAGCGGCGATACCAAGGTGTTCCAGTATGGCGGCGATGACCGCGTGATCGTCGGCTGGCGAAGCGATGTCGACGCGGACCCCGTGCCCACGTCGGTCCCGGTGCCGCCTGGCACGTACAAGCAGATCGACTGGCAAGGCGCGACATCGACGGTGACGGTCAAGGAAGGCTTCGAGTGGAAGCTCGGCGCGTTGCCGAAGTATCTTATTCCGGCCAAGTAATCGACTGCGCGAAAAAAAACGCTCCGACTCGAAGAGAGTCGGAGCGTTTGAGTTCCGTGCTTGCCGAATGCGTTCCGCTTAAACCGGGTTCGCCTTGATGAAGTTCTTGAACGCATCGTACGATGCGCGCTTCGTGACGCCATCGCCGGCGATGAGCCCGTAGTTGTCGTCGATGACCGCGTACATCATGATCGATTCGATGTTGTACTTGTCCTTCAGCGACCGGTACTCGGCCAGCGCCTTCGGAATGTACGCGTTCTTTTGATCCATCGTGTCCTTCTGCGCGTTCCAGCCCCACTCCGTCAACCAGATCGGCACACCGAACGAATCCTTCAGCGCCTGAAGCACGTCGTAGCACTTGCTGTTCTGCCAGCCGCACAGCATGTCGCCCGAACTCTCATACCAGTGATAGCAGGTGAAGTCCCAGCGAAGCGATGCGGCGCCGCTCACGCCGTTGGTCGTGCCGTTCGGCGACACGCCGTTCCACAGCATTTGCAGTGCGCGGTAGGACAGCGGAATGCCGGTGCCCACGCCGCACTTGATCGACGGGTCGATCGCGCGCACGCCGTCGATCATGCCGCGAAGCACGCCACGCAGCGACGGCCACGCCGAGGCGCTCCAGTTTGCCGCGCTGCTGCCGTCGCCGCTGATCTTCAGCGGAACGTCGAGTTCGTTGCCGCACTCGATGTGCGACACGAGGCCCTTGAGCTGCGTCGTGACGCCCGTCGCGAGGTTGTAGCCGAGCGTGTAGGCCGAGGCTTCGCTAAGCGACGTATTCCAGCCGGCCGACAGCGGATTCAGAACCGGCAGGATCGACACGCCGCTGCCCTTGAAAGCGCCCGTCAACGCTGCGGCAACGGTCTTGGCCATGCCGGAATCGGCTACGTCAGCACGATAGTTGGTCACGCCGAGATCCTTGAGGATCGCGAGCTGAGCAGCCGCCGACAACGTCTTGTAGATGCCCGAGCCGTAAGCGAGGTGGCCGTTGATGCCGTAGAACTTCGAACCCGAAGTCACCGCAGCCGCCGCCGACGCCACGCCGCGCGGGTCGGCCGTACCGACGTTCTGCCACGGGCTGCCGTTCTTGAACCACGTACCGGCGGAGTTCTTCGCGTAGATCGCGCCGTTGTAATAGAGGATGGTGGTGAGCGCGGCAGGCGAACCGGTCGATACGCCGACGCCATTGCGATTCACGCGGCCGCCGACGAGCGTCCACACGGCGCCTGCGCTGTCTGTAATCGATGCGGCCGGGGGAATGACGGTTCCGCTCGCCGAGGCGCTCTTGGCGACGGCCTGAGCGTTCACGACGCTATCGGCAGACATGGTTTCGCTGCCGCCGCCGCATGCCGCCAATGCAGCACTTCCGGCGCTTGCCATCATCAGAGACAGGAAGCTTCTACGCGAAACGGGCGCGTTGTTGCGGTTGGACACGGGAAACAAGGAAGTTTCGTCCTGCGATCGGGTGGGCTGGTTCGACGGCACGGGAATTTATTCATGTCTGCGTTAAGGAGACCGGAGTATAAAGTCCTAAAACTCCCTGAGACGTTTCTGAATGTAACAGCCGAAGAAAAAAGTAATCAGTTGCTTTATTCATATCGTAGACGGGAAATACTCCTGCAAACGTTTGCAAACGCGGAACAAACGTTCGCGTTTTTTAAGACGATTGACAGGGAATCGGTCATTCTTAGTCGTTTTTCCGCCAATCCGAGTCAGTTCGTACGTCAAACGTACCGAAATCGGCCGCAAAAACTGACTGTCGCAAAGGACCATTGGTTAGTCTTGCGAAACGTCTGGGTCGATCGAATACGCGCAAAATGCCCCGCTAACGCTTGAGGGGCTTAGGATCGGGATTTTTGACTGAACACTGGAACGAAGCTAAAAAACGCGGGGCGGGCGTTTTTTCCGATCGCTTCGAGCGTCTGAGGAAGAATAGAAGCCGCGTTAACCCTTACCGGTCAGCTTTGACAGGTCTACTGACAGTACAGGCAGCGGTTCGAGAGGAGAAAGAACGACGCGCGTGCGGATGCAGGCGGAAAGAATTCTCTTTCGATGACTCGTCTGCCCTGCGTTAAGCCGGAGTGAATTCTTACCGCTAAGCAGCTAGCCATCGGTCATCGGGAGAAAAGTCTTGTCACAAAATCGCCGCCGGACAGGCTTATTCATGCGCCGTCCGCGCTCTTTGCAGCCAAGGCGCTCGCGACAGTGCGCTCGAGATCGGTCATTGCGAAAGGCTTCGCCAGGATCGGCACGCCGTGGAACTCATTGCTCACGCCACCGTGTCCATAGCCTGTGCTGAACACGAACGGAATGCCACGCGTGCGCAGGATTTCGGCGGCCGCATACACAGGATGTCCGCCGAGATTCACATCGAGGATAGCGACATCGAACGAGCCCGACTGAGCGCGGGCGCAGGCATCGTGCAACGTGGATACGCAATCGACGACACCGCAGCCGAGCAATTCGAGCATGTCCTGCATGAGCATGGCGATCGCCCGTTCGTCCTCGACCACGAGCACATTGACACCGTGGAGATCGTGCATCACTGATCCTTGTGAAATTCGCTTCGCCCGATTGACTTCGAACGGCTGGAGATCGCATGTCGAAGGGCCCGCGCGAGTTCATCGATCGAATAAGGCTTCTGCAGCAGTTGAAAGTCGTGCTCGGCGCCCTGCGATACGACATGGCTATAGCCGCTCGCAAGAATGACCGGAATGTCCGGATGACGCTTGCGCACTTCGGTTCCCAGCTCGATGCCGTTCATTCCCGGCATCACGACATCGGAGAAAACGACGGCGTATCGATCCGGATGCCGCTCCAGCAGCCGCAATGCGGTCTCCGCATTCGACGCCCACGATGTCTCGAACCCGAGTTCCGACAACAGATCGGTCGAGAACTGCCCGACCTGCTCGTTGTCCTCCACGAGCAGCACGCAGCCGTTACCGCGCGCGTCTTCGATCGCGGCCTTCTTGAGCGCCGCGCCCGCCACGGCTGCCGGCACGCGGGGCAGATAGATGGTGAACGTGGCGCCTTGTCCGGGGGCGCTCCTGACATCGACCTCCCCGCCCGACTGCTTCGCGAAACCGTAGGCCTGACTCAAGCCGAGGCCCGTGCCCTTGCCGACTTCCTTCGTCGTGAAGAACGGTTCGAAGATTTGCGCCAGGTCTTTTAGCGCGATGCCGCAGCCGGTGTCGGTGACGCTGACCGCCACATAGTCGCCGTCCGCCTTGCCATGCCCGCGCACCTTCGGCACGGCGCTCGCCTGCTGCACGCGGATAACGAGTTCGCCGTCGCCGTTCATCGCATCGCGCCCGTTCACCGCCATGTTCACGAGCGCGGTCTCGAACTGGCTCGCGTCGGCATCGACATAACAGTCGTCGCAGGCCGAATCGATGGTCAGTTTCACACGCGAGCCGACGACGGTGCGCAGCATCTCACCGATCGAACCGATGCGCTCGCACACGTCGAATACTTCTGGCTTGAGCGCCTGACGACGCGCGAAGGTCAGCAACTGGCTTGTGAGCTTGGCTGCGCGGTCCGCGGTCTCGGCGATGGCGCTGACATAGCGCGCGCGCTTCTCTTCGCGCAGGCTCGGCAGCGCAAGCATCTGCGCCGCGCCACGGATCACGGTCAGCAGGTTGTTGAAGTCGTGCGCCACGCCGCCCGTCAGCTGCCCGATGGCTTCGAGCTTCTGGCTCTGACGCAACGCCTCTTCCGTCTTGAGGCGCGCGCTCACTTCCTGAACGACGCGCTCCTCCAGCGTCTCGTTGAGATGCCGCAAGGTCGCCTCGGCCTGCTTGCGGCGCGTCAGGTCGTGCATGGCGCCGACCATCCGCACGGCGCGGCCATCCTTGTCGCGCAACACCGCGCCGCGGTCGAGCACGTCGGCGTATGTGCCGTCGCTGCGTTCGAACCGATACTCCGCGAGCCATGTATCGCGGTCGCCCGCGATGACGGCCTCGACCGACGCGACGACGGCCTCGCGATCCTGCGCGTGAATGTGTTCCTTCCACCAGGCGCTCGATCCGGGGATGACGCCCGGCGCAAAACCGAAGTGCACCTGGATGGCCTCGTTCCACTGGATCGTGTCGCTCGCGAGGTTCCAGTCCCAAATGGCGTCGCTCGTCGCACGCGCCGCGAAGCGATAGCGTTCCTCGGCCTCGCGCAGTTCCTCTTCGGCGCGACGCCGCTCGGTTTCGTCGTGCATCACGTAGAGAAAGCCGATCTCCGCGCCGCCGGGGTCGCGCAACAGATTCGTCGATCCGCTCACGAACACGCGGCTGCCATCCTGACGCCGATGCCAGCGCGTATTGGAACTCTGTCCGTCGCGGCGGGCTCGCGCCGCTTCCAGCGCGGGAATGCCGGCGTCCAGGTCTTCGGGCACATAGAGCGCATCGCATGATTTGCCGATGATTTCGTCCGCGCGATAGCCGAAAGTGCGTTCCGCGCCCGGCGACCATGTCGTGACGCGGCCATCCGAATCGGCGGTGACGATTGCGTATTCCGTCGCGGATTCCACGATCAGCCGCAGACGCTGCTCGCGCTCCCGCAGCCGTTTTTCTGCTTCCTTGCGCTCGGTGATGTCGAGCACGATCTCGATTGCGCCGTCGCCGAACGCAACCGGCGCGAACAGGCCCCACCAGCGCGAGCCGTCCTTGCGAAAGTATTGCTTCTCGTACGGCACGGCCTCGCCGGTACCCAATATCTGCGACACCGCGCGTTCCGATTCCGGCCAGAACTCCGGCGGCGTCAGTTCGCGCCACGTCTTGCCGAGCGCTTCGTCTTGCGTGAAGCCGGACATGCGCAGAAAGCCCTCGTTGACTTCCGAAAGGCCGAATCGCCGGTCCCAGCGAATGACGCCGACGGTCTTGATCCCGAGCGTCGCCCGAAGTTGCGCCTCGACGGCGCTGCGTTCGCGTTCGGCGAGCACGCGTTGCGTCGTCTCGACACACACGCACAGAAAGCCGCCGACCGTCCCGTCTTCGGCGCGCACCGGCGTGTAGGAGAACGCGAAGTGCGCTTCCTCGGCACGCCCGTGGCGATGCATCGTGAGGGCAATGTCGTCCATATGCACGGGGATGCCCGCGTACGCCTGATCGACCAGCGGAGCGAGTTCACGCTCGATCTCGGACCACACGTCGAGGAACGGACGGCCGAGCGCGTCGGCACGCTTCTCCGCCAGGATGATTCCGTAGGCGTCGTTATGGACGAGGACGCGCTCCGGGCCCCAGACGATGAACATCGGCTGCGCGGAGCCGTCGATGACATCGCATAACGTACGCAGCGCGACCGGCCAGTGCTGCGACGGACCGAGCGGCGTCTCGGCCCAGTCGCGCGCAAGGACGACGCTTGCAGGGAGAGCGGAGGAAGACTGACTTTTGTATTCGACGTCGGCTGGCATGGAGCGAGAACACATTCGGCGCATGAAAGACAGACAAGCTCGCATAATCCGTTCCGCGAGCCGCGTATTGCGATTGTTCGACGCCATCGAGCATCGTTCGAACCCGCACCGAGGGTTCACGCAATGCGCCGACAGCGCCGCTTGCCGGCAGGTACGCCGTGTCTCCCTATCCGTCGATGCCCTCGTGAATGCGGACGACGCGGCAGGCGGCGGGCATTGCCTATCCGCACCGCTCCGAGTTGCCGGCGCTTGTCGATGCTGCTAAAAAAGCCTTGTCGAAGCGCACACTCCGCACAACTGCCGCTTGCCATCGACGCGACCGTTTCATCGAACGACCGTCCTCAATGGAGCGCCTCATGCGGTCTCTGTTCATCAGCTATCACCGCAACAACCGGCCGTGGGCCGTCGCGATGTTCCAGCATCTGGAGCGGCACGGTTACGACGTGGTCTTCGATTTCCTCGACGTCGCCGATACCGCCTATGAACGCATCGCGCGCACGCAAATCCAGACTTGCGCACACTTCGTCGTCCTGCTGACGCCATCGGCGCTCGAAGACCGATCGAGGCCCGATGACCGGTTGCGCCGCGAGATCGAGACGGCCCTCGACGCCCGCTGCCACGTCGTTCCGCTCGTCACGGACGGCTGCGCGTTCGAATCGCCCGCGATCGCCGGACGGCTCAAAGGCAAGCTGGCAAAGCTCGCGCAATACGAACCGCTCATCATCGACGCGCATCGCTTCGACGAAGGCATCGCGCAGATACATCGCCGGTGTCAGCACTTCCAGCCGCGCGATGCGTGGCGCACGCCGCTGCCGGCTGAAGGAATGGACCTCGCGCACGACGCCGCGCTGAACGAACGCGCCGCCGCGCGTTCGGCACGCGCCGTCGCGGTCGATGAACTGATCGCGCAGCAATGCTTCGAACAGGGCTTCGCGGCGACGGACATCGACGACAAACTGCGGTGCTACGGCGAAGCCATCCGGCTCGATCCGCTCAGCGCGCTCGGGTTTCGCGAAAGGGCGCGTGTGTACATGGCGCAAGGTCAGACCGACGCGGCGCTGCTCGACTACGATGCGGCCCTGCGCAGCGAGCCCGACGATCTATCGGGCCGCCTCGGCCGGGGCCGTGCGCGCGAGACCGCCGGCGATCCGGACGGCGCGCTGCTCGACTATCGCCGCGCGGTCGACATCGATCGCGGGTGCGTCGACGCTCACGTTGCGCTCGCACTCGTGCGATACGCGAAGGGCGATGCGGACGGCGCCATCGTCGATCTGAGCCGCGCGTTGCGTCTCGCGCCGGGCGATGCCGAAGCGCTTCGTCATCGGGGACGCGTGCGCGCGTCGAAGGGCGATTTCGACGGCGCCGTGAGCGATCTCGATCGCGCGATCCGGCTGGAACCGGACTGTGCGGCTGCGTACCGGCTGCGCGGCGAGGTGCGCGGCGCTCGCGGCGACGCACGCGGCGCACTGCTCGACTACGACAAGGCCCTGCGCCTGCAGCCGGGATTCGTCGAAGCGCACATCGACCGTGGCTGCCTGCGCCGCCAGCTCGGCGACGTCGCGGGCGCGCTGCGGGATTTCGGCGATGTGATCCGCTCCGCGCCGGACCACGTCGGCGCGTACGTCGAAGCGGGCATCGCGCGGGCGGGCATCGGCGAACTGGACGGCGCGCTGCGGGACTTCGATCACGCGATCGCCATCGATGAGCGTAACGCGCGGGCCTCGTATGAGCGCGGACGCGTTCGTGCGCGCAAGGGCGACACCGATGGCGCGCTCGACGACTTCGCCACCGTGCTCCGTCTCGAACCCGATCACGCACACGCATATCGCGGCCGCGCCGAGTTGCATCAAGCCGCCGGCGATCTGGACGCGGCCCTTGGCGATTACGATGCATGCCTAAGCATCGCGCCCGCCGACGCCGATGCGCGATTGCAGCGCGGACGGGTTCGGCTCCAGACGGGCGACGTGCAAGCCGCCGTCGAAGACTTCGACGCAGCGATCCGCGCGCAGCCGAAGCTGGCGGATGCCTATGTCGAACGCGGCATCGCGCAGCAGACGCAAGGCGACTGGCAAGCCGCCGCGCGCGACTTCGACGCAGCCATCGCGCTGCGTCCGCGCGATGCCCGCGCCCTGGCACGACGCGGCAATGCGCGTGCGAAGCTCGGCGACATCGACGGCGCGCTCGCCGATCTGAACGGCGCGATCGCCCTCGCCCCCGACGATGCCGCCGCCTATCACGACCGCGGCCTCGTGCACGTGCAACAGGACGATTTCGACGCCGCGCTGCGTGACTTCGACGCCGCGATCCGCTTCCGTCCCGACGATGCGGTCGCGCATAACAACCGCGCCAACGTGCTCTGCGATCAGGGCAATATCGAAGCCGCGCTGCGCGATTACGGCGTCGCCGTGCGGCTCGATCCGGGTTATGCGGTGGCGTGGCTCAACCGTGCGAACGCGCGCCGCGAGCGGGGCGACCTCTCCGGCGCGCTCGCTGATCTGAACGAGGCGATCCGCATCGATGCCGCCTGGGCCGATGCGCATGCAATCCGCGCGCAATTGCGGCTGGCGATGAACGACGCGCAAGGCGCGCTGCACGATCTCGACGAAGCGGTGCGGCTCGAACCGGGCCGCGCTTCGGCTTATGTATCGCGGTCCGATATGCGAGCCGGCAGCGGCGACATGGAAGGTGCGCTCGCGGATCTGAACGAAGCCATCCGCATCAGACCGCATTTTGTGGACGCCTATGTCGCACGTGGTCTTTTGCATGCCAAACGTGGGGATCGACGGAATGCGCTGCGTGACCTGGACGAAGCCGTTCGCCTCGACCCCGACGATGCCGCCGTGCATCACAGCCGAGGCACGCTGCGCAGCGACGACGGCGACATCGACGGTGCGCTCGATGACTACAGCCGTGCGATCCTCCTTGCGCCGGACGTGGCGGGAGCCTATGTGGATCGCGGCGCTGCACGCGGACGTGTCGGCGATCTGGACGGCGCGCTGCAGGACTTCGATGCGGCCATCCGTCTGGCTCCCGATCGGGCGGAGGCTTATGCGAATCGCGCCATCATCAGGATGGCGAAAGATCATGTCGACGATGCGTTGGGCGATTTCGACGAGTCTTTGCGATTGCGGCCCGATTTCGCCGTTGCCTACTACAACCGCAGTGTCGCACGCGTGAAATCGGGCGATACGGCGGGCGCGCTCGCGGACCTTGACGATGCAATCGCGCGCTTGCCCAATTTCGCGGCGGCTTTTAACGATCGGGGCGTCATCCGGGCGCGCAATGGTGATCTCGCCGGCGCGCTCGGCGACTTCGACGCAGCCGTGCGTCTCGATCCCGGCCGCGCGGACGCGCACTGCAACCGGGGCAACGCCCGCCACGCCAGCGGCGACTTCGAAGGCGCGCTGAACGACTTCGATGTTGCATTGGCGCTTGCGCCCGATCACGCCGTCGCTTATGCGAATCGCGGCGCGGCGCGGGCCGATGCCGGCGATATCGAGGGCGCGCTCGCCGATTACGACGAGGCGATTCGCCTCGACCCGGCTTACGCCGACGCCTACGCGCGCCGGGCAAGAGCGCGCCGCGACGCGGGCGATGTATCGGGTGCTGCGAGCGACCTGGACGAAGCGATCCGCCTCGCGCCCGCTCATGCGGATGCGCTGAACGATCGCGGCGTCGCGCGGCTTGCGCGGCGGGACATCGACGGGGCGCTGCTGGACTTGCACGAAGCGATTCGCGTCGCGCCCGCTCATGCCGATGCGTTGAACAACCGTGGGGTCGCCCGCCGTGATCAGGGCGATATGGACGGCGCGCTAAGCGACTTCGACGAAGCGATCCGCCTCGCCCCCGGCGATGCGCTGGCATATCGGAACCGGGGCTTGCTTCGTCGGAAGCGCGGGGATACGGAAGGCGCGATCCGCGATCTGGAGGCAGCGGCTGGCCTGGGGATGGAGGGCGAGCTTGCGCGGCGGGATCGCACGTACGCTGCCGGAGCGCATGCGATCGCGGAGCGGCGAATCGCGGTGGAGGATTGCCGCCGGTATCTGGAGTTGATGGCTGCGACGTATGCGACGCGGTGATTCTGCAGCGGCTTTTCAGTTCCGAACCCGCACGCTATCCCACGCGCCAATATCGATTGCGCGCTGAAGCATTGCAACGGTCAGAGGCTCCCGTTGGTAGTGCCTCCGCACCCGTTTGGACATCAGACTTGCTAACAGAAGGAAGGGGCCGGGCGAGCTTTCTTCCATGAAGTATCGAGTGAAGTCGAAATCGCCTAATCTAATCGAGAAACGCTCGAAGTAGGCCTCCATGAAATAAGCGGCATCATCGCCGGTCAGACCCAGGTCTCGTTCGAGACTATCCGACGGACTCACTACTCGCGTCGATGGGATACCCATCTGGGCGCGTATGAAGTTCTCCAATTCAGCCGAGACTTCCGACGGTTGCGTCATTGATCTGGTCCTCTGGCTTAACCAAACGGTTGTAATGGGCAATCGCCTTGATGTTGATGGCAATGACATCGTGAGCGAGGATAGCCCATCCTGCATACGGCACTTTTCGCCCTATGAATGCCCCAAGGTGCCTGGTAGACGACAATCTCAACGTCGCCAAGGTTGAGCCTGTGAGAGTCGGAAGTCGATATGGAAGCTCGACGTCGAATAGATATCGGCATACCGCCGATGCAAGAGAGGTTCCCTTGGTGGCGAACCGGAACTTGCCTCTTGTTGGCAACAGGGGCCGCCCCAGGATGATCGCTATCACTGCCTCTACGTCCTGAATTCCCAAGTGATCGAGCGTTTCTTGAATCAACACGCACACGTAAATTTGCTGCGGTGTCAGCGTTCGGCCATCGTAGAGATAGACATTGGATTTCGGCGGAGTCGTATCGGCGATCAGGTATTCGTATTCGTTCATCGTTCATCGTTCGGCTGCGCCCAATCAACTATTAACCGACGCGGTTCCCTTTCAACATCGATGATCGTCGTCACTATCCCTTGTCTCCCGCCCCTCTCGCTTTGAACGACATATTCCTTTCTTACCCTGGCGAATGAGAGCGCCACATGTTCAATCGTCTGTCCGGCGCCTGCCGCAGGCGATACGTCGGTAATAATCACGTCATACATGATGATCTTATAGAATTCGAGGGGATCTCCACCCGGTTTGCGCATCGTCAGCTTGACCTGAGAGATATGTCTCCCCTGCGCGCAATAACTGGCTAGATTCGGGCTTGTCCTGTCGATTGCGTGAGAGAAATGCAAATCTGAAATCGACGCTTTTCCCGCGCCACGACCGGAGCCAGAATGCATACTGGCAATCTGCGACACGGTCCAATGCCAACTAAATGCTTCTATCTCATGGCGGTGAGTGGCGTCTTGCGATTCGCCACAAATGCCATCGATCTTGATGAAAATATCGGCCATCACTTCATTCAGAGAACTGAAGAACGGCCATATTACTTCGAAGTTCTTATTGAACTTGCAACAGAATGTCAAGAATCAAGGGCTAGGGGAACCGGAAAGTCCTAATTCGCGGTAGCCGCGCGCCATCGGCGTTGCATCGCAAGACCCTAAACCGGCCCCGGATCACTCATCGACGGCGCCCCCGTCTCCACATGCCCCGCAAAGCGCCGTGCAAACCCTTCGAAATCGATCGACGACACCCTCAGGTCATACCAGCCCGATCTTCCCGACACATCCCATCGATCCTGCAGCGTCTCGCCCGGACTCACGCTGATCTCGCGCGCCGGCGCACTGTCATACGCATTCGCCACGCGTAGCCGGCACGCGGCCCGCCCACGATTCGTCACGCGCAGCGTCGCGAGCAAAGCGCCCGCATCGACCGAAAGCTGAACCTCCGGCAACGCATTGCCCTCGGCAGAACCACTGAACTCGAAGAGACTCCCATTCGGCCCGTACACCGACAGGTCATAGCGGCCCTGAGAATCGCGCAGCGGCCAGAAGTCGGAGAACGCATCGCCGGCGGCCATCGTGTAGCGGCGCGGCGCGTTCCGGGCACGCACGCGGTCGTAGATATAGAACGCCACGCCCACGCGGCTGCTATTGCGAAAGTCGATGAGAAACAAGTCATCGGCGATGCGGCCGCTCATCGCAAGCGCATACGGCAACGCACGCGCGCGCCGCGCGTTGCGCTCGCAACTGGGCATCGCCTGCGGATCGGGTATCGCGATCGCCGCGCCTCTCGATCCGACACGCGCCACCGGCCCGATCGGCCCGCTCGCCGCATCCGGCTTCACGGTGAAATCGAACGCCGAAGTCAGATCGCCGCACACCGCGCGGCGCCACGCGCTGATGTTCGGCTCCGCCACGCCGAAACGCGCCTCGAGAAACTGCAGCACCGATGTGTGATCGAAGACCTGCGAGCACACCCACCCGCCCTTCGTCCACGGCGATACGACGATCATCGGCACGCGCGGTCCAAGGCCGATCGGTTGCCGCCCGCCCGGGTCCGCGTTCGGAATCAGCGGCCGCTTGTGGCGCGGATATTCATCGAGATCGACGAATTCATCGCCCAGACTGTCGACGAGCTTGCGCGACACCAGGCCCGCGTTACCCTGCGTGCTCGTCTGCGGCGGCATCGGGGGAACGACGTGATCGAAAAAGCCGTCGTTCTCGTCGTAGTTGATGAAAAGAACCGTGCGGCCCCACACCGTCGGATTGGACGTCAGCGCTTCGAGAATGCGGTTGATATAGAACGCGCCATCGGCGGGACAGCCGTTCGGATGCTCGCAATACATCTTCGGCGCGATCACCCACGACACCGCAGGCAGGCGATTCTCGTCGACATCGCGCTGGAATTCGAGCAGCGTGTGCTGCGATACGCCCTTCTGCACGAGCGACGCCGGCGCATTGTGCGCGGCCTGAAAGCGCTGAAAAAACTCCAGCGAATTATTCGTGTAGTTGTCGGTGGCGTCGCCGGGCAGGCCCGTGCCGCCCTGATACACCTTCCACTCGATGCCCGCCGCTTCCAGCCGCTCGGGATACGTCGTCCAGCTGTACGGATCGGTCGCGTCGCGTTCGCTGAAGCCCGGGCCGGTGCGCAGCGGTCCGAGCCGGTTGCGCGTGTCCATCGTGCCGCTGAACAACATGAGGCGGTTCGGGGCGGTATCGGCGTGAACGGAGCAGAAATAGGCGTCGCAGAGAGTAAAGGCGTCCGCGAGCGCGTAGTGATAGGCAAGGTCCGCGCGGCGCAGAAAGGCCATCGTCAGCGGGTCCTGCTTGTGGTTCACCCACGCGTCGTAGCGGCCCTCGTTCCACGCGAGGTGCCCCGTGCTCCAGCTGTGATCCGTGCCGGGCGTGAACTCGGTCGTCGCTTTGGAATCCAGATGAAACGGCAGCACATACGGCGCGTCGTTCGGCAGGCCGCGGCTGCGATACTCGCTCGTGAAAACCGACGCGCCCGGCTGATACCACACCGGCCGTCCGTTCGCGAGGACGAGCGGGCGCGGGTCCTCGAAGCCGCGCACGCCGCCGAGGGTGCCGAAGTAATGATCGAACGAGCGGTTCTCCTGCATCAGGATCACCACGTGCCCCACGTCCTTGATCGTGCCGGTGTGGCCGGTCGCGGGCAGCGTGAGCGCTGCGCGAATCGGCGGCGCGGGCGGTGCAAGCAATGCGCCCGCGCACGCGGACATCGTACGCAGAAACTGTCTTCGGGTCGTGGCGGCCATCGCGTTCACCGTCAGGAAATCGGGTCGTGCCCGGTTGCGGGCGGGGGAAGTCCGAGCAGCCGCGCGAGCGCGGGGCAGCGGCGCAACGCGGCGTCGTACGCGCGCGCTGCTTCGTCATCGTAGTACGTCTGCGGATCGAGGCCCGGCAGCCGTTCGGCGAGACCGCTGACGTCGTTCTCCGGCCAGTCGTCGCGCTCGTTCGAAGTATCGTTCATTGCTGATCCACCCATACGCCATCCGGCGTGCGAACCGAGAAGCCTTCCGCCGTGCCGATCGTGACCGTCTGCTCGTTTTCTCCGATCATCCGCGTGCGCGGCAGATTGGCGGCGTACTCGGGAAGGGCCGCGCCCGGCTGGAACGGGCTGCGCGCGACCAGATTCGACAGCAGTTGCGCAAGCGCGAGAAAGCTCGACGGCTGCGTGATGACCGTCGCCGCCGGATGCGTCCCGCTGAATCCGACGAGGCGGATGCCCACCGGCGCGTGCACGATATGCGGCGTCGGCACTTCGCGCAGGCCCGCGATCTGGTCCTTGTCGCCGGCGAGCGCCGCGCCGTGCTCCGGCACGAAGATGATCGCGGCGCGCCGCCCGGAACTCGCGACGAGATCGGCGAAGCGGTCGAAATCGGTCATCAGCTTCTGCACGCGGCGCGGATACGTCTGCAGGCTCGTGCCCGCGACGCCCGGCAGCCGGTTGCCGTCGTGCAGGCTGATCGTGTTGTAGTAAAGCGCGACCGGCCCCTGCACCTGCGCGCGCTGCGCGTACCAGCCGGCAAGCGCGCCGTAGTCCTCGCGGATGGGCGAATCGTCGAAGGAGCGCATCTGGACCGGCGCGGCAGCGTTCGGCACGAACGGCACGTTCGGTGCGCCGATGTTGCGCGCGACCGTCTGCCCGAAGTCGCCGAAATGGCCGTCGTGATTGAGCAGCACTTGCGGCGTGTAGCCCGCGCGAGCCAGCGCGCTCATCAGGTAGCAGTCGGCATCGGCGGGTTCGTACAGCTTCTTGTGCGGCTCCTGCCCGCAGGCGGCGCGCAGCACGCGGACGGCCGCCGGGCCGCTGTAGCTCGCCGCCGTGCTGAAATTGGTGAACACGTAGTCGAAGTGACTGAGCATCGGATGATCTCGCGCTTTCGATACATCGAGATCGTTCCACGACAGCGAGCACACGTGCAGCACGATGATGTCGAACTGCGCGCTGGCATCGTTCGTGAGATGCGAGAAGCTCACGCGGCGCTTCGCCTCTTCCGTGCGGAACGCCGTAAGTTCGGTCTCGTGGCCCGCCGCGCCCGCCTGGCCCGCTGCATTGCCCGCGCGCATCGCCTGGGAAAGCGCCTGCGGTGACGTCCCGGCAGGCGCGCCCGCCGTGCCGGGCAACTGGATCGCGCGGCCGAGTTCATAGACCGGCGCGGTGATGAGCGCCGCGATGACGAGCGTCGACACGCGCACCCAGCGGTTCACCACGACGTACACGGCGACCGCGCCCACGCCCGCCACGAGCAGCGCCGGCGGCACGAAGCGCTGCGCCAGTTCGAGCCAGTAACCCGCGCTGAAGTGCAGCATGGCGCCGAGTTCGCTGACAAGGCGCGAGAACGGCGGCACTTTCGCCTCGGTGTACAGCAGCGGCAGCGCGATCGCGAGGGCCGCGAGAAACCGTGCGATGCGCGCGAGCCGCGCGCGCCACAACGACGTCGCGCCGAGCGCCAGCGCAAACGCGATATTCGCGGACCAGATCGGCGTCAGATGGCCGGTCGCCCATAGATACAGCTTGAGGATGAAGTAGAGATTCCAGAACGCCATTGCTTCATGCTCCGGTCGATGTCGTGGCCGTGCTCATGAACGTGCCCTTGCCGCCGCGACCCACGCCCGCGTTGCGCGCACCGCATCGCGTCCGAGCCGCCCGTAGCCGCGCACGCCGACGCCGACGACATCGCGCAGTCCGCGCAACGGCCTGTCGGCGAGCTCGGTGTCGTGCCATTTGATCCACGCGTCCGCGCGGCCGATGGTCATCTGCACGAGCCGCCGCTCCGCTTCGAGATCGAGTCGTTCCAGCTTCACGCCGAGCTGCGTGCCCGATTGCCAGACCGAGCGCACCGGAAAGCTGAACTCCTGCCCGGGACGCCTCACGCACACCGACATCGACTCGTCCGGGGCGAAACGCTGCCCCTCGGGCAGCGTGAGGCCGAAGCCGCCCATCGAGCAGTCGCGGGTCGTGCAGGCGATGGAGCGTCCATCCGCGAGCACGAGCGTCGCGGGCAGGCGCATCGCGATACGCTGATCCGCACGCGTCTGCCTGGCCTCGCGCGCCACGCACAGCGCGCCGCCGAGCAGCACGAGGTTGTAGGTGGTCCATAGCATGTTCATCAGCACGGTCGGCACTTCGTACGGATCGCCCGCGACGAGCGAGTAGCAGCCGACGGCGAGCGCCAGCGCATTCAGCGCGACGAGCAGGATGTACGGCCGCGACACCGACCAGTCGAAATACCCCTGATCGATCCGTCCGCCCTTGTCGGTCACGTTGAACTTGCCGTGCTTCGGACTGAGCACGGCGATGGTCGTCGGCAGCGCGACGTACCACGCCAGCACCGACTCGTACACTTCGGCCCAGAACGAATGCCGGAAGCCGCCCTGCAACCGCGAATTCGCGACGTTCGCCAGCGCGATGTACGGCAGCACATAAGCGACGATCGCCGGCGCGGGCGCGTGGATGAAATGCATGTGAAAGAAGAGATAGGCCATCGGCATCGTCAGAAAGACGAGGCGCGGGATGCCGTAAAAGAAATGCAGCATCGCGTTGCCGTAGCACAGGCGCTGAAAGAAGTTCAGGCCGCGCCCAAGGAACGGGTTGTCGATGCGGAAGATCTGCGCCATGCCACGCGCCCATCGCGTGCGCTGCTTGATGTGGCTCGCGAGACTTTCAGTGGCGAGACCGGCCGCCTGCACGGTCGGCAGATAGGCCGTCGTGTAGCCGCGGCGATGCAGCTTGAGCGCCGTATGCGCATCCTCGGTCACGGTTTCGACCGCGATCCCGCCCACTTCTTCGAGCGGCGCCCGCTTGATGATCGCGCACGAGCCGCAGAAGAAAGACGCATTCCAGAGATCGTTGCCCGCCTGCACGAGTCCATAGAACAGATAGCCCTCGTTCGGCACGCGATGAAACGTCGCGAGATTGCGCTCGAACGGATCGGGCGAGAAGAAGTGATGCGGCGTCTGCACCATCGCGCATTTCGGCTCGCGCAGGAAGGTGCCCATCGTCGTTTGCAGGAACGAGCGCGCGGGCACGTGATCGCAGTCGAAAATGGCGATGTACTCGCCGTGCGTGCGCGCGAGCGCGCGATTGATGTTGCCGGCCTTCGCGTGGCGATTGTCGTCGCGCACGAGATACTCGATGCCCGCCGCTTCCGCGAATGCGCGGAACTCGGGGCGGCGGCCATCGTCGAGCAGATAGATGCGCAGCTTGTCCGCCGGCCAGTCGATGCCTTGCGCAGCGAACACCGTCGGACGCACCACCGAGAGCGGCTCGTTGTACGTCGGGATATAGACATCGACGGTCGGCCACGTCGCCGGATCGGGCGGCATCGGGACGATCGGGCGTTTGAGCGGCCAGGCCGTCTGGATGAAGCCGAACAACTGGATCATCCACGTGTACGCTTCGGCGCCGAAGAGCGCGTAGCCGACGAGCGTATCGCCGGGCGAGCGGAAATCGAGCGTCGCGGTGGCGCGCCAGTACGCATAGCGCGCGGTCATCAGCAGCGCGAGCGACGACAGCAGCAGAAGCGGCAGCCGGCCGGGCATGCGCCGGATCAGCAGCGACGCCGCGAGCGACACCGCGCCGAATTGCAACTGCGCGGTGGTCGAGAGCGGCGCGGTGCTCGCGAGCGCGAAGAGCGCGCCGCCTGTCAGCACGACGACGGGCAGCATGAGCCGCCCGCGGCCCGCGACCCGGCTCGCGCCTTCCAGCGCCGACGATAGCGGCGCCCACGGCAGCCGCGCGATGGCGGCATCGAAGCTGCGCTGCTGTCGATGCACGAAGCCGGCCGCCCTTCTCCCCACGAGCGCCGCTCCCGCCATGCCCGCCCTAACCGACGCCGCCACGCCGCCCGCGCGTGCGGGCTTCACGAACGCGCGCCACAGCCACACGGAGAGCGGCGCACGCGCGGCGATCCGCCATTCGCTTGCGAGCCGCGCGACGAACGCAGCGATCACGAGCTGCGGCACGTCGCGGCGGCCGGGGCGCGGCGCATGAAACAACAGCCGCACGAACCAGTCGGCGGGCGTGCGGGTATCGGCGAGACCCAGGCGCGGCGCGAGCCAGTTCGCGAGTCTCGAACGTAGCGATGGGCGGGCGTCGTCGATTGGCTGCATGTCGTATCAAGCCGTTTCGCCGTGCGCGGACAGCCAGCCGTCGAGCCAGCGGGCCAGGCCGTGCAGGTCGTGAGAAATCTGCGCATGCGGCGCGGCGTCGAAAACCCACACGCCGCGCGCGAACGCGTCGGGCAGCGCCGCATCCCGGTGCAGCCGCTGCGGCAGGATCACCCCGTCGCCGACGCGCGCGCGCAGCAACGCCAGCGCATCGCGGTGCATCTCGTGCGTCGGATGCAACTGGTTCACGACGATGAAGAACGCCGCGCCGCCCCGCCGCATCCGGTCAATCGACGACGCCAGCGACACGCATCCCGCCGGCTCCGGCGTCGTCACGCACAGCACGAGATCGGCGGCGCGCATCGCCGCTTCGGCCTGCTGCGACGGATAACGCGCCGCATCGATCAGCACCGCCGCATCCGGCCGCTGGTCGATGTCGCCGAGCGCGCCCGCGAGCCAGCCGGGCAGCGCGGCGAACGCGGCTTCGCTCGGCGCTATCTCGTCCGGGTCGAGCGCGCCGTAGGGCACGAACATGACGCCGTCGTCGTTGCGAAACGACTCGGCGTGCCAGTCGCTGCTGCTGTCGAGCAGCGCGTGAACGAGTCCGCGCGGCGCGAGCGCCTCGAGGCCCAGATACGCGCCGAGAATGTTCTGCGCATCCAGCTCGATCGCGAAGACCTGACGCGCCCGCCGCGCGAGCAGCACCGCGAGCGCGCTGCAGATCGTGGTGCGCCCCGCCCCGCCCGCCGTCGATACCACTGCGATCACGGTCATCGGCCGTTCCCGTCGGGCGCGGTGCTTGGGCCGCCCTCGGCCCGCACGAGCCGCGTGTCGCTGACGACGCGTTCGAGCCGCAATTCGGGCAGCGCTTCGCTGCGGGCCCGCCTTCGATGCCCGATGACACACAGCGGTATCGCGATGGCGACGCCCGCGCCGACGCACGCAAGGAGCATCGTCATCATGCGTCCACCTCTCGACGGATCGGCAGCGTGCAGCGCTCCGCGCGCCGGGGTTCGCGCAACTCGCGCTCGGGCATCGCCGCGCCGGCGACGGGAGCCCAGTGCAGCACCCGCGACGGCGTCCCGCCGCCGGCCGCCGCGCGCGGCATCGGTGCCGGCGCGATCGGCAGCACGTCGCTGTAATCGGGCGCATGGACGCGGCGGGCGCGTTCGCGCATCGCGTCCAGTTGCTGCGCGATGCCGCTGCCCGCGTACAGCCTGCGTTCCGCGAAGAAACCGGCGCCCGACGTGCCGAGCATTTGCGCGAGACGTTCCTGCGCGTCGGGCGGCTCGCACGCGAAGAGGAACAGATAGACGCGCGTGGCGTCGACGGTGGCGAGCCGCCCCGGCTGACGCGACAGCGTCGCGCATAGCGCGTCCAGATGCGACACGTCGGGGCCGAGCGTCAATTCGACGAGCACATGCGGCAGCGCGAGCGGCGCGCTTCGTTGCAACGCCGCGGCGACGCGATCGCAGAAGCGCGCGAGCGGCGCATAACCGGCGATGCCGTCCGGCTGCGCGGCGGCGAACGCGGCGGCGGGATCGTCGACGGTCGCGCCCGTGTGGACGTGGCCCTGCAGCGAGCGCAGCGCGCACAGCAATCGCGAGATGGAAAGATCGCGATCGGCCAGCACCGCGTCGGCGCCGACGCGCAGCAGCAGAAGCTCGTGATTCAGGGCGATGGCGTCGCTGCGTTCCACGACCGCGATCTTGAGCGCCCCGCCGCATTGCAAGCGCCGCGCGTGGATCATCGTGCATAGCTCCGCGAGCGATGTCTGCGCGTCGAGCGTGAAGAAGACCGATGCGGCCCGCGCCTCGCCGCACGCCGCGAATACCGAGGCATTGTCCGCGTGCAGCTCCCAGTCGCCGGGAAACCACGCGTCCGGGTTCACGAGCGCACGCGGGATGACGACGCGGTGTTCGTCGTCGATGAAGGGCTTCGACGGAATGCGTCCATGCGACGGCGACTCCGGCTCCGCGACGAGCGCGCCGGCCGCGTTCAGCCGCAGCGCGCAGGTCTCGTTCGCGACGAGCGTCTGCCCGGTGCGCCAGAAGTCGACGTGCCAGCGCAACTCGCCCGCCAGCTCGCCCATCCGCGCGACGCCCGCAAAACGCACATGAAGCGTCTCGGAGCTCGCATACGCGCGCGCCGGCGGCTCCGCGCGGAACACGAGGATCATCGAGACCGCGCGCTTCGCGCACCAGCGCGCAAGAAATTCACCCTCGCGGCCGAGCGCGGCGGGATCGTCCCAGCTGAACCAGCGCTCCGCGCCTTCGATGATCGACAGCGAATGCGAGCGCAGGCCGCGCTTGCACAGCGCACGCAGGGCTGCGCGCAGCGGCGTTGCGGCGCCGTCCGGGGGCATCGCGAGCACGTTGAGATGACGCGGCCAGCCCGGCGCGCGTTCGTCGGCGGACAGGCCGCGCGCGCGCAGTTGCGCGGCGATCTCTTCGCCGGCCAGCGCGCGCACGACCGTCACGTGTTCCGCACCGGCCTTGCGCGCCGTGTTCCAGATGAGCGCATCGCAGGCGCGCGTGCCGGGCGTCGTGTAGATGCCGTGCACCGCGCCGCGTGCGAGCGTCGACCATTTCTCCGGCAGGCCGTCGATGACGAGCCGTTGCGTGGACCCCGCGCGCGGCAGGCGTCGCACCGTGGCGCGCAGCCCGGCGAGCCATCCCGCCGGCCGCTTCGTCGCCCGGCTGTAACTGGCACAGGTCGCGTCGTTCATGGTTTCTCCCAGTTTTGTAGAAGTTATCGTTAGTAGCTCGAATAAAGACGGACGGGCCGCGTCTGCATGCCGGTGTCGCGCTTGCGGGCATCGAAGTCGTATCGCACGTAGACCATGCCCGCGCTCGGCATGTAGTCGTGAGAATGTTCGATCGAAAGGCGCACGCCCGCGACCAGCTTCGGATTGAACCGATACTCGAGCACGCCGCGAAACGCGTATGAGAAGCCGCCGCCCGAGCCGCCCCTGAACACGTTGTTGCCGCCGCCCTGCACGTTCGCCGACGCGGGCAGGCCGATCGGAAAATACGGCGAATCGCGTTCGTAAGTCCACGACATGCCGACGACCGCCTCGACATCCCAGGTGAACGCATTGCGCCGTCCCGTCCACTCGACAGGCACGCCGAGCGCGAGATACCGCTGCGGGCTGTAATAGCCGCCCTGTCCGTAGGTATAGAAGCGCAGGTTGTTCGTGTAGTGCCACGCATTGCCGACGAGCCCGGTCGACACGCGCATGTCCGGGCGCTCGTAGACCGGCACTGCGAAGCCGGCGCGCGCCGTCACTTCCTGATTGGTCTTGACGTTGTGCCCGGTCAGCACGCCGCCGCCGATGCTCGCGAACACATTGACCTTGCCGATATCGACCGAGCCGCGCACGTCGATGCCGTCGCGCCGCACGCCGCCCCACACGACGCCCGTCACCGGATCGCGCGCGCCCGCGTACGACAGCTCGCTGCCCGTCTCCGGCCGCCGCGACGCGCTGACCGTGACGCTCGCCTTGTCGGTCTCGAAGCGATACCGGAGACCCGCGACGACGTACTGCACCGGAAAGCCGAGCGGCGTCGTGCCGAGATCGAAGCGCCACGCATCGGATTGATAGCCGGCCCCGATCGCCACGCCGAACGCCCGCTGATGCACCGACGCCACGAGCGGCGTGCCGGCCGAGCGCGCCGCGAAGGTGCCGAAGGTGTTGCGCGTATAGCTGTCGATGTCGGGATTCTGGAGCGTGCCCGCATCGAGATGCACGGTGTCGACGTGCGCGAACAGATGCCCCGCATAGCCGATCGGCACCTGCCCGTACACCGGCACCTGCTGCGCGTGATAGTTGGAAATGCCGGCATCGCCCGATTTGTAGGCGAGCAGGAAGCCCGCTTCCACGTCGGGTTCGCGGCGCGCTTCGAGCTGATCGAGGGCGCGCTGCGCGGGCGACGTGCCGCGATCGGCGGCAAGGCCGGTCGCCGTTTCCTGAGCGATCGCCGTCTTGTAGAGCGACGCCGCTTCGTCGAACTGATACGCGCGCTGCGCCAGCCGCCCGGCCTGCACCGTCACGTCGGGCCGCTGCGGATACTCCTGCCGCAAGCCCGCCGTGATCGCGCGCGCTTCGTCCGTCTCCTGTAACGATGCGAGCCGCCGCACCGCGCCGAGCCGCGTATCGACGTCATCGTGCGGGGCCTGGGACAGCACGCGGCGCGTCACGGTCAGCGCTTCGGCGCGTTCGCCGCTGTCTTCCAGCACGCGCGCGAGCGCGAGTTGCGCTTCGGTATCGTCGGGCGCTTTCGCGAGCACCGGTTCGAGCTGCTCGCGCGCCACCGCGAAGTTGCCCTGCCTGCGCTCGACCTCCGCGAGTTCCAGCGTGTAGCGCCGGTCCGCGCGCCCGGCCGGGCTCACCGAAGCGAGCACCTTGCGCGCGCGCTCGAAGTCGTCGTTTTCCAGCGCTTCGTCGGTCTGACGCAGCGCGAGCCGCAACGCCTGATCTTCCAGACGCGCGAACTGGCGCTTGTTGAGCCCGCCGCGCTCTCGCAACGCATAGTGCCAGGCCTGCAATTCGCGGTCGCGGTGCGAGCTGCTGAGGAGATCGCCGTAGCGCAGGCGGATGTCGGCGTCGGCGGCGTCCGGGTGCGCGTCGATCCAGTCGCGCAGCAACACGACGCCCCGGTCCGGCTCGCCCTGGTCGATATACGCCGCGCCGACCGAGGCGAGCAGATACGGATCGTCGCCCGCCTTGTCGCGCGCTTCCTTCAGCGCGGCGGCGGCGCGTTCGCGTTCTCCGTGCGATGCCGCCTCGCGCGACGTTTCGAGCGCCTCGTGCACGTCGAGCTTGCGGACCAGTTCGCGCATGCCGTCGGTGCGCTCGCTCTCGGGCAAGGGGGCGATCAGCGCCTTCGCGCTGCGGACATCGTCGAGCGAATTGTCGTAGAGCGCGGCGGCATAGCGCATCGACGGCGCCTGACTGGCCGCGAGCCCGTCCTCCATCACGCGGCGTCCGAGCTCGGGCGATCCCAGATCGCGATACAGCCGCGCCAGCGCGAAGCGCGTCCACGCGGCGTCGGGATTGAGCTTCAGCGCGGCTTCGTAGTGATCGGCGGCAGGACCGTCGCGGCCGTCGGCGTGGAATCGCTCGGCCTGCTTGACGAGCAGTTCCGCGCGCATCTGTGCGATCTCCTGCTTCTCCTTCGGCGACGCGACGCGGCGCTGCAGCGAATCGAAGAGACTCTCCAGCTCGGCGGTGCGCCCGGTGCGCTCGTACACGACGCGCAGCGGCGCGACCGCGTCCAGATTCGGCTTGCGCGCCGCGAGCAGACCGCGCAGCAACGGTTCTGCGTCAGTCCATCGCTGCTGGGCGACGAGCGCGTTCGCGAGCAAGAGGCGCGCGTCGTCGTTCTTCGGCTGGATGCGCAGAGCCGCACGCGCGGCGCGTTCGGCATCGGCGGGACGGCCGCTCGCCAGCGCCTCGCGGCTTTTGGCGAGCGCGCTCCAGAGTTCGGTCGTGCGCGCGAGACCGACCCATTTGCTGCGGTTGTCCGGCGCATGCTCCGCCGCGCGCATGAAAAGCGCGTGCGCGGCGTCCTGATCGCCTGTGCGAAGGCGCAGCAGCCCGAGTCCGCCGACGGCGTCGGGATCGTCCGGGCGGGCCGCCGCCGCGCGCACGAGCAGCGGCTCCGCGCGCGCGAGATCGCCCTGCGCGAGCGCCGCGAGTCCATGCTGCCGCGCGATGTACGCGGGATCGCGTTCGAGGCGCTGCTGGGCATCGACGGCCGTTTCGAGTCCGGCGAGGCGCTCGCGCATCTGATCGTCGTCGGGGACCATCTCGACATAGGCGCGCAGCGACGGCAGGAACACCGGCTCGTCCGATCCCGCCTTCAGCACGCGCCGCCAGACATCGAGCGATACTTCGCGGCTCACGTCGTCGCGACCGACGAGCGCATGTGCGATGCGTTCAGCTTCGGGGCGCGTCGCGCGTTCGTTGAGCAGGACGGAAAGCACGAGCGCGGCATCGACATCGTCGGGATTCGCGGCGAGCGCGCGGCGCAGCGCAGTCACCGCCTGCGGGCGGCCGGCATCGGTTGCGCCGAGAATCTTGTTGTACTCCGCGCCGAGCGGGCCGCACGGCGCGCCGTTCGGAAAGAACGCCTTCAGGCGGCGCAGCGCTTCGTCGGCGCGGCCACTGCGCGCAAGCAGGCGGATGCCGGCCATCTCCTGCCGGCCGGTCGTCGCGACGCGGTATTCCTCTTCGATGCAGCGCGTCTCCACGGCATCGGGCGAACGTTTGCGCATGCCGTCGAGAATGGCCTTCGCCGGTTCCGGCTGCCCCAGCCTCAACAGAATGCGGATCTGTTCGGCGAGCAGCATCGGATCGTCCGGGGCGATCAGCAGCGCCTTCTGGAGCTGCGACAGCGCGAGGTCGTCGCGATGTTTCGCCGCCCACATCCGCGACATGTCGTAGAAGCGCCCGGCATCCTCGGGCAACGCGCCAGGCGGCGATGCGCCCGACGCCCGCCCCGCGCCCGGTGCGAGCAGCAACGCCGCGACCGCGCCCCCGAAGGCGCCCTGTCTCATCGAGGCGTGCATGTGGCGCTCCATGCGGGACTGAGCGTGCCGTCGGCGGCGAAGCGATAGCGTCCCTCGTACCAGCCGATGCCGAATAGCGACAGCACGCTCGTGTAGTAGCCCGGCGCGCTGTCCGCGTTGAGTCGTGCGACGCGCGCAGCCTGTCCCGACGCCAGCGCCCGTTCTCCGAGCGACACGAGAAACGGCACCGCCGACGCCGAGAAGCCCGCGTTGCCGTCGTTGGCTGCGGCGGCGCCGGTCGCGGCATCGACCTTCTCGGGAGGCGCGCCGCGCGCCGCGATGAAGTCCGCGAACGGCACGAGATGCCGGCGCAAGGCCGCGCCGTGCGGATCGCCGCCATCGAGCATGCCGGCCCACAGGTAGACGCGGATCGCGTTGTAGGACCCGGTCGTATCGTCCGTTGCGCTCGCCTCGCGGTCGAAGGCATGGCCCACGCGATACGTCGCCCAGTCCGGCGCGAGGCCGCGCGGGGCGGAGTCCCTCAGCATGACGGCGCTGCCATCGACGAGCTGCTGCCAGCGTCGCTCCGCCGGGAAACGCGTCGCCAGTGCGCGCAGCACCTGCAAAGGCGCATAGCTCGGATTGACGATCCACGTGTTCTCTGACGGATGAAAGCCGACCGTGCCCGGCATCAGAAACCGCCCCACGCCCGCGACGGGGAACGTCTCGTCATCCAGCACGCGGGCTGCGAGGCGCGCGCCGCGCAGCGAATAAGTGCGCTCGCCCCACAGCACGCCGGCTTCGAGCAGCGCATAGGCGATCCACAAATCCGCGTCCGAGGCGGGATTCGAATCGAGCACGCTCCATGAGCCATCGCTCGCGCGGCCCCAAAGCCATGCCGGAAGATGCCCCGTCAGATCGCCTTGCGCGAGATTGTTCTCGGTCCAGTGCATGATCCGGTCGAAGGCGGCGCGGTCGTTCGCCACGAGCGCGAAGTAGAGTGCATACGACTGCCCCTCCGACACGGTGCGCCGGTCGGCTTCGCTCGGATCGATCACGCGGCCATCGTCGGACACGAAATCGCGCTTGAACTGCTCCCACGCGGGCCACGGGCCGCAGCCTTCGGCCGCTTCGACCCGCGCGGCGGGCATGAGGACGAGCGCGACACAGAGTCCGGCCACGCCGATGATGAGCCGAAAACGCAGGGCGGACACGAGGCGGATCATCGGTCAGAATCCCTGTCGACGCTGCGCCAGGCGCTGCAGCAAGTTGAACGCGCCGACCGCGAGCAGCAGCCCCGCCAGCACGCCGAGGATGCCGAGCAGCACCGGATGCCGCGACGCGAAGCCGAGCACCCGGTCGCGCCAGGGCACATGGCCCACGGCATAGCGTTCGCCGATGCGCGCGCTCTCGACGCTGTCGCGCTGGATCACGGCGACGTCGTCGCGAATGAGGCCGACGAGTTGCGGATCGTCGAACGCATCGAGCAGCTCGCGCGCGTGGGCGGCGTCGCTCGCCACCAGCGCGACGACCGAGCGTCCTTTCGCGACCGGCGACTGGAAGCCGTACACCGCCGACAGCGCCGCGTCGGGATTCAGGCGCAGCGCGCCGGCTCCGGCTTGCGGCGATGTCGCCTTCGAGAAACCGACGCGCTTCACATCGGACACGCGGCTATCGACGGCAAGCGGGATCGACTCGCTCCAGGCGCTCACAAGCGGCGTCGCGGGCGAACCGCCGATCATCAGCACGTCCTTGTCGGCCAGGCGCGCGGTGTCCGATGGACGCGCGACCTGCACGCGCAATGCCGGATAACCGGTCCACTTGCCGATGCGGCCCAGCATCGTCAGCATGGTCTCGAGTTCGTGAGGCGCGGGGTGAACAGGCACGACGACGACCGTCTGCGACAGATCGGCCATGCGGGAAAACGGGAAGCCGCTGTTGGCGAAATACGCGAGGTTGGGCATCGACGCGTAATGCACGAAGCGGCTGAAGTCGATCGTCGAATCGGGATCGATGGACGCGCGCGCCGGATTGCCGGTTGCACTGGCGCATAGCGTGCTCTTTTCGGAATCGAGATTGAAGCGGAAATCGAGCTGGTTATCGCCGACGAGCTGATAGGCCGGCACTTCGAGCTCGGCGGTCGAGCCGCGTGCACCGGACGACTTCGCGCCGGCCGCCTCGCCGTTCGGCGTCAGGCGATACGACTTGATCAACTGCTTGTTCATCTCGATGGACAACGCGGAGTTGTTCTGGACGCTCGGCGCGGTATAGCGGTAGCGCACATCGAGCGGCGCGCCGACTTCGTTCCACGACGTCAAGTCGACAGGCACGCGCAAATCCAGGCTGATGGTTTCAAGCGCACCACCGAGCGATTGCAATTGTTCAGGACGCTTGACGATTTCCGCGAACCGCACGGGGCGGTCGACCGGCGTCCAGCGCGGCGCGTCGTAGGGCTTGCGTTCCGGTTCGGGATCGCGGCGGCCGATGTTCGTGACCGGCCCCGAGAGGCCCGGCGTGCGTAGCACCAGTGCATAGGCCGCACTGTCGACATCCTGGGCATTCGCACCCGTCACGATCAGCAGCTTGTGTCCGGGCGCGGCCGGATTCTCCGCGATGACGAGCGCCGGTCCGCTGATGCCGGCGGGACGAACGTTCGGCGGCAAGTCGTCGAGACGGCCGACGATCACGGCGTGGTCGTTCTTCGGCAAGTCGGGCGTGACGGGAAAGCGCGCCTTGCGGTAATCCGCGAGGGACCCGAACCACGAAGCAATCACCGCGGCGGTGCGCAGACTGGCATCGCTCGCGTTCGATGGCAGTACGAACGTGAGGCGCAACGGATTGACGTCGTGCTCGTCGAAAAACGGAGCGGGCAGAAGCGCGAGTTCGTTCGGCAGCGTGATCGGCACTTCATCGAGCACGATCTCGCTGCTCGAACTGATATCGGTCCACAATCCGGTGTTGCCCGGGTCCTCGCAATGCTCCATCGAATAATGCGCGATCAGCTTCAATTGCAGCGCGCTGTAGTCGGTCATGAGGCGCGGATCGATTTCGATGTCCTGCGTCACGGTCCGCCCCGCGCTTTCCGGTGCGAACCGCAGCGTCGCGACGACCTGGTCGTTGATCGACACCTTGAGATGGGACATCGGGAACAGCAATGCGGGCGAGTACGAATAGACGAGCCGCAGACGCGCGCTCTTGACGATGCGGTCGCGCCTCACGCCTACGTTGACCGTGCGCACGTCTTCGAGTCCGCGCAGACTGAGTGTCCGATATGCGCCGAGCGCTGAGAACGGGATGTGAACCTTGCCGTCGCTCGCGGGCGCGGCTTCCGTGGGCGATGCTTGCGCCGCGCTCGACGCAGCCTCGGCGAAACGTGGCAGGACAGCCGCGAGTGACGCGATCATCGCGACAACGAACCAAAGTCCCGCCCTTTGCAACATGAGAACGAACGACCGGTCTTCTCGCTGAAACCGCACGTTCGCACGAATGCCCGCCTCGCTGCCGCGCGCCTCCCGCTTTATGACGATCGTTAGCATCACTAATCTCGCACGCGTTTTTGTGGGGCTATTTCCAAGCTCTCAGTCTTTTTTACCGCGCAGCCCGGGCAATCGTTGTTTCATTGGCGTAGGCATCTGGAGCCAAACTCTATAAACACACGATAGTCCACAATGTGCGGCTCCGCACACAGCCTTACGAATTGTCATTTCGTTTCACACGCTTGTCAAAAAAGAGTGAAAACGCTTTACGGACTTCTCCGTAAATCGACTGTATCGATGCGTCCTCCTAAGTGGACGGACGCTGCCTCAAATAACGTGTGCTAAACCTTCGCGGCAATGGAATCGACGCAAACGCCCGACGGAGACCAATCGCGCGGTGCAATCGTTGAGGATTGAGAAACGAGCGCAAAATTGACCGGAGCCTTGCGCGCTCTATTCGCGCTGCGAAATTCCGTCAAGGGTTTTCATGCGGAGCGGCGCAAGAAAATCTTGTTTGGGCGGGAAGTTGTCGTTTGTGCCATTTTCCTGCCATTCATCGTTGTCCTTGACATTTCCGCTAATCAACGGCTGTACTTGCCATTAACCCGTTGATGGAGATACTCGTCGAATTGATCAACTGCAGTATCGAAGCAGCAATCGATCGCATTTCGCTGGAACGACATTAAGTATCGCGTGTGTTAAAGACCGCGAAACCCCGTCATGGGCTACGATCTGCACAACAACCATCATTCGATGGCTCTGGTCCTAACGCACGAACGTCCATTTCACGCAAGCCCAGACGAACAGTCCATGTCTGTGCGATACCGCGCACGGCGTCAGTGGAAGCATTTTCATGGAACTAGACCGTTGCCTATTTTACAAACGTAAGTATCATTTGTTCGCTCACTGACACAACGACACACCGCGTCCTATCCGGGAGAAAGAATGTCGCTTTCCAAAAGGTTGGTCGACGGCGCCAAGGACTGGCTGCCCGATAGCGTATTTTTGCGCATCGCCCATTTGCACAAGGTCGGCCGCTTTCCTAATATCAAAGCGCCAAAGACCTTCAACGAAAAGATTCTCTACCGCTGCCTGTATCCGGACCCGAGGTTCGTCGATCTGACAGACAAATTGACCGTGCGCGACTACGTTCGCAGCAAGATCGGCGAAGAGCATCTGCCGAAGCTCTATGCCGCTCCGGACAAGTTCACGCGCGATGTCTTCGACGCCCTGCCCGATCGCTTCGTGATGAAGGCGAATCACGGCAGCGGCTTCGTCAAGCTCGTGCGCGACAAGTCGCAGACCACGTTCGAGGAACTCCATGCGCTGGCGCAGCAGTGGCTCGCCACGGACTTCTACCGCGTGGCGCGCGAGCGTCATTACCGCACCATCAGCCCGCGCATTTTCTTTGAGGAACTGCTGCTCGAACAGACCGGCATCGTGCCCGCGGACATCAAGATGCATTGCTTCTTCCGCGCGGGCGAGCGCAAGCCGACCGTCTTTACCGCGCTGATCTCGGATCGCTTCGGCGAGCATCCGCGCGGCGACATGTACGACGGCAACTGGAACCGCCTCGACATTGCAATCGGCCATTACGCACGCAGTGAAGTGCCGCTGCCACGGCCGGACAACTTCGACAAGCTGCTGTCGATTGCGACCGCGCTCGCCGAAGGCTTCGAATATGTGCGCGTCGACCTGTACGCACCCGGCGACAAAATCTATTTCGGCGAATTGACGTTCACGCCGGGGGCCGGCGTGTTTCCGATGCGTCCGGATGCCGTCGACTATGAATGGGGCCGGTTGATGAGTTGAGCGAGACGTGCGGCGCCGCCTGCGCGATGCGATCCAGTTCGTCGCGCACGGCACTCATGTCGCACGTGTTGCTCACGGCCTCGCCGCTGCTGCCTTGCGCGTGCATCGCTTCGAGTCGTCGCCGGACCGCGCCATAGAGAGCGCCTGCTCTTCGATGAAGATCGGCGCGCTCGTTATAGCGAAGAAAGGTCTGCAACGAAGCCATAACGGCCGCACCCATGCTCGCCATGCCGACGACGATGCGTAACTCGGGCGAAACCGCAGCCGTCACAAGCGATAAGAACGACGACGTGCCCGTGAGCGCGGTCATTCCGATTACGGCAAGCCCGAGCCGCCTTCCGTATGCAGATAGCCGGTCCGCCATTGCATAGTGGCGTATCTGCGCCTCGCGAGCGCGCTTGGTCCATAGCAGCAGCAGTGTTCGAACATCGTCAGGTGGATGGTATTCGCAGCAGTCTTCGGCCTGCTCCGCGATTGGCGACAAGAAAGTCATGTTTGAAGCGCTTTACGGTTGAATGCCTACAACTATCGACCACAACCCGGACATGAATCGTCTCTTAAGCGCTCGCATGTGAACTTGGCTTGCGGCTTGCTGCGTCTTCCGCGGAATCGTTAATTTCATGGAGGGCTTATGTCCACGCATGCAGGCAGGTCGCAGGAAGATCGCATTTCAGCGCGCGAAGGGGAGAAATTGCCGTCGCAGGAGCAGGCGGGCGGCGACATGGCGGTCGAAGGCACCGAAGCGGGAAAGAACGCAAGCAGCGGAGCGTTGTCCGAAGCGGGCAAGGACGTCTGGCGCCAGGGAAGCACCATCGATCAGGAAGGGCCGCTTCCGCCAGACAGCAAGGAAGAAAAGTAGCGCGTCGGGCATGTGCTTTGCGCCAGCGTCCACTTTTTCGGCGCTGGAGCACGTATGCATATCGTTTGCCACATGATGTCGTCGGTCGACGGCCGCAGCCTCACCGACGGCTGGCATCTCGGCTTTGCCTCCCCCTGCTATGAAGACACCGCCGCGACATTCAAGGCGGACGCCTGGGCATGCGGGCGCGTGACAATGCAGGAAATATCGCACGGCAAGGACCGCGATTATCCGCGCGGACTGGCTAAAGAGCCGATTGCGCGCACCAATCATTTCGCCGCGCGCGATGCCAGTCAATACGCGATTTCCATTGACCCCAAGGGACGCGTCGCATGGAAAAGCAGCACGGCACTCGACTCGCATATCGTCGAAGTCCTCGCCGAAACCGTTGAGGACGACTACCTCGCCTATCTCAATCCATCGGCGCATCGTACTTATTCGGCGGCAAAGAAGACATCGATCTCGAGCATGTCGTCGAGACGCTAGAGCGCGAATTAAGAATCGATAAGTTGATCGTGGAAGGCGGCGGCCACGTCTCGGGCGCGTTCGTCAATGCGGGGTTAGCCGATGAAATAAGCGTACTGCTGATGCCGCTCGTCGACGGACGCGAAGCCCACCCGTCATCCTTTGAAGTGGGAATGGAAAAGTGGCAAACGCCGGCGTATCTGAAGCTGGAGTCAGTCGAAAAACTAGAGAGCGATGTTGTGTGGCTGCGCTACACCCGCAAGGGCTGATTCCCTGAAGAAGCGGCGGATGATCCGCCGCTTCTGAAGCGCCTTAGCTCTTGCGGACGGCATCCGGCAAGTCACGACCGTGATACTTCTTGTAAATCGTGTTCAGGTTGCCATTCTGCATGTTGGTGTGAACCCAGTTGTTGACCCAGTCCTTGAGGCGCGGCTGGTCCTTGTTCATTGCAATGCCGAGATCGAAATTCTTCTGCTCGAATTTCATTTCGATGTGACGTTGCGGCGCGCGGCGCTGCATTTCCTGCAGGTTCGACGGCGTGCTCGAGAAGATATCGATCTGGCCCGTCACCATCGACGTGATGAGGGTTGCATCGTCTTCATAGCGCTGAATCTGCGCGCCCTTGGCTTGCTGCGTCGTCAGCGTGTCGTTGACGGTTGCACGCGTGAGGCCGATGGTCTTGCCGTCGAGATCCGCATAATCCTTGACCTTGGCGCTGTTGATGCCGCCCACGATGATCGTGATGACCGCATACGGCGTCGAGAAATCGACCACTTTGGCGCGCTCGGGCGTAATGGAGAGATCGGCGATCACCAGGTCCGCGCGCTTGGCCTGCAGGGTCGGAATGCGCGCCGCATTGGTGATTTGCACGAGCTCCAGCTTCACGCCGAGATCCTTGGCAAGGGCCGCGGCGGTGTCGACGTCCGAGCCTGCAGGCTTGAGGTTCTCGTCGGCATAGCTGAAAAGCGGCGTGCCCATCGCAATGGCGACGCGAACCACGCCGGCCTTCTTGATGTCGTCGAGTTGATCGGCCATCGCGCTATGCACCGCGCCCGCGAACATGAAGGTTGCCAGGGCAGCGCGTGCAATGAATTTGCTGGCTTTCAAGTGGTGTCTCCGTCGTTATGAATGTACAGAAGTTGAAGCGGGGTTAAAGACCGTTATCGAGGAACGCTCGCAATTCGGGCGTGCGCGGGGCGTCGAGCATGCCGCCATCGCCGACTTCCCAGACCTTGCCGTGATGCATGTAGATGATCCGGTCCGCCACGCGCTTGGCGAAGGCCATTTCATGCGTGACGAGCAGCATGGTCATGCCGTCCGCCGCGAGGTCCTCCATCACGCGCAGCACTTCGCCTGTAAGTTGCGGATCGAGCGCGGATGTCACTTCGTCGAACAGCATGACCTTGGGCGACATGGCGAGCGAACGCGCGATCGCGACTC
Source organism: Caballeronia sp. LZ016 (assembly GCF_031450805.1). Classification (NCBI taxonomy): domain Bacteria; kingdom Pseudomonadati; phylum Pseudomonadota; class Betaproteobacteria; order Burkholderiales; family Burkholderiaceae; genus Caballeronia; species Caballeronia sp. LZ016. The sequence goes on from NZ_JARTVY010000004.1 coordinate 483,143, forward strand.
GCTGCTGCTGTCCGCCCGACAACTGCTCGGGATACGACTCGGCCTTCTGCGCGAGTCCGACTTGCTCGAGCACCCTGAGCGCAATGCGCCGCGCTTCGTCGCGCGACATCTTCTTCACGTGCCGCAGGGCGAGCATGATGTTCTCTTCGACCGTCAGGTGCGGAAAGAGGTTGTAGCTCTGAAACACGATACCCACTTCCCGCCTCAAGCGATGCAGGTCCACCTTGGGATCGTCGACACGAATGCCGCACACTTCGATTTGCCCCTGATCCACTGTCTCCAGCCGGTCGATGCAACGCAAGGCCGTGCTCTTGCCCGAGCCGCTCGCGCCGATCACCGCAATCATCTCGCCCTTGTTGACTTCGAAGGACACGCCCTTGAGCACGTGATTGGAGCCGAAGCTCTTGTGAATATCGCCGACCTTAACGATTGCTGACATTGAGCTTGTTCTCCATCGATTGGCTCCAGCGCGAGAGCGGATAGCACAGCAGGAAATAGAACACGCCGACCAAACCGAAGATGAGGAACGGCTGGAAGATCGAGTTGTTGATGATCTGGCCCGCGCGCGTCAATTCGATGAAGCCGATCACCGAAGCAAGCGACGTCATCTTGATGAGCTGCACGAGAAAGCCGACCGTCGGCGGCAAGGCGAGGCGCATGGCTTGCGGAATGATCACGAGCCGCAGGCTCTGCCAGCGCGACAGCGACAGGCATTCGGCGGCTTCCCATTGCGGCCGTGGCATCGCTTCGATACAGCCGCGCCAGATATCGCCGAGATAGGCGCTCGAATAGACCATCAACGCAATCCCCGCCGCGACGAGTGCGGGCACCTGATAGCCATAAACCGACAACCCGAAATACACGATGAACAGCAGAATCAGCAACGGAATGCCCTGAATCGCTTCGATGAACACGAGCGCCGCGCGCGAGAGCCACCGGCGCGGCGAGATGCGCGCGAGCATCACCACGAAGCCGCCTAATCCGCCGAGCACGAACGCAAGCACGGAGAGCGCAAGCGTCCAGCCGATGGATTGCACCAGATAGACGAGGTGCGAGTACGTGAATCCGCCGCTCATGCCGCGCCTCCGGGAATGACCGTATCGATGCGTTGCGGATCCGGCGGCGTCTTGCCCGCGCGTTTGGCTGCAAGACGGATCGCGCGACGGCGCTTGAACACATGCTCGCCGATTGCCCAGGCAATCAGCTTGATGAGCAAGGACAAGGCGAGGTAAAGCGCCGCGACCACTATGTAGGTTTCCAGCGAGCGGAACGTATCGGACTGCACGGTATTGGCCACAGCCGTGAGCTCTTCAGCCGAAATCTGCGATGCGACTGCGGACGCCTGCATCATCAGCAGAAACTGGCTGGTGAGTGCCGGATAGACCTTCTCGATCGACGGCTGCAGCATCACATGCCAGCCGATTCGCCACTTCGGCAAGCCGAGACATTCGGCGGCTTCGATCTGTCCGCGAGGCACCGATTCGAGACCTGCGCGGATGATTTCGGCTGCGTAGGCGCCGATGTTGATGGTCATCGCGAGCGCGGCGGCTGCGAAGGTCGGCATGCGCAAGCCGATACTCGCAAGTCCGAAGTACAACAGGAAGATCTGCACGAGGAACGGCGTGTTGCGCACCGCCTCGATATAGACGATGCACGCGCGCGAAAGCACGGGCACCCTGGCGCGCTTCGCGAACGCCACGAGCATGCCGAGTATCAGGCCGAAGAACACGGCCACGCACGTCATCTTGAGCGTGAGCCACGCGCCGAGGAGAAACGTCGGCCAGTACGGCAGCAACGGAGAGAAGTCGAGAGAAAACATGGCAGCGATGTCCCTGGAAACCGGCTGTACCATTAAGCGCAATTGACGTATGACGACTGACTACGCTACATGGCATTCATCATGTTGCATGCCGCATGCATTAAACCGGCGGCAGCGGATCGAACGGACCTATCGTCGTGAATACGCCGCCTTGCAGGACCGCGACAGGGTCGTCGGCGGCGGGAGGCGGCGTCGCTTCCACCTTCTCGCGAAACTGCTCGGACGAGTCCCGCGGTGTGAATCCGAGATGCGCGGCTTCGCGGTTGTCCCACCATGTGTACGCGTTGGCGGACATGCCGAAGACGATCATGTGCCCGACGTCAGGCGTGAAAAGCGAGCGCCGCAGCAGTTCGAGGAAGTCGTCATGGCTCATCCACGTCGCCATCATGCGGCGGTCCTTCGGCTCGGGGAACACCGACCCGATGCGAATACTCACCGTCTCGATGCCGTAGCGGTAGAAGTACAACTGCGCCATGTCTTCGCCGAAGGATTTCGACAAGCCGTAATAGCCGTCGGGCCGCTTCCGCGCGCTCGCATCGATCCGTTCGTCCTGCCGATAGAACCCGGTGACGTGGTTGGAACTCGCGAACACCACGCGCTTCACGCCGTGACGGCGCGCGGCTTCGTAGAGGTGAAAGACGCCCTTGATGTTCGCTTCCAGAATTTCCTCGAAGGGCCGCTCGACCGATACGCCGCCCAGATGGACGATCGCATCGCAGCCGGCGACGAGTGCGTCCACTGCCTGGCGGTCGGCAAGATCGCAGGGCACGACTTCCTCGTGCGGTGCGGCCTCGTTCGAGATCGCGCCCGGCAGATCCGAGATTCGAACGCTTTGTGCGAACTGGGCTACGCGGCGCCGAATCGCGGTCCCGATGCCGCCTGCCGCGCCCGTCAACAGCAAGCGTGTGAAGCCGCCACCCTGCGCGGGTGCGTCCGTTTGGTATGCCATGCGAATTTTGTCTCCTGCATTCACGCCTAGGGATTACCCTGCGCGCATGTTCTTGTACGTTGTCATATCACAACATGGCGCATATCATCACTTACCGGACGTTTTGTCAACGCTTGTCAAAACCAAACAGGAGCGCCGTGACGCCACCGCCCGATTCGTTCGCCTTCGTGAATGCTGTCTCACCCGCGCCCGGTGCGAGGCGCAGTCTGACGACACAACTCGTCGATGCGCTGCGCGCGCAGATCGAATCGCGTGTGTTATCGGCCGGCAGCCGAATCGCCACCGAGGCAGAGATGGTGCAACGCTATGGCGTGAGCAGGACTGTCGTGCGCGAGGCGCTGTCGAGGTTGCAGGCAGCCGGGCTCGTCGAGACGCGCCATGGCATCGGCACGTTCGTGTGCGAAGCGGCTGCATCGCCGCTCTTGCAACTCGATCCCGCCGATGTGGCCGGCTCGATGGACGCGCTTGCCATCCTCGAACTGCGCATCAGTCTGGAGACCGAATGCGCGGGGCTTGCGGCGATGCGGGGCGATGCCGCGAGGCTCGCGAGGATGCGCTCTGCGCTCGACGATTTCGCGGGCAGCGTCGGGACCGCCGCAGACACGGTGTCGCCCGACTTTCGCTTCCATCTCGAGATTGCGCACGCAACGGGGAATCGCTATTTCGTGGAGATCATGGAGCATCTCGGATTGCGCATGTTTCCGCGCACGCGACTGACAGCCACGGCGATACCCCACGACGACTACGCCGACTACCTGCTGCGCGTGAATCGTGAGCATGAGCAGATTGCGGATGCCATCGAGCGCAATGACGCCGATTCCGCGCGCACCGCAATGCGCCTGCATCTCATCAACAGCCGCGAGCGATTGCGGCGCGCGCAGAGTTGAAGCGTAGCCGCTTATTGCGGATACGCGGCGCGGCGCTTGATGTCTTCCAAAGGCGTAGCCGCCAGCCAATGGCAGTATTGATCAATGTAGCTGATATCGAGCGCATTGATATCGACGTCATCGTACGCGCCGTTGCGGTACTCGAACTTCGAAAAATAAGTGTCCGTATGCACCGCATGAATGTGGAACACGAGGCTGTCGATCTTCTCGTCGCAGAAGCTCTCTACATCGAGAATGCGCTCGCGTCCCAGGCGAAGAAACGCGTTGCCCGCTTCCGCTGCGGCAATCTCGGCCGCATACATGCTCGACACCCCCCGAAACCAGTCGGGCCATGTGCCCCAGTTCGCCGGATCGTCGCCGAAGTCACGCAGCAGCTTCTCGCACCAATACGTCTGCCTCCGCAGGAAAGGGACGACCAGCTGCGACTGCGCGAGCAGCGAACTGCCGCAGCCGAAATGATTGTGATGTATCACGCCATGCCGCTTGCAGAAGTCGAGCATCTTCTCGCGGAAGTCCGGCCTGCGGTGATAGTGACCGCGCCCATGCACCGGATAGCTTGGCCTGAAGTCAACAAGATTGCTGGTCAGAAACACATCGGCGTCGGTGCGCAGCAGGAAGGGATAGCGCAAGGCGATGTCATCGATATGAGGCCCCGACACGCAACCGATGGAATTCATGAAGTGGTAGCCTTCGAACGGGCTGCCCGGCACCGCAACAGGCAGACAGGGCACGCCGACAATGCCTTCGTCATCGAGAGGAAGCGCATGCGCAACGTCGGGATGATGAACCACGATCAAGTCGGACGTGGTCCAGTTGCCGCTGAAAATCCAGCTCTTGTAGATCCACTCGAATTCTTGCAACATGGTCGCACTATTGTCGACGTAAATCATCACGCCAAGCGTCTTGTTAGTCTGCACGTCATGTCTCTCCACTACGGTTAGGCGACTAAGGCTGGCGGGCAAGTCTACCTTGCATGCCGAGCCGCATCGTCCTAATGTGTGGCACGTTCATAACGCGAGCACATTCACCGCTACGTCGACATGATGCGAGCCACCGCCCAGTATCATGCCGCGCAACAACGACACATCGCTGTAGTCCCGGCCCATCGCAAGCGTCACGTGATCGAGGTCGGCCAGCACATCGTTCGTGGGATCGAGGTCGATCCATCCGCTTTGCGGGCAATGCAGCGACACCCACGCATGCGATGCGTCCGAGCCGATCAGACGAGGGTGTCCCGGCGGCGGATCGTTGCGCAAATAGCCGCTGATGTAGCGCGCGGGCAAGCCCAGCGCGCGCAGACATCCGATCATCACTTGCGCGAAGTCCTGACATACGCCGTGCTTCAGTTCGAACGCACGCGTGGCGGGCGTATCGAAGGCAGTGGACGAAGGCCGGTACTCGAAGTCCGCATGAATGCGATGCATGAGGTCGATCGCGCCGGCGATCAGCGGCGTGCCATTCGCAAAGCTCTCGCGTGCGTAACTGCGCAGTGCATCGTTCATCGCGATGTTGGGCGACGCATAGCAGAATTCGCTCTGCGGCAGGAACGCCGCGCCCGCACGATAGCGCAGTCCGTGCGCGACTTCTTCCCACGGCGGCGTCGCATGCGGATCGAGCGCGTTCCATCGCGGACTCAGGCGCACCGTGGTTTCGCTCGTCATCGAAAGACGTTCGTGCGGGGCATCGAGCGAGAAGTAAAGCAGGTCATTGCCGAATGCATCGACGCGGCTATGCACATACGACGGCGGCGGTTCAATGCGCTCCGTATGTGCGATCACCTGCTGCCACGGACAATGCAGCGGTCGAATGGTCGCGAGATGCTGCGCAATCTCGACAGGCGTCGAATAGCGATACATCGTGCGATGCGTGATTGCAAGCGTCGTCGATTTATCGCTGGCGTCGAGCGTCGGGATCATGACGAGACCTGCGCGGCAAGCGTATTGGCGTGACTGAAGAAGCGGGCGCTGACTTCGCCGGACGCCGTACTCACCGATGCGATCATCGCGTTGCACAGGCGCACGAGCTTGTCATAGCGGCCGTCGTCGGCCGTTTCGCAGAGTGCATCCAGCTGAGGCAAGGCGTCGGCTTTGCTCAGGATTCCGGATAGATCGGCGTGACGTCTCCCGCCTGCCGAAGCCGCGATGTCATCGAGCTTCGCACATAAGCGCGCGTAGACGCCATAAAGCCCGCGTGGATTGGTTTCGTCCACCACGATCAGATCGATGAGCGCGGGCACTTCCATGCGTCCCGGATAGAGCGAGCGATACGTCAGCGTGCTATCGAAGAGTTGCAAGAGCAGCTCGAAGCCCGCGGGCGAACCCAGCGTGTTGCGCTCCGCCGCCACGCGCAGAAACGTCGCCATCGTCGATACGCGCTCGATCATGCGCCCGATGAAGATGAGCCGCCATGCTTCGTCGCGCGTCATGCGGTCGCCTTGCGCGCCGCTGATGGCAAGAAGCTGCGTCGCGAGATGCTCGAGCGCGCCGGCGAGCATGACGCGGTCATAATCGAAGCCCGCTTCCGGCGATGCTAGGCCCAGGCGCGCGAGCGCATCGCGGAAATCGTTGCGCGATGCGAGGATGGTGCGCCAGTGATCGGTGGAAAGCCTGTCGCGTATCTCGCCACATGCGCGTGTCTGATCCGCGAGATTGCCGCCGATACTCGTCGCTATCGCGCTTTCCGCGAGTCCCGCGACGAGCACACGTTCGAACGCATGCGGCGAACTGCGCGCAAGCGTGTCGATCGACGGAATGAGTCCGCATTGCCTCGCAAGTTCGACGAGCGTGCTGAACATGGCATCGGCATCGCTGGTATCGAGGGAGCCGAGCAACAGGCGGCACAGGCGCACGTTGTTTTCCGCACGCTCGCCATAGCGTCCCGCCCAGAACAAGTTCTCGGCGGCACGGCTCGACACGATGCGATGCTTGCGCAAATCGCCGGGCTTTATCGTCGGGCGCAACGGTGCGGGCGGCGCGGCATGACTCGACAGCACCCACGTATCGACACTGCTGCCGCCCAGCTGCATCGATACCGTCGCGCGTTTGTCGCCTGCAAGACGCGTGAAGCCGCCGGGCATCACGCGCCATGCTCCGTCCATATCGGCTATTGCATAAGCTCGCAACACGCATGGGCGAGCGCCGAGCGCGCCATCATGAAAGCGCGGCGCGCAGGAGAACGGCAAGCTTTGTTGCACCGTGAAAGCATCGGGCGCACGCTCGATGCGCTCTTGCCAGTCCGCGAGCTTCTGCACGCCCGCTTCGATGCCCGGTGCATGATGCGCCTGCATACCCGGCCACGTCGGCACGAGCAACGCATCATCGACGCGTTCGAAGGCTTCGCGGCGCGCGGCCTCTTCGCCGCACCACCATGTCGGCACGGTCGGCAACTGAAGGGCTTCATCGAGCAAGGCATCGGCGATGCCCGGCAGAAACGCATTCAGCGCGGGGGATTCGGTGAACCCCGCGCCCGGCACATTCGATATCGCCACGTTGCCCGCACGCATCACCTGCAACAGGCCCGGCACGCCGATGCTCGAATCCGCACGCAGTTCGACGGGATCGCAGAACGCATCGTCGAGACGTCGCAGCACCGCATGTACGCGCGACAGCCCTGCCAGCGTCTTGAGGTAGAGCTTGTCCTGACGCACGGTCAGGTCCTTGCCTTCGACGAGCGTCACGCCAAGGTAGCGCGCGAGAAACACATGCTCGAAATAGGTCTCGCTGAACGGGCCCGGGCTCAATAACGCAATGTGGGGGGCATCGTTGCGCGCTCCTTCGTCGCCGTGCATGGTTGCACGTGCGGCTTGTGCGAGCGTGGCGACGAGCTGCGAATAAGTCGATGCAAGGCGGCTCACCCGCATGGCACGAAATGGCTCGGTGAAGAGACTCGCGACGATCAGCCGGTTCTCCAATGCGTAGCCCAGTCCCGAAGGCGCTTCGGTGCGATGCGCGATGACCGTCCATGCACCCGATGGCGAACGCGCAAGATCGACCGCCACGATCTGCAAAAAGCGCTCGTTCGGCGGCACGAAGCCTTTCACTGAGCGCAGATAGCCCGGATGCCCGTACACCAGCGCACCCGGTAACAGCCCGCGATGAAGCAGCGTTTGAGGACCATAGACATCGGCGACGATGGCTTCCATCAGACGTGCACGTTGCGCGACACCGCGTTCGATGATGGCCCACTCGTCTTCATCGATCACGAGTGGCAGCAGATCCAGCGACCATGCTCGCGGCTCGCCATTGTCTGCGTAGACGTTATAGGTGATGTCGTTGTCGCGCACCTGTTGCGCCACGGCGGCGACGCCATCATCGAGGCGCGCGATGCCCTGTTCGCCGAGCAGTGCGAAGAAATGGCGCCACGGCTCGCGCAACTGGCCGGATGCATCGCGCAGTTCGTCCCATCGGCCCTCGCGAGCAGGCAACGCACGCAACATCGCGAGCGGGTCGATGCGCGCGGCGGAAGCGTCGAACGGCAGTGTCGATTGAAACGTCAAGGTCGTCTCGTCGGGGTAATGTGCTTGCGTTCAGGTACGCCGCAGATCGAGCGTGAAAGGGAACTCGAGGCTGCGTTCACGCGGCTCGGTCTCGATACGTCCCGGCGTATGCCCGCTCGCGAAGAAGCGCGCACGCCGGCGGCTTTCCGCTTCATACGCGTTGACCGGAAACGTCTCGTAGTTGCGACCGCCCGGATGCGCGACATGATACTGACAGCCACCGATCGCGCGCCCGGCCCATGTATCGACGATATCGAATGTAAGCGGCGCATGCACACCGATGGTCGGATGCAGCGACTGGGCCTGGCCCCACGCACGAAAGCGCACGCCGGCGACATACTCGCTCGCGCGTCCCGTCGGTTGCAGCGGGAGTCGCTCGCCGTTGACCGTCACCACATGCCGGCTGTCGTTCAAGCCGATGACCCGCACTTCGAGCCGCTCGACGGACGAATCCACGTAGCGCACGGTGCCGCCGATCGCGCCCGTTTCACCCAGCACGTGCCACGGCTCGAGCGCATTGCGGATGGTGAGCGAAATGCTGTTGGCAACGTATTCACCCACAAGCGGAAAACGGAATTCGAAATGCGGATCGAACCATTTGCGCTCGAACGCAAAGCCCGCAGCGCGCAGTTCGGTCAGCACGTCGTCGAAGTCCATTTGCACGAACGTGCCGAGCATGAAGCGATCGTGCAACTCGGTGCCCCAGCGCGTGAGACGCGCCGTGTACGGCGTCTGCCAGAAGCGGGCGACGAGCGCACGCAGCAACAGTTGCTGGACGAGACTCATGCGCGCATGCGGCGGCATCTCGAAGCCGCGCAGTTCCAGGAGGCCGAGGCGGCCCGTGGGACCATCCGGCGAATACAGCTTGTCGATGCAGAATTCCGCGCGATGCGTGTTGCCAGTCACATCGATGAGGATATTGCGCAGAATGCGGTCGATGAGCCACGGCGGCACCGTCGCGCTGCCGCGTCCGCCGAGCAGGTCGAGTTGTCGCTGAAGTTCGGTGAATGCAATCTCGAGCTCGTAGACCTGATCGTTGCGGGCTTCGTCGACGCGCGGCGCCTGGCTCGTCGGACCGATGAACAGGCCAGAAAATAGGGTCGACAGCGACGGATGGTTGTGCCAGTAGCCGATGAGGCTCGCGAGCAGATCGGGGCGTCGCAGAAACGGGCTGTCCGGGGGCGTTGCGCCGCCGAGCACGAAGTGATTGCCGCCTCCGGTGCCGGTGTGCCTCCCGTCGAGCATGAACTTTTCGGGGCTGAGATACGACTCGTGCGCTGCGTTGTAGAGAAACTCCGTGTGGTCGACGAGTTCCTTCCAGTTCGATGCCGGATGTATGTTCACTTCGATCACCCCGGGGTCGGGCGTGATCTGCAGCACTTTCAGTCGCGCATCGCGCGGCGGCGGATAACCTTCGATGATGACGGGCATCGCGAGATCGGCGGCGGTCGCTTCGACGGCCGCGAGCAAGTCGAGGTATTCGTCGATACCGGCCAGCGGCGGCATGAAGACATGCACGAGCTTGCTGCCCTCGCCTCCGTTCCGCAGCGCTTGCTCCTCGACCTTAGGGCCTGCAGCGCGCGCGGGATCGCGTGCTTCGACGCAGACCGCCGTTCGCGCAACCCATGCCGCCGACTCGCCGCGCTCAGGCATGCGGTCCGTGTTCGCCGGTTCGGACTCGGATTGCATCCTGCCTTGCGCATGTTGCATGCCGAATGCAGGATGCGACTCGGCGTATTGCATGCGAAGCTCGGCAGCCCGTCGGAGCGGGACCGATGGCGCAAACGGATCGTGCTCGTGCTGCCACGGATAGTCACCCTCCGCGACCCACGGCAACGAATCGAGCGGCAAGCGGTAGCCCATCGGCGAATCGCCCGGAACCAGGTACATGCGTTCGTCGCGCAGGAACCACGGGCCGCTCGTCCACCGTGCCGGATGCATAGCATCGGCTTCGGCGCGCGCAATCGGCAGCGCATAGCCGATCACCGATGACAGCCCCGCATCGAAGACGCGGCGCAGGCGCACGCGTTCCAGTTCATCGGCGAGGCGCGAGTCGAAAGGATCGACGTTGACAGGCAGACGGCGTTCGCGCCAAAGGTAGTACCACGTGTCTTCGAAGCCGGGTTGAATGTATTTTGCATTCAGCGACAGGTTGCCGGCCAGATGCCCGATGAAGCGGGCCGCATCCTCCGATGTGTAGTTCGCGGGATGGCGCTCGTCGGCGAAAAGCGCGGGGTCTGTCCAGCATGGCTCGCCATCCGCGCGCCAGTAAAACGACAAAGCCCAGCGCGGCAACTGCTCTCCCGGATACCACTTGCCCTGACCGATATGCAGAAAGCCGCCACTGCCGTATTGCGCGCGCAGCTTGTTCATGAGCGACACGGCGTACGCGCGCTTGGTCGGGCCGAGGGCGTCAGTGTTCCACTCCGGTGCATCGCGGTCGCGTATCGAGACGTAGGTCGGCTCGCCGCCCATCGTCAGGCGAACATCGGATGCGTCCAGTTGCGTATCGACTTGCGCCCCCATGCGCAGCACCGCGTTCCACTCGTCATCGCTGTACGGCTTCGTGACGCGCGGGGTTTCGAGCACGCGTTCGATGGACATCGCGTGAGTGAATTCGTCTTCACATTTTTCGACGGCGCCGGACACGGGCGCTGCGCTATCCGGCTCCGGCGTGCATGCAACGGGGATATGCCCCTCGCCGGCCAGCAGTCCCGAGGTCGGGTCGAAGCCAATCCAGCCCGCCCCAGGCAGGAAGACTTCACACCATGCATGCAGGTCGGTAAAGTCGGCTTCGGCGCCGCTCGGACCATCGAGCGATTTGGTATCGGGTGCGAGCTGCAGCAAATATCCCGACACGAACCGCGCCGCAAGCCCTAAATGCCGCAGCGTTTCGACAAGCAGCCACCCCGAATCGCGGCAAGATCCCGCGGCATGCGCAAGCGTATCCTCCGGCGTCTGGACGCCCGGCTCCATGCGGATCAGATAACGAATGTCCTGCGACAAGCGTTGATTCAGTTCGACGAGAAAATTTACCGTAGGCCGCGCCGACGACCGGTCGATGCTTTCGATAAAAGCCGCAAAGCGCGGCGTCAGCTCACGCTTGATCATGTAGGGCGCGAGGTCGTGCAGCAGGTCGGGCGCGTAGCTGAAGGGAAACGTTTCCGCAGACGGTTCGAGAAAGAAATCGAACGGGTTGTAGACGGCCATCTCGGCGACGAGGTCGACGGTCACCTTGAATTCCCGTGTCTTCTCGGGAAAAACGAGCCGGGCCTGATAGTTGGCGAACGCATCCTGTTGCCAGTTGACGAAGTGTTCTTCCGGCTCAACGCGCATCGAATAGGAAAGCACCGGCGTGCGGCAGTGCGGTGCAGGCCGCAAGCGCACCACTTGCGGCGAAAGGCCGACAAGGCGGTCGTAGCGGTAATGCGTGACATGATTCAACGCGACGCGAATGGACACAAACAACTCCTTGGTCAATATTAATGCTGCAAACGGGTTTGGGCACGGCGCGCGCGGCACGCTCCTTGCAACGGTCGCGCTGGCCCACCCCGCACCATTCGCCCCGATCCCTCCTTCCGATCCCCGACATGAAGACCTTCCATTGCAATCGATGCAATCAACTCGTGTTCTTCGAAAACACTCACTGCGAGAAGTGTGGCGCACGCCTTGGATATGTGCCCGAGCTGCGTCAGATCAGCGCCTTCGAGGAGGATGAAGACGGTCGCTGGAAAAGCCTGCATCCGCTCGCTGAAGGCGCATTGTTCAGGCCTTGCCACAACTATTCCGTCGAGAACGTCTGCAATTGGATGATTCCTGCGGAGTCCGACGATACGCTGTGTTGTTCCTGTCAATTGACGAGCACCATTCCGAATCTCACCTCGCCCGATAACCGCCTTTACTGGTATCGGCTGGAAAACGCGAAGCGCCGCCTGCTCTATACGCTCGACGAACTCGGGCTGGATGTGAAGTCTCGCCAGGAAGATCCGGAACACGGACTCGAATTCCAGTTCCTCGAAGGCGACGCCGAAGGCAAAGGCGTGATGACGGGCCATAACAACGGCCTTATCACACTGAACATTGCAGAGGCTGACGACGCGCATCGCGAGAAGGTCCGCTCTTCGCTGCACGAGCCGTATCGCACGCTGCTTGGCCATTTCCGCCATGAAACAGGGCACTATTTCTTTGATCGCCTGATCGCGGAAACGCCTCGCATCGAACCGTTCCGCACGGCTTTCGGCGACGAACAGCAGGACTACTCGGCTGCGCTCGACCGTCATTACAAAAAAGGTCCGCCGCCCGACTGGGCCGACCACTACATCAGCGCCTATGCGACGATGCACCCCTGGGAGGACTGGGCGGAGACGTGGGCGCACTATCTGCATATCGTCGATACGGTCGATACGGCCGTGTCCTGCGGACTCGTACTCGTACCCGACAGTCCGCACGAGCCCATGCTTACCGACCAGACGCCTGTGGAGGAAACCTCGTTCGATAACCTCATGGATCGCTGGTTTCCACTCACGTATGTGCTGAACAGCTTGAATCGCAGTCTCGGCATGCCGGATGGATATCCGTTCGCGCTCGCGCCGCCTGTCATCGACAAGTTGCGTTTCGTGCATCGTGTCGTCGCAGCGGCGGCCCGGCGCTGATAGCACGTTCAACTCGGCGCGCTTTGCGACTGCGACTGGGTTTGTGTCTGCGAAGCCCCGGACGTTTCCGATGTCTCGGGAATTTCCGGCGCAATAGGCAAGAGAAACTCGCGGCTGATCCGGCTTGCGAGTTCATTCACTCGCGCAAGGAAATGCACCAGATAGGCATGCAGATCGCCTTGCAGGATCGCGCCGATATCGCCGTTCTTGAGCTCGGCGCTCAATTGCGCGGCTAAGCGAGCGGCGTCCGAACTACGCCCCTTAGTCACTTGGCCGACGAGTTGCTCCACTTCCGCGATGCTCGCGGCCATCGAGCGCGGCCAGTCACGATAAAGAATCAGCAAGCCAGCGACGCGCTCGGGTGTGATGACATCGCGATACACCCTGCGATACACCTCGAAGCCGGAGACCGAACCCAGCACCGCTGTCCAGTGGTGATAGTCGAAGGGCTGCGCGGACGTATCGGCGCGTTGTTCCATCATTTCGAACTTGACGTCGAGAATGCGCGCCGTGTTGTCCGCGCGTTCGATGAACGTGCCGAGCCGCATGAAATAGAACGCATCGTCCTTGACGAGCGTGCCGAGCTGAACGCCGCGCGACAAATGCGACCGGAACTTCACCCATTCGAAGAACGTATAAGGCTCGCGATCGAGAATCCCGTCCGCAAGCAGGCGCTGGCAGTCGAGCCATGTCGTATTGAGCGTTTCCCATAGCTCGCTGTTGGTCGCGCTGCGAACCGCGCGTGCGTTCTCGCGTGCGGCGCGCAGGCAACTGAGGATCGACGAGGGATTCGTCATGTCGCGCGCCATGAAGTCGATGACCTCGCGGCTTTTCATGCCGCGATGCACCGCCGAATAGCTGCCGCTCAACTCGGAAATAGAGAGCATCGCGCGCCAGCCTAGCTCCGCGTATTCGTCCGATTGCGGCAAGAGCGAGAGCTGGTAATTTGCGTCGAGCATGCGCGCGGTGTTTTCTGCGCGCTCGGTATAACGCGCCATCCAGAACAGATGATCCGCGGTGCGGCTAAGCATGGGTTTACTCGCTTTGTGTCTTGATGGTCTATGCGCCTTTAGCGCGCTAGCGTTCTTAGCGTTCCAGCACCCACGTGTCTTTAGTGCCACCCCCTTGCGAAGAATTCACTACGAGCGACCCCTCGCGCAACGCGACGCGCGTCAGTCCGCCGGGGACCATGCGTACTTCCGTGCCTGACAATACGAACGGTCGTAAGTCGATATGCCGCGGCGCGATGCCTGTCTCGACGTAAGTCGGGCAAGTCGAAAGCGCAAGCGTCGGCTGGGCGATATATTTCTCCGGATTCGCCTCGAGCACTGCGCGGAATTCTGCGATTTGCGCGGCCGTCGATGCAGGCCCGACGAGCATTCCATAGCCGCCCGCGCCGTGCGTCTCCTTGACGACCAACTCCGGCAAATGCGCGAGCACGTACTTGAGATCATCGGGCTTGCGGCACATCCACGTAGGCACGTTGTTCAGTATCGGCTCTTCGCCAAGATAGAAGCGCACCATGTCCGGCACGTACGGGTAGATCGACTTGTCATCAGCGATGCCCGTGCCTACTGCATTGCAAAGCGACACCTTGCCCGCCCGATACGCGGAAATGAGTCCCGCGACTCCTAAGGCCGAGTCCGCGCGAAATACGAGCGGGTCGAGAAAGTCGTCGTCGACGCGGCGATAAATGACGTCGACTCGCTGCGGCCCTTGCGTCGTACGCATGTAGACGTGACCGCCGTCGACGAACAGGTCTTGTCCTTCGACCAGTTCCACTCCCATCTGCTGCGCCAGAAAGGCGTGTTCGAAGTAAGCGGAGTTGTACATGCCGGGCGTCATCACGACGACGTTCGGGTTGTCCACACCGGCCGGCGCGGCCGCGCGCAAGGTGTCGAGCAGCAAGTCCGGATAATGCGCGACGGGTGCGACGCGATTGCGCGCAAAGAGGTCGGGAAAGAGCCGCATCATCATCTTGCGGTTTTCGAGCATGTACGACACGCCGGACGGCACGCGCAGGTTGTCTTCGAGCACGTAGAACTCGCCTTGCCCCGCCCGCACGATATCGATGCCCGCGATATGTGCATAGATGTCGCGAGCCACGTCGACGCCGCGCATCTGCGGCCGGTATTGTGCATTACCGACGACCTGCGCTTCGGGAATAATGCCCGCGCGGACGATGTCCTGATCGTGATAGATGTCGTGAATGAAACGATTCAACGCATTGACGCGCTGCCTCAGACCACGCTCCAGCGCCCGCCATTCGTCTGCAGGAAAGATGCGCGGAATCACGTCGAATGGAATGGTCCGCTCGGGAATGATGCCCGGTAGATCGCTCGTTCCATAGACGGCGAACGTAATGCCGACGCGGCGAAAGTTAAGGTCTGCCTCCGCGCGCTTGAGGTCGATCTGCTGCTCGCTTTGCGCGCTCAGCCAATCCATGAACTCCCGGTAATGCGTCCGGGGGTCGCCGACACCCCGGAACGCCGAGGGCGGCACTCCGCGGGCTTCCAGATCATTGCGTTCGAACATCTCGTTGAAGAATGCTTGCGTCATGGACGAACTTCCATATCAAGTGCGGGCCGGGGACCGCAATCCCTCTGGTTTAGTCATTCTGGTTGCACTCGCAATGAATCGAAGCGCCCGACGACGCTGCATGCGTCCTTTCTTTAGGCGACCTCCATGCGCGATGCATACGTAGTTTGCATCGCTCGCGCGGGCAGCCCAGTGCCAAAGCAGATAGAGCAACATCGATGCCACGTCAGGCAGCGTATTTAATTCACACAATGCTGATCGCAAGCGCCGGTATTGCACCGAAAGAGCGCGGCAGCCCGGCCGTTTGCACACGAACGAGTCCCTGGGTATGCCGCATGACGGTGCACAGGCGATCTGAGGCGTCGCCACATCGGTATGATAGGCACCTTGAGCGCATTACCCTCGAATACGATGAATACACCTTCCGAAGCCGCACCCCGCCCCGCCCTGCGGGAACTGACTCCGCTCGAAGCACGCGTGCTTGGCGTGCTCGTCGAGAAGCAGCAGACCGTGCCGGATACTTATCCGCTGTCGCTGAACTCCCTGACCGCGGGATGCAATCAAAAAACAGCACGCTCGCCGGTGATGACTGTCAGCGAGGACGAAGTTCTCGCCACCATCGACGGGCTCAAGCGACTCTCTCTCGTGATCGAAGGCAGTAGCAGTCGCGTGCCGCGTTTCGAGCACAACATCAATCGCGTGCTTGGCTTGCCGAGTCAATCGATCGCGTTGCTTGCGACACTCTTTCTGCGGGGTCCGCAAACGGCCGCCGAATTGCGCGCTAACAGCGCACGGCTGCATGGGTTTGCGGATATATCGTCGGTGGAGAGTTTTCTCGATGAACTCGCGACGAACGATCCGCCCCGCGTCGTCAAGCTGCCGCGTACGCCCGGAGAACGCGAAAGCCGCTGGATGCATCTTCTTTGCGGCGCAGCGAGTGTGAGCGATGCGCCCGTGCGCGAATCGACGGCTGCGGAGCCCTACGCGCCCTCTGAATTCGAGGCGCTCAAAGCTGAACAGAAGCGCCTCGTGCATGAAGTCGCACAGTTGCGCAGTATGGTGGAACGCATGGCGAACGAGCTTGGTGTTACCTTCGAGAAGCCGTCGTCGGAAGCGTGACAGACTCCTGATGCACAACTCGGCGCGGCAAAGCGCTAAGGCCATGAACGATATCGTGTCACTCGATGCGGTCGCCCTATCGAAAGCGATTCACACGCGCGACGTATCGTGCGTCGAAGTGATGCAGGCTTATCTTGCTCAGATCGATCGGTTCAATCCGCAAGTCAATGCGATCGTCGCCATGCAGGACCGCGATGCGCTCATCGCGAAAGCTCGACAATGCGACGAGCAACTCTCGGGCGGAGAAAGTCGCGGACCTTTGCACGGCTTCCCTCAAGCGCCCAAGGACATCTTGCCCGTTGCCGGCATGGTGACGACCAAGGGATCGCCAATCTATGCGGGCGAGATCAGTCAGGCGGACGCCGTCGTTCACGAGCGCATGCGTCGCGGGGGCGTGGTTTTTGTCGGGCGTACCAATTCGCCTGAATTCGGCTTGGGCGGGCATACGTATAACCCGGTCTATGGCACCACGCGCAACGCATTCGATCCTTCGCGCTCAGCAGGCGGCAGCAGCGGAGGCGCGGCAGTTGCCGTCGCATTGCGCATGCTGCCCTTCGCCGATGGATCGGACATGATGGGCTCGCTTCGCACACCCGCCGCGTTCAACAACGTATTCGGATTTCGCACGTCGCCAGGATGCGTGCCCTATGCGCCAGCCGACGATGTCTTCTTTCAGCAGTTCAGCGTCGTCGGTCCGATTGCCCGCACGGTCGAAGACCTCGGCTTATTGCTTTCGAGGCAAGCGGGCTTCGACGCACGCGCGCCACTCTCGCGCAGAAGCGATGCGCCCGCCGACTTCACGCGCTCGCTAGAACGCGATATGCGAGGCGCGCGCGTTGCATGGCTCGGCGATCTGAACGGCCATTTGCCGATGGAAGCCGGCTTGCTCGATACCTGTGCGTCGGCGCTGAAGCATTTTGAAGCGGCAGGCTGTATCGTCGAGCCGATTACATTGGCTTTCGATCTCGCGCGCTTATGGCAAGCGTGGCTGGACTTGCGGAGCTTTACTTTCGCGGGAAGTCATGCGCCGCTATACCGCGATGACGCCAAGCGGGCCAAGCTCAAGCCAGAAGCGGTGTGGGAAATCGAACGGGGCTTGAGTTTGTCGGGCGAAGACGTATCGCGGGCCGCACGCGACAGGTCCGCGTGGTATCAGACACTGAACGCGCTCTTCAATCGCCATGATTTTCTCGTCATGCCAGCGACGCAAGTCTTTCCGTTCGACGCAACGCTCCATTGGCCCGACAAGATCGCCGACCGGGCTATGGATAGTTATCATCGCTGGATGGAAGCGGTAATTCCAGCGACGATGGCTTCATTGCCGGCGCTATGCGCCCCGGCCGGCTTTGGCGCGAATGGTTTGCCGGCCGGGCTGCAGATCATCGGACCGGCACAGATGGACCTCGCAGTGCTGCAGATGGGACTCGCCTATGATCGCGTGAGTGGTTATTCGAGCGTGCGCAGTCCATTACTCGAATGACCGTCTCACTTTCATGTCAGCCTTCTTGGCGACACTTTTGCTATTCGGCTTGTCGATGAGGAACACACTGCGGTCCGCTGCGTTCTTGATCCACGATGGCGGACGTGCATGACCGCTCCACGTCGCGCCCGATAATGGATCGCGGTATTTCGGCGGCAACCTGGAGCCGACCGGGCTACCTTGCGGCTTTGCCCGGTTCTTCGAGCCCAGCGGACGACCGCGCTTGACAGCACCCGCTTCGACATCGGCGGTGAGATCCGCTATTGTCAGCCCGTATTGCTGCATCAACGACTGAATAGTCGCGATGATTTCCCGCGATCTCTTCTCACGCAATGTATCCGCGCGGCGCTGCAGCTTTCTGATCTGCGTTTCCAACTCACTCAGTGTCGCCATTCTGTTCCCCAACGTTCCGTGGTCTCTAACGGGCAGCGCTTGGGAATGCCACCATGAACCAGGCGAATGCCTGGTTATCGAATCATGCGCGCGTGTCTGCCACGGGGCATCTTAGAGCGACGTGCGTTTGGCACACGTAATCGCGCAAAAGATTACGTTTAGAATCCGCACGCTCCGACTCGATATGACAACGCTTTACCCGAACGGCATATGGCGCGCTTAGTGCGCCCATCCGATTCGTCAAAGCGACCGCTGTCGATGAGCATTAGTCGGACTCCTCATGCGATTCCTGCTCGCACGGCGCAAGCGCAAACGCGAGGATCATCGCTCCGCTATTGAGCGGAACCGAACTGCCTACCCGTCGTGGCCGATAGACCGGCTGCCCGCGCCGGATAGTCTGACCGCTCAGCGCGCATACGCCCCGCTTGCGTGCGGTGCAGAGCGCCCAGACCTGTTCCGAGTAATTGAAAGACGTCGGGTCGTGCCACGATAGCGCGAGCGTCGACTCACTCAGACGCTCCAGCAGCCGGATACTCACCGACCGCGCCTCGCGAGCGTCACTGCGCCTGCCACGCATGTCGCTGCATTGAGCATGGCGGCGCGAACCGTCGTCGAGCATGGCGAAAGTACGGCTCCACGGGTCCATCAGCGATGGATGCTTCATGCTTCCTCCTGCTGATCGGCTTCGGTTGTCGGTTCCTAGAGTAGTACACCTGAGCAAGTCTCGTTTCGTTTTTCTTGCCCGTGTTTTGTCGAGTTCAAGCCAACGGCGTTCAACATCGAGCCGAATAACGAACGATCGTTTTTTAACGGGCGGGCTCGCAAACGTTCAACTTGTGCCTGCTTTCGCACGTTGGACGCGGCAAGAAGGATGCGCAAAATCGCCGAATTCTGACAAAATAAAATGAAGCGAACCGGATATATCTGTCGAATCATGACAACCAAGATCTCCATCAATGCCACCATTTCGGCGGACCGCGCTTCGGTCAGCTTTGTCACCTTTACGCGGGAACGGGAGATTCAATGCAATATCACGCGCAAGGCATTGGAGCAGTGTTTCTGGGCGCCCGCCGGGGCTAGCGACGAGCGCCTGCTCAAAGCGCTAAGTGATGGCTACGAGCGCATCAGCGCCCGCGTGCACCGGAAATTTCTGGCGCATCCGTCGAATTCGATCCACCTCGACGTCATCGATTTTTCTTCTTGAACGCCGTCGGACCGGAAAAAAGCGGCACGCGTCAGCGCGCCGCTTCCGTCGACTTCCGCATCTTCGCCACGTCCTCTACCTTCACCGCCGGCATGTTGTTGTTCCATGCGCCGCGAATGAACGTCACGACGTCCGCTATCTGCTGATCATTCAGTACCGGCGCATAGCGCGGCATCGGGTAAGGCGCGGGTACGCCCTGGATCACGAGATCCTCGGTGCCGTTGAGCGTCACGTTGATGAGTGACGACGCGTCTTTTTCCAGCAGATTAGGGTTGCCGGCAAGCGGCGCGAGCATCGGTGCAAAGCCACGGCCGTCGATGCCATGACAGTGCATGCAGAAGGCCGCGTAGACGCGTGCGCCGGAATCGTTGGGCGCAGGCCGTGCCAATGACACCTTGGTTGCCTTGGGATCGTACGAATAAGGCGGATTGCCATTGCCGCCAGCTGCGGGCAGCGATTTCAGGTAGCGCGCCATTGCCGCGATGTCGTTGTCGCTGAGCGCTTGCGTGCTGTTGTTGATGACGCTCGTCATCGAGCCGAAAGCCGTTGCATGAGCGTTCGCGCCCGTCTTCAGGAAGGTCGCGACTTCCTGCTCGGACCAGCGGCCGAGCCCCGTGTTGTGATCGCCAGTCAGATTCGAGCCGAACCAGTTATCCAGCACGCCGCCGGTCAGATAGGCGCCGCCGCTTTCATCGAGTGCCTTTTCCTGGAATGCAACGCCACGCGGCGTATGACACGCGCCACAGTGTCCAAGTCCTTGCGTCAGATAAGCGCCGCGATTCCACGCGACGTCCTTGCCGGCCTTTTCCTTATAGACGCCTTTGTCGAGAAAGAACACGTTCCATATCTTGAGCGGCCAGCGCATGTTGAGCGGCCATTTCATGCCGGGCTCACGATTCGCCTGCTTGACAGGCGATACCCCACGCATGAAATAGGCGTAAAGCGCCTGCATGTCCTCGTCGCTGATCTTTGCGTACGACGGGTATGGCATTGCGGGATAAAGATTGTGGCCATCCTTCGCGACGCCTTCGCGCACGGCACGCGAGAAGTCCTCCTGGCTATAGCGGCCGATGCCCGTATCCGCATCCGGCGTGATGTTCGTGGTGTAGATTGCGCCGAGCGGCGTCATCATCGGCAAGCCGCCTGCCATTGGCTTGCCGCGCGGGGCGGTATGGCAAGCGATACAGTCGCCGGCCTTCGCGAGATAAGCGCCACGCGAAACGAGCGCATCGCTGGCGGCATCGGCGCGCGCAAACAGGGGAGCCGATGCCAGCGCGACGGTCGCTACGGCCATCGCAACCTTGAGAGACTTGTTTTTCATGACTGGCCTCCTCAGGCGCTGCGCAATTGATTGCCGACGGGTAATTGCCTTAGCCGCTTGCCGGTTGCCGCATGAATCGCATTCGTGATGGCAGGCGCAAGCGCGGCCGTACCCGGCTCGCCAATACCGCCCGGCGCCTCTGTGCTTTTGACGATATGCACTTCGATAGGCGGTGTTTCATCGATGCGCAGCATGCGGTAATCGGTGAAGTTGCTCTGCTCGACGCGGCCATTCTTAATGGTGATTTCGCCGTAGAGCGCACCCGTGATGCCGAAGATGATGCCGCCCTGCACCTGCGCCTCCACGGTATTCGGATTCACCACCATGCCGCAGTCCACCGCGCAGACGACGCGATTCACTCGCACGCCGCCCTCCTTGTCGACGGTCACGTCCGCGACCATCGCGAAGTAACTGCCGAACGCGTGCATCACCGACACGCCGCGTCCCTGTCCTTGTGGCATGGATTGCTTGCCCCAGCCTGCAGCTTGCGTCGCGACATCCAGCACGTTGCGCGCACGGGGCGTCTTGTTTAGCAGATCGCGCCGGTATTGAACCGGATCGACCTTCACTTGCGCGGCGAGTTCGTCGATGAAACTCTCGACGACGAAAGTCCCTCGCGTAGGCCCGACACCGCGCCAGAACGCGGTCGGCACATGGCGCGGTTCCTGACGCACATAGTCGACCACCTGATTGGGAAGGTCGTACGGGAGGTCGGCCGCGACTTCGATCGCATCCGGATCGAGCCCGTTCTTCACGGCAGGCGGCGCGAATCGCGAGAGCACCGACGATCCCACGATGCGATGCGTCCACGCTATCGGCTTGCCGTTTGCGTCGAGCGCCGCAGAGAGTTTGTCGTAGTAGCACGGACGATACATGTCGTGCTGAATGTCTTCTTCGCGCGAGTACGTCACCTTCACAGGCACGCCGAGTTGCTTGCCGATCTTGAGCGCTTGCGTGGCCATATCGAATTCGAGCCGTCTGCCGAAGCCACCGCCTAAGAGATGGTTATGCACAAAGACCTTTTCGGGCGGCAATCCGGTTGCCAGAACGCCGGCCCCCTGAATTCGCGTGGGCACTTGCGTGCCGATCCAGATGTCGCATCCGTCCGGACGCACGTGCACCGTGCAATTGACAGGCTCCATCGTCGCGTGAGCGAGGAGCGGCTGTTGATACACCGCATCGACCCGCGTCTTTGCATTGGCGAAGCCCTTGCCTACATCGCCGTCCTTGCGCGCGACTGCGCCCGTTTTTTCCGATGCCTTCGCCATCTCATCGAAGAGCATTCGAGTCGATACGTTCGCACCCGCGCCTTCGTTCCATTGAATCGCAAGGGCTGCGGCCCCGCGCTTCGCGGCCCAGGTGTGATCGCCGACGACCGCTACGCCGTTATCGAACTTGACGATCTGACGCACGCCTGGAATTTTCCTGGCGTGCGTGTCGTCGACGGAAGCGAGCGTGCCGCCGAATACCGGGCAATTCACGATGACCGCGTACACCATCCCGGGCAAGCGCACATCGAGGCCGAAGACCGCTGTGCCATTAGATTTCTCCGGTGAATCGAGGCGCCTGACCGGTGTACCGACGATGCGAAAGTCTTTAGGGTCTTTCAGCTTGATATCCTTGGGCACCGGCATAGCCGCTGCCGCTTGCGCGAGCTCTCCATAACCGGCACTGCGGCCATCCGCTGCATGAACGACCTTCCCATTCTCCGCGCGACACGCCGATGCATCGCATTGCCACTGCTGTGCGGCTGCCGCAACGAGCATCATGCGCGCCGCGGCGCCCGCCTTGCGCATCGGCTCCCACGCATAGCGAACCGACGTGGAACCGCCCGTTAATTGCCCGCCCAACAGCGGGTCCATGAATAACTTCTCATTGGGCGGCGCGTGGTCGATCGTGACGCTGTCGAGCGGCACCTCGAGTTCTTCCGCGATCAACATCGGCAATGCGGTATAGACGCCCTGCCCCATTTCCACTTTCGGCATGATCAGCACGACCTTGCCATTCTTGTCGATCTGCACGAACGCATTCGGCGCGAACACACCGTCTTGCGGCGACTCGATGCCATCGCCGCCGATCACCGACTTTCCTTTGTCCTGATCCTGACTCGCGGCCGGCACGCTGAAGCCGATAAGAAATCCGCCGCTCGCCGTGACGCTCGCCGTCAGTCCGAACTTCAGGAATGCGCGGCGTGAAAAACCTTTGGAAGCCCGATGACGTCCCGCTTCGAGTAATCCTCGCGACATCTCACGCCTCCTTGGCTGCTTGCTTGATCGCCGCACGAATGCGGTTATACGTTCCGCAGCGGCAGATATTTCCGGCCATTGCCGCGTCGATGTCCGCATCGCTTGGATTCGGGACCGTCGCGATCAATGCAGCCGCCGACATCACCTGTCCCGACTGGCAATAACCGCACTGCACGACGTCGAGCTGATTCCATGCATCTTGCACTTTCTTTCCAGCGGGCGTCGCGCCGACAGCTTCGATCGTTGTCACTTTGCGATCACCGATAGCCGCGATCGGCAGTACGCAAGAGCGCACGGCGACGCCATCGAGATGCACGGTGCAAGCGCCGCATTGCGCGATACCGCAGCCGAATTTGGTGCCGGTCAGGCCGACGATATCGCGAAGCACCCAAAGCAGCGGCATATCGGGCGGCGCATCGACGGAATGCGACTGGCCATTGATGGAAAGCGTGGTCATGAGCGGCTCCGGGCTTGTGCGTTGGTGTAAGCGGTAGCGCAAATGGATGGCTGCGTGGGGCGGCAGCCAACGGCCTGGCGGCGACATGCGTTGCGGAGTCGATTCGTTATTGCTTCGACCGCCGCTTGACGCGATGGCACCGGCGGCGGTGCATTGCAAGGCTTCGGGATTGTAGCGCCGCTTAAGAAATCAAGCTGACTTGACGATTTCCTTACGGGCTAAGAAGCCAATTTAGTGCAGGCTTGAATCGCTAAACAATTCAAGCGCGCGGTATTTAAGTGGGTTGTAGCGGCAGACAGTTAGTTGCAGCCGATTCACTCGGATGTCGGCTATTGAATGGGCCGCGCCCACTAGGAAGTGAAGTATGTCGAAGCGCATTTATCCAGCGTTCGCTCGAAGCCGAGACTCTGGCTTCGTCCTGCAGAACTACTTCGTGATGGAACTCGCCGTCTGTGGTGAGAGATGTGGACGCGTGATGACAGCAGTCGAACCCGGACGTCTCGCCAGTCGGTTCAAACCCGGCTAATGCAGCGCCCGGACCTGCAGGCGCCTATTGCATGTTGACGACGCGCGATTCCCGCCAAGCACCGAAACGATTTAATCAGCCCCGCTGCCCGTTGCCATTTCGAACAAATGCGCCCTTAGCAAAGCCGTTATGTCCGCAGTGCGATTGCTGAATTCGACACCGACCAGCACGGCGCCGTCGACATGCCTGAGACTGCGAGCGATACAGTTCAACACGACCGCATGCAGCTTGCCGTCGGCGCGCAGACGCAACGCGAGCTTGAAGTGCTCGCCCACGTTGACAACGGCATCGCCGGCGCTCAATGCAACGCCGCCAAGACTCACGTTGACGACGGTCACGTCGAACCCCGCCGCGATGCAGTCGTTTCGAATGAGTCTTCCCGCCAGTTCCGTCGAGACCCGCACGTGCTTTCGGACGATATGCGTGCGCACGGTGTCGGGTTGAGCAAGATACACAAGGCTTACCGGTGTCTCGCTCCGCCCGATGACGGTGCTGCGGAACATATAAACCTTTCGTCCGCGAAGCGCCTTGCAGTCGATTTCCGCGCCCGGTTGAAGCAAGTCGTGCCCGGTCGTGCAAGTCAGCAAAAGCGCCTGTCCAGCAATCGAGCCGACGTATTCCGTCTGCAACGGTGCGTGCGTCTGCCCGACAAGGGACAACTGCATCGCGTCGATCACCTTGGGCAATGTGCCTGCGATGCTGGCAAGGGGATTGGCGCTTTCCGCTGCCGACGCCTCGTGCTTTGCAGTCGAGATGAGCAGATTAGACGGCGCGGAGGTCGCATCATCGCGTTCTGCCGACGCGTCTTCATCGCGAAAGCCGCCCGCCGTGAGAAGCTTGTCGCGCTGGCCTTCCGATCGCACGCAATAGCCTCGAGTGAGAAGCAACTTGCCGCTTGCGGAATAAACCGCGAATGGAAGAGGCGTTCCGATTTTCAGTTCGTGTGGGGCAATCTTGACAAGGTTCATGGCGCAACTGACCTGTTCTGTTTTCTGTTGCGCTACCGTACCTCACCGCCCGCACGCTTTAAGTGCGTGACCTCGCATTCATCCGACAAAAAGCACCAGAAGCGGCCGTCCTTACGGAAACCATTCGGCTTATAGCGCCGATTCACTATTCGTCACGACGAGCACCGTGCACCCTTCGCGCGAATACGACCAGTGCGACGTGCCTGCGGGAAAAGTCACCACCTGGCCCGCAGTGAAGTCCGTAGCGTCCTGATCGGTGTAGACACCGTCCATGACGATCAGCAGTTCTGTCGACGTATGCGTATGGAACAATGACCTCGCCCCCGCGTCGAGCCGCATCCAGTAGCTCGTCCATGCGCCGCTTTCATCGTCGACTATGGGAATTATCGAAAAGCCGGGATGCCGCTTTCCCTCGATAAGCATGGGAGTCCATGCGTCTTCCGCGACGGTGTGAACCCGCCGGCCAGGCGGCGCTTCATCCAAGGCGATGTCTTTAACGGTCATAGGCGTCGTTTGCATTACAAGAGAAAGGGCTTATCAAGAGATCGCGCGTTCTTCCGCGTCTTCACGCCAGCTCGCCATCATGTCCTTGACCTCGCCGACGAGCCAGGTGCGGAATAGCTTGTATTCAGGGCGCTCGACTGCATTCTTGTGCGTGATGAGATAGTGGTAACGATCGCGGAACACGAGACTTTCTTCCACCGGACGCACCAGCACGCCCTGTTGCACTTGCCGATGCACGAGGTGATGCCATCCAAGCAAAGTGCCCTCGCCTTCCTCGGCTTGCGAGACGAGCAAGCGATAGTCATTGCTTTCCAGATGATCCGTCTCCATCAGCCGCTCGCCGGATTCGCCTTGTTGAAACCAGTTGCGCCATACACGCCAGTCGACGTGTTCGCACACTTGCGTGCGCCCGAGAGGCGATAAGTTAAGCGTCGGATGAACGAGCAAGTCCAGCGCGGACAATTTCCTGCCGCGATACTCTTCGTCGAAAAAGCGCTTGCTACAGACCGGGTACACGACGTCATGAAACAGGCGTTCGACTTCGTACTCCGCTTCGCGCGGCGGGTTCTTCGTGATGATGATGTCGGGATCGATGAGCCTGTCGAATTCCATGAAGTGATCGGTGACGATCACATGCAGCTTCACATCCGGGAACTGTTTTCTGAAGGCTTGCAATCGTGGCGTGAGCCACAATGCCGAAAACGTATGCGACACGCAGATGGTCAGCGCGGACCGGCCGGCGCGGCGCACCGTCTCTACCGTCTCCGCAATGTTCATGATCGACAGGTACGACGCGTTGTAGAGGAGACGCCCCGCCTCCGTCAGCGCGATATGTTTCCCCGAACGATCGAACAGCGCGACTTCGAGCGAGTCTTCGAGTTCCTTGATTTGTCTGCTGATGGCCGCCTGAGTGACGCACAACACCTCGGCCGCCTGCGTGAAGTTCTCATAACGCGCTGCGGTCACGAAGCATTTCAGGGCGCGCAGCGATGGCATTTGCGCGAGCAACCGGTCAGTGAAGATTTGCTTCTTCTGCATGGTCTGAAACCTCTTGTCGCGCGGCGAGCGATAGCGCTCGATGATTGTGCCGACAGGTCGGCGCCTTCATTATCTTACCGCGCAGCTCTTTTTATGGGGAGTTCGCTCCCTGGCGCGCGCTCTGAAGCGCGCGCCGATAAAGCAATGCGAAAGCGCCCGCTTATCTACCGTTCATGAGTCGCTTCTGAACGGCGTCCATTGCGGTCCGGACCTGCTCGAAGAAGCCCTCGGATTCCAGCTTCCGTTGCATCAGTTCGTTGATGCCTCCCTCGGTCGTGCATTGCTTCGCCAATTCGTCGAACGAGTCGTGACTAACTTGAGCCAGCTTCGCCAATCCCGAGTAATAGCCCGCGAGAAACGTTCGCGCGCCCTCGTAAGGAACGCCTTTCTGCGCAAGCCACTGTGCCTGTGCCTCGACGAAGCCGTAGTAGGTCGACATCGTGGCCGTCGCCACGGAGAACAGGTCGTACTGCGCTTCCTCCGTCACTTCGACTGTCGCGCCGATCGCATCGAATATTGCTTTGGCTTCGGCGTTGCGAGGGTAGATGACCGTGCTGCCGCTTCGATGCGCCGTTGCGGGCAAGGGAATCGCGCGAACGATCTCTGCCTCGACGCCCATGCGACGCTGCAAACGGTCGACCGTCAGGCCCGCCACGAAACTGATGACGAGCTGACCGGGACGAAACGTAAGCGTCTGCAACACCTCTTCGGCAATATCCGGGACGACCGCGATGCACACGACATCGCTTGCATCCACCACCTGCTGATTCGATTCGCACACACGCACGTGATCGTCGAGCTGCGCGAGTTGCGCGGACACTTCTGCGTTGCGAGGCGAGAGCCATATGTCATGCTTCGCGTCGCCATGACAAAGACCCGTGACGACCGCGCGCGTGATCCCGCCTGATCCAATGAATCCGATTCGCATCTTCTTGTTCATCCTTTCGGCTAGTCTTCAAGCTTGATCCAGGTGGTCTTGAGTTCGCAGTATTGGTCGTGTGCATAAACCGACTTGTCCCGCCCGCCGAATCCGGATTGCTTGAATCCGCCGAACGGCGTCGACAAATCCCCCTCGCCGAAGCAATTCACCGTGACCGTGCCCGCTCGAATCCGCGCAGCGATTTTGTGCGCGTGATTGACGTTGTCCGTCCAGAGCGACGCGGCGAGGCCATAGCATGTGTCGTTGGCGATGCGCACCGCGTCTTCGACATCGTCGTATTCGATGATGCAAAGCACCGGCCCGAACACTTCTTCGCGTGCGATGCTCATCTCTGGCGTGACTTTGTCGAAGATCGTCGGCTCGACGAACCAGCCGCCCGATTCGCTCTGAACCGCCCTCCCGCCGCACACGAGGTTTGCGCCTTCCTTCTTTGCCTTCTCGATGTGAGAAAGCACCTTGTCGTAGTGGCCGGATTCAATGAGCGCACCGAGTTTGACATCGGGGTCGAGCGGATCACCGGTCTTCCAGCCGTCAAGAACTGCAAGCACTTTCTCCAGCAATTCGGCTTTCTTGCTGGATGCAACGATGATCCGCGAGCCCGCGCTGCAGTTCTCGCCCATGTTCCAGAATGCAGCGGCAACCGCGTTTTCCGCGACGGGGTCGAGATTGGCGACATCGGGCAAGACGACCTGCGGATTCTTGCCGCCGCATTCGAGCACGACGCGCTTCAGATTCGAATCAGCCGAATAGCGAAGAAATCGCTTGCCCGTCTCTGTCGAACCCGTGAAGGCGACGAGATCGACATCCGGATGAAGGCCCAGCGCCTGGCCTGCGCCTTCGCCGAAGCCCGTGACCACACTGAACACCCCTGCCGGCAGCCCCGCTTCAGCAGCGAGATCCGCAATTCTCAGCGTGGAAAGCGATGTCTGTTCTGCAGGCTTGATGATCACGCTATTGCCGACCGATAGCGCCGGGCCGATTTTCCACGCAAGCATGAGCGCCGGAAAATTCCACGGCAACACGCCCGCCACGACGCCGATGGGCTCGCGCGTGATCATGCTCACGACACCCGCGCCCGAGGGCGACAGTGCGTCATAGCGCTTGTCCGTTACTTCGGCATGCCAACGGATGCACGCTGCCGATTCGGGAATGTCGAGGCCCATGCACTCGCTAACGGGCTTCCCCGCTTCGAGCGCCTCGAGCAGCGCGAGCTCCTCGGCGTTATCGTCGATGAGTTGCGCGAGCCGCAACAAGACTGCCTTTCGATGCGACGGCGCGGCCCTGGACCAGACCCCGCTTTCAAAAGCCTCGCGCGCCGCGATCACCGCGCGGTCCACGTCGGCCTGCTCGCATCGGGCAATCTTCGTCAGTACTTTGCCCGTCGCGGGATTCAACGTTTCGAACGTCGCTTCCGATGCCGCCGCGCAACGCTTGCCGCCGATGAACGCAAGGCCATCGAGCGATGCGTTCGCCGCCATCTGTTTCCATTCTTCGTATGTGCTCATGTCTGACCTCGCGAAATCAAAGTTCGGCGCCTGCCGAAAGTTCCTTGAACCAAATGGCTGTCGATACAGCGATGTCTGAAATCGGCCGGCCCGGTAGCGGACGCGGCCTCGGATGCTTCAGGACTTGCTGCACGAGTTCGTTCGACTGGCCTAGCGCATATTCCGCGATCAGCTTTCCGGCCGACGAGCCGCGACTGAGTCCGAGCCCGTTGCAGCCGATCGACTGGAAAACACCGTCGTCGCGCTTTCCGAAAAGCGATCCGCTATTGGCCGACAAACATAATGCGCCGCCCCACGTGTACTCGAATTCGACGTCCTTCAACATCGGGAACCGCCGGTCGAAGGATCGCTGGTGCATTGCCTTCGCTTTACTTATATCGGCATCCGAAATAGTTACGCCCGGCCGGAAAGCGAAGTGATTGCGCACACAGATACGATCGGTGATCAGCCTGCGCACCGTCGACCCGACAGGGTCTGCCGGAATCAGCGCCCACGACGGCAGGCCGCCGAGCCGCGCGACTTCCTCGCGATTCATCACACGCGTCATGGATGCAAAGGTGTACACCGGCAGCAAGCCATTGGCGTCCTTTCCGAACGTCGCAGCGTAAGAGTTCGTGCAGAGAATCACTTGCCTTGCGACGATTTTTCCTTCAGCGAACGTAAGCGTCTTCACGCCCGCGCCGGAATCGATGCCTTTGACTGCACTTAGCTCGAATATCCTGACGTTGTCGGGCAGTGCAGCGGCGAGTCCACGCATCAGCGCGGCAGGCTGCACCGTGCTGCATCCCGGCGTAAGAATCGCGGCCTTATAGAAGCCGCTGCCAGTCACTGACTGGATCGCTGCTTCATCGAGCCGTTCGAAGTTTTCACCGATGGTTTCCAGTCCCTTCGCAAAGTGCTCGAGCGCCGCCTTGCCGTGCTTGTTGACGGCGGCGTGATACTTGCCGTCATCGCGCCAGTCGCAATCGATCTTGTGTTCGATGACGGCGGACCGCACATAGTCGATACCATGACGCTGCAAGCGTATGTCGGCCTTATCGGCTTCGACGCTGCGCGAATAGCTTTCGCTGCTGATATCGTGCGGAAGGTCCACGAAAAAGCCCGAGTTGCGCCCCGCTGTTCCGCGTCCTATCCGGTCAGCCTCGACCAGTGCAATCGATGAATCGGGACTAAGCTCCGCAAGACGCCGGGCCGCGCAGAGTCCCGTAATGCCTCCTCCGATCACGACCCAATCGAACTGAAGGTTTGAGGCGACTTTCGCCGCTTGGGCGGGGGGCGGAAGACTCTCCCACCAGCCATTCACGCCGTCGGGGGTTGGTACGCGCCCGAAGTCCAGTTTGGAGCTCATACGATTCACGAGTTACTGTGCGTTGCGCAGCAAGGGTTGAACGACGGATGCGAATGCCTTGCGCTCTTCGTCCGTCAGCGTGCCGAGCGGCGCGCGCGCATTCCCGACGGGCAGGCCAGCCAGTTCGCAGCCGTATCGCACGTACTGAATGAATTTGCCGCTGCGCTCGAGCAGTTCGAGCACCGGCAGCAATGCGCCCATCAATTGGCGCCCTTTGACGAAGTCGCCTTGCGTGCATGCTTCAAGCAACTCGACGTGCGATTCGGGAATGAAATTCGCCGCAGCGCCCACCCAGCTCTTGGCGCCCCACGCGAAGAATTCGAGCGCCTGATCGTCCATGCCGCAACTGAGGACGAGTCGATCCTTGAAGTGAGTTGCGAGATGGTGCAAATGCCCGATGTCGCCCGTGCTTTCTTTCATTGCCTGAAAATTCGGGCGTTCGAGCAGCTTTTCCAGGACCGCGTCGCTGATTTCCGTGCCTGTTCGCGCGGGGAAGTTATAGAGCATGACCGGAAGATCGACGGCGTCATCGACCTTCAGGAAGTGCGACAGAAGCTCTTCCTGCGTCGGCTGTGCGTAGTAAGGCGTGGCCATCAGCAGCGCCGACATGCCCGCCTGTTTCGCAGCAAGACCAAGGTGGATCACGTCCTTTGTCGTCGTCGCATTGATGCCTGCTGAGAGCACCGTCTTGCCGCCTACTGCATCGACGACCGTGTGATACGTCTTCACGCGTTCGTCCAGCGTCAGCGCGTAATACTCGCCCGTCGTGCCACCGACACCCAGGCCGCTTAGCCGGCCCACGAGTCCTTTCGCGTGCCTTGCGAGCAGCGCATGATCGATTTCGCCGTCCGCAGTGAATGGCGTGACGAGCGGTGCATGAACTCCTTCGAAGCTGACCATCGTGTTCTCTCTCGATTCGGTTATGAACTTTCGGTTAAGGGCGATGCGGCACTCGACTCAGACGAGCGCGTCGGCCGGCGAGTAAATCGGGAACTGGCTGCAAAGATCGCGTACGCGGCTGCGCACTGAACGTTCGACGGCGTCGTTGCCCTGCGGATCGCTTTCGAGCGCATTCAGCACTTCGAGAATCATCTCGCCGACCAGCTCGAACTCTCTCGGTCCGAATCCGCGCGTCGTGCCGGCTGGCGTACCGAGACGAATGCCGGATGTCACCGTCGGGTTCTCGGTATCGAATGGAATGCCGTTCTTGTTGCAGGTGATGCCCGCGCGTTCCAGCGCTTTCTCGGCTTGGGTGCCGGTGAGACCTTTCGTGCGAAGATCGACGAGCAGCAGATGGTTGTCCGTTCCGCCCGTGACGAGACGCACGCCGCCTGCGCTCAAAGCGTCGCCGAGTGCGACTGCGTTGTTCAACACCTGA
Organism: Caballeronia sp. LZ016; assembly: GCF_031450805.1. Taxonomy (NCBI): domain Bacteria; kingdom Pseudomonadati; phylum Pseudomonadota; class Betaproteobacteria; order Burkholderiales; family Burkholderiaceae; genus Caballeronia; species Caballeronia sp. LZ016. The sequence goes on from NZ_JARTVY010000004.1 coordinate 514,910, forward strand.
TCGATGTACGTCCTGAACTCGGGCCGTAACGCCTCGCCGAATGCCACCGCTTTGCCCGCGATGACGTGCATCAACGGCCCGCCTTGCAAGCCGGGAAATACCGCCGAATTGATTTTCTTGGCGATGTCGCCGTTGTTCGTCAGCACGAAGCCGCCGCGCGGGCCTCGCAACGTCTTGTGCGTCGTCGACGTCACCACGTCCGCAAAGCGGATCGGATTCTCGTGACGCCCCGCCGCGACGATGCCCGCAATATGCACCATGTCGACCATCAGCAATGCGCCGACGCTATCGGCGATCTCGCGGAACTTCGCGAAATCGAGCGCCCTCGGATAAGCCGAGTAACCCGCGATGATCATCTTCGGGCGATGCTCCTCGGCCAGGCGCCGGACTTGTTCGAAGTCGATGCGATAGCTATCGGGACTCACACCGTATTGCACCGCGTTGAACCATTTCCCCGACAACGCGGGACGTGCGCCGTGCGTGAGGTGACCGCCCGCATCGAGCGCCATGCCCATCACCGTGTCGCCGGGCTCGAGCAGCGCGAGCATCACCGCGCCGTTGGCCTGCGCGCCGGAATGCGGTTGCACGTTCGCGAATTCGGCGTCGAAAAGCGCCTTGACGCGATCGATGGCAAGCGATTCGATGCGATCCACGTGATCGCATCCGCCGTAATACCGACGCGACGGATATCCTTCGGCATACTTATTGGTCAACACCGTCCCTTGAGCCTGCATGACCGCTGCCGAGACGATATTCTCCGACGCAATCAACTCGATCTGCGTCTGCTGGCGGCGCGTCTCGAGCGTAATTTCCGAGGCAATGACCGGATCGCGGTCCTGAAGCGTCTCCGCGAAAAAGCGTGCTGTTTGATTCATGTATGCGACTCCGACACCTTCCTGACAAGACATGGCAGCGCTTTCTTCGTGGATGCATCGGTCGAAGAAAGCGCCTGCGGCTCTCACTGCTCGAGCCACGCTTTTACTTTTTCCGGGTGCGCCTCGACGAACTTCTTCGCGGCGCCGGGCCAGTCGTTGGTCGTGTTGCCTTCGAATTCGATGGACTCCACGTCCGCCAGCGTCAGCTTGAAGTGGCGAAAGAAGACATCGGCGCGGGGAAACTTCGTCGCGAACTGCTTCGATGCGAAGCCGTGCACCTGCTCTTCGCCGCCGAGCGCGCCCTTCGGGTCCTTCAGATAGCGCATCTTCCATTTCTGCCACAGCCAGTGCGGGCTCCAGACCGTCGTGACCACCCAGTTCTTCGACTGGTATGCACGCGAGATGGAGGCGAGCATGCCGGCTTCACTCGACGACTGCAGCTTGTAGCCGGACAGGTTGTATTCCTTGATCGCCTTCTCCGACGCCTGCATCAGTCCGCCGCCCGGCTCGATGCCCTGGATGGTTCCATTGAGCTTGCTCTTGACCTCGGGCTTGTTCAGGTCGGCGATGGAACCGAGCTCGCTTTCGGGGATATAGTCCGGCACCGCCCAGCCGTTCTTGCCGCCCGAATAAATGATCCCGGTGTCCGACATGTCGTTCTTGTAGCGCGAGTAGTAGTTCGCATGCGTCACCGGCAGCCATCCGCCGACCATGATGTCGAGATCGCCGCGCGCGACGCCCTGATACTGAATGCCGATGTCGGCCTGCACCAGCTTGACCGGCTGTTGCAGCTTCGTCTCGAGCACGTACTTCGCGACGTTCGCCACCGCGAGCACGTCCGCCCAGTTCGTCACGGCGATCTTGACGGGCTCCGCAGCGCCCGCCGATACCGCCGTCACACCGAACGTCACAGCCAATGCAGTTCTTGCCAGGAATCCTTTGAGGAAGCCGCCCGCCATTTTGCACTCCTTTATAGTTCGTACAGTCGTTAGATCGCGTGGGTTGATCGTAAGGTGTTACCGGTGCGTCATCGCTCAGGTCTGCGCGGCACCGCTCGCGCCTTGCTTCAGGGACTTCGCCGACTTGCGCGGCTTCTTCTTCGACTTGACGCCGAAGCTCTCGGTCAGGCGGTCGAGCACGATGGCCAGCAGCACGACACCCAGCCCGCCTTCGAAGCCGATACCGATATCGAGGCGCTGAATGCCGCTCAACACGTACTCGCCGAGCCCGCCCGCGCCGATCATCGAGGCGACGACGACCATCGACAGCGCCATCATGATCGTCTGATTCACGCCGGCCATGATCGACGGCAACGCGTTCGGAAGCTGAATCTTCCACAGCAACTGCGCATCCGTGCTGCCGAACGCGCGCCCCGCTTCGAGCAGTTCTTCGCGCACCTGCTTGATGCCGAGCGTCGTCAGTCGCACGACGGGCGGCATCGCGAAGACGATGGTGGCGATCACCGCAGGCACACGGCCGAGGCCGAACAGAATGACGGCGGGGATAAGGTAGACGAATGCGGGCATCGTCTGCATGAAGTCGAGCAGCGAACGCAGGACCACTTCGACTCGCCGGTTGCGCGCGCCCCAGATGCCCAACGGCACGCCGATGACGAGACTGAAAAACGTAGCGGCCACAACGAGCGCAAGTGTCGATACGGTCTGCGCCCACAGCCCCATGTAATTGATGACGTACAGCGCGACGCCGACGAACGCCGCGAAGAACACGCCGCGACGCCAGAGCGCGAGCGCCATGAGAAGCACGAGCATGGCGACGAACGGCACAGCGGCCAGTCCATCTTCGAGCAGCTTCACGAATGCGCCGAGGACCGAAGAAAAGGCGTCGAAACCGCCGCGAAAATGCTGAAAGAGAAAGTTGACGAGGTCTTCCGCGAACTTACCGAAAATCGATGATGACGAGTTCATGCTGCTCTCCGCTCCAACACTTGCCTGAGGATGGTCCGACACGAGACGACGCCGGCGAGCTTGCCGTCCCCGTCCACGACGGGAACGTCGTACTCGCGGCCGAGCGCCACTTCAGCGAGTTCGTGCAGGTCGGCTTCCGATTGCACCGCATGCAAGTCGGGATGCAACGCATCGCGCACAGTGCGGTTGCCTGCCTTGTGCAGCCGGTCCAGCGTCACGCAGCCGACGAATCGGCCGGCCTGGTCGCAGACGTATCCGCAATCGACGTTCGAGTCGATCATGTCGGTGAGATAGCGTTCCGCCGAAGCGCCCATGTCGCAAGCGAACACGCCCTTCTCCGGCTTTTCCATCAGGCTCGACGCAGTCAGAAAGCGCGAGACGTCCACGTTGCGGAAGAAGTCCCGCACATAATCGTCGGCGGGCGTCTGGATCAGTTCGGCAGGCGTGCCGACCTGAATCAGGCGGCCGTCTTTCATGATGCCGATCCGGCCGCCGATCTTGATCGCCTCTTCGATATCGTGCGAGATGAAAACGATCGTGCGCTGCTCTTCTTTCTGCAAACGGAGCAACTCGTTCTGCATTTCGAAGCGGATGAGCGGGTCGAGCGCCGAGAACGCCTCATCCATGAGAAGCACGGACGGATTGACAGCGAGCGCCCGCGCGAGGCCCACGCGTTGCTGCATCCCGCCCGAGAGTTCACTCGGCAACAGCTTTTCGTATGAACCGAGTCCGACGCGCTGAAGCGCCGCGCGCGCGGTCTCGTAACGTTCGGCTTTTTTCTGACCCGACACTTCCAGCCCGTAAGCGATGTTGTCGAGCACCGAACGGTTCGGAAGCAGCGCGAAGGACTGAAACACCATCGACATCTTCTGACGCCGCACTTCGCGCAATTCGATGGTGGACATCGGTGCGATATCGCGGCCTTCCAGAATCACGCTGCCCGATGTCGGCTCGATCAGCCGGTTCAGGAGGCGAACCAGCGTCGACTTGCCCGATCCGGACAGTCCCATGATGACGAAGATTTCGCCGGCGCGTACGCTGAGACTCACATCGTCCACGGCGACCATGTTGCCGGTGAGTTCGAAGATTTCGTTGCGTCCGCGGCCCTGCCGCATCATGTCGAGCGCGCGCTCGGGCTTCTGGCCAAAGATCTTGGAGAGGTTCCTGACTTGCAGAATCTCCGCTCCGGCTGCAACGCCGGCTTCACGGCTCGAAGCGGCGGCCGAATGCTCAGGAACACTAACGTGTGCCAGGTGCTCCGGCGCAAGGGTCAAGTTGGGTGTCATCTTTTGTTCCGACTGATAGTCAACGAATCCGGCAGCACACTGTCCGGCGCGGCCCGCGTCGAGCGCATCGCTCAGGTCCTGCTATCCGGCTCTATGCCCTGTTACCAAACGGCTGTAATCGTTCAATGTGGCGCATGCGAATCGCACACAGTGTTTGTTATCGCCTGCAAATCAAAGCGTCTGATTCGTCAGTGCTTGTCATCGGTTCGTTCATGCACGGGTCAAAGCGTATCAAGTCAATTACAAACGCCCACTAACATTTCCTAGGCCATATGCCCTACTTTTGGTAATGCTGCTTTAGAGGGAATGGAGGCGTGCAGACGCACCACGTCAGGGCCGAATGGCTGGAGACGTTGTGCAGCGGGGCTTGGCGGGCGATGACAGATACCCGGCGCCACCGACCGTTGCGGTCGATGCTTCACGCGCAAAGCGGTGAACTTAGGGAATGTCCTTAAGCGGCCGACTAAGGGATTGTCCTTAGCCGGCTTGTCGCTAAAGAATTGTCTTGCGAGGCGGCGCCGCGATGAGCCGTCGCAAAGAGAAACGGCCCCGGCGTGCAACTCTCGCGCCGAGGCCGTCTTGCAGCAAGTGCCTGTCGTTTTTAGCCCGGCAGACGCTTCACACCTTCGACGCCATGCGCGTCGTAAGAAGGCGCGTTGTCGTCGGCCGGCAGCGACGATGCCTGCGCGGCCGATACGACAGCCTCGACCGAAGGCCCGATGGCATCGGTGAAAGTCTTCGGATGGACGCCGATCGCCAGCACGAGCACCGCCATCGCGCCGAGCACGGCGAACTCGCGCTTGCCGATGTCCTTGAGCATCGCGACGCGCTCGTTCCTGACGGCGCCGAACAACACGCGCTTGACCATCCACAAGGTATAGGCCGCGCTCAAAATGAGCGACAACGCGGCAATCGCACCGACCCAGAAGTTGAAGCGGATCGCGCCCATCAGCACAAGGAATTCGCCGACGAAACCGGACGTGCCCGGCAAGCCGACGTTCGCCATGGAAAAGAGCATCGCGTAGGTGGCGAACTTCGGCATCGTGTTGACGACGCCGCCGTAAGCGTCGATCGAACCGCTGCGCGTGCGGTCGACGAGCACGCCGGTACACAGCAGCATCGCACCGGAAACCACGCCGTACGACAGCATCTGCACGACCGCGCCCTCGGTGCCCAGCGGATCGAACGTGAAGAGGCCGAGGGTGACGAGCCCCATGTGCGCGACTGCCGAATACGCGAGCAGCTTGCGCATGTCCGTCTGCGCGAGCGCGACGAGGCTGCCGTAGATGACGGCGACGAGCGCGAGCGCGATCATCGCGGGCGCGAAGAAGTGCGATGCATCGGGAACGATCGGCAGCACGTAGCGCAGCATGCCGTAGCCGCCGATCTTCAGCATGCCGAGCAGCACGGCCGCGCCGGTCGGACCTTCGGCGTTCACGTCGGGCAGCCACGTATGGACCGGCCACATCGGCACCTTGACCGAGAAGGCGGCCATGAAGCACACGAAGACGGCCAGTTGCGGCGCGAAGCCGATCTTCAAATGACGCCATGCGTCGATATCGAACGTGTGCGACTGGCTCCAGAGATACACGAGCGCGGCCAGCATCGCGAGCGAGCCGAAGAGGGAAATGAAGAAAAAGCGCATCGCCGCATACACGCGACGCTCTGAGCCCCAGGTTCCGATCAGCAGATACAGCGGAATCAGCGTCGCTTCGAAAAAGACGAAGAACAGCATGCCGTCGAGCGCGAGAAATACGCCCTGCATGCAGCCCGACAGCACGAGAAATGCCCCGTAATACTGGGCGACCTGTTTCGTGACGCTGCGCCATGACGCGACGAAGACGATCAGCGTCGTCACCGCGGTCAGCACGGAGAACCACAGCGAAATGCCGTCGACGCCCAGGTGGTAGGCGATACCGAACTGCGGCAGCCAGTCGACGCGCTCGGCGAGCTGAATGGCGCTCGAGGACGCATCGAAGCGCGCGAGCAGCGGCACGACCGGCAGCAGCCCGAGCACCGCCCCGAACAACGCGACCGCGCGCGACAGCGTGGCCGACGGACCGAACGTGAACACGAAGATGCCCGACACCACTGGAATCCAGATGAGAAAACTGAGTACTGACGGCAGATGCATAGATTTGAACGGTTCGAAGCGCAAAACGCCTCCCGCACGCCGCTTGGGGACGCGCCGGGACGGCGAGGTTGACGATGAGCTGACGGGCGGAACAGTTGCGCGGGTGATCCGAAGCCCGGAACGCAACCGATTGAAAGCTACGTTTTTGCTAGGGTTAACGAGAATAACTCAAAGAAAAACTTTTCGGGGAATTGGCGGGGATCAAGTTCATTGCGTGTGGCGGCATTGACAAACGCGCGCGGATCGATAAAGGCGGCCACCGATCGTTCGTTTCGCTCGGGGCTTGCCCTGATTTGCGCCGGCCCGATGGCCGCTTAGCCTAGCGGGAAGGAGACAAGAATGAAGAAACTATTCAACGCCGTCGTCTTCGCGATCGTCGCTTACCTCGTGGCGGATCGCGCCATGCTGCACGCTCAGGCGCGCGACCTCGACGCCTCGGCGTGCGTGCGGGGCGCCGAGCAAGTCCGGCTGGATGCGCTCGACCAAGGCTTCAGTCACGCCGCCGCGAACAGCCAGGGCGAGGCGTTCCGGTCGCAATGTCTGGTGACGGGCGGCGCGCGCGCGGCCGTTTGGCAAGCCGCGCGCTGAGGCGTCGCGCTAGAACTTCTCCTCGTCGGGCATCGGGCCTCGCGTCGGCCCTGGCGGCGGCGCGAGCCTCACGACGCGGCCGGTGCGCGCCGATTCGTAAATTGCCTCGATGATCCGCTGATCCTGCAGCCCTTCCTCGCCGGGCGTATGCGGCGTCCGGTTGCGCACCACGCACAACGCCATGTGATCGATCTCGCGCGCGAACTGATCGACCGGATCGATCGTGATCTCCGTCGCGGCGTTTTTCTCTTCGACCAGCATGCCCTTGCGCAATCGCAGCCCGTTGTACGCGAACGCGGGATTCATCTCGGCCCACGCCTTCGCGCCCTGTACGCGGAAGAATCGCGCTTCGTGGGTCGCATAGCTCGACGCGCACGTCGCGGTCGCGCCGCTCGGAAAGCGCAGGATGAAGTGCACGCTTTGCTCGACTTCCCGAAAGCGCGGATCGGACGCCGGCTGCACGACGGTGCCGATCACTTCCGTGGGCTCCTCGTCGAGCAGGAATCGCGCGGCGTTGATGCAGTAGATGCCGACGTCCGGCAGCGGCCCGCCCCCCGCGAGCGCGCGCTTCAGCCGCCACTGGCCGGGATCGCCCGCGTTCTGCGAATTGCCGGCGACGAACTCCGTCACCGGCCCGAGCTGCTTGTCCTTGATCCACTTCGCGACGAGACGATCCATCGGCTCATACTGACTGCGGTACGCGATCATCAGCAGCCGGTTCGCGTTGCGGCACGCGTCGATCATGCGCTGGCAGTCGGCGACGCTCGTCGCCATCGGCTTTTCGCACAGCACGTGTTTGCCGATTTTCGCGGCGCGCTCCGTGTATTCGCGGTGCATGCTGTTCGGCAGCACGATGTAGACGACCTGCACGTCGCGATTGTCGGCGAGGCGCTCGAAGCTGTCGTAGCCGTAGACCGCGTTGTCGGCGAGCCCGTATTGCCGCGCGAGCTTGCGCGCCTTGTCGGCGTCGCCGCTGACGAGCGCGGACAACTTCGCATATTTCGACGATGCGAGCGCCGGCAGGATCTGATTCAGCGATAGCCGCCCGAGCCCGACGACGGCGAAGCCCACGCGTTCATCCGGGCGCGCGCGCGGATCGGGCGTCTTTTCCTGCTGCTCGGTCTGCGTATCCGCGATGGGCGGAAGGTCGACAGCGTTCGCATCGCCGGGCGTGCCTTGCGCGGCGTTCGCGACCCGCGCCGTGCCGACACCGCCCGCGATCAGCGCGGCCGCCATGCCGGTTCCGGTTCGCTGCAGGAAGCGGCGGCGCGGGGGTTGGGAGTCGAGCGGAACGCGCTCGTCGTCGAGAGGGGGAGTCGTCGGCATGAGGAGGATCGGTGATGGATGGAAGGAGGCTCGCTGCGAACCCGTGTTCGAGCAAGCTCCGTTCCGTTACATCGCCTTGCAGACGGACGCCGTTGGTCAAAACAAGGACAAGCGCGTCCGCTATCGGGCAAGCGACGCGTAAGCGGGCATCACCGCCTCGATGAACGCATCGGCGGGCATCGGCTTGCCCAGCAAGTAGCCTTGAAGAATGTCGCAGCCGACTTCGGTCAGATGCTTGCGCTGCTGCCGCGTCTCCACGCCTTCCGCGACGATTCGCAGATTCAGTGTCCGCCCGAGCGCCACCACCGCCGATACGATCGCCGCGTCCTCGGTGCCGTGCGACAGTTGCCGCACGAAACCGCGATCGATCTTCAGTTCCGTCGCCGGCAGCCGCTTGAGGTAAAGCAGACTCGAATAGCCGGTGCCGAAATCGTCGATGGCGATCTGCACGCCGGTATGCCGCAGCTGTTCGAGCACCGCGAGGCTCACGTCGACGTCACGCATCGCGGTGGATTCCGTCACTTCGAGAATCAGGCAATGCGCGGGCAGATCGTGGCGGCGCAGCACATCCTGCACGGCCTGCACGAGACCGTCGTCGATGAACTGCAGCGGCGACAGGTTCACCGCGATGCTCCAGTCGGCGTGCCCCGCGCGATGCCACAGCTTCAACTGGCGGCAGCTTTCGTCGAGCACCCACATGCCGATCGGCACGATCGCCCCGGTCTTCTCCGCGAGCGCGATGAACCGGTCGGGCGACAACACCCCCCGCACCGGATGATTCCAGCGCAGCAGCGCTTCCGCCCCGACCGCCGCGCCGCTCAGCGCCCCGAACTTCGGCTGGTAATGGAGGACCATTTCCCCGGCCGCAAGCGCCGAACGCAACTCATGCGCGAGCTGCATCTGCTCGTAGACGTCGGCCTGCATCGACGGTTCGAAGAAGCAGCAACTGCCGCTGCCGAGCGCCTTGGCGTGGTACATCGCTGCATCGGCGTTGCTGAGCAGCGCTTCCGGGTCCGCGCCGTTGTCCGGATAGATGGCGATGCCGATGCTGAGCGAGATGCGGACATCGTGGCCTTCCACCTGAAACGGCGCTTCGATGGCCTGCGTCAGCGCCTGCGCGACGGCCGCCGCGCCAGTCGCATCCTCCACATCCGAAAGAAGCACGAACTCGTCGCCGCCGACGCGCGCGATCGTATCGTGCGATTGCAGCGCATCGCGAAGCCGCCGCGACACGTCGACGAGCAGCTTGTCGCCGACACGATGCCCGAGCGCGTCGTTGACCGCCTTGAAGCTGTCGAGGTCCATGAACATCAGCGTGAAACGGCCTTTGGCGTGCCGCGCGCCGCGGACCAGTTGTTCGAGCCGGTCATCGAGCAGCACGCGGTTCGGCAGGCCGGTGAGACTGTCGTGAAGCGCGAGGAACGCGAGTTCCTTGTTGGCCTCCGCGAGCGATGCCGCGAGCACCGCCGTGCGCGCTTCCATGCGCAGATCGAGCACGGAGATGATGAGCGCGATGGCGATCACCGCCAGCGTCACGAGAATCACCACGAGCGCGAGCCACGCGGGATCGGCGCCGTCCTGGGCGGCATCGCAGACGCTGCCGAGCGGAAAATGCGCGGCCGCCATGCCGGTGTAATGCATGCCGACGATCGCCACGCCCATCACGAGCGATGCAATCCCGCGAAGAAAGAGCCTGCCCGACGCCTGCCGCAAGCGGAACGCGATCCACAGCGCCGCGCCCGAAGCGACGATGGCGATGGTGACGGACAACACGACGAGCGCCGGTTCGTATTCGATGCCGGGCCGCATCCGCATGGCCGCCATGCCGGTGTAGTGCATTCCTGCGATGGCCGGCCCCATCAGCAATGCGCCGACGATCAGCCGCGAGACCGGAAGCGTTTTCTGGCCGACGAGCCAGAGCGCGAACATCGACGCCGCGACGGCGATCAGCAGCGACAGCAGCGTGATCGCCGGGTCATAGCCGAGCGCGATCGGCAAGTTGAACGCGAGCATGCCGATGAAGTGCATCGACCAGATGCCGAGGCCCATCGCGCACGCGCCGCCGATCATCCACCAGCGCGCGGCCCGCCCTTGCGCGAGCGCGATCCGGCCGGCCATGTCGAGCGCGGTATAGGCGGCCAGCATGGCGACAAGCAGCGAACAAACGACCAGCAGCGGGTTATAGGTATTGGCGAGCATCGGCCGTTATCGTTGGAAGCGCCGATCTTCGATCATCGCTCGTAAGGGGGAATCAAGGGACAGGGGTTTCGGCCGCCGGCGCGCAAAACGCCCGAAACCACGAGAAGACGCGGCCCTACGAGCAGGCAAGTATGTTGCCAAGCAGCAGCCTTGGCATTCGAAAACATTCATAGGACTGGCTTTTCGAGAGCGGGTCCCGGCTCGGGTGACGGCGGCCGCACGCCGCACTTGAGCATTGGCGCCTGAGCGGCTTGAATGGAGGGAGACCGCAACTTCGGATTTCCGCGATGATCTTCCGCCAGCTTTTCGATGCCGCTTCTTCGACCTACACCTATCTTCTCGGCGATGCCGGCGAGGCGCTCTTGATCGACCCTGTCTACGAGCAGGCTCCGCGCGATCTCGCGCTTCTGGACGAACTCGGCCTGCGTCTGTGCGCGACGCTCGACACGCATGTGCATGCCGATCACGTGACGGGCGCGTGGCGGCTGCGCCGGCGATGCGGCAGTGCCATCGCGCTTGCGGAAGCGGCGGGCGCGGAGGGCGTGGACCGGCCTTTGAAACATGGCGATCGCATCGGCTTCGGCGGCCGGCATCTGACGGTCCGCGCGACGCCGGGCCACACCAACGGCTGCCTGACTTACGTGCTCGACCATCGGCGCATGGCCTTCACCGGCGACAGCCTGCTGATTCGCGGCTGCGGCCGCACCGATTTCCAGCACGGCAGCCCGCGCCAGCTGTTCGCATCGGTTCACGAGCAGATTCTGACGCTGCCGGACGACTGCCTGCTCTACCCTGCGCATGATTATCGGGGCATCACCGTGACGAGCATCGCCGAGGAGCGGCGGTTCAATCCGCGCCTCGGCGGCGATGTCGATATGGGCGACTTCGTGGGCCACATGAGCCATCTCGACCTGCCGCATCCGAAGCGGATGGCCGTGGCGGTGCCTGCGAACCTGCGCTGCGGGCAGCCCGAAGCCGGCGCGCAGGCCGACGACGTCCCGGACTGGGCGCCGCTGACGCTACGTTTCAGCGGCGTATGGGAGATCGAACCGATGGCGTTGCTGGAGCAGGAAAACGCGCTGCAGATAGTGGATGTGCGCGAGGCGCCCGAGTTCATCGACCGGCTGGGGCATCTGCGGGGCGCGAAGCTCGTGCCGCTCTCGCAGTTGACGAGCCGGCTCGACGAGCTGGATCGCGAGCGGCCGGTCGTGACGGTGTGCCGCTCGGGAGTGCGGTCGGCTCAGGCGAGCGTGCTGCTGACCAAAGCCGGATTCGGCAAGGTGGCCAACCTCGCCGGGGGGATGCTGAGGTGGAAGGCGGAGGGGTTGCCGGTGGAAGCGGATGCGGCCGTGCCGTGACCGGCTGGTTCGTTACGCCGCCTCTTGGGCGGCACGGCGCCCTGCCGGCTTTGCGAGGCCCAGGTGGCCGCGCAGCGTATGGCCTTCGTATGCGCGACGGAAAATGCCGCGCTGCTGCAGTATCGGCACGACGCCTTCCGTGAATGCTTCGAGCCCGTCGGGCAGAACGTCCGGCATCAGATTGAAGCCATCGGCGGCGCCGTTCTCGAACCAGTGCGCGATGTCGTCGGCGATCTGTTCCGGCGTCCCGACGATCACGCGATGCCCGCCGCCGCCCGCCAGCGCCCGCACCAGTTCGCGCACCGTGTAGCCATGCGCGCGCGCCTGCGCGAGCGTCGCGTTGAAGAACGTGTGATTGCCGTTGCCGTTATTGGGCAGCGGCAGATCGTCCGGCAGATGCTTGTCGAGCGAGAGAGCATCCACCGGCACGCCGAGCGTCCCGGCCAGCCGGTTCAGGCTGTAGCGCCACGGAATCAGGTCGACGAGCTCGTCGCGGCGGCGCAGCGCTTCGGTCTCGGTCGCGCCGATGATTGTGGTCAGCCCGGCGAGCACCTTTACCGCGTTCGGGCCGCGGCCATAGCGCGCGGCACGTGCATTCAGGTCTTCGCGATACGCCCGCGACTCATCGAACGACTGCGACGCCGAGAACACCGCTTCCGCGTGACGTGCGGCGAGATCGCGCCCGTCGCCGGATGCGCCCGCCTGCACGAGCACCGGATGGCCCTGTGCCGAGCGCGGCAGGTTCAGGGCGCCCTGCACGCCGAAGAAGCGCCCGCGATGCGCCGCGGGATGCAGCTTGCCGAGATCGACGAACCGGCCGCTCGCCTTGTCCGCGATGAACGCATCGTCTTCCCAGCTATTCCACAGCGACTTGACGAGCGTGGCGAACTCGTCGGCGCGGGCATAGCGTTGCGCGTGATCCGGAACGGCATCGAGACCAAAGTTGCGCGCGGAAGGCAGGTCCGCCGTCGTCACGATGTTCCATCCCGCGCGCCCGTTGCTGACGAGGTCGAGCGTCGCGAAACGCCGCGCAATGTTGTACGGCTCGTTGTAACTCGTCGATGCGGTCGCGATCAGCCCGATATGCGTCGTCGCGGCGGCGATGCTCGTGAGCAGCAGCGTCGGTTCGAGCGCGGTGATCGGACGCAGGTCGAGCTGATCGGAAATCGCGGCGCTATCGGCGAGAAAGATCGCATCGAGACAGGCGCGTTCCGCAATTCGCGCGACGCGCACGTAATGGTTCACGTCGATGAAAGCGCGCGGATCGGCATCGGGCACGCGCCACGCGGACGGCACGAAACCCGAGTGCAGCGCGTTGATGTTCAGATGCAGCTGGCGCGGAAAATCGCCGCTCATGGAAGCCTCCGGTTCGGATGATGGGCGAAGCGCGTCAGAACACGCGTCCTTCGGTGAGATGCGTGGTCACGCCGTTGAGCTCGTAGTCGCCGATGACGCGCGACTTGTGCAGCAGCGGGTTGTGACTGAAGATCGTGCGCAGATTGCGCCAGTGCCGGTCGAAGTTATGCGCGCGCGCCGTCGCCGACGCGCCGCCCGCCTCGAACATGCGCTCGGCTGCGTGGAGCGCCAGCTTGCTGACGACGAGCTGCGTGCGCGCGGTGGCCAGCGCGCCTTCCAGCACGAGCGCATCGGCATCGGCGCTGCCGTTCCGGATGGCACGCGACGAGCGGTCCAGCACGCGTGCGTTGTCGCGCACCAGTGCATCGATCGCATGGCTGTGCGCCGACAACTCGCCGACCACCTGCTGAATGAAGCCGTCTTCCCGGGCCGACGGTGCGGCGCTGTGCAGCACCGGACGCCCGTGACGAAGCACGTAGCGCTTTGCATCGGCCACGACGTTGCGCACGATGCCCGCCGCCACCGCCACCAGATGCAACTGCCGCAGCGCGCCGCCGTGGCGTCCGGCGAGCGTCGTCAGCGTGCGCGGCGCGACTTCGTCGGCGCGCACGAGCAGGTCTTCGAACACGAGGCTGCCGCTCGCGGTCATGCGCTGTCCCATGCCGTCCCAGTCGTCGAGCACGTTCAGTCCTTCGCGCTGCGTCGGCACGATGGCGATGACCGGCGCGCCGTTTTCGTCCTGCACGTTGAGACGCGCATAGTCGGAAAATGCCGTGCCCGTCGCGTAGTACTTGCGGCCGCTCAGGCGATAGTGGCCGCCGTCGCGCGTGAGCTGCGTCGTGATTTCGCCGGGCCTCGACGTGCCCGCTTCCGTCGACGCGCCGCCGAAGACCGCACCGTCCGCCACGCGTCGGATCTGCAGTTCGTTGAACGGCGTGCGCGGCGACAGCAACAGCGCTTCAGTCTGGTCGAAGTGGATGCGCAACGCATGCGCGACGTTGCTCTCATGCGCGGCAAGCGTCGATATCACGTGAAAGACATCTTCGAGCGAACCGCCGAAGCCGCCCCACTCCTCCGGCAGACGCAGCTTGCCGAGCCCCGATTCGCGAAAGCGCGCGAACGCTTCGAACGGCAGCTCCCGACGCGCTTCGCGCGCCGCCGCTTCTTCTCCGATCGCGGCCGCGAGCGCGGGCAGCGCATCGAGCGCCTGCTGCAGGGCGGGTGAAGCCGAAGGGGTGTGATGTTCCGGCATCTCTTTTCCTTGTCGAGTCATGTTTTATGCGGCTTGCGCGTCGAACCGGTTGACGGGAACCGCATCGAGCAGCGCGCGGGTGTAGGCATGCCGCGGTGCGCGCCAGATTTCGCGATGATCGCCGCTCTCGACGATCTTCCCGCCATGCATCACATGCACGCGATCCGCGATATAGCGCACGACCGACAGGTCATGCGAAATGAAGAGATACGCGAGGCCGAGATCGCGCTTCAGTTCGACGAGCAGGTTCAGTATCTGCGCCTGGATGGAAACGTCGAGCGCCGACACCGGTTCGTCGCAGATCAGAAGGGCAGGCTCGAGAATCAGCGCTCGCGCAATGCCGATGCGCTGACGCTGGCCGCCGGAGAACTCGTGCGGGAATCGCCGCAGGGCGGCAGCCGGCAGTCCGACCCGATCGAGCATCGCGGCGGCGCGGGCGCGGCGTGCGTTCGTATCGGCGATACCGTTGACCGCGAGCACGGTCTCGAGAATCTCGCCGACGCTGCGGCGCGGATTGAGCGATGCATACGGGTCCTGAAACACCATCTGCACGTGTCGCCGCAACGGGCGCAATGCGCGTTCCGAAAGCGGTGCGATATCGTCGCCATCGAGCAGGATCGATCCGCTCATGGAAGGCACGAGACGCATGATCGCCTTCGAGAGCGTCGACTTTCCGCATCCGGATTCGCCGACGAGACCGACCGTTTCGCCACGCGCGATATCGAACGAGACACCATCGACGGCGCGCAGCGCGCCCTTGCCGTGCCGATGCGCGTAGTCCACTCGCAGGTCTCTCACCGACAGCAGCGGCGCGGCGCTGGTCTCATGCGCAGTCGATACGTCCGCACGCGGCGCGAGCGGTATCACGTTGAACGCGGTCGCGCCGTCATCGGTCGATGCGTGGCGGATCTCGGGAAGCTTCCAGTCGCGATAGTGAAGGTCCGTCGCCACGTTCAGCGATGTGCCGAGCAAGCCGCGCGTGTACGCATGCCGCGGCTCGGTGAAGAGGCGTGCGACGGGCGCTTCCTCGACCTTCTCGCCGGCGAGCATCACCGCGACGCGATCCGCGTGTTGCGCGACCACGCCGAGGTCGTGCGTGATGAGCATCAGCGACATGGACAATTCGCGCTTCAGCTCATCGAGCAGTTCGAGGATGCGCGCCTGAATGGTCACATCGAGCGCGGTGGTCGGTTCGTCGGCGATCAGCAGGCGCGGACGGCACGCGGCTGCCATCGCGATCATCACGCGCTGCCGCTGCCCGCCCGACAACTCGTGCGGATAATCGGCCGCACGCCGATGCGGCTGCGGAATATGCACGAGATCGAGCAGTTCGACCGCGCGCCGCTGCGCCGCCGGTTTCGACAGCGATTCGTGTTGACGCAAGGTTTCCACGATCTGCGCGCCCACCGGCAGGACCGGATTGAGCGATGTCATCGGCTCCTGAAAGATCATCGATATCTGACTGCCGCGCAATGCACGCATGTCGCGCGGCGGGAGCGTCAGCAGTTCGCGTCCGTCGAAACGGATGCTGCCGCTCACACGCCCCGGCTCGGGCAAGAGGCGCATCAGCGAGAGCGCCGTCGCTGATTTGCCGCAGCCGGATTCGCCGACGAGGGCGAGCGTCTCGCCTTCCGCGATATTGAAGTCGATGCCTCGCACGGCGCGATGCGCACCGAAACTCACGCGCAGATCGCGCACTTCGAGAAGATGGGCCACGTTCGGTTCCGGTGATTCAGTGATTCACGCGCGTTCACGCAAGCGCGGATTGAGGGCGTCGTTGAGTCCGTCGCCGAGCAGGTTGAGCGCGAGCACGGCGAGCACGATGGCCGCGCCGGGGATCGCCGTTAGGTACCAGGCGGTGCGCAATGCATCGCGGCCCGCGCCGATCATGCCGCCCCATGTGACGACGTTCGGATCGCCCATGCCGAGAAACGACAGCGACGATTCGATGAGGATGGCGCTCGCCACCATCACCGATGCGGTGACGATCACCGGCGGCAACGCATTCGGCAGGATTTCGCCGAAGATGATGCGCGCGTTCGAAAAGCCCTGACTGCGCGCGGCCAGAACGAAGTCGGCCTGTCGCAGCGCGCGGAACTCGGCGCGCACGATGCGCGCGACCGTCGGCCACGATGCGATGCCGATGGCGAGCGCGATGATCGTCACGCTCGGCCGCCCGATCGCCACGATGACGATCACGAGCAGGAACGACGGCACCGTCTGGAAGATTTCGGTGATCCGCACGAGCACGTCGTCGAGCACGCCGCCGAAGTAGCCGCCGGCCGCGCCGACGAGCGTGCCGATCAGGAGGCCGATCGCCGCCGCCGATGCCCCGATCAGCAGCGAGACGCGCGTGCCGTGCGCGATGCCTGCGGCGACATCGCGGCCGAGCGAATCGGTGCCGAAGCGATACGCCGGATCGCTGCCCGGCCATTCGAACGGCGCCGCGACCATGTCGAGCGGATCGCCGGGAAAGAGATGCGGCGCGGCAATCGCGAGCACGGCGAACGCGGCCAGCAGCAGCACGCCGGCAAGCGCGGACGGGTTACGCAGCAACCCTCGCCAGACACCGCGCGATGCGCGCGCAGATGGCGCCGTTCGTGCGCGCCGCATGCCGAACAGCGTGCCTGCAAGCTGATTGCGCCAGGCCGAGCCGTTGCGGGCGGAAGCTGGGAGGTCAGTGGAATCGGAAGCCATACGTCGTCGATAAAAAGTCATGCGATGCGCGGATCGAGCCACGCCTGAAACAGATCGACCAGCACATTGGCGACGATCACGAGAAACGACGAAAGCAGCAGCACGCCGAGCAGCACGCTGAAATCGCGAGCCATCACCGCATCGAGCGCAAGCCGGCCGAGGCCCGGCCAGCTGAACACGGTCTCGGTCACGGCCGCGCCGCCGAGCAAGGTGCCGAAGTGGATGCCGATCATCGTCGTGAGCGGCATGAGCGCATTGCGCAACACATGACGCAGCGACACCCGCAACGGATGCAGCCCCTTCGCATGCGCGGTGCGCGCGAAGTCCTGACGCTGCACTTCGAGCATCGCGGCACGCGTGAGACGCGCGTAGATCGCGACGAAGAAGGTCGCCAACGTGGTCGCGGGAAGCAGCACGTGCTTCGCGACATCGACGACATGCCCTATCCCATGCAGTTGCGCGCCGACGGTCACATCGCCGCCGCTCGGCAGCCACCCGAGGCGCACCGAAAAGAGAACGATGGCAAGCAGGCCGATCCAGAACCCCGGCGTCGAATACAGCAACAGCGCAAGCACCGACAGCACGCGATCGGGCCACTTGCCCGCCCAGTGCGCCATGATCGCGCCGAGCACGATGCCCGCGACGATCGCCATGCCGAGCGCCGTGCCCATCAGGATGAGCGTGTTCGGCAGCCGCGCCAGGATGAGCTGCATCACAGGCGCGTCGTAACGCGGCGAGTAGCCGAGACTGCCGTGAGCAAGGTGTGAGAGATACGACCACAACTGATGCAGCACCGGCTGATCGAGACCGAACTTCACGCGCAACGCCTGCAGCGTCTCCGCGGTCGCCGAGCCGGACTCGCCGGCGATGACATCGGCTGCATCGCCGGGCATCAGCTTCAGCAGAAGGAAGTTGAGAATCACGATGGCGAGCATCGCGGGCACCGCCTGCCATGCCGTGCGGCGCGCGATTGCGCGAAGGCGCGTGCGTCGGTTCATGTCGCGTGTCCTCAGGCGCTCAGCCACACATTGGCGAGATTGCCCTCGAGCCCTTGCGCGGACACGGTATGGTCATGCACGCGGCGGTTGGCGAGTGTGACCATACGCGGCGCGATCAGATTGAGGATCGGCAAATCGCGATACACGATCTGCTGAAACTGCTGATACAACGCGACACGCTTCGCTTCGTCCGTTTCGACGGATGCCGATTCGAGCAACGCATCCACTTGCGGATTGCTGTAGTGCGGCGCATTCGAGAACGGCACGCCGGGGCGGATGTTCTTCGACCAGTAAAGCCGCTGCACGCCCACGCTCGGATCGAAAAGCGTGTTCACCCCGATGCTCGTGAAGTCGAACTGCCGGTCCGCATACACGCGCTTCAGAAACGACGGCAAGTCCTGCGAGCGCACCGTCACGTCGATGCCCACGCGCGCAAGCGCGGACTTCACGTAATCCGCCTGCCGCCGGTACATGTCGCCATACGGGAGATAGTCGTGCGTGAGCTGAAAGCGCGGGCCGCCGTCTTTGCGCGGATAACCCGCCGCGTCCAGCAGTTTCTCGGCGGTCGCGGTGTCGAACGCATAAGGGGTGAGCTTCGCGTCGTGATACGGCGAGGCGGGCGTGATCGGCGTCGGCGACAGATCCGCGTATCCGTAGGCGATCGTCTTCTGCACGATCTGCGGATTCACTGCGTGGGCGATGGCCTGCCGCACGCGCAGGTCTTTCAGGATCGGATGCGCGAGGTTGAAATCGATCTCGCCTTGCGGCTGCAGGAAGCGATAGCCGCGCGTTTCCACCGCGAGCTGCGGCAATTGCGTGAGGCGCGGCAAATCCGACAGCGGCACCGGGTTTTCGCCGCCGAGATCGAGCGAACCCGTTTCGAAGGCGGCCGAACGCGCGGCGGCATCCGGAATGACCTTGAGGACGAGCGAATCGATGTACGGCTTGCCCGCATCCCAGTAGTCCGGGTTGCGCTCATAGATGATATTCGCGCCGCGCGTCCACGACTTGAAGCGGAAGGGCCCGGTCCCGATGGGCGCGTTGTTATGCGGATTCGTCAGCGGATCGCCGGACGCGTAAAGATGCTTCGGCACGATCGGCGATTCCCCCGCCGACAGCGCCTTCAGCAGATAAGGCGCGGGCTTCGACAGTTCGATGACCGCAGTCCGGGCGTCGGGCGTTGAGATGCGCGTCACGTTGGCGAAGGTGCTGCGGCCGCGCGGATGAATGGACTTCAGCAGATCGATGGAGAAGGCGACATCCGCCGACGTGAACGGCTGGCCATCGTGCCACTTGACGTTCTCTCGCAGCGTGAATGTGTATTTGAGACCATCGGGACTTACGTTCCAAGCGGTGGCGAGTTGCGGCCGGGGTTTGAGATCGAAGTCGTAGGCGAGCAGCCCTTCGATGACTTTCGAGCTTGCGACAAGTGCCGGTCCGGTCGTCTGGAAGATCGAAACCAGCACGGGCGGCTCGGGATTGATCAGCATGTTGAGCGTGCCGCCGCGTTTGGGCGCCGCGCCCTGATTCTGTGCGAATGCCAGCGAAGACAGACCCGTCGATGCGATGGCCGCACCGGATGTAATCAGGAAGTCACGTCGATTGAAGCCTGCCATGTAATGCCGTTCCTTTGCGTGTCGTTGAGCGTCCGGTTTGCCGTTGCGCGTGCAGAACGTGCTGCTGCCGCAGCGCTTACGGTAAAACGGACCGCCTGCCAAAGGAACGAATGCTTATGCATAACTAAAGCGCGCGTCATCGAATAAGCTAGTGCGGCGAATCGCTATGCGAGCGTAAGCACGAAACCGAACCGCGCCGTCTTTCGCCCGCCCTCCTCGCCGGTGGCGACCAGCAGCCTTCGATCGAACAGCGCATCCCGCGCATTGCCCGGCTCATCCGGAAAGTACAGTTGCGTGGTGAGCATCGCCCCGCCGGGCGGCTGCACGTTCACATGAAAGTGCCGCGTGCGCCCCGGATACAACCCCGGCACGATCGTCTCCAGCCGATACCGCCCCTCGCCATCCGCGAACTGATGCCCCCGCAGCCGAAAACCGTCGACGTCGTATTCGCCGGTATCGTCGGCATGCCAGAAATCGAGCAGCGCGCCCGCCACCGGCCTGCATTGCGACGACCACACGCGGCCGCTCAATACGACCTTCGTCCCGTCGATGCCCGGTTCCAGTAGCGATGTCCGTTGCGGGGAGCGCGGCAGGAAGAACGGGCCCGCCGTCTGCCGCCGCGTCGGCGCGTCTCCGTCGCGGCAGGCGGGCGTCGCAGCGAGCGCCGTCCTTGCATCGCCGAAAGCCATCATCAATAGCGCGGACGGCACGACACGCGACTCCAGCAAGAACCTGCGCCGCCCCTGACTCACGAATCGTTTCGACATCGAAGACGCCCCTCACTGTCTCGTTTGCGCGCCACGCCATATCCGGCACTCCTGACGGACGACCTCATGCAACGACCGATGCGCGCCGTAGACACGCCGCAGCCACGTCGCATCGCTCTGGCCATCGGTCACGGCGCGCCGGATTTCATCGAGGCCCTCTTCCGCGCCGAGCGCACGCCCATGCGGCGCGATCGCGTCGAGCGTGGCAAGGATGTCGTCGCGAATGAGGCCGCTTTGCCCGGTCTCCGGATTCACGCAGGCGCCCTCCAGCCCGAAGCGGCAGGCCATGAACCGGTTCGTCCGATACACCTCGTAATCGCGTTCGGTGAGACGCAGCGGCTCGTCGACGAGGACATATCGCGCGAGCGCCTGTATGTACGCGGCAATCGCGGCGGCCCATTCGACCCGCAGCGGCGTATCCATCACGCGCACTTCGATCGTCCCGTAGCCGGGGCTCGGACGAATGTCCCAGTAGAAATCCTTGAGGCTTTTCACGAGGCCCGTCTTCGTCATGCGGTCGAAGTACTGTTCGAACTCGGACCACTTGGTGACGAACGGCGCCTGCCCCGACAACGGAAACGGCGCGACGGAATTCAGTCGCGCGCACTGGAACCGCGTGTCGCTGCCCTGCACGAACGGAGAAGAAGCCGCCAGCGCGATGAAGTGCGGGACATAGCGCGACAGCGAATGCAACAGCACGAGCGCCGAGTCGGCATCGGCGCAGCCCACATGCACGTGCTGGCCGAAAATCGTGAACTGTTGATAGAGCGCGCCGTACAGGCCCATCAGATATTCGGAACGCGCACGCCCGTCCGAACGCTGGTCGTACCAGTTCTGAAAGAAGTTCGTGCCGCCGCCGCATACGCCGACGTTCAGAAAGTCGGCCGCGCGAACCAGGGTATCGCGAAGGCCCAGCAGTTCGCTTCGCGCCTGCTCGAAGTTGCGGCAAATACCGGTCGACAGCTCGATCATCCCTTCCGTCGTTTCGGGATTGATCGCGCCCGCGAAAGTCTCCGCGCGTACGCGGTTCAGCAGTTCCGTCGTCGCCTTCGTCAGGTTGTAGTCGTGCGTGTTGACGAGTTGAACCTCGAGTTCGACGCCGATCGTGAACCAGTCCGAGGAGGCGAAAGGCTGCAGCATGACGTGTCCTGTTGAACGGGGACGAAGGCGGTACGCGGTGCCTTTGATTCTAGGCGTCGCCTTTCAGTTTGCTAAGGCCGATGTTGCAAACGCACGGAGCATCGTCTGGCACGAGGCACAGCGGTACGATAGCGTCACCGTCCCTCGCCGGAAAAAAGCACGCTCATGCCTCAGCGCCTGCCTCCGCTCAACGCCCTGCGCCTCTTCGAAGCGGCGGCGCGGCACAACAGTTTCAAGCTCGCCGCCGCCGAACTGAACCTGACGCCGGGCGCGGTGAGCCACGGCATCGGCGCGCTGGAGGAGATGCTCGGCGTCGAACTGTTCGTGCGGGAAGCGCGCGGCCTGTCGCTGAGCGCGGCGGGCGAGCTGTATCTGCCGTATATCGCGGAAGCGTTCGGGCTGATCGCCATCGGCACGCAATCGCTGCCGGGCCGGCGCAAGCGCCGCTCCGTCTCCGTTACCTGCGCGCCGACGCTCGCCGCGCGCTGGCTCGTCCCGCGTCTCGCGGACTTTCGCACGCGCTGGCCGAACGTCGATGTCAGCGTGGACACGTCCCGCCGCCAGGCCGGCTTTCCCGTCGACGGTTTCGATTTCGGCCTGCGCCTGAGCCGCGGCCCGGTGGACGGCGCATCGTGGCTGCGTCTCTTCGGCGAGCGGCTCGTGCCGGTGTGCAGCCCCGGCTATCGCGCGATGCTGACGGGCGGCGCGGTCATGCCCGATCTCTCGCGCGCCACGCTGATTCACGTCGATACCGCGAGCCAGGACTGGCAGGCATGGATGGACGGGGCGGGCATCGACGGGCTCGACGTGCAAGGCGGGCTGCGCTTCGATACCGTGCAGCTCGCATTCGATGCCGCCGCCGCGGGTCTCGGCGTCGCAATGGGCAGACGGCCGCTCGTCGACCGCGAGCTTGCGGACGGCGCGCTCGTCGAGGCAAGCGGGACGACGATCGAAACGCAGACCGCATACTGGCTATGCGAAGCGCCGCAGAGCAGCGAACGGGCGGAGCGGGCCGCGTTTCGAAACTGGCTGATCGAGCAGGCCACGGACTTCGCCGGGCGTCTTTGAGCGCGCGCGACGACGGTTGAACCGCGCTCATCCGTCAACGAAAACTTTTCGTTTGTCAGCGCGCTCGCTCGCCTGCGACGATGGCCGCAAGGAGGAACGCGATCATGCCGTCCATGACTGATTCGACCTGCACGACCCGTACGAACCGCGCGGCGACCTGGGCGCTCATCGGCGCGGCGGCGCTGATCCTCAGCGCCGCGATGGGCGTGCGGCAGACCTTCGGGCTTTTCATCGGGCCGTTCTCTTTCGACCGGGGGCTGCCCGTCACGCTGATCGCGTTCGCCATCGCACTGCACAATCTCGTGTGGGGCTTCGCGCAACCGTTCGCGGGGGCCGCCGCCGACCGGTACGGGGCCGCCCCGGTCGTCGCGACCGGCGCGGCCACGTTCGCCGCCGGGCTCGCCATCGCCGCCGCGTCGACTTCAGGATGGATGCTCGTGCTCGGCCTCGGGCTGCTGGTCGGCATCGGCATCAGTTGCACGAGTTTCGGCGTGGTGCTCGCCACCGTCGGGCGCGCCGCGTCGCCGCAAACGCGCAGCGTCGCGATGGGCATCGCCAGCGCGGGCGGATCGCTCGGTCAGGTGCTGATGGTGCCGTTCGCGCAGGAAGTCCGCGTGCACGCCGGCGTGCCGGCATCGCTCTATGCGCTCGCCTTCGCGATCCTGCTGGCCGCGCCGCTCGGCATCGTGCTGGACCGTGCGAGCCGAAGTCGGAGCGCGTCCGTTGCAGGATCGCCCGAGCTGCAGGAGGCCGCGATGCCGCTGCGCGATACCCTCGCCTACGCTTCGCGCCATCGCGGCTATCGGCTGCTGACGCTCGGCTTCTTCACATGCGGCTTCCAACTCGCGTTCATCGCGACGCATCTGCCGGGCTATCTGCTCATTTGCCATATGCCGGTCGGCCTCGGCGCGACGGCGCTGGCGCTGATCGGCCTCTTCAACATGATCGGCAGCTGGGGATGCGGCTGGCTCGGCGGACGCTTGCGGCAGCATCATGTGCTCGCGTGGCTGTACCTGATACGCGGCGGCGCGATCGCACTGTTCGTGCTGCTGCCGACGACGAGTGTCTCGGTCGTCGTGTTCGCCGCCGTGATGGGCCTGACCTGGCTCGGCACCGTACCGCTCACGAACGGGCTGATTGCCAAAGTCTTCGGTACACGGCATCTCGGCACGCTGTTCGGCGTCGTGTTCCTGAGCCATCAGCTCGGCTCGTTTCTCGGCGCGTGGCTCGGCGGCTATGTGTTCGATGCGACCGGCTCCTACTCGCTCATCTGGGGCGCGACGGCCATCGCGGGGCTCGTCGCGGCGCTGCTGCACTTCCCTATCGACGACCGCGCAGTCACCATCGAACTGCCGCAGCGCAATCAGGCGCGTGCCTGACCGTGCGATCAATGCGTCTGTTGCTGCCAGCGCAGGATCGGATGCGTGCCGCCCGACGGGATGACCCACGTCCCGTTCGGGCCGAAGTCCCATGCCGGGCCGAAGCTCCGGGCCGTGCTCATCTGCGCCGTCGTGAGGCCGGTCGCGCCTTCCGCCCCGCTGCCGTTCACGCCGATGGTCTTGCCGGTCGTCTGCACATCCCAGAAATTGTTCGATATCGGGCCGCCGTTCGCGCCGATGAATCCGCCGATCGGATTCGGTCCGAACGGCGTCGCCGGGCCGGTCGCGAACGACTCGCGCACGATGCCGGCGTTATCGCCGACGAGCCCGCCGCTGTCGCCGAGTACGGTGAAGGTCGAACCGGTTGCGTAGGACTGCGCGATGGTTCCGGTGCTGCGCCCGGCGAGCCCGCCGACCGCATCGGCGCGCGAGCCGCCAGTCACCGCGCCGGTGGCGTACGACTGGCTGATGACGCCGGCGTTCGCGCCGACGAGGCCGCCCATCGTCTCCAGCGCGGAGACGTCGGCTGTGCTCGACGACCGTTCGATGGTCCCGCCGTTCACCGCGACGAGACCGCCTCCGGCCAGCGAAGTCACGCCGTCGCCGTTATAGACCGTGCCTGCAGTGTGCACGCCGGCCACGCGCCCGTTGTTTCGCCCCGCGAGCAAGCCGATGTTCGCGCCCGCATATGTCGCGGCGACGCCGTTCACGTTCAGGTTGCGCACGATGCCCCCGGCCGCAATCGTGCTGAACAACCCCGCGTCGCTTCCTGCGGGAGGATCGATGAGACTGAAGCCCGAGATCGTGTGCCCCATGCCGTCGAACTGTCCGCTGAAAGCCGTTTGCGACGGCACGCCGATGCCCGCGAAAGGCGTCGTCAGCGCGATGTCCTTGCCGAGCGCATAGACGCCGCCCGGATCGGCGGATATGGCGTCGAGGTCGGCCCGCGTGTCGACGACGCGATAAGCCGCGAGCTGCGTCGCGAGGCCGCTGTACGGCGCGGCGGTCCACTGGGCGTTCGTCGTGATGGCGCCGGGCGTGTAGGCGGCGTTCATGTCCCGCAGAATCGCGACGATGCCCACGCTATGCGACCAGTCGATGACGCCCGCATTGACCACGCCGCCGCCGTTATCGATGGCGGTCGCGTCCGCGCGCACGGTGAGACTGCCCGCGCCGATATTCGCGATGGTTGCGGACGGCGCAAGCGTGACCGCATGGAATGCGTTCAGCGCAAGCGATGCGCCGCCGTTCCAGCGCACGCTCGCATTCACGTCGATGTCGCCGCTGCTGCCGTTCCTGCCTGTCGTATCGATGGCCACCGATACGCGGTGTGTCAGCGCGTTCGCGAGCGCGCCGGCGGCGCCGGCATCGACCGTGAAGGCCGGGGTAATAAGATTCCACTTCGCGGCGTCGACGGATGCCTGATCGATGTGCAGCGTCGCGCCGTTCATGTCGACGGCGCCGCCGCTCGCGTCCACGTTCGCCGCCGCAATGCGGCCGTGCGCGTGCACTGCGCCGCTCTCCGCGACGAGCCACACGCGGCCCTGGCGCGTCGCGGTGCCGGTCGCGCGCAGTTCGCCGGGGCGTCCGGCGAGCGCGAAGACGTTGCCATCGGCGGCCTGCAGGCTGATCTGCGCGGCGGCGATGGCGCCGGAGGCATCCACGGTGCCACGGCTTCCGGCCTGCACGAACACTTGCTGGCCGGAAGCCGCGTCGTGCAGCAGCACCTGCGTTCCGGCCGCGAGTTCCGCCGTGCCTTGCGGTGCGCTGATTTCCCCGCGATTGAAGACCGCCCGGCGCGCGATCAGGAACACATCGCCGCCGCTCGACTCGATCTTCCCGAGATTCGCCACGACGCCGTCGCCGGTTCCGCCGAGCCTTACATCGCCGCCGGTCATGAAGGCGCTGTTCGACGCATCGAGCGAGGAAGCGACGAAGCGCCCGCCGGTCGTCACCACGCCTGACCGTCCGATCACGACGCCCTGCGGATTGATCAGATAGAGGCTTCCGGTGGCGCTCAGTTTTCCGTCGATGATCGAGCGTTCGAGCCCGGTCACGCGATTGAGCGTCGCGCCCGAGCCGTTGTCGAATCTGACGCTATTGCCCTTGCCGATGGAAAAACTGCGCCAGTCGATCACGCCGCGCGATGTCGTCTGCGTGATGCTGACGGACTGCGCTTGCGTGCTGATCGAACCTTGTCCCGCCACGAACTGCCCGCACTGAGGCAATGGCGGAGCCGCGCCGGCATTCGATGCGAACATCACGGCAAGCGCGATGGAAGTCAGCGAGAAAGCGAAAGGAGCGCCATGCGCTCGCGCGGCAATGCATGACATGACGCACCTCCGTCTGAGGCCATCGAACCGCGGACGCGTGCCGCCGTGCGTTCAAGCATAGTTCATGAACGCTTGGTCTGTGCGTCGGGCTGTTCTGACGAAAGGCAGGCGCGTCTGCGCTGTGGACGATGAACGCATCGGGCTTTCTCGGTGTGCTCGCGGCGCAAAAAGCGTATCTGCGCGATGCCGACGGGTTGAACGATGCAAATGCCAGCACGCAGGCGACCGTCGCGGTGGAGCGATCGGTCGACGGCTGGGATGCGGTGCACGAGCGTGGCGTGGCGCGGCGGACAAGTGGCCGCGATCGAAGCCCTCGTTTTGCGTGCGGCATGCAGCGCGCCACACGCAGCATGCAACACACGAACATCGTCGGCGGCGACGTTATCGAGGCGTTGCGCAGCGTTGAGCGCGCATCTTTTGCATGCGAACGCGCATCGCTTTTTGCATGCGGCATGCGGCATGCAGCACGCCGCATGACCCGCCCGCATTCAAAATGCCGCTCGCCGCTATCCACCCGCCGCAGTTACCCGCCACACCGCGTTGCCCGCGTCATCGGCAATGATGAGCGCGCCGTCTCTATCCTGCGCCAGTCCAACAGGCGCGCCGCGCAGTTCCTTCTCGTCGGCGGTGACGAACCCGGTGACGATCGGCTTCGGCGCACCCACAGGCTTGCCGTTCTCGAACGCGACATACGCGACGGCATATCCCGACAGCGGCGAACGGTCCCAACTGCCATGCTCGCCGATGAACGCGCCACCGCGATATTGCGCCGGCAGGTTATCGCCCGTATAGAACAACAGGCCGAGCGGCGCGACGTGCGAGCCGATCGCGTAGTCCGGCTTCAGCGCCTTCGCGACGAGATCGGGCCGCTGCTGATGCACGCGCTCATCGAGATGTTGTCCGTAGTAGCTATAGGGCCAGCCGTAAAAACCGTGCTCGCGCACCGATGTCAGATAGTCGGGAACGAGATCCGCACCGATCTCGTCGCGCTCGTTCGCGACCGCCCACAACGCTCCCGTGCTCGGCTCCCACTGCAGGCCGGTCGGATTGCGAATGCCCGACGCATAGACGCGGCTTGCGCCGGTCGCGACATCGACCTCCAGCACGGCCGCGCGCCGGTACTCCACCTCGAGACCGTTCTCGCCGACATTGCTGTTCGAACCGACGCCGACATACAGCTTCTTGCCGTCACGGCTCGCCAGCAGCGCCTTCGTCCAGTGATGATTGATCGTGCTCGGGAGATCGGCCAGTTCGACGCCCGGCTGCGCGATGCTCGTCGCCCCGGCCTTGTATGGGAACGCGAGGATCGCATCGGTATCGGCGACGTAGAGGGTATCGCCGATCAACTGCATGCCGAACGGCGAATGCAAATGCTCGATGAACACATGCTTCTGCCACGCGCCGCCGCTTTTGCGCAGCAGCGTGATACGGTTGCCGCCCTTCGCCTCCTTCCCCGAGCGGCTTTGCACCATGCCCGCGACGAGCTGCTTCGGCGTCGTCACCGGTTCTTCCTGCGGGCTGCTCGATTCGGCGACGAGGATATCCCCGTTCGGCAGCGCGAGCACCTGCCGCGGATGCTCGAGGCCCGAAGCGATGTTCTCTATCCTCAAACCGTCCGCGACCTTGGGCGCTTCGCCGCTTTTCCAGCCGACGTGCTTCGGAACCTGCATCGGCGGCGTGAAGAAGTTGCGCGGTCCCGGCAGCGGGGGATTCGCGCCGGCCTGATGCTGCGAATCGTAAGCGGCGTGCTCGTTGCATCCCGCAACGCACAGCGCAACGGCCATCGACAGGACGCCGGTCAACATGGATTTATTCACGGGCGGCCTCCGGCAGGTCGAATCGGTTGAACCTGTCTAGCGCGAGCGCGATCTGGGCGACGCTCAGGAGCGCCACCGTCACGACCGAAAGGATGGTGGCGAGCGGGACCATCGCATAAGCATCGCGGCTATGGACGAATGCATTGACGATCGCGGCCACGATGCCTGCGAAGTTCAGCCAGAAGTCGGTGCGTTCGAGGCCCGTGACTGTCCCGCGCGGGCCGAACCAGACATGGCCGAGGTTGATGAAACGCGGAACGATCGCAAAGAGAACGCCGACGGTGACGAGCCAGGCAGCCGCCTTCGCCCAGAAGATCACGGCGGTGTTCGCGTAGACGATGTCGAAGATGAGCGTGCCAACGAAGAGGCCATACGGGACCGGATTGAGCCAGTCGAAGAGCGCCGTGGCCAGTCGCGAGCGGTATCGCGGACGGAGCGGAATCATGGACGAATCCCTTTGTAGTTGAAGGAAACGGCCATGCGGAAGGTGCACGAGTCGTGCCTGACGAGCAGCCGTCATCGGGATGCGATGCATCGCTTACAGCGGGCTTTTCGTTGTCCGACACGATGCCGACACCACGCCCGTATGAGACGACATGCGGCCGACAGAACCGGCGTCCCGGGGGCGAAAGCAAAAATGCCGTCGCTCGTTGAGGAAGCGACGGCGTCGATACAACACATCCAGGCTGACTTACTTCGCCGCTGCGCCCGCTGCGGCCCAGGCCGGCGCGGTCGCACGGTCGTCGCGCCTTGCCAGCAGACACACGACGCCTGCCGCGATGATGTCGAATACCGCGAGCACGACGAACAGCGGGCTGTAGCCGATGCGCGTCACCAGCACGCCGAAGAGCGCAGTGAAGGCCGCCGCGCCGAGATAGCCGGCCATGCCGCCCATGCCCGTCGCCGTCGCGACTTCGTTCTTGCCGAACATGTCGGACGTGATGGCATACAGCGCACCGGACAAGGTCTGGTGAGCGAAGCCGCCGACGCACAGCAGCGCAACCGCCGCATAAGGACTCGCGACGAGCCCGACGCACGCCGGTCCGACCATGCACAGCGCGCCGACCACGAATACCATCTTGCGCGACGTGAAAAGCGACACCTTCGCGTACTTATGAAAGAGCGGGCTCAGATAACCGCCGAGCACGCAGCCGATATCGGCGGCAAGGAACGGCATCCATGCATACAGCGCGACTTCCTTCAGATTCATGTGGCGCTCGGTCATCATGTAGAGCGGAATCCACGCATTGAAGGTCTGCCATGCCGGCTCGGACAAGATGCGCGGGATGCCGATCGCCCAGAAGTCGCGGCTGCGCAGCATCGCAAAGCGGCTGCGCTTCGCGCCGCCCGCATCGCTGTGAATGGCTTCCTGGCCGGTCAGGATGTAGTCGCGCTCGGCGTTGCCCAGCATCTTCTGCTTGCGCGGATGCTGATAGAGCGCCATCCACAGCACGCACCATACGATGCCCGCCACGCCCACCAGCACGAACGCCAGTTGCCACTCGCCGTGCATCAGCGCCCACACGACCAGCGGCGGCGCGAGCAGCGCCCCGATGGACGAGCCGATGTTGAACCAGCCGATCGCGACGGACCGCTCCTTCGCGGGAAACCACTCGCTCGTCGCCTTGACGCCGGCCGGAATGCCCGCCGCCTCGGCCACGCCGAGCAGGCCGCGGAAGAACGCGAGGCTGCGCCAGCCCGTCGACAACGCCGCCGCCGCGCATGCAAGCGACCACGCGAGCGCGAAGACCACGAAGCCGACCTTGGTCCCGATGGTATCGAGAATGAAGCCCGCCACCGGCTGCATGAACGCATAGCAAAGCTGCCACGCGACCACGACATGCGCGTACTGCTCCGTCGTGACGTTCAGATCCTTCATGAGACTCGGCGCCGCGACCGACAGCGTGTTACGAGCCAGATAGTTGATGATGAGGCCGGCAGCGACGAGGCTGACCATCCACCAGCGAATGCCCTTGATTTTCATGTGAAGTCTCCTCCTGAGCGTCGATGCGGTCAGGCTTGCGCAGCCGTCGAAGCGGACTGACCGCTTGCAGCTGCATCGTTACGCGAATAGTCGATGCCGACGAAGCTGCCGCCCTGGAAACGCTGACCGAGCGCATCGAGCGGATTCGGGCGCGCCAGAATTTCGTCGGCGTAGTCCTCGGCGTTTTGCGTCGGCCGATAGCCGAGGCGTGCCGCGCCGCTGTTGTCCCACCAGCTGCGCGTGTTCGCGGACACGCCCCAGACAGTGAGAAAACCCACGTCGTCCGCTTCGATACAGCGGTTAAGAAAATGCAGCAGGTCCTGATGACCGAACCACGTGCTCAGATGCCGCGGCTCCGTCGGCCGCTCGAGGCAACTGCCGATGCGCACGCAGACGCTCTCGATGCCGTGCTTGTCCCAATACATTCGCGCGAGCGCTTCGCCCCAAACCTTGCTCAGGCCGTAGAAGCCGTCCGGACGCAGTTCGCAATCGAGAGCGAGACGCTCGGTGACGGGGTACATGCCGATCGCATGATTCGAGCTTGCAAAGACGATGCGCTTCACGCCGTGCCGGCGCGCGCCTTCGTACACTTCCACGAGGCCGCGCAGGTTGTTCTCGATGATCTCCGGCAGTGGCCGCTCGACGCTCGTGCCGGCGAAGTGGATCAGTACATCGACGCCGTCCAGCAGCCGGTCGACGACGGCGGGATCGCGAAGATCGCCGTGCATCACATCCTCGCCGACGACCAGCGGCGTGAGGGCTTTCGAGCCGGCAGCCGAGCGCAGCGGAACGCCGCGCGCAACGAACGCAGCGCGGACGACAGCGCCGAGCTGCCCTCCGGCGCCACTGAGAGCGATCTTTTTCATGGAAAACCTTTTCCGGGAAGATGACGATGACGCCGGCGAAGCGGCTGCGCCTTCAGTATCAATGCCTGCGCGAAGTCATACGATGACGTACTATCGCCGACGACCGGCTCGAATTCACTAGGCAATTACCCGTAGAGGGATACCGTTTAACTAGGGGCTTTCTTCGAAAGAGTGAGCGTGATGCAGTCAGATGTCATACGACTTACCGCGTGTTTTCAGATGGCTTTCGAAACGACGCTAAGACACTTGCCCGACGACGAACCGACTCCCTAGCGCACAATGGCGCGAATCGTCTCCGAGCCCTCCGCGATGAACCTGCACCGCCTCGACCTCGTCTCCCTGTCGCTGTTCAATCTCGTCGTGCGCGCCGGCAGCATCAGCAAGGGCGCGGCGCTCGCGAACCTGGCTGTCGGCGCTGCGAGCAAGCGCATCTCGGACCTGGAAGGCGCCGTCGGTTCGAGCTTGCTCGAGCGCCATTCGCGAGGCGTGACGCTCAGCGTCGCGGGACAGGCGTTGTATGACCACGCACAGCGCATTCTTCACGATGTCGACCGCCTCGCCGCCGATCTGTCCGACTATGCGTCGGGGATGGTCGGCATCGTTCGGCTGTGGGCGAATACATCGGCGATCACGCAGTTTCTGCCGTCCGAGATCGCGGCTTTCACCGAGACGAATCCGGGCATACGCATCGAACTGGAAGAGCAGAACAGCAGGGAAATCGTGCTGGCGTTGCTCGATGGCCGCGCCGATCTCGGCATCTTCGCGGACCGCACGCCGGCGCTCGGCATTCATTTGACGGACTATCGCGTGGACCGTCTCGTGCTCGTCATGCCCCGGACGCATCCGTTGGCCGGGCGACGGTCGATCTGCTTCGAAGAAGCGCTCGAATACGATTTCGTGAGTCTGTCGAAGGGAACATCCCTGGCCGAGCGCATGCAGATGGAAGCCGAAGCGCTCGGGCGACATCTGAAGCTGCGCATCCGCGTCCGCAGTTTCGACGCCATGTGTCAGATGGTGGCGGCCGGCATGGGCGTCGCCGTGCTGCCATCGCTTGCCGTTCATGCGCTCGTGCGATCGCTGAACCTGCGGCAGGTCGCATTGAAAGACGCATGGACCGAACGCCGGCTGCTCATCGGCATGCGCGATCCGGCCGCCGTCCCACGTCACGCTCGCCTGCTAGTCGATCATCTCTGCAACGCGAACAGCGAGCCGTCGGCTTAGCTTTCGCGAATCGCGAAAGCTCGTTTCGCCGCTTTGCGCTTTTCGAGGCGCGAGCGCGCCATCACCATGTCTCCATGCGCCATGAGAAGCGCACGATTCCTGACTGGTCACCGGAGACAAACGTGAACGAAGCCCTATCCGCCAGCATCGGCCTGGCGCCTCCCGACGAAGCCCGCACCGTTCGCAAGGTCGCCTGGCGGATCATGCCGCTCATCATGGTGTGCTATCTCTTTGCGTTCTTCGACCGCATCAACATCAGCTTCGCCAAGTTCGCGCTGCAGAGCGATCTGTCACTGACCGACACGGCCTACGGCCTCGGCGCGGGCCTGTTCGTCGTCGGGTACGTGCTCTTCGAAGTCCCGAGCAACATGATGCTCTACAAGGTCGGCGCGCGCCGCTGGATCTGCCGGATCATGATCTCGTGGGGCATCGCCACTGCGTTGATGGCCTTCGTGCAGACCGAGTGGCAGTTCTATACGCTGCGCTTTCTGATCGGCGCGATGGAAGCCGGCTTCGCACCCGGCGTCCTGTTCTATCTGACGCTGTGGTTCCCGGTGGCGTATCGCGGCCGCATCACGTCGACGCTCTTCCTCGCCTCGGCTTTCGCCGGCATCCTCGGCGCGCCCGTTGCGGGACTCGTGCTTTCGCAGATGGAAGGCGTGCTCGGCATGCGCGGCTGGCACTGGCTCTTTCTCGTGGGCGGACTGCCTTGCGTCGCGCTCGGCTATCTCGTGTTCAAGGTGCTGAAGGATCGTATCGAGGACGCGCCGTGGCTCACATCCGACGAGCAAGCGATGCTGTCACGGCGAATCGCCGATCAAAACCGGCACATCGGCGGGCACTCGTTGCCCGGCGCGCTGAAGACGCCCGGCTTTCTCAAACTCGGCCTCGTCTACTTCATGATCCAGGTGTGCTCCTACGGGCTGAACTTCTGGGCGCCGCATCTGATTCGCACCTCGGGCATCACGCATCCGACGACGATCGGCTTTCTCACTGCCGTGCCGTATATCTGCGGCGCAGTGACGATGGTCGTGGTCGGCCGGCTCTCCGATGCGAGCGGACATCGCAGCCGCTTCGTCGCCGCGCTCATGCTGCTCGCGGCCGTGGGCTTCCTGTGCGCGGGCCTCTTCGACAAGCACACGTCCTTTCTGATCGCCGCGCTGGCGGTGATGGGCGCGGGCATCATCGCTTCCATTCCGGCCTTCTGGGCGCTGCCGCCGAAGCTGATGACCGGCGCGGGCGCTGCGGGCGGCATCGCGCTCATCAACACGCTCGGTCAACTCGGCGGCATCGTCAGTCCCGTGATGGTCGGCCGCATCAAGGACGTCACCGGCAGCACCACACCGGCGCTCTATGCGATCGGCGGGCTTGCCATCGTCTGCGCGGCGATTCTGCTCTTCGCGCTGCCCGCCAGGCTGCGTGCAAGAGAAGCGCATGCATCCGCCAGTTGATGCGTCCGCCTCGACTCACGACGGACTTCCAGATGAAACCGATACACGACGTCCATGCCGCCTCGCCGGCGCGGACGCGTCATTAGAAGGAACACGATGATGAACCACGGCATATCCGCCGCCGCCTTGCAGGGACTGCGCGTTGTCGAGATGGGGCAACTGATCGCCGGGCCGTTCGCCGGAAAGACGCTCGGTGACTTCGGCGCCGACGTCATCAAGATCGAAGCGCCCGGCAGCGGCGATCCGCTGCGCAACTGGCGTCTGATCAAGGATGGCACATCGGTCTGGTGGCAGGTTCAATCGCGCAACAAGCGCTCGATCGCACTCGATCTGCGCAGCGCCGAGGGTCAGGAGATCGCGCGCAAGCTGATCGCCGAAGCCGATGTGCTCATCGAAAACTTCCGCCCCGGCACGCTCGAACGATGGGGCATGGGCTGGGACGAGCTGTCCCGCATCAATCCCGGCCTCGTCATGCTGCGCATTTCCGGCTATGGGCAAACCGGCCCGTATCGCGATTTGCCGGGCTTCGGCGCAATCGGGGAAGCGATGGGCGGGCTGCGTCACGTGACCGGCGAGCCGGGCCGCGTGCCGGTGCGATGCGGGATATCGATCGGCGATACGCTCGCGGCCTTGCACGGCGCCATCGGCATTCTGACTGCGCTTTATCACCGCAAGGTGAACGGCGGCGTGGGGCAAGTCATCGACGTGGCGTTGAACGAAGCCGTGTTCAACGTGATGGAAAGCCTCGTCCCCGAATACAGCGCGTTCGGCGCGGTGCGCGAAGCAGCCGGAAGCGCGCTGCCCGGCATCGCGCCGTCGAATGCGTATCGATGCACGGATGGCTTCGTGCTGATCGCCGGAAACGGCGACAGCATCTTCAGGCGCCTGATGGAGACGATCGGCCGCAACGACCTCGGCGGCGCACCCGATCTCGCCGACAACGCAGGCCGCGTCGCGCGGGCCGACGAACTCGACCGGGCCATCGAAGCATGGACGCTCACGCAGTCCGTGCAGCAGGTGCTCGATGTGCTCGGCGCGGCAGGCGTGCCGGCCGGCAAGGTGTACACCGCGAAGGATATCGTCGAGGACCCTCACTACCGCGCGCGCGACATGATCCTCTCGCAAACCACGCGCGACGGTTACGAAGTCGAGGTCCCCGGCGTCGTGCCGAAGCTGATGGGCACGCCAGGCACGGTGCGCAGTTCGGCTCCCGGTCTCGGCGACGACACCGACGCCGTGCTGCAGGAACTCGGCTATTCGACGCAGGACATCGCCGCGCTGCGCGGCAGAAAGGTGGTCGCATGACACTCTGGAACGGCGCCGGACGGCGCATCCATATGCAGGAAGTCGGCACGCGCGACGGTTTGCAGGCCGAAACGGCGTTCGTCCCGACGCGGGACAAGATCGCGCTCGTCGATGCGTTATCGCGCTCCGGCCTGGCCAAGATAGAAGTGACGGCCTTCGTCTCGCCGAAAGCGATTCCGGCCCTGAGCGACGCCGATGCGGTGCTGCGCGGCATCGAGCGCCGGCCCGGCGTCGTGTACAGCGCCCTCGTGCCGAACGTGCGCGGCGCCGAACGTGCGATCGAAGCCCGTGCCGACGAGCTGAATCTCGTCATGTCCGCGAGTGAAACCCACAATCTCTCGAACTTGCGAATGACGCGCAGCCAGTCGTTCGATGCGCTGTCCGAAGTCGCGTCGATCGCGCGGGATGCCGGGGTATCGGTGAACGTTTCGCTATCCTGCGCCTTCGGCTGCCCGATGGAAGGCGATGTGCCCGAAGACACGGTCATGGACTGGTGCAGCGCATTCGTCGGCAAGCTGGGCGCGCGCGGCATCACGCTATGCGACACCACCGGCATGGCCTATCCGACGCAAGTCGCGGCACTGACCCAAGCCTTCCGCGAACGATGGCCCGGCGTGGAACTGACGCTGCACTTCCATAACACGCGGGGTCTCGGGATGGCGAACGTACTCGCCGCGATCGATGCAGGAGCCGACCGTTTCGATGCGTCGCTCGGCGGCATCGGCGGCTGTCCGTATGCGCCGGGCGCGACGGGCAACGTGTGCACGGAAGAAATCGTGCATGGCCTCGAACTGATGGGCTACGACACCGGCGTGGACCTCGGCGGTCTCATCGATGCTTCGCGGCGCTTGCCGGCGCTCATCGGCCATGACATTCCGAGTCAGATCGTCAAGGCGGGCCGCCGTCTGGACCTGCATCGGCTGCCGGCCGACTTCGAAGCCATCCGGCAACGCGCACACAGCCGATAAACGAGACGACGCTCACGGCTTGACGAACCTGAGCGTCATGCGGTCCGATTCGCCGATGGCCGCAAAGCGCGAGCGGTCGGCATCGCCGCCTTCGTAAGTGGGCGGCAGCGACCACACGCCGTGCGGGTGATCCTTCGTATCCTTCGGATTCGCGTTGATCTCGCTGCGCGCGCTCAGCACGAAGCCCGCTGCCTGAGCACGTTCGATGACGAAGGCCTCGGTCACGTAACCGGTATCGATCATCTGCTGCACGCTCGCCCCCGGCCGCGCGCGATGCTCTTCGACGCCCAATTCCCCGCCATGCTTGAGCGCGCCGTAGAACGCCCGCAGGTTCGCATCGACTTGTCCGTCCTTGATCCAGTTATGGATATTGCGGAACGTGAGCACGCGGTCGAACCGCTCGGCGGCGTCGAAGCCGATGAACCGCCCGGCATGCAAAGTGCCGACGACAACCTTTCCATACACCGATGGATTGCTCGCGAGCTTGCGTCGATAGGCGGTGTCGCTTGCGCTGTCTTCAGCGGCAAGATCGGCGGACGTGCTCAGATATTGCGCTTCGTAGAGATGGCCGGCATCGCGCAGATAAGGGGCGAGAATATCCGTGTACCAGCCGCCGCCCGGCGCGATTTCCAGCACGGCTTGTGTCGGCGCGAGACCGAAGAACTGCAGCGTCTCTTTCGGATGGCGATATCCATCTCGCGCACGCGCCTTGTCCGCGCGTTGCGATCCGCCGATGGCGGCATCGAGCGACGTGTTGTCTTTGAGCGACGACGACGCGCAGCCTGCCAGCGCGAGCGCAACGAAGGTCGAAAGCGCGACCGAGCGCGCGCGGGCAAGACGAATGGCGTTCATGGCATCGGCGAGAGTCCGGTATTCGCGACACGATACCCGTTAATCGCGCGATGCGCTTTTCCCTTTCCAGCCGCCCCGCGACTTATACCGGGTTCGCCGCAATGAAGTCCTTGAACACGGCATACGCCGGATTCTTCGTCACGCCGTCGAGCTGCATGAGACCGTAGTTCCGGTCCATCACCGCATACATCATGATGGACTGAATGTTGTACTTGTCCTTGATCGCGCGATACTGCGTGAGCGCCCTGCTCGTATATGCAGCGGCCGATTGCGGCGTATCGTTCGCACCGGACCAGCCCCACTCGGTCAGCCAGATCGGCACGTTGAAAGAATCCTTCAGCACTTGCAGCACGTCGATGCACGCGTTGTTGCGGCCGCCGCACTGGATGTCGCCCGAACTCTTGTACCAGTGATAGCTCGTGAAGTCCCAGCGCAGCGACGCCGCGCCGCTCACGCCCTGCACCGTGCCATCGGGCGAGATGCCGTTCCACAGCATTTGCAGTGCGCCGTAGGCCATCGGAATGCCGACGTTCACGCCGCACTGGATAGTCGGATCGATAGCGCGCACGCCGTCGATCATGCCGCGCAGCGCACCGCGAAACGACGGCCAGCAGGCGGGGTCCCAGTCCGCGCGCGAACTGCCGTCGCCGGCGATCTTCAGGTCCACGTCAAGCTCGTTGCCGCACTCGATGTACTTGACGAGCCCCTTCAACGGACGCGTGCAGCGCACCGCGAGGTCATAGCCGAGCGCATAGGCATCCGCTTCGCTGCTGTGCGGGTCCCAGTGCGCCGACAGCGGATTGAACACCGGCAGGATCGATACGCCGCTGTTCGCGAACGGTCCCTTCAGCGCGTTGGCGAGCGTGGTCGCCATGCCGCCGTCGGCGATGTCGCAGCGATAGTTCGTGACGCCCAGATCCTGAAGGATGGCGAGCTGCGCAGCCGGCGGCATCGTCATGTAGATGCCTTCGCCCCACGCCATGTGACCGTTGATGCCGTAGAAAAGCCCGTCCGATGCGGCCGGCGCTTGCGAGCTCGCATCGTTCGCGTTCGTGTTCGCGGGCTGCGTCGCGTTGCTGGTGCTCGTGCTTGCGGTCGTATTCGCTGCCGTCGTCGTCGCGACCGGCGTTCCGTTCGTCGATGGCGTCGAGGTCGTCGACGACGCCGGGTTCGTGCTCGCGCTCGTCTTGCCGGCGGCCTGCGAATCGCTGCTGCCGCCGCCTCCGCCGCCGCAGCCGGCCAGCACGGCGCTGCCGGCCGACGCGAGCATCATCGCGAGAAAGGTTCTGCGCTTCGGTGCGTCGAGCGAAGCGGCGGGATAGGAGAGTCGGGGTCGTGA
The DNA here is from genome assembly GCF_031450805.1 of Caballeronia sp. LZ016. Lineage (NCBI taxonomy): Bacteria > Pseudomonadati > Pseudomonadota > Betaproteobacteria > Burkholderiales > Burkholderiaceae > Caballeronia > Caballeronia sp. LZ016. The sequence goes on from NZ_JARTVY010000004.1 coordinate 553,010, forward strand.
GGCTTGGTTCGGGACTGGCATGGCCGCAAAGGGTGGCGTTGATGCTCACGTTTACGGCCATGCGGGCACGGGCTTGAATCGTCTCTTGTATGTGCGCCGGAAAACATTCGGGGGTGACTGGCATTTTTACCGGCGCGGGGATGCGCTTGTCCATCGCGATGAGTTGCAGTACCCGGTCGATCCCGACTTGCAGACTTGCGAGTCATTCGCTCTCGCCACAACGGCACATTCTCCGGGCTGACGCCACAAGAATTCGAAGCGTGCCGCCGATCCGACACGAACGCAAAAGACTGTCGTTGCGCTTCGTTAGTGCTGCTACACTGCCCTGCCACCAGAGCGCCACTAAGCGACCAGATAATAGCGACCAGTAAGACGGGGAATGTCACAGCCCAAAGGGGGGCCTATGCGTCATTCAGTCAATCGTCTCGTAAGCGCCTTCGCAACCGGCAGTGCTGCCGGTCATGCAGGCGCGCGGGCGGCGTGCTTCACCATCCGCCCTCTTTCCATGTTCATCGCCATTGCTTGCGGGTCGTTCGCATCGGCCGCGATAGCCGCTCCGCCTCTGCCGCAAGGCGGGCAGTTCGTCGCCGGCGCGGGAAGCATCACGCAAAGCGGCGGCAACATGACCATCACGCAATCGGGGGCGCGCGGCGTCATTGACTGGAACAGCTTCTCGATTGCTTCGGGGCGGACGGTGTCGATCAACAACGGGACCGGCGCGACGCTCAATCGCGTGACCGGTAACGACGTCTCTTCGATCTACGGCACGCTCAAGGGAACCGGTACGGTCTACCTCATCAATCCGCACGGCGTGGTCGTCGGACCGCGCGGCGTCGTGTCGACGGGCGGCCATTTCGTCGCCTCGACGCTCGACATCAGCAACGACGACTTCGCTTCCGGCTATCAGGCCACGTTCACCGGCAACTCCAATGCGAGCGTCGTCAATCTGGGCAACATCAGTTCGACCGGCGGCAACGTGTATCTCATCTCCGCGAACAAGGTGATGAACGCGGGACGCATCGAGGCGCCGGAGGGATCGGCCAATCTCGTGGCGGGCCGTTCCGTGTCGCTGATCGACACCGGCTACGACCAGCAGATCGGCGTGGCCGTCGGCAGCCACGGCACGATCGCGAACGCGGGCGAAGTCCAGGCGGCGCTCATTAATCTGCAGGCAGCCGACGGCAATATCTTCGCGCTCGCGGGCCGCTCGGCCGCGTTGCGCGCGACTGGCACCGCCACGCGCGACGGCCACGTGTGGCTTGTTGCCGATACCGGCTCGGTCGATGCACGCGGCGCGCAGATCAGCGCACGCAATGCGGACGGCACGCCGTCGGGCGTCGACATGATCGGCCGGGACGTCAAGGTCGGCGGCGCGGACATCAGCGCGGGCGCGCTCAACATCACGACCGGCGAATTCACCGCCGATGCCGCGACCGCCGGCACGTTCACATCGAGCCTGAACCGCGGCACGTCGATCACGGTGAATGCGGACGGCACGGACGGCAGCGCCGGCGCGACCGGCAAGGGCAATATCGTCGTGCCGACGAACCTGCGCTGGAACGGCGCGTCGTCGCTCACGCTCAACGCGGCGCACTCGGTGACGATCGCGCCCGGCGTCACCGTCGCCAATGCCGGTTCGGGCTCGCTCAAGCTGTACGCGGACGCGCACGCGTTCAACAACGGCGGCAGCGTGACGAACCTCGGGACCATCGACTGGTCGCGCAGCAACGGCGTCATCTCCGTGCTTTACGACATGAACGGCGCGAATACGCCTGGCACGGTGCGCGTCAATCCGTCGTGGAGCGCCGCGCCCTATAGCGGCCTCGTCACGCAGTACACGGCATATAGGCTCGTCAATTCGATCGACGATCTGCGCGCGGTCAAGAACGATCTCTCCGGCACTTACGCGCTCGGCACGAGCCTCGGACTCTTCGGCGCGACGGGTCTCGGTGGCATCGGCACGGCGGCAACGCCGTTCACCGGACAGTTCGACGGCATGGGCCATCTGCCCGTGGGCCTCACGCTGGGCGGTGGCGAGACGGGGCTTTTCGGCGTCGTCGGCGCGAGCGGCATCCTGCGCAACTTCGTGCTTGCCGGAACCACGGCCACGGCGTCCAGCGGACCGGTCGGGATGCTCGTCGGCACTAACCGCGGCTATCTCGTGAACGTGGGCGCATCGGGTGTGATCACGTCGACGGGCGAAGGCTCCACGGTGGCGGGCGGACTGGCGGGCGAGAACTTCGGACGCATCGAGCAATCGTGGGCCGGCGGCAATGTCAGCGGCGGCAGCGCGGTCGGCGGACTCGTCGGCCGCAACGACGGGTTCATCGGCCAGTCGTATGCGCTCGGCTCCGCGGCGGCAAGCGGCCAGGGCGCGCTCGGCGGACTCGTCGGCATCAATAACGGCAGGGTCGTGCAGTCGTATGCGCAGGAATCGCTGACGGGCAACGGAGCCGTCGGCGGACTCGTGGGCGGCAATGCGGGCGGCATCTACGAGTCCTACACGACGTCCACGCTGTCCACCGGCGCGGGCGCGCGAGCGGGCGGCATCGTGGGCGGAAACCGCGGGTTGATCGCGTCGAACGTGTTCTGGAACAAGGAGTCGTCGGGCGTAGCCTCGCCGGTCGGCCAGGGCGCGGGAGCGCCGGCGTCAGCCGGGCTCACCGACGCGCAACTGGGCGATACGGCAAGCTTCGGTCCGACGTGGGACTTCAGCGCCAACGGCGCATGGGCAATGCCGGTCGGATCATTGTCGCCGGCGTTGCGGTGGCTGTACGGCTCCTGATAATCCGCAAGCGCATTTACGCTTTGAATGCCCGGCCCGCCAGCGATGGCGGGCTTTTTTTCGGCCGCGAATGGCTCGTAAATGGCGATCCGATATCCGTGCAAATACCGGCTTCGCAAAACGCCCATTATTTGCGATTCCCATTTTTTGAACCGGTCGACACGCGAGTTTCAGCGCGTTCAGAAACCGCGATTTAACCATAGTCAAAAAAAGGTTACTTTTTAGCGCCCGCACGTTCGATAGAAAGTACATTTATCCGATGAAACGAGCAATGCGGCGATACGTAAGTTATGCCACCATTCATATGAACACATGCTTTCAAATGACCGGTTCTTATCGACGTTGAAGCCGAGACGCAAGACCTAATACGGGTTCCGTTCTTATTTGTATGCGCAGGAATGCATAAATTGCCGCGCAAACGTTCACTGTTACATACCGTTACGGCCTTTTTCATACGGTAAGAAATAACGAGCAGGTACCATTGCTTTCGTCCGGTCAGCAAAAACGACTGCGAAACGCGCCTCTCATTTCTGAGGCGCACTGGTTGATCGCCTGTCTATTCCCTTCAGGTTCGAATCGCGAGTGCTTCGAAAAGCATTCAGGGAAGACCTTTTTTCGGCGGTCGGAATTGGAACACGTTCATCCAAACTCACAATGAAGAAAAACCATTTCATCGTTTATTCTTTCTGTGCAAGCTCGCTAATCCTGTCGGCATGCGGCGGCGGCGCGGACAATCTCCCGTCGAGCGTGGCAAACAGCGCGAATGATCCGGCGGCGGTTGCGAAAGCGGGCACGCAAGCCCCCTCGCCCAGCGGCACGACCATCCCTTCCGCCACGTCGATCGTCGATTCCTCGAACGCGGTCTGGACCGTGACCAACGGCGTGATTTATCGCGCGGGCCAGAAGGCTGGCTTCTCGCAGGCGGTCATCCAGTTGCTGTGGTACGGCGGCAAGATTTATCAGCAGAACGTGAACAAGCTGTGGTGGGTGTGGCAGAACAACACGTGGGTCACGTCCAGCGATCCGCGCACGGCGACGGCCGCCGCCGCTTCGACGGCGATCCCGTTCTTCGGCGTGAACGCCCACTACATTCAGGGCGGCGTGTATTCGTCGATCCCGCTCGCGACGCAATCCGCGACGATGGTCGACCTCGGTCTGACGAGCGTGCGTCAGGACGTCTACAGCAACGCGCAGATCGATATCCTCGCCGACAAGGTCATGCCGAACGTCGGCTCGAAGGTCAACGTGATGCCGCTGGTGATTCCTCATCCGTGGATGGACCCGACGCTCAACGGCCGCACGCCGACGGAAGCATCGGCTTACACGTACGCCTACAACATGGCCGCTTACGCGGCGACGCGCTTCAAGGGCGTGCCGGTCGTGGAGTTCGGCAACGAGTACGACATCGACGAGCACAATCAGCGCATCGCGAACGACGGCGTCAATGTCTCCGACTACGACAACAACACGTGGCCGATCTGGCGCGGCACGATGCGCGGCTCGTATGACGGCTGGCGCTCGGTCGACAAGTCCGGCCAGACGAAGATCATCAACACGGCGTCGACGGGCTTCCTGAATCTCGGCTGGTACAAGGGCATGCTGACCGGCACGCAGCCGGACGGTTCGACGGGCCATCCGAAAGTGCCCACGGACATCATCCAGTTGCACTGGTACTCGGACGGTCTCGATCCGGTGAACACGTGGGGCAAGGACGGCACCAACTATAACGTGCTCAAGATTCTTCACGACACATACAACCTGCCGATCATGTTCACCGAAATCGGCATCAACGCGGACTTCTCGACGGCCAAGGCGCAGGCTTACATCGCCAAGACGATTCCGGAGCTGTACGCGGCGCGAAGCACGTACAACGTGATCGGCTTCAACTGGTACGAGCTGTATGACGATCCTAGCGGCACGTTCGGCATCCTGACGAATGGCGGCGCGAACAAGGCGGTCTATTCGTCGGTGAAGGCGGCGGTCGCGGCCTCGAAGTAAGTGTCTCCGGGCGGAGCGCGTATCGCGCTCCGCCTTTTTTATTTGGGCCGCAGCAGCACCTTGATCGAATCGAGCGAGTTCGCGACTTCGATCGCCTCGTCCCACTCTTCGAGCGTAAAGCCGTGCGTGACGATGCCCTTCGACGTCACGAGACCGCGTGCGAGCAGGTCGATGGCGATGGGATAGCAGTACGGTCCGAGATGCGCGCCGCGCACGTCGAGTTCCTTGCGATCGCCGATGATCGACCAGTCGACCGTCGTATCGCTGCCGAAGACGGAGAACTCCACGAAACGCCCGAGCTTGCGAATCAGTTCGAGCCCTTGCGTGACGCCCGCCGGCGAGCCGGTGGTTTCAATGTACACATCGCAGCCGTATTGATCGGTGATCGCGCGGATCGCTTCGAGCGCATTGTCGGTCTTCGGGTTGATCGTGATATCCGCGCCGTATTCGCGCGCGAGTTCGAGACGCTCGTCGACGAGATCGATCACGACCAGTTTCTTCGGTGTCTTGAGATGCGCGACCTGCACCATCATCAGGCCGAGCGGACCCGCGCCTGCGATCACGACGACATCGCTCAACTGAATGTCGCCGCGGTTCACCGTATGGATCGCGCAGGCAAGCGGTTCGATGATCGCTGCGTCTTCGAGCGAGATGCCGTCGGGAATCTTGTGAACGATTGCCGTGGGCGGAAAGCGCATGTATTCCGCCATGCCGCCGTCCGCCACTTCGCGCTGAAAGCCGAAGATGTTGTGCACTTCGCACATCCAGTACTGGCCCGACCTGCAATAGCGGCACTTCGCGCACGGCACGATCTGCTCCGCGATCACGCGATCGCCCTTCTGCACCCCGAAATGTTCCGCGGCGCCATCGCCGAGTTCTTCGACATAACCGAAGAACTCATGTCCGGGGATGACCGGCGCCTTGACCCACGGATTCGGCCCGCCCCAGAACATCTTCGCGCCCGACCAGCATTTGCAGTCGCTCGCGCAGATGCCGCATGCCGCGATGCGGATGACCAGCTCGTTCGGCCCCGCACGCGGACGCTGCACGCGCTCGACGCGATAATCCTTCGGCGCACGGCATACGATCGCCGTCATCTCCGCGTTGTCGGTGTTCTCCATGATCGCGTCTCCCGGTAGTTGTCGCGTCATTCCATGACGATCTGTACTTTCACATCCGTCGGCACGCCGCTCGCGGCTTCCTCGAAGGCCTTGATGCCCTCGGCGAAGGGGAACGTGCGCGAGATGAAAGGCTTGACATCGAGCTTGCCGGATGCGATCAACTGAATCGCACGCGGAAAGATATTCGCGTAGCGAAACACGGATTCGATGCGCGCTTCCTTGATCTGCACCGCGACGACATCGAGCGGAATTGCGTGTTGCGGCATGCCGACGAGGACGAGACATCCGCCGGGACACAGCAGATCGACGATGCCTTCGAACGCCTTCTCATTGCCGCTTGCTTCGAACACGATGTTCGCGCCCCAGCCGTCCGTCAGTTCGGCGATCACGTCCTGCACGCGCTGCTCGCGAATATTGACTGCGGTGACGCCCTGCACCGCGCCGATCAGATCGAGCTTTTCCTGTACCAGATCGCAGACGATCGCGCGGCTGCATCCCCCCGCGAGCGCGGCGAGCGCGCACATCATCCCGATGGTGCCCGCGCCGAGCACCACGGCAACATCACCCGGCTGGATCGCCGCTTTCTTCGCGGCCTGCAACCCGATGGACAGCGGCTCGACGATCGCGCCTTCCGCAAAGCTCACGTTGTCGGGCAGCTTGTAGGTGAACGCCGCCGGATGCACGACGAACGGCGCGAGGCAGCCATGCACTGGCGGCGTCGCCCAGAAGCGCACTTTGGGATCGAGGTTATACATGCCTTCGCGCGATGCACGCGACTGCATGTCCGGCACGCCCGGCTCCATGCACACGCGGTCGCCCGCCTTCAGATGCGTGACTTCATCGCCCACTTCCACGACCGTGCCGGATGCTTCGTGCCCGAGCACCATCGGCTCGTTCACGACGAACGGCCCGATGCGTCCGTGCTGATAATAGTGAACATCGCTGCCGCAAATGCCTACCGTGTGGATGCGTATCCGCACGTCATGCGGACCCACGACCTGCGGCAAGCTGAACGGACGCAGGCTGATGCGCCGTGCTTCTTCAAGAACCAGTGCTTCCATCGTCGTTCCTTCGCGTTTGTATGAGGATTCCGTATCATCCCGCCTGAAAGCCGCCGTCGACTGCGAGGCTCACGCCGCTTACCATGCTCGAATCGTCGCTCAGCAAGTAAGCGATGGTGCGCGCCACTTCCACCGGCTGCACGAAGCGATTCATCGGAACGCGCGCGAGCATCGGGCCTGATTTCGCGGGGTCGCTCCATGCCTTTTCCGCCATCGGCGTCATGGTGACCACAGGGTTGACTGCGTTCACGCGTATGCCGTGCGGGCCGAGTTCCACGGCCATCACGCGCGTCATCGCGTCGAGCGCGCCCTTCGATGCGCAATACGACGCATGCAGCGGCAAGCCGACCGCCGCCGATATGCTCGACACGTTGACGATCGCTCCGCCGTTGCCGCGCTCGATCATGCTTCTCGCGCATGCCTGAGCGACGATCATCGCCGCGCGCACGTTGACGTTCATCGTGAGATCGAAGGCATCGGCGGTGGTATCGAGAAACGGCTGCAGTTCCACGAGACCGGCGCAGTTGACGAGCAGGTCGACCGGCTGCGCGGATCGCGCGGCTTCGCTCGCGGCGCGGGCATCGGCGAGATCGACTGCGATGGTGTCGCAGCCGGTTTCCCTCGCCAGCACCGCGAGGTCTTCCGCGCTGCGGCTCAGTGCAATGACGCGCGCGCCCCGTTCGCTCAGCAGATGCACCGTCGCATGACCGATGCCTTTGCCCGCACCCGTGACGAGCACGGTCTTTCCTTCGAATTCGCGATTTCTGTCGATGGTCGTCATGGCTCGTTCAAGGCTCGTCACATAAGCGCCGCGCGGTCTCTTCATCGGTGACGAGCACCGACGGATAGCGGCCGCGCAACGCCGCGCGTGTCACATGGAATTTCTTCGGTCCGCCGCTGACCAGTATCACGCGACGAATCTTGCGCAAGTCTTCGAGCGTAATGGCCACGGTGCGGCGATTCAGCGGATGATCGATCAGCTCGCCGTCTTCATCCATGAAATGGCCGAGCATGTCGCCGACCGCGCCCGCCTTCTCCAGCGTGCGCAATTGCTCGGGATTGTCGATGCCGTACGTGACGACGAGCGATTCCGTCAGATCGCCGCACGTCAGCAAGGCAAGGTCCGCGTTGCGCGCAAGATCGTAGGTTTCGCGCACGGTGCCTTCCTGCAGGATGACGTCGCGCGCCTTCTGACTGCTCACGTAGATCGGCGCCGCGAAGATATAGCCGTCGGCGCGGCAGATGTCCGCGAAATCCGATACGAGATCGAATGTGTTGATGCTCGGGCAATGCGACAGTCCCCCTTGCAGCGATACCGCCGACACCGCGCCGTACGAACGCTGCGGCATCGCACGAAGGACGGCGCGTATCGTGCGCCCCCAGCCTAGCCCGATGGTCTGCCCCGCGACGATCTGCTTGGCGAAGTAACTCGCCGCGCCGATCCCCAGCGCCGCATTGTTCGCCTCGGTGTTCGCACCGCTCGGCACCACGACCGCGCTTTCGAGCCCGAAGCGCCTGACTAGCGCCTCCTCGAGCGCCACGCACGGCGCGATCTTGCTGTTGATGGTGATCTGCACGAGGCCCGATTCGCGGCTCGCGGCGAGCAGCCGGTTCACCCGCACGCGATTGCTGCCGATGCGCTGCGCGATCTCCTGCTGCGTCAGATTGCCGACGTAGTAATGCCACGCGACGCGCGCCTGCAGTTCCTCCTCCGAGTCGATCGAACCGTCCGTTACGGCAATCGCGATGGGCGGGGCTGTCTTGCTCATGTTCTCTATGTAGTCGCAATGAAGGGCCGCGCGAGTTTACTTCACTGCACCCATCGTGAGCCCCTGCACGAGCCGGCCCGATACGAGCAGCGCGAATACCACCATCGGCAAGACGATCAGCGTGCCTGTCGCCATGATCTCGCCCCAGGGCAACTCATAGCCGCTCATGTAACTCGTCGCGGCAACAGGCGATGTGATGGCTTCGGTGCGCGTCAGCACGAGCGCATAGAGCAGGTCGTTCCACGAGAAGATGAACGCGAAGATCGCGGATACGACGATGCCCGGCATCGCGAGCGGCAAGTTGATGCGCCAGAACACGCGCCACGGCGATGCGCCGTCGAGCCGCGCGGCTTCATCGAGCTCGACGGGGATGTTGCGGAACTGGTCGGTGCATATCCATACGACGATCGGCAGCGAGAAAGTCAGATAGAGCAGGATCAGCACGATATGGGTATCAACGATATCGAGCTTCGTCGCGATCAGGAAGAACGGCACCGCGAGCACCACGGGACTCACCATGCGGTTCGAGATGAACCAGAACCACAGGTCTTCCTTGCCGCGGAATTCATAACGTGCGAGCGCGTAAGCGGCGGGTGCGCCGAGCAGGATGGCGAGCACGGTCGTCGAGCTCGCGATGATGAACGAGTTGAGCAGACTGCCCGCCACGTCATGCTCGAAGAGCGCGGCCGAATAGTGATGGAACGTCGGACTGAAGAGCCATTTCGGCGGATACGCCAATGCGTCGGACTGGCTCTTGAGGCTCGTCGTCACCATCCAGTAGAACGGAAACACGGACGACAGAAACACCACCAGAAGGCCCAGAAAGTGCCATACGGTTGCGCGTCTGCGTGCTGCGCGCGCACGCTTGCCGCGCTGCGCCACGCCGCCGTTTGGGGTTTGCGAATTTGTCGTGCTCACGCGGCCTCCCGATAAACGAAGCGAATATAAAGTCGCGACAGCACGATGGTCAGGATCAGCAGGATGATGGCTTGCGCCGACGCCATGCCCTGATCGAAGAGCCGGAAGCCCACGCGCTGAATATAGACACTGATGAACTCCGTCGCCGCGCCGGGGCCGCCGCGCGTCATCGTGAAGACGGCGTCGAACATCTTGAGCATGTCGGCGGAGCGGAGAATGAGGATCGCGGTCAGGCCCGGCAACAGGTAAGGCCGCTGCAAGTGCCAGAGAATCATGCTCCACTTCGGCGTTTCCAGGCGCGCCGCTTCTTCCGCTTCCTTCGGGACCATTGAAAGACCCGCGAGCATGATGAGCGCGCAGAACGGCGTCCACTGCCAGATATCCATGATCATCACGGAGACGAACGCGAGCGTGGGATCGGCGAGCCAGTCTTGCGGCGGAATGCCCAGCAACCCCGTCAAATAGTTCGCCACACCGAATTGCCGGTTGAAGATCAGCCGGCCGATGAGACCGACGACCGCATAAGTCGTCGCCATCGGAATGACGAGACTCACGCGCGCGGCGGCACGCATGAAGCGCAAATCCATGCGATGCAACATGAGCGCAGCGAAGAGACCGAGCGCGACTTCGATCGGCAGCGTGAGGCAAAGAAAGAGCGCGGTGCGGCCGAGCGCGCCCCAGAACGAGGGATCGGACAGCGTCGCGATGTAGTTATCGACGCCGACGAACGGCGTGCCCGATGCGAGATCGGCCAGCTTGTACTGATGAAACGAGTTGTAGAGCGCAAGCAGCAGCGGATAGATGCCGATGACCGCGAGCGCGAAGATTGCGGGAAACAGGAACCAGAAGGCGGGCGAGCGCGGCAATACGCCGAAGCGGCGCGCATGCCTGCGCGGCCCCCTCGCCTGCGTCGCAGATGCAGTGCCGTTCGCCATTGATTCGCCTCCGGTTCCTTAGGGATGCTGCGTGATCAGGGATTACTTCAACAAAGGCTTCTTGCCGTCGTAATAGCCCGCTTTCTTCAGGATGTCCTCGGTTTTCTGGCCGATGGTCTGGGCGCCTTCCTTCACCGTGACCTGACCGAGCATCATCTTGCTGCCCCATTCGCCGATGACTTCCGACACCGCGGGCCATTCCGGGAAGCGCGGCCGATAATCCGGCACGCCGCCCTGCCACGATTCGACCATCGGCTTCACGAACGGATACTTGTCCTGCACGGCCTTGTCCTGGTACACCGCCGTGCGCGCCGGCACGCCGCCCGCTTCGAGATAGGGCTTCGCCATCGCCTCGGACGTGATCCACTGAATGAACAGCCACGATGCCGCCTGCTTCTTCGCGTTCGACTTGGCGTTGACCGCGAGCGAGAAGCCGCCGAGTGCTGGCTTAAGGCCCGCCGGACCCTTCGGCTCGGTCGTGATCGCGAGACAGTTGCCGATCTTCGACTTGCTCGGATCGGTAAGCGTGGGGTAGAACGCGGACCATTCGGTGATCATCGCGACCTGGCCTTGCGCAAGCGCGTTCACCGCTTCGGCGTGATCGAAATCGACGATGCCCGGCGGCATGTACTTCATCAGCTTTTGCCGATACTCGAGCCCCGCCTGCGATTGCGGGGACATCAGGTTCGACTTGAACTTCGCATCGAGCAGCGAGCCGCCGTTGGGCCACAGCACGCGCATGAAGCTGTCTGCCGATTGCGTTTCGCCGCGCCGCGACTGGAGCGCGAATGCGAACTTGTCGCCCTTCGTGAGCTTCGGCGCATAGGTGTTGAGGAGTTCGTCCCAGGTCTTCGGCGGCTCATCGAAGCCGGCGTCCTTCAACATGCACTTGTTGTAGAACATGAGGCCCGAATAGTTATCGAACGGCAGGCCGTAGGTGACCTTGTCCCATGTGCCGAACGAATCGAGCAGGATCGGGAAGAAGCCCTGCAGGTTGAGGTTCGGGTCCGCGAGCTTGGGGTCATCGGTGAACTTCTTGATCGGCACGAGCCACTTGTTGCTTGCGAATTCACCGATCCACACCACATCGACGAGCACGACATCCTGCTCCCCGCCGCCGACGAAGTTGAGCACTTCCTTTTCGCGCGTGTTCTCGTAGGGAATGACTTCCCAGCGCACCTTGATCCCCGTCTCTTTCTCGAACTGAGGAATCAGGGTTTGTGCGGCCTTGTAGCCGGGGCGATCGAGAAATATAGCCTTGATGGTGGTGCCGGAGTACGGCTGCGCCGCTTCCTTCAGCGTCCACGCTTGCGCACTGGATGCAGCAAACGCCGCGCTTGCTGCCAGCAGCGTGACCGCCGCAATGTGCTTCAACGGACGGGAATGTATGCCCTGCATGATGCGCTTTTTCATGCCTTGTCTCCTTTCTGTTTTCTCGAGCGGATACGTTCGTGTCGTGCGTCCTTCCCTGCGTGGCGGATTGAAAAGACACGGTTGAGCGCCGCGTCGTTTCACTTGTAATTTCGGTTTTACAATTGTATATTTGGGCCCGAACAGGTTGTCAAGAACAATGTGAGTCAAGGCATTCGATGCTGCACTGCGATGCTTGCTGCGCAGTCCGGCGATTGAAACGCGGCTTAGATGGAGACACGCATGAGTGCAGTCCATTTGCAGCAGATTCGCAAGACCTTCGCGAGTACCGAAGTGCTGAAGGGCGTCGATATCGAAGTGGCCGACCGCGAGTTCATGGTCTTTGTCGGACCGTCAGGCTGCGGCAAGTCCACTCTGCTTCGCAGCATTGCCGGACTCGAGCAGTGCGACTCGGGACAAGTGCTGATCGGCGGTGAAGACGTGACGGACCTCGAGCCTTCACAGCGCGGCGTCGCAATGGTGTTCCAGTCGTATGCGCTGTATCCGCACATGTCGGTGTACGAGAACATCGCGTTCGGGTTGCGCATGCTGAAGCTGCCCGAAGCGCAGATCAGGGAACGGGTCAATCGCGCTGCGGAGATCCTGCAGATCGGGCAACTGCTCGAACGGCGTCCACGCGCGCTGTCGGGCGGGCAGCGGCAGCGCGTCGCCATTGGCCGATCGATCGTTCGGGAGCCGAAAGTCTTTCTCTTCGATGAACCCTTGTCGAACCTCGATGCAGCGTTGCGCGTGCAGATGCGCCTCGAACTCATCAAGCTGCACAAGCAACTCAACGCGACGATGATCTACGTCACGCACGATCAGACCGAAGCGATGACGATGGCCGACCGCATCGTCGTGTTGAATCATGGACGTGTGGAGCAGATCGGCTCGCCGCTGGAGTTGTATCGTACGCCTCACAATCGCTTCGTTGCGGGCTTCATCGGCTCGCCGAAGATGAACTTCATCGATGTCCGCGTGCTGCGTGCCGATGCCGCGGGCGTCACCATCGAATTGCCGGGAGGCGAACCGCTGACGCTTCCTTTCGCAGGGGCATCTGTCAACGTTGGAGAGACGCTTACGCTCGGCATCCGTCCGGAGCATTTCATCGAGTCGGGCAGCGGCGACATCGACAGCGGCCTCACTGGCGAAGTCATGGTGATCGAGCATCTTGGCGGCGAAACGCTTTTGCACATCCGCTTGCCGAACGATCTCGTCATCAACGTGAAGGGCTCGGGCGAGTCGACCGCGGTGGATGGTCAACGCCTCAACGTCGGCTTCAGCATTCGTCACGTGCATCTCTTTCGCGAAGACGGCAGCGCGCTCGAACGCATGCGGCCGGTCGCCGAGGCGGCTATCGTCTGACTGAAGGCTCTGACGTTTCGTTAGTCCGTATTACAAAACTTCGAAGAAACTTCAACGTTTGCTGCAAAGCGCTTCGGCACGATCGTTCGCTCTTGCTGTCAGTGTTACCGGCGACGGCGTGCAATGTTCCTACCTTTACTTCGCCGCGATACTTGGTACGACTAGGGATACGCCCCGTCATGATGCATGCATCGGGGTTTTCCCTCGCTGCCATCCCAATTCGCCCGACCATTGTGGCCACGGGCACGAGTCATGCATTTAAACGCCCGGTTCAATCAAGGGGCGGCACAGCATGAACGCAGCAACACGTCGGTCGTACATTTCGAACGCCGCGCCAGAAGCCGGTCATGCGCTCAAGCGGCGTGTGCTTCAGGGGTTGAGAGCCGGTGAGTTTTGCGTGGCTTACCAGGGCATCTACCGGGTCGATACCAGCGAGCTCTCACAGATGGAAGCGCTCATCCGGTGGCGTCATCCGGAGTTCGGCGTGTTGTTGCCAGGGAGTTTTCATGAGGCGCTCGAAGATGACGAGGTCGTCGTCGAGTTGACGGACTTCGTGATGAACACCGTATCCCGCGACATCGCGGCGCTGCAGGCGCGCGGCGTGTGCTATCCCGTCGCGATCAACGTCCCGCCCTCGGTCGCGTCGTCGGACGGGTTCGGCGAAAGGCTCGAAACCGTATGCGATGCGCACGGCATCACGCCTGACCTGATCGAACTCGAACTCTCCGAGAGCCAGGATCTTGCGCGCTTTCCTTCCATGCCGAGGGTCGTGCAACGGCTGCGCAATCGCGGCGTCGGCGTGGCGATGGACGACTTCGGCACAGGCTTCGCCTGTCTTTCGGCGCTCGGGCCTATCGACTTCAGTACGGTGAAGATCGCGAAGGAACTGCTGGCGGAAGCGCCGCGTTGCCCGAACGCGCGGATGGTGTTTTCGTCGGTGCTTGCGCTGCTGACGCGGCTCAACGTGAAAATCGTCGTCGAGGGCGTGGAAACGCCCGCGCAGGCGCAGTGGCTCGCACAGTGGCCGCAAGCGCTTGCGCAGGGCTTCTATCTCGCGAGGCCTGTGTTCGGAATGGGTAACGTGCCGGGCGTACGAGCGTCGATGCGGGGTAGCGTCGTGACGGACCTGCATCTCGCGACTGCAGCTTGATGGCGCTTGTATGCCTGATCGGGCGATGCGCGGATCAAAGGCGCATCGCGTTTCATGCTCCGATTAAGGCGCCGAAGCCGGCGCAGCCTGACCGGCCTTCTGCGCGTTGATGCGCTGCTGCGCGTTCTGCAGATTGCGCGGATAGTCCGTCTGCTCGCCCGACGGGTTGTAGCCGTTCTGCTCCAGTTCTTTAAGCTCGGCGTTCTTCTTCGCCCGTGCGGCTTTACGCTCGGCCTTCTTGGCTTCCTTCGGTGTGGAGGCGGCGGAGTCCTGAGCCTGCGCGGGCGTCACGGGCACAGTGACGAGCGCGGCGACGGACAAGGCGATGACTGCCAGAGGGGCGGTGCGGAGTGTGAGCATGGGCGGCTCCGGTGAGGTGGGTTTCCGAATCCAAGAGCAAGAAGCGATCCGGTTTGCGTTTTTCGCGTCCAGTGCGGCTCGCAGTTCTTCCACTTACTTTCCATTGACGCCGACTCGAGGCCGTCGTGTCGACTCATCGACTCGTCGCCCGCCTTTCGCACGCAACTGCCGCCGGTATTGCTCCGGTTCAAAGCGCATGCCGGTGATCGGCGCGTTGCTCCGTGATTCACCGAGCCAGCTCGACCACCCGAGTTGTTGAGAGCCGCCCAGTACCGCCGCCGGCGCGCTATGCGGTTCGATCTGCAACTCCAGCATCCACTCGAACTCGAGGCCGACGTAGACCCGCACCCACTCGATGAGCCGCAACAGATCATCGCCGCGCGGAGTGAAGCGGTGATACGTCTCTATCTCGAGTGGTCCGATGGTCATGCAGAAGCGGTGCCGCCGGTCGGGCGCGCGCTCGCCCAGCAACGCGCCACCGCCCAGACACGCTGCCGCGTTCGAATGCCCCAAACGACAATGAAGCTCTGGCGGCAGCACAATCCAGTGCGCCGCGTACTCTTCGATGCTCACCGGCACGCCGAAGTGATGCGCCACCGCGTTGCAAAGCGCGGATGGATCGCGCGACTCGCCGACCAGGTGCGGCGCGGCAGACAGACGCGCGTGTTCCGGCAGCAACGGTGCGCGGCCGCGTCGTTGCGCATGTCCGGAGAAGCTGGCCGTATAGGCAGAGAAGCGGTCGTGCTCGGGCCGGTCCAGACTCGCCGCCGATTGCGCCGACGCCCAGGCGCGATACAGCAGCGTCAGCGATCGATGGTGAAAGATGTCGAGGAAGTTGCAAAGCGTCGGGTCGTGTCGTTGCTCTTCGCGCTCGCGGGCGATTTCGGTGACGTGAATCGGCAACGGCCCGTTCGGTCCCAGCATGCCGAGGCCGAAAAGCCGGATATGCAGCTTGCCATTTCTCAGCTTTGCGTCCGCGACTTCGCGCGGAGCAAACACGAGACTGGGTTTCTGACCGATACGATACGGCTCGGCGCCCGGGCGCTGTGCGGCGCCGACCGGGTCGCGCGCGCAGTTGGCGTTGATCTGGCGCAGAAGTGGCAGGAAGCCGAAGCGCCAGGGCGCGGACTGCAAACGCTCCATCAGTTGTACCGGAAAATCCATCTTGTGCCTGTGTCCGTCTGTCGTTAAGCCGCACATCAAACGGTCCTCCAATTCACTTGATGCTCGATATCAAGCGACAACCACAGGTGCCCCGATGCCCCTCTCGAGCAACCGGGATGCCGTTGTCGGTGATGCCGGAATCGCCTTCCACGATTAAATTGGGCTGCACCTCCGGATGCTGCGGGCACTTCACTTCGTCACCCTTGCGGGCGACCGGTATGCCGTCGTAACGCATGCTGTCCGATGCGGTTATGACTTCGCCATCGTGGTCGGTGGTGTCGCCGAGGCGGATCAGATTAATCATTCGAAGCTCCTCATTTGGTTACAGGTGGCTTGCCCGACGGTCCCCAGATGCTTTGTCCGGCATGGAGCAGCTTCATTAGCATTCCGGGAGGACAGTCTGCCATGCACATAGCCTTCCCTTTTCGAACTCGTCCGTCTGCTCTAATCGCGTAGTCGGAATAAATCAGCGGCTTCACAGGAAGTCTTGCGTCGATCGCCACTTCTTTGGGCATTTCCACGTTCTTCGCGATTGTGTTTTCGTAAGAAACGTTCACCCACGGGAGCGTGGTCGTATCTATCGTCGAGGGCAGGCCCTTGTACCGCGGAGTGGATGCATCACTCCAAAACCAGAACAGCTTATATGAACGAGGTTTCCTGTCCGTTGCCAGGTAACAAGTACCCGAAGATTCAAACACCCTATAGCCCGTAGCAGTTCCAGTCTTTGGATCCAACTCAAATCCATCAGCATTTATGGCGAGATAGTCGACGACCTGCCTACTGCTGTCATAAGGAAAAAAAGGTACGGCGCCTTCCGGATCGGGTGGCTCAACCTTATACTGAATCATGAATGACACTCGATATGGGGGAAGCCCTTCTCTGGGGGACATCTCCTCAAGCGAGATCATGTCCTTTTTTCTAAAAATGAACTGGTCTCTCCGGCTATCAGTGGGCCGTATAGTTCTTAGAATGTCGTCATCTGACGAGCCTCGATAGGTAAAACATGGCACCGATAGCAGGGCGGAGCCGGCCCGCCATTCACCGATGGTGCTCCTCAAAAAAACGTTACATTTGGGCTTAAGAACTTCGTCGTAGTGGATGGTTAGGTCATTTATCCGGATCGCCGCGCTTGCGGCGATCGCATTGCTGGAAATGAGCAGCGACAGAGCCGCAACCGCACTGGTGACTCGCTCGAACGTTCGAGGCTCGAATTCATTCATCGGCATTATCCTTCGCTGTCACATGCATATGGCTATCGTGGGGTCTAACCCAATTGACCCACGGGGTGTAAACTGCGCCCGCCTGGATATGCGAATCCGAGGTGAGTTCTCTGTAAAATGCGGCCATCTTGCTGCCTCCCGCGCCCTTTGGAAATGGTTTGCCGCGGTCATTCTTGCCGTTGTTATGTAGGGCGAAGTGAATGTCCTCATCGTCGTCGTCAAAGCGCGCCACGTCCAGAGCCGTTCCCATCTTATGGAGCCGCGAACCGAGCATCGGTCTCCACGAACTGCTCAGTGCCACCGTATTAATGTGCAACGCCACATAGCTTTCAATATTGCGGCGAATGTCCCTGGCGACGTACGTCGAATAGCATCCCGGACGTTGGTGTCGTTACTAGAGTTAATCGCATTAGCAAACGACCTCTCGGCAAACGTCAGCTTGATTTGTAACAACGGTATGTGGACTTCAAAGGCGTCCAATGACCGCGATCCAGCGCCGGCCTCGTAGATCGGCGAAAGTACCGCGGTCCAATCTACATTGCTCAGCGTTTCGACTCCGTCCTTGGTCGAGAGTTGAGGCGGAGCACCGGTGCCACCGCGCGGAGTGGTTGGCGTCCCGCTGGCATATGGACCGGTCACTGGTCCACTATGAGTCTGCGGATTTTCGGATTGGTCAGGTAGTCGAGGAATCTGCGCTGGCCGGGTGCTTGACACATTAGCTAGCGACGACTCGGGCGGAATATGCGCCGGGTGTCCTTTCAAGAGCGGCCGAGAAATGGACTCGATCGGGCACAGCGTTCCTACTTCGTTATGAAACTCGTGGCTAATTTTTCGCCACATGTCTCCGGTGAGGAACCCGAAGTATTCGTCTGTGTGGGATGGTGCCTTCTTTAAGCTGTTCGTGTCCGGCGCTGCGCCCAATGTGTTGACGTCACAGAAATCCAGGACCAAGTCCGTTCTGATCTCGAAGATATTAATCGTCGTACTCGCCGAATCGGGCAGATCAAATGGGAACAAGGGATATTGGCGCCGAGACCTGTATGAATCGTTGGCAATGAAGAGAGCGATCTTCTTGACATCATCGCGAATTGTGATCGGAGTCAGCGCGTGTAAGTTTCTCGTTCCATCCCTCCAAACGGAAACTTTGGTGTACGCTTGGAAATTCGCTCTCGCAAGCTCCGCCTTAGTGTCGGCGTCAATTAGCACGTACGGCGAGCCTGTCAAGTATGAGGCGGAATCCGTACAAGCGAGCTTGCTTGTGTCTCCGTCATACTTCGCGTTGTAAAGCGGATTTGCTCCGCGCTCATCCAGCGGCGCGCAATAGACATTGAACTTGACCACGCGACGCTTATGATGAGCGGGCTCAGTAGGAAGTTGCGTGCCACTTCTCATCGTGGCTATCGGTTCCGTTGCTTTTGTTTGTGTGGCCATGTCTTGTCGGTTTTATTAGTTGAGCGCAGGCCAATATGGCCTTTCGCGTGCCAGCGTGAGCACTCTTACTCAGGTGCAACTGCAGCGTGCGTCGTCGCACTCATCATCTCGATGTGGCCCGGCGTGTGGATACAAATGAATTGACTGTTCGCTTGCCGTCCAGACCCGCTCCGTCAGACCATTCTCATCCGTCCTCCCGTACCATGTCACACCGCTTTCCGCTTCCATTCGGTATGAGTAGTTCTTGAGAATTGAGCCATCCCGGTCGCGCACGGTGAATTGCGCGCTGTACGCTTTCTCTCCAGGCAGATCCGGAGGCGGGACGCGCATGGAATCCGCCCCCGCCTTATCCCACACCGCCCCCTTCTCCAGAATCGCCCCCGGCGATCCATTCACAATTCCACTGCCGTTGATCTGCACATACGATCCCCCCGCCCCGATCCACACCTCCTTCGCCGCCGTGATCACCACGCGTCCATCGGAGCTGCTGACCGTCACATCGTTGAGCGCAGCCAGCGACATCGCGCCGCTTTGCGCCTGTGCCATCCACGGTCCCTTCGCCGCAATGAACCGCATCCCCTGCTGGTACGCGAACAGCGACACGGTGCCGCGCACCGACAGCCGCCCGAGTTTCTCCACGCCGCACAGGCGCGCGGCTTCGAAGATCGGTTCTCCGCAATAGTTCGGGAACGCATCGCTGTGGACCGCCAGCGGGCGGGCCTGAGTCAGCCAGTCCATTTTGTTAACCTTTTCTAGAAGATGCCGCGCGTGCCCGCGCGCGTCGGCCAAGTGAAAACTACTCCGCGCTGCACGGTACGCATAACGGTGCGCGTGAAGGCATGCGCTGAGACGTGACGCGCGACGTAGCGCTCCAGCGCCAAGGCGAAAGTGAACGGTAACCAGTCGCCTTCGTCCTCTTCGTCGAAGGTAAGCGTCACCTCGATGCCACGCGACAGTTCGAGTTCACCGCCGCAGCGATGCATGTCGTACACGGGCCTGCCACTCGCGCCGACGAGGCTTTCAAGGCAGCGGGCCATTGTCGGATCGCCCGCACCGAGAAAAGGACGCAGCATCGAGCGCAGTCCTTCGCCTGGATCTTTCTCGTCGAACTCGTCATCGAAGGCTTGCAACTCGATATGGAGCTGGCGCAGCAGATCCCAAGCCGCGTCGCTACCGGCATCGAACGCGAGCGGCGCCCGGGGAGCAGTCGGGGCACGCACGAAACCGACCGTCGCGACCGACTTCGCATCCTTCGCGATCAGGTCGTTCACTCCGTTGCGCGGCACGATACACGGCAGGTCCCCGTTCGTCAGCCACGCTTCGAGGGTGACGTACTGGATACCGATGTCGTCCGGCTGGAGGTCCGGACCGAGCAGCTTCAGTCGCGTGCGTGTGCGGACGAACTGCTGACGCTTGTCGTAGCGGCGTTCGTGGTCCACGACTGCTTCGAGCTCCCGCCGTAACGTGAAAAAGCGCGGGTGACGAGCACTGTCGTCGGCAAACGGCACGTCGAGAGGCCGAAATGCTACGGGCCCGGAGTCCTTGTCCACCTGGCCCAATACCAGATCGACTGAATGGACTTCGAAATCATCGGGTGCCCCGGCAACGGGTGTAATGATCGGCTCTGCCGCTTGCGTAGCAAGATCGAGACGCGCCGTTCGCGTCGGGAACAAATTCGCGACCGGAGAGCAAAAGAGCGCAAATTGCGAAGCGTCGATGTGCTCTTCGAACACGTTCACTTCCCGCGAGAGCAGGAGCACGATTTCCACCTCCGGACCATCGATCTTCCGCAACCCCGGACCTAAGCCATTCAGGGCAAAGAACCAGAATCTTGCGGGTAGTGCGAAGAATTCGTGCACCAGCATCTGCCCGTGAAATTTTGGCGAAATTGGGCGCAGCAAGCTCTCGTCGGGATTCAGCCCTTCGTAACTCACAGTCATGTGCGGCAGACCGGGAAGCTTCGCACCGTACAGGTCGCCGCTCTCGAACCGGTCCGGCGCGCCCATCACCATTCCTATCACAGAGGTATGGATCAACTCGAAGAGGCGCGAGGCCAAGCGTTCCTCGCCACACAAGTAGACCGGCAACCTGTCCAGCGCTGCCAGGCTCGACAGGCGCGCACCATTGATCGTGGCAAGACGAATACGGAGTGCTCCGCGCACGACCGCGACGTCCTGGCTTCCCTCCACAAAACGATGTAATGAAGGAATATCGGCAGGAATGCCCGTCGAGCGTACGCGATCTATCCGGAGCGGCCATACTCTGACGGGTTGAGCGGTGCGGAATTCAGCAGTCGCGCCTTTGTCTGTAGCGTGTGTCGTGAGGCGTGTGCCGCGTGGCAACAGAAGACCCTGAGGACTATGAGCAGCTTGCGCATCAGGATAGAAACGCGCCACGGCCAGCGAAGGCAGCGGCGCCACAAAGTTAGGATTGACGGCCTCGAGTTCGCGCAGCGGTAGATCAAGGGTCCAGTCATCGATACGCATCTGGGAGCGCGCAGACGCGAACGCAAAAGCCTGAAGCAAACGCTGCGCATAAGAATCCTGGGCGTCGCCCGCCCGCGCGCCGAGCCTCGCAGCGATCTTTGGATGGTCTACCGCAAAATCCCGGAACGACTCGCTAACGTAGTTTTCTTCCCGTTCATAGTACTCCTGAAATCTTGGTTTCACGTCCGCTCCGACTGGTGAATCGCTGTCTAGTGACCAATGAAGAGGCCTGCACGACCCGGACGTTGGTGCGTGCGTGACCAGGCGACGAAAAACATCGTCGACTAACGCCATTACGTCATGCTTACTATCTATTCAGTGACTATGTCTCGATTGAACGACGGCGCATGTGTGATGCGCGGTAACGCTCGTTCACCAGCCCGAAAAATAGTGACAGCATTGTGAGGTACTGCCTAGCGCAATGCAATTCGGAAGAATCCGATTCTCGATATGAATAGTTGCCTGTAAGCCGCTGTGTCTTTCCGAAAGCCGCGAAGCAGCACGTTCTTCGCCGATTGCAAACCGGTCACCAAGAGCCGCAACGAACGAACCATGACGCTTTCATCCATTGCGGCACGGCTCTTAGTCTTTCCTCGCCATGAACGCCGCCCCTCGCGACATCCTTGCCTTCAACCCATCCGCTATGAAATTCGCCAGCTTCGTCACGTCTTTCCACTTCGACGCCCGTCGCGACGCATCGAGGTCTTCACGACGAATGATCGCTCTGAGCACCTCGACACTCTGCTCGCGGAGCCATGTACGAAACGCATCCTCGCCCCGCGACGCGAGTTCTTGATGCACGTCGGGTACGTCCGCGTCCTTCCGCTTTCCCCCCGCTCTCGCGCGCCCCTCTGGCCGGTCGTAAACCGGCTGCACCAGCGCATCCAGTTTCGCCGCGAATTCGGAATTGCGCGACGCTTCGTCGTCGATGAGCTGGACGAGCCCATGCAGCAATTCGATCAAAGATTGCTTGCTTCGCATAGCGTCTGAATTTCCTGTGTCACGCCCAGCAATGCCTCGTAAGCGGGCACGCCGTACTTGCCTTTGAACGTGCGCAAGTCAGCTTGCGCATCGGCGCCGCGTGCGACAGCGACGGATTGCGGAATGTGATGCTTGAAGAAGCGCGGTTGCGGCACGTCCGATTCCGCGAACTTGCCGAGACGTCCGTGCGAGAGATCGCTCATCACCCTTACGTGCAGGTTGTTGCCCTGCACCTTCGTCGCGACAATGCCGAGGGGCTCGATGGACTGCTTCACTTCCTGCGCGAAGCGGCGCACATTCTCGACGATCTGGTAAATGCCCCACGTCGACACGATGTCGGGGATCGTCGGGATGACGTAGCTGTTCGATATGTTCAGCCCGTTCTTTGTCACTGTTCCGAGGCTCGGCGGGCAATCGATAATCACATAGTCGTAGTCGTCGATGACCGGCTGCAACGCAATTCTCAGGATGTCGCGCGGATTCACCGTAAAGTTGCCCGTCATCGCGATCGTCGGAATCCTGTCCTGCAGTTCGACCAACTGGATGCTCGAAGGCAGAAGATCGAGTGTCCGGATGCCGCCGTCGATGGTCGAGACGCCGCGGACAATCGAACGGGCGATATCGAAGCGCGGCGGCAAATGATGATTGATCTTGTCGCTGAAAAGCTGGGCGATAGTTCGCCCATCGCGGTCCAGTTCATCCCACGCTTCCTCGGTGATGAGGTTCACCGTCGCGTTGGTCTGCGGATCGAGATCGATGAGCAACACGCGCTTGCCCATGTCCTGCGCAAGGATTTCAGCGACGGCGACCGCCGTCGTCGTCTTGCCGACGCCGCCTTTGAGATTGATAAAGCTCAACACGTGCGACGTTTGCTTCTTGGTCATACTGCCCCCCTCGTTTGTTGCCTCGTTGTCATCACGCGGGGATGAACGAAGTCGATCCGCGCGAGGGGAGATTTAACACAGAGTCGTAGGATGCCTAATCGAAATGCACGCGCACGAAAGCGCGCGCCGCTAATGCGTGGACTCAGACACCCACCGCCCCCTCCTCCAGCAACGCCTCGAACGCCTGCGCCGAAAGCGGCTTCGCCAGCAAGAAGCCCTGCATCTCGTCGCACCGGAGATCCCGCAATCGATCCCGCTGCGTCCCCGTCTCGACGCCTTCCGCGACCACATCCATATCCAGCGAATGCGCAAGCGCGATGATCGCCGATACGATCGCGCGCCCTTCCTGCCCGTTCTCGTCGAGCCCGTTCGTAAAGAACCGGTCGATCTTCAACTGCTTTGCGCGAAACCGCTGCAGATACGCGAGACTCGAATACCCCGTGCCGAAATCGTCGATGGCGATCTCGAAGCCGCTGTCCTGAAACGCGCGAATCATGTCGATGGTGCGCGGCGCGTCCTGCATCGCCACCGACTCCGTGATCTCGAACATCAACTGCTCGCTCGCCACGCCTTCCTCGCGCAAAATCGCAAGAATGCGCTCGACGAGATCGGTCTCGTTCATCTGCCGCGGCGACAGGTTGATCGCCACTTTCACCGGCGGACATCCCGCTTCGCGCCATCGCACGATCTGCCGGCATGTCTCGCGCACGACCCAATAGCCGATCTCCACGATCTGCCCCGAACGCTCCGCAATAGGAATGAACTCGAGCGGCGTCAGCAACCCGCTCTGCGGATGATCGAGCCGGATCAGCGCCTCCGCGCCCGCAAGCTCGCCGTCGCCGCGAAACTTCGGCTGAAACAGCAAAAAGAAATAGCCCGCGTCCAGCGCTTCGTGCAACGCCTGCTGAATCTGCAGCGTGCGAACCGCCGCCTCGTTCATGCTCGCCTCGAAGAAGCGATACGTGCTGCGTCCGCCGCGCTTCGCTTCGTACATCGCGACATCCGCATGTTTGAGCAGCGCCTCGACGCTCTCCCCATCGTCGGGAAAGAGCGCAATGCCGATGCTCGGCATCACCTGCAACGGATGCTCGCCGATCACGAGCCCCTTCCTCATCGTATCGAGGATGCGTTCGGCAAGCCGCTCCGCATCCTCATGCGCTTTCATGTTCTCCAGCAACACCACGAACTCGTCACCGCCGAGCCGCGCCACCGTATCGCCGCCGCGCACGCATCGCAGCAGCCGTCGCGCGAACGCCTTGAGCACTTCGTCGCCCGTCGAGTGGCCGAGCGAATCGTTGATGGTCTTGAAGCCGTCGAGGTCCATGAAGAGAATCGCGAAGCGCGTGCCGCCATGCGTCGCATTGCGCACGGCAAGCTCGATGCGCTCGGTCATCGTGCGGCGGTTCGGCAAGTCCGTGAGCGTGTCGAAGGTCGCCATGTGCACCATCTGTCCGTGCAGGCGCGTCACGGAGCCGGCGAGCATCGCGTTATGCGCGTCGAAGCGCGACAGCACGAGCGTGATGACGAGAATCGTCAGCGTGAAGAGCGTGACCGTCGTGCCGAGCCAGTACACGTCGACATCGTTGGCCGCGCCGCAGATCGCGCCGAGCGGAAATTTCGCGGCGGCATTGCCGGTGTAATGCATGCCGGTGATCGCGACACCCATCACGAGTGCCGATGCCATACGCTTGGCCGTCAGGTGCGCCTGGCTCGCATCGGCCAACGCACGCGCGATCCACAACGCCGCGCCCGATGCCACGACCGCGATCGCAATCGATGCAGCGAAGAGCGCCGGATCGTAGACGATGGCCGGTTGCATCCGCATCGCGGCATCGCCCATGTAGTGCATCGTCGCGATGCCCGCGCCCATCAGCACGCTGCTCACCGCGAGCCGCGCGAAGGTGAGCCGCGCGCCATTGATGACCGACAGCGCGAAGAACGAAACCAGTATCGCGACGCCGAGCGACGCCGCCGTGATGCGCAGGTCGTAGCCGAGCGGAATCGGCAACGAGAAAGCCAGCACGCCGATGAAGTGCATCGACCAGATGCCGGTGCCCATCGATGCCGCGCCGCCCGCGAGCCACAGATAGCGCACGCGCGAGCGCGACAGCATCGCGATGCGGCCGGAGATGTCGAGCGCCGTGAGCGAGGCGAGCGCCGCCACGACGAGCGACGCCGCGACGAGCCAGAAGTTGTAAGTGCCGTGCATGGGTGCCGGTTGAAGATGCTTGTTTGCTTCTGCGTCTTATCGGCGCGTGCCGGGCAATCTTGAATCCGCGCTCAGCTCTTCGCGGGCATCCAGCCCTGCGCCGCGCCGCTTTTACCGATCTGCGCCGCGATCGCATCGCCGAGGCGTTTCTCGTCGGACGAGACGCCCGCCCGCTTCGTTTCGGATACCGCATGCAGACCGCCCGATACCGCGAGGGAACTCACCGCATGACCCGCCGCTGCGCCGACGCCCGCCATTTCCGCGACGCCCGGCGCGTGACCGCTGTCCGCGCTCGCGTCGAACTGTTCGACGAGTTGCGGCACGCCGTGCGCCGGCTTGTAGACGAGTTGCACCGTCGCGCCGACCTTGCTTTCGCCCGCGCCAAGACCGATCAGCATGCGGCGCCGACGGTTGCCGGCGTCGATCCTGTCGATGCTGCCCGCGACGACGAGCACGCTCCGGTCGTCCGGCGGCGGGACATCGGCACGGATCGCGGGCAAGCCCATCGACTGAAGTTTCGCGACGATTTCGTTGGCGACTTCCTCACGCGCTTCGACCGCTTCCTGCGATTGCTGCTGCGCGCGCGATTCGCCGGACATCGAGGCTTTCAGCTTGGCTGCGAGACCGTGGTCGTCGAGCCTGACGTCGCTTGCATCGCTGTCGAACGCGTAGACGTAGATCGCATCGGGACGCGTCGCGGGCGCTGAGGCGACCGTCGTCGCATCCGCATACGGGCCGGCTTGCGCACAGCCCGCGAACAATGCGGTGCCGGTCATCACGCCGGCGATCACGACGCGGCGCGCATGTTTGAGGATGGAATCGAGTGAGGAGACAAGGATCGGCTTGGACATGGTGACATTGGCTCAGTGGTTGGCTGCAGGCGCAACTATGGACGACGCCCGACGCTCACGCCATCGAACATTTATGTCGCGGAGTTTCATCGCGCGATGGGCCTTCTGCCCGCGATTCAGCGCGTTTGCGCCGACGTCGCTACCATTCACCGGTTGCACGAATCGCCAGTCAACCAGATCAACCAGGGAGTCAGGAATGGACCTACAGATCGCCAGCAAGCTCGCGTTCGTTTCCGGATCGACGAAAGGAATCGGTCATGCAATCGCGGTGAGTCTCGCGCGTGAAGGCGCGCGCGTGATCGTCAACGGACGCTCGCAATCATCCGTCGATGCCGCGCTCGACAAGCTGCGTAAGGCCGTGCCGAATGCGCAGGCCGAAGGTTTCGCCGGCGATGTCTCCGATGCCGCGCAAGTCGACGCGCTCGTGCAGCGCTTTCCGGACGTCGATATTCTCGTGAACAATATGGGCATCTTCGAACCGAGGCCGTTCGAAGACATTACCGACGACGACTGGCTGCGCTTCTTCAACGCCAACGTGATGTCGGGCGTGCGGCTGTCGCGTGCATATCTGCCGAAGATGAAGGCGAGGAACTGGGGCCGCGTCGTCTTCATCAGCAGCGAGAGCGGCATCCAGATTCCCGTGGAGATGATTCACTACGGGCTGACGAAGACCGCGCAGCTCGCGCTGTCTCGCGGTCTCGCCGAAACGTGCGCCGGCACCGGCGTGACGGTGAACGCGGTCTTGCCCGGCCCGACGAGTTCGGAGGGCGTGACCGAGTTCGTCGACAAGCTCTCGGGCGGCAAGAGCTTCGAGGAAGCCGAGAAGTCGTTCTTCGCGGAGGCGCGGCCGAGTTCGCTGCTCAAGCGCTTCATCGAGCCGGAGGAGATCGCCAGCATGGTCGTGTACGTGTGCTCGGCGCTGTCGTCGGCGACGAACGGCGCGGCGTTACGCGCCGATGGCGGCGTGGTGCGCGCGGCGTTCTAGCGCGTGCCCGGATCGTTGCTCAGCGCGTGCGCTTTTGCGAGCGCATCGGTGATATCGGCGACGGTCTTCTCGCGCGCCGTATCGTCCTGTTGCCTGAGCGCGTATGACGGGTGATACGTCGCGACGATCAGCTTGTCGCCGAACGGCACCACGCGTCCGACATGCTCGCGCAACGTCGCGCGCTTGCCGAGGAGCGCGGTAAGCGCCGTCGCGCCGAGCGTGACGATGACGCGCGCAGCGGTGTCGTCCAGCTCGCGTTCGAGCCAGTACGAGCACGCTTCGACTTCCTGCTGCCCGGGTGTCTTGTGCAGACGCCGCTTACCGCGCGGTTCCCACTTGAAGTGCTTCACCGCGTTGGTGAGATACACCTGTTCGCGCGGCACGCCGGCGCGGCGCATCGCGTCATCGAGCAGCTGTCCCGCCGGTCCGACGAACGGCTCGCCCTTCAGGTCTTCCTGATCGCCGGGCTGCTCGCCAAGCAGCATGATGCGCGCATCCGACGGCCCCGCGCCGTGCACCGCCTGCGTCGCGTTGCGCCAGAGATCGCAGCGGCGGCAGCTATCGAGCGATGTGGGCGCGTCGCGTTCCGGCTGCGCATCTTCGGCCTCGACGTGCACCGTCTTGCCGCCGAGCGCGCCGACCGTTCTCGCCTGCGCGACGCGCCGCGCCCCGCCGCGCGCATCGCTCAGCATTTGCGGGATCAGCGCGCCTTCGGGCAAGCCCTTCCAGAACCGCACCGGCATCTGCTGTTCGAGCGCGGATTCGTTGAGCCGCGCCGGGTTGAAGATGCTGCGGTAGTAAGTCATCCAGAGGTCTTCGGCGGCGTCGGGCGTGTCCGTCGCATGGTCCGCCGCCAGCGCGCGGCGACGCTCGATCTGCAAGCGCTCGCCGTTCCACATCGCCGCGCCATCGGGCGTCGTGATGAGCCACGTCGAGCGGCCCATGCGCGCTGCGAAGTGCTCCGCGCCCCACGCGAGCACATCGTGATCCGGCTCGTACCACGCGACGTATTCCGGCGCGCCGAGCGATGCATCGCGCTGGCGGAAACGCACGTAGGCGATCATGTCGTGCTGTGCGCGCCGCACGGCCTTCGCCATTTTGTAGAGGCGCGCGCCGTCCTCATCGGCGGGAGAGGCGACCGAGCGGTCGCCGTGCGTCCATCGCCATAACACGCGATACAGAAAGCCCCAGCGATGCACGTCGCGGAAATGGGCGGCGTCTTTCAGCAGCGCGGCAAGCTCGCGCGAAACGCGCACCTGTTCCGGATTGCCGGATGGCGCGGCGCCGGGGTCGGTCGCGTCGAATAGCGGCGGCGCCTCTGTTTCGCGCGTGCGCCAGTCGATCGCTTCGGGCGCAAGCCCGAGCGACAGCGCGTTCAGTGCCGCGCTGCGCCAGGCGTCGAAGTCGTCGTCGATGGTGATGGCCTGCATCGTGGCGCTAGAGAAGCGACAACTGCACCGGCTGCGTTGCGAGCGCTCGCCGCAGATTTTCCGACGACGCCTCGACGAGCGGCGGCCGATAGTCTTCCGTCACCACGAACGGCTTGACCTTGTCCATGCTGCAGCGCAGCCGCACGAGATCGTGATAGCGCACGCGGCGCGTTCGCCGCAACTCGACGATGCGCTTCGCGTTGCGCATCCCGATGCCCGGCACGCGCGCGATCATCCGCCCGGGCGCGACGTTCAGGTCCACCGGAAAGCGCTCGCGGTGCGCGAGCGCCCAGGCGAGCTTCGGATCCACATCGAGTGGCAGGTTGCCGGCATCGCCGAGCAATTCGGCTGCGTTGAAGCCGTAACCGCGCATCAGAAAATCCGCCTGATACAGCCGATGCTCGCGCAAGAGCGGCGGCGCTTTCGACGGCACGCCGGTCGGGCTGTCGGGAATGGGGCTGAACGCGGAATAGTAGACGCGCTTCAATTGATACGAGCCGTACAGCGTTTCAGCGGTGCCGAGGATCGTGCGGTCGTCCGTCTCGTCCGCGCCGACGATCATCTGCGTGCTCTGCCCCGCCGGCGCGAAACGCGGAGCGCGCGGCTCCGCTTCCGATTCCTCGCGCGCCACGCGGATATTGCCCATCGCGAGCTTGATCGTCCGCCCGCTTTTTTCGGGCGCGAGACGCTCCAGGCTGATCTCGGTCGGCAACTCGATGTTCACGCTCAACCGGTCCGCATACCGCCCC
This sequence comes from Caballeronia sp. LZ016, assembly GCF_031450805.1. NCBI lineage: Bacteria > Pseudomonadati > Pseudomonadota > Betaproteobacteria > Burkholderiales > Burkholderiaceae > Caballeronia > Caballeronia sp. LZ016. Next base: position 582,272 of record NZ_JARTVY010000004.1, read on the forward strand.
GCCTGCGCGATGATTTCGGGATCGGCGTCGGGAATGGTCTTCAGGTGGATATAGCCGCGAAACTGATGTTTCTCGCGCAGCGTCCTGGCGACGAGAACGAGTTGTTCCATCGTGTAGTTCGATGAGCGAATGACGCCCGAACTGAGGAAGAGGCCGTCGATGTAATTGCGGCGATAAAAGTCCACCGTCAGCGAGACGACTTCCTCCGGCGTGAAGCGCGCGCGTGGCACGTTGCTCGACCGGCGATTGATGCAATAACGGCAGTCGTACAGGCAGAAGTTGGTCAGCAGGATTTTCAGCAAGGACACGCAGCGGCCATCCGGCGTGAAACTGTGACAGATGCCCGAACCCGTGCTCGCACCGAGGCCGTCTACCCCGCGCGACTCGCGTTTCGGCGCGCCGCCGCTCGCGCACGAGGCGTCGTACTTGGCGGCATCCGCAAGAATTTCGAGCTTCTCTGACAGTTCCATTCTGGCTATGATACTGTATGTTTATACAGTATGCTATCGGTGTCGTGCGAGGTTGAAAGGGCGCTTCACTTCAGCGGATCATGTCCCCAGTTCATCAGCGAATAACGCCAGTTCGTATGCTCGATATCGCCATGCGGGCGCTGCGCCATATGGCGCTTCACGTAGCCGGCCACCTTGCGCATGTGCGCGTAGTCGTCGGCCTGCAAATCGCTTTTCTTCGCGCCGAGCAGCTCGATAATGCGTCTGCCCGACTTGTGGCCCACGGACTCCGCATCACCGTCTTTCTGGCCGACTGCGCGGGACTCTTCCGTCGCAAGCCACTTCTCGAGTTGGTGCGCCGTCATGTTGACGAGCGTCTTGAACTCTTCGAACGCGGCCCTGTCTTCTTCGTCCGTCGATTGTCCATGCGTAGTGGCTGTGGTCACGAGTTTGCTCCCGGTATCGCGTCGCATTGTTCGAGCAAACATCGCTCCCGTGACATCGCCTTTCCTTACTAGCGGAGACTTCCCGAATGCGTTTCGACTACAAGCACTTTCATATCGACTGCACGGCCCGTCATGATGAAGACGGCAGCTTCTACGCACATGCCCGGATCACGAGCGCGCCGAACGAAAATACGCCTAATCTCGAAGTCCACGACTCTGGTGACCTCGACGCCTTCGCGAATGAATGGGACGCCTTACATTGCGCGCGGGCATGGGCCATCGAATGGTGCGACGAAGCGCTCGCCTGACGTGTTCGTTACTTCCTGACGTGGCGGCTTTCATCGCGCGGCACAGCGATTGCGGTATGTAAGCCGCGACGCCGCGCAGTCCACGCGAAGCGGCGCGCTTAAACCACCATCAAGGGAGGCACCATGAAGATCGCAAAGAAGAGCTTGCTTGTATCCGCGCTGGTTCTGAGCATGTCGGGCGCTGTATTCGCGCAGGGTGCAGGCGGCGGTGCGGGCGGCGGCGGTGGAGCGGGCGGTGCGGGCGGCGGCACGGCGGGCGGTAATGGCGCTGGCCAGGGCGGCACCGGCATGAGCACGCCGAACGCACACGGCACGACCGGCGCCACGTCAGGCGCATCCGGTTCGAGCACGATGGATTCCTCGGGCGGCACGAGCGGATCGACCGGTTCCAGCAGCCATATGAACAAGAAGAGCGGTTCGAGCAGCGGCAGCAAGGCGTATTAACGCGCTGCGCCGATGAACGCACAGGCCGCGTTGAATGCGCGGCCTTTTCTTCCCTCATTACTTCGCTGTCGACGGTCACGCCCCATGACCAATCCCTCCGAACGCATCCCTTCGACATAGGGATTTCGCGTCCTCTCCCGAATCCGTAACGTGTGCCTGCGCGATGTCTCACGCGCTCGACACGGCACTGCGGCAAACACGCCGCATGGCCGAATCGTTCGCGCGCCTGGCCGCATTCGATCATCGCGCCACTTCGTCCCAACGCTGCAAGGAGTCCGCGAAATTCGTTTCCGGCTGCTTGAGCATTCGTTACAAGGAGCTGGAACATGAAGCCGAGCCTGAACCTGAAAGTCGTCGCGATGATGGCCGCCTGTGCAGTGACCGCGACCGTCGGCACTGCGCGCGCCGAAGGCATGCCCGAGTCCGCGCAGCAACTCGTGCAGACGATGCGTCCGATGCAGCCGCACAACGGCGCGCCCGAACAGGATGCGAGCGCGCAGTCGAGGGCGAGCGACGATCGCGCCTATGGCGGCGCGACCGGCAACGCGGGAACATCGGCGAGCGGACGCAGCGCCGATTGCGCATGGGCGCCTGCATGTACCGTGTTCTTCGGGCATTGAAACGCGTGCGGACGCCGTGGACCCTAATCCGTCCGCGGCGTCAATCGGAACGCGACGCTGGCCGCTTCACCGGGTTCCAGCACGCCGCCGCCCTTGAGCGCGTGATCGACATCGAGGTTCACCCAGTCGGCCACGTTGCTCACCGGCTCCACGCACAGCAGCGACGGAAAAGCCGCCGGCGCATAGATCACCATGAAGTCGAACGGCGCATCGGCATCGAGCGTGATGGAGCGATGCTCATCCGGCCAGGCAATCGACGCCGTGCGCGTCCAGCCCGCGAAGTTGTTGTCGAGGTCGAACGCATCGGCGGCCATGCCTTCGGGCGATGCCAGCGCATCCACGCACGGATGCGGTCCGATGTGCGTCGGCAGCGGATCGGGCGTCGTATGCCACATCGATGAAACCTGCGCACGCACGCGCGTGTTCGGCGTGCGCGGAAAGTACGGATGATGGCCGATGCCGAACGGCATGCGCCGGTCGGACCGGTTGCAGAGCGACATCGTGACCGTCAGCGATGTGTTGTCGAGCGCGATGTCCTGCGCGGCCTCATAGGCGAACGGCCAGTGATGCGCCACGTCCATCGACGGATCGTGACTGAGCGTGAGCCGCGCGCTCGCCTCCGACAACGCATCGACGCGCCACGGCCGCCGCCACGCATTGCCGTGCAGCGCATGCGGGAACAGGTTGCCGTCGCCGGACAGATCGACAGGCGCGCCATCGAACGTGAAACGCGCATCGCGGATGCGGTTGCAGTACGGCGCCAGCGGAAAGCTCGCCATGCCGAGTGGATTGCGCGCGGCGAGCGCATCGGGCGTGGCGGGACGCAGCCAGTGACGCTCGCCGTCCCCGTGCGCGTCGAAGAACGCCGCAATCGCCCCGCCGATATGCGGCGCGAGCACCACGCGCCGCGCGCCATGCCGCAATGTGACGAGCGCGTGGTCCGCGCCTTCGTTGGGATCGGCGCTCAATATGCGAACTGCCGGTAGTTTTCGTCGAAGGTGCGCGCGGTTTGCTCGACCACCGGGCAGTATCGCAAGAGACGCTTCGCGCGCGGCGGCAAGCTGGCGAGCACGGCGCGCGGCACGTCGATATGCACTTCGGGCCGGAAGTACCAGGCGCGGCTATAACCGATCACGACCATCGGACGCGGCTCGTCGGTCAGATTCGGCGTGCCGCGATGCAGCCCGCGCACGTCGCGGATCATCACGTCGCCGAGGCGCATCGGCACGCGCTCGGGCGGGAAGCGGCCATCGGCGAGACCGGCGAGCGCTTCTTCGCGAGAGATGCGATGCGTGCCGCGCGTCGTTTCGAGCGACCCGTTTCTGTCGTCGACATCGACGAGCGGAAAGTTCACGGCAAGCTGGAACGATGGCGTTTCGGGCGCGTCGTCGAAGAGCGGCGGCGTGTCGCGATGCCAGTCCTGGAAATCTGAGCCGCGCACCGGCGTATCGGTGGCGAGCTGGCACATCACCGGGTCCGGCCCCGCCACGCGCTCTACGATGCCGACGATATCCTCATCGCAGAAGAAAGCCGGGTCCGCGAACTCGCCTTCGAACGGCAAGGTCACGTAGTAGCGCCCCGGCCCGCGGTTGCCACTGACGGATGCCGCTTTCGCCGACTCGACATGCGGCGCGAAGAGCGGCGCGAACGCATCGCGCCATGCTTCGAGCTTCGCGCGGTCGAAGTGGTCGCGCAGCAGTACGAATCCATCCTGCTCGAACGCTCGGGCGAGCGCATCTCTCGTGCTTTCGTCATACCGGCCCATCGTCTCCTCCATGTTTCGGTCTCGGTTCGATCGAAAACAGCATGGCATGGGGGTAATCGGCTCGTCAATATTATTAGTAATAGACAGGGAAAACCCCGTGACGGCTCTGTTCGCTTAGGGGCTTCCCGCGTTGTTCATCATTAATATTAGTGGTAAGTTTCATTCGCTCTATGACTTGCGTTGCCCGCACGATGAAGAAAACCACGCCCCGCCGTCCGACGATGACCGACATCGCGAAGCTCACCGGAGTCTCGCAATCGACGGTATCGCTGGTGCTCAACAACGCGAGCGGCGCGAAGTTCTCGGACGCGACGCGCGACAAGGTGCTGAAGGTCGCGCAAGAGCTCGGCTATCGCATGACGCCGCGCGAATCGGCGAGCCTCGAAGCCATCGACACGCTCGGCGCGCAAGGCGAGCGCAATCTGATCGTGTATCTCGCCGACGAAATCTCGACGAGCCCGCATCCGGTCGTCAGCATCGACGGCGCGCGTGAAACGGCGTTTGCGCATGGCCGGATGCTCGCCGTCTATTCGACGCACGGCAACGCGGAGATCGAGCAGCGCGTGCTGGACTCGACGCTCGGCAATCCGAACGTGCTCGGCGTGATCTACGCGACGGTGTACACACGCCGCGTCACGCTGCCCGCTTCGCTCGCGCAGGTGCCGACCGTGCTGCTCAACTGCTACACGAGCGAGGCGAGCGTGTCGTCGGTGGTGCCGGCGGAGGTCGCGGGCGGCCATACGGCGACGGATCATCTGCTCGCGGCGGGGCATCGGCGCATTGCGTATATCAACGGCGAGCCATGGCAGGACGCCGCGCGCGAGCGCCTGAAGGGGTATCGCACGGCACTTGCGACAGCCGATCTGCCGTTCGCGCCGGAACTCGTGCGCGAAGGCGACTGGAGTTCCGGCACCGGCTTCGAGCAGACGCTTTCGCTGATGCGCGAAGCCAATCCGCCCACGGCGATCTTCTGCGCGAACGACCTGATGGCGCTCGGCGCCATCGAAGCGCTGAAGCAACTGGGACTGCGCGTGCCGGACGATGTGTCCGTCGTCGGCTACGACGATCAGGAAATCGCGCGGCACACGCATCCGCCGCTCACGACGGTCGTGCTGCCGAACTACGATCTCGGCCGCTGGGCCGTCGAAACGCTTTTGCAGGAAGAACACAATCGCGCGGCGGGCGCGCCGGTGCGACGCCGCACCGTGAAGCTCGACGGTCCGCTGATCGAGCGCGGATCGGTCAGGGCCATCAATGAAGTCAGGCAACTCGCCATCAATCAAATCGGCGAGTGAATCGGCTGACGGCGGATGACCCGGCGCACATAACCATAAAAGCAGCAACAGCAAGCCACTCTCGCAGCAGATCGACCGTGCAACAACAAGCATCGGCATCACCACAAGAGAAGCATCCTTATCGGAGGAAGACATGCTGTCGCTAGAGAAGCAATCACGCCCGGGCCTGCGCCCGCTCGCCGCCGCACTCAGCGCGCTCGCCGCGCTGACGCTTTCCGCGGGCTTCACCGCCGCGCACGCCGCCGACGACGCCCTGCCCAAGATTCCGAACAAGAAGCCGCTGCGCGTGGGCTTCGCACAGACCGAAAGCAACAACCCGTGGCGGCTTGCGGAAACGAAGAGCTTCAAGGACGTCGCCGCGAAGTGCGGCTGGCAGATGGTGATGACCGATGCGAACAGTTCGGCGGCGAAGCAGGTCTCGGATATCCAGAGCATGATCGCGCAGCGCGTCGACCTGCTCGTGTTTCCGCCGCGCGAAGAGAAGCCGCTCGTGCCGGTCGTCATGCAGGCGAAGAAGGCGGGCATTCCGGTGATCCTGGTCGACCGCAACATCGATCAGTCGATGGCGAAGGCCGGCCGCGACTACCTCACGTTCATCGGCTCGGACTTCATCGATCAGGGACACCGCGCCGCCGACTGGCTCGTGAAGGCGACGAACGGCAAAGCCACGATCATCGAACTCGAAGGGTCGACGGGCGCATCGGCCGCGAACGATCGCAAGAAGGGCTTCGACGAAGTCATCGCGAAGAATCCGGGCATGAAGATCATCGCGTCGCAAAGCGGTGACTTCGCGCGCGACAAGGGCCGCCAGGTCATGGAAACGCTGTTGCAGGCGCACCCGGACGTGACCGCCGTCTACGCGCACAACGACGAAATGGCGCTCGGCGCGATTGCCGCGATCAAGGCCGCCGGCAAGCAGCCCGGCAAGGACATCATTCTCGTGACCATCGACGGCACCAAGGGCGGCCTCGAAGCGATCAAGGCAGGCGAGCTCGGCGCGAGCGTGCAGTCGAGCCCGTTCTTCGGACCGCTTGCGTGCGAAGTTGCGCAGAAGTACGCGAAGGGCGAGACCATTCCGGCCTGGGTGAAGGTGTCCGACCGCTTCTACGACAAGAGCAACGTCGATCAAAGCATGCAGTACGGGTACTGAAGCAGGCGTGTGTGTTGCGGGCGCGTGTTCGAGCGCGCCCGCTTTTCTCAATCGACGGACGACACGCATGGCTCAGACTCCCTTACTCGACATGCAGGACATCGATATCGCGTTCGGCGGCGTCGCGGCGCTCAAGCACGCGCGGCTCACCGTGGCGGCGGGCGAAGTGCACGCGCTCATCGGCCAGAACGGCGCGGGCAAGTCGACACTCATCAAGATCCTGACGGGCGCTTATCGCAAGAGCGGCGGCACGATTCGCTTCGACGGCCGCGAAGTCGATTTCCGCACGCCGAAGGAAGCACGGGAATCCGGCATCAGCACGATCTATCAGGAGATCAACCTCGTGCCGTTCCGCTCGGTCGCCGAGAACATCTTCCTCGGGCGTGAGCCGCGGCGCTTCGGCCTCATCGACTGGAAAACGGTGCAGCGTCAGGCGTCCGGCCTGCTCGAATCATTCGGATTGCATATTGACGTGAGAAAGCCCGTACGCGACTATTCGACCGCGATTCAGCAGATGGTCGCGCTCGCCCGTGCGGTGTCGTCGGATGCGAAGATGGTCATCATGGACGAATCCACATCTTCGCTGGACGAACGCGAAGTCGAACTGCTGTTCACCGTTGTGCGCCGCCTGCGTGACGACGGCCGCGCGGTGATCTTCGTATCGCACCGGCTGGACGAACTCTACGCGCTATGCGACCGCGTCACGGTGATGCGCGATGGTCAGACCGTCGCGGAAAGCACGATGCAGGAGATGGACAAGCTCAGGCTCGTCACGACGATGCTCGGCCGCACGCTCGCCGCCGTCGTTCACGAAGACAGCGCGGTGAAGGAAGCGAATCTCGCGAAGCGCGGCGCGGTTGCGTTGAGCGCGCAGTCGCTTGCGGCAGGCGCGAAGGTCACGAACGTATCGCTCGATGTCCACGCGGGCGAAGCCGTCGGCCTCGCGGGCCTGCTCGGCTCGGGCCGCACGGAAACCATGCGCCTTCTGTTCGGCGCGGACCGTCCGTCTCAGGGTGCGCTCGCGGTCGGCGGCGATGACGTATCGTTCCGTTCTCCGAAGGATGCGATCGCGCGGGGCATCGCGTATCTGACCGAGGACCGCAAGGCCGAGGGCATCGTCCCGGACCTTTCGGTGCGCGACAACCTCACGCTCGTCTGCCTGCCCGCGCTGACGAAACGCGGCATCGTGGATGTCGCGAAACAGCGGGAGATCGTCGATGGCTTCATCGCATCGCTCGGCATCAAGCTGCGTTCGCCGGATCAGCCGGTGCGCGAGCTGTCGGGCGGCAATCAGCAGAAAGTGCTGCTCGCGCGCTGGCTCGCGACCAGTCCGCGTCTCTTGCTGCTCGACGAGCCGACACGCGGCATCGACGTCGGCGCGAAAGCGGATGTCGCGAAGATCGTGCGCGAACTGCGCGATGCGGGGATGGCCGTGCTGCTATCGGCATCCGAGCTCGAAGAACTGACCGCCGTGGCCGACCGCGCGGTCGTCATTCGCGATGGCGAAACGGTCGCGCAACTGGACGGCGCGCAAATGAACGAGGCATCGATCATGGATGCCATCGCCTACGGTTCGGGCGAAGAATCGTCGCTGGCGCAAGCGAGCGCCGCGCAAGGGAACGAAGCATGATCGACAAGACGCAACCGGCCGCACCCCTCGCCGCCGACGCGCAGGCAACGCCGTCGAAGAAGAAGCGCGGCATCGCAATCCAGCGAGAGATCGTCGTGCTCGTCGCGATGATCGTGTTCAACCTCATCTTCACGGACCACTTCTGGTCGCTGCAGACCTTCAACGTGAATCTCACGCAGGTGGTGACGATCGTGATCGTCGGCATCGGCATGACGCTCGTCGTGGCGACGGGGGGCATCGACCTGTCCGTGGGCGCTTCGATGGCCATTGCAGGCGCGCTCGCGCCGATGCTCTTCATGAACATCGACGGGCCATTGGGCATTCTGCTCGCGTTCACGTTGCCCGTGCTGGCCGCTGCGCTATGCGGCGTCTTCAACGGCTTGCTCGTGACGAGGCTCCATGTGCAGCCGATCGTCGCGACGCTCGTGCTGTTCATCGCGGGCCGCGGCATCGCGCAGGTCGTCACCGATGGCAGCCTGCAGGCGTTCAACAATCCCGCGTTTCAGTGGATTGCGCTCGGCAAGGTCGCCGGCGTGCCGTTCCAGATTCTGTTGATGCTCGCGCTCGTCGCGATCTTCACGTGGATCGTGCGCAAGACGCTCTTCGGGAAGTACCTGCTCGTCACCGGCGGCAACGAGGATGCAGCCTATCTATGCGGCATTCCGACCGCGCGCGTGAAGATGATCGCCTATACGTTGTGCGCCGCGCTTGCGGGACTCGCGGGCCTGATCTCGATCTCGGTCAATTCGTCGTCGGATGCGAACGTGGTGGGTCTCGGCGTCGAACTGGACGCCATCGCGGCGGTGGCCGTCGGCGGCACCGCGTTGACGGGCGGCAAGGCCTATATCACGGGCACGCTGATCGGCGCGCTCATCATCCAGCTATTGCGCTATACGCTGCTCGCGCACGGCATTCCGGATGCCGCCGCGCTCGTGCTCAAGGCCGCGATCATCATCGCCGCCGTCTATGTGCAGCGTCGCCGGGGCTCATGACATGAAGAAGAACCTTCCCATCCTCATCGCACTCGTCGCGCTGGTCGTGCTCGGCCTCGTGCGCTACGAGCACTTCGCGTCGGCATACAACGTCACGTCCTTCTGGCGATACAACTCGATGTTCGCGCTGATCTCCATCGGCATGGCGTTCGTCATCATCACGGGCGGCATCGATCTCTCCGTGGGCGCGGTGGCCGCGCTCGCGAGCGTCGTGGCGGCGCTGGCGAGCCCCTACGGCGCGGTGGCGGGCGTGCTTGCGGGTTCGCTCGCGGGGCTGGCCGTGGGCGTGCTGAACGGCATGGTCATCACGCACATGCGGATTCTTCCGTTCATCGTCACGCTCGCGACCAGTCTCGGCGCGCATGGTCTCGCGCTGCTGCTCGGCCATAACGATGCCGTCGCGATTTCATCCGGCACGAACTTCGCCGCCTTCGGCCAGGACGATCTGTTCGGCCTGCCGATACCGGGCATCGTGTCGCTGATCGCAGCGGTCGCGGGATGGATCGCGCTGCGCAGTTCGCGCTTCGGGCGGCATGCGCTCGCCATCGGCGGGAGCGAAGAGGCATCGCGGCTGATGGGCCTGAACGTGGATCGCACGCTCGTCGCGGTCTATGCGGTGAGCGGACTGCTGGCGGGCATCGCGGGCGCGATTCTCGCGGCGCAATTCGGCGCGGGACAGCCGAACGAAGGCGTCGGCTGGGAGCTGTTCGCGATTTCGGCGGTCGTGCTCGGCGGCACCCGGCTGACGGGCGGCGAAGGCTCCATCGCGATGACGATTGCAGGCGTCGCGCTGCTCGGGCTCGTGTTCAATCTGCTGAACTTCGAAAATGGTCTGGGCTATATCAGCCTGTCGGCGTACTGGCAGTCGGTGATTCGCGGGTTGTTCCTGTTGCTCGTGATCGTGCTGCAGGCGCGCGTGCTGAAGCGAAGGGCGATGCCTGCGAAAGTCGCGCACTGAGCTTACGCGTCGATTGCACGCGCACGGCATGTGCCTTGCTGCCCGCCTCTCGTTCCTGCATTCCTTTCCGAACGCATCACGGAGGCAATCATCATGAGCACCACCGTCGGCGATTTTCTGGTCGACCGCCTGTACGCCTGGGGCGTGCGCCGCATCTACGGCTATCCGGGCGATGGCATCAACGGCGTGTTCGGCGCGCTCAATCGCGCGAACGGCAAGATCGAATTCATTCAGGCGCGCCACGAAGAGATGGCCGCGTTCATGGCCTCCGCCCATGCCAAGTTCACGGGCGAGCTGGGCGTGTGCATCGCGACTTCGGGACCGGGTGCGTCTCATCTGCTCACCGGTCTCTATGACGCAAGGCTCGATCACATGCCGGTGCTCGCCATCGCGGGCCAGCAGGCGCGGGCCGCGCTCGGCGGACACTATCAGCAGGAACTCGACCTTCAGGCGATGTTCAAGGACGTCGCGGGCGCTTTCGTCGCGCAGGCGAGCGTGCCGTCGCAAGTTCGCCATCTGGTCGATCGCGCGGTGCGTACGGCGCTCGGCGAACGCCGCGTAACCGCGCTGATTCTGCCGAACGACTTGCAGGACCTGAAGTACGAGCCGCCGCCGCGCAAGCATGGCACCGTGCATTCGGGCGTGGGCTATCGCGCGCCGAAGATCGTCCCTTATGCCGACGATCTGCAACGCGCCGCCGATGTCCTCAACGCCGGCAAGAAGGTCGCGATTCTCGTCGGCGCGGGCGCACTTCAGGCGACTGACGAAGTGATCGCGGTCGCCGAAAAACTCGGCGCGGGCGTCGCGAAGGCGCTGCTCGGCAAGGCCGCGTTGCCCGACGATCTGCCGTTCGTCACCGGCTCAATTGGCCTGCTCGGCACCGAGCCCAGCTACAAGCTGATGACCGAATGCGACACGCTCCTGATGATCGGCTCGGGCTTTCCATATTCCGAGTTCTTGCCGAAGGAAGGTCAGGCGCGCGGCGTGCAGATCGATATCAAGGCGGACATGCTCTCCATCCGCTATCCGATGGAAGTCAATCTCGTCGGCGACAGCGCCGAGACGTTGCGTGCGCTGCTGCCGCTGCTGCAGGAGAAGACCGATCACGGATGGCGCGACGACATCGAAGGCTGGATGGGCGACTGGTGGAAGAAGCTCGAAAAGCGCGCGCTCGAGCCTGCAGAGACCGGCGTGAATCCGCAACGCACCGTATGGGAACTGTCGCCGCGCGTGCCGTCGAATGCGATCGTCACGAGCGATTCCGGATCGTGCGCGAACTGGTATGCGCGCGACCTGAAAGTAAAGCGCGGCATGATGTGCTCGCTATCGGGCGGCCTTGCATCGATGGGCGCGGCGGTGCCTTATGCGATCGCAACCAAGTTCGCGCATCCGGGCAGACCGGTGATCGCGCTCGTCGGCGATGGCGCGATGCAGATGAGCAACATGGCCGAGCTCATCACAGTATCGAAGTACTGGAAGCAATGGTCCGATCCGCGCTGGATCTGCATGGTGCTCAACAACGAAGACTTGAATCAGGTCACATGGGAGCAGCGCGTGATGAACGGCGATCCGAAGTTCGAAGCATCCCAGAACATTCCGTCGGTGCCGTATCACCGGTTCGCGGAGCTGATCGGCTTGCGGGGCTTCTATGTCGACGACGCGGAGCGCATGGCCGCCGTGTGGGACGAAGCGCTGGCGTCGGACCGTCCTGTCGTGATCGAAGTGAAGACCGATCCAAATGTGCCGCCACTGCCGCCGCACTTCACGCTGCAACAGGCGAAGGCGTTCGCGACGACGTTGTTCGAGGGCGATCCCGATCAGGGCAACGTCATCGTCGATACGGCCAGGCAAGTGCTCGGCGCCGTGCTGCCGGGGCATAAGGACAAGTAACCGGCGCTGTTCCTAACGGGCGCCGCGCTTCAGCGTGCGCCCTTGGCGCTCGCGCCTTCCACTTCGGTTTGAGCGTCGACATCGCACGCGGGCGACGGACTCGCCCCCGCTTTCGAACCGCCGTCGGCAGCCAGGCGCAGATACGCCGCGGCGAGTCTGCGCAGTTCCTCCTCGCTCGCATCCTCGATGCCGATCAGATGATTGCTCGCCCGCCGATGCGTCGCGAGCAGTTCGTTCAGCTTCAGGTGCAGCGCGACGCTGTCCTTGTTCTGGCTCTGCTGAATGAGGAACACCATCAGGAACGTGACGATCGTGGTGCCGGTATTGATGACGAGCTGCCATCCGTCCGAGTAATGAAAGAGCGGCCCGGTGACGACCCATACGACGATGCTCGTCACCGCGAAGCCGAAGGCATACGGCGAGCCGGCCCAACGCGTGACGAGACTCGCGAAACTGTCGAACGCCCGCATGATCGGGTTCGCCTTCGCATAGGCGGGACTCGTGGTGTCGGGGATGGTGTCGAGTTGGTCGGTGGAAGTGTGGCCTTTGGTTTGCATATATTCCTCCCTGCTGGACACAAGCCGGACAGCAAGAAGCAATCCTTACACGAGACTTCCAGGTCCCTGCAATCCTGTCCGTCCGCAATCCGCGGGCGCGCGCTGGTCACGAAAGTTGCTATCGCCGTCACGCAAAAAAGCGCATCGCGGCCGCGCGAGCCGACGCGGGGCGACCGCTGTTCCATGCGAAAATCGCGTGGCTCATTCAGGCAGCCTCATCCACAGAACGTCGCTCTTGCGCGATCATGCCGCGGCATCGAAAAGACCAGCGAGGAGATTTTGCGTCGATGAAGTCCAACAATCTGATCCCGGATACGACAGCAGACGGCGTGGAACCGAGTTTCCTGCTCGGCGGCGGCGAAATGGGCGTGCTCATCCGGGGCTTCGATTGGGCGCAGACTTCGCTCGGCGAACCGATGCTCTGGCCGCAGAGCCTCAAGACCGCCATCCGCATCATGCTCACCTCGCGCCAGCCCATCTGGATCGGCTGGGGCCGCGAACTGCTGTTCTTCTATAACGACGCGTACAAGTCGATCATCGGCGGCAAGCATCCCGAGGCGCTCGGCCAGCCGACTTCGGTCGTATGGCGGGAAATCTGGAACGACATCGGCCCGCTGCTCGACACCGCGCTCTCGGGCGTGGAAGGGACATTCGTCGAACAGAAGCTGCTCATCATGGAGCGCAACGGCTTTCCGGAGGAAACGTATTACACGTTCTCCTATAGCCCGATTCCCGACGACCGCGGCAGCGCGGGCGGCATCATCTGCGCGAACAGCGACGATACGCAACGCGTGCTCGGCGAGCGGCAACTACTCGTGCTGCGCGAACTGGCGACTTCCGCCGCCGATGCGCGCACCTGGCGGGAAGCCTGCGAACGTTCCATGAAAGCGCTCGGAAACGCGCCGCGCGACATGCCGTTCGCGCTCCTTTATGCAGCCGAGCCCGCCAGCCAGACGGCGGCGCTCGTCGGCGCGTGCGGCATCGCACCGGGGCATCCGGCCGCGCCCGACACGCTGCATGCGGGGCAACCCGGCGCATGGCCCGTTCACGACGTCCTGCGCGAAAATCAGGCGCGGCTCGTGACGAATCTGCAAGAGCACTTCGACACCGCCCTGCCGAGCGGCGCATGGAACGCCGCGCCGACGCGCGCCGCGCTCCTGCCGATTGCACCGACCGGCGAGACGGGCCCGGCTGGCGTGCTGGTCGTCGGGCTGAATCCGTATCGCTTGTTCGATGACGGCTATCGCGCGTTCATGAATCTCGTCGCGGGACAGGTCAGCGCGGCGATCGGCTACGCCCATGCGTACGACGAAGAGCGCCGCCGCGCCGAGGCGCTCGCGGAAATCGATCGCGCCAAGACGACGTTCTTCTCCAACATCAGCCACGAATTTCGTACGCCGCTCACGCTGATGCTCGGCCCGCTCGAAGAGATGCTCGCGAACCGCGAGCGCGTCGCGCCCGGCGACGTGCGGCTCGTCGAGATGATGCATCGCAACGGCTTGCGGCTTCTGAAGCTCGTCAACGCGCTGCTGGACTTTTCGCGCATCGAGGCGGGACGCATCGAGATTCACCGGCAGACGACGGATATCGCCGCCTTCACCGCCGAACTCGCGTCGCTGTTCCGCTCGGCCATCGAATCGGCCGGGATCGAGCTTCGCATCGACATTCCCGATACGCCCATCATCGCGGACATCGACCGCGACATGTGGGAGAAGGTCGTGATGAATCTGCTGTCGAACGCGTTCAAGTTCACGTTCGACGGCGCGATCGAAGTGTCGCTGCGCACGATTGCCGGTCAGGAAGTGGAGATGTGCGTGCGCGATACGGGCATCGGCATTCCGCAAGAGGAGCTGGAGCGCGTCTTCGAGCGCTTTCATCGCGTCGCGGGCGCGACGGGGCGCTCGGTCGAAGGCAGCGGCATCGGCCTCGCGATGGTCCAGGAACTCGTCAAGCTGCACGGCGGGCGCATCGGCGTCGACAGCAGCCCCGGCGACGGCGCGTGCTTCCGCGTCACGCTGCCCGCCGCGCAGCTGGCGTCCGTTCCGCGCGACGCCGCCGCGCGCGCCGAAGCGAGCAGCGGCGCGCGTTCATACGTGGATGCGGCGCTGCGCTGGACGCCCGATGCCGACGAAACCGGCGATCTCCGCGCGATCGACGGCCTTGCGCCCGCGTTCGACGCACCGCTCGCGCCTGCCGACGGTGAAACGGCGTCGATCCTCGCGACGACGGGCCGCGTGCTCGTCGTCGACGATAACGCCGACTTGCGCGAGTACATGCGCCGCATGCTGGCCGCCGCAGGCCACGAGGTCGACGTCGCCGCAGACGGCGCCGCCGCGCTCGATGCCGCCCGTGCGTTGCGCCCCGACGTGATCGTCTCCGATGTGATGATGCCGCGCCTCGACGGCTTCGGCCTGCTGCGCGCGCTGCGTGACGACGACATGCTGCGCGACACGCCCGTCGTGCTGCTGTCGGCGCGCGCGGGCGAGGAAGCGCGCGTGGGCGGCCTCGACGCCGGCGCCGACGATTACCTGACCAAGCCCTTCTCCGCTCGCGAACTGCTCGCGCGCGTGGCGAACAATCTGCGGCTCGCGCGGCTGCGGCGCGAGACGGAACTGCGGCTGCGCGAGGAATCGCGCGTGCTGGAAGTGCTCAACCGCGTCGGAACCACGGTCGCGGGCGAGCTCGATCTGGCGCGTGTCGTCCAGGTGGTGACGGACGCGGCCACCGAACTGACGGGCGCGGCGTTCGGTTCGTTCTTCTATAACGTGCCCGACAACGAAGGCGGCAGTTACAAGCTCTATGCGCTCTCGGGCGTGCCGAAAGACAGCTTCGCGAAGTTTCCGATGCCGCGCAACACGAGCGTCTTCGGGCCGACGTTTCGCGGCGAGGGCATCGTCCGTTCGCCGGATATCACGAAAGACCCGCGCTACGGCCACAGCGCGCCGCATTACGGCATGCCGAAGGGCCATCTCGCGGTGTGCAGCTATCTCGCCGCGCCCGTCATCTCGCGAACCGGCGAAGTGCTCGGCGGTCTCTTCTTCGGGCATCCCGAACCAAACATATTCGATGAGCGCGCCGAGCATATCCTCAGCGGCATCGCGGCGCAGGCGTCGATCGCCATCGACAATGCCCGGCTCTTTCAGGCGGCGCAGGACGAGATCGCCGAGCGCACCCGCGCGCAGGCCGCGCTGCGCGATCTGAACGAAACGCTCGAGCGGCGCGTGACGGAAGTCGTCGCGGACCGCGACCGGCTGTGGGAACTCAGCGAAGACCTGTTCGTGATCGCGAGTTTCGAAGGCGCGCTGTTGCGCGTGAGTCCGTCGTGGTCGTCGGTGCTCGGAATCGATGCGCAGCGCCTGCATGCGCGCACGATGCTCGAACTCGTCCATGCCGACGACGCGCCCGGCGTCGCGCTCGAACTCGACAAGCTGCGCGCGAGCGGCGCGCCGGTGCGGTACGAGTGCCGGCTTGCGCGCATCGACGGCGGATGGCGATGGATCGCGTGGACGCTGTCGCTCGATCCGCGCACGCGGCGCATTCACGGCGTGGGCCGCGACGTCACCGCCGACCGCGAAACCGCCGACGCGCTGCGTCACGCCGAAGAGGCGCTGCGCATGGCGCAGAAGATGGAGGCCATCGGCAAGCTGACGGGCGGCGTCGCGCACGACTTCAACAACCTGCTGCAGGTGGTCGGCGGCAATCTGCAACTGCTCGCGAAGGATGTCGCCGGTCACGACAAGGCCGAGCAGCGCGTGCGCAGCGCGCTCGCGGGCGTGGCGCGCGGCGCGAATCTCGCATCGCAACTGCTCGCGTTCGGACGACGCCAGCCGCTCGCGCCGAAGGTCGTCAATCTGGGCCGCTTCGTGCGCGGCCTCGACGACATGTTCCGCCGCGCGCTCGGCGACGGCATCGAGATCGAGACGATCGTATCGGGCGGCTTGTGGAACACGCTCGTCGATCCTTTCCAGGTGGAGAACGCGCTGCTCAATCTCGCGATCAACGCCCGCGACGCGATGGACGGCCACGGCAAGCTCACCATCGAGGCGGGCAATGCATCGCTCGATGAGACCTACGTGATGCGCAACGCCGATGTCCTGCCCGGCCAGTACGTGATGGTCGCCGTCACCGATACGGGCTCGGGCATGTCGCCGGAAGTGCAGGAACGCGCGTTCGAGCCGTTTTTCACGACCAAGCGCGAAGGACAAGGCACGGGCCTCGGCCTCTCGATGGTGTACGGCTTCGTCAAGCAGTCGGGCGGGCACGTGAAGGTCTACAGCGAGGAAGGCCACGGCACGACGGTGCGTATCTACGTGCCGCGTGCGCGCGAGGAAGAAGACCTCGAAACGAATACGCAAGCGGGACCGGCCAAGGGCGGCAGCGAAACCATTCTCGTCGTCGAGGACGATGAGGAAGTGCGCGCCACCGTCGTCGACCTGCTCGCCGATCTCGGCTATCGCGTGCTGCGCGCGAAGGACGCGCATAGCGCGCTCGCCATCGTCGAAAGCGGCGTGCCCATCGACATGATCTTCACCGATGTCGTGATGCCGGGGCCGCTGCGCAGCACCGAACTGGCGCGCAAGGCGCGCGAGCGCGTGCCGGGCATCGCGGTGCTGTTCACGTCGGGATACACCGACAACGCGATCGTGCATGCGGGGCGGCTCGACGAAGGCATCGACCTGTTGAGCAAGCCTTATACGCACGACGCGCTCGCGCGCAAGGTCCGGCTCGTGCTCGGGCGACACGTTCGCAAGAGCGCGGACGCGAATGCCGATGCCGCAGCCGCGCCGCCCGAAGGCACGGACGATGGCGTGTCGGGCAAGCGCGTGCTGTTCGTCGAAGATAACGAAATGGTCCGCACGAGCAGCGCGGAACTGTTGCGCTCGCTGGGACTCGACCTGACGGAAGCCGCGAGCGTCGATGAAGCGACGGCGCTGTTGCGCGCGCATCGCTTCGAGGTCTTGCTGACGGACGTGGACCTCGCGGGGGAGTCCGGCGTTGCGCTGGCGATGGCCGCGCGTCGCGAAGAACCGTCGCTCGGCGTGGTGTTCGTGACGGGCTACGAGCTTGCACTGAGCGACGAGGAACGCCAGGCGCTGCCGGGAGCGATTCAACTGCGCAAGCCCTACGATCCGGAAGCGCTGCTCGATGCGGTAAATTCAGCGGCTGCCGCCTGAGCGCGGCAGCTTTTTCCCTGCCTTACCGCGCCCTGCGCTTGCGCACCGCTTCCGCCAGCAACTCGAGCACCGGCTCGGTCTGCGTCCAGCCGAGGCACGCATCCGTGATCGATACCCCGTGCTTCAACGGCACGCCGGGCTTCTGGTCCTGACGCCCTTCCTCGAGATGACTCTCGATCATCACGCCCGTGATGCGCGTCTCGCCCGCCGACAACTGGCGCGCGATGTCCTCGGCGACATCGACCTGACGCTGATGCGATTTGTTCGAGTTCGCGTGCGAGCAGTCGATCATCACCTGTTCGCGCTGACCGAGCGCCGCCAGCGCCGCGCAACTGGCGTTCACGCTGTCCGCATCGTAGTTCGGGCCTTTCTTGCCGCCGCGCAGAATGACGTGACAGTCGGCATTGCCACGCGTTTCGAAGATCGCCGCCATGCCCATCTTCGTCATGCCCATGAACGCATGGCTCGCGCTCGCCGCGACGATCGCGTCGGCGGCCACCTGCACGCCGCCATCGGTGCCGTTCTTGAAACCGATCGGGCATGACAGCCCCGATGCGAGCTGTCGATGACTCTGGCTCTCGGTCGTGCGCGCGCCGATCGCGCCCCACGCGATCAGATCCGCGATGTACTGCGGACTCAGCAGGTCGAGAAACTCGGTGGCGGTCGGCAACCCGAGCGCGCTGATTTCGAGCAGAAGTTCGCGCGCGCGGCGCAGACCTTCATTGATGCGGAAACTGCCATCGAGACGCGGATCGTTGATATAGCCCTTCCAGCCGACCGTCGTGCGCGGCTTCTCGAAGTACACGCGCATCACGATGAGCAGATCGTCGCTGAGCCGCTCGGCGACGGTCTTCAAAGTCCGCGCATACTGCATCGCCTGATCGTGGTCGTGAATGGAACACGGCCCGACGACGACGACGAGCCGGTCGTCGCGGCCATGCAGGATATTCGCTATTCCCGCGCGGCTTCGCTCGACGAGCGATTGCACCTCGGACGTGACCGGCAGTTCGTCGAGCAGCAGCGCGGGCGAAATCAGCGGACGCACCGCGCCGATGCGCGTGTCGTCGATGCGGGTCGTATCTTGCGTGGAGTCGGCCACGCCGGCCTCCTGATCGCGAGCGGGATTGTCGATGCGGCTCAAAATGGGCTCCGTGGTGCGTTGTCGATGCTTCGAAGTGGGATTGGATGCGGTTTTACCGCGTCATTGCGGCCAGTAGGCGCGAGGATCGATTATCGCATCGATGCAGGGCATTGGCCCTCGCGTGCGGGATCGTGCGTATCATGGAGTGACTTCAAGGGAGCAGAACATGCGGATCGAAACATCGTTTCTCTTCGACCTGGACGGCACGCTCGTCGATAGCGTCTATCAGCACGTGCTCGCCTGGAAGGAAGCGCTGGATGCCGAGGGCATCGAACTGTCGGTGTGGCGGATTCATCGCAAGATCGGCATGAGCGGCGGGCTCTTCACCAACCAGCTCTTGCGCGAGACGCACGGCGAGATCAGCGCGGAGCGCGTGGAGCGCTTGCGTCAGTTGCATGCCGAAGCGTACAAGCGGCTGCGCGCGCAGGTCTGTCCGCTGCCGGGCGCGCGTGAACTGCTCGCCGCGCTGACGGACGCGGGCACGCGCTGGGCCATCGCGACCAGCGGACGCATGGAAACGGCGGCGGTCAATCTCGAGGCGCTGGGTGTCGATGCGTCGAAGCAGGTCGTCATTACGCGCGACGACGTCAAGTATGCGAAGCCCGACCCCGACCTGTTCCTCGCCGCCGCCGAACGGCTGAACGTGCCGATCGAGCATACGGTGGTCGTCGGCGACAGCATCTGGGACATGCTCGCGGCGCGCCGTTGCCGTTCGCTCGGCGTGGGCCTGCTATCGGGCGGCTACGGCAGCGACGAACTGGAGCGCGCGGGCGCGTTGCGCGTGTACGAAGATCCGGCCGACTTGCTGGCGCATCTGGATGAAGTCGCGGCAAGGCCCTGAGCGTAACGGCACACGCGCCGCGACACGTCATTCCGCGATGTCGGGCTCGACGAGTCTCGCGAGTTGCAGCAGCGATTCCTGCCAGCCGAGATAGCACATCTCGACTGGAATGACTTCGGGTATGCCCTCCTGCACGACGCTCAACTCCGTTCCGCAGGACACCTGCCGCAGCGAGACGGTGACGTGCATCTCGCCGGGAAGGTTGGGATCGTCGAAACGGTCGGTGTAGCGCAGCATCTCGAAGGGCACGAGTTCGATGTACTCGCCGCCGAACGAATGGCTGTGGCCGGTGCTGAAATTGCGAAACGACATCTTGTGCGTGCCGCCCGCGCGGGCGTCCATATGATGAACCTGACACGTGAAGCCATACGGCGGAAGCCACTTCGCGATGGCGTCCGGTTCGACGAACGCGCGATAGACGCGTTCGGGCGTGGCGCGCAAGACGCGTTGCAGACGGACGGTGCCGGTAGCCATGGTGTTCACCCTTCACTTGAAAAAGTCGACACAGTCTACGACGATGCACCGGGGCCCAAATCGACATCGCGAGAAATCGGACACAATTCACCAGCCGCGCAATGGCTTCTCCTCCGAGACCTGACATGAAGATCGCCTTTATCACCTCATTGACGCTGTGCGCGCTGATACCGGCGCTGGCGGGCTGCGCCGCGAGCGGCTCCCCCGCCGACGCGGGGCGCCTGTCCGCAACGGAATGCCGCGACCTCATCGCGCTGCGCGATCACGCGCCGCCGACGCCCGAGCGCAAGCGCAGCGAGCTGACCGCGCTCAGGAAGGCGGGCTACGACCCGTCGAAGTGGTACGACCCGTACTATCCCGACGATCTCCAGATGGCGCAGCGCCGCATCGCTCGCTGGCTGCAGACGGACTGCCAGCAGCAACCCGGTTGAACGATGCCCGCCTCCATCCGCAATTCGCTGCTCTGGATCTTCGACGCTCTCGAAGGCGACGCCACTTACATTCGCCGCCGCATGTTCGGGTGCGATGCGGCGTATATCGACGGCCTGCTGTGCCTCGTCGCCGCCGATCGCGAGAAGCCGTGGAACGGCCTGCTCGTGTGTACATCGCACGAACGCCACGGAGCGCTGATCGACGCGATGCCCGCCTTGCGGCCGCATCCGGTGCTCGGGAAGTGGCTGTATGTCGCGCAGGAAAGCCCCGACTTCGAGACCGTCGCCGCGCAATTGACCGCGCTCGTGCTCGCCCGCGATCCGCGCGTGGGCGTCGAGCCGAAGCCGCGCAAGCGTCGCGGCAGCGCCCTGTCCGCTATCTGATTGCTCATTGCGCCTCATGCCATCGATCACCGCCACACGCACCGGGCCGCTACCGCTTGCGAGCATCGGCTGCATTCTCGCGTCGATGCTGTCCTTCGCCATCGTCGATGCCCTCGCGAAAGTCGTCGCGCTGCAGTATCCGCCGAACGAAGTGACCTTCTTTCGCATGCTGTTCGGCCTCGTTCCCGCCTTCGCAATGTGCTGCATCGGCAAGCGCTCGCTGATCGAGCGCATCAGGACGCTCGATGTCAAAGGCCAGACCTTGCGCGCGCTGACGCTGCTCGGCGCATCGGGCTTCTTCTTCGCGGGCTTGCCGTTCATCCCGCTCGGCGAAGCGGTCGCGATCGCCTATTCGGAGACGCTGATCGTCGTGGTGCTCGCGCCGTTCATCCTCAAGGAGAAATTGACGACGCGCGGCGCATGGTCCGCGTGCATCGGCTTCGCGGGCGTGCTGCTGGTCGTGCGGCCCGGAGGGGGCGAGGCCAACTGGTTCGGTCCGTTGCTGCTGCTCGCGAGCGCGCTCTTCGGCGCGTTGTCGATCATGCAGATCAAGCGCATTCGCGCCACCGACGATTCACGCACGACAGTGCTCTTCTTCAGCGCGGTCGGCACGATCGTCACCGCGTGCACGCTCCCCTTCAGCTGGAAGATGCCGACGCTGCAGGCGCTCGGCGTAATGGCGCTGCTCGGCGCGTTTGCGACGGCGGGACAACTGTTGATGACGGTTGCCTATCGCCGCGCCGACGCGGGCGCGCTCGCACCGTTCAATTACACGAGCATCGTGTGGGCCGCGTTGTTCGGCTATCTTGCGTGGGGCGAGACGATCGCGGCGTTATCGATTGGCGGGATTGCGCTGATCGTCGGCAGCGCGATTGCGGTGGCGTGGCAGCGCAAGTTGCCGGAAGGACCGAACGCGTGAATCATGAAAGCGGCAATCGAGGCACTGTCATTTTGTCCGGCTACACTGGCCGCGCCGTACCGTTTATTGCCTGCGGCCCGGACGGTCGAATCGTTCGCGCCGCATCTTTCACGATTCACTTTCGATCATCCGATGAAAACTGCCTTCAAGAAGACCCTCGCGCTGCTCGTGCTCGCAGCGTTTGCCGCGCCGACGCTGTCGTTCGCCGCCGCCGACTATCCGTCGAACCAGAAGCGCCCCGCCTATAGCAAGACGCACAAGCACCACAAGCATCACAAGAAGGCGACGGCGCAGTAACGCATCATCGAGGAAACGCGGCCGCGCAAGATGGCACGCGGCCGCGTTTCTCCGGCTTCAGCCGGCATCGCCCGAACTGATCACCGCCTGCATGCTCTTCAGGAGCTTGCGCAAGTACGCGAGCAGACCGACCACATCGCCGAACGCAATGAACCCGGTATCCGCGGTCTGTCCGAACAAGGCCTGACCGTCGAGTGTCTTGTCGATGATGAGACCGCCGTATGCCGCATGCGGCACGTACTCATCCTCGCCGATGCGAAAGCGCTCGCCATTCACGGCGGCATCGCGCAGGCGCATCAGGAATTGCACTTCGGGCGTGCGCGAACTCGACAGCCGATGCACGTCGAAGAAATCCGCCACCGCGAGAATCGCGTTCACGCACGGCACGCGCAACGCGAACGCCATGCGCTCGGAAGCAGTCGCGAGCGAAGGCCACGGTTGCAGGTCGTCGGTCGGCTCCTGTTTCATCGGCATGCCGTCTTCGCTATGCGCGTGCGCTTCCGGATGCGCGCGCCGATGCGCAACCAGCCGCGCCAGTGCGCTGAAATCCGGCGCGTGCTCGCCGTTTTCGATCCAGTCGGCCAGCAAGCCGGCGTGCGTGCAGAGCGACAGCAATTGCGCGTCGATGAACGCAACGCCGAGCCTGCACGGGTCGATCTGTCGAGTGCTTTGAGTGTCGGACATTCTCGTCTCCCTGATATTGACTACGCGCGCTGCGTTGCAAGTTCCGCGCCCGCGTGGGAGCCGACACCATCGGCACGATCAGAACAGATTGCGCAATCCGACCGATACGCCTGTCTGATTCGACCTGCCCGGCAGCTCGACGAAGCCCGCGCCCGTGACCTTGTTGAAGTCGACGGTGCCGTACACTTCGGTGCGCTTCGACAACGCATATTCCGCGAGCGCGACGCCCGTATAGCGATTGCCACTGCCGGTCTCGCCACCGCCTATTGCCGCGTTCTTCATGTGATCGTAGTAGAACGCGCCCGTGAGCAGCAGCGCGGGCGTCACTTGCCACGTCACGCCGGCGAACGGGCCATCGTCGCGGCGGCCTGAGCCCTTGAGAATGTCCACGCCCGATACGAGATTGCGTTGCGCGAGCAGACTGTCGACAAAGCCGGTGTCGTCGGTCGAATGCAGATAGCCGACATAGAGCTTCGCAGGCCCGACCGCATAGACGATGTTCGCGTTCCAGATCTTCTGCTTGTTGCTGGCGTTGTCGCTGTTCTGCTGGTATCCGCCGCCGATCGACAGCGGCCCCACCGCATACGACGCCGTGAAGCCGTACATGTTGCCCGCGCCGAGATGCCCCGGCACCTGGCCCGAGAAGCCACCGGGGCCGGTCGCCGTGTAGTTGGTGCCGAACGAATACATTGCCCCGATGGTGAGGCCCGCGAACGTGCCGTTGTACTTCACGGCGTTGTCCGCATAGAGTCCGGCGCCGAGCGCCACGGGGAGCCACGCGTTCTCGAAGTAATTGCCGACCGTGAGCGGATCGTAGGTATCGCCGAGCATGTCGAAGAGAGGCGTCTTCTGGCGGCCGAGCGTCAGCGCGCCATACTGGTTCGCGAGCCCCACATAGGCCGCGCGATTGAAGGCGCGCTGGCTGTCCGAATACTGGCCGTTGCTCAGTTCGACGCCGCTCTCCAGGCGAAAGATCGCCTTCAGTCCGCCGCCGAGGTCTTCCGTGCCCTTCAGGCCGATACGGCTGTTCGTGATCGCGCCGTTCGTCATGGACAGCTTGCCGTCGTTATTGGCGTTGGCGTTCGTCAGATAGCGCACGCTGACATCGGCGACGCCATACAGCGTGACCGAGCTTTGCGCGAACGTGGAATGGCAGGCGCAGGCAATGGCGGATGCGGCAAGCGCGGTGGCCGCGCGCGAGGTGATCGTCTTCATGGTTGTCTTGGCGTTATTGCTGTTCGATGTGATGCGCCCATCCGAGCGGCTTTCGTCTAGCTGTCTTCGGATCGCGGGCGCGACCGCACGACGGATGGGCACGCGGACTTTTATCACATCAAATATCGCAGCGCATCGGCTCAGGCAAGCGGGCAGGCGTTTGTGTTGTCTTTAGCGCAAACGCGCGGGCATTCCGGGGCGTTCTCGCGGCTGTCGACGGTCGCAGCCGTTTGATTAGTATTTCCAAGCATCTTCCAGGGACGAATTAGCCCTCTCTTATGTAAGAGCAAAGCCGGATTGCAGCCCTCGCTTAATAGCCGTTATGCTTGAGCAAACGACACACTCGACAAGACGGAGACATCGAATGCTGACGATCTGGGGCCGGGCCAATTCGGTCAACGTGCAGAAGGTGCTGTGGTGCTGCGACGAACTGGGACTCGAATACGAACGCATCGACGCGGGCATGCAGTTCGGCCGCAATCACGAACCCGGCTATCTCGCGATGAACCCGATGGGCCGCGTGCCGACGCTCGTCGACGGCGACTTCGTGCTGTGGGAATCGAACGCAATCATCCGCTATCTCGCGATGCAGTACGGCCCCGGCAGCGCCATCTATCCGGCGGAGCCGAAGCTGCGCGCGAGCGTCGATCGCTGGCTCGACTGGACGCTGTCCACGCTGCAGCCGGCGGAACGCCCGGTGTTCTGGGGCTACATCCGCACGCCCGAAGCCAAGCGCCATCTCAGGCAACTGGAAGCCGATGCGCGGGAAGTCGAAACACTCTGGCGCGTAGTCGACGCGCACCTGAAAGCCCGCGACCATCTCGAAGGCAACGCGTTCTCGCTGGCGGATCTCGTCATCGCGGCTTACGCGCGCCGATGGTATGGCATCGCCGAACTGGAACGCCCCGCGCTGCCCGATCTCGAACGCTGGTACGCGCAACAGTCCGTGCGCGCGGGATTCCAGCGCTACGTCGCAGCAGAACTGACCTGAACGCATCCATCGGCGCCCTACCGACATGACCATCGAACTGCACACCTGGAACACGCCCAACGGGCGCAAGATCAGCGTCGCGCTGGAAGAAATGCAACTGCCTTATACCGTGAGGACGGTCGACATCACGAAAGGCGAGCAGCACGCGCCCGAGTTTCTGCGCATCAGCCCGAATAACCGCATTCCGGCTATCGTCGATCCCGACGGCCCCGGCGGCCTGCCGATCAGCGTGTTCGAATCGGGCGCGATCCTGCTCTATCTCGGCGAAAAGACCGGACAGTTTCTGCCCGCGAGCCTGCGCGATCGCGTGCCGGTGCTCGAATGGCTGATGTGGCAGATGGGCGGCTTCGGGCCGATGCCGGGACAAGTGCATCACTTCCGCATGGTCGAAGCGGAAAGCGACCGGCGCTATGGCCTGAAGCGCTATTCCGACGAAACGCGCCGCCTCTATCGCGTGCTGGACAAGCGGCTGTCGGAAGTCGAATTCGTCGCGGGCGCGCTGTCGGTGGCGGACTTCGCGATACTCGGCTGGGCGTGGCGGCACGAGCGTCATCAGGTGGCGCTCGGCGATTACCCGAACGTCGAACGCTGGTATGACGCCTTGTTCGCGAGGCCCGGCGTGCGACGCGGCTTCGAAGTGAAGCTCGACAACCAGCCTTGATGCGTCGCGACCGTCAGGCACGCGTAAGATGAGCGGCATTCGAGGCCGATGCAACGAGGAGACGACCATGACCGCGCACATGTACGACGAGGGCCTGCCGAAGACCACCGCCAACTTCGCGGCGCTGACGCCGCTGACCTTCATCGAGCGCGCGGCGTCCGTGTATCCGCAGCGGCCGGCCATCGTGCATGGCGAAATACGGCGCACGTGGGGCGAAACGTACGCGCGAACGCGCCGGCTCGCGTCGGCGCTGATCGCGCGCGGCATCGGCATCGGCGATACGGTCGCGGCCATGCTATCGAATACGCCCGAGATGGTCGAAGCGCACTTCGGCGTGCCGATGACGGGCGCCGTGCTGAACACGCTCAACACGCGGCTCGATGCAGCCACGCTCGCCTTCATGCTCACGCACGGCGAAGCCAAAGCGGTGCTCGTCGACCGTGAGTTCGCCGGTACGATGAAGAAGGCGCTCGAAGACGTGCCGCAGTCCATCCTGGTGATCGATGTCGATGACTCCCAGTACGCGGGCGAAGGCGAGCGCATCGGCGAAATAGACTATGAAGCGTTGCTCGCGGGCGGCGATCCTGCTTATGAATGGTCCCCGCCATCGGACGAATGGAACGCCATCTGCCTCAACTACACCTCGGGCACGACGGGCAATCCGAAGGGCGTCGTGTATCACCATCGCGGCGCTTATACGAATGCAATCAGCAATATCCTCGAATGGGACATGCCGAAGCATGCCGTGTATCTGTGGACATTGCCCATGTTCCACTGCAACGGCTGGTGCTTTCCCTGGACCGTCGCCGCGCGGGCGGGCGTGAACGTGTGCCTGCGCAAGGTCGATGCGAAGACCATCTTCGATCTGATCCGCAACGAAGGCGTGACGCATTACTGCGGCGCGCCCATCGTGCAGAACCTGCTCGTCAACGCACCGGAGGAGATGAAGCAAGGCATCGCGCAGAAGGTCCATGCGATGGTCGCGGGCGCCGCGCCGCCCGCCGCGATGATCGAAGGCATGGAGCGGCTCGGCTTCGAACTGACGCATGTGTACGGGCTCACCGAAGTGTATGGGCCCGCAACCGTCTGCGCGCAGCAAGCGGAATGGCGTGCGCTCGATATCGGCGAGCGGGCGCGGCTCAATGCGCGGCAGGGCGTGCGTTATCACTTGCAGGATGCGGTCAGCGTGCTCGATCCGCTGACCATGCAGCCTGTTGCCCACGACGGCGAAACCATCGGCGAGATCATGTTTCGCGGCAACATCGCGATGAAGGGATATCTGAAAAACGCGAAGGCCACCGGGGAAGCGTTCAGCGGCGGCTGGTTTCATACGGGCGATCTGGCCGTCGCGTATCCGGATGGCTACGTCCGCATCAAGGATCGCAGCAAGGACATCATCATCTCGGGCGGCGAGAACATATCGAGCATCGAAGTGGAGGACGTGCTGTACCGGCATCCTGCGGTGCTCACGGTGGCCGTCGTCGCGAAGCCGGATGCGCGATGGGGCGAGACGCCCTGCGCGTTCGTCGAGACGAAGCCCGGCGCGCAAGTGAGCGCGGACGAACTGATCGCGCATTGCAAGGCGCACCTTGCGGGCTTCAAGGTGCCGCGTGCCGTCGAGTTCTGCGAGTTGCCGAAGACATCGACCGGCAAGATCCAGAAGTTCGAACTGCGCAAACGCGCAGGCTCGGTTGCGGCAATCGACGTTTGAAGGAGGCTCTTTCGAATGAGCGATAGCGAAGCACTCGTCGTAGTGGAACACGACGCATACGGCATCGAAGGCGCCGTCAGGCTCACGATGAATCGCCCGCACGCGTTCAACGCGCTCTCGGAGGCCATGCTCGATGCGATGGAGCGCGAGCTCGAACGCGTCGGTGAATCGGAGGCGCGCGTCGTGCTGATCGCCGGCGAAGGGCGCGCGTTCTGCGCGGGCCACGATCTGAAGGAGATGCGCGCGGAGCCGGCGCTCGACACCTATCGCGCCCTGTTCACGCGGTGTTCGCGCATGATGCTGACGATTCAGCGCATCCCGCAGCCGGTCATCGCGCGGGTGCATGGCATTGCGACTGCAGCGGGCTGCCAGCTCGTCGCGATGTGCGATCTCGCGGTCGCATCCGAGGAAGCGCGCTTTGCGGTATCCGGCGTGAATCTGGGGCTTTTCTGCGCGACGCCGAGTGTGGCGCTCTCGCGCAACGTATCGCGCAAGGCCGCGTTCGAGATGCTGATGACGGGCGATTTCATCGATGCACGCACGGCGCGGGAACGCGGGCTCGTGAATCGCGTCGCGCCGCCGGGCGAACTCGATGATGCGGTCCGCGCGCTTGCATCGAGCATCGCAGGGAAGCCGCGCGAAGCCGTCGCGGCGGGGAAGCGGCTTTTCTATCGGCAACTCGAAGCGGGCATCGATGCCGCCTATGCGCTTGCATCGGAAACGATGGCCTGCAACATGATGAACGAGGCCACGCTAGAAGGGACACAGGCGTTCGTCGAAAAGCGGTTGCCGCGCTGGTGATGATCGACCGAGCGCGCGCCTCGCACCACATGGCCCGTTAGCCAGGCACGTTCCGCCTTGCACGTTCCAGCGGGAACATCCCGCCGTTGCCGGCACGCGATTCATGCGTGCTTCGTCACCGCGCGGGACGTATCCGCGCGTTCGACGCCTTTGCGTGCGCGAAGCCCCGATGCATGGACGACCGGCACAAGCGCCGATGCCGGCATCGCGCTCGCTGTTCACATTCCCTGCAGTGCAAAGCGCGTGGCGGCCGCGCCCCGCATCGGGTTGGGGCAAACGCTTATGCCGGGCCGATTCATATTGCAAAGCGCATTGCTCTTGTCTAAGGTCATGCGCAGCCGTCATGCGTTGCCTCCGTCATATGTCGGCGGATCGCATGTTTGACGCAGCGCTTCAGGACGGCCATGACAAAGCAAAGATGAGCGCGCCGGCAATTCGAAGTCGAACGGCGCGTCACGGAGACCACGATGACCAGCATCAAGCAAGGGGCCGCACATGGCCCGCATGGCTTCTTTTCGAAGGAAGCAACCGTCGCCCGGCCCGGCTTCTCACGCTGGATGGTGCCGCCCGCCGCGCTCGCCGTGCATCTGTGCATCGGGCAGGCGTATGCGTTCTCGGTGTTCAATGCGCCGCTCACGAAGATCATCGGCATCACGCAGTCCGCGCCGGATGACTGGTCGCTCACCACGCTCGGCTGGATCTTCTCGCTGGCCATCGTGTTTCTCGGGCTATCGGCGGCGTTCACGGGCAAATGGCTCGAGAAGGTCGGCCCGCGCCGCACGATGTTCACCGCGGCATGCTGCTTCGGCGGCGGCTTCCTCGTTTCCGCGCTCGGCGTGTACCTGCATCAGATCGCGCTGCTTTATCTCGGCTATGGCGTGATCGGCGGCATCGGGCTCGGGCTCGGCTATGTATCGCCCGTATCGACGCTGATCCGCTGGTTCCCCGACCGTCGCGGCATGGCGACGGGCATGGCGATCATGGGCTTCGGCGGCGGCGCGATGATCGCGGCGCCCGGCTCCGTCGCGCTGATGAACTACTTCAAGAGCGCGACGAGCACCGGCGTGGCGGAGACGTTCGTCGTGCTCGGCGTCGTCTATTTCATCTCGATGACGATCGGCGCGCTCGCCATCCGCATTCCCCCGGCCGACTGGAAGCCCGCCGGATGGACGCCGCCCGTGACCGCGAACCGGATGATCACGAAGAACCACGTGCATATCGATCAGGCGCTCAGGACGCCGCAGTTCTATCTGCTGTGGCTCGTGCTCTTTCTCAACGTGACGGCGGGCATTGGCGTGCTCGGGCAGGCATCGGTGATGATCCAGGAGAGCTTCAAGTCGTCGATCACGGCGGGCGCGGCGGCGGGTTTCGTCGGGCTGCTGTCGCTGTTCAACATGGGCGGACGTTTCGTGTGGGCGTCGGCATCGGACTGGATCGGCCGGAAGAACACGTACTTCGTCTTCTTCGTGCTCGGCGCGGTGCTCTACTATCTCGTGCCGCAATTCGCCGTGGCCGGCAACGTCGCGCTCTTCGTGGCTGCGTACTGCGTGATTCTCTCGATGTACGGCGGCGGTTTCTCGACCATTCCCGCTTATCTCGCGGACATGTTCGGCACCGCGTTCGTCGGCGGCATTCATGGACGGCTTCTGACTGCATGGGCTGCGGCGGGTATCGCGGGGCCGGTGCTCGTCAACTATATCCGCGCGTATGAAGTGGCGCACGGCGTCGCCAAGGCGGATGCCTACACGATGACGCTGCACATCATGGCCGTGCTGCTCGTCATCGGTTTCTTCTGCAACCTGCTGGTCACGCGCGTGAACGACAGGCATCACATGGACACGGCGGCGCAGACTGCCGGCTGACACTCGGAGACCTCGATGAATTCGTCGAACAAGGGATTGCTGGTGCTGTTCTGGCTTTATGTGCTGATCCCGCTCGCATGGGGCGTCACCAACACGCTCACGCAGGCGGTGAAGCTCTTTCATTGACCGACGGCCGCAGCGGGCCGGACGTCGCGTCCGGTTCGCGCGGCCATGTTCAGGCGTCGAGCGCCGCGCCGAGATCGGTCTTCGTCGATCGCTCGTCGGGTACGCGCACCGCCGATTCCCATCGATGCGCGCCACACGCCGCGCACGGCTCGCGGGGCCGCTCCTGGGATGCGACCGTCACGCCGCAGCTCCAGCATGAGAAATGACCGTCGACGCCGATCGCCTCCAGAAGAGATTGCTCCATGTCCGGCCGCACCGTGAGACCGGGGCGCTGCTCCTTCCGGTAGACGATGCTGAACGACCCCGACGCTTCGAGATACACGCGCCGGAGCTGTCCGAGATGCGCGACGTTCATCGCGCGCAGTTCGGACGCGAGCATCTCGCGAGATATCTGGCTCCGCTTGAGCTCGTCCATCAGAATGCGGCCGTCCTTCACGAGGATCGTGACGTCGCCCTGTTCGAGCACTTCGTAACGCCGCCAGCGCAGCCCCGCCTTGCCGCTCAGGCGCTGCAGCGCGACCACCGTGAGCAGGACGACCGCAGCGGGCAGCACGCCCTGCGACGATACCTGGATCGGCATGCCGATCGCCGCGCCGAGCATCAGGATCACCGCAAGCTCCGTGATGCTGAGCTGCGCGGCCACGCGCTTGCCCATCATCCGCATGGCGACCAGCAGCAGCGCATACATGACGATGGCCCGCACGATGATTTCGATGAGAAAGGCCCACGGTCCGTCGCCGATGAGCAGCCGCTCGATGAATGCCATCAACGCTCCACGTCGGACACGGCGTAGGTCCACTCACGTGCGCCGCAGTTGTCGCACGCCGCCGCTGAACCGTCGGCGCCGACCGTGTTGCCGCAGTGCGTGCACGCGGACCATCCGTCGACGCGAGCCTCGGCGCGCAGCTCTTCGTCGACGGCGGGCAACACCGACAGGCCGGGCTTCGCCGGACGCGCCGGAATGAAGGAAAAGCGCCCCGAAGGTTCCATGTACAGACGGCTGACCTGGCCGAGATGCTGCCAGCCGCCGATACGCATCGCCTCGAAAATTTTCTCGCGCGGCATCGCGGTGCGAACGAGTTCCGCGTGATCCAGGCGGCCGTCGCGGGCGAGCAGCGTGACATCGGTGGCGACCATCGTTTCCACGCGACGATTCGTGATGCCCGCCCGCGCGATCAGCCGTTGCAATCCGACGGCGACGAGCGCGATCAGGAGCGGCGGCAGCATGCCGCGATTCGCAGCCTGAAGCGGCACGCCGATGGCAGCCGCCAGCGTGACGACGATCGATATCTCGAACAGCGTGTATTGGGCCGCGACACGCCGGCCGAGCAGACGCATCGTCATGACGAGCAGCACATAGGTGAGGCTCGTCCGGAGCAGCACTTCGAGCAGAAAGTGCCATGACGTGTTGCCGAACAGGAAGCGATGCCAGTCGGTCAGTCTGAACGGAGGATGATCCACGACGGAACCCGCAACGGTGACTCGATGCGACGCATCGCGCATTCATCGTGCCCGCGACCGCCTTCCCGTCGCACTAGCCGCCGCGATTCATTCGCGCAAGCGCCGCTTCGGCCGCATCGCGCCCGCGACGCCAGTGTTCAGCGAGCGCCGCGCGGCCGAACTGCCCGTCCTTGTAATGCGATACGCATTGCGACCGCCGGTAATCGACCGGCACGACGTTCACCGGCTTCGCCTCGACCATCGACGCGGCGCGCACGAGTTGCGGATCGGACGCTCTGCGCGACGCATCGATGGATTCGAGCGCATGCGCGAGCAGCGCCTTCAGTTGCTGCGATTCACGCAGCGCTTCGTAGTATTCGGCCGCCCTGCTTCCATGCTCGATGTTCTTCTGGCGAATCTCGGCATCGGTGATCGTGTCCGGCACGGGGCCATCGGGGCTCCACAGGTCCGCGCGAAGCACCGTCGTCGGCAGGCCGGGCGGCGCGGTATCGATGAGGCGGCGCAGCGGCGCGGCCGTCACGAGCGAGCCGTCCCAGTACCACGCGCCGTCGATCTCCACGGCCGGGAACCACGGCGGGAGCGATCCGGAAGCGACGATCATCCGCGCATCGAGGGCGTCATCGCGATTGTCGAAGTAGCGCGGCTGACCGGTCGCCACGTTCGCCGCGATGACGGACACGCGCGTCTCGCTGGCGTTCAGCGCGCCGAAGTCGCAGAGGCGCGTCAGCGTCTGCATGAGCGGACGCGTGTCCATGACGCTCGCGAGGCCGGGATCGCCCGCGCCGACCGTCCAGGGAACGTTCAGCCGCCGCGTGAAGAGACCCGGTATGCCGAAGCTCATCGCATAACCCTGATCGGCCTCCGCGAACATGCGGCGCAGGTTATCGCCGAGCGGAGCGAAGCCGGAGAACATCAGCATCTGGTCGCGGGCGGCGGAGCCGGGCGTCGAGACGCCGTCCCAGAACGCGCGGAGGCGGTCGATTCGTGACGACGCCGGATTGCCGAAAAAGAGCGCCGCGTTGATCGCACCGATCGACGACCCGCAGCACGCGTGAATCGGCACCTGCGCTTCGTGCAGCACTTCCAGCACGCCCGCCTGGAACGCGCCGATGGCGCCGCCGCCCTGCAAGGCCAGTGCGATGCGGCCTGTCGATGCTTTATCGATGGTTTCCGGCGTGCTCATTCGTGCTCCGAGTAGGAATCGTCAATCGATCAGCGAAGCGCGTGCCTACCCGCTGACAATCAGGCACACGCCATGCGTTCATCGGACGAGAGAAAACGTCCGCACAGCACACACGCCACCATGCGCAATCCCCCACAGCCCAGGCTGACCCGCTTCGACCAACGACAGGACCTGCTGACTGCGCGGCGCAACGCCAAGATGTCGCGCTCGACGCACGCCTACGTGCGCGGCAATACCGCCAAGTTTTACGACTGGCTGGAACAGGCCGATATCCGCAGCCTGCCGGAAGGACCGGCGATCTGGATCTGCGGCGATTGCCACACCGGCAATCTCGGGCCCGTCGCGGACGCGCATGGGCGCATCGAAGTGCAGATTCGCGATCTCGATCAGACGGTCATCGGCAATCCGGTGCACGACCTGATCCGCCTCGGGCTCTCGCTCGCGACGGCGGCGCGCGGTTCGGCCTTGCCCGGCGTCACCACCATCAACATGATCGAGGCGCTGTTTCAGGGCTATGTGCTCGCGTTCGACCGCGACCGCGCCTCCGACGAAGCGTGCCGCAAGCCCGAAGTGGTGCGCGTCGTGATGCGCGAAGCGGTGCGCCGCTCATGGAAGCACCTCGCGCGCGAGCGTCTCGACGACACCCGCCCGACCATTCCGTTCGGCAGCCGCTTCTGGCCGGTGAGCAAGGACGAACGCGCGGAAATCGACGCGCTCTTCGAGAAGGCGACGGTCGCGGATCTCGCAACGAGCCTGCGTCATCGCCCGAATACGGGACACGTCACCGTCCTCGACGCCGCGTTCTGGGTCAAGGGATGCAGCTCGCTCGGACGCCTTCGCTACGCCGTGCTGCTCGATGTCGACGGCGGCGTGGTCGAAGGCGACGATCTGTGCCTCATCGACATCAAGGAAGGCGTGAAGGCCGCCGCGCCGCGATATCCCGGCGTCTCGATGCCGCGCGACAACGCGGAACGCGTCGTCGCGGGCGCGCGGGCATTGTCGCCGCATCTCGGTGAGCGGATGCTCGCCGCTACCTTGCAGCAACGGCCGGTCGTCCTGCGCGAACTGCTGCCGCAAGACCTGAAGCTGGAGATCGAGCAGATCGGCGAGACGGAAGCGATGGAAGTCGCGCGCTATCTCGCGTTCGTCGTCGGCCAGGCGCACGCGCGCCAGATGGACAAGGCGACGCGTCGCGGCTGGCTCGCCGAACTGCGGCGCGCGAAGACCAAATCGATCGATGCGCCGTTGTGGCTCTGGAGCAGCATCGTGGAGCTGGTCGGCAGCCACGAGGTGGGCTATCTGGAGCACTGCCGGCGCTATGCGCTGGCGGCGGAATAGTCTCAGCGCGCCGGGCGCTTCATCATGAACGGCACGACGAGCCCCGCCCCGAACGCGAGATACACCGCCGCGATGTGCGCGACCGGCAAGTGATATTCGAAGCCCGGCGTGAAGCGCTTTGGCACCACAATATAATCGCCCGCCGCCGCGGCCAGGGTCGTCGCGGCAGCGAGCGCGATGCGCCGGCCGTGCCCCCCCTGCCCGCCGCGCTGATCCATCGAACGGCGCGCCGCCGCGACAGCCAGTGCGTTGCCCGCCGCCCATCCGACCGACATCAGTTGATGGATCGCGAGACCCGTCAGCAGATGCCGTGGCTTCGGACGCGCCGTCTGGTTCGCTTCTTGCGGCCAGACCCAGTGGCTCACGGCGCTCACCGGAGCCGTCGCGCGCTTGCCGTGGAGGCGGCCGCACACCGCGAGCGCCGCGGTCGATAGCAGCCCGGCCGCGATGCCGGGCCACAGAATGTCTCTTTTCGGGTCGATGCCCAGCGTCATGGTCATATTCCTCTCGGGTTCAACCGGCCTTCTCGGTTCACGCATCGCGGCGGCCTTGCTCGCCGATGGTCACTCGGTGATCTGCTGCGCGCGCCATCCGTCGGCGGACGCGGACCCATCGAAGCAATGCCGGTTTGTCGCGCTCGACTTCGCGCGCATCGACGATCAAGCAACTTTGATACCGCTTCTCGAAGGCGTCGATATCCTGATCAACGCGGTCGGCATCTTCAACGATCGCACCGGCCACGATTTCCAGCGTCTGCATGCGGATGCGCCCATCGCGCTCTTTCATGCGGCGGCGCGGGCCGGCGTGCGGCGCATCGTGCAGATTTCGGCGCTCGGCGCGGACGAGCACGCCGCAAGCACGTATCACTTGACGAAGCGCGCCGCCGACGATGCGTTGCGCGCGCTACCGGTGTCGTCGCTGATCGTGCAGCCGTCGCTGGTCTTTTCGCCGGACGGAGCCAGCACGAAGTTTTTTACCGCATGGTCGACGCTGCCGGTCGTCCCGCTGCCGGGGCGCGGCGCGCAGTCCATCCAACCCGTGCATGTCGATGACGTCGTCGCACTCGTCACCCAGGGCGCGATTGCCGTGGATGCCCCAAACGAAACGGTGGCCGCAGTCGGCCCCGAGCCGATGACGATGCGAAGCTATCTCGCCGTGCTCGCGCGCCTCGCCGGCGCATCGGCCCCGCGTTTCGTATCGGTGCCGATGCCGCTCGTGCGGCTGAGCGCCCGCATCGGCGAACAGTTGCCGGGCGGCTTCGTCAGCGGCGATTCCATCGGCATGCTGGAACGCGGCAACACAGCGCCCGCCGACGGCATCGCGCGATGGCTCGGCCGGCCGCCGAAAGGGCTCTCGCAGTTGCGCGCGATGCCGCACGGCCTCGGCCTGCAGGCGAAGCTCGCGTGGCTCGTGCCGTTGCTGATCGCGTCGATTGCGGCGGTGTGGATCTGGACCGCGATCGTTTCCGCATGGCTCTATCCGCAAGCGGCGAGTCTCGATTTGCTCGCGCGCGTCGGCGCGCCGCCCGGCACGCGCCTTTTCCTGCTCTACGCCGCTGCCCTCTTCGATCTGCTGCTCGGCGTGCTGTCGCTCTGGTGGCCCGCGCGTCTCGGCCCGCGCACGCGGCTCTGGCAATGTCAGATTGCGTTGATCGTCGCTTATACGGCGCTCATCAGCTGGCGCTTGCCGGAGTTCTGGCTGCATCCGTATGGTCCGCTTTCGAAGAACCTGCCGATGCTCGCGGCCCTCGTCTTACTGATTCAACTCGATAGAAAGAACCGAAAGTGACTTACCTCATCATCAAGTGGGTGCATGTGCTGTCGTCCACGATTCTCTTCGGCACCGGCATCGGCTCGGCGTTTTATCTGCTGAGCGCGAGCCTCGGGCGCGATGCGCGCACGGTCGCGCGCGTGAGCCGTCTCGTCGTGCTCGCGGACTGGCTTTTCACGACGCCCACGGCCATCATCCAGCCGCTTACCGGCTATCTGATGATGCGGCTCGTCGGCTTCCCGATGCAGACGCCGTGGCTCGCGTGGTCCATCGGGCTATACGTGTTCGCGATTGCGTGCTGGCTGCCGGTCGTGTGGCTGCAGGTTTTGATCGCCGCCGAAGCGCGCGACTGTGCGGCGTCGCAGGCGCGGCTGTCGCGGCGCTTCTGGCGGCTCATGGCGATATGGACCGCGCTCGGCGTGCTCGCCTTCGTCGCGTTCCTCGCGATCTTCTGGCTCATGGTCACGAAGACGCTCTGACTCCGCGCCCCGCGATCATTTCGATTGCCCGCTGCGCCGCTTCGACGAGTTTCCCGCCGCGTCGGAGTTCGGGCATCCGCTCGTCTGCAGGCGTTGCGTGGCCGCTTCGACATCGGCCGGGTAGGTGATCTCGTCGGCCATCGGATTGAAGCCCGCGCAGCGGTATTGCGCGAGGTCCTGCTGGATGCGTTCGCGCGTTGCATCGGTGACCGGGGGCGGCGCGGTATCGGCGAACGAAGGCGACGCGCAGGCTGCCGTCAACGCGCACACGAGCGCCATTCGCTTGCGGATGGATGCAGCTCGATTCATTACGGTCGCTCCGGGAGCGTGGGACATCTGTACGCGACACCAGCAACCCATGCGCCATATCAGGCCTCGCGCTGCATGACGGGCTCGGCTTGCGCCAGCTCGAGATGCCGCAACAGCTTCGTCACCATCCAGACGACGGTGAACGCCAGCGCGACGAAGAACACCGCGAGCGGCGCGAGCACATGCACCGATACGAAACCGGCGAGGCCCATCATCGCCGATGAAACGAGCAGCAACGCGCAGCCGAGAATCGCGCTCGTCAGCCCGGCGATATGCGGGAACAGCGAATTGCCCTTGGCCATCAGCGTCGGATACATCGCGCCGGCGCAGAAGCCCATCACGAGCACGGGCACAGCCAGCGTCCACACGCGCAGGCCGACCGTCAACGCAAGCAGCAGCATGGCGATGGAAGTGACGGCCATCGTGCAGGCCCCGATACGCAGCCGCCGCTCCGCGCTCGGCAATCGCGGACCATGCACGCGGTTCGAGAGGCCGCCGAGGAAGTACGCCAGGCCGATGCCGAGCGCGAGATAGCCGAAGTAAGTCGGCGGCTTGTGCAAGGTGTTCTGCACCATGAACGGGCCGACGATGTTGAACACGAGCAGGATGCTGTAGCACAGTCCTTGCGCGAGGAAGCAGCTTTGAAACACCGGGCTCGACAGCACCTTGCCCGCGTTCGTCACGAGCGTGCGCGGCGCAAGACGCACCGGACGCGGCAAGGTCTCGCGATAGCGCCAGACGAGGAACCACATCACGATCGAGTAAAGCAGCAGGAATACGAGGCACGACTTCCAGCCGAACAGCGTCTGCAGGTGCGCGCCGATCACCGGCGCGACGATCGGCGCGAGGCCCCATGCGATCGACATATAGGTGAACGCGTGCAACAGCGCCTGGCCCTTGAACGAATCGGTGATGATGGTCTTCGCGAGCAGGTTGGTCGTCGCGATGCCGAAGCCCTGCATGCAGCGCGCGAGCAGAAACGTTTCGAGGTTCGTCGCGGCGAGCGAAAGCAGGCAGCCGAGCGTGAAGATCACGAGGCCGAAGGCAAGCACACGCTTGCGGCCGTAAGCATCGGCGACGGGTCCGAAAATCAGCTGGCCGAGCGCATACGCCGCCATGTAGCCGGACACGCTCGACTGGATCGCCTGGGGCGACGTGGCGAAGTAACGCGCCATCGCGGGAAGCGCGGGCACGTAGATGTCGATGGCAAGCTGACCAGCGGACGCGAAGAAGCAAACGAGAAACAGCAGGAAACGCGGCGAATTCGATTCACGAACGGCGGCGAAGGAGCGGTCGGGGTTGGCAGGGTTCATGGGAGCGGCGGTCAGGTCGAACGCGTATTTGCCTGTCATCGCGAAAGGCCGTGCGATCGCCCGCCATCCGGACGCACTACACTCGGGTATCTTCCACGGAGCCGCCCATGCAATACGACCCGAACAACATCTTCGCCCGCATTCTTCGCGGCGAACTGCCGTGCATCAGGTTGCGCGAGACGCAGCACACGCTCGCCTTCATGGATGTCATGCCGCAATCGGACGGGCACGTGCTCGTCATTCCGAAAGAGCCCGCCGCCACCGTCCACGATGTATCCGATGCCGCGCTCGCCGAATGCATGCGCGAGGTGAAGCGCGTATCGGCAGCGGTGCGGGATGCGCTGCAACCCGATGGCATGCTGATCGCGCAGTTCAACGGCGAGGCGGCCGGTCAGACGGTGCCGCACATCCACTTCCACATCATTCCGCGCTGGCGCGATGTGCCGCTCAGGCAGCACGGCCGCACGCGGGCCGACGATGCGGCGCTGGAAGCGCTGGCCGAGCGCATTCGCCCGGCCCTGACCGCTTAGTTCTGCCGCGCCGCGACGCCGGGAGCATCGGCGTCACGCGTCGATCCTTTCGCCGGACGGCCCGCCCAGTAGCCGGCCAGCATTGAGCCCGACAGGTTGTGCCACACGGAAAACAACGCGCCGGGGAGCGCGGCGATCGGCGTGAAATACAGCTTGCCGAGCGTCGCGGCGAGGCCGGAATTCTGCATGCCGACTTCGATCGCGAGCGTGCGGCAGACGGCTTCGTCGAAGCCGAGCAGGCGGCCGCCCCAATAGCCGCCCAACAGGCCGATGCCGTTGTGCAGCACCACGCCCAGCGCCACCACCACGCCGACCGACGCGATGCTCTTCTGCGTTCCGCCGACCACCGCGGCGATGATGAGCAGGATCGAGACCATCGATATGATGGGGAGGACCGGCTCGATCCTGCGCACGAACTTGCCGAGCAGGTGATTCACGACCAGCCCGATGACGATCGGCAGCGCGACGATCTGCAGAATGCTCATCAGCATGCCGTGCACGTCCACGGCGATGGACGCATCGACGTAGAGGCGCGTGAGCAGCGGTGTCGCGAACACGCCGACGAGCGTCGACAATGCGCTGATCGTCACGGACAGCGCCACGTCGCCGCGCGCGAGATAGATCATCACGTTCGACGCCGTGCCGCTCGCGACGCTGCCGACGAGCACCATGCCCGCCGTGAGATCGGGCGGCATGCGCAGCGCCTTCGCGATCACCCATGCTGCGAGCGGCATCACGAGGTAATGCAGCACGATGCCCGCGATGACGGGCGCGGGGCGCGTGAAGACGCGGCGGAAGTCATCGATGGAAAGCGTGACGCCCATCGACAGCATGATGATGGTGAGCAGCGTGGTGACGTGCGGCGCAATGCCGGTCACGGACGAAGGCGAGAGGTAAGCGGCGATCGAAACCACGACCGCCCAGAGCGGAAAAAGACGGGTGATGCGGGCAAGCATTTGAAGCGTTCCTCGAAAGTCGTGTGCTGATGGGTGCAATGACGCGTGAGCCGGCAATCGCTGCGGCTTTGCGGTCGAAGAGAACTGCGAAAGGCTTGCCTTCGTGGGGCGCATGCCCGCCGTGGCGCCGGCGTGCGCGGGTGGCGCACGGCGCGGCCGGAATGACGGCGGGCGTGGCATTTTACCGGCTATGAGCGACAGGAAGCGCGCGCGTGTCAGTGGGAAAACAATGCGGACGTTCGAAGCCCATCGGCGATGCGCCCGTCGAACAGGCGATGTTGTCCGCATTGCCCGGACCCTGGCCGGCGGGCACGCCCCCGAGCCCCGCGAGCTTGCGCATGCGATATGCGACGATATGATCGGCGCATGCGCTGTCGCCGCTCACGCCCAGCCCGCCGATCACCTTGCCGCCCGCATAAAGCGCGACGCCGCCGCCGAACGTGATGACGCCCCCGAGCGTGCGCCCGATGCCGCTTCCCTGTTCGAGAAAGCGCGCATCGAATGGATTCGAGTTGTTCAGGCCACACAGCGATCCGCCCGGTTGCGTGGCTGCATAGAGATTGGCGGCCGATAGCGCGAACGCGTCGTTGCTGAAGCCGTTCGCGTATCCGCCGCCAGACGAACGCCTTTTTGTTTTGTATTGGCTTTTATGCGGTTCGAAAGGAGGCGGCCTGCCGCCGCTTCATTTCAGCACCGAAGCCTCGACAGCCGCCAGATAAGCGGCCAGCGCACGCTTCACCTCACGCAGATAACGCCTGGCGAGCTGCACGTCGCCCATTGCAGGCCGCAGCTTGATGGCGAGCGAGCCGCTCGCGAGCGCACGCAGGATTTCGACATAGAGCGCACGCTCGGCGGGCTTCACGTGCGGCATGCGCGCATCGACCACCTTTCTCAGCGTGCCGGCATCGCGCTTCTTGTTGTCGTCGTGCGGCATGACGGTCATCAGGATCAGGCAATCCGGATTCTGCTCGAGATAGGTGATGTACGGCGTCATGAAGCGATCGATCACCGCCTCGGACGACAGCGCGCGCCACGTTTCGTTATCGATCTGGCCGAGTTCGTCGTCGATCTCGCCGGTCGCCGCCATGTGCCGGTCCCACAGCGCGCTCAACAGGCTCTCGCGGTCCGGAAAGAAGTGATACATCGAGCCGATGGGCGTTTGCGCCCGCCGCGCGACGCCGTGCATCGTCACGCCAGGCAAGCCCTTTTCCACGATGAGTTCCGCCGTCGCGTCGAGAACGGCTTCGATCCTCGCGCGGCCACGCGCCTGCAACGGCGAGCGGGCGGCGCTGGCGCGGCCGGAGTCGTGGTCTTCGGTGTCGCGGTCGTGGCGCTGCTTCGTCATCTTGTGTCCATGATCTGATCAAACTAGACGCTCGCGTCTACATTCGTGCATACTAGACGACATCGTCTAGTTTGGCGAGCGCAACGGCGTGCACCTTCACATCGCATGCGCCGCCTCGAATGAGTCGCCGTCCCTCGCGCGCGCTCACGAATCTCCGGAGAAAACATGGCAGTTGCAGCGCCCACACAAGGCGGCGATTCCAATGCGGCCACGCAAGGCAAGCCCTCGCGGCGGCGCTTGCTCATTATCGTCGGCATCGTCGCGGCCGTCGTTGCCATCGCATGGGGGCTTCGGTGGTGGACCGTCGGCCGCTTCGTCGAAAGCACGGACGACGCGTATCTGAAGGCCGATAGCGTGACCATCGCGCCGAAGGTCAGCGGCTATATCACCGAAGTCCTCGTCGAAGACAATCAGGCCGTCGCGGTCGGTGCTCCGCTCGCGCGGCTCGACACGCGGCAGTATCAGGCATCGCTCGATCAGGCCAAGGCCACGCTGGATGCCCGCGCCGCGGACATCCAGCGCGCCGAAGCCGAGCTGAAGCAGCAGCAGGCCAACGCGGATCAGGCGAAGGCTCAGGCCGAAGTCTCGCGCGTGAGCCTGCAGCACGCGGAAGACGACGTGGCGCGCTATCGTCCGCTCGTCGCGACCGGCGCGGAAAGCGCAGAGCGTCTTGCAAGCCTCGTCAGCAGGCGCGATCAGGCGCGCGCCACGCTCGCCGCGAATCAGGCCGCAGCCCGCTCCGCCGCCACGCAGATCGGCGCGACGCAAGCGCAGATCGTCCAGGCCCGCGCGCAAATGGAAGCAGCAGAGGCGCAACTGAATCAGTCGAAGCTCGATCTCAACGACACCACGCTGTATAGCCCGCTCGCCGGGCGCGTCGGCGATCGTTCAGTCCGCGTCGGCCAGTACGTGCAACCCGGCACGCGGCTCATGACCGTGGTGCCGGTGCAGACGGTCTATCTGGAAGCCAACTTCAAGGAAACGCAAGTGGGCCGCATGCGCGTCGGGCAACCGGCGACGCTGCACGTCGACGCACTGAAGGGCACCGACCTGCACGGCGTCGTCGAGAGCTTCTCGCCCGGCACGGGCGCGCAGTTCGCGCTGCTGCCGCCCGAGAACGCAACCGGCAACTTCACGAAGATCGTGCAGCGCGTGCCGGTCCGCATTCGCATCGACACGGGGCCGGAAACGCGCAAGGTGCTGTTGCCGGGGCTGTCCGTGACCGTCGATGTCGATACGAAATCCGCAACCGACGAAAGCAAGCGCATCGCCGCTGAAAATCGCCATGACTGACGCGAAAGCGCAAGCCCGCGCGAGCGCCACCGACTGGATCGCGGTCACGGCGGGCGCGCTCGGCGCGTTAATGGCCACGCTCGACATCTCCATCACGAACTCCGCGCTGCCGCAGATTCAGGGCGAAATCGGCGCGACCGGCACCGAAGGCACCTGGATTTCCACCGGCTATCTGATGTCGGAAATCGTGATGATTCCGCTTGCCGCGTGGCTCACGCGCGTGTTCGGGCTGCGCAATTTTCTGCTCGGCAATGCGGTGCTTTTCACGCTGTTCTCGGTAATGTGCGGCCTCTCCAATTCCCTGCCGATGATGGTCGCGGGCCGCATCGGCCAGGGGTTCACCGGCGGCGCGATGATCCCGACCGCGCAGACCATCATCCGCACGCGGCTGCCGCGCGAGCAGATGCCCGTCGGCATGACCATCTTCGGCCTGATCGTGCTGCTCGGGCCGCTGCTCGGCCCCGTGCTGGGCGGCTGGCTTGCGGAGAACATTTCGTGGTCGTGGTGCTTCTTCATCAATCTGCCGGTGGGCGTCGCGCTTGCCGTGCTGCTCGTGACCGGCCTGCCGGCGGATCGGCCGCAGTGGGAAGCGTTCTTCAAGGCGGACTGGATCGGCATCGCGGGGCTGGCTATCGGTCTGAGCTCGCTCACGGTCGTGCTCGAAGAAGGCCAGCGCAATCAATGGTTCGAGTCGCATGAAATCGTCATGCTGACGTGCATCACCGTGTTCGGCTTCATCCTCATCGCGGTGTCGCAGTTCGTCGCGAAGCAGCCTATCGTGCGGCTGTCGCTGCTGCGCAATCCGCGCTATGCGAGCGTGATCTTCATCGTGTTCGCGGTCGGCGCGGGGCTGTATTGCGTGTCGTTCCTGCTGCCGCAGTTCCTGAGCATCGTCGCGGGCTACAACGCGTTTCAGTCCGGTTCGATCATGCTGATATCCGGCGTGCCCGCGTTTCTCATCATGCCGGTGCTGCCACGCCTGCTCGGCAAGGTCGATTCCCGCGTGCTCGTCATTGCGGGCTTGCTGTTCTTCGCCGCAAGCTGCCTGCTCGACATTTCGCTCACCGCGCAAAGCGTCGGTCACGATTTCTTCTGGTCGCAGATTCTGCGCGGCTTCGGGCAGATGCTCGCGATGATGCCGCTCAACCAGGCCTCGATGGCCGCGGTCTCGCGCGAGGAATCAGGCGATGCCGCCGGCCTCTACAACATGGCGCGCAATCTGGGCGGATCGGTCGGACTCGCGATTCTCGGCACGGTCATCGACCGGCGCAACGACTTTCACGGCGCGGCCATCCGCGAATCCGTGACCGCGAATTCGATCATCGGCCAGGAAAGGATTGCCGGCAGCGCGGCCGGTTTCTTCGCGCAGACCGGCGACATGGCGCACGCGAAACTGCAGGCGCTCGGCCAACTGTCGATGCAGATCAGCCAGCAAGCCATCGTCATGACGTACTCCGAAACGTTCTATGTGCTCGCAATCGCACTGCTCGCATGCCTGCCGCTCGCGCTGCTCCTGAAGACGCCGAAGCCGCAGCCCGGCGAAATGCCATCGGCCGGACACTGATGCAATGAATCACTCAACGATGCCACCACGCCCCTTTTCGTTCGCCCGGCTGCTGCCGCTCGCCGCATTCGCGCTTGCCGCGTGCACGGTCGGCCCCGACTATCGCGGTGCGCCGGATGTCGCCTCTGAATCCGTAGGTAGCGGCGTCTTCGTGCGTGCGCCGCTCGACGGCATTGCGACGACCCATGCGCCCGCTGCATGGTGGGCCGCGCTCAACGATCCGCAGCTGAACTTGCTGATCGATGCCGCACTCGCGCACAACCCTGACCTCAAGATGGCGCAAGCGCGTCTGCGGCAGGCGCGCTCGCAGTTGCGCGGCCAGCAGGCGAGCGAGTTGCCGAAGGTGTCGGCATCCGCCGCGGCGTTGCGCATGCGTTCGCCCGATACGTCGTTCCTCGGGCAATCCGAGGGCTCAGGCGGTCGCGGGCCCGTCGATTTCTACACCGTGGGCTTCGATGCCTCCTGGGAAATCGATCTCTTCGGCGGCACGCGGCGCGCGATCGAAGCGGCATCCGGCGAAGCGGACGCCGTTCAGGCCGATCTCTCCGATACGCAAGTGTCGCTTGCGGCGGAAGTGGCGTCGGCGTATATCGACCTGCGCGATCAGCAGGAACGTCTCGCGCTCGCCCAGCGCACCGCGGAATATCAGCAGCAGATGCTGACGCTTACGGAGCAGCGGCGCGCACGCGGCACGGCGGCCGAAGTCGATGTCGAACGCCTGTCCACGCAAGTCAATACGACGCGCGCGACGCT
This sequence comes from Caballeronia sp. LZ016, assembly GCF_031450805.1. Lineage (NCBI taxonomy): Bacteria > Pseudomonadati > Pseudomonadota > Betaproteobacteria > Burkholderiales > Burkholderiaceae > Caballeronia > Caballeronia sp. LZ016. The sequence continues at coordinate 626,782 of NZ_JARTVY010000004.1, forward strand.
CGTGCCGCTGCAGGTTCAGATCACCGATTCGCTGGACCAACTCGCCGTGCTCACGGGCCGCGCACCTGGCGCGCTCGATGCCGAACTCGCGCCGGCCGCGCCGTTGCCTGCGTTGCCCGCATCGGTTTCCATCAGCGATCCCGCGACGATGCTCCAGCAGCGCCCCGACATTCGCGCGGCTGAACGGCGTCTTGCATCGAGCAATGCCCAGATCGGCGAGCGCATCGCCGATTATTTCCCGAAGGTGTCTTTGCTCGGCGATATCGGCTTCTCCGCTGCCGACCCCGGCCATCTGTTGCGAAAGCAGAACTTCTCGTGGCTGGGCGTGCCGTATCTGCAATGGAACGTGTTCGACTTCGGCCGCACCACCGCGAACGTCGATGCAGCGAAGGCGTCGCGCGACGAAGCCGAGGCGCGCTATGAGAAGACCGTGCTCGCTGCGCTGAAGGACGCCAATTCCGCGCTCTCGCGTTATGGCAATCAGCGCGAACATGTGGTGCGGCTTCAGCAGGTGCAGGCTTCGTCCGAACGTTCGGCCACGCTCGTGCGTCAACGCTATACGGCGGGGGTATCGACATTGATCGATCTGCTCGATGCACAACGCACGCAATTCGCCGCGCAACAGGACGTGGTCGCGGCGCAGGCGGAATTGCTGAAGGACTTCGTTTCGCTGCAAAAGAGTCTTGGACTCGGCTGGCAACAGCGTGATAATGCAGGCTCGTAATCGGCTGCACGCGCGGCGCTATACTCTCGCGCTTTGAACCAGCAACACAGGATTACCGATGAACGCCCTCCCTCCCTGCCCGCAATGCCATTCCAAATTCACCTATGAAGATGGCGGCGTCTACATCTGCCCCGAATGCGCGCACGAATGGAAGGCGCAAGCCGGGGACGCCCCGGACGCCGCCGCCAAGGTGTATCGCGATTCGGCGGGCAACATCCTTCAGGACGGCGACACGGTCACCGTCATCAAGGACCTGAAACTGAAGGGCTCGGGCGGCGTCGTCAAGATGGGCACGAAGGTCAAGAATATCCGCCTGGTCGATAGCGATCACGATATCGACTGCAAGATCGACGGCTTCGGCGCAATGAGCCTGAAGTCCGAATTCGTCCGCAAGGCATGATCTTGCGATAAAACGCCGGCGGGGAACATGTAAAGATGCGTTACGATGCAGTCTTTTCCCTGTCCGGCCCCGCCGTTTCGTTTTGACCGCGTCCGAATTCAAAGCCCTCGCGCGCGCAGCGCTGACCCGACTCGCGGTCCGGCTGCGCCCGCATCTGCGGCCCCGCACGCTGCTTCTGCTGCCCGCGTTGTTCCTCCTTTATGTGCTGGTGCTGATTCCGTTTACCCCCGGCATCCGCGACATTCGCAAAGCCAAGGTCGATCAACCCGCACAGATCTATTCCGCCGACGGCAAGCTGCTCGCCGAGTTCAAGCCGACGCATCGTGAATGGGTGAGCCTGAAGCAGATATCGCCGAACGTCATCGATGCGCTCATCGCAACAGAGGACCGGCGTTTCTACGAGCATCACGGCATCGACTGGCGGCGCACCGCTTCGGCGGCGCTGCATACGTTCTCGGGTGATCGTCAGGGCGGCTCGACGCTCACGCAGCAGCTCGCACGGAACCTGTACCCGGATGAAGTCGGCCGCTCGCAGACGCTCACGCGCAAGATGAAGGAAGCGATCACCGCGTTCAAGATCGAAGCCGTTTATTCGAAGGACGAGATTCTCGAAACGTATCTGAACACGGTGCCGTTCCTGTATAACGCCTACGGCATCGAAATGGCCGCGCGTACTTATTTCGACAAGTCCGCCGGCCAACTGGACGTGCTCGAAAGCGCAACGCTCATCGGCATGTTGAAGGGCAACAGCTACTACAACCCCGTCATCAATCCGGAGCGCGCGCTGGATCGGCGCAACATCGTGCTCGGTCAGATGGTGCGCTTCGGTCATCTCGCGCCCGCGAAGCTCGATGCCCTGAAGAAGCGCCCGCTGCGCATCGACTTCGAGCGGCAGACCGAGGAGCCGGGACGCGCGCCGCACTTTGCGCAGCAGTTGCGCAAATGGCTGATCGCATGGGCCGATGACAACGACTTCAATATCTACTCCGATGGCCTGATCGTTCGGACGACGATCGATTCGCGTCTGCAGTCGATGGCGACTCAGTCGCTGATGTGGCAGGGCAATCAGTTGCAATCGATCGCGAATGCGGCATGGGGCGGGCGCGGCGGCTGCGCGAGCGCGAACGAGGATCTGACGCGCGCATTCATCCGCGAGACGGGCGACTATCGAAAGGCCCGCGATGCCGGCGCGAACGATGCCGATGCGTTGAAGCATCTGATTGCGGATCGCAATTTCATGCGTGCGCTCTGCGAAGACAAGACGCGCGTGCAGGCCGCGTTTCTCGCGCTCGATCCGCGCACCGGCCAGATCAAGGCATGGGTCGGTAGCCGCGACTTCACGCAGGACCCGTTCGATCACGTTCAGCAGGCCCGCCGCCAGCCCGGCTCGACGTTCAAGCCGTTCGTCTATGGCGCGGCTTTCGCGCGCGGCGCGATGCCGACCGATACGTTGATCGACCAGGACGTGACGATTCCCGTCAAAGGCGACGAAACCTGGCATCCGACCGACGAAGCGCCGCCGAGTGGCCGCGCGGTCAGCTTGCGCGACGGCATCGCGTATTCGAGAAACCGCATCACCGCGCAATTGATGCAGACGGTCGGCCCCGCACGCGTCGCACGGCTCGCACGCGATATGGGCGTGCGCGAGAGCCGTCTCGACGAAGTGCCGTCGCTTGCGCTCGGCACGAGCCCGGTCACGCTGAAGGAGATGGTCTCGGCGTACGGGACCATCGCGAACGACGGCAATTACATGGAGCCGCTCTTCGTCACGCGCATCGAAAACAGGCAGGGCGAAGTGCTCGCACAGTTCGACAGCACGCCGGAGCGCGCGTTATCGGTCGATGCGACGCACAAGCTCGTCGATGTCATGCGCGACGTGGTGAATCGCGGCACCGGCGCGGCCATTCGCACGCGCTTCGGCATTCGCGCCGATGTGGCGGGCAAGACCGGCACGACGCAGGACAACGCGGATGGCTGGTTCATCCTGATGCATCCGCAACTGGTCGCGGGCGCGTGGGTCGGCTTTAACGATAGCCGCGTCACGTTGCGCAGCGACTACTGGGGACAAGGCGCGCATAGCGCGTTGCCGATGGTCGGCGACTTCACGCGGCGCGCGCTGCGTTCGCATTTGATCGATGCCCGCGCGCGCTTCGACATCCAGACGCCGCCGAGCGCATGGCAGACGTTCACGACGCGTTTGCGCGGATGGATCGACGAGACGTTCGGCCACGATGCGAAGCCGACCACGGCGAAGCCCGGCCAGACGACCACGCAAAAGCCGGCTCGCGTGAAGCGTGCGCCTGCCGAACCCGAAGCCGAAGTGACCGAAGAAGCGCCTGCTCAGCCACCGGTCTTTCAGACGATGCCGCCGTTATTGCCTTCGAGCCCCGAAGCCGCCAGCGAAGCAGTGAGCGAAGCGCCTGCATCGGCGCCCTGATTCAGGCTTCGGAAAAGAACTCGGCGACGATGCGATCCCTGACAAGCGCGAGCTTCGCATCGGCGCGTTTTCGGGGACGCGGCACGGCGACATCGACGACTTCGGCGATTCGCCCCGGCCGCGCCTGCATCACCACGACGCGATCGGACAGCAAGACGGCTTCCTCCACGTCATGGGTGACGAGGACCATCGTGATCCGTTCCGTCGCCCAGATGCGCTGCAGTTCATCCTGCATGCGCGCACGGGTGAGAGCATCGAGCGCGCCGAACGGCTCATCCAGCAGCAAGAGACGCGGACGATTCACGAGACCGCGCGCAATCGCCACGCGCTGCGCCATGCCGCCCGACAACTGATGCGGATGATGCCGCTCATACCCGCGCAAGCCCACGAGCGCGACATGCTCGGCGACGGCACGGGCCTTTTCGTCCTTCGATAGCGGCGCATTGCGCAACGCGACCGCGATGTTCTGCTCGACATTCAGCCACGGAAACAGCCGATGGTCCTGAAACACGATGCCGCGCGACAGGTCCGCCGAGACGACGCGCTCGCCGCCGAAGTCGATCTCGCCATCGAAGGCATCGTCGAGACCGGCGATGAGGCGCAGTAGCGTCGACTTGCCGCAGCCGCTCGCCCCAACGATGCTCACGAACTCGCCGCTTTCCACATGCAGATCAATGCGGTCGAGCACGGGCGCGGTGTCATCGCCAGCGAAACGCTTGCTCACGTGACGAAGCGCGAGGCTGCCGTCCCGGGTTGCCATCGTCGATACCGTTGCCATAGAAACGAATCTCCTCAAACGTAGCGCGATGCGTCGAACCATCGACGCTGCACCGCGCGTGCAAGCGCATTCAGCGCCCAGCCCGTCAGGCCGACCACGATCACGCCGAACATCACCAGATCCATGCGGAATTGCTCGCTGCCATCCACTAACGTATTGCCGATGCCGCTGCCCGCGACGAGCAGATACTCCGCACCGAGCGTCGCGAGCCACGAGTAGATGAGCGCGAGATAGACGCCCGTGAAGATCGACGGCACCGCGGCCGGCAGCACGATGTGCAGCAGCGTCTGCACGCGGCCATAGCCGAACGTGCGCCCCACTTCGATCCACTGCGGCGGCGCCGCGCGAAATCCATCGCTGGTATGCACGACGACCGGCACCAGCGCGGCCAGCGACAGGAACACGACTTTCGCGACATCGCCCAAGCCGAACCACACGGAGATGAGTGGGATCCATGCGAACAACGAGACCTGCTTGAAGGTGTTGAAGCTCGGCCCGATCGCACGGTTGGCGATCTTCGACATGCCGAGCAGCGCGCCGAGTGCAAGACCGAGCGCCGCGCCGATGGCGAAGCCTGTCAGTTCTCGCGCAAGCGATGCCGACATCGCGCGAAGCAATGAGCCGCTTCTCGCCTGTTCGATCGCGGTGTGCAGCACTTGCGCGGGCGAGACCATCACGCCATGCCCCGGCTGTGCATGACGCGATACGAACCACCACAACGCGAGCGCGGCGAGCGGCAAAACGGCGCCGCGCCATCGATTCGGCTTCCTTACTAGCGGATCGTCTAACCGGGCTGCTTCGAGATCCAATGTCGACATTGCGACTCCTTTAACGAGCGCCTGCGCGATCGAGCTTGCGTTCGAGCGCAGTCAGCGAACGATCCGCAAGATAGCCGATCGTGCCGACGATAAGCACCGCCGCCAGCACGAGGTCCAGTTGAAAGAGCTGGCGCCCGTACACGATCAGATAGCCGAGCCCTTCCGACGACGCAACGAGTTCCACCACGACGAGCGTCAGCCACGCCTTCGTGAACGCGAGCCGCACGCTGGTGCCGATCATCGGAATGGCGGAAGGCAGGATCACGTGAAGGACCGTTTGCCAGCGCGAATAGCGATACACCGACGCAACTTCGCGCCACGCCGACGGCGTGCTGCGAAATCCTTGCAGCGTGCCGAGCGTGACAGGCACGAGCGCAGCGTGACCGATCAGCAGGTACTTGAGCGGCTCGCCGATGCCGACGACGATCATCAGGAACGGCAGCCAGCCGAGCACGGGCACCTGCACGATCGCATTGAAGCTCGGCAACACGTAGGCTTCGAGCGAGCGCGATAGTCCGATCATCGCGCCGAGCACGACGCCCAGCGCCACGCCGCCGAAGAATCCCACGGCGACGCGCGACATGCTGGCCGCGAGATGCATCCACAGCTCACCGCTTCTTGCGAGCGATGCCAGCGTATCGAACACGAGAGCGGGGGGCGGCAGCACTTGCGCGGAGATCCAGCCATTGCGCGAGCCGAGCACCCACAGCAGAGCACATGCGAGCGGCAGGAGCCAGGGCAGCGCCGTCCAGCCGATAATGCGCCAGGGCCCCGCGCCGACCGACTTCGCGCGATGCGTTGAAGGAAGGGCGCGCGAAAGCGTGTTCGCCATGATTCGAATCTCCTTGTCCTACGCGAGCGGCTTTCCGCTTGCGTCGAAGCGCGGCCAGTAGCCATCGAGCTTCAGCGTCTTGATGGCCTGCTCCAGATACTTGGGCTCGAACCATCCGTTCACGCTGACTGGCTGACGAATGAGGTTGAGGCGCAGCGCATCGTCGGCGACGGCCTGGTATCGCGCGACGAGAAACGGATCGATCAGCGGCGACATGCGGTCCTTCATCGGCTGATTCGAATACTCGGACTGCCACGATTCAGCCGGCACGCCGGCTTTGGCCCACAGCGCGAACAGCGCGTTGCGGTTCGCTTCATCCGACGACCATTGCGCCGCCTGCACCACCGACGTCACCACTTTCTGCACCGTCTCGGGATGCGCGCGCTCGAAGTCGTCGAGCACGAGCAAGTGGGCCTGCCGCGTCAGCTGCAAGCCGCCATCGCGCGATGCATAGACGATCTTCGCAAGCCCCTGACGCTGCAGCTTGAAAAGCGAATAATCGAGAAAAACGGCATCCACACCCTTCGATGCCAGCGCGGCCTGCGCCGCCGCGGTATCGAGATTGATCACGCGCAGATCGCGCTCGGTGAGGCCGTTCTCTTTCAGCACGTTATCCGCGACGAGCTGTAGATTCGTTCCCCGAAATATTCCGACGCGCTTGCCCTTCAGGTCCTTGACGCCCTTGATGTCCGAGTCGGGCGGCACCGCGAGATACACGCCCGAGCGCACGTTCGATGCCAGCAGGACGTGCGTCTTGAGCCCGTTCGCGCGTCCGAGCACCGAAGGCAGATCGCCCTGATACGCGAAGTCGACCTGCTTGTTGGCGAGCGCTTCATTGACCGCCGGCCCGGCGCCCTTGAAAAAGATCCACTGCACCTTGACGTGCTCGGTCTGCAGCGCATCTTCCACGCGATGCTGCAATTGCGCGGTCGCGGCGGGGGAACCGCCGAAGGTCGGCGGATCGCCCGAGCCTTGCTGCGCCACGCCGATGCGGACCACTTCGGGTTCGGCCGCCTGCGCCGCGCCGATCAGCGCGACGCCCAGCAATGCAACGATACTGCGTTTGATGAGTGTCATCGGCATGATCGCTTGCTGGATTAATGAGTACGCGTCTCTTGTCGGACGCTGCGGCTTGTGCGTCCATCGATGCCGACGGGGACATCGCCATGCACGGTCGCGCGCCGCACCACGCGATGCGCATCGCCATAATCGGCGACGGCATAGTGCTGCGTAGCGCGGTTGTCCCAGATGGCCACGTCGCCCTGCGTCCAGCGCCAGCGCACGGTGTTTTCGAGGCGCGTCACGTGATCGTGGAAGATGGCGGCGAGCCGGTCGGAATCGCGCTGCGACAAGCCCAGGAAGCGCTGGACGAAGTGACCCAGCACGAGCGTCCGCTCTCCGGTTTCCGGGTGCACGCGCACCACGGGATGCTCCGTCTCGTACAGCGTCGAAGTGAATTGCTTGCGGTATTCGCGGTCGGCGTCGCTATCCGGGGTATTGCGCGAGGCCGCATAGTCGTAGGCGTTCGTATGCAGCGCCCACAAGCCGTCCGCGAGGTCGCGCAATGCCGCCGGCAGGTTCGCGTAGGCGGCGGCTGTGTTGGCCCACACGGTATCGCCGCCAGCGGGCGGAATCACGACGCCGCGAAGAATCGAAATCTTCGGGTAGGCATCGACGAAAGTCACATCCGTATGCCACGAATTCGCGCGTGCGCCGTGCTTCGAATCGAGTTCGAGCAGACGGCTTCCGCTCGATAGCGAAGGCACCGTCGGATGCGCGACAGTCTCGCCGAAGCGCGCGGCGAAGGCTTCCTGTGCGTCGTCGTCGAGATGCGACTGGCCGCGAAAGAACAGCACCTTATGCTCGAGCAGCGCGCTGTTGATCGCGCCGATGGCGGCATCGTCCAGATCGGCGGACAGCGCGACGCCGCGCACCTCGGCGCCGATGCGCCCGCCTATCGGGCGGACCTGAAACGGCTCATGCGATGCAGCGGGCTGGCGGGCGGCATCCGTGGAAGATGCGTTGACGAGCGAGGCGGTATCGGACATCGAAGGCTCCGTGGTTATGGTGTGCGGCGGGGAGAAGACATTGAAGCATTCCCTGCACAACTGACCAACGAAGCGTTTCGACTTAGCTTTACAGCGTCAACGTGATGCAAATAGCACGAATACTTTAGCGCGCGCTCGAATAACGCTGCAGTCCTGCGATGCTTTCATCCAGCTCCGCGACGAGCCGCGCCATCAGTTCGGCGGCGGGCAATTCGCGTGCGAGCGCCGCCGCTTGCCCCGCCCATTGCGCGCCGTAGCCGAAGTCGCCCTTCGCTTTGGCGGCGGCATGCAGTGCCTTGCCGGCGTCATACGCGATGGGATAGTCCGGGTTCTGCGGTGCATCGGCGTTGCGCCCCAGGTCGGTGAACTTGTTGACGAGCCCGCGCGCCGCGCGTCCGGAGATTGCCGCTGTGAAGGTCGTGCGATACGCGGCATCGCTGAGAATGGCGCGGCGATAACCCGCATCGATCGATGTCTCCGTGCACGGCACGAACGCTGTGCCCAATTGCGCGGCCTGCGCGCCGAGCGCAAGCGCCGCCGCGATGCCTGCGCCGTCCATGATCCCGCCTGCCGCGATCACAGGCACGTCGAACTTGCTGGCGAGCAGACGCGTGAGCGCAAAGGTCCCGAGATGGTCGTCGTCGCTGTTCACGTCGAAGAGACCGCGATGGCCGCCCGCTTCGATGCCCTGCGAGACGATCGCATCCATGCCGGCATCGGCCAGGCTTTGCGCTTCCCGCACGTTCGTTGCCGATGCGATCAGCGTGACGCCCGCATCGCGCAAGGCATCAATCGTCCCGGTCGGTGGCAGTCCGAAATGAAAACTGACGACGGCCGGTTTCTCTTCGAGGAAGACATGGAGCATGTCCTTGTCGACGACGAAGCTCGTATAGATTTCGCCGAGGGTTTGCGGCGGCTTTGCATCGTATTGCGCGAAGCGCGGCGCAAGCCAGTCGATCCATGCCTTCTCGATGGCTTCGTTCGCCTTCGCCGGACGATGACAGAACACGTTGATGTTGAACGGCCTGTCGGTGAGCGCGCGTGTTTCGCGAATCGTCTTGCGCGCGGCGTCGGCATTCATCGCGCCGACGCCGAGCGAGCCGAGCCCGCCCGCATTCGACACCGCCGCCGCGAGCGCGGGCGTGCTGACGCCCGCCATTGGCGCCTGAATGATGGGCTTCGTAATGCCGAGCCTTTGCAGCAATGCATTGGTCATGGAAAGGTCCCTCGTGAGTGCTGTCATCCGCAAAGCATAACGCCCGCTTGTCCTTTGCGGAGAAGCGGGCGTCATGTTCATGCGTTACGGAGTTACTTCGAAGTCGGCATCACGAATTCCGCGCCCTTCTCCGTGCTTTCCGGCCAGCGCTGCATGATCGACTTCTGCTTCGTGTAGAAGCGCACGCCTTCTTCGCCGTACGCGTGCATGTCGCCGAAAAGCGAGCGCTTCCACCCGCCGAAGCCATGCCATGCCATCGGCACCGGAATCGGCACGTTGATGCCGACCATGCCCACTTCGATGCGCCGGCCGAACTCGCGGGCGACGTGCCCATCGCGCGTATAGCAGGCGACGCCGTTGCCGAACTCGTGAGCGTTCACGAGATCGACGGCTTCCGCGAAGTCCTTTACGCGCACGCATGCGAGCACCGGCCCGAAAATCTCTTCCTTGTAGATGCGCATGTTAGGCGTCACGTGATCGAACAACGTGCCCCCAGTGAAGAAGCCGTCTTCGTGACCTTCGACCTTCAGGCCGCGTCCGTCGACAACGAGTTGCGCGCCTTCGTCGACACCCATCGCAATGTAGCCTTCGATGCGATCCAGCGCGGCTCGCGTGACGATCGGGCCCATTTCCGCATCCGGCTCCATGCCGTTCTTCACGACGAGCTGACGCGCGCGTTCCGCGAGACGCGGCACGATCTTGTCGGCGACGTCGCCTACGAGCACGGCCACCGATATCGCCATGCAGCGCTCGCCGGCCGAGCCGTAGCCCGCGCCGATCAGCGCATCGATGGTCTGGTCGATATCGGCGTCCGGCATCACAACCATATGATTCTTCGCGCCGCCGAGCGCCTGCACGCGCTTGCCGTGCTTCGCGCCCGTTTCATAGATGTAATTGGCGATCGGCGTCGAGCCGACGAAGCTGATCGCGCGGACATCGGGATGTTCGAGCAGCGCATCGACGACGACCTTGTCGCCCTGCACGACGTTGAAGATGCCGTCGGGCAGGCCCGCTTTCTTCAGCAAATCCGCCATGAAAAGCGATGCCGACGGATCGCGCTCGCTCGGCTTCAGGATGAACGCATTGCCCGTTGCGATGGCAACCGGGAACATCCAGCACGGCACCATGCACGGGAAGTTGAACGGCGTGATGCCCGCGACGATGCCGAGCGGCTGGCGCGTCGTCCAGTTGTCGATGCCCGTGGAAACCTGTTCGGTGTAATCGCCCTTCAGCAGTTGCGGAATGCCGCACGCGAATTCGATCACTTCGATGCCGCGCGTCACTTCGCCCTGCGCATCCGAAAAGACCTTGCCATGCTCGGCGGTGATGATCGCGGCGAGTGCATCGCGATTCTGGTTCATCAGCTCCAGGAAGCGCTGCATGACGCGCGCGCGACGGATCGGCGGCATGTCGCGCCAGGCGGGAAACGCGGCCTTCGCGCTCGCGACGGCGGCTTCGACATCCGCGGCTTCGCCGAGCACGAGCTTGCGGGGACGTTCGCCCGTCGCCGGGTTGAAGATCGGCTGCGAGCGCGCGCCCGAGCCGTTCACGCGCTCGCCGTGAATGTAGTGGACGACATCGGCGGTATCGTTGAAGGCTTGCATCTCGTCTCCCGTCTGCGGAATGGTTTTGGCAATGTGATAAGTGTAAGAAGCGTTGCGGGCGCTGCAAAGACGCTATGATTGAACTCATTGTTCACGCTCGCAAACAATCGGCGCATGGAAGACGAAAAGATCGAGGCGCTCTGGACGCATCTGCACTGGCTCACCGTGCTCGCCGAACAAGGCAGCTATACGGCGGCGGCGGCGCGGCTCGGCGTCAGCAAGGCAGCCATGAGCCAGCGCATCGCCGAACTGGAACGCGCGGCGGGCGTGCCGCTCGTCACACGCACCACGCGCAGCGTGCGCTTCACGGAAGCAGGCCGGCGTCTCGTCGATGAAACGCGCGTGCAGTATGAACATATCGCCGCGAGCTTTTCGGGCGTGAGGGAAATGGCGGGCATCGCGCGGGGATTGATTCGCGTGACCGCGCCGGTCGCTTTTGCACGGCAGCAATTGACGCCGAAGCTCGCGGGCTTTCTGCACGCGCATCCTGAAGTGCGCGTGCAGCTTGAGGCGTCGGACCGGCTGACGTCGATCGCCACCGAAGGCTTCGACCTCGCCATCCGCCACAGCGCGCACGCGCCGGAGACGCACGTCGCATGGAAGCTGTGCGATACGCACTCGGTCATCGTCGCGACGCGCGCGTACCTGAAACGGCGCGGCACGCCCGCGACGCCCGCCGATCTGGCCGTACACGACTGCCTGTTCTACCCGCGCACGCAGGCGGCAAGCATCTGGTCGTTCGTGCGCAAGGGCGCGCGCAAGACGGCATCGGGGCCGTACACGCTCGCGGTCAACGGCGCGTTTTCGGCGAACAACAGCGAATTGCTGCGCGACGCGGCGCTGGACGATCTCGGCATCGCGCTGTTGCCCGATTTCACCGCGCAGGCCGCCGTGCAGGCCGGCAAGCTCGTGGTCCTGCTGCCGGACTGGCGTCCGGTAGGCGCTTTCGCGGATCAGCTCTATGTCGTGCGCCCCTACGCGCCCCATGTCCCGCGAGCGGTCGCGCTCTTCATCGGATACTTGCGCGAGGCCTTTGCAGGCGGCTTCCCGCTATCGGTCACGTGACATAAAGCAGCGCCGCTACCGACGTGAGGCACGTACAGGCGTTGAAGTAGAAGAACCAGGTGGAGCGAAGCAAGCGGAAACGCAACGGCTCGTCATGGCGACGCGCGTCGCCGTGAAACTGCCATAGATCGAGATAGGTGATGACGGTGCACGAGAGCATCGCGATCGCCGTTATAAAGGATACCGAAATGAAGATGTTCCAGGCGAGGTCTTTCATGGTGGTCGTCGACGATGATTCCGGCACGCGTGCCGTGACCCGGGACGGCCGCGAGCCTGCGGAACACGCTCTATGCGATCGCGGTTCGCGTCCCATGCAGGAAGTATAGGAAGCGAACGAGAGTGCAGAAGGGCTGACAAACCCCAGTTAATGATCGGAAGGATTGCGCTCGACCATGAAAAAACGCGCCGCAAACGGGCGCGTTTTCTGACATCGAATGGTGAGCTTCAGACCTTTTCGACCGATGCCTCGTAAATCTCGTCGATGGATTCCGCGAGCGTCGCGTTGAATTCGTCGTCGCTCATGGACTGCTTCAGTTCGTTGATCAGCGCACGCGAGAAGCTCGCGATCATGCCGTGGTTTTCGGCGAGACGCTTGCACGCATCGGTGCGCGTGTAGCCGCCCGACAGCGCCACGACGCGCACGACGCGCGGATGTTCGATCAACGGGCGATAGAAATCTGCTTCGTCCGGAATGGTCAGCTTGATCATCACGCGGCTCGATTCCGGCAGCGCGTCGAGGCCCTTCAGCAGTTCATCGCGAAGAATCTTTTCCGCGCCCTTCTTGTCGGGGCTCTTGATCGAAACTTCCGGTTCCAGGATCGGCACGAGACCTTGCGCGATGATCTGCTCGCCCACTTCGATCTGCTGCTTCACGACCGCCGCGATGCCCTTCTCCGACGCCTGATGGATCACCGAGCGCATCTTCGTGCCGAACACGCCGAGCTTCGCCGCGCGCTGAAGCAGTTCATCGAGGCCAGGGATCGGCTTCATGATCTGCACGCCGTCGGCTTCGGCTTCGAGACCCTTGTCGACCTTCAGGAACGGCACGACGCCACGGTCTTCCCACAGGAACGTGGGCACCGGCTTGCCTTCCGCTTCGCCGTCCATCGTGTGCTCGAACAGAATCGCGCCGATGACCTTCTCGCCCGTGAAGGCCGGCGCGGTCATGATGCGCACGCGCATTTCGTGCATGAGCTTGAACATCTCGGCATCGCCGTTGTAGGCGTCGTCCGCAATGCCGTATTGGCGCAGCGCGCCGGGTGTCGAACCGCCGCTTTGATCCAGAGCGGCGATGAAACCCTGCTTCTCCGCCATCTGCGCCAGCATCTTTTCGTTAGCCACGAGCATTTCCTCCTCAAAGTTCAAACGCCGGACCGCACGCGCGGTGCGTGTCCGGGCTTCTGGTTCTACTTTCTTGAGTTTACAGGTTTTGAGACGCGCAACTCTCGTGCAAATCCGCCATTTGCCCGGCGATTTGGCTAGAAAAGGCGCAATTGATGGTCAGGACGCGGCGGACCGGAGGCCGCTGGCGAGCGTGCCGGATCGCCGCAGCGCGGATGCGGCGCGGCGCAGCAGCGAAGGCGTTTGCGCTCGCGTCGTCACGGTTTCGGGCGCTTCGGGCGGTTCCGGTTCGGGCGCGAGCGCCTCGCGGGCATCGGCGCATCGCTCGTTGAGCTGGCGGCGCACGGCGGGATCGTCGATGAGCGATATCGACAAGCCGCGCTCGAACTGCAGCGTGTAGGCGATATCGCCGAAGTGCTCGCAGCGGCCGCTATCGGCCAGTTCGAACGCCAGCGTGACGGTGCGCTGGCGCTTCCATGCGTCGAGATCGTCGTGCCCGGTGCTCACATGCGCCTCGCGAAGGCAATGAGGTGGCAACGATCTTAGCCCGGCAGCCGCGCGCTCACGGTTGCGTTGTCACAACACGCAACGAAAATGTATGACGGAAAGCCCGACCGTTCGTCCGCCGGCGATTACCACGCGCCCGCGAAGCCCAGCACCGCGCGATTGAACGCGGCGGGACTCGCCACGTTCATTCCGTGCGACGCCCCCGCCATCGTCTGCCGTTCGGCGAATTCGATCCATTCGACGAGCTTGTCGACGTTGTTGCGGAACATGCGCGGGCTTCTCTGGCCGTCGATCAGCAACGTGCGGCACTTGATGTCGCGCGCCGCCTCGCGGGTGTAGGCGGGAAGCGGATCGCGGAACTGCTTCGGCAGCGTGAGCGCGTTATCGAGCGCCATGCGGCGGAAGCTCTCCGTGCTCTTCTGCCAGAAGCCGGGCATGCTCACCGAATCGACGAACATTTCGAGACCGGTGTCGAAATCGCCCTGTTCGATCAACTCCGCGACGCGCGCACGCAGCGCGTTCGTTGCGGGCGGGAGGGTGGCGAGGGCAGCGGACGCCTGCGCCGATGTCTGCAGCGGACCGCCCGGATCCGCGAGCGTCAGCGTCTTGACAAGCCGCGGATATTCGCGCGCCAGATGGAACGCGATGCAGCCGCCGCGCGAATGCCCGACGAGATGCACGGGCGCCAGGTCCATCGCGACGATGAACTCGGCGATCTCGTCGACGTGCGCGCGCCAGCCGAACTCGCCCTGCACGAAGGCATCGACGGCCGGCCAGTAGTGGCTCAGGCTCGGCGCGATCGCGCGGAAGTGCTTGCCGAGCGGCGCAAGTTGCGCGCACCAGTAGCGGTAATCGCACAGCGAGCCGTGCACGAACACGAGCGGCTCCCCTTCGCCGCATTCGACGTAAGGCACGGATAGGCCCGACGCGGTCGTCGCGAACGACGGTTCGGGCATGGCTTGCACGGCGGCGAGGACAGCGGGATCGGTACGCGCGTTCATCGGTAGGCTCCTCTCCTGCACTATGCCGCCCGGCAAGCTAAAAGAAAATCGCATAATATTGATAGATTCGTTCAGATTTTCTGATACCAAAGCCTCGCACCGACTCTTCATGAAAGCGCTCGACCTGGACGTTCTCTCGATGATCATCGCTGTCGCAGATACCGGCAGCATCAGCCGCGCGGCGGGGCTCGTGCACCGGTCGCAATCGGCGGTGAGCATGCAGATCAAGACGCTCGAAACGGCGCTCGGCAAGGCGCTCTTCGTGCGCAAGCCGCGCAGCGTCACGCCCACGCAGGACGGCGAAGTGCTGCTGACCTACGCGCGCCGCATGATCGCGCTGCGCGACGAAGCGTGGGCGGCGGTCGTCCGCCCCGACGTAACCGGGCGCGTGGTGATCGGCGTGCCGGACGATTACGCCTCGTCGCTCTTTCCGCCGATCCTGAAGAAGTTCTCAGCGACGTATCCGAAGGTCGAGATTCAGGTGGTCGGCTTGCCGAGCGCCGCGCTCGCGCCGATGCTGAAGGACGGCGCCGTCGATCTCGTCTGCGCCACGCGCGTGAAAGGCATCTCCGGCGAGTTCCTGCGCCACGAGCCGATGGTCTGGGCCGCCGCCCCCGGCGCGACCGACATCTGGCGCGAACGGCCGCTGCCGATCGCCGTGTTCCTGCCGGGCAGCGTCGCGCGAGAGAACGCCATTCGAAGCCTGGAGCGGGCGCGCATCGGCTATCGCACGTCGTATGAAAGTCCCAGCCTGCTCGGTCTCCTGACGATGGCCGAAGCCGGGCTCGCCGTCACGCCGCTCGCCAAATGCGCCGTGCCCGCGCATTTCACGCTGCTCGGGCAAGCGCAGGGACTGCCGGAAATCGCCGCGCTGGAAGTGGTGCTCGCGCGCAGCGCCGCATCGCAACGGCCGCCTTGCGATTTTCTGGCCGAGCGGATCATCGCGGAATTGCGCCGCTAGAGCGCGAGTTCGATCGCGTTCATTCGGCGCGACACCCACGCGCGCAACATGCGGTTCGATGCGACGAGCGGCATCGACGTCGCCATGATGCGATACACGTCGTTGCGCCGGACCTTGGAGATGCGCGCTGGATCGAGCCACGCGTCGTTGCCGGCGAGAAGCACGAGCGTGTCGAGCCCGATCATGATCGGCCACAGGCACGCGAGCCGAAGTCGCACGGCGTGCGGCGGAATCGCGAGCGTGTATTCGAGCGCGTCCTGAAAGAGCGGCAAGCTCGCGCGCAGCAGCTCCGCCAGGACGGGCCGCGCACGCGACGAAGCATCCGCTGCCAGCAGGTCTTGCGGCGCGAGACCATGACGCGCGAGCAGGTCGGCGGGCAGATAGCATCGGCCGATGCGCAGATCGCGTGCGCAATCGCGCAGCACGTTGGTCATCTGCAGCGCCTTGCCGAAGCGCACGCCGCGCGCGAGCATCACGTCGGGCGCCGTCCGGATGAGGCCGGGCATGTGCGCGAAGGTCATCTTGGTCCAGAACTCGCCGACGCATCCCGCGACCAGATACGTGTAGCGGTCGAGTTGGGCGAATGCATCGAGCGCCGCGATCTGTCCGGATGTTTCGTCCGGGAACGTGCGCAGGTCGAACTCCATGCCGGTGCTGAGCGTGGTCACGATATCGCGCACGGCGGCGGCATCGGCTGGGCCGAGGTCGCTCAGAATCGATAGCGCGGGTCCGAGCGATTCGAGCAGCACGCGTTCGTCGGGCTGTGTTTGCTGCCCCGCGACTTCATCGGCGATGCGGGCGAGCGCGCCGTCGTCCGGCGCGCCGTTCACTTGCGCGCGCAGCGACAGCAGCAAGTCGAGCCGGCGCGCCGGCGTGACGAGCGACGTATCCGCGATGGTGTCCGCCGCGCGCGCGAGCAGATAGGCGAGCCCGATGGGATCGCGCATCGCGGGCGGCAAGATGCGCAGCGTCAGATAGAAAGACCGCGAAACGCTTTTGAGAAGCGGGCCGAGAAGAAAGGCCCGGGGCGATTGGTTCATGTGTCGGATCGGATGACTCGGCAGGGCGCAGGTCTTGTGCCGCCGCATTGTATCCGTCCGATGGCCGTCAGGCCGAAGCCTGGGCCCGCGCTCGCGCGCCGTGACGCCGCGGATGCGCGAGGCGCAGCTTCATCGGCCTCTTCGGCGCTTTGGCGTGATACACGCGCGCCTTGTTCGACGCCGCGACCGGCTGCGCGATCTGCAGCCTGATCGGCTCGACCGGTTCGAGCAGGACGCGCGCGTGCCCGGCATTGCGCAGGCCGAGCAGGCTCGCGGCGGCGAACGACAGGTCGATCATCCGCCCTTTGACGAACGGGCCCCGATCGTTGATACGCACCACCACCGACCGCGTCCTCGAAACATTGCTCACGCGCACATACGATCCGAGCGGCAACGTGCGATGCGCGGCGGTCAGCGCGTTCATGTCGTAGCGCTCGCCGCTTGCGGTGCGACGTCCCTGAAACTTGCTGCTATAGAACGACGCCTCGCCGACCTGCAAGGGTTGCGACACTGCGTTGTCGGGTGCGATCGCGGCGGGCGCATCGACCGATGATGCCTCGGCCGCCGGCGTTTCGCGCACGTCCCGCGGCTCGTCCTGCGACGGCTCCGGCGCCGCAGCCGCGCTCACCGGCCGATGCGCGGCGCATCCGCTGACCACGACGAGCGCGCCGACGGATGCGAGACTGACGACGCGCGCGCGCCGGATGAATGCGTTTGCAACCATGAGCGAACTTCTCCCGGTAATACCGATTCACCGTGAAACGGTTCGCCCATAACGCCGGCCCGCGACCGAAGTTGACCACGCGCGCCCAGATTTGACTGAACGTCACACAAGCCACGCGCCGCCTAGGAATAGTTCAGTTTCGGATACCAGTCCGTACCGCGTCCTTCCGGCGTCATGTCGAGCACGGTCCAGAGCGGCATCGGATCGGGCGCGCCGCGCGGGTCCTCGCCCGGATCGGCGGTCGCGAAGTCCATTTCGCCGCCCCAGAAGTGGCGGATCACGCCGTCGCGCCGCGTGAACACGTTGAGAGCGGGTTCATCGCCGCCTTCTTTCGAAATCGCGTGATAGTCGCGGCTGAAGTTGCCGTTGGTGTCGGCATACAGCTTCAGGTCGCGCCAGCCGCGCTCTTTCTTGAACGCGACGAGCCTGGCGAGCGGCGAGCGCGCAATGACCGCGAGCGCCACGCGTTGTTCGATATCGCGCGCCTCGCCTTCCCACGCCGACAGCAGCGACGTGCACATCGGGCAGGGCCGCTCGCGCTGCGGTCCGAACATGTAGCTATAGGTGACGAGCGTGTCCTTGTCGCCGAACAGGCCGGCGAAATCGACGGAACCGCGCTCGCCTTCGAAGCGATAATCGCCCGTGACTTCGCCGCCGGGCGGCAGTGCGCGCCGCATCTGCGCAACGCGCTCGATATGCCGCCGCAACTCGATTTCTTCGGCCAGCAGCGCAATGCGCGCCCGCCGATAGTCGGCGCTTTCATTCGGGAAGGTCATCGTGGCCCGCGCCGCCAGTTCGGCTGCGGGAAGGCGTGAAGGCGTGGATGTCATGCGTGTTCTCCTGTGTTGACGAACTCGACGGGGGTCAGTCGCGATCCGGCGCGCCCGGCGGAAACAATCGCCGATACGGCCGCGCCTCGTCCACCGCGCGCGCAAACGAAGGCCGCGCCAGCAGCCGCTTGCGATACGCGATCACGTTCGGATAAGCATCCCCGATGCGATGCGTCCAGTCGGCATAAAACAGGAACGGCGCGGCGGCGCAGTCGGCGAGAGTGAAGGCATCGCCGGCGGCCCATTCGCGCGCCGACATCAGGCGGTCGAGGATGCCGTACGACGTGTCGAGCATCGCGCGGGCATCGGCGACGCCGCGTGGATCGCGCTCGTGATCGGGCCGCATGCAATCGAAGACGATCTTTTGCTGCGGCGTAGACACGTAGTTGTCGAAGAAGCGGTCCATCCAGCGCACGTCGAGCGCGGCGCGCGGATCGGACGAAATCAGGCGCACCGGTCCGGGATGAAAGAGGTCCAGATACTCGATGATGATCGTCGCTTCGATCACCGCCCGGCCATCGTCGACGAGGACGGGAAAGCGCCTGATGGGCCAGAGTTCCGCCAGTTCGCGCATGGACTGCGGCGTTTCGGGCGTGAGAGGCCGCCATTCGAACGGCGTGGCGTTTTCGTAGAGCGCGACCAGCACCTTCTGGCAATACGACGAAAACGGATGGGCGTACAGGCTCAGGCTCATCGGACGATCTCCATGATGGTCGGCGGCTTCATGGCCGGCTCCATGACGACGATCGGCGCGGCTGAGAATCGACACGCTTCGGCATGGAACGATCATCCTGTCGTTGTGCGTTGCGGGAACGCGATGCGACCGCCGTTCGATCGTCGCGGCAGTGCGGCAGTGCGGCTCTGCTGGCTTGGAGCGCGAAGCCGTCAACTTCCGTGAGTCCTATGCGATCAGTGCTGCGTGCCGACAAGATAGGACTTGTCGTTGCAGATCGCAACGGTCGCGCATCAGGTCAGCAGTGCTCTCAACATGCGGTCCCAGACGGGCGCGAGCGCATTCCAGTCATAGAAACGATCGGTGAAAGCCCTTCTGCGCGTCGAGATGGCTCTGACAGCCCGCGGGATCGTTTCGCAGTCTGACGACCGCGTCCGATAACGCATCGGCGAAGACCGCCACGTGATCGGCCGGCTTTTCCGTCCATTGATAGCCGAGCGCGCATCGATTACAGGTATCGAAAAGTCCGCCGTAGTTCGGCGCGACGACCAGATTGCCTGCGGACATCGCTTCGATGGCGGCGAGGCAGGAGGTCTCGGGCCATATCGACGGATAAGCGAACACGTGGCTTTGCTGAAGCGCGCGCCGCACGGCATCGTACGGTTGAAAGCCGTGATACGTGATGTTCGGGTGATGCCTGCAATGTTCGAAAAGCGGCGCGTAAGGCGCGTCGAGCTCCGGTTGGCCGTAGGCATCGAACGATGAATACACGTGCAGGTGCAGCCGCCCGAATCTGGCGAGCACATGCTCGAAAGCCGGCACGAGGAGTTGAAGACCGCGCTGCGGCGTCGTGTGGTAGATGACGTTGATGACCTCGTGCAGGTCCGGCTTGGGCAGCGGCGGTATCGGTTCGATGCCGTTCCGAATGACGATGCATTCGGAGTACGGCATGCCGTAGAAGATGTGGAACATCTGCATTTGCCAGTCGGACACCATCACGATTCTGGCGAACTGCTTGCGGTAAGCGGCGTCTTTCAGCGCCACCGTTTCTTCGGTCGGCACGTCGTGAAGCCAGAGCACGGTTTTTCTGTGCGGGTCGATCTCGCGGATACGCGACGGGATGATCTGAAACTTCGCGAGCAGGCCCGCGTCGAGTGAGCGATGCAACCGGCGCAGCATCAGCTCCGTCCCGCCATTGGCCTCGCGTGAGAATTCGTTGACTTCCATGATGCTTACACCGGTATCCGATACAGGCGGACTTATCGCATAGCCGCGACGCCTTGCTTCGCCAGCAAGGATGCGCCAACTTCGCTAGGATGCTCGCTGACCCTTTTCCTCAGGCGCGCGCCGCCGCTTCGACGAACTCAATCATGCCCACGCCGCCTCATGCCATCGGTTTCACGCTCGATCCGCTCGACCGCATGTCCGACAAACGCGATGACGAAGCGTTCGTCGCCCGCCTCCGCGACGATGCCGCCACGCGCTTTCTGCTCTTTGTAAAGGACGTGCCGCTGTTCAAGCGCATCGACGGCCGCGACGGGCGCCTCGATGCGCTGTTCGCCGCGCATGAAGCCGCGACGTTCGGCGCGCCGCTGCAGACGGTGCTGCTGGGCCGCGACGCCGATGGGCGCGCGCTCTTTGCCTGCGCCGTCGACGCGAGCGCGGAAGCCGCGGCGAGCGCGCTCGAGGGCGTGCCAGTCGAAACGATGGAACTGCGGCCCGTCGCGATGCAGGGACTCGTCGATGCGCCGATCGTCAGCGCGCTCGGCGAAGCGCGATCGATGCTCGACTGGCACCGGCGGCATCGCTTCTGCGCGAATTGCGGCCATCCGACCGACGACGCAGGCGCGGGCTGGCGGCGCATCTGCGGCAACTGCCGCGCGCAGCATTTTCCGCGCGTCGATCCGGTGGTCATCATGCTCGTCACCGACGGCGAGCGTTGCCTGCTCGGCCGTCAGCCGCAATTCGCGCCGGGGATGTACTCGGCGCTGGCGGGCTTCGTGGAGCCGGGCGAGACGTTCGAGCATGCGGTCTATCGCGAGGTGCTGGAGGAAGCCGGCATCCGCTGCAAGGACGTGCGTTACTTCGCGTCGCAGCCGTGGCCGTTTCCTTCGTCGCTGATGATCGGCTGTTTCGCGCAGGCAGTCGATACGGACATCGTCATCGACAAGAACGAGCTCGAAGACGCGCGCTGGTTCACGCGCGCCGAAGTCGCGGCGATGCTCGACGGCTCGCACGCGGACGGACTGTCCGCGCCGAAGCCGTTTGCTATCGCGCATCATTTGTTGCGGGGCTTCGCAGAGGGCGGGCGCTAGTTGCGCAGGGTGGATTCCCAGGCGGCCGAGCTGTTGGTCGCCTGACGAGACGATTCCACGTCCGGCGTTGTCCTCTACACCTGCCCCTTGCGCCACTCCGCATACTCCGCAAGCGTCGCCTCATCCGGCGGATACGTCCCGCGCAACGCGGCGCCGCGTTCCACGCGCATCGTGATGAACGCTTCCAGCAGTTCCTGCTCCGCCGCATCTTTCGCCACCTGCTCGGCCATATGACGCGGAACGATGACGACGCCATCGACATCGCCGACGACGATATCGCCCGGATACACCGCCACGCCGCCGCACGCGATCGGCACGTTCATGTCCACCGCGTGATGCTTCGCGAGGTTCAGCGGCGCGCTCGGGCCCGCGCAGAAGATCGGCAAGCCGATATCGCCGATGGTCCCGCTATCGCGCACGCAACCATCCGACACCATGCCCGCGACGCCCCGCACCTGGAGACGCGTCGTCAGAATCGAGCCGCTCGATGCGACCGTGCGATCGCCACGGCAATCCTGCACGAGCACGCTGCCCGGCGGAGCGGTCTCGACCGCCTTGCGTTGCGGGTGATCCGGGTTCTGAAACACGCCGAGATGATCGATATCCTCGCGCGCCGGAATGTTGCGCAGCGTGAACGCCGGCCCGACGAGATTCGGTGCGCCATTCGCCGGCTTGACGAGCGGCGCGACGCCTTGCAGGAACACATTGCGCAAGCCGCGCTTGAAGAGTTGCGTCGTGAGCGTCGCGGTGCTGACGTGGCGCAGCAGTTCGAGGGTCTCGCCGGAGACGGCGATGTCGTGAGTCGTCATGTCGATGCTCGTCGTTCAGTGGATTTCAGGCTCGCCGCCATCAGCGACGAATTTCTCTTCGAGGAAGTCGAAGTCGCAGCCCTTGTTCGCCTGCGTGACGTGCAGCTGATGCATCACGCCGAAGCCGCGTTCGAACGGCCGCTTCGGGCGCACCCACGCGGCGCGGCGGGCGGCGAGTTCATCGTCGCCGACTTCGAGATGCAGCCTGCGCGCGGGTACGTCGAGTTCGACGATGTCGCCGTCGCGCACGAGCGCAAGCGGCCCGCCCACGAACGATTCCGGCGCGACATGCAGCACGCACGCGCCGTAGCTCGTGCCGCTCATGCGCGCATCGGAGATGCGGACCATGTCGCGCACGCCCTGCTTCAACAGCTTCTGCGGAATCGGCAACTGGCCCCACTCCGGCATGCCGGGCGCGCCGACCGGTCCCGCATGTTGCAGCACGATCACGGAATCGGCGGTCACGTCGAGCGCTTCATCGTCGATGCGCGCGGCCAGGTCCGCGTAGTCCCTGAACACGACCGCCGGGCCGCGATGCTTAAGCAGATGCGCTTCCATCGCCGCCGGCTTGATGACGGCGCCGTCGGGCGCGAGGTTGCCGGTCAGCACGGCAAGGGCATCGTTCGGCACGAGCGGATTGCTGCGCCTGCGGATGACGTCGTCGTCGAAAATCTCCGCGCCCGCGATGTTCTCGCCGAGCGTCGCGCCATTGACCGTGAGCTGGGCGCCATCGATGAGATTCCCCAGTTCCGCGAGCAGCGCGCGCAGGCCGCCCGCGTAGAAGAAGTCCTCCATCAGATACTTGCCCGCCGGGCGCACGTTGCCGATGACGGGCGTCACGCGCGACAGCTCGTCGAAGCGCGCGGTCGTGAGCGGCACGCCCGCGCGCCGCGCGACCGCCACCAGATGCACGATCGCGTTGGTCGAGCCGGACAGGGCCAGCACGGTGGTAACGGCGTTGTCGAACGACTTCGCCGTGAGGATGTCGGACGGCTTCAGATCCGTCCAGACCATCTCGACGATGCGCTGCCCCGTCAGCGACGCGAACTGCGCATGGCGCGAATCGACCGCTGGAATCGACGCGAAGCCCGGCAGCGTGAGGCCGAGCGCCTCGGCGGCGCTCGTCATCGTGGAGGCGGTGCCCATCGTCATGCAATGACCCGGCGAGCGCGCGATGCCGCTCTCGACGCCCTTCCACTCCTCCTCGGTGATTTTGCCCGCGCGCAGTTCGGCCCAGTATTTCCACGTGTCGGAGCCGCTGCCGAGCGTGCGGCCGTTCCAGTCGCCGCGCAGCATCGGACCGGCGGGCAGGAAGATCGCGGGCAGGTTCATGCTGATCGCGCCCATCAGCAGGCCGGGCGTGGTTTTGTCGCAGCCGCCCATCAGCACGCAGCCGTCGAACGGATACGAGCGCAGCAGTTCCTCGACCTCCATCGCGAGGAAATTGCGATAGAGCATCGTCGTCGGCTTCTGGAACGGCTCCGCGAGCGTCATCACGGGCATTTCCACCGGAAAGCCGCCCGCCTGCCAGACGCCGCGCTTGACTTCCTCGACGCGCTGCCTGAAGTGCGTGTGGCAGGAGTTGATTTCGCTCCACGTATTCACAACGGCGATCACCGGCTTGCCCATGTAGTCGGACGGGTGATAGCCCATCTGCGCCGTGCGCGAGCGGTGGCCGAACGAACGCAGATCGTTGGCGCCATACCAGCGATGGCTCCGTAATTCCTCTGGCTTCTTGCGGATGGTCGGATCGTAGGCCAAGCGGTGTCTCCTCGCGCGCAGCGTCTCCACTTCGATGGGGACGATGGTAGCGTTGCGGAGCAGTGTCGTCGCTTGGGGTTTTTGCGAGAACGCTTAATTGGATGCGCTTATCCGGACACGAACGGCGCGGTCAGTATGAGCGCGCATTCGGTCAGGAACGACCCGAGCCCCACGCCGATGAGCACGCGTGCGACATACGTCCATACGCGGCGATCGACATTGGCCGAGCATCGCCAGGCCGCCGTGCACCACGCGAGATAGAGCGCCGCGCACGCGGCGAACAGGCCGAGCATGCCGGGCCAGAACCAGATGGTGATAAGCAGGAACGGTTCGGGAGCGACCCCGGTACCCCAAAGGTACAGATAGACGGCCCACCATGCGAGATGCAACGGCAGGCCGAGCAGCCACCAGACTTTCCAGAAGCGTTCTTCCCCGCGCCAGGCCTTGCGCAACATGCGTCGTCGTGTCGTGAAATGAGGTCCGCATTTTACTGCACGGGCGGCCGGGCGCCGGCGGAGTAACGAGTAGGTTTCTAAAGGTTTTCAGCGTTTTGCGTTGCAACAAGCGAGCGTTTCTTTCGAAAGACTTTCTTTATGTGGTCGCGCCGTCCGTCATGTGTCGGCTCGCCAGGTCGCCGCGATGCATCGCGAGGGCGCGCAGCGACAGCCACATGTGCATGTAGTGGACCATGAAGCTATCGGGCTTTTGCAGCTGATATGGCGTGTTCAGCGTGATGCAGTCGACCAGTTCGGCGTCGCTCGCCATGCCGTGCCGCATGAGGACTTTGATGAAGGCGTCCTGATCGCCGCCGCTTGCGTACGTCGATGACTTGTCCGCGACGCCGCCGATCGTCTCCTCGACTTCCGCCAGCACGTCGAGGTTTTGCGGCGTGCGGCGAAAGCCCATGATGCCCGAGTTGAACTGCCAGCTCATGTCCATCGCGATAAGACGATCGCGATTCGTGAAGAGCGCGTCGAGCGGCGTCGACTGATCGATGACGAGCACGTCCGCATCGATCCACATGACCCACTCGTGCGATGGCAGATGGCGGCGCAGCACCCACGGCTTCAGCCAGTTGCCGCTCGCGCTCTGTCCGGCCTCTTGCGGCAGGTCGCGATACACGTGCAATGCGTAGCCGTGACGCGTGCAATAGCGGCGCAGATTGCGCTCGGCAATCTCCCCGTAGGCCCGGATGTTGGGCGTATAGAGCATGACGAGCGCGATCGGCGCGTCGGGATTCAGGGCCTCGTATGCCGTATCGACGGCTTGCGGTTCCGGCTGCGGCGGCAGCGTCAGATAGGGCTGGCCGTTCGCCTGACACGCGTTGATGTGCTCGGCGAAGAGGTCGCGCAGGTCGGCATGGACGGGCTGGTTCGGCGGGGCATCGGGGATATCGGCAAGCGCGATGGTGAATGCGCGCCACTGCGTCCAGATGGGATCGATATGCCATGCTGCGGGGACTGCGGGATGAACGTCGTCGAAGCGCGTGATATAGGCGAATGGAGAAGTCGAGCGAAGCAACTCCGATTCACTCACGGCGGTGCTTCCGAACCGGGCACGCGCGCACAGGCGTTCCACCATTTCGCGCGATGCGGCCGTGTTGCGCCACAGTTGAAACGCGGCGATGACCGTGTCGTGCCCGGCGTCGCCCATCGACACGGTGATATGGTCGCGAGCCGCCTCCATCAACGCTTCGCAGGCAATGTCGCGCACGATCAGGCAGTCCTGCGTGAGCAGCAGGATGAGATCGCCGTCGGGCATGGCCCGCATGGCGCGCAACAGCGTCTGGTACTTGAGCAAGACACGCAGATGCGCCCAGCCGATGCTGCTTGCATCGACGAATTCGTGCGTGTACGCGCGGCTCGCGCAGTATCGCCGATGATTTTCCAGCGACGCGTTGGCGTCGCGGGTCGCAAAGAAACTGATCAGCTTCGTCGTCATGTGAGGCGCGGAGGAATCGCAGGGGAGGTCTTGATTCTGCGTCCCCTGGGCGGTCGTAAGCAAGACGAAGGACACATTGTTTCATGCGGTGCGGCAAGCGAGAGGTTCGTTGCTAGCGGCATCGCGATGGCGACGCGTGCGAGTCGCGCGAATGCATGGGGGATGGCCTGCTTGCGTTGATGCTCGTTCGCGAACGTGAAAATCCATCGCTCTACGACATTCTGCTCGGTCAAATCGACGGCGAGCCGATCCACTATTTCGACGACCGCACGCTCGAAGCCCTGAGCGTGCAGCAAAACGTGCGAGGCGTCGTCGCACGCGCTCAAGAAGCAGATGGAACTGACGCTGCTCAAATACGAGCCGCGCATCCGTTCAATCGATGTGGCCATCGTCGACACGCCGGAGCCGGGGCTGCAGGTCAGCTTCGAGATGACCTGCCACCTTAAGAAAGCGGGCCTCGTGCGCTTCGGCACCTACTTCGAGCCGCCCGGCATCTTCAGGCTGGAACGGCGCGTGCGCGAGGGAAGATAGATGGTGCCGGACGAGGCCCGCGAGAGAGCCTCGTCCGAGCACTCTTACTTCTCCATCGTCGCCATATCGATAACAAACCGATACTTCACATCGCTTTTCAGCATGCGCTCATAAGCCGTATCGATCTCGTCCATGCGGATCATTTCGATGTCCGAAGTAATCCCGTGCTTGCCGCAGAAATCGAGCATTTCCTGCGTCTGGGCGATACCACCGATCAGCGAGCCCGCCAGCGACCGGCGTTTGAAGATCATGTTCATCACCGACGGCGACGGGTGCGGATGCTCCGGCGCGCCGACGAGCGTCATGGTGCCGTCACGCTTGAGCAGCGCAATGAACTGATCCAGATTATGCGATGCCGCCACCGTGTTCAGAATGAAGTCGAAACTGTTCGCGTGCGCGGCCATCTGGTCAGGGTCCTTCGACACCACGACCTCATGCGCGCCCAGGCGCTTCGCATCCTCGGTCTTGTTCGGAGACGTGGTGAAGAGCACGACATGCGCGCCCATCGCCGCGGCGATCTTCACGCCCATGTGCCCGAGCCCGCCCAGACCCACGATGCCAACCTTGTCGCCCGGCTTCACGTTCCAGTGACGCAACGGCGAATACGTCGTGATGCCCGCGCACAGCAACGGCGCAACCGCAGCCAGCTCGAGATTCTCCGGAACGCGCAGCGTGAAGGCTTCATCGACGACGATCGACGTCGAATATCCGCCATACGTCACGCCGCCCGACTTCTTGTCCGGTGAGTTATACGTCTGAATGAAGCTGTCCGGACCTTCGCAATACTGTTCGAGACCTTCGTTGCAGGCATCGCAGACGCGACACGAATCGACCATACAGCCGACACCGGCCAGATCGCCCGCCTTGAACTTCGTCACCTCGGATCCGACTTCCGCCACGCGCCCCACGATCTCGTGACCCGGCACGACCGGATAGTTCGTGCCGCCCCACTCGTTGCGCGCCATGTGCAGGTCGGAGTGGCACACGCCGCAAAACAGGATGTCGATACGCACGTCGTTCGGGCCGACGTCGCGGCGCTGAATCTCCAGCGGGCCGAGCGGCTTGTCGGCTGCCGATGCTGCATACGAATACGCTTTGAACATGGACGAATTTCCTCTATTGACTTGAATCTATCGACATGAGACTCGCGCCTTCGCCCGTTGCGAAGACGCGGCCAGATCAGGTGGGTCCGCGCCTGTCGCGCGGCATTTTATGTGCGGGAGCGAACCTTCGCCACCACGCTATGCATCCGTTGCTGCTCCGTTGCCGATGCTGCCGATACTTCGGCGTCAGCAGGCAACCTCATTACTGTATGCCTATCGGAATATCTCTGCTTGAACGGCGGGCGGCGCGCGTGCGCCCCTCCTTAAGCGGGACTATTCGAGAGCGAACGGACGTCATAACGTTGTCACGAACGTGCGGGCACCGTATCGGAACCACAAAGAGGGCGAGACCATGCGGGCGAATGCAACGAGGGTGAGCATCGATCTACCGGGCGGCGCCGTCAGCGCCGAGTTTCACGCAGATACCGGGCGGCTGAGGATTCTCGAACGCGACATGCTGCGCGTCGAACTTTTTCCACCGCACTCCTGGTTCACGGTGGCGTCGGTGGCAGGCAACAGCCGCTGGGGGACGCGGCCACGGGAAGCGGATCTCTACCTCGTGCTGGAGAGCTTCATCATGCAGCGCTTCGGCATGTCCGCGCTGAACAAGGAAGCCGCGTGCGCGCCGTGGACCACGCCTGCACTGCGCGGTTACGACTTGCGCGACGAGCGCCGCGTGCGCTGATAGAAACCGTTCGGCTTCGTCCTGACCCACTCGACGAAGCCGCGCACCTGGTCATCGGCGAGCAGCGCCTCGACGGTGGAAAACTGCTGCGCGAGCTGCTTCTCGGTGAAGAGCGCATGCAGTTGCCGATGACAGATGCGATGAAACACCGCCGTCTTCTTGCCGCCCTGCGACTTCGGCACGAGATGATGCAGGTCGCGCTCCGACGGCGGCACCGGACGGCCGCACAACGCGCAAGTCTCTTCCTGCGGCGGTTGATACCACGGTTCGGGCGCGCGCCTGGGCATCGGGCTAGTCGTTTGCAGATAGGAATCGATGATTCAGTGTACCCGCCGTCGCGCGATGATGCCGTCGACCGATACGTGGCATCATGAAGGCGCTCTTCACCCTTCACGCATGCTCACGGCGGAGACGTCATGGAAGTGACCATCAGCGAATTGACAGGCCTGCTCGCGGAACTGGAACAGGAAGATCCCGTCGATTACGGCGACCTGCCGTTCGGTGAGCCCGAACTTCGCAGTCTCGTGTTGACGTCGCTATTGGAGAAACATCGCAACCTGCAGGCGAGCGGGCTCAACGCGAGCGATGTCAATCTCACTTACATGCTCACGACCGCGCTGCTTCTGATCGAGAATCTCGTGTTGCACGCGCGGCTGCTCTTGCTGCAGGGACAGCGCATCGACGTGAATGCGCTGTTGAGAAAATATTCCGGCGGATGAGCGTTGCAGCGCGTCAGCCTCGCGCGCGCTTCGGCGGCGTGTAGCCCGGAATCTGGCTCAACGCTTCATGGCACGCCGCCGATAAAGCCGCCAGCCGGTCGACGCTCGTGCGCATCTGCCGATGCGTCTGAGCAATGTTCTCGCGCAATATCTCGAGCCGGGGCTGGATGGTGTCGGCCATTGCATCGCCGATTGCGCCGCATGCGAGCAGCGTTTGCGCGTCGTCGTGGGCTTCGCGCAGTTCCATCACATTGACGCGGTTTTGCGCGAACACCCGCGCATGCGTTTCGGCAAGAGCGCCCAGCCCCATGTCGCGCATGCGCTCGACGAACGTGTACATCGACTTCATCGCGGTTTCGGCGGCGTCGTAAGCCATGAACTGGACATCGTCGATATGCAGTGACAGACGGCCTTCCGGTGTTTCGAATTCGAGCTTGGTGTGCATGGCGGGCAACGCGGTGAGTTGGATTGCCCGGAATTCTAGGCAGGCGCTATTCGCCGGCGTGTAGGAACAGGACGAATACCTGGCGCGCGTTCGGGTTCACTCCGTTTCAAGCCTTGCTTGCGGACGGCACGATCGATGTCGCGTCGTCCGCGACATCGAGTCCCCAGTCGCCGAACTCGTACCAGTCTTCGCCCATCAGTTCGGCCGGATGCTGCGTGCGATTCGAGCCGTTGCCGCAGCGCATGGCGTCCGCGGCGCAGTAGTGGTCGCAGCCCCAGCAATTGCGCTCGGGATGCTTGGGATGAAGGGGAAATCGCTTGGCCATGACGTAACGCCTTTCGTTGAACTGTTCTTAGCCTAGGGCGCAGCAAACCGTCGAGCCATAAGACGAGTTCGATTCAACGCGCCCGCATGTGAAACGCGACATTTCCGGACGACACATCAGCAGCCCGCGCCCGCCGTCTTCGTCGTACCCGTGAGCAGCAGTTCGATCAGTTCGCGCACGCTGCGAATCGCCGCGCCAAAAGGGAGCGTCTCGCGTCCACGGAAGAAAAGTCCATTGCCGACATCGCCGCGCAGCGCCGCCGCGAGGCGCGTATCGATACAGAAATGGCCGAACTTCTCGATGCCGTCGCGCAGACCGCACGCACTCAGGCATTCGAGCGCGGTCGGACACGTCTGCTTGCGTGCGCCGATTTTCGTGCGGATGCGATCCTCGTTGCGCAGGTAGCGCATGAGCCAGGGCGTCTTGACCGCGCGCGCCGGCAATCCCGTCACGCTGACGAACTCGACGATATCCTCCGGCGTCGCTTCGGCCAGCACGCGCTT
Organism: Caballeronia sp. LZ016; assembly: GCF_031450805.1. Classification (NCBI taxonomy): domain Bacteria; kingdom Pseudomonadati; phylum Pseudomonadota; class Betaproteobacteria; order Burkholderiales; family Burkholderiaceae; genus Caballeronia; species Caballeronia sp. LZ016. The sequence continues at coordinate 656,918 of NZ_JARTVY010000004.1, forward strand.
GAACTCGGGATGCGCGTCGCCCTCCTCCGTGACGGCGAACGGCGTGCCGATCTGCACGCCATCCGCGCCCGCCGACAGCCACCCGCGCACCGCCTCATGACTGTTGATGCCTCCCGCGACGATTACCGGGACGTCCGCGCGCGCGATGCCGAGCGTGGCGAACACCGTCTCCAGTTCTTCCAGCACGCGAGCGAAGCCGAAGCGCTCGTTGTTCATGTCGGCGACGTCCGTCACGCCGAGATGCCCGCCCGCATGCGCGGGATGTTCGATCACGATCGCATCCGGCAAGCGCCCCTTTTTCATCCACTTCTTGAGGACGAGATTGACGCCGCGGCTGTCGGAAAGAATCGGGATCAGCGCGATGTGGTACCCGTCCGTGAGGTCGGGCAGGTCGAGCGGCAGGCCCGCGCCCATCACGATGGCGTCTGCGCCTTCCTCGCAGGCCACGCGCACGTAATCGGCATGTGCGCTGACCGCCTTCATCACGTTCACGGCGATCATGCCGCGCCCCTCGGACAACGCTCGCCCACTGCGAATTTCACGTGCCAGCGCGGTGAGATTGGCCTGTTCCAGCGTCTCGCGCGATGGATCTGCCTTGCACGCTGCGGTCAGATCGGCGTGATGATGACGCAAGTCGATGCTCGCGATGGTCCCGACGGCCCCTTCCCGCGCGACGCTCCCCGCCAGCCGATGCGCCGAGATGCCGACGCCCATGCCGCCCTGCACGATGGGCAGCACGCTGCGTCCGCGAATCGTGAGCGGCCTGAAGCCGTGGTACGCGGATATCGAAGGAGACGAAGTTTCAGCTTGATTTCGATTCATGATGTGACTGCCTGACGACGCGCTCATGACATGCTCGACGCATGAGGCGTTCAATTGGATTCGGAAAGCACGGACGCGGCGTCGCGCCCGGCTGCATAGAGCGCGACCTGAACGCGGCTCGTGAAATTCAGTTTGCGAAGGATGTTGCGCACGTGGATCTTGACGGTGCTCTCGGCGAGCGACAGCGTGCGCGCGATTTCCTTGTTGCTCGCACCGCGCGACAATTCACGGATGATGTCGCGTTCGCGCGAGGTAAGCGGATCGGCCGCCGCCGATGCCGTGGGCACGGGCGCGGTGTCGCCTTGCATCGTGGACGCTGGCCGGCGCATGCTTGCGACGAGCTTGACGGTCATGTCGTCGGCAATGACGGGCTGGCCCGCCGCCGCCTTGCGGATGGCCGCCGCAAGCGTGTCCGCTTCGATGTTCTTGAGCAGATAGCCGCACGCGCCGTCGCGCAGCGCGACCGTGAGTTCATCGACGTCTTCGGAGACCGTCAGCATGACGACCGCCGCTTGCGGCAGGTCTTGCACGAGCAGCCGCAGCGTTTCGAGACCCGAAAGCCCCGGCATGTTGATGTCGAGCAGGATGACGTCCGGGCAGAACTGCATCGCCCGCTTGATGCCTTCGTGCCCGTCCGCCGCTTCACCGACGACCTCGAAATCCGGCGTGCGCTGCAGCAGCGCACGCACGCCCGAGCGGAACAGCGTGTGATCGTCGATAAGCAGGATGCGGATGGCCATGATGAGAAGCGTCAGACCGCCTGACGCGCATGAGTGGGCAAAACGAGTTCGACGCGCGCACCGCGCCCGGGCGACCCGGTCAGTTGAAGCCTGGCCGACAACCGTTCCGCACGCTCGCGCATGATGTGAAAACCCACGTGCCTTTCGTCGAGAAAACGCATATCGTCGGGATCGTAGCCCTGGCCGTCGTCTTCGACCAAGAGCCGGAATTCACTCTCGTTGACGATCGTCACATGAACGTGACTTGCTTCCGCATGCTTGCGCACGTTCGACAGCGCTTCCTGCAGGATGAAGATGACCTGCAACTGATGATCCGCCGCAAGCGGAGGCCCGCCCGCCTCCCGATAATCGAGCGCGACAGGTATGCCCGCTTGCGAACGAAAGCGCTCGATGGTGCTTTCCACCGCGTAGCGGAACTTGCCGCTGCCGAGCTTCGAGCGGAAGTTGTTCAGCAGCTCGCGCACGTCGTCGTAACTTTCCGCGACACCGCCTTCGAGCAGCGGCACGATCTCGCGTATCTCGTCCATGCGGGATTCGCGGGCGGCGGCATCGAGCAGATGCACCTGCATCTTCAGGAAATTGAGGCTCTGCGCGATGCTGTCATGCAAGCCCTGCGCGACGAGGTTCCTTTCCTCCGATACCGCGAACTGCCGTTCGAGCGCCGCGAGCCGGCGATTCTTGAGCGCAGTGCCGAAGTGCTTGCCGAGCGTTTCGAGCAGTTTCATTTCGGACGCGGGGATCGGGCGTTTTCTGTCGAAGTGCAATGAGAACGACCCGAGCTTCTCGCCCTGCGACACGATGCCGAACGCCGCCACGCCCGCCGATTCGTCGGTCAGGCAAGGCCGCTGGCTCATGCGCCGCGCATCGTGGACGACGGCCGCGCCCTGCGTCGCGGCATCGCCGCAGAGGCAACCGTCGACGGGCATGCAGCGTTCGGCATCGAGCAGTTCGGGCGGCACGCCATCGGATGCGACGAGATGCAGGCGATCGTCTTCGTCGGAAATAAGGCGGACGGTCGCGCCCGACGCGTCGAACTGATGCGTGAGACGCGCGATGAACCCCTCGCACAAGGCGGGCACGTCGTTGGGCAAGTTGAGGAACGCGGTCATTTCATACAGCGCGGTCAGTTCGCGATTCTGCGCCGCCAGTTCCGCTGTTTTGGCTTCGACGCGCCCGGCCAGATCGCCATAGAGCGCCTGCAATTCGGCGGCCATCCGGTTGAAGCCCTCGGCCAGATTGCCGAACTCGTCGCGCGATTCGACCGGCAGGCGCACGTCGAATTCGCACCGCTGAATGCGCGCAAGTCCTTCCTGCAAGCGCTGCACGGGCGCGACGAACCACAGATAAAGCAGATACACGATGGCCACGGTGCCGAGGCACGACAGCGCCGCAAGCGCCATCTGCGACATGCGCAGCCACGCGGTCTTGCGCGCGTTCTCCTGTTCGATGAGCCGGACGAGCGTATCCGCGCCCGCGACGAACGAAGGCAGCGCCTCCAGATAGCGCGATGCATCCGCCGTATCGCGCGCTTGCGGTTCGAGACGCGCATGCCAGGCATCGGCGACGCTGTCGAATTGACTGCGAATGCGCGCATCGTCGGGAAGGAACAGCGGACGCGCCGCATCGCCGCGCCGCAGACGATCGAGCGTGGCGTTCATCATGGCGATGTGCTCGTCTGCCGCCGATGCCGCCGATGCGCCGCCATCGCGTTGCGCGGCCAGCAGCGCGATCCCCACGGCGTTCGCGCGCATCCGCAGGCTTCCGGCATCGTTGATGGCCGCGCCCGCGCCCTGCAGTTGCCACGAGAGCCACAGCGTGCCGCCGATCATCGTCAGCACGAGCACGAGCGCCACCGCCGACAACATGACGATGCGGGTCGCGAGCCGCTCGCGCATCGGTGGATCAACCGCGGGCGTTTCCATGTTCAGCGGCTGCGCACGAGCTGCCACGCGCGCGCCAGGTAGGTCAGCGACGCGAAGCCGCTCCACACATGCACGAGGCGCGTGAACGGGAAGATCACGAAGAGCGTCATGCCCATGAAGAGGTGCACGCGGAACAGCAGCGGCGCATTCGCGACATGGCTCGCCGCATCGCCCTGGAAGGTGAAGATATGCTGCGCCCAGGTCATCAGGCTGACCATCATCGCGCCGTCCATGTGACCAGCCGATTCGCCGATGGTCGACAAGCCGAGCAGCAGCGTCACGAGAATCCACAGCAGCAAGACGCGATCGCCGGTCTTCGTGACGGCGGACAGCCGCGCGCTCGTCAGGCGGCGATGCAGCAGGATCGCGAGGCCCGCGAGACACATCGTTCCCATCACGCCGCCGGCGATCATCGCGACGGCCTGCTTCACGCTATGCTCGACGCCGAGCCGGTCCCATACCGCGACGGGCGTGAGCAAGCCAAACAGATGCCCGAAGAACAGGCCGAGAATGCCGACGTGAAAGAGGATGTTCCCGAGCCTCAGGTTGCCGCGCTCGATCAATTGCGTGCTGTCGGCTTTCCAGGTGTATTGCTCACGCTCGAAGCGCATGAGGCTGCCGAACAAGAAGATGCACGCCGCGATATACGGGTAGATGCCGAACAGGAAAGTGTTCATCGGGCCTCCTTTGCGGTCGGATGAAAACGAATGGTCTGCGTTGAAGAAGCACGCGACGGCACGAGCAGCGGCTCGACGCCATCGTGGCCGGGGCCGAACATTTCGAGCGCCTCGTCCATGTCGCGCACGGGCGGCTGCGTCAGCGGGCGAGGTTCGACGGATGCGAGATCGCGCAACACGTGGAATGCGCCCGCGTACGGACTTTCGTTCTTTGCGAGCCGCTCGCCGATGGCGTTCAGCACGTGAATGGCGTCGTCGAGCAGGGACTGTGCTTTCGCCGGATCGATCAGGCCGAGCACCTCGAGAAACAGCGGCACGTAGTCCGGCAGTTCGTTGCTCGTCACTTCGAACCCGAGCGCACGATATTCATCGAGCAGATCGACCATCGCGGGGCCACGGTCGCGGCTTTCGCCGTGAACGTGCTCGAACATATGCAGCGAGTGCGACGGCGTGCGATCGAACGTCGCGACGTACGTCTCCTGCGATTCGATCAGCGAGCGCGACTTCAACGCATCCACGAGCGGCGAGAGATCGGCCTGCGCACGCGGCCACGCGGCGAGCGCGCCTTCGATTTCCGGCAGCGCATCGATGAGCGCGTGCTCCGGATAGTCCAGCAAAGCGGAAAGCATGGGATAGAGCGACATCGTATTTCCTTCGTCAGACGGCCTTCTTGCGCGACTTAGGCAAGTCCGCGTAAGCGAATTCGCCCTGCGCCCGCGAGCCGAACAGCGATCCATTCGATACACCCGACGAACAGCCGTTACCGAACGAGAAGCCGCAACTGCCTTTCTCGTCGAAGCTGTCCTCGGCCATTTCCTTGTGCGACGACGGCACGACGAAGCGATCTTCGTAATTGGCGATCGCCATCAACTGATACATCGCCTCGACTTGCGACGCCGTAAGGCCCGCATCGCGCAGGATCGCATCGTCCGCCACGCCGTGCACCGTCTGCGCGCGCTTGTAGGCGCGCATCGCCAGCATGCGGCTGAGCGCATCGACGACCGGCGCTTCGTCGCCCGCCGTCAGGAGGTTGGCGAGATAACGCATCGGGATGCGCAGGCTTGGCACATCGGGAATCATGCCGTTCATGCCCATATGGCCGGCGTCGGCGGCGGACTGGATCGGCGAGAGCGGCGGCACGTACCAGACCATCGGCAGCGTGCGGTATTCCGGATGCAGCGGGAACGCGATCTTCCACTCCACCGCCATCCGATACACCGGCGAACGCACGGCGGCGTCGAGCCAGCTCTGCGATATGCCCTGACGCAGCGCTTGTGCTTGCACGTGCGGGTCGTTCGGGTCGAGAAAGACATCCAGTTGCGACTGGTACAGGTCCGTCGTCCGTTCGACCGATGCCGCCTGCTCGATGCGATCCGCGTCATACAGCATCACGCCGAGATAACGGATGCGCCCGACGCACGTCTCCGAACACACGGTAGGCTGCCCCGCCTCGATGCGCGGATAGCAGAACACGCATTTCTCCGCCTTGCCCGACTTCCAGTTGAAGTACATCTTCTTGTACGGGCAACCGGACACGCACATGCGCCAGCCGCGGCACCTGTCCTGATCGACGAGCACGATGCCGTCGTCTTCACGCTTGTAGACGGAACCGGAAGGACACGACGCCACGCAGGCCGGGTTCAGGCAATGCTCGCAAAGGCGCGGCAGATACATCATGAAGGTGTTCTCGAAGCTTGAGTACATCTCCTTCTGCACGTTGTCGAAGAGCTTGTCGCGGCTGCGCGAATCGAACTCGCCGCCGAGGTCGTCTTCCCAGTTCGGCCCCCAGTGGATCTTGTCCATCTTCTTGCCGGTGATGGCCGATACCGGGCGCGCCGTCGGCGGTGTCTGCGACAGCGGCGCTTTCTGAAGATGCTCGTAGTCGTAGGTGAACGGCTCGTAGTAATCGTCGATGGCGGGCAGGTTCGGATTCGCGAACATGTTGGCCAGCACTTTCAGCTTGCCGCCCTGACGCGGATCGATGCGGCCATCGCTCTTGCGCACCCAGCCGCCGTTCCACTTCTCCTGGTCTTCCCATTCCTTCGGATACCCGATGCCCGGCTTCGTCTCGACGTTGTTGAACCACGCGTATTCGACGCCATCGCGCGACGTCCACACGTTCTTGCACGTCACCGAGCAGGTATGACAGCCGATGCACTTGTCCAGATTCAGGACCATCGCCACCTGGGCGCGGATCTTCATGATGCTGCTCCTTCCTTGAGCGGGCCTTCGAGCCAGTCCACTTTCTTCATCTTGCGCACGATCACGTATTCATCGCGATTGCTGCCCACGGTGCCGTAATAGTTGAAACCATACGCCTGCTGCGCGTATCCGCCGATCATGTGCGTCGGCTTCAGCACCGTGCGCGTCACCGAGTTATGGATGCCGCCGCGCATGCCGCTCGTCTCCGCACCCGGCACGTTGATGATCTTTTCCTGCGCGTGATACATGAGGCACATGCCGCGCGGCACGCGCTGGCTCACCACGACGCGCGCCGTCAGCGTGCCATTCGTGTTGAACACTTCGACCCAGTCGTTGTCGGCGAGCCCGGCTTCCTTCGCTTCCGCCTCCGACACCCATACGTGCGGCCCGCCGCGCGACAGCGTGAGCATCCGCAGGTTGTCCGTGTACGTCGAATGGATGCCCCACTTCTGATGCGGCGTGATCCAGTTCAGCACCAGTTCGTGCTCGCCGTTCGGCTTCGCGCCGAGCATCGGCGCGATGGTCTTCGTATCGATTGCGGGCTTGTAGACACATGAGCCTTCGCCGAAATCCAGCATCCAGCGATGATCCTGATAGAACTGCTGCCGGCCCGTCAGCGTGCGCCAGGGAATCAGCTCGTGCACGTTGGTATAGCCCGCGTTGTAGCTGACTTCCTCGGACTCGAGGCCCGACCACGTCGGCGCGGAGATGATCTTGCGCGGTTGCGCCTGCACGTCGCGGAAACGGATCTTGTCGTGCTCGCGGCCCGCTGCGAGATGCGTGTGATCGCGGCCCGTGATCTTCGAGAGCGCTTGCCACGCCTTGACCGCCACGTGGCCGTTGGTTTCGGGCGCGAACGTGAGGATCATCTCGGCGGCATCGACGGCTGTATCGAGACGCGGCCGGCCCTGCTTCTCGCCGGACAGCGTGGCGAGCTCGCGCACTTCATGCGCCGTGTTCCAGTTGATGCCCTTGCCGCCGTTCCCGAGCTTTTCCAGCAACGGTCCGACCGATGTGAACTTGTCGTAGATCGCGGTGTAGTCGCGTTCGACGAGCGTCATCGACGGCGCGGTTTTGCCCGGAATCAGATCGCATTCGCCCGCGCGCCAGTCTTTCGGCTCGAACGCCTGGCCGAGTTCGCCGGGGGTGTCGTGCATCAGCGGCGTGGTCACGATATCGGTGCGCGTGCCGAGATGCTTGCCGCCGATTTCCGCGAACTTCTTGGCGATGCCCTTGTAGATTTCCCAGTCCGTCCTGCTCTCCCACAACGGCTGGACCGCTTCGGATAACGGATGGATGAACGGATGCATGTCCGACGTGTTGAGGTCGTCCTTCTCGTAGAACGTGGCGCTCGGCAGCACGATGTCGCCATAGAGACACGTCGTGCTCATGCGGAAATCGAGCACGGTCAAGAGGTCGAGCTTGCCCTCGGCGGCGGCGCGCAGCTTCACCTCGCTCGGCTTGATCGCGGTGGATTCATCGTCGAACAGGGCGTTCTGCGTGCCGAGCAGATACTTCAGGAAATACTCGTGCCCCTTGCCTGAGCTGCCGAGAATGTTCGAGCGCCACACGAACATGTTGCGCGGGAAATTGGCGGGATTGTCGGGATCGTCACACGCGAAGTCCAGCGCGCCGGACTTCAGTTGCTCGACCGTGTATTCGATCGGATCGCGGCCCGCGCGCTTCGCGGCATCGGCGATATCGAGCGGATTCGCGCCGAGCTGCGGCGCGGACGGCAGCCAGCCCATGCGCTCGGACTTCGCGTTGAGGTCGATCATCGAGAGATTCGAATAGCGCGACTTGTCCGCGCCCGGACCGAGTATCTCGCCGACGTTCACCTTCTCGTGCCGCCACTGGCTCGTGTGGTTATAGAAGAACGACGTGCCGTTCATCTGGCGCGGCGGGCGCGACCAGTCGAGCGCGAATGCGAGCGGCGCCCAGCCGAACTGCGGCCGCAGCTTTTCCTGGCCGACGTAATGTGCCCAGCCCCCGCCGCTCTTGCCGACGCAGCCGCACATCATCAACAGGTTGATGATGCCGCGATAGATCATGTCGTTGTGATACCAGTGATTCAGCGCAGCGCCGACGATCACCATGCTCTTGCCCTGCGTGCGGTCCGCGTTGTCGGCGAACTCGCGCGCCACCTGAATCACGAGATGGCGCGGCACCGTGGTGTGCTTCTCCTGCCATGCGGGCGTGTAGGGCACGTCGTCATCGAACGATGCAGCGACGTTCGGCCCGCCGAGACCCTGATCGACGCCGTAGTTCGCCATCTGCAAATCGTAGACGGTCGCGATCATCGCAGGCGATCCATCCGCGAGCGTGACGCGCTTCACCGGCACGCGCCGCGCGAGCAAGGCGTCATGTTCGCCGCAGAAGTACGGGAAGCTCACGTCGACGACGTCGTCGTGTGCGCCGATCATCGACAGGCGCGGATCGATCTCGCGGCCCGAACCGGCATCGTTCTGCTCGAGATTCCAGCGGCCGGCCTTCGCCTGCTCACCCCAGCGGAAACCGATCGTGCCGTTGGGCGCGACGATATCGCCGCTCTTTTCATCGATGACGAGCGTCTTCCACTGCGGATTGTTCGCCTCGTCGAGATTGCCTTGCAGTTGCGACGCGCGCAGGAACTGATCGGGGACGAGCGTGCCTTCGTGCTCGCGCAGCAGGACGAGCATCGGCATGTCCGTGTACTGCTTCACGTAAGCGCGGAAGTAGGCGGACTTGCCGTTCGCGTGGAATTCCTTGAGCACGACGTGGCCCATCGCCATGGCGAGCGCGGCATCGGTGCCCTGCTTCGGCGCGAGCCAGATGTCGCCGAACTTCACCATTTCGCCGTAATCCGACGACACCGCCACCGTCTTCGTGCCCTTGTAGCGCACTTCGGTGTAGAAGTGCGCGTCGGGCGTGCGCGTCTGCGGCACGTTCGAGCCCCAGACCATCAGATAGGTCGAGTTGTACCAGTCCGCCGATTCCGGCACGTCCGTCTGCTCGCCCCAGATTTGCGGCGATGCCGGCGGCAAGTCGCAATACCAGTCGTAGAACGACAGGCACGCGCCGCCGATCAGGCTCAGATAGCGCGCGCCGGCAGCGTAGGAGACCATCGACATCGCGGGAATCGGCGAGAAGCCGATCACGCGATCCGGCCCGTACTTGGCGATGGTATGGGCATTCGCCGCCGCGATGATCTCGGTCGCCGTGTCCCAGTCGGCACGCACGAAGCCGCCGAGCCCGCGCACGCTCTTGTACCGCTTCGCCTTCACCGGGTCTTCGCAGATGGATGCCCACGCCGCGACGGGATCGAGCGTCTTGCGCGCTTCGCGCCACATCTCGACGAGCCTGCCGCGAATGAGCGGATACTTCACGCGCTGCGCCGAATACACATACCAGCTATACGACGCGCCACGCGGACAGCCGCGCGGCTCGTGATTCGGCAAGTCCGGGCGCGTGCGCGGATAGTCCGTCTGCTGCGTTTCCCAGGTGATCAGGCCGTTCTTGACATACACCTTCCACGAGCACGAACCCGTGCAATTGACGCCATGCGTCGAGCGCACGATCTTGTCGTGCTGCCAGCGGCTGCGGTAGCCGTTTTCCCACTTGCGGTCTTCGTCGACGACCGCGCCGTGTCCATCGGCAAACGTGGACTTGACGCGCGACATGAACTTCAGCCGGTCCAGAAAGTGACTCATCCGATTCTCCGGGCTTTGCGGCCACGCGCGGCTTTCCATACAGCGCGTGGCAATTGAAAGTATGGGTCCGAGTGTAGGGGCGCGGCGCTTGCCCGCCCATTCATCGAAGGGAGCAGTTGACGTTCGTCATGAGACGTAGCCGCCGTATCGGTCGGCTACGCCTTTGGTAGTAGTCCGCGTTTCAGCAGGGCATCGGCGCGTTGCGGCGCGCGTAGCACCACCACGTCACCACGGCGCAGACCGCATAGAACGCGATGAAGCAATAGAGCGCCATGTCGGGCGATCCCGTCGCGCTGATCGACGTGCCGAAGCTGCGCGGAATGAAGAATCCGCCGTAAGCGCCGATCGCGCCCGCAAAGCCGAGCACCGCCGCCGACTCCTTGCCGGCTTCCTGCAGCGCCTGCTTCTTCGCGGCTTCCCCGCCGCGCGCCGATTCCCGTTGCTTCTGGGTGAGGAAGATGACCGGGATCATGCGGAACGTCGACCCATTGCCGATGCCCGTCAGCGCGAAGAGCACGATGAACATCGCGAGGAAGCCGGCAAAGCTGCCGCCCGCGCCGTCGTGCGGCAGCGAGAAGATCACGCCGATGACCGCCGCGATCATCGCGATGAACGTGTACAACGTCACGCGCGCGCCGCCGATGCGGTCGGAAATCCAGCCGCCCAACGGCCGCGTGAGCGCGCCCGCGAGCGGTCCGAGGAACGCGTAAGCGGTCGGATTCACGGAAGGGAACTCGGCTTTCGTCAGCAACGCGAGCCCCGCCGAGAAGCCGATGAACGATCCGAACGTGCCGATATACAGCAGGCACATCAGCCAGTTGTGCTTGCGCTTGAAGATGACCGCCTGCTCCGCAAACGATGCTTTCGCATCGGCGATATCGTTCATGCCGAACCATGCGGCGAGCGCCGATACGACGATGAACGGCACCCAGACGAAACCCGCGTTCTGCAGCCAGATGCTGCGCTCGACGCCATTGACCGCGTACGTCTGCCCGCCGCCGCCGAGCGCGCCGAACACGGACGCCGCGATCACGAGCGGCGCGACGAACTGCACCGCCGACACCCCGAGATTGCCGATGCCCGCGTTCATGCCGGTGGCGAAGCCCTTCTTCGCTTTCGGGAAGAAGAAGCTGATATTGGCCATCGACGAACTGAAGTTTGCGCCGCCCAGTCCGCAGAGCAAGGCAAGCACGAGCAGCGTCGGATAGCCGGTCGACGGATCGCGCAGCGCGAAGCCCATGCCGAGTGCGGGAATCAGCAGACTCGCCGTGGAGAACGCGGTGAAGCGCCGGCCGCCGAAGATCGGCAGGAGGAACGAGTAGAAGATGCGCAGCGTCGCGCCGGATAACGCGGGCAACGCGGTCAGCCAGAACAACTGATCCTTCGAGAAGTGAAAGCCGCCCTTGTCGAGATTGACGGCCACGACGCTCCACAGGGACCACACCGCGAAGGCCAGCATCAGCGCCGGAATGGAGATCCACAGATTGCGGCGCGCGATGGTTTCGCCGGTTTCTTGCCAGAAGCCCTTGTTTTCGGGCTCCCATTGAGTGAGTAGATAGCGTGACATGAGAAGTGCTCGATGATGACGGCGCGGCTTTCGTTGGCCGCGCCCTGGCTTGCGTCAGGCAACGCGCCCGATGCGGTCCGACTTGAATGTGAAATGCATGGAAATGAGGCTGACGGCGGTCGCGCCGAACATCAGCATGAAACAGGTCGTGCGTATGCCGGTGACATCCATCAGGATGCCGAACAGGATCGGCAGCAGGAAGCCGGCGAGCCCGCCCGCCAGTCCGACGACACCGGATACCGCGCCGATATTCGACGAGAAATCGTCGGAGATGAACTTGAACACCGACGCCTTGCCGACGGCCATCGCGACGCCCACGACGAACATGAGCACCGTGTAGGCGGTCGGCCCCATCGCGATATGGAAGGTGCGCGGGCCGCTGCTCGTGTGAACGGTGAAATCCGTGACGGGATAGCTCAGGAAGAAGAAGCACGCCAGCGTGACCCACATCACGAGCCATGTCGTGCGCTGCGCGCCGAAACGGTCCGACATCCAGCCGCCGAGCGCGCGCAGCACGCCGCCGGGCAGCGAGAAACACGCGGCCAGAAACGCCGCCTGTTCGATACGGAAGCCATACTGGTTCACGTAGTACTGCGGCATCCACAGCGAGAGGCCGACATAGCCGCCGAACACGACGGAGTAGAACTGCGCATAGCGCAACACGCGGCGATCCTTCAGCACGGCCATCTGCGCGGCGAAGCGCTGTGCGTTCGCACTGCGATGCGCCGGGTTCGACGCCGACGAACAGGCCGAGCACGAGGAACTGCCACAACTCGGTGGCGTATGCGATGAGCCAGATCGGCACGATGGTGACGGCCATCGTGCAGAAGAACACGATGCGTCCGCCGTGGCGATCGGTCCAGATGCCGAGCGGCACGCGGGCGAGCGAGCCGGTCAGCACGGGCGTCGCGGCGATGAGGCCGAATTCGGTGTCGGTGAGATGAAGTTGCTGCTTCAGCGGAATGCCGAGGATGGCGAACATCATCCAGACGGCGAAGCAGATGGTGAAGGCGAACGTGCTCGCGCAGAGCACGCGCCAGGCAGTGGTATCGGTCGCGGCCGAAGACGCGGCAGGTGGGTTGACGACGCTCATCGTCCTATCCTCGTGATGAAAGACTTCATCGCGAGAATAGGGATTGGGATGCGGTGACGGTATCCGCCGGGTGGAGGGGCGCGGCGGTTGGTCGCTAGGCAGGAAGGAGTAGGCGGACGAGGCACGCAGCCAACCCGCCGCCGCGTTCTAACGCGCGACGTTCACGCTCCCGGGTTCTTGCGCGTGAAAATCTTCTTGACGGCGACGCCCAGCGCAACCACACCAATCGCGATCAGCTTGAACGACTTTGCAAAGAACGCTCCCATGATGGCGAGCAAGCCGAGCTTCTTGAGCGCGATCCCGCCGACCAGAGCGGCGAGGCCGTATTCGGCGACTTTGTCGGTACTCGCGTTGAAGTCGGCATAGCGCTTTCCGCTGTCGAATTCCAGGCCGGCCAGCAGCGCCTGAACTGCCTTCTTGTCCTTCTCGAGTTGCGGCTGCTCCGTGATGAGGTTCAGACTCACATACCCGTCGCGGCCCAGCGCATACGTGTTGTAGTTGATGCCGTGCGGCGCATCGGCGGGCTCTCCCTTCGAGCGCGAAGACATCGACCAGACGAGTTGGCGCCTCGCTGCGTCATAGTGCGGGCGCTCGGCCCAGCCGATGAGTTCCATCTCCGGAATACCGCGTTCGCGGTTGCACGGTTGCGTCAGCCGGGACGCTGCATGCCCTCCGGCACGCTGTACTGGCCGTTGCGGTATTCAAGCGTGTAGGCGCTTTGCTTCGGGCGGCCGTCCTTCTTCACGCATTCGTTCTTCGCCATGCGCGTGACGGTGTGTACCCTCTTTTCCGTGATTTTCAGCGACGCATAGCCATCGTGGCCAGCGGGGCCGATCGCGATGGTTCGCTTCGTCACGTCGTAGGCGCCCGTGCATCGCAGGTCCCATGCGCCGGTTGCTTCTTCGACGATCAACGAGTCCAGCACAGGACGCACGTTCGCGCCTTCGAGCACATAGAGGCTGAGCGAGGTCGCGCCCTTCGGAATCATTCGCTCCGTTCCTTCATGACTCACGCGTACACCGAACGCGCGACTCGTCGGCGTGAGTTGATAGCGCGCCGTATCGAGCGCGATGTCGGAGAAGCGTTCGGCATCGTGGTTAATCGCGTTCCGCTGAAACAGGTGAGCGACGATCGCCCCGGACGCAGTATCGGCAACGAGCACTTCGAGATCAGTGGCGCCGGCGTCGTCATTGTCCGCATCGTGAGCCAGGCTCAGCGCCGCGAGTGTCAATTGCGGATTCGCCGGCCATGTCTGGCACTCGCTGCGCTGCGAATCGAGCACGCGGCCAGGATGCAGTTCTTCGGCCCACGCCGACATCATGTCTTTGCAATCGGCATGAGCGAGCATCGGCGCCAACAAACTGGCGGCCGCAATAAGCATTTTCATTTTCATGTTGTTCGGTATCAAGCCTTTGACTCCCGGCGACTCATTAACTTGAGTCAGCCGGGGTTCGCATTCTGCAGCCTCTCACTCACTCGATAAACCGGCGCAACATGATTTGACAGGTAAAAAACTCAATCAACCAACAATGCAAAATTTTGATGCTTCGCAACGAGAGTGCGTTGCACGTACTCGTCAAGCGCGTGCGTGCCAGTCACAATAATGAGTTAGCAACGCCGACCATCTTCCTGCACGACTCATTAGGGCTAAAAATGCGCGCGACACAGCGTCGCAATCGCCCGCTTTGAGACCAAATTCCATACATTCGCAACATCGCGATAAATCTCGCGTGGCATGATCGCGGCGCGGCGAAACGCCGTGAAACGGCGTTCTCCAGAGGACGCTTCGATCCAAAAAAACCAGCGAATGCAATGAATGAAAATACTCACCGTTTAGCAGCGCCATTGTTATCGGGTTTGTTGGCCAGTGTCTGTCTCTCGGGATGCAAACTCGAGGTGCTCGATTCGAAAGGTCCCATCGGCGCAGCGGAAAGCGCGCTCATCGGGACCGCGACGTTCACGATGCTCCTCGTCGTCGTTCCGGTGATCCTGCTCACCCTGATCTTCGCCTGGCGCTATCGCGCATCCAACAAGAACGCGACCTACGCTCCGAAATGGGTGCACTCCACGGCCATCGAGGTCGTCGTCTGGACCATTCCCGCGATCATCATTCTTTATCTCGGCATCCTGACGTGGAAGACCTCGCACGAGCTCGACCCGTACAAGGAGATCAAGGTCGAGAACGTGAAGCCGATCAACGTCGAAGTCGTCGCGCTGGACTGGAAGTGGCTCTTCATCTATCCCGATCTCGGCGTTGCGTCCGTCAATCAGCTCGCGTTCCCGGTCGGCACGCCGGTCAACTTCCGCATCACGTCGGACTCGGTGATGAACTCGTTCTTCATCCCGCAACTCGGCGGCCAGATCTACGCGATGGCAGGCATGCAGACGAAGCTGCATCTGCTGGCCGATCACGCGGGCGACTACGCCGGCATCTCGGCGAACTACAGCGGCGCAGGCTTCTCCGACATGAAGTTCCGCGCGCTCGCCATGTCGCAAGCCGACTTCGACGCGTGGGTGCAGAAGGTCAAGACCGCGCCCGAAGGCCTCGACATGAACGTCTATGCCGGCGTCTCGCGGCCGAGCCAGAAGGTAGCGGTGCGCTACTTCTCCACCGTCGATCCGAAGCTCTTCAACAACATCGTCGGCAAGTACAACAACGGGAATGTCGCCGTTGGTGCGAATTGTGTAACCAAGGGGTAAGCCATGTTCGGCAAATTAACGCTTGAGGCGATCCCGTACCACGAGCCGATCATCATGGGGGCGACCGTCCTCATGGCGATCCTCGCGCTCGGTACGGTCGCCGCTCTCACCAAGTTCGGAAAATGGGGCTGGCTCTGGCGCGAGTACCTGACGTCGACCGATCACAAGCGCATCGGCGTGATGTATCTGGTCGTGGCCGGCCTGATGCTCGTGCGCGGTTTCGCCGACGCGGTCATGATGCGTGCGCAGCAAGCGCTCGCGATGGATTCGCCCGGCTATCTGCCGCCGCATCACTTCGACCAGATCTTCACGGCGCACGGCACCATCATGATTTTCTTCATGGCGATGGCCCTGCTCGTGGCGTTCTTCAACCTCGTGGTGCCTCTGCAGATCGGCGCACGCGACGTTGCATTCCCGTTCATCAACTCGCTCTCGTTCTGGATGACGGCCATGGCCGCCGTCCTGATCAACCTGTCGCTCTTCATCGGCGAGTTCTCGACGACCGGCTGGCTCGCGTATCCGCCGCTCTCCGAGACGCAGTTCAGTCCGGGCGTCGGCGTCGACTACTACATCTGGGCGTTGCAGCTGTCCGGTGTCGGCACGCTCCTGACCGGCGTGAACTTCTTCGTGACGATCGTGAAGATGCGCGCGCCCGGCATGACGTGGATGAAGCTGCCCGTCTTCACGTGGACGGCGTTCTGCTCGAACGTGCTGATCATGGCCACGTTCCCGATCCTGACCGTCGCGCTTGCGCTGCTCGGCCTCGACCGCTACATGGGCATGCACTTCTTCACGAATGACGGCGGCGGCAACCCGATGGTGTATCTGAACCTGATCTGGGCCTGGGGTCACCCCGAGGTCTACATCCTGGTTCTGCCGGCATTCGGCATCTACTCGGAAGTCGTCTCGACGTTCTCCAAGAAGCCGCTCTTCGGCTACAAGACGATGGTGTGGGCCACGTGCTGCATCATGGTGCTGTCGTTCCTCGTGTGGGCGCACCACTTCTTCACGATGGGTTCGGGCGCGAACGTCAATGCCTTCTTCGGCATCATGACGATGATCATCTCGATCCCGACGGGCGTGAAGATCTTCAACTGGCTGTTCACGATGTTCCGTGGCCGCGTGCAGATGACCACGCCGGTTCTCTGGACCATCGGTTTCATCATCACGTTCACGCTGGGCGGCATGACGGGCGTGATGCTCGCCATTCCGGGCGCGGACTTCGTGCTGCACAACAGCCTGTTCCTGATCGCGCACTTCCACAACGCGATCATCGGCGGCGTGGTGTTCGGCTATTTCGCGGGCGTGCAGTACTGGTGGCCGAAGGTGTTCGGCTTCAAGCTCGACGAAAAACTCGGCCGCAACGCGTTCATCTGCTGGTTCGTGGGTTTCTTCGTCGCATTCGTGCCGATCTACATCCTCGGCTTCATGGGCATGACGCGCCGTCTGCAGCACTATGACAACCCCGCATGGCAGCCGTACCTGATCGTCGCGGCTTGCGGCGTCGGCATCATCGCGCTGGGCGTCGTGTTCCAGGTCGCACAGATCGTGGTCAGCGTGATTCGCCGCAATCAGCCGGCTTATCGCGATGTCACGGGTGATCCGTGGGATGGCCGCACGCTCGAATGGTCGATCAGTTCGCCGCCGCCGGTCTACAACTTCGCACACGTTCCCGACGTGCGTGAGCTCGACGACTTCGCCCGCGCGAAGGAAAGGGGCCGCATCGAAACGCGTCCGCTGCGCGACATCCATATGCCGTCGAATACGAGCGCGGGCTTCCTGATCGGCGTGTTCGCGCTGGTCTTCGGCTTCGCGGCGATCTGGCACATCTGGTGGCTGGCTATCGTCGGTCTGATCGGTGTCGCCGCGGTTGCGATCGGCTACAGCTTCGCGGAAAACGCGGGCTACATCATCCCCGCCGCTACCGTGAAGGCAACCGAGGAGCGGAACCGTCCGAAGGCGCCGTCCAAGGCAGGCGCGGGCCGCGAAATGGAACTGGAGGTTCTGTAAATGTCGCAATCGACACTTTCCGCGCATCACGCGCACGAGCACGAACACCAGCCGTCGCATTCGGTGTTCGGCTTCTGGTCGTACCTGATGACCGACTGCCTGCTGTTCGCGTCGCTCTTCGCGACCTTCGCGATGTTCGCGAATCAGTATGCAGGCGGCCCGACGGCGAAGGACCTGTTCAACCTGAAGGACGTCGCGATCGAAACCGGCCTGCTGCTCACGAGCAGCCTGACGTTCGGCTTCGCGATGATTTCCGCGGTTCGTCAGAAGAAGAGCGGCGTGCTGCTGTGGTTGTTCGTCACGGCGCTCCTGGGCGCGGGCTTCCTGTGCCTGGAACTGCAGGAGTTCTCGCATCTGGTGGCTGAAGGCGCGGGTCCGCAACGCAGCGCGTTCTGGTCGGCGTTCTTCACGCTGGTCGGCACGCACGGCCTGCACGTCACGCTCGGTCTCGTCTGGCTCGTCGTGCTGGCGGTGCAAATCTTGAAGAAGCCGGCGATGGGCGAACGCGAACTGCGCCGCCTCGCTTGCCTGAGCCTCTTCTGGCACTTTCTCGACATCGTCTGGATTTGCGTGTTCTCCTTCGTCTACCTCGGGAGCATCGTCTAATGGCCCATTCGCATACAACGCATAGCGACATGCCGCACGTCACCGTCGGCGGTTACCTGATCGGCTTCGTGCTGGCTGTCGTGCTGACGGTGGCATCGTTCTGGCTCGCGACGGCAGGCAAGCTGTCCGGCGAGCAAGGGCTCGTGTGGCTGGCGGTGCTGGCAGCGGTCCAGGTCGTCGTGCACGTGGTGTTCTTCCTGCACGTGAACACGTCGAAGGGCCAGCGCTGGAACGCCATGTCGTTCGTTTATACGATCACCATGTCGCTCGTGATCATTGTCGGAACCGTGTGGGTCATGCATAACGTCCACATGCTGATGATGGCGCGATAAGAAAAGCGCGCAGCTCAGCCGTTCATTGGCGGAGACAAGCGGGTCCGAATTCGGGCCCGCTTTTTTTATATCCGCGTTTTCCCTGACCACTACAAATCTTGACAATAAGGCTGCTGAGCGACAACATCTGTCCATAATTTGGTTTATTGATCCACATTATGGACAGAGGAGACGCGATGCCCGCGCCCAAACCCACGGCGGACGCAATGACGCCGTATCAGTACCCCAATCCCAAGGAAGCGCAGAAGGAAATCGTCGTCGGACACGCGATTCCGACCGACGAGCGCGAGTGGGTCCCGCAAGCCGAAAACGTCTGGTTCCGCCCGCTGTGCCTGAACGTGTCCACCGGCTACTGGATGAACCTGCTGCGCGTGCGCAAGTCCGGCGTACTGTCGCGGCATCGCCATCCGCAAGCCGTGCATGGCATGGTGCTGAAGGGCCGCTGGCGCTATCTCGAGCACGACTGGGAAGCGACCGAAGGCAGCTATGTGTTCGAGCCGCCCGGCGAGACGCACACGCTTTACGTGCCCGAAGACGTCGAAGAGATGATCACGTACTTCCAGGTGAACGGCGTGATGTTCTATTGCGATCCGTACGGCGACTACACCGGTTACGAAGACGTATTCACCAAGGTCGACATGTGCCGCAAGCACTACGAGTCCGTCGGACTGGGCGCGGATTTCGTCGATCAGTTCATCCGCTAAACCTTCGCCTATCGGCCACAGCTACCCGAAGCCTCACAGAAGCGCCTTCGGAGGAGACAACATGCAGAGCAAATCGCCGCGCCTCAAGCGCATTCAATGGGTCGCGCTCACGTTCCTGACGCTCGCGGGAATCGTGAACTATCTGGACCGCAGCACGCTGTCCATCGCCAATCACTCGGTCACGCAGGAACTCGGCCTCTCGGCTTCGCAAATGGGCTTGCTGCTGTCCGCGTTCTCGTTCGCGTACGCGTTCTCGCAATTGCCGATCGGCGTGATGCTCGACCGCTTCGGCGCGCGCATCATGCTCGGCCTCGGCATGTTCGTGTGGTCGGTCGCGCAGTTGTTCGGCGGGCTCGTCACGAACCTGCAGCAGTTCCTGTTTGCGCGCATCGCGCTCGGCATCGGCGAGGCGCCGCAGTTTCCAGCCGGCGCGAAAGTGGTCTCGGAATGGTTCGCGCAACGCGAGCGCGGCAAGCCGACGGGCATCTTCGTCACCTCGTCGACGATCGGACCGGCGCTCGCGCCGCCGATCCTCA
Organism: Caballeronia sp. LZ016; assembly: GCF_031450805.1. Lineage (NCBI taxonomy): Bacteria > Pseudomonadati > Pseudomonadota > Betaproteobacteria > Burkholderiales > Burkholderiaceae > Caballeronia > Caballeronia sp. LZ016. The sequence continues at coordinate 676,518 of NZ_JARTVY010000004.1, forward strand.
CCGTGCTGCTGCTCAACTTCGGCTGGCGCAACATGTTCGTGATCATGGGCGTGCTGGGCATTGCGGTGTCGATCGGCTGGTACATCGTTTATCGCAATCGCAAGGATGTCGCGCTCGAGCCGCAGGAAGTCGCGCATCTGACCGAGGGCGAGCCGGCGCAGCGCAGCGAACGCAACATGAGTTTCGCCGAATGGCGCGGCCTGTTCGGCAAGGCGACCACGTGGGGCATGATCTTCGGCTTCATGGGCGTCATCTACATGGTGTGGCTCTATCTGACGTGGCTGCCGGCGTATCTGGAGCATGAGCGGCATCTGACCATTGCGAAGACGGGCTGGATCGTGTCGATCCCCTATCTCGCGGGCACGCTCGGCATGCTGTCATCGGGCTTTATCGCGGATGGCCTGATGGCTCGCGGCGTCGCGCCGATCCGCAGCCGCAAGTGGCCGATCTGCTCGGGCCTCATCGGCGCCGCGCTCTTCACCGTGCCGGCCGCGTTCACGCCGAATCTGACGCTCGCGATCGTCTACCTGTCGGCGGCGATGTTCTTCGTCAACATGGCGAGCGGCGCGGCATGGGCGCTCGTGTCGGTGGCCGCACCGCGCCACATGGTCGCATCGCTCGGCAGCATTCAGAACTTCGGCGGCTATTTCGGCGGCTCGTTCGCGCCGTTCATCACCGGACTCGTGGTCGACAAGACGCATTCGTTCGTGAACGCGTTCCTGATCAGCGCGGGCGTTGCCTTCGCCGCTGCGCTCGTCTACATGTTCGTCGTCCGCTCGCCGATTCAGGACAGCGAGCAACCGGCGTCGCCCGTTCCCGTCGTTTAAACCTTGCAAACATGACTTTTCAAGCTGACCTCTTCAAGGGCAAGACCGTCGTCGTGACCGGCGGCACGCAGGGCATCGGCGCGGGCATCGCGCAGCAGTTCGCGGCGCTCGGCGCGCGCGTGATCGCCGCCGGCATCGCGCCGACAGACGCGCAACGCGACGCGCTCGCCGGCATCGAAGTAGCCGCGCTCGATGTCGCCGATGCCGGCAGCACCGCCGATCTCTTCGCGCGCCTCGACTCGCTCGACGTGCTCGTCAACTGCGCGGGCATGATCAAGCGCGGCGACGAGCATGACATCGAGACCTTCGAGCGCGTGATCGCCGTCAATCTGAACGGCACGATGCGCATGTGCGCCGCCTCGCGTGCGCTGCTCGCGAAAAGCGGCGGCACGATCGTCAACACGGCGTCGATGCTGACGTTCTTCGGCGGCGGCCTCGTGCCTGCCTACAGCGCCAGCAAGGGCGGCGTCGCGCAATTGACGAAGTCGCTCGCCATCGCCTACGCGGCCGACGGCATCCGCGTGAACGCGGTCGCGCCCGGCTGGATCGCGACGCCCCTCACACAGGCGCTTCAGGACGATGGCGGCCGCTCCCAAGCCATCCTCGATCGCACGCCGATGAAGCGCTGGGGCCTGCCGGAAGACGTCGCGCGCGTCGTGGCCTTCCTGGCGTCGCCGGCTGCGTCGTTCATGACGGGCGCGATCGTCCCGGTCGACGGCGGCTATCTGGTCGCGTAAATTCGGACGTCGCTTCTCACATCGTCCGTTATGTCCACCGATCCCGCCTCCCTCGACGCCGCCAAGGCAACCGGCACCGCCGCATTCTCGAAGTTCATGGCGGTGCTTCAGTTGATCGCCGATGCCGCCGAGCCGCCGACCATCGCGCGCCTCGTCACGCTGAGCGGCTATCCGCGTCCGACGGTGTATCGCATCGTCGGCGCGCTGATGGCGGAAGGGCTCGTCACGGAAGGCGCGCGCGGCGGCTGCTATGCGCTCGGGCCGCGTCTGATGTCGCTCGCGAGCCGAAGCTGGGAGCGCTCGGATTTACGCATCGCCGCCGCCGACGCGCTGCAGACCTTGCGCGACGCCACGCAGGAAACCGTGCACCTCGCCGTGCGCAGCGGCGCGGAGATGGTGTACGTCGAGAAGCTCGAGAGTCCCCATGCGGTGCGCATGGCCTCACGCATCGGCACGCGCGTGACGCTCTATTCGAGTTCCGTGGGCAAGGCGTATCTGTCGACGCTTCCGCGCACCGAACGGGATGCGCTCTTGCACGGCATCCCGTTCGAACGCTTCACGCCGAATACGATCGTCGAGCGCAGCGCGCTCGACGCCGAACTCGATGCCTGCCGGGCGCGCGGTTATGCGGAAGATCGCGAGGAAAACGAAGCGCAAATCTTCTGCTACGGCAGCGCGATCGTCGGGGCGAACGGCGCGACGCTCGGTTGCGTGAGCGTCAGCATTCCGCTCTTTCGCAAAAGCGCGACGCCGATGGAAACCTATGTCACGCCGCTGCGCGACGCGTGCCGCGCGATCGCCGAGCGCATGAGCCCTGGCGCGCGCGCCTAGCCTCGCTGCGCCGCGCCCGCCCGTTTCGCGATGAGCGTCGGCAGGCGCGGCAGCATCTGCGGCCAGTGCGCCGCTTCATGCGCGAGGTGCGCGACGAGACCGTGGCAGCCGAACTGGTCCGCCGCGAGCCGCGCAATCACGCGGCGCGCAATCAGCCAGACATCCACATCCGGTGCGACGGCGTGCGCCATTCGCTCGATCGTCTCCATCGACCGCGACAGCAGCACCGCCCGCGATGCGATCCGGCCGTGCGCCGCGCTGAACATGTGCTCGGCGGGCGCGGCGCCCAGGGCGTCGAACAGATGGGAAACGTCCGTGCCCTTGCACGCTTGCGGCGACGCGAAGCGCTCCGCCTCCCGCCGATACGTCGATTCCACGCGCACTTCATGGTGCGCCGCGTGCCGATCCGGCCGGCCGTGTTCGAGGTGCGTGCGCGCCGCCGCCTTGTGGTCGCCTTCCAGCAGCGCATTCGATACGCCGACCATGAACTCGCGTTCATGCGCCGCGAAGAAAGTCATCGGGTTGTCGGCTTCGAGCACGATCTGACCGAGCGTTGCCCGCTCGATGCTCACGCGCGCGCCCGCCGCGTCCAGCCCGGCGTGATAGAAACCCTGCCCGAGCGCCATCTCGAAGAACGCTTCGATGAGCGTCGCGACGAGATCCGCCTGTTGCAGGCCGTGCGACGCCAGCGCGTGCGCATCGGCGAGCGGCACGGTTTCGATCGCGCGCGTAGTCAGTACCGCCGCGTTGCAAAAATCCCAGAGCACTTCCGGCACGGCGATGCGGTCGTCGTCGCGCAGGCGATAGCGCAAATAGCTCTGATCGGCGGCGCGCTGGCGCAGGTCGATCATCGAATGAACATTTTCGCGGAGAAGGCGCACGCAGTCCGCGGCATGCAGCTCGCGCGCCGAGGCGGAACGCCGCTCGGCGTAACGCGCGGCGGCGAGTGCGAGGTCGAGATCGTCGATGAGTTCCTGACGTGCATCGGCGCGCAGCAGCGTGATGCGCACCGGAACGCCGTCGATACGCGCGGCGTGCGTCTGCTCCGCGATGCCCGAGCGCAGCGGCACGAGCCCGATGCCGTCGATATCGGCGCGGGGCGCGGTGGCCAGCGCCAGCGCACAGGCGGCGCGGAACTGCGCCGCATCGTACGTTGCAAAAAGCCCGTTCATTTCCGTGAGCGCCACGCGCACTGCCGTCTCAGCGAGCGCGGGATGACGCGTGAGCACGCCCGACGCGACAGTCAGCACGCGCGGCAACTGCCTGAGCGCCGGCATGCCCGCGCTCAGTGGCGCGGCGCGTGCACCATGCAGCGCGAAGAAACGCGCGATCTGCTGCATCGACGCGCCGCCGTGCGTCGCATGGCTTTCGCGGACGAACGCCCTGCCAAGACGCCACAGCGTCGCGAGTCGTCGAACGGGCACGGTCGGGTTCCTGAGAGAAACTGAGTGGACGGGCGCGGCATCGCGTTTGCTTGATTATGCAGCAGGATTCGGTCCTGTCGTTGCCGGCGCGATTGCGCGGTCCACGCGTTTTGATTCGCCATCCTACGCATTCCGAATCATTGACGCCCGATTCCCCCGCGCGTTAGAGTGAAGCGGCTTCTCGCTTCTTCGGCTCACACATCACTCTCATCATGCGAAGCAACCACGAAAGCGGGTCGAGCGGTCGGCATCAGAACCATCGCCTGATTGCCTTGAAAGAAGCACTCGAAGCGGACGGCAGCGGTGTTCGTACGTTCGTCGTCCTGCGCGACGGACGGATCGCGTTCGAACATTATCGCGGCGACGCATCACCCGATACGCTCGAGAACATCAACTCGGTCACGAAGAGCGTCGTGGGCCTCGCGGTCGGCATCGCGCTCGGGGAAAGACTGCTGCCGAGCCTCGATGCGCCCATCTGCGACTTCATCGATGCAGCCCGCAATCCGTCGCTCGACGAGCGCGTCCGAAGCATCACGCTGCGGCACCTGCTGACGATGAAAGCGGGCTTCGAATGGGAACAGAGCGATATCGACGACTGCGTGCTCGGCCCGTGCGAGCGGTTCGCCGGCGACGAGGACCGGCTGACGTTCGTGCTGTCGCGGGCCATCGTTCATGCGCCCGGCGCTCAGTTCGTCTATGACTCGCATTCGGTGCAGCTGTTGTCGATCGCGGTCGAGGCCGTGGCCGGCCGGACGCTTGCGCAATACGTGCGCGAGAGACTGTTCGCGCCGCTCGGCATCGATAAGGACGAATGGATCGCCGATGAAGACGGCCACACCTTCGCCGGGCGCGGCCTGATGCTGCGCGCACGGGACATGGCGAAGCTCGGCACGTTGATGCTCGACCGCGGGAAGTGGCGCGGCGCGCAACTCGTCGATGCATCGTTCATCGACGACGCCACCTCAGTGCACAGTGAAGGCGGCCCGCCGATGCACGACGCGCGCTACGGCTACCTGTGGTGGATCGCGCCGCATTACTTCTTCGCGGCCGGATTCGGCGAGCAGTTCATCATCGTGGCGCCCGAGGAGCGCATCGTCGCCGCGGTGACGTCGGACAACGACGATGCCGCCAAACACGCGCGCGCGTTGTTCGAACAGCATGTGCTGGGTATCGGCGGAGCGTGATTCTCTTGCGCGGTTTTTCCGAAATCGCGCATCTCAAAATTAGTTATTTTTTGTCGACAGGCGATGCGAAGGATTTTCGGTACGGTATCTTTATAGTCTCGCGCAACAACGTATCAATATCGAGAACGACGGGAGCGAGGTTCCGGCCGTTCCCGACGCGCACGAGACAGCCCGCGCCACGAGACAACCATCAAAATAAAGGACGCCATGCAGCCGCCCGCCGACCACTCTATCGAACGAACGATGTACCTCCTCGGCCAGATCGGCGCGGTCATCTGTCACGAGCGCGGGCCGCGTCCCGACACGACGATCCTCACGCAAATGGCGTCGCGCCCCGCCGAAGGTTTCTGGCAAGCCGTCGCGCAGATGAACGAGCTTTGCCCGGCGATACGTGGACCGCGCCGCACGCTGCTGCAGTGGAAGCGCAAGGAGATCGCCCGCCTGAGCAGGATGCTGCCGCATCCGTTGCCAGCCGACGCCTGCTCGCGAACGCAGATGCCTTTCTGGGCCGGCTACTGCCGGTATTGGGACGACGTGCTCAAGCAGCACGTCGAGCGCGAGACCGAACAGCCCGCTGTCGCGATGGACGAAGTTCCGGCAAGGCGCGTCAACGCCTGACTGCACCGCCGGGACATACTTCGCGCGCTTCAGCACTCCCGCACGCGCTGCCGCGCTTCGTGCGTCGAGTAATACGCCCGCATCACGTGGATCATGCGGTCCAGTTGCGTCGGCTTGATGAAATAGCCGTTGAAGCCGGTGCGCTGCGCACGCGCCCGGTCGTCCGGCGACGTGCGGCCGGTATGCGCGATGAGCAGCATCGACAGGTCGAGCGCGCGGATGGCCTCGGCCGCTTCCCAGCCGTCGCCGAGCGGCATCATCAGATCGAGCAGCACCACGCCGGGGCGCCACTTGCGCGCAATCGTGACGGCATCGAGGCCGGTATGCACGGCGCGCACCGTGAAGTCGGCGTCTTCGAGCGCGAGACACAGCGCGCGCGCGGCGTCGAGATCGTCGTCCGCGACGAGGACGCGCGGCTCGTCGTGGTGAAGGGCGCGCTCGGGAATCTGCCAGACGGCTTCTTCGGGCACGTGTGCCTGTCGGTGCATGGTTTGCATGTTCTAGCCTCGGAGTGACCGTGTGCCTAAGCAACCGGTGTACCGCGCCGCACCATCCTTCTGTGAGCGTCAGGCCGCGCGCGGGTTGCCCGATGCGCACCTCGGGAATACCCGGTGCTTGTGTAGCGTTATCTGGCGGGCCGGATCGCGCAGGTTTTGCAGCATCGGCGGAATACTGGCGGGCGCCCAGCGTCGTCCCATTCGAGAGGCAAACGATGTTCGTCGTCTATTGGCTCGATGGCGATCCGGAAACGGAAGCCAACGCACGTCATCAAAAATTCGATCCGGCCGCGCTCGCCGAAGCCTTGCGCTTCGCCGAAGAACTGCGCAAGCGCCAGGCGCAGGGCGATGCGATCGGGTTCGTCACGCTGTGCAGCGAGAATCCGCAGTCGGTCGGCAAGCCGGGCGTCGCCGATCCGCCCGCCGACTACGACTGGAAGAAGCGGCGGCGTTAGGCGACGAGGTCCGCCGCTTTTCGCTCATTCACGCCTAACTCTCGCAGCGGATCATGCCTCCCATGCCGCATCGCACCGAAGCGGCGCTATGAACCGGAGGTCATCATGTACAAGCACATTCTCGTCGCGGTCGGCACGAGTCTTAGCCAGAGCGCCCTCGCCACCGCGATTGCCCGCGCCCGCGAGTGCGACGCGCGCCTGACCGCGCTGCATGTGGTCGATCGCACGCCCTGGTGGGCGGTCGTCACCGGCGACTGCAATACGCGCGATACGGCCGCCCTCATCGACGACCACGCGCGCGCCCTCACCCGTTACAGCATGCGGCAGATCGAAAGCGCGGGCATCGACGGAACCGGAGTGAGCGTGAGCTTGCCGCCGGGCGTGACCGTCGGCGAGGCCATTGCGAAGGCGGCGAATGAAGCGGGCGCGGATCTCATCGTGCTCGGCGGCGAAACGGATTCGGGCTGGGGACACGGCCGCGAGCGTCTGCGCGATGTCGTCTGCAAGCAAACGCGATGCGATGTGCTGATCGCGGCGCATCGCATGAGGGACGGGCACGCGAAAGTCACGCGCGAGACGGCGGACGCGCGGGCGTGAATACGCACCGGGGCGATGTCACAACGCGCCCCGCAACTGCGCGGCAAGCTGCACGATGCCGATCGATATCTGCTTTTCGCGCCGCGCATCGAGCCGGCCGACCGGCATGCTCGTCGATACGGCGACGCGCTTGCCCGCCGGCGTCGTGCCGACATACGCGGCGAAACACGTGAGTCCTTCCGCGACTTCCTCGCGCTCGACGGCGAGACCGCTCGCGCGTATTGCGGCGAGTTCGCGCAGCAGCGCGGCGCGCCGCGTGATGGTGCGCGGCGTCACCGCTTCGAGGCGTTCGGGCAGCCGCTCGATCACCGCGTCGTCGGACATCCCCGCGAGCAGCGCCTTGCCGAGCGCGCAGCAATGCGCGGGCAGCCGCGAGCCGAGATCGGAGACGAGCCGCACCGGCCGATGCGCGTCCTCCCGCGCGACATACACCACGTGCACGCCGTCCAGCACGGCCAGTTGCACGACCTCGTTATGCTTGTTGATGAACGCGCCGGCGCCCTCGCGAAACGCCGCCTGCAGCTTGTCGTGACGCACATACGCGTTGCCGAGCTCGAACAGGCCGACGCCGATCACATAGCCATCGTCGCGCCTCTCGATCCACTGCATGCGCGCAAGCGTTTCGAGCATCAGATACAGCGTGCTGCGCGACAGCCCCGTCTGCTCGGCGAGCGTCGCGGCGCGCACCGGCTTCGCGGCGGCGGCAAGCGTTTCCAGGATGTCGCTGGCGCGGCGCAGCGCGGGCACTTCGTAGGCTTTTTCCATGAGCGTCGTCGTCCGATGTATCGACGATACTCCAATATATTGGACAAACATGCAACCTGATGGACAGCGATGAACACGCGGGCTACGATCGATTCTCCCTTTTCGACGCACGGTGATTCACTCATGCAGCCCGTTTCCATTGCTTCCTGCTTGCCCGAAGACCTGGCCGATGCCGTGCTGATCGGCCGCGTATGGCGTCCCGCGCCGGTGGATGGCCCCGCTGTCGTTGCCGTGCGTCACGGCGAAGTCTTCGACATCACGCGTGCCGCCCCGACGACCGCCGATCTTTTCGACCGTCCCGACGCCGTCGATATCGCGCGCAATGCGCCGGGCGAATCGCTAGGACCGGTGCAGGACGTGCTGCAGGCGACGCTGGATGCGGCGCCTGGCGGGCTGCGTCTGCTTGCGCCCTGTGACGTGCAGGCGGTCAAGGCGTGCGGCGTCACGTTCGCGGTGAGCCTGCTTGAGCGCGTGATCGAGGAGCAGGCAGGCGGCGATGCGACCAAGGCGCAGGAAGTGCGCGACACGATCAACAAGCTGATTGGCGCGGATTTGTCGAAGATCGAGCCCGGTTCGGAAAGCGCGGCGAAGCTGAAGGCGGAGCTGGAGCGGCGCGGCGCGTGGTCTCAGTACATGGAAGTCGGCATCGGGCCGGATGCGGAGGTGTTTTCGAAGTCGCAGCCGATGTCGTCGGTGGGTTTCGGCGCGGATGTCGGGCTGTATCCGACGTCGCAATGGAACAATCCGGAGCCGGAAATCGTGCTGGCGGTGAATGCGCGCGGCGAGATCGTCGGCGCGACGCTTGGCAACGACGTCAACCTGCGTGATATCGAAGGCCGCAGCGCGCTGTTGCTCGGCAAGGCGAAGGACAACAACGCATCGTGCGCGATCGGCCCGTTCGTGCGCCTTTTCGACGACCGCTTCACGCTCGACACGGTGCGCGGCACGAGCGTGGCGCTGCGCATCGAGGGCGACGATGACGGCTTCGTGCTGGAGGGCGTGAGTCACATGAGCGAGATCAGCCGCGATCCCGCGGATCTCGTTGCGCAGACGCACGGTGCGCATCATCAGTATCCGGACGGCTTCATGCTGTTCCTCGGCACGATGTTCTCGCCGATCAAGGATCGCGACAGCGCGGGCGGCGGGTTCACGCATCATCTCGGCGATGTCGTGACCATCTCGACGCCGACGCTCGGCGCGCTCGTCAACACCGTGCGGCTGTCGACGGAGATCGAGCCGTGGACGTTCGGCGTGCGGGCGTTGTATCGGAGTTTGGTGGAGCGGGGGGTGTTGACGGGGGAGTAAAGCGTCGATCGGGGGAAAACGGTGCGCGCATGAAGCCGCCCTCACTTCCCCCCAAACCGAAACCCCCGCCCCTTCCCCTTCGTCACCACCTGCACCGGCGTTTCCATGAACGGCGACAAATCCCGCTGACGCCGCCGTTCGACGAGCGCCTTCACCGCCACATCCAGCCCGAACACCGCCTGCCGCGCGCCGAACTGTTCGACCGTCGCGAGCATGCGACCGTCATCGAGCATAGGCTGGACGGCGTCGATATTGTTGTAGCCCGTCACCAGCACTTGCCCCTTCTTTCCCGCGACGCGGATCGCATCGATTGCGCCCATCGCGATGTTGTCGTTCGCGCACAGCATGCCGCGCAAGCCCGGATGCGCGTACAGCATCCGCAGCGCGATCGACTTGCCGCTCTCGAACGTCCAGTCGCCGGTGTCGAGCGCCGTCACGCGCGCCTGCGCCGCCGTCATCGCTTCACGAAAGCCGATGGTCCGCTGCTGCGCATTGCGATCGTTGGACGGCCCTTCGATGATGCCGACCTCATCCCCCGCCTTCAGCTTCGAAGCCAGATACGCACCGACGAGCCGCGCGCCGCGCTGACTGTCGGGGCCGACGAAAGGAATCGTCACATGCGCGGCGTTCTGCGCGTCGTCGTCGAACGGATTGTCGATGGCGATCACGATGGTCCCCGCCCCGATCGCCTTCGCGACGACCGGCACCAGCGCCTTCGAATCGGTCGGCGCAATGACGATGGCGTTCACCTTCGCATCGACCAGCGACTCGATGATGCGCGTCTGCCCCGCGACGTCGTTGTCGGTGAGCGTGCCGTGCGTCGTCAGGTCGAGTTGCGATGCGTAGTGGCGCTGGTAGTTCTTCGCGCCGTCGATCATCGATGCGACGAAGGGATCGCCGAGCGACTTCATCACGAGCGCGACGGTGGCCTTCGTATCGGCGAGCGCGGCCGCATCGCGGATGGCCGACATCCCGCACGCGCTCAGGGCGCACGCGGCAAGCAGTCGGCGGCGGGCAGGGCTTCTCATGGAGGCAGGACGGGGGCGGCGGTCGCCTCATTGTAGACGGACGAGGCTCACGGCTCCTCGCGCTCTTCCCACGCCAGCGCGACAAACGCCGCACAGAGCGCCTCCATGCCCGCCGCGTCCTCGTCATCGAAGCGGCCGGGCAGCGGGCTGTCCACGTCCCACACGCCGATCAGCGTCCCATCGCTCCCGACGAGCGGCACGACGATCTCCGAGCGCGACGCCGAATCGCACGCGATGTGGCCGGGAAACGCATCGACGTCAGGAACGACCTGCGTCTTGCGCTCACGCGCCGCCGCGCCGCACACGCCGCGTCCGAGCGCAATACGCACACACGCCGGCTTGCCCTGAAACGGACCGACGACGAGCTCGTCGCCGTCGAACAGATAGAAGCCCGCCCAGTTGAGGTCCGGCAACGTGTGATAAACGAGCGACGCGAAGTTCGCCGCGTTCGCGACGAAGTCCGTTTCATCGCCGATCAGCGAGCGCGCCTGCCGCAACAGGTCGTCGTATTGCGCGGACCTGGTCGCATGAGCGGTCTGCGAAAGCGTGTACATGGCGGCCTCCCGAAGTGTCGACGAAGATAGCACAGCACACATTGCAAGCCGCCTGCAAGCCTCGACGCCTACTGTATTTCGGCGGCAAGCCCGCGCCGTCGACGCGGGACGCTTCGGGAATTCCCTCGTTTACATCGCGTGCCGATCGTTTTTAAATAAATCAACTTGATTTAATTAATGGCCGCGCTGACTCACAGCGACGGTCAGTCACCGGAGACACCGCGTGAAATCCCCGAGCGGCAGAGGCAGCAACTCCGCAACCGTGCGCCGGTACAACGAGCGTCTGCTGCTGCAGACCTTGCGGCGCACCGAGCCGGCCTCGAAAGCCGAACTCGCGCGTCATGCGAATTTGACGAGCACGGCGGTCGGCGGCATCGTCGATTCGCTGGCGCAAGCCGGCCTCATCGAATACACCGGACGGCGGCTCGACGGCCAGCGCGGCCAGCCCGCTTCGATGTTGCGGCTCGATCCGCGCGGCGCGTTCGGCATCGGCGTGCGGCTGGATCGCACGAGCATCGAGACGGTGCTCGTCAACTTCGCGGGCGATGTCCTGGCGCGCAGCGCGCTCGATACCGTGTTGCCGCATCCGTCCGACGTGCTCGGCATCGTTCAGCGCGATATCGAGAGCATGCTCGGACTGCTGAGCGCGGCGGAGCGCGAACGGCTGACGGGCGTCGGCGTCGCGCAGCCCTATAACCTCGGCGCGTGGCTGCGCGAACTGGGCGTCAGCGCCGATACGGTCAGCGCCGACACCTTCCGCGCCTGGGACGAAACCGACTTTCCGGCCGCGCTGTCGCGCGCGATCGGCCTGCCGGTCTTCGGCGAAAACGACGGCAACGCCGCCGCGACCGCCGAACTCTTCTACGGCCACGGACGCCGCTGCGACGACTTCGTGTATCTCTTCCTCGGCTCCGCGATCGGCGGCGGCATCGCGATCGACGGCGACTGCCTGCGCGGCGCGACCGGCAACGCGGGCGATATCGGCGTCATTCCCGTGCCGCCGAGCCGCCTGCCCTCCGCGCCGCAGCCGCCGCGCCAGTGGGACATTCTGCTGTCGCGCGCCTCGCTCAATGCGCTCGCGCGGCATCTGCGCCATTGCGGCGCTGCGGTGGACAACCGCATCGACTTGCAGGCGTGCATCGAGCGGCGTCTGCCCGCCGTCGACGAATGGATCGACGACTGCATCGAAGCGCTCGCACCGGCGCTGCGCACGACGCTCTGCGTGCTCGACGTGCCGATGGTCGTGCTCGACGCCGATATCGACGGCGGCCTGCTCGACCGCATCATCGGACGTCTCCTCGCGACGATGACCGCCAACGCGCCCGAAGCGCGCGGCACGCCGGCCATCGTGCGCGGCAGTTTCGGCCCGGACGCGGGTGCGATCGGCGCAGCCACGCTGCCCATGTTCTTCAACTTCTCGCCGCGCGTGGGGCTGCATCGCGGCGCGGGCGTCAAACCGCAGGAGGTCAACCATGCCGCATGAATCCCCCGGATCGCCGCCATCCGGCACGCCGCTGCTCGAAATGCGCGGCATCAGCAAGACGTTCCCCGGCGTGCGCGCACTGAACGACGTGCGCCTGTCCGTCTATCCCGGCGAAGTGCATTCGCTGATGGGCGAAAACGGCGCGGGCAAGTCCACGCTGATGAAGATTCTGTCGGGCGCGTATCAGGCCGACGCCGGCGGGCAGATTCTGATTGACGGTCAGACGGTGACCATCGACGGCCCGCTCGCCGCCCGCTCGCTCGGCGTCGCCGTCATCTATCAGGAACTGAGCCTCGCGCCGAATCTGTCGGTGGCGGAAAACATCTACGCCGGGCGCGAACTGCGGCGCGGGCGGCTCGTCGATCGCGCAGGCATGGAGCGTGGCTGCACCGATGTGCTCAAGCGTCTGGGCGCGGCCTTTCGGCCGCATACGCTCGTCGGCGATCTGTCGATAGCCGAGCGGCAACTCGTCGAAATCGCGCGCGCCGTGCATGCGAACGCACGCATCCTCGTGATGGACGAACCGACGACGCCGCTCTCATCGCGTGAAACCGATCGCCTGTTCGAGCTCGTGCGGCAGCTGCGCGCGGAAGGCATCGCGATCATCTATATCAGTCACCGGATGGCCGAGATCTACGAGCTGTCGGACCGCGTCTCGGTGCTGCGCGACGGCGCCTACGTCGGCACGCTGATGCGCGACGAGCTGTCCGCCGAAAGCCTCGTGCGCATGATGGTCGGCCGCGACATCTCCGGCTTCTACAAGAAAGAACACGCGCCGTACGACCCTGGCAACGTCGTGCTGTCCGTGCGCGATATCGCCGATGACAACCGCGTGCGCGGCTGCAGTCTCGATCTGCACGCGGGCGAAGTGCTCGGCATCGCGGGACTGGTCGGCGCGGGCCGCACGGAACTCGCGCGCCTGATCTTCGGCGCGGAGGAGCGCACGCGCGGCGACGTATCGATGCACGGCAAGCCGCTGAAGCTGCGCACGCCGCGCGACGCCATCGACGCGGGCCTCGTCTATCTCACCGAAGACCGCAAGGGCCAGGGCCTGTTCCTCGACATGAGCGTGCGCGACAACATCAACATCACGATTGCCGGACGCGACGCGAAGGCCGGCGTGATGGACATCGCGCGGGGCAACACGCGTGCGAAGGATGCGATCGCCGCGCTGACGATCCGCGTGCCGAACATGCGCGTGAACGTGGGCGCGCTGTCGGGCGGCAACCAGCAGAAGGTGCTGCTTTCGCGCCTGCTCGAGACGAAGCCCGAAGTGCTGATCCTCGACGAGCCGACGCGTGGCGTCGATATCGGCGCGAAGTCGGAGATTTATCGAATCATCAACGATCTCGCGCGGTCGGGCGTCGGCGTGATCGTGATATCGAGCGAGCTGCCCGAAGTGATCGGAGTGGCGGATCGCGTGCTCGTGATGCGCGAAGGCGAGATTGCGGGCGAGCTGGGCGGCCATTCGGGCAAGCCGATCTCGCAGGAAGGAATCATCGAACTGGCGACCGGCTCGCGGGCCGCGCTCGACCAGGCGGCGTAGGACACATCGGAGACAGACATGAGCAACATGACCAAGCAGCACGACAAGGTCGCCGCGCCGGGCGTGGCGGAGCGGCAGACACGCATCGAGCATCGCGAACGCATGCAGGTGCTGATGCGTACCGCCGGCATGCTGCCGGTGCTGATCTTGCTGTGCATCGGCTTCGGCGTCGTCACCGACGGCTTCTTCAGCCTGCAGAACATGTCGATCGTCACGCAGCAGGCGTCGATCAACATCGTGCTCGCGGCGGGCATGACCTTCGTGATTCTGACGGGCGGCATCGATCTGTCGGTGGGCTCGGTGTTGTCGGCCGCGGCGGTGACGGCGCTGCTCGCATCGAACCTGCAGGGCATGGGATGGCTCGGCATACCGGCGGCACTCGCGGTCGGGCTCGGCTTCGGCGTCATCAACGGCGCGCTGATCGCGCTTCTCAAGCTGCCGCCGTTCATCGTGACGCTCGGCTCGCTGACGGCCGTGCGCGGCATCGCGCGGCTGATCGGTCACGACACGACGATCTTCAATCCGCAACTGCCGTTCGCGTTCATCGGCAACGAAACGGTACTGGGCGTGCCGTGGCTCGTCATCATCGCGCTTGCGGTGGTCGTCATCTCGTGGTTCATTCTGCGGCGCACCGTGCTCGGCCTGCGCATTTACTCGGTCGGCGGCAATCCGGAAGCGGCGCGCCTGTCGGGCATCAAGGTGTGGGGCATCCAGATGTTCGTCTACGCCATCTCCGGCCTGCTCGCCGGACTCGGCGCGGTGATGTCGGCGGCGCGGCTTTATGCGGCCAACGGCCTGCAGCTCGGCCAGTCGTATGAACTCGATGCAATCGCCGCGGTCATTCTTGGCGGCACGAGCTTCGTCGGCGGCGTCGGGTCCATCGTCGGGACGCTGGTGGGCGCGCTCATCATCGCGGTGCTGTCGAACGGGCTCGTGCTGCTGGGCGTATCGGATATATGGCAGTACATCATCAAGGGGCTCGTGATCATCGGCGCGGTGGCGCTCGACCGTTACCGTCAGCGCGGATCGGCGCGGACCTGACATATCCTTGGCAAGTCGAAGCATTCCAATACCAACGAAGCAACCGGAGACAACAAGCATGTGCAAGCACAACAAGCTGTTCGCGAGCGTCGCACTCGCGCTCGGATTCACGATGACGCTCACCGCCCACGCCGCCGACAAGCCGCTGAAAGCCATCGGCATCACGGTCGGCTCCCTCGGCAACCCGTACTTCGTGACCATTTCGAAGGGCGCGGAAGCGAAGGCCAAGACGATCAATCCGAACGTCCGCGTGACGGCCGTATCGTCCGATTACGACATGAACAAGCAGTTCACGCAGATCGACAACTTCATCTCCGCGCACGTCGACATGATCCTCATCAACGCCGTCGATCCGAAGGCGATCGAGCCGGCCATCAGGAAGGCGAAGGCGGCGGGCATCGTCGTGGTCGCGGTCGATGTCGCGGCGGCGGGCGCGGACGCCACCGTGCAGACCAACAACGTGCAGGCGGGCGAACTCGCGTGCGACTTCCTCGCGAAGAAGCTCAACGGCAAGGGCAACGTGGTGATCGAAAACGGGCCGCAGGTGTCGGCGGTGATCGACCGCGTGAACGGCTGCAAGGCCGTGCTCGCGAAGAATCCCGGCATCAAGGTGCTGTCCGACGATCAGGATGCGAAAGGCTCGCGCGAAGGCGGCATGAACGCGATGCAGGGCTATCTCACGCGCTTCCCCAAACTGGATGGCCTCTTCGCGATCAACGATCCTCAAGCGATCGGCAGCGATCTCGCGGCCAAGCAGCTGCAGCGCAAGAACATCGTGATCACGTCGGTGGACGGCGCGCCCGATATCGAGACCGCGCTGAAGTCCGATACGCTGGTTCAGGCATCCGCGAGCCAGGACCCGTGGTCGATGGCGCAACAGGCGGTGAGCGTGGGCTACGGGCTGATGAACGGCCAGAAGCCGAGCAGCACGATGATCCTGATGCCGTCGACGCTCGTCACGCGCGAGAACGTCGGCAATTACAAGGGCTGGTCGTCGCCGCACTGACCGGCTGTTCACCGCTGCGTGCGCGGCGGGCGTGGCGTTCGCACGCCCGCCGCGCACACGGCGTATCCTGTGGCTTCTCGCCGTCCCCTTAGTCGATTGCGCAGTATCGCTCACAGGAGAAACTGAATGGCCAGGGTCGAAGTCAAGGTTCCGCAGCTTTCCGAATCGGTCACGGAAGCAACGATGCTGCCGTGGAAAAAGAAGGCGGGCGATCCCGTGACGCAAGACGAGATCCTCGTCGAGCTCGAAACCGACAAGGTCGTGCTCGAAGTGCCCGCGCCATCGTCGGGCGTGCTCGCGGAAGTGCTGAAGCAGCAAGGCGATATCGTTCACGCCGACGAACTGCTCGCGGCCATCGACACTGAAGGAAAGGCTCCCGCTGCGCCCGAGAAGCCGGCCGCGCCTGAAAAGCCCGCACAGAAGCAGGCGCCCTCGCCCGAACCCGAGGCCGGCAAGGCCGACTTCGATGTCATCGTGATCGGCGCCGGCCCCGGTGGATACATCGCCGCGATCCGCGCGGCGCAACTCGGCATGTCCGTCGCGTGCGTCGAAGAGTGGATCAACCCCGCCGGCAAGCCGAAGCTCGGCGGCACGTGTCTCAATGTGGGCTGTATTCCGTCGAAGGCGCTGCTCGCATCATCCGAGCAATTCGAGAACGCACGTCTGCATCTGGGCGATCACGGCGTCAACGTCGACAACGTGACGCTCGATCTCGGCAAGATGATCGGCCGCAAGGAAGCGATCGTCGAGAAGATAACGGGCGGCGTCGAGTTTCTCTTTCGCAAGAACAAGATCACGTGGCTCAAGGGCCACGGCAAACTCGCGGGCAAGGATGGCGGCAACTTCCGCATCGAAGTGAGCGGCGGCGATACGACCGGAAGCCATACCGCGAAACACGTCATTATCGCGACGGGTTCGAAAGCGCGGCATCTGCCCAATGTGCCGGTGGACAACCGCATCGTCTCGGATAACGAAGGCGCGCTCGCATTCGACTCCGCGCCGAAGAAGCTGGCGGTCATCGGCGCGGGCGTGATCGGACTCGAACTCGGCTCGGTGTGGCGAAGGCTCGGCGCGGAGGTGACGATCCTCGAAGCGCTGCCCGACTTTCTCGGCACCACCGATACGTCGCTGCAAAAGGAAGCCGCCAAGCTCTTCAAGAAGCAGGGCTTGAACATTCATCTGGGCGTGAAGATCGGGAAGGTCGAGTCATCGGATGCGGGCGTGACCGTTTCCTACACCGACAAGGACGGCGCTTCGCAAACGCTCGAAGCAGACCGGCTGATCGTGTCGATCGGCCGCGTGCCGAACACCGACAATCTCGGCCTCGATTCGATCGGCCTGTCGGCGGACGAGCGCGGCTTCATTCCGGTCGATGGCCATTGCGCGACGAAAGTCCCGAACGTCTACGCGATCGGCGATGTCGTGCGCGGCCCGATGCTCGCGCACAAGGCCGAAGACGAGGGCGTGCTGGTGGCGGAAATCATCGACGGGCAGAAGCCGCACATCGACTACAACTGCATTCCGTGGGTGATCTACACGCACCCGGAAATCGCCTGGGTCGGGCAGACGGAGCAGGCTCTGAAAGCCGAAGGGCGCGAGTTCAGAAGCGGCCAGTTCCCGATGATGGCCAACGGCCGGGCGCTCGGCATCGGCGAGACGGACGGCTTCATCAAGGTGATCGCCGATGCGAAGACCGACGAGATTCTCGGCGTCCACATCATTTCGGCGAATGCGTCGGATCTGATTGCGGAAGCGGTCGTCGCGATGGAGTTCAAGGCTGCGTCGGAGGACATCGGCATCATTTCGCATCCGCATCCGTCGTTGTCGGAAGTGATGCGCGAGGCGGCGCTCGCGGTGGGGAAGCGGGCGTTGAATATCTGAACTCAGCCGCTCGCCGACGGCGATACGCACGTGAAGTTGACCGTCGACGTTTGCTCTTGCAGCGAACGCACGCCGCTCGTGGATCCGGAGCGCAAGAGCATCTGCTGCTGGCGTTGCCGGCAGTAGTCGCTGGCAGCGTCCATCGCGCGGTTGCGCGCGGTGACCCACGACATGCGCGTGCCGGTCGCCTTCCCGGTGACGCTGTACACATCGGGTTGCGGGCCGGCGGTGATGTCGCTCGCCGTGCCGCATGCAGCGAGCGTGAGCAGCAGCAGCGATGCCGCGACGGTGCGGCGTGAGAAGAGGTGAGTCATACGTTCGTGAAGCGACAATTCGAAAGGGCTGCATGGTACAGCCGTCTTCGAGTTTCTTCACGAATCGCCGGGAGGGCGGCCGGCGTGCATGGTGCGCGCCGGCCGCTTTCGTTCGCTCAGGATGTCTCGATGCGATCCAGCAGCCGCTGCAATCGCGCATGCTGACACGGCATGAGCCCCGGCGTCGATAACGCCTGTTCGACGCGAACGCGCCAGTAGGTTTTGGAGAACAGCGAATTCGCACCATCGAAGTTGAGCACCTGTTCGAGATGCGCGATGGCCGAGTCGAGTTGGTTCACGTTGTAGGGACGTGCGCCCGTGCAGGAATCGTCCATGAAAGCGATGCCGGAACGCGCCGTTGCGCGCGCAGCCGGCGATATTCGTTTGAAGAAAAGGCGATGGCCGCGCGAAGCCATCGCTTCGCGCGGCCATCGATGCATCAGTGCATGTGCTGCCCGCCGTTGATCGCGATGTTCGAGCCGGTCACGAAGCCCGCGTCATCCGAACACAGGAACGCGACGAGCGCGGCGACCTCTTCCGGCTTGCCGAGCCGGCCTGCGGGAATCTGCGGAAGAATCTTCGAATCGAGGATCTCTTGCGGGATGGCCGTCACCATCTTGGTTGCGAGATAGCCCGGCGAGATCGTGTTCACGGTCACGCCCTTGCGCGCCACTTCGAGCGCGAGCGACTTCGTGAAGCCGTGCATGCCGGCCTTCGCAGCCGCATAGTTCGTCTGGCCGATCTGCCCTTTCGACCCGTTCACCGACGAGATATTGATGATGCGGCCCCAGCCGCGCGCGACCATCTCTTCGCACACCGGCTTCGTCATGTTGAACACGGAGTCGAGATTCGTGCGCAACACGGCATCCCAGTTCACCTTCGTCATCTTCTTGAACGTGGTGTCCTGCGTGATGCCCGCGTTGTTGACGAGGATGTCGATCGGTCCGACTTCGCGCTGAATCTTGGCGATGCAGTGCTGGCTGGCCTCGTAGTCGGCGACATCGACCGGATACGCGCGGAAGTTGCGGCCCTGACGATCCATCTGCGCGAGCCATTCCGACACGATCGTGTTGCCCGGCGAATGCGTGACGACGACGGCGAAACCCGCGTCGTTCAGCTTGATGCTGATTGCTTCGCCCAGACCGCCCATGCCACCGGTTACCACTGCGATTCGCTTAGTCATGCTAATAGTCCTCTCAGGTACTTGACACTCGAATTGATCCCGGCGTGCATCGATTATTTTTTATGCTGCGACGCCGGGAGAATGGCGACTCATGCCGCCCTTGCCTTACGCCCCGTATCAGGGACGCTCGACCGCCAGCGCGACGCCCATGCCGCCGCCGATGCACAGCGACGCCAGGCCCTTCTTCGCATCGCGCTTCTGCATCTCGTGCAGCAGCGTGACCAGAATGCGGCAGCCCGATGCGCCGATCGGATGACCGATCGCAATCGCCCCGCCGTTCACGTTGATCTTCGACTGATCCCAGCCCATCTGCTTGTGCACCGCCAGCGCCTGCGCCGCAAACGCCTCGTTGATCTCCATCAGGTCCAGATCGTTCACGCCCCAGCCGGCGCGCTCCAGACAGCGCTTCGAGGCCGGCACCGGACCCATGCCCATCACCTTCGGATCGACGCCCGCGTTCGCATACGCCTTGATGCGCGCCAGCGGCGTGAGGCCCAGCGCCTCGGCCTTCTTCGCCGACATCACCACCACCGCCGCCGCGCCATCGTTGATGCCCGATGCGTTCGCCGCCGTCACCGTGCCTTCTTTCGAGAACGCCGGCTTCAGGCCCGAAAGCGCTTCGGCGGTGACGCCGTGACGCACGAACTCGTCCGTGTTGAACTGCAGCGGGTCGCCCTTGCGCTGCGGAATCGAGATCGGCACGATTTCATCGTTGAAACGGCCCGCCTTCTGCGCAGCCTCCGCCTTGTTCTGCGACAGCGCCGCGAACTGATCCTGCGCTTCGCGCGTGATGCCGTACTCGCGCGCGACGTTCTCCGCCGTCGTGCCCATGTGGTAGTTGTTGTACACGTCCCAGAGGCCATCGACGATCATCGAGTCGATCAGCTTCGCATCGCCCATGCGAAACCCGTCGCGCGAGCCCGGCAACACGTGCGGCGCGGCGCTCATGTTCTCCTGGCCGCCCGCCACGACGATTTCCGCATCGCCCGCGATGATCGCGTTGGCCGCAAGCATCACCGCCTTCAGGCCCGAGCCGCACACCTTGTTGATCGTCATGCCGGGAACCATGTCCGGCAGACCGGCCTTGATCACCGACTGACGCGCCGGGTTCTGGCCCGAACCCGCCGTCAACACCTGCCCCATGATGACTTCGCTCACCTGCTCCGGCTTCACGCCCGCGCGCTCCAGCACCGCGCGAATCACCGTTGCACCGAGATCCGGCGCCGCGATCTTCGCGAGCGAACCGCCGAACTTGCCAACCGCCGTACGCGCGGCCGATACGATCACTACGTCAGACATGTTTGATCCTCGTCGAACAACCAAGAAAATCCCGAAGCCTCGTCCGGCCAATGCTGACAGCCGGAACGGTGCGCCCCAAGAATGGAGTCCCGCACTAGGCGGGGCGTGAGAGGGCGCACGGCTGGAGCAGGCCGGAGTTGCCTGCTCGGACGGCGCCGCGCCTTTTTTCAAAGCGCGCTATTGGGATCGGCGGGAACAGCCAGCCGATTCGGATAATCAGCGATCCTGCAATGCCGTTATCCGCGGATTTGAAGCGAACTACGTGGTCCATTTATATGGGCCTATAATAAAAACTCTCAGGTCAGTCACTAGCCCTTCTTGAGCCATGCCAATTGCGAATAGCGTCTATGCATAATCGCAGCGGATGCGCTTCATCCGTTCGATCAGCATGGCTCTGAAGAAGTTATTGGCTGCGAAGGCTTGTGCGTCGCACCAACTGAAAGCCATTCTAAACGTAAACCATCGACAAAAATTTGCATATTTCTAGGTAATAACCCTATATGCGGTACAAATTGCCGGCGCATTGATGCGATAAACCTTGCCGATGATCGAACGTGCGTTCAATAAGCTTGGCAAAACGCAGTGAAAATTGCGCGGCTGATATGAAGAATACGTGCGTTGTGCGAATAGAGGCAAGCGGAAACATCTGCGTTCTATTCCGGCAATAGCGCTCCCGCCTCAATACACGCTTAGCGCTTCCCAAAGCGCGAAAATCTTTAAACAGGGTTTAATGCGTGCTTATGACGCAGGGATGAATCGGTTCCATAGTCGTTTCATCCCCGCGAAGCCAATAACGCCGCGGCGCGTTAAAGCGCTAATACCAGTCTGGAACCTTTGGCGCGAGAACAACACGACATCATTCGCTGATTCGTTTGACGCTCGGCTTTCGTTAGAACGAGATCGCGATGATCGATCTCTCCGTCGATCACGCGAACCTCGCACGATCCGCACAGCCCTTCCTCGCAATCGCTCTGGACGTCGACGTTGGCGCGACGAAGAGTCGCAAGCAGAGTTTCGCCGGCGGGGACGGTGACAGTGAATCCCGAATCCTTCAGTTCGACTTCGAACGCGTGTTCGTGCGCGGGGTCGAGCGTGCCCGCCTTCGCTTCGAAGTGCTCGATCTTCAGGGCATCGTCGGGCCAGGCCGCGCTCGCGGCGATGAGCGCGTCCAGCATCCGCGCGGGGCCGCATGCATAAACGAGCGTGTCATCGTCGACGTGCAAGGCGGTGAAATCGTTGCGCGCGCCCTCTTCCGATACGAATGTGCGCAGACGGTCGCCATGAAGGGCACGCATCTCGTCGAGGAGCGCCATCGCGGCGCGCGAGCGTCCGCTGTAATGGACTTCATAATCGATGCCCAGCTCCTTCGCGCGGCGCGCCATCGCGCTGATCGGCGTGATGCCGATTCCGCCCGCGATCAGCACCAGCTTGCGTGCGGTTTCATCGAGCCGGAAGTGATTGCGCGGCCCGCGTATGCGCCAGTGCGCGCCGGGCTTCACGTTGTCATGGACCCAAGCCGAGCCGCCGCGGCTCGCCGTTTCACGCAGCACGGCGATCTCGAAAGCGCGGGCGTCGGCGGGATCGCCGCAGAGCGAATATTGACGCGACAATCCGCTGTCGCCGCAGAGCACGTCGATATGCGAGCCGGGCGTCCAGCGCGGCAACGGCCGGCCATCCGCGGCAACCAGCCGCACGCGCACGATGCGATCCGCGCACGCCGACACCGATTCCACGATCACCGCGCGGCTCACCGCATGCGACGACGGCTCGCCGATGCGAACCACCGCGCGCGGTTCCCGCACCGTCCGGTCGGTGCGCTCCGGATTCATCGCCGGGTCCCACTCGACGTAAAGATGCTCCGGACCCCGAAACGATGTGTTCGGCACGTACGTAAAGCGCTGATCCGCAAGCCGCATGTGCGGCAGGCGGCGCGTGAGCTCGTCGAGGAAAACCTGCATCTCCATGCGCGCGAGATTCTTCCCCATGCACTGATGCGCGCCGTAGCCGAAAGTCAGTTGATCGCTGGCGTTTTCGCGGCGGATGTCGAAGAGGTCCGCGTCCACGAATCGATGCTGATCGTGATTCGCCGATGACGTCACGATCAGCAGCTTCGCGCCCGCCGGAATGTCGATGCCGCCGATCGTCACGTCCTTCGTCGCGAGCCGCCGCCACGCCGCCACCGATCCGTTGTGCCGCAGGCATTCTTCGACCGCGTTCGGAATCAACGCCGGGTCGTCGCAGATATCGCGCCACGCGTCGGGATGCTGAAGCAGCAGCTTGATTGCATTCGCCGACGCGTTCGCCGTCGTTTCGTGCGCGGCGACGATGCCGGCCATCATCATCGAATGAAGGTACGAGTCGGTCACGACATCGGGCAGTTCCTTCTGCTTGCGGATGCCGTACTGCATCCAGCCGTCGCCGGAAGGGTCTTCGCGCATCTTGTCGAGCACCTTGCCCGCGTACTGCCAGAACTTGCCGACGGCATGCGCCACCTGCACCTGCTCTTCGGGTTTCGGGCGGCCCCATGTGTTCACCGTATGCGCGATCGAATATTCACGCAACGTGTCCATGTCCTCTTCAGGCACGCCCAGAAAATGCAGCGCCACCGTCAGCGGCACTTCCCACAGCATCTGGTCGACGAGGTCCGCGCGGCCATCGTCGATGAAGCGATCGACGTATTCGCGCGTGAGCGCGCGAACCATCGGCTCGTGATGCGCGAGCGCCTCGGGCGCGAACGGGTCCATCAGCGCGCGGCGGCGCGGCATGTGCGCGGGCTCGTCCTCGTTGACGAGCGTGCGATTCAGCGCAAATCCATACGACGCCAGCACCGCGTTCGCCTCCGGACCGGTCGGCGTGATCTTCTCGAGCGCGATCGACGGACTGAACGTGATGTTGTCGCGAAAGATAGCCTTGATGTCGTCGTAACGCGTGACGACCCAGTAGCCGAGCTTCGGACTGTAGAACACCGGCTCCTCCTCGCGCGCCCAGCGCACGTATTCGGGCGGGTCTTGCTGATAGCCGTCGCTGAACGGGTCGAAGCCGGCGGCGCGCGCGCTCACCGGGCAGCCGTTCGGCGCCGCGGTTTCGGTCGGCGCGCTCGCGTGGAAGGGGCACTGGGCCGCGTCGGTCATTCCATGTCTCCTCTTATATGTATAGATGGGTGCGTCAGATCGGCTTTTCTTCGCTCGACGCCCAGTTCGGCATCAATTCGTTGCTGGGCAAAGTCTCGTCGATGAGCTTGCGCGCCGTTTGCCGCCCCGCAACCGGCAGCCCGGCTGGATCGAGCACGCCGATCTGCACCAGCACCGACGCCTGATCCCAATAGATATGCTCGTTGTAGAGCTTGTCGCCCCGAAAGCGGACGACGGCGAGCATCGGCACTTCGAAGTAGCGGCCCGTCGGCGCGAGTCCCGGCAGCAGCCAGTCGATCTCGCGATCGTGCGTCGCGCAGAAGACGAATTCGTCGACGATACGATCCGCGCCGATCGTTCGCGACACCGGAATCAGCTTCGTGTCGCTCGGGTTCGAGTCGACGAAGTGATATTTGTAGAAGCGCTTGAGCTGGTCGTGGCCGACGCCGCCGGTCATCGTCGGCACGTGATTGACGTACGGCTCGGCGACCATCGTCGGCATCACGGAATCGACGTCGCGCGTGGCGAACTCGAAGTAGCAATGCTGCTCCCACAGGTGGTTAAGGTCGAAGACAGGGCCGAGCACTTTGCGCAGCAACGCGAGCGTGCGCGAGTAGGCCATCAGCGCGGCGGGCTTGTCGTGCTGCGGGTTCTCCGGCACGGCGAAGCCCGCGCGGCAGCCCGGATAAACGTGGCGCTCGATGTTCGGCTTCTTCGCGAAGCCTTCGCTCTGCTGCGCGTCGGCGAAGTGGATAACCATCGGGCAGCGAATCGTCGGGAGATCGGCGAGGCAGCCGTCGACGTCGTCGGGATAATAGGCGGCGGCGCAATCGATGTCCGTGTTGGCCGCGACATGCACCGCGAAGCGCCCGCCCGCGCCGAAGCCGACCACGCCGATTTTGCCGGCCTGCTCAGGCAACGCGCGCAGCGCATCGGCGATGGCGGCGAAGTTTTCAATCGAACCAGCGCCTGGCCTCGGCGCGCGGCCGGCGAGATCGGGCGCAAGCACGACATAGCCTTCTTCCGCGAAGTGGTCGGCCGTCGACCGAACGAACGCGTCCAAGCCGGACGCATCATGCAAAAGCAGCAGGCCCGGCCCCGAGCCTTGGGCGGGGCGCGCCACGTAGGCGCGAACCACACCGCCTTCGCGGGGCACGATGTCGATGAAATTGCCGGTCATTGCGCGCGTCTCCGTTATCGTGGATCAGGAGAGCAGCGTATCGGCAAGCAGCTTCACGTTCAATACGACGATCACAGCCGCCACGAGCCATGCGAGTGCGGCGATCCATCGGTTGATCGTGAAAACGCCCATCTTGCGGCGGTCCGACACGAAGCGCACCAGCGGGATGACGGCGAAGGGCAGTTGCATCGACAGGATGACCTGACTCAGGACCAGCAGTTGGCCGGTGCCCTTCTCGCCGTAGATCGCCGTGACGATGACGACCGGAACGATCGCGATGCCTCGCGTGATGAGCCGGCGCGCCCAGCTCGGCAAGCGCAGTCGCAGAAAGCCTTCCATGACGATTTGCCCGGCGAGCGTAGCGGTAACGGTGGAATTCAGGCCCGACGCGAGCAGCGCGACGGCGAAGAGCGTCGACGCAATGCCGAGGCCGAGCAAGGGCGAGAGCAAATTGAACGCATCGCCGATCTCGGCCACTTCGTTGTGGCCGCTCGCATGGAACACGGCTGCGGCCACGATCAAAATCGCCGCGTTGATGAATAGCGCGAGCGTCAGGGCGATGGTGCTGTCGATCGTCGCCCAGCGGATCGCATCGCGCCGCGCCTCGACCGACTGTCCATAGGCACGCGTCTGGACAACCGACGAGTGCAGATACAGGTTGTGCGGCATGACCGTCGCGCCGAGAATGCCGATCGCGACATAGAGCATCTCCCGGTTCATGACGATCTGCGGCGATGGCACGAAGCCGCGCAGCACCTGCGCGATCGGCGGCGACGCCGCGATGATCTGCAGCGTGAAGCACACCGCGATGACGATCAGTAGGGAAATGACGAACGCCTCCAACAGGCGAAAGCCTTTGTTGACCAGAAGCAGAAGAAGAAACGCGTCGAGCGCGGTCAGCAACGCGCCGGCGATCAGCGGAATACCAAAGAGCAGTTGCAGGGCGATGGCGGTGCCGATTACTTCGGCCAGATCGCACGCGACGATGGCCGCCTCGCATGCCATCCACAGAGCGAAGTTGACTGGCTTCGAGTAGTGATCGCGGCACGCCTGCGCGAGGTCTCGCCCGGTCGCGACGCCGAGCCTCACGGCCAGCGCCTGAAGAAGAATCGCCATTAGATTCGACAAGAGGATGACGGCGAGCAGCGTATAGCCGAATCTGGATCCGCCGGCGATGTCGGTCGCCCAGTTGCCCGGGTCCATGTAGCCGACCGAGATCATGTAGCCCGGACCGGCGAACGCGAGAAAGCGGCGGAGCCATCCGACGCCGACGGGCACCTTCACCGACGCGTACACCTCCGGCAGACTCGGGCGAAATTCGTCGTTGCCCGGCTCTTTGTACGCGGGGCGTCGGGGGTCGCGCATCGGCACGTGCCTCCTTAAGAGTGCTCCTATGAGTTGATCGAATATGCTCCGGACGAGACGAACATTCAAGCAGGCGATTCGGCTACAGAGTCGCATCGTCAACGCTGATAATCCGTCTTATCAGACATAGCGATTTGCCTTGTCATTTGGACCGGTACTTGATAATCTCGCGCCAAATGATTGATACATAAGGCAAAAGCTTGATCGAAGAGAACCGTCCGGCGCAAACGAACGCGCCACGGCGACTCACGCGCCAGCATTTCGCGCTTTATCGCGGATACCTGGACGGCGTTTCGGAAGCCCAACTCCACGCCTCTTACGGCGAAGCCGGCTCGGATGTTCGCGGCACCCGGCGACTCATCGCCGCATTACGCGACACGCTTTCGGTGTTGGCGCGGCGAGCGCACGACGTCGAAGCAGCGCATCTGCTCCGGTTGCGGCCCGGCAGTATTCCATCCTCTTCCGACAGCCCCTCTCTCGAGGCGCCGACGCTCGAAGCGTATCGGGAGCGTGTCGATCCTGACGGCGTCTACGGTGAGTCCGAACTTGTCGCGCTCTATAAGGAAGAGTACGGGGACAGCGAGTCCGATGCCTCGAAGCGGCGCGCGGCCCGCAACGCGCGGATGCGTCGGCGGCAGGCAAATGCTCTTGCCCGGATGGAGGCAAACCTTGTTCAGGAGCCGAGCCAGGAACATCCGATCGACGGATGGTTCGAGCCGGTCGTCACCGCGCGGCTGGCCGCCGCCGGGATTACGACGATCGCAGACCTCATCGCGCTGATCGAGCGTCGGCGGCATCGCTGGTATGCGTGCGTGCCGCGCCTCGGACCGAAGGGCGCGCAACGTATCGTCGATTGGCTCGTTCTGCACGCCGAGCCGCTCCAGCACAGCCTTTCGGGGTTTGCCCTCGTGCCGCGTCGACAGTGGCGGACTGAGCATCGAGCTGTTCAGTCGGTTGCGTCGGATGCCGTCGCCGTTGCGCCCCTGGAATCCCTGCGTGTGCCGCGCCCGCTGGACGGATCGAGCGGTACGAACCGAGCGGTGAACACGAGTGCCGGCGCACGGTTCGACACCGATATCGCCGCGATCAACGGCTGGCTCGATGCGCGCTCCGGGAGCGACCATACGCGGCGGGCATATCGGCGGGAGGCAGAAAGGCTCTTGCTCTGGGCGTTGATCGAGAAAGGAAAACCGCTCTCTTCTCTCGAACGGCACGACTGCGCCGAGTTTCTGGCTGACTTTCTGACAGATCCGCAACCGGTTGAGCGATGGGTTTCCCGCCAGCCCATCGAACGCTGTCTGCCAGGATGGAAGCCCTTCGCCGGCCCGCTGTCCGACCGCAGCCGTGAAACAGCGCGTGCGATTCTCAACGCAATGTTTGAATGGCTCGTCGAGAGCGCTTATCTGTCGACGAACCCGATGCTCGGCCATGAGCGCGTGGCCGCTCCGCCGGCTTTCGATGCGAAGTCGCGGACCTTGGATGCCGATCAATGGCAAGCGGTACTCCGCTCCGCGACGCGACAAGAATATACATTCGCCGAACATCGGGATCGCCTCGCCCTTCTTCTCGCCTATTCGACCGGCTTGCGACGAGCCGAACTCGCTGCCGCCACGACCGATTCGCTTTCCGTCCGGCGCCTGCGCGGTGTCAGCGTACCGGTGTGGCAATTGAGCGTCGCGCCGGCCGCCGGCAACCGCCCGGGCAGAACGGTGCTTTTACCGCCCGCAGTGGTCGACGTGCTGGTCGAAAACCTCGCGCTTCGTGGACTTCCGTCCCCGCTCGATTGCCCCGAAGGCACGCCGATACTGGCTCAGAGCCGCGGGGGGCGTGCCGTCACGCCCGATAGCATCGGTCGTATCATCAAAAATTGCTTCGTCAACGCGGCGGCCGATCTGGAAGCAAGCACAGCCGGGACCGGCCAACGGCTTACGCGGGCGAGCACGCATTGGCTTCGTCACAGCCACTCGGTTCACGCGCTCGCCCACGGCGCAACTGTCGACGACATAAGCAAAGGGCTTGGCCACGCGCAGGTGTCGACGACCGCGCTGTACCTCGACCACGAGGACGCAAGCCGTTTACTTGGCGTAGAACGGTTCATCCGGCGCACATTCAAGTCAGAGAGCGAATCGGAATCGCCTTAATCTCAACGTTTACTCGGCGGTGGCGTTGTAATATCGCCCGGGCTCGCGTCAAAGAGACTTCAGAGTTTACTTGAGGTTTACCGGTTGGCCGTTTATTCTTCGGTTTGCAGTATGTTTTCCACAAACCGAAGAATTATTTGCTTACCCAGGCCCGCCAGTGACCGCGAATTCCATGCTCAGCGCTCGGCTTCCCGAAGTCGACCAATCCGTTTCGATCGAAACGCTCTTGGGGGTGGCCGCCCAAGCCACTGACATCCTCAACCAGATCCGCGATGCAATGCTGGAGCCCTATCCACGCAAGAGCGCGCCGACGTTTACGAGCGCGCAAGTCGCATCGCTTTGCGGAATCGACAAGCAGCGGTTTCAGTACCTGACCACAAAGGGCGAATTACCAGCGGGGACGTCGAAGGGCGCGGGCCGAAGCAAGGAATTCACCCTGGAAGAAGCGCTGACGTGGATTCGCGCGACCAGGGAGCGCGTCCGGCGACCTGAGGGCAAGCGCGGGCGCATCGTGACCGTTGCGAACTTCAAAGGCGGCGTCGCAAAAACGACGACGGCTGTATCCGCTGCCCAAGCGCTGACACTGCTGGGACGGCGCGTGCTCGTCATCGATTGCGACCCGCAAGGCACCACGACGCAACTGTGCGGATGGGCGCCGGACGCCGAAATTTCGGACGATCAAACGCTGCTGCCGTTGATTTACGGCGACCAAACGTCATTGCATTACGCGGTACAAGAAACCTACTGGCACAACCTTGATTTGATTCCGGCCTCGTCGTCGCTGTTTGACGCGGAGTTTGAAATTCCGGCCAAGGTGCTGAACGACAGCACCTTCGAGTTTTGGGAGATCGTCCGCAAGGGACTCATGCCCCTGACCGACGAATACGATGCCGTTGTCATCGATACCCCGCCCGCGCTCAGTTACCTGACCATCAACGCGCTCCTCGCGTCGGACGCCATCCTGTTGCCGTGCCCGCCTGAAGCGCTCGACTTTGCCAGTTCCACTCAGTTCTGGCATCTGTTTGCGGACATCGCAAAGAAGCTGCCCGGCGTGCTGGAGCAGAAACGATTCGATTTCGTCAACGTCATTCTGACGAAGGCGAAGTCGGACGACGTGTCGCGCGTGGTGCGTGGTTGGCTACAAAAGGCTTACGGCGATCGCGTGCTGCCGTTCGAAATACCGGAATCGACGGTGCCTAAGGGTGCATCGGCCCAGCTGTCCACGGTCTACGATCTGTCGAAGCCGGACGGCAGTACAGCGGCTTACAACCGTTTCAAGGAGCCGCTAGACCGGCTTGCAGAACATCTCGACGCGCAGTTCGTCCGCGCGTGGAATCAGGCGGAGGCGTAAATGGGTATCGGGGACAGGCTTCTTGCGAAGACCGCGAATGTCGGGAACAAACCGACCGAGCCGACGCAGCGTGTAACCAGTTCGGAACCGCGTACGTCACCGGGCAGGTTGATGGATGCGCAGCATCGAATCAACACGGCCCAGGCGCGAATCAAGGAACTGGAGACGCAGCTCGAAGAAAGAGCGGCGTTTGAAGTGCCGCTGGATGCGCTCGTCGAAGTCGAGGGAAGGCGACGGAAGCTCACTGCAGAGCAGTTCCAGGAGCTCAAGTCGAATCTGGCCCAACACGCCCTAGCGACGCCTATTCTCGTTCGTCCAGTCTCTGAAGGTCGATACGAAATTGTGGCGGGACACAATCGTGTCGCTGCCTATCGGGACTTGGGTCGCACAACGATTCGGGCGAACGTTGCGTCAATCGAAGAAGGCGAGATCGAATTCGCAGCGTTCTTTTCGAATCTGCTATCGCCGTCGCTCACCGACTTCGAAAAGTACTGGAACTTCAAACGGCTACAGGAACTGAGCGGATTGTCCCGTACGGAGATATCCGAGAGCGCGGGACTGAGTAAGAGCCACGTAACGCGGATCTTTTCATTCGACGCCCTGCCGGACGCTGCGAAGCAAGCCTTAGCGCTAAAACCTGAACGTCTAGGAAGTAATGCGGCACAAAAGCTCGCGGCTCTTACAGAAGCCGGCAAGGCAGACAAAGTAGTCGAAGCGATTCGTCGATTGATCGATGACGACAATTTCACGCAGGACAAGGCCGTCGCGCTGGCCGCCGAGAAACCGAGAGCAGCCGCACCAAGCATGACAGTCGTGCGATCAGGAAGAAGAAAGGTGTGCGAGGTTTCGACCAGAAGCGGCGTGGTCGGCATTCGCTTCTACGAGAAAGATGCAGCCGAGGCCGAGGCATGGGGGCAGCGAATTGCTGATTTCATCAACAAATCGTTGGAAGAGTCGACTCCAGATTGATGCCTACTAGAGTTTTCTTTGAAATCAATGGTTTAACGATTTTCAAGACAACCTAGGAAGTCGGCTCTATTAGAAATTCGTTTCAAATCAAGGTTTAACCAAATAAGGTCAACGAGGTCGTCATGTAGCGAACTGGTCTTGAAAGACAAAAGCCTTCGGCGCCAACCGAAGGCTTTTGAATTCGGGCTTCACTGCTGCTTGCCCGTCCGCTTCCCGACGCCAATCGGGTCACGAGCTACGCAACTCGAAGTTTAGCGGATAGCGATCGGCAGTCAAGCGTTTGTCCTCCATTTTTCGAAATGGATGCACTTGACATGCATATCGCGCAACTTTCCGTTGCAGGCGAGGCCGTTCTTCGCCCGCAAATCTCACCCGATCGCCCCGAGCAGGGGGATCAGAAAGCGCTCGATGAGTACGCTTGCGACCGCTCGAATCTTCCGTGGATCATATTCAGAGCCGCGCATAGGGCGAACCATTTGTCCGCCCTTCCCGCCCGCGCTCGCGCAGTGCTGGCCGCGTTAGCCCGAACGGTGGACGCGGGGCGCCCCTTTGCCGCCATCTTCGCGCGGCGTGAATTGCTGACCGGGCGCGCGCTCCAATCGATGCGCACGTTCTATCGCAGCCTCGACGACCTCGAGTCGTCCGGATTCATCACACGACCGCCCCAAAGTCGATACGGTGGAGGTGGGCTCTTCGGCCGTGCGTACCTGCATCTCACACACAAGGCAGCCGCACTGCTCGGCTTGGTAGAGATCCAATCCGAGCCGGAAGAAACCTACCCGCCGACGCAGGAGGATGCGGTGCAGCCCGCACCGGCTGTCATTTTGAGCACACCGTCTGTCAGCGTGGCAGACGGTGCTATATATAAGGATCTAATCCCTTCTACTCAAAAGAGACAACCAGGACGCCTGCCCCCAGATCTTGAGCGCCTTGGCAAACTGGGATTTCGTGACTTCCTGGTCTTCAAACTCATGCGCGAAGCGCGCTCCCACGGGAAGCGCCTTTCGGACGTCGTCGAGGCGACCTGGGATCATCTTCGACAAGCGAAGCGCCCCATAAGCTACCTGCGGACTCTGCTGCGCGCGCCAGTCGATTTTGCGCACCGCGTTCGGTCGAAACGACAGGAAGCTGTCGAACGGGCGACGGTATGCGCCGTGCAAGCGCAAACCGAGCGAGAAATTCACGCTCTCGCCGGACGCGCCTTCGTCAGCCACGATCATCTTCGCCAATACGTCGTCGCGGACGATGCGCGTTCGGTCACGGTTAAACACCGCGACGAGGCTCGCCCTCGTGTCCATGCAGGCGCTTGGGCTACCGACTTTCTCGCAGCTTTGCGTACGGGACGTATCGTTGTCCGGGAGGCCGGCGAAACGTCTCATTTCCGTGCGCCACCGACGATTTCAACGCCTGACCGCGCTGCAGCACAGTCGAATCCTAAGAACAATGCCTCGCGCAACTTGGATGCATTGAGGCACTTCCTGCGGTTGAAACGAGCGGGCGTCGTCACAACATCCGTTACAGCCGTGGGGGAAAGGTATGCAGCAAGGCGCGCGATGCAGCGTGCGAACAACACGCAGAGTCCCGTAGGCACGACAGGAAAATAAACCTGCTGCGTCGCAGCAAACGCTGATATACTCTAAGGTTGCGTCTTTGATGGCGCCTTGTAATTACGCGATTCACGCCTGAAGCGTGGATTCGCGCGCTTTGCTCGATGCGATTCTCAGCAAGCCGTCCGTGGTCGAAGCTGTTGTCGATATCACGCGGGCCTCACGCTCGCTTCCGGGGACCTGTCATCGCCGAGCAAACCTGTCGAGGAGAAAGTATGGCAAGTTTTGATCGGGAAGATTCGGAGCTGGATATCGTCGCGCCGGCGCGCAGGTCAGCGGGACGCAAGGCGGGTAAGAGCAAGGGCCAGGCCGGCACGATGCAGCCCGATGTCGTCATGACGGCGGAGCAGGACGAAGAGCGTCAGCGTCAGATGCGCGCGTTGATTCAACTCGGCAAGGAGCGTGGCTATCTCACGCACGCCGAAATCAACGATCACCTGCCGGACAACTTCGCACAGACCGCGGCGATGGAAACCATCGTCAGCACGTTCAACGACATGGGCGTGGCGGTGTACGAGCAGGCGCCCGACGCCGAAACGCTGCTGCTGAGCGATAACGCCCCGGCCGTGGTAGCGGACGAGCAATCGGAAGAGGAAGCGGAAAACGCGCTTTCAACCGTCGATTCGGAATTCGGCCGCACGACCGATCCCGTGCGCATGTATATGCGCGAAATGGGCGCAACGGAACTGCTGACGCGCGCCGGCGAAATCGCGATTGCGAAGCGCATCGAAGACGGTTTGCACGAGATGATCCAGGCGATCGCCGCGTGCCCGTCGACGGTCGGCACCATTCTGGCAGACGCCGCGCTCGTCGAGTCTGGTGAACTCAAGATCGACGAGCTCGTCGACGGCCTCAAGGAAGACGACGCAGTAGAGGAAGAAATTTCGGCCCCCGAAACAACGGAATCGGCTGAAATTGATGCGGATACCGAAGAATCCGACGGCGACGACGAGGAAGACAGCGATCTCGAAGGCGGCGATTCCGGTGCATCGAACGAAGCGCGTTTGAAGCAGTTGAAGGCCGACTGTCTTGAGATTTTCGCCCGCGTGCGCGAGCTGGCGGAACAAGCAAGCAATCCTAAGGGAACGGGCTCGACCGCGACCAAGGCTGTCGAGCGTGCGCGCAGCGAAATTCAGCGCGAACTCGGCTCGATTCGCTTCACGGCGAAGACCATCGACCGCTTGTGCGCCGACGTGCAGCAGCAAGTCGCTCGCGTCCGCGAAATCGAACGTCGCATTCTGCAGATCGCGGTGGATCGTTGCGGCATGCCGCGCGACAAGTTCGTCGAGGCGTTCCCGGGTCACGAGACGGATCTCGAATGGACGGCACGGACCGCGGCGGCTTCGCGTCAGTACGGTGCGTCCCTCGAGCGCAGCTTGCCCGCCATTCAGGCCGAACAGCAGAAGCTGATCGACATCGAAGGCGTCGTTGCGTTGCCGCTGCAGCAGCTGAAGCAAATCAATCGTCAGATGACGGCTGCTGAGCTGAAGATGCGCCAGGCGAAGCGTGAAATGATCGAAGCGAACCTGCGTCTCGTCATCTCGATCGCGAAGAAGTACGTCAATCGCGGCATGCAGTTCCTCGACCTGATTCAGGAAGGCAACATCGGTCTGATGAAGGCGGTGGACAAGTTCGAATATCGCCGCGGCTGGAAGTTCTCGACGTATGCGACGTGGTGGGTTCGCCAGGCCGTGACGCGCTCGCTGGCCGATCAGGCTCGCACGATCCGCGTGCCGGTGCACATGATCGAGACGATCAACAAGCTGAACCGCATCTCGCGCGAGATCCTGCAGCAGACCGGCATGGAAGCGCATCCGTCGGTGCTCGCCGAGCGTATGGAAATGCCCGAAGAAAAAATTCGCGGCATTCTGAAGATCGCGAAGCAGCCGGTGTCGCTGGAAACGCCGGTCGGCGAAGATGCCGACGCCACGCTCGGCGACATGATCGAAGATCAGGGCGCGGCTTCGCCTGCCGATGCCGCCGTGCACGCGAACATGCGCGCCGCAATCGACGATGCGCTCAACGCGCTGTCGCCGCGCGAAGCGAAGGTTCTGCGTATGCGCTTCGGTATCGATACGGCTTCGGACTACACGCTCGAAGAATTGGGCAAGCAGTTCGACGTGACGCGCGAGCGTATCCGTCAGATCGAAAGCAAGGCGATGCGCAAGCTGATGCACCCGAGCCGCGCGGACAAGCTGCGTCCGTTCCTGGATCGCTAATTCTCGACGCTTTCTGACGCATCGAACAGCGTGCCGTCCTTCGGGGCGGCACGCTTTTTTTTGCGCGCGACAACGCTCACCCGCGTGCAGCGCCCTTGGGCGAGGCCGTCGACGAGCACGCCTGCAACGCGACGATCGCTTTTCGCGCGAGCGCCAGCGTCTCTTCGCACGCGCGCTTGTTTGCGAAGATCGCGCATCCGCCGCCCGCGTTGATCTTCGATACGGCGCCGCGCACCTTGTCGAGCGCCGTTTGCGGCGAACCGCTGTCCTTGATGATCGCGGCGATGTCGAACGCACTGCCGGCATCGGTTTCGACATAGCCCGGACATTCCGCATGCGCGCAAACGCCGATCGCGAGCAGCGTGAAGGCAGCCGATAGACGAGAAGAGGGAAGGGCGATCATGGCGTCGGTGTCCGTTACCGCATCGCTTGTGAGGTCGCTCGGGCATCGCGTTGTCCACAGAAATCTTGGACAAGCATGTGGATATCCTGAGCATCGCCGGGCCAACACGTTGATGCGAAACGCGTTTCACCCGCCGTGCGATTTACGCGCGCGTTCGCACATTGTGAACCTTTCGGGCGCGCCAGGCGCGCCGGCCGAAAAGCGGCGCGCGGAAGCGAGCTTCAACGCATCGTTGTCCACAGAAATCTTGGACAAGCATGTGGATATCCTGAGCATCGCGACCGCAACGCCTTGAAGCAGAACGCATTTCAGCTCGCATGCGAAATGAATCAGGCATCGCGAAGACGCACCCCTTGGCAGCGTCAAACCCGCTGAGGAATCTCCAGCCCACGCTGCACGGCCGGGCGCGCGACGAACGCATCGAGCACCCGCTTGACGTTTGCAAACTGATCGAACTCGACCAACTCGCGCGCTTCATAAAACCCGACGAGATTGCGCACCCACGGAAACACCGCGATGTCCGCGATTCCGTATTCATCGCCCATGATCCACTCGCGCCCGCCGAGGCGTCCGTCGAGTACGCCGAGCAGACGTTTCGATTCCGCGACGTAGCGATCGCGCGGGCGTTTGTCCTCGTAGTCCTTGCCCGCGAACTTGTGGAAGAACCCGAGTTGCCCGAACATCGGGCCGATGCCGCCCATTTGGAACATCAGCCACTGAATCGCTTCGTACCGGCGCGCCGGATCGCGTGGCAGAAACTGACCGCTCTTATCCGCGAGGTAGATCAATATCGCGCCCGATTCGAAAAGCCCGAGCGGTTCGCCGCCGGGCCCGTTCGGATCGATGAGCGCCGGAATCTTGTTGTTCGGATTGAGCGATAGAAACTCAGGCGACGTCTGATCGTTCTGATCGAAGCGCACGAGATGCGGCTCGTAGGGCAAGCCGGTCTCTTCCAGCATGATCGACGCCTTCACGCCGTTGGGCGTCGGCAGCGAATACAACTGGATGCGATCGGGATGCTGCGCGGGCCATTTGCGCGTGATCGGGAAATCGGAAAGCGTGGGCATGGTCGATCCTGTCTGAATGGATCGCTCAATATAACCACTTCGGGGCTGGACCGCCGAGCAAGGCCTTGCCTGCCGACACGCGGTTTGTAGGAATGACGGTGCCCGTCGCACATGGCGAACCGCGCAACGTGCCGAAGCGGCTCATCACCCGGCGCAAGCATGCGGCTGGCTCGCGAATTGCATCGTGCGCGGTGCTTTGCCTACGAGCCGGTCGATGACCGCCTCTCTGACGACCGAAACCTGACAACCGTATGTTGCCGCTGCCATGAAAAACGTTCCTCTTGCAAGGTTCATCGCGCTGGCTGCCGTGGCTGGCGGTCTCGGTAGTGCGATCCCGAGCGTTTGCCGCGCTTACCCGCTCGAAAGCCAGCTCGACTGCCGGTCGAGCGCACACCGGTTCATCGCGCCGCTGCGCGACGAGCAATACATCGACGCCACGCCGATGCGCGTCGAAGCCAACTCGGTCAACGCCTTCAAGCCGACGCACGGCAGCGACCTCACCGCCTATGGCTTTCGCGTCTACGCGGTGCTCGGCTACGAACACGGCGACGCGATGTTCAAACAGGGCGCTGGCCAGCCCATCAACGATTCCGCTTACGGCGTCGTCGTGCTCGGCTCGAAGGACACGGTCGAAGCGCGCGTGCGTGAGGCGGGCAGCACGGCCGTCGTCCATGAAGTTCTTCCGATGTTGATGACCGCCGTCTTTTGCGACGGCAGCACGCTGCGCAACACGGCCGGCACCGTTCAGGCGGATGCGTCGAGCAGTCACTGAAACGGTGTTGCAAGGGATTTCGCCGATAATGTTCTCCCGATCGCGATAACGACCGCGTGCACAGTCGCGCGGACACCAACAGGAGAACGGAGACATGCCCGAGGCAACCAACACATCTTCACGCATCGCAATCGTCACGGGAGCCGGTAGCGGCATCGGCCGGGCGGCGGCGCTCGCGCTGCTGGCGGACGGCTGGTCCGTCGTGCTCGCGGGCCGGCGTTCCGCGCCGCTCGAAGCGGTGGTTGCGGAAGCGGATGCAGGCGAGCGCGGATTCGCCGTGCCGACCGACGTCGCCGATCCGCAATCCGTCGAGCGGCTTTTCGCGGCGGCGGTCGAGCGCTTCGGCCGCGTGGATTTGCTGTTCAACAACGCGGGCGTGAGCAATCCGCCGGGACCGTTCGAAGACTGGACGCCGGAGCAATGGCAAGGCGTCGTCAACGTCAATCTGAACGGGATGTTCTACTGCCTTCAACAAGCGTTCCGCACGATGCGCGCGCAGACGCCGAAGGGCGGGCGCATCATCAACAACGGATCGATTTCAGCGAGCGCGCCGCGCCCGAACTCGGCGGCCTATACCGCGACGAAGCACGCGGTCGCCGGCCTGACGAAGTCCGCTTCGCTCGATGGCCGCAAGCACGACATCGCGGTCGGTCAGATCGACATCGGCAATGCGCTCACCGAGTTGTCCGAGCGCATGTCACGCGGCGTGCCGCAGGCCAACGGCGAGATCGCCATCGAGCCGATGATGGACGTCAGGATCGTCGGCCAGTCGGTGCTCTACATGGCGAATCTGCCGCTCGAAGCGAACGTGCTGTTCCACACCGTGATGGCCACCAAAATGCCGTTCGTCGGACGCGGCTAGGCATTTCGCGTTTCCGCTCTCCGGCTGCCCGTCCTATTCGGTGCGATACCAGACGCGAATGCCGGAGTACCAATGGCTGACACTGGTATCGTCGCCGGCGCCGAATGTCGACAGACTCTCCACGTTCAGCACGTCGATGCGCTGCTCCGCGATCCACCGGTTCGCGCGTTCGACGAGCGCCGCGCCGTTCTCGTACACGTTGCCCTTGATGAGGTGATGCTGCACTACCTGGCGCTCGAAATCTTCATAGGCGATCTTCGTCATCGGTCGTCTCCTTGTCGTGTCATCGCGTGATCGTCGTCACGGCCGTGCCGCAGCGCAGCAAGTCCGGTGCATGACGCTTCGTGCCGATTCGAGCATCATATGGCCTGAACGACGCCGCGCGCGGACGGGCTGGCCCCGTGTTTTCCCGACATCGAGCGGCCATGACGACGCATCCGAAAAACACAAAGCGCGTCGAAAGGAGACACTCAAGGAGAGCGCGATGGACATGCGGCAACGCGAGCACATCGAGGCGGTCGTCGCGGCGACCACGCGGGCGCAGGTTCTTGCGCCGGCGCGCACGCACGAGGGCATCATCCAGAGTTCGTGGCGGCGTTGCGTGCATCAGTACGGGCTCGATCCGTCGCGGATGCAGGAGGCGCGGATTCTGCCGCAGACGCGGCTGCGCGAGCATCAACAGCGCATCGACGATTTCGCGCGCATCGCGCGTCACGGTCTGCAGACCTTGTACGAGCAGGTGGCGGGCATGGGCTACGTCGTGCTGCTCACCGATGCCCTCGGCGTCACGGTCGACTACATCGGCGACGCCAATACCGATGCCGCGTTGCGCCGCGCGGGGCTCTATCTCGGCGCGGAGTGGAGCGAGACCGGCGCGGGCACGTGCGCGGTCGGCACCGCGCTCGCGACGGGCCAGGCGCTGACCGTCCATCAGGTCGATCATTTCGACGCCACGCATATTCCGCTGACCTGCACCGCCGCGCCGCTCTTCGATTCGCGCGGCACGCTCGCCGCGATCCTCGACATCTCGGCGCTGTCGTCGCCGCAGCCGCGCGACAGCCAGAACCTTGCGCTGCACCTCGTGCGCCTTTACGCGAGGCACATCGAGAACGCCAACTTCCTGCGCGCGCATCGGCAGGACTGGTTGCTCAAGCTGCATACGTCGCCCGAATTCGTCGATGTCGATCCGGAATATCTGATCGCGCTGGATGCAGCGGGGCGCATCGCCGGGCACAACCGGCGCGCGCACGAGATGCTCGCGGCGGAACTGGACCGGCCGATATCGCCCACGGAACCGGCACAATCGCTGATCGGCGTGCGCTTCGACACACTGTTCGATGCGCGTATCGAAGAACTGGGGCGCTTTGTCTATTCGCGTCCGAGCGAATTACGCGCGGTGCCGCTCACGAGAAGCGGCGCGTTGCTGTATATAAGCGTGATGCCGCCCGCGCCATGCTTCACGCCGACAGCGAGCGCAAGCAACAGCGCCAGCCCGACCGCCCAACTCCCCGCGCCGCTCGCGGCGCTATCGGGCGGCGATGCAACGCTCACGCGCCAGCTCGAACGCGCAGCGAAGCTCGTCGATTCCCCGATCAACCTGCTCGTCAATGGCGAAACCGGCAGCGGCAAGGAATACTTCGCGAAGGCGCTGCATCGCGCGAGCGCACGGCGCGCGGGGCCCTTCATCGCCGTGAACTGCGCGGCGATCCCGGAAACACTGATCGAGAGCGAATTGTTCGGACACCTGCCGAACAGTTTCTCCGGCGCGGGTGGCAAGGGCAAGCGCGGGCTGATTCAGGAAGCCGATGGCGGCACGCTTTTTCTCGATGAAATCGGCGACATGCCGCGCGAATTGCAATCGCGCTTGCTGCGTGTGCTGGCCGAAGGCGAAGTGCTGGCGATCGGCGCGTCGCGGCCCGTGTCCGTCGACGTCCGCGTGGTCTCCGCGACGCACCATTCGCTGGACACGTTGATGCGCGAAGGCCGCTTCCGCGAAGACCTGTATTACCGGCTCAACGGCGCGCGCTTCACGCTGCCGCCGCTGCGGGAGCGAACCGATCTCGACTGGCTGATCCGCAAGTTTCTCGATGCGGATACGGCCCACGGCGCGGTCACGTTGTCGGCGGCGGCCCGCGAGCGGCTGCATCGGCACGACTGGCCGGGGAATCTGCGCGAGCTGTGCAATGTGCTGCGATACGCGCGGGCAGTGTGCTCGCACGGATCGATCGATGCCGACGACTTGCCCGAAGGCTTCGGCGCGTCCACGCCCGCGACGAATCCGCGTGCGCCGCAAGCCGCCGACGACTTCGACGCGCACCGCCTGCCGCCCGAGGGCATGCTGCTGATGCAGTACCTGCGCGCCGCGAGCTGGAACCTGAGCGCGGTGGCGCGGCAGATCGGCGTGAGCCGGATGACGCTCTATCGGCGGATGGAGCGCTACGGCATTCGTTCACCGAATCAGCGCGACGCGAGCGGGCGATAACACACGTCGCCCGATACGCCTGTCCACCTTTGCGATACACCTGCGCTGTGACACCTGTCACGCGAGCGCACCGCCTTTTCCGGCTTCGCCGCGTGGCAACGGCCTCCGGCGCATTGGCATACGCCTTGCCTTGATCCGCGCCACGACATAAGAACACCCAGGAGACACAGGCATGCGTGAGAGCGCGAAGGCCGGGCCGCCGCTCGTCGGCATCATCGCGAATCCCGTATCGGCGCGCGATATTCGCCGCGTGATCGCGAACGCGAACAGTCTGCAACTCGCGGATCGCGTGAATATCGTGCTGCGCATTCTGTCGTCGCTTGCGGCATGCGGTGTGCCGCGCGTCGTGATGATGCCGGATCGCGAGGGCCTCAAGGTCATGCTCCAGCGGCATCTCGCGCGGCGGCAAGGCCCCGACGCCACGCTGCCCCGCGTCGACTTCCTCGACATGCCCGTCA
This sequence comes from Caballeronia sp. LZ016, assembly GCF_031450805.1. Taxonomy (NCBI): domain Bacteria; kingdom Pseudomonadati; phylum Pseudomonadota; class Betaproteobacteria; order Burkholderiales; family Burkholderiaceae; genus Caballeronia; species Caballeronia sp. LZ016. The sequence goes on from NZ_JARTVY010000004.1 coordinate 717,100, forward strand.
CCGCCCGCGTCGACGATACCTTTTGCGCCGCACGCATGATGCGCGACGCCGGCGCCGATGCGCTCATCGTGCTGGGCGGCGACGGCACGCATCGCGCGGTGGTTCGCGAATGCGGTGCGGTGCCGCTCGCGGGTTTGTCGACGGGAACGAACAACGCCTTTCCCGAGATGCGAGAACCGACCATCTCGGGCCTCGCGGCGGGCCTCTACGCGACCGGCCGCATTCCGGCAAGCGAAGCGCTGGTGGCGAACAAGCGGCTCGACATCGACATTCGCGACCGGAACGGCGAAGTGCGCCACGACATCGCGCTCGTTGACGCCGTCATTTCGCGCGAGCATTTCATCGGCGCGCGGGCGCTCTGGAAGATCGACACGCTCGCCGCCGTGTACGTGTCCTACGCCGACCCGCAGGCCATCGGCATGTCGGCGATCGCAGGGCTTCTCGAACCGCTCGGGCGTCACGAGCCGGGCGGTCTCGCCGTCGAACTGGCCGCGCCGGGCGATGGCGAATTCACTCTGCACGCGCCCATCGCGCCGGGGCTTACCGAGCCGGTGCCGATCGCAGGCTGGCAGCGCCTGACCGATGGCGTGCCGCATCGCGTGACGCAGCGCGCGGGCATCGTCGCGCTCGATGGCGAACGCGAGCTCGCGTTCGGCCCCGGCGACGAAGTGTCCATCACCCTGCGCGAGAACGCGTTCCGAAGCATCGATGTCGCCGCGTGCATGCGGTACGCGGCGCGCGCCGGGCTCATGCGTCGAAGCACCCCCGTTGTTCAACCAGTCGAAAGGAGACAGCAATGACAGCGTCGCAACAGCATGCGGGCGGCTTGCCCTTGTCGAAGGACGAGCTGCTGTCGGTCTATCGCAAGATGCGGACGATCCGCGATTTCGAGGAGCGCCTGCACGTCGATTTCGGGCGCGGCGACATTCCCGGCTTCGTGCATCTGTACGCGGGCGAGGAGGCGGCCGGCGTCGGCATCATGCATCACCTGAACGACGGCGACCGCATCGCGAGCACGCATCGCGGCCACGGACACTGCATCGCGAAGGGCGTCGATCCCGTCGCGATGATGAAGGAGATCTACGGCAAGAAGGGCGGTTCGTGCAACGGAAAGGGCGGCTCGATGCACATCGCGGATCTCTCCAGAGGGATGATGGGCGCGAACGGCATTCTCGGCGCGGGCGCGCCTTTGATCTGCGGCGCGGCGCTCGCGGCGAAGTTTCGCGGCAAGGGCGAAGTGGGCATCACCTTCACGGGCGATGGCGCGTCCAACCAGGGCACCTTCCTCGAAAGCATGAATCTCGCGGCGGTGTGGAACCTGCCGGTAATCTTCGTGATCGAGAACAACGGCTATGCGGAATCGACGGCGCGCGAATACGGCACCGCCGTGGACAGCTACGTGGATCGCGCGGCGGGCTTCGGCATTCCCGGCGTGACGGTGGATGGCACCGACTTCTTCGCGGTCCACGAAGCGGCGGGCGAAGTGATCCGGCGCGCGCGTGAAGGCGGCGGCCCGGCGCTGCTCGAATGCAAGATGATCCGCTTCTACGGCCACTTCGAAGGCGATGCGCAGACGTATCGCGCGCCGGGCGAACTGGACGACATCCGCTCGAACAAGGACTGCCTCAAGAAGTTCGCGCACGCAGTGACGAACGCCGACGTGATCTCTCCCGGCGAGCTCGATGCGATCGACCGTGAAGTCGCCGCGCTCATCGACCGCGCGGTGCAGGAAGCGAAGGACGCGCCGCTGCCCACCGCCGCCGATCTTCTCACCGATGTCTACGTGAGCTACTGAACCGCCGACGACAAGGAGACAGTCATCATGGCCCGCAAACTAAGCATGAAGATGGCGATCAACGAAGCCATCGATCAGGAAATGACCCGCGATCCTAGCGTGATCGTGCTGGGCGAGGACATCGTCGGCGGTGCAGGCGCTGACGGCGAGAAGGACGCGTGGGGCGGCGTGCTCGGCGTGACGAAGGGGCTGTACGCGAAGCACGGCGACCGGCTGCTCGACACGCCGCTATCGGAGTCCGCCTATGTGGGCGCGGCGATCGGCGCGGCGGCGTGCGGCATGCGTCCCATCGCGGAGCTGATGTTCATCGACTTCATGGGCGTGTGCTTCGACCAGATCTTCAATCAGGCCGCCAAGTTCCGCTACATGTTCGGCGGCCGCGCCGAAACGCCGGTCGTCATCCGCGCGATGGTGGGCGCGGGCTTTCGCGCGGCGGCTCAGCACAGCCAGATGCTGACGCCGATTTTCACGCACATTCCCGGCCTCAAGGTCGTGTGCCCGTCGACGCCGTATGACACAAAAGGCCTGTTGATTCAGGCGATCCGCGACAACGATCCCGTCATTTTCTGCGAGCACAAGAACCTGTACGGCTTCGAAGGCGAAGTGCCGGAGAACTCGTACGCGATTCCGTTCGGCGAAGCGAACATCGCGCGGGACGGCCGCGACGTGTCGATCGTCACGTATGGGCTGATGGTGCATCGCGCGCTCGAAGCGGCTGCGACGCTCGCGAAGGAGGGCATCGAAGCCGAGGTAGTCGATTTGCGCACGCTGTCGCCGCTCGACATCGACACGGTGCTCGAGACGGTGGAGAACACGGGGCGGCTCGTCGTCGTCGATGAAGCGAATCCCCGCTGCAACATCGCCACGGATATTTCCGCGCAAGTCGCGCAGCAGGCGTTCGGCGCGCTGAAGGCGGCCATCGAGATGGTGACCCCGCCGCATACGCCGGTGCCGTTTTCGCCGACGCTCGAAGACCTGTATATCCCGAGCGCCGCGCAGATTGCGGACGCCGCGCGCAAGACGATGAAAGGAGGCAAGCACTGATGTCCGCAATCACACCGATCGTGATGCCCAAATGGGGCTTGTCGATGAAGGAAGGCACGGTGAACGAGTGGCTCGTGCAAGAGGGCGCGCAGATTACCGTGGGCATGCCGATTCTCGACGTCGAAACCGACAAGATCGCCAACGCCGTCGAAGCGCCGGATGCGGGCTTGTTGCGCCGTCGCGTGGCGTCCGCCGGCGATACGCTGCCGGTGAAGGCGCTGCTCGGCGTGCTCGCGCCGGCCGAAGTGAGCGACGCGGATATCGACGCGTACGTGGCTTCGTACGTCACTCCCGCCGATGAGGAAGGCGAGGGCGACGAGGCGGCGTCGGCGTATCGCTTCGTCGATGTCGACGGCATTCGCGTGCGCTACGCGGCGCGCGGCGGCGAAGACACGAAGCGACCGGCGGTGCTGTTCATCCACGGCTTCGGGGGCGATCTCGACAACTGGCTGTTCAATCTCGACGCACTGGCGGAGCGCAATCGCGTGTTCGCGCTCGATCTGCCGGCGCACGGGCAATCGACGCCGCGCCTCGCCGGCACCACGCTGCCGGAGCTTGCCGCGTTCGTCGCGCGCTTCATGGATGCGGTGAGCATCGACGCCGCGCATCTCGTCGGCCATTCGCTGGGCGGCGGCATTGCGGCGCAGCTTGCCGTCGATGCGCCGCAGCGCGCGTTGTCGCTGGCGCTGATATCGCCCGTCGGTTTCGGCGATGAAGTCAACAACGCGTACACCGATGGCTTCGTCAGCGCGCAGTCGCGTCGCGAGCTGAAGCCGGTTGTCGAGCTGCTGTTCGCCGATCCGCAACTCGTGAGCCGTCAGATGCTCGACGATCTGCTCAGGTACAAGCGGCTCGACGGCGTAAGCGAAGCGTTGACGGCGCTCGGCGGCGCGCTGTTCGCGGGCGGAAAGCAGAGCGCGCAGCCCGGGGCAGCGGCGGCATCGGCGGGCAAGCCGCTGCTCGTGATCTGGGGCGCGCAGGATCGCATCATTCCGGCGGCGCATGCGCAAAGCGTTTCGCAGGACGCGACCGTGCGGGTTTTCGATGACGCCGGGCACATGAGCCAGATGGAGAAGGCGAATGAGGTGAATCAGTTGCTGAAGGAGCATGTGGCGCACGCCGAGGCCTGAGTCCGGGCGTCGCGCGTGTTTGGCCGCCGCCGCCGTTCTTCGTTACCATGCGCATAGCGTCGATGGCGGCGCGGCCACTCATCCATCCCATGCCCTTCGAACTGCTCGACCCCGCTTCGCTTCCCGGCGATCCGCTCGACGCCGAAGAAGCGCTTCTCGCGCGCGCCAGCGCGGGCCATGCCGTCGCGCACTTGTGGACCGCGCCGGTATCGCTCATCGTGCCGCGCAGTTATCAGCGTTACGCGCCGCTCGCCGATGCCCGCGCGGCCTTCGCGCAGCGCGGCTGTCCCGTGTGGCTGCGCCTGTCGGGCGGCGGGCTCGTGCCGCAAGGCCCCGGCATCCTCAATCTGAGCCTCGCCTATCCGGTGCGCGGGACGATGGGCGCGCTCGCCGAGCCCGTCTATCTGCATCTGTGCGGCACGCTTGCCGATGCGCTGAACACGCTCGGCGTCCTCACGCATCATCAGGCCGTCGAAGGCTCGTTCTGCGACGGGCGATTCAATCTCGCATGGGGTCCGGGCGGCGATGCGCGCAAGATCGCGGGCACCGCGCAGTACTGGCGGCGCGCGCCTGAGCCGTCCGACGATCCCCACACCCCGCGCTATGCCGTGCTCGCTCACGCGGTCCTCCTCGTGAACGCCGATCCCATCGAGATCAACGAGCGCGCAAACGCGTTCGAAGCGATGATCGGCAGCGGGCGACGCTACGAGGAAATGAAAGTCGTGACCGTCGCGCAGGCGCTCGCTTACGAGTGCTTCGATATTCCCGCCGACCTGTTCGATCGCGTGCGCGATGCGGTCGCCGCGCGCGTCGCGAGATCGGCTTTGCCCGAGGGAAGCTGAGTCCTCTTTCGCATCGAGGTGGCCATGCCGCTCAGACGTGCATCGAACGGCTTCTTTTTTGCGCTATGGGTGGCCGTCTGCGCCGCCGCGCCGGAGTTTCTATGGCAAGGCGTGTTCTCGCTTTTCGGACATTTCTCCCTCACCGACGCCGCCGCCGCGCTGCTGATCGGCGCGATCCTCGCATTCTTCGTCGATCCGGTGCTCGAACGCTTGCGCGCACTCGCGTCGGACACGGAGTCCGAACGTCCCGCCAAGTCGCCGGCGTTTGCCGCGTGCGAGGCATTGAGCTTCGCGTTCGTCGCGGTGTGCGTGCACGAGGCGATCACCGTGTATGTCGCGGCGAGCCATTCGAACCAGCAGGCCGGCGAAAACCTCGCGAAAGCGGTCGCGCAGGCGCTGCAATGGGCGGCGCTGCCGTTCGTCATCACGATTGCATGGCTCGCGGCGCGCGGACCGGCATGGAGCGCGTGGCCAACGGTAATTGCCGCGGTGCTCGCCGGCTTGCTATGCGGCCTGGTGTTCCAGTGGGAAGCGCGCGTGCTCGTCACGAGTTTCATCCCCGCGATGCTGATTCTGCTCGCGGGCTGCATGATCGTGCGGCAACAGTGGGACGTCTCGACATTCGGCCGCTGCGCACGCGCGACCGGCGTGATCGCGCTGACGTGGCTGCTGCTGACGGGGCTGCTGCAGATTGCACTGTGGATCGCGCACGTCGAAACGTTCCGCGTCTATGAAAACGCGGAGTTCTGGAGCGATCTGCGGTTCTACATCGGCTGGGTGACGGGGCTGCTCGTTGCCCCGGGACTCGTCGCCCCGGTGCATCCGCGTTCGCGTCCCGCCAGCGATGCGCGCCGCTGACGACGCCTCAGCTCGACGGCGGCGGAGGCGGCTGAACGCCCGGCGGCGGCAGCGGCGGCGCGTAAGACGCGCCGTTCGGCGGAGCGGTGCGCAGCGGGCCGTACACCGGCACCTTGTCTCCGGCGGCGTACATGCATTGGAGGTACGCGTGGTCATAGCGACGCTGCACGCCATAACCCGATGTCTGCGCCGCACCGACGCCGAACGCGCTGCCCGTCAGCAGCCCCGCGCCCGCGCCGATGGCCGCGCCCGATCCGCCGCCGAACGCCGCGCCCGCCGCCGCGCCGATCGCGGTGCCGACCACCGCGCTGCCGACGGCGCTGTTCGTCGCCGCCTGATCCGCGGTGACGCCGCCGACTTGCTGGTACGCGTACTGCCTGCACGAGGCATCGTCGGCACGGAACTGATCGAACGTCTTGCCGGTGCCGGGCAGCGCCATGACGCTGGGGCCGGTCGGCATCACGGTACATGCGCCCAGCCCGGTGAGCGCAAGAAGAATGACGAGCCTTCGGTAGTTCATGAAAGTGACTGTGCTATGACTGCGGTTTCAGTTCGAAGGCGGAGGCGGCTGGGCGGGCACTTCGCGCCATCCACCGGGACATTCCTTCGCATACGGGTAGTACATGCGAGAGCCGTCGCAGTAGTACCACGAGCCGGCGGGCTGCGCGGGCGCCGCGACGGGCTGCCCCTGTTCGACATAAGTGGTCGGCGCGGCGGGCACGGCGACGACGGGCGGCGGCGGATAGTAGTAATACGGCGCGGGCGCGACCGGGTAATACAGCGGCGCGCCGAACCACACGCCGACACGGCCGCCCGCGTGAGCGGTAACAGCGACGCCCGCCGTGGCGATCACCGACGCCACTATCAAAGCCTTAAGGCGAATCACGACGTTCTCCAGAAGTTGCGTGCGCCGTTGCCTCTTGGCAGGAAGTCATTCGATTCCCGCGCGGACCCCGTCCGGCGCATTTTTGAACGCTATGCCAGTTGTGGCAAAAACTCAATTACAGCGAGGCCGATGATTTTTTCGGCCCGTTACCCGGTAATAATCTGTGCGAGAAAAGCTGCTCAAAGGAGAGCCGAATGAGTGAGGAAATTGCGACGAAGGATCGCGTGCGCGTCATCGATACGGTCGTGCTGTCCGACGACTGGTACGTGCTTCGAAAAGTGATCTTCGATTTCCGCCGCCGCGACGGCGTGTGGCAGCGTCAGAGCCGTGAAACCTACGACCGCGGCAACGGCGCGACGATCCTTCTGCACAACCCGCGCGAAGGCAAAGTGCTGCTGACCCGCCAGTTCCGCATGCCCGCGTTCGTCAACGGCCACGACGGCATGTTGATCGAGACGGCGGCCGGACTGCTCGACGACGCATCGCCGGAAGCGCGCATCCGCGCCGAAGCCGAGGAGGAGACGGGGTATCGCGTGGAACACGTCGAGAAGGTCTTCGAGGCGTTCATGAGCCCCGGCGCGGTCACCGAACGCGCCTACTTCTATCTCGGCGAGTACGACGGCTCGATGCGCGTCGGAGACGGCGGCGGCATCGCCGATGAGGGCGAGGAAATCGAGGTGCTCGAACTGCCGCTGGAAGAGGCGATGGCGACGATCCGGCGCGGCGAGATCGTCGACGGCAAGACGATCATGCTCTTGCAGCACCTTGCGCTCAGGCAAGCAGCGACACGGCCTTGACCTGCGCCCACACGCGCATGCCGACTGCGATGCGCAGCCGGTCGAGCGAATAGCGCGTGACGCGCGCGAGCAGCGGCGAGCCGTCGATGTCCAGCCGCACGACGGCCTGCGACGGATGCGTATCCGCCGCGATCGCAACGACGGACGCCGCGAGCACGTTCAGCACGCTGGTTTGCGTTTCGCGGCGCTCGCCGGTCACGAGGCTCACGTCGCGCGCCTTGACTGCGACGCGCATCGTTTGGCCCGTCGCGGCCGATGCGTGCAGCACGGTCAGCGACGCCTGGCCGCCCGGCAGCGCGAGCGTCAGCAGCCCGTAGCGCGCGTCGTAGCCGGCGACGACGCCTTCGAGCACCACGGACGCATCGTCGGCGAGGGCCATCGGCAAGTCGAGACGCGCGAGCGTTTCGGTGATCGGACCGCTCGCGAGCGCGCGCCCGGCATCGAGCAGCACGAGATGATCGGCGAGCCGCGCGACTTCCTCGGGCGCATGGCTGACGTAGAGCATGGGGATATCGAGCTCGTCGTGCAGGCGTTCGAGATACGGCAGGATTTCGAGCTTGCGCTTCTGATCGAGAGAAGCGAGTGGTTCGTCGAGCAGCAGCAGACGCGGGCTTGTCAGCAGCGCCCGCGCGATACCCACGCGCTGCCGCTCGCCGCCCGACAATCCGGCAGGCATGCGGTCGAGCAGATGCGTGATGCCGAGCAATTCCGCCGCGTGCGCCAGATCGACGCGCCGCATCGCGGCAGGCACGCGATCGAGGCCGAAGCGCAGGTTTTTCAGGACGCTCAGGTGCGGGAACAGGCTCGCTTCCTGAAAGACGTAGCCGAGCGGGCGCCTGTGCGTCGGCACGAGGATGCGGCGCGCGGTATCGAGCCAGACTTCGCCATCCACGACGAGCCGTCCTTGCGTTGGCCGCGCGAGACCCGCGAGGCAGCGCAGAAGTGTCGTCTTGCCGGAACCGGAGTGGCCGAAAATCGCAGTCACGCCGCGCCCCGGCAGCGCGAGATCGAGGTCGAGCGTGAAGCCGCCGTGTTCGACGACGAAGCGCGCTTCGATGTCATTCCCGGGCGTGCGGCTACGCATGAATCGCCGCCTTTCGACGCGTCGAATACAACAGCAGCAGAACCGCGAACGAGAACAGCACCATGCCGCCCGCGAGCCAGTGGGCCTGCGCGTATTCGAGCGCCTCGACGTGGTCGTAAATCTGCACGGAAACCACGCGCGTGCGGCCCGGAATGTTTCCGCCGATCATCAGCACGACGCCGAATTCGCCGACCGTGTGCGCGAATCCGAGCGTCGCCGCCGTCACGATGCCCGGCCGGGCAAGCGGCAGCGCGACCGTGAAGAACGTGTCCCACGGACCGGCGCGCAAGGTGGCGGCGGCTTCGAGCGGACGGCGGCCCATGGCTTCGAACGCATTCTGCAGCGGCTGCACGACGAAGGGCAGTGAATAGATCACCGAGCCGACGACGAGCCCCGCGAACGTGAACGGCAGCAGGCCGATGCCCGCCGCCTCGGTGAGCTTGCCGACGACGCCGTGCGGCCCCGCGAGCACGAGCAGATAGAAGCCGATGACGGTCGGCGGCAGCACGAGCGGCAGCGCCACCACCGCGCCGACGACGCCCTTCAGCCGCGACCCGGTATGCGCCAGCCACCACGCGATCGGCATGCCGATGACGAGCAGGAGCGCCGTCGTCAGCGACGCGAGTTCGAGCGTGAGCGCAATGGCCTGAAGATCGGCGTTGTCGATCGGCATGTTCCAATCAGAGCTGATAGCCGTACGACTTGATGATCGCCGCGGCCTTCGGGCCTTTCAGATAATCGGCGAACTGCTTCGCGACGGCGTTGTCCTTGCCCTTCTGCAGGATGACCGCGTCCTGTCTGATCGGCTCGTGCAGCGAAGCCGGGACGATCCACGCCGAGCCGCTCGTGATCTTGCCGTTCTTGTAGATTTGCGACAACGCGACGAAGCCGAGTTCCGCGTTGCCCGTCGCGACGAACTGCTGCGCCTGCGAGATGTTCTGCCCTTCCACGATCTTCGACGACACCGCTTGCGTCAGGCCGAGCTTGTCGAGCGCCTGCGTCGCGGCGAGTCCGTATGGCGCGGCTTTCGGGTTAGCGATTGCAAGATGGGCGAACGCGTTCTTCCTGAGCACGTCGCCGTGAGCGTCGACGTAACCGTCCTTCGCGGACCAGAGCGCGAGCGTGCCCGTCGCATAGGTGAATCGGCTGCCTGGCACGGTCATGCCTTCGCTTTCGAGCCGGGCGGGCGTGGTGTCGTCGGCGGCGAGGAACACTTCGAAGGGCGCGCCGTTGTTGATCTGCGCATAGAACTGGCCGGTCGCGCCATACGATGCGACGACTTTGTTGCCCGTGTCCTTCTCGAAGCCGGCGGCGATAGCCTTTACCGGCGCGGTGAAATTGGCGGCGACCGCGACCTGGACTTCGCCGGCAAACGCCGTCGCGGACGCGAAGCCGAACGCGAGCAGGAGCGCGGCGGGGAGCATCGTGCGCTTGAGTCGTGACTTCACCTGGATTCCTCTTGTATGAACGGCGCGAGAGTGCGTGAGGTTCGTAATATAGCCGACTATACGACGTCCGCGCTCGCCGCCTTCGTGACATGATGCTGAAGGATGGATGCCGGCGCATCGTGTGAGTCGGACTCATGCGCCTGGGTTGACGACGCGCTGTGTTTTCGAACAGACTAGGCAGCAATATACGAACAGCAACGCGCAATGAATTGAGCGACGCTCAAGCCGCGCGCCAACGGAGAGACAGTGATGAGCGACGCAATGAAGCTGCAACGTCTGAAGCTCGCGGTCGAAGGCTCCATCGCCCGGGTGACGCTCGATCGCCCCGACGTGCGCAACGCGTTCGACGACGCGGCCATCGTCGAACTGACCGCCGCCTTTCGCGCGCTCAACGACGACGCCAGCGTGCGGGCGATCGTCCTCGCCGCGAACGGACCGGCGTTCTGCGCGGGCGCGGACTTGAACTACATGAAGCGCATGGCCGGCTTTACCGAGGCCGAGAATCGCGCCGATGCGCTCGGCCTCGCGACGATGCTCAACACGATCTACACGAGCGCGAAGCCGGTCATCGCGCGCGTGCAGGGCGATGCCTACGCGGGCGGCATGGGCCTCGTCGCGGCGTGCGACATCGCGGTGAGCGTCGACACGGCGCAGTTCTGCCTGTCCGAAGCGAAGCTCGGCCTGATGCCCGCGACGATCGCTCCGTACGTGATCCGCGCGATGGGCGCGCGCGCCGCGCATCGCTATTTCGTGACCGCCGAGCGCTTCGACGCGGCGGAGGCGTTGCGGATCGGATTCGTGCATCGAGTCGTCGCGAGCGATGCGCTCGATCAGACCGTCGACGGCATTGCGGCCAGCATCGCGGCGAACAGCCCGAACGCGGTGCGCGAATGCAAGCGGCTGGTCGCGGATATGGCGGAGCGCGCCATCGATGACGTGCTCATCTCCGACACCGCCGATCGCATCGCGCGCATCCGTGCATCGGACGAAGGGCGTGAGGGCGTGCGCAGTTTCCTCGAGAAGCGCAAGCCGTCGTGGCTCGGCTGAGCAGATTGCCGGAGGAGACGAGATGATTACGCTGCATCACTGCGTCAGCGCGCGGTCGTTTCGGCCGCTATGGGCGCTGGAGGAAATCGGCGTGCCGTACGAGCTGAAGATGCTGCCGTTTCCGCCGCGAATGATGGCGCGCGCCTTTCTCGATACGAATCCGCTCGGCACCGTTCCCGCGTTCGAGGACGACGCGCTTTTCATGACGGAATCCGCGGCGATTTGCCAGTATCTGGCGGCGCGCCATTCACCCGGCGTGCTCGATGTAGCCTCGCACGAAGCCGATTTCGGACGCTATCTCAATTTTCTGCATTTCGGGGAAGCGACGCTCACGTTCCCGCAGACGCTCGTGCTGCGTTATACGCATTTCGAGCCGCCCGGGCGCAGACAGCCGCAAGTCGCCGAGGATTACGCGAAGTGGTTCCACGCGCGGCTGCGCACGCTTGCGCCGCTTCTGGATCAGCAGGCGTATCTGTGCGCGGGCCGCTTCACGGCAGCGGATATATCCGTCGGCTATGCGCTGATGCTGGCCGAGCATCTCGGTCTGAGCGATCGATTCGCCGAGCCCACCGCCCGATACTGGTCGCGGCTGCGGCAACGCGATGGCTTTATCCGCGCGTTGCGCGCTCAGGATACGGCGGCGCGGGCGCAGGGTGTGTCGCCGGTGCCTGCGCCCGATATGCGCTGACGTCCCCCCTTCAAGTCCCTCCCTCCGTGGGGCTGTCTGTTCCGTCGCGGGACTCTACTCTGCAGGTCAGGCGTCGAGCTTGACGAGCGCCGAATCCAGATGACGAGTTTCCTGCGAGGTGCCGGCGATGTACGTCTTTTCCTGGTTCTTATCGATGATCGTGGCGCTGGTCGCGGCCGGCACGATTGCGTTTGCGATGCCGCGTTCAGCCGCCGATGAGTTGAGCGCGGTGACGGCGCCGCAATCGATGATCGGTGCGGAGTTTCATCGCGCGCAAGCGATGTTTGCGTCGTGTACGGCCGAGGGCAAGTGATTGCGGAAGCGGGGCCCGTTTGTGGTTTGCGATCAACGCGTTACCGGGTTCGCGAGCAGGATATCCACAGGGTCTTCCACGGAAACTGTGGACAACGCGCGCGCGCCGCATGGAAACAGTACGACGCACAAGCGATAGCCAAAAAAAAGCCCGCTCATTGAGCGGGCTTGAATCCACATCGGTTGAGACATGGAGGAGACAAGAGCTAGTATAAACCCTTAGTCCGCCAAGTCAAGCGCAATCGAGCGTTAATGTCGAAAAAATTCTCAGCCGCCTGACCGCGAGCCCGAACGGGCCCTCACTGCTTGCCCAGGCTGTGGTAATAGGCCGCCAGATTCGCAACATCCGCATCGGACAAGCCCTTCGCCATCATCGTCATCATTTCGTTCTGGCGCGCGCCCGAGCGGAAATCGTTCAGCGCCTTCACGAGATACTCTTCCGTCTGGCCGGCGAGGTTCGGCGCTTCCGGCAACTTCGACATGCCGTCGAGCCCGTGGCACGCCTGACACTGCGCAGCCTTCGTGCGGCCCGCCTTGACATCGCCGGCGGCGAGCGATGCCTGCGACAGCATCGTCAGCATGGCCGCCAGCGCACCCGCCAACATCGCGCCCTTCATTTCGCCCCCGAGGTCGAGATGCGGTAGATCGCGCCCGCATAGTCATCCGAGACGAGAAGCGAGCCGTCCTGCAGCATCTGGACATCGACCGGGCGGCCCATGTACTCGCCGCTTTGCGTGAGCCAGCCTTCCGCGAAGACTTCCGCTTCGCCGGCAGTGCCGTCGTCCTTGACCGGGACGAACATGACGCGCGCACCAATCGGCTTCGTCCGATTCCACGACCCGTGCTCGGCCACGAAGATGCCGCCCTGGTACTTTTGCGGGAAGCTCTTGCCGGTATAGAACGACATGCCGAGGTCCGCTGCGTGCGCGGCAAATTCGACTTGCGGAGGCACCACGCCCGCCGGCGGGTTCTGTTCCTTGTAATCGACCGTACGCACCTTGCCGCCGCCGTACCACGGGAAGCCGAAGTTCTCGCCCGCCTTCGTCGCGCGATTCAGTTCGCCGGGCGGCGTGTCGTCGCCCATGCCGTCGACCTGGTTATCCGTGAACCACAGCGTCTTGTCCTTCGGATTGAAGTCGAGGCCTACCGAATTGCGCACGCCATGCGCATAGACTTCGCGGTTCTTGCCGTCCTGATCGACACGGATGATGCCCGCCAGCCCGCTGCGGTCGAGGTCCGCGAGCTTGTCCTTCGGCGGCACGTTCCACGGCTGCCCGAGCGCGATATACAGCTTCTTGTCCGGCCCGACGCGGCACGCACGCGCACCGTGATTGAAGCTCTCGAACTGCGTCGGAATCAGCTTGCCCTGCGCGAGCACGACGGCCGCCGCCACGTCCGGCCCGCCCTCGCCGAAGAACTGCGCGGCCGGGAAGCCGAGCACGCGGTTCTGCTCGACGACATACAGCACGCCATCGGGCGAAAAGCACACGCCGTTCGGCACCTTGAACGTCACCGACGACGCGAACTGCACCACATCGCTCGCCACGCGTTGCTTGGTCCGGTCGGTCACCTGCCACACGCGATTCTTCCGCGTGCCGACGAACACGACACCCGTCGACGGCTCGACCGCCATGTGCCGCGCCTCGGGCACGACGGCGTACAACTCGATCTTGAAGCCGGGCGGGACCTTGATCTGCTTCAGATTCTCGCGCAGCGCGTCGGCAGTCTGGCCGGTCTGCGGAACGGTATCGGCCGGCTGCGAAGTGCCCGTCGGCCGAAAGTTCGACAGCGCGTTGAGGTTGTCCTGCGCCGCGCGGGCGGCGGGCAGACAGGCCAGCATCGCGCCGACGGCCAACGGCAAAAGCTTGAGCGTTGCGTTCATTCGTTGTCTCCGGTTATTACGACTTAGGGAAGCTTTTCTCGAACAACACGACTTTCGCCGAAGCTGCGGCGGCCCAGCCGACGCGCGCGTGCCATGCCGCTGCCTACGGTGAAAGAATCTTAGGATACGAATCGCACGATGTAAGCGTTGTACTAACGATATTCGCAACGATCGTACGTGCAGGCGGCCGATATTTCCGCTTTTTGGTCGACAAAACGTTTGCGGATTCCCCCGGTCCTTCGAGGAGGCGACTTGCTCGACGCTCTCCCCAAAGCACACACGGAAAGACCGATCATCGTGTTCGGCGCATTCGACCGCCACAACTTCGGCGACATGCTCTTTGCGCACGTGATCGACGGCTTGCTGCGAGAGCATCGTCCGGACGCGCAGCCGATCTTTGCCGGACTCGCGGCGCGCGACATGCGCGGCTATGGCGGTCACGATGTCGTCGCGCTTGCCTCGCTCGCGACGCTTTGGCGCGGCGCGCCCGTCAGCCTCATCCACGCGGGCGGCGAAGTGCTGACTTGCGATGCCTGGGAAGCCGCCGTGATGCTGACGCGGCCCGAACACACGCAAGCGTGCATCGCACGATACGGCGGGCGCACCGACGACCGCCGCACGTGGGCGCGCTCGACGCTCGGCACCGATGCGCTCGCGCCCTATGTCATCGGCGTGGAGACATTCGGGCGGGCGTCGCCGATCGGCTGCAACGCCATCGGCGGCGTCGCGCTCGAGTCGCGCGATGCGCCGTTGCGCGCCGAAGTGCTGACGAAGCTGCGCGACGCCGATTTCCTATGCGTGCGCGACGTCCACACGCAGGCCACGTTGCAAGCCGCCGGCATCGCGGCCCGGCTGATTCCCGATCCGGTATCGATCATCGCGGAGCTGTTCGACGCGCGCATTCGCGCCCACGCGCGCCACGGTGCCCCGGCGCGCGTGCTGCACGCGTTCCCTCACGGCTACATCGCGGTGCAGTTCAGTGCGGATTTCGGCGACGACGCGACGCTCGCGCGCCTCGCACGTCAGTTCGATGCGATCGGCGCGAGCAGCGGTCTCGGCATCGCATTGTTCCGGGCGGGCGCGGCGCCGTGGCACGACGACATCGCGGTGTATCGGCGGCTCGTTGCACGCATGCGTCATCGCTCAGTGACGATCTTCGATTCGCTCGATATCTGGGACATCTGCGCGCTCGTCGCGAACAGCGCGGGGTTCGCGGGCAGCAGCCTGCACGGACGCATCGTCGCGATGGCGTATGCGTTGCCGCGCGTGAACATCCTTCATCCCGACGATGCAGTGCGGACCGGCAAGCAGGCCGCGTATGCAAGGACGTGGGAGGACGAAGGCATGCCGCATGCCGTCGAGATCGAGCAACTCGCATCCGCAATACACGATGCGCTCCGCGCTGACCGCGATGCGCTGATGCGGCGCGCGCGCGAACTGGCGAGCATGTATCGCGCGGGCGTCGCGCCGCTCGTGGCGCAGGCGGTCCAGCGTTGATGCCGCAACGAACTCATGCGAACGCTCAGCGCGAGCCGGAAAGCATCGTCCCGCGGCATCCCTTGGCCGAGCACCGGCACGCATAGAGCCGTTTGAGCGCAGCCGTGCGCCGCCCCTCGACCGTCAGTTGATAGTCGATGAACAACTCCTGCCCCTTGCTGACCGGACGAATGACGCGGATGAACACGCGCTCGCCTTCCTGCTCCGCCTCGCAGTTCGGCGCGCAACTGTGATTGAGCCAGCGCGCCGAGTTGCCGCCGCGCGCGCCGTCGATGACGCGGCCATCGTCGAGTCCGAAGAAAAAGGTGTGGCCGTCTTCGGCATTCGATTGCTCGTACACCCGCTGCGCTTCCTTCCACGAAAGGCGCTTCCCCTTGTATTCGAAAAGCAGCGCGCCTGCGGGCAGATCGGCGAGGGCGAACACGCCCCGGCCATGAACGGGCGAATTGCGGACAATGGTTCGGCGCATGGTGTGGCGGGTCGCAGTAGAGAGAATGAATGTTTGAGCGCGGGCGCGGCCGTCGATATGATGGCGCCGTTATCGATCGCCGCCACTCATCGTCTCTCGTCGCCGTTACCCCATGCCCGCAGTTTTCACCCGCCGCAGCAAGGCGCAGAAGCCACCGAGAGGCACGCTTGCGCGCTATCGTAACCGCATCGTCGAAATATTGGGAGAGGCGCGCGGCGAGCGCGTGATGATCCGCTCCATTCACGACGACGGCGTCGAGCGCCGCAGCGCGGTCAAGTGGGCGAGCCTTCTTCCGCTCGACTCGGAATTGTTCTGAGTCTCCTCATTTTCTGCTCATTCTCGCGAAGCAGAATGCTTCCATCGACGGACCGGAAACCAACTTCGAAGGAGCGCGAGATGAAGGCGATCAAGTACATGACAGCGGCGCTGGCGATCAGCATGGGATGCGTGACGGCGGCGCAGGCGCATCCGTTCATCGGCGTGGGTATCGTGGGCGGGCCGGTGTTTCCGGTCGCATCGAGCGGACAGAGCGCACCCCCGCTGCCGGTCTATCCGCGCGCAACCGATTCCGGCCCTGCGCCGCTGCCGCTCGATGCGCCGCCGCCTGTTTATGTGCAGCCCGCGGTAGGAAACATAGACGCGGTGGTGCGTGAGGCCGAAGGCGCGAGCGCGGCGAACGCAATGTGAACATGCCTCACATCGACGTCAAAAGCATTCGTTTGCCCGCCTGCGGCAAGCTGGAATAGCCTAGGGGCTCTCAGAGGAGCCAGCGATGATTCATCCCATCACCCCCGAAGCCATCGCCGCCACGGCCCGTGGCGGCTACATGAACCGCGTGATCTCCCGCATCAACGATCACGACATCCACATCAGCGTGATGCACGCGCCCTACGCATGGCACATCCATCCGGATTCGGACGAGACGTTCATCGGCGTGGAAGGCACGCTGCTGATCGATTTCGACGACGGCGCCGTCGAACTGCACCCGGGCCAGGTTCTGACCGTGCCGGCCGGCACACGCCATCGCACGCGGCCGCTCGGCGCGCGCTCGGTCAATCTCACGGTTGAACGAAGCGACACCGCCACTGTGCGCTGCGACTGAATCGCGACTTCATCTCGAAGCCGTCTCGAGAGCGGGGCTCGACAACGCGCTATCGTTGCGGTGGTGCTATAACTGACGAAGGCGAATAGCTACGCTTTGGCTGCGACGTTGGATCGTCATTTGCTAGAGTCCTCGCTCTTCGACAGAACATGCGTCTACCCCATGACCACTCAGCTCAGCGACGAATGCAAATCGCGGCTTTTTCGCGTGACACTGGCGACGCCGGTGGAAGGCGTCGCGTTCGTCATGGCCGACAGCCGCGAGGCGGCATCGCGCATCGGCAGGACGGTCATCGCCGTGCTCAACAGCGTGGCGATCTACGACGTGACCCTGAAGGACGTGCAGTCGTTCAGCGAACTTGTACGCATCGGTGAATCCGACGACGAAGACATGCGCGTATTCGAAATCGCCGGCGCCGATGCGCAAGCGCCCGCATGGACCGATACGCCTTATTTCCTCACCAACGATCCATCGCTGCTCGGCAAGTGGGCCGAGCTTCGCGCCGACATTGCCGCGAACGTGGCGCATGCCGCGATACGGCGCGCAAAGTAAGGTGATCCGGCAGACTCGAGCGGATAAGCGCTCGATGTGACTCAGGCAGCGACGCGCCTGTTCTGGCGTTCCTGCAGATCGGCGGCGGCCGACGCGGAGTTCAGCGCGGCATCGAGAAGGGCGAGCTTGCGCTGAAGCGAAGCGACGCGGTGGCTTTGCGAAGGGACGAGCTCGTATTCGTTATCGAGTTGCGCGACGCGCATGTCCCAATACTTCGTCGGCAGACGTCCCGGTGCGGCGCTGCCTTCAACGAAGCACGCCAGGATCGATTCCAGATGTTTGAGCTCGCGCTCGGCCAGTTGCGCGGGGCGTCGCTGTCGGAATTCGTTGGCGGTGCTTGCATCGATGCTTCTCATGTGATTCATCCGGCTAAATTCGAGAAGCGACCATTAGAGCAAGGCTCATACCATTTGGCTGTCAACAGCACGCAAAAGATGTATCTGAATGAAACGTTCGTGCTGTGAGACACGCTGGGCGGGCCGTCGCGTTTTCAATTTTTTTCATGCGACCGCATCGGCCAGCAGCATTCGCGATGAAACGGCATCCCGCAACGCGCAATCTTTTCATCGCGGATGTTGATTATGCACACGCCTTCGCTGGGACTGAGCCTTGCTTGATACCCTGCATCGGCACCAAGAAGTCTCTTCCGAATGTGAACCGTTTCGATGGCGAGAATCGCCTTTATCGAGCGGTCCACGACGACTCGAACGGCGCGGCGCGCTTCATCCTACTCGACATATGAACGACAACTCACGCACCGTAACCTCGCGCGCGCGCAAGCCGCTCGACCGCGAACTGGAAAACGCGCTACGCAAAGTCTTCGGTTTCCCTCACCTGCGGCCCGGCCAGGACAAGGTCATACACAGCGTGCTCGACGGCGCCGACACGCTCGCCGTCATGCCGACAGGCGCGGGGAAGTCGCTGTGCTATCAATTGCCGGCATTGCAACTCGACGGCATGACGGTCGTCGTATCGCCGCTTATTTCGCTGATGCGCGATCAGGCGGCGAAGCTCGTCGAAGCGGGCGTCGCGACGGCGGTCATCAACAGCACGCTGTCGACCACCGAAGAGCGCGAGGCCATGGAAGCGGTCACGGCCGGCGAGATCCGCATTCTTTTCGTCACCCCTGAGCGGCTCGTGAACGCCGAGTTCACCGCGACGCTGACGGGCAAGGACATGCCTGCGGTGCCGCTCGTGGTGATCGACGAAGCGCATTGCATTTCGCAGTGGGGCCACGATTTCCGCCCCGCCTATGTCGAACTGATTCACGCGATCAGGACGCTCGGCAGACCGCCCGTTCTTGCGCTTACGGCGACGGCCACGCCATCCGTCATCGACGACATCGTGCGGGAATTGCAGATGCGTCGCGCCAATGTGATTCATACGGGCGTGTATCGCGACAACCTGCACTTCGCCGTCGAACAGTTGACGAACCCCGAGGAAAAGCGGGCGCGTGCAATAGAACTGGCTCGCACTCTGGAGGGCAGCGGCATCATCTATTGCGCGACGGTCGCCGAATGCGAGGCGCTGCATGCCGCGCTCGTCGAAGCCGATGTGTCGGCGGAGCGCTATCACGGCAAGCTTTCCGCAAGCGCGCGTTCCGAAGCGCAAGACGCCTTCATGGCCGACGACGTGCGCGTGATGGTGGCGACGAACGCGTTCGGCATGGGCATCGACAAGCCGAATATCCGCTTCGTGCTGCACGCGCAGGTGCCGGGCAGCCTCGATGCGTACTATCAGGAAGCAGGCCGCGCAGGCCGCGACGGCGAGGCTGCGAAGTGCATCCTGCTTTTCGAACTGAAGGACAAGCAGGTGCAGCAGTTCTTTCTCGGCGGACGCTATCCGAACGCCGAGACGATACGCCGCGTGGCCGAAGCCGTGCGCGATCTCGCGCG
>NZ_JARTVY010000005.1:0-711501 GCF_031450805.1 Caballeronia sp. LZ016
ACGCCTTACGAACGCAAGTTTCTCGACGAGGCGAACAAGACCGAACAGCACACGCTGCGGTATCTCGACGTTCAGCTGGGTCCCGATACCGTCGGGCTTGCCGCCGGCTTCGGCGCGGTCTGCATTTTCGTCAACGACAAGGCGGACGCGCCGACGCTCGAAGCGCTGCATCGCGGCGGCACACGGCTGCTCGCGCTGCGCTGCACGGGCTTCAACAACGTGGATCTGCAGGCAGCGGCGAGGCTCGGCATGAAGGTGGCGCGCGTGGTCACGTACTCGCCGAACTCGGTCGCGGAATTCGCCGTCGCGCTGCTGCTCGCGGTCAACCGCAAGGTGCATCGCGCGTACAACCGCACGCGCGATTCCAACTTCTCGCTCGATGGCCTCATCGGCTTCGACCTGTTCGGCAAGACGGTCGCCGTGGTCGGCACCGGCAAGATCGGCTGCGTGTTCGCGCAGATCATGATCGGCTTCGGGTGCGACGTGATCGGCTACGACCCGTATCACTCCGCCGAATTCGAGGCGCTCGGCGGACGCTATGCGAAGCCCGGCGAGATCGGCTCGAAAGCGGACATCATTTCATTGCATTGCCCGCTGACGCCCGAGACGCATCACATCATCAACGCGGACATGCTCACGCGCGCGAAGCCCGGCGCGTTGCTCATCAACACGAGCCGTGGCGCGCTGATCGATACGGAAGCCGTCATCGAGGCGCTGAAAAGCGGCCAGCTGGGCGGCCTCGCCATCGACGTTTATGAGCAGGAGGGCGGTCTCTTCTTCCGCGATCTGTCGAACGAGATCATCCAGGACGACGTGATGCAGCGTCTCGTCTCCTTCCCGAATGTCATCGTGACAGGGCATCAGGCGTACCTGACGCGCGAGGCGCTGACGACCATCTGCGAGACGACGCTGCAAAGCGTGACGGCCTTCGAGAAGGATCGGCCGCTGGAAAACGAAGTGAAAGCGAGCTGAAGAACCCGATGTCCGCGACGCTTGAAATCGCAATGGCGTTTGCATATCTTCAAAGTGCGTTTCATCGTGCGATGAAGCCGCGCGGCGCGTGAGGCATGTAAGCAGATCGAGACGAGCGGATTGCAAGCGGCGGCCAGCAAGAAGGAAGACACAGGACAAGAAGGCCGCAGCCGCAAGGAGGGCATTCGAAGAAGATAAAGCAGGCGGCCGCATCACGCGATGATCGCGTTCGCGCCGCTTGCCGGGCCGCGCCCGCGCAACGGACGGGGGCGCGCTGTGCAGACCAGAAGTCTGCGACACGACGTCATGGCGTCGAAACGCGCCGGCACGGCAGCCGGCAGACGGCGTTCGATGCATGACCGGCTCGCCGGTTGACGACGATGCGACACCACCTTATTGCGCTCATCATCGCGGGGGCGCTCGTCTGCGGAACGGCCGCTCATGCTCAGGCTCCGGCGGCGAGCGGCGCGGAGCCGGCTGCATTGTCGTCCGCGCAAGTGGACAAGCTCGTCGGGCCCATCGCGCTCTATCCCGACGATCTCGTCGCGATCATTCTTCCCGCGTCGACCTATCCGATCGAAGTCGTGCAGGCGGACCGCTTCATCGACCGAAGGAAGACCGAGAAGGAGCTGCCCGTGAACGAAGCGTGGCACGACTCGGTGAAGGCGCTGCTCAACTATCCGGAAGTGGTCAGGAAGATGAGCAGCGAACTGGACTGGACGGTTGCGCTCGGGGAGGCGGTCGTCGCGGATCAGAACGCAGTGCTCGAAGGCGTGCAGCGCTTCAGGCGGCAGACGCAATCGGTAGGCAATCTCAAGACCGACGACAAGCAGACGGTCGTCGTCGAGAAGGAGGTCATCAGGATCGTGCCGTCCAACCCGGAAGTGATCTACGTGCCGCAGTACAACCCGTCCACGGTCGTGGTGAGCAGCCCGACGCCGGTCTATGCCTATGCGCCCGCCCCCTACCCGGTCTACTACTACCCGTATGCGCCCGGCGCGGCGTTCGCGACCGGCCTGGTGTGGGGCGCCGCGATCACGGCCGCATGGCATGGCGGACATTACGAGACCAACTACAACGGCGGCAACAATACGATCAACATCAATCGCGAGCAGAACATCAATCGCAGCGAGGTCAAGAGCAACATCAGCGAGCGGCAGGCCAACCGTTCGACGACGGCATCGCAATCGAGCGCCTGGCGCTCCGAGAAAAAGCCGGGGCAGGTGTCGGGCGGGGCGGCGCGCGCATCGACGCAGCGCGTCGGTGATGCGCCATCGCGTGCGGGCGGCGGCGGTATCGGCACGAACGCGGCGTCGGGCGGCACGCAGCGTGTCGGCGCGCGCACACCGGGCGCAACGCCTTCGACGCAAGCGGCGTCGCGCTCGCCGGGCGCAGGCGGCTTCGAAGGACGCGGAGGCGATGCGTTCAGCGGCTACGGCTCCGCGCAAACCGCGCGCGCCGATAGCGCACGCGGCGCGGCCAGCCGCCAGTCGATGTCGAGCGCCGGACAAGGCGGCCGCGACTTCTCGAGTCGAGGCGGCTATTCGGGCGGCGGGCGCGGTGCCGGCGGCGGCTTCTCGGGCGGCGGCTTCTCCGGCGGCGGCCGCGGCTTCAGCGGGGGCGGCCGTGGCGGCCGTCGTTAGGAGGCGCGCCATGAACCATCGGACTGTCGCTTTCGTCCGCGCATGGATGACCGTCGCGCTGTCGCTCTCGCTGCTGCTTCCGCTGCATCGCGCGTCGGCGGCCGATCAGCAGCGCACCTTCGCGACGCCCGAAGAAGCCGTCGGCGCTCTCGAACACGCCCTGCAGTCCAATGACGACGATGCGCTCATCGCGATCTTCGGGGAAGCGCACAAGCGGCTCGTCGTCACGTCCGACGAAGCGGAGAACCGCGAGCTTCGCGCCAACGCCTTGCGCGAACTGAAGACGTTCCATGCGCTCGTGGAGACGTCGCCCGACCGGCGCATCCTGCGTATCGGCGATGAAGCGTGGCCCATGCCGATACCGCTCGTGCGCGAACACGGCGCATGGCGTTTCGCGACCGAGGAAGGCGCGCAAGAGGTGCTCGACCGGCGCATCGGGGCCAACGAACGCGAGGCGATCAAGGTGCTGCGCGCGTATCTCGATGCCCAGCGCGAATACGCGACGCGCGACCGCATGGGCGACGGCGTGCTGCAATACGCGCGCAAGCTCGGCAGCTCTCCCGGCAAGCAGGACGGCCTGTACTGGCCCGCCGATCCGGCGCGCGGCGAGGAAGCGAGCCCGTTCGGGCCGTTGATCGCCGCAAGCTCGCATTATTTCAAGGATCGAAAACCCGGCGACGCTTATCACGGATATCACTTCCGTATCCTGACCAGACAGGGAAAGAACGCACCGGGTGGCGCGTTCAGCTACCTCATCAACGGCCGCATGCTGGCCGGCTTCGCGATGGCCGCGTATCCGGCGCAATACGGCGAAAGCGGCGTCATGACTTTCATTGTCAATAACAACGGGGTGGTGTATCAGAAGAACCGGGGCGCATCCGCGCCGCCGCTGACGGAGTTCGATCCGGACGCATCCTGGACGCGCGTGCAGGACCCGTGACATAGAAGGAGTTGCCATGAACGCAAAGGCAGTGCGAGGAAGCTGTGCCATCGTGATCGCCGTCCTGACGCTCGACGTCATGGCGCAAGGCAAGCCCATCGCGTATCCGTCGAAAGGGCAGAGCGCGCAGCAGCAACAGAACGACGATGGCGCGTGCTATAGCTGGGCGAAAAGCAATACGGGTATCGATCCGGCGACGGCATCGACCGCGCCGCCGCCTCAGAACGGCCCGGCTGTCGGCGGCGGCGAGCGCGTGGGCGGCGCGGCGCGCGGCGCTGCGGGCGGCGCGGTGATCGGCGCAATCGCGGGCGATGCGGGCAAGGGCGCGGCCATCGGCGCGACGGCCGGCACCGTGGCGGGCGGCGTGCGCGCGCGGCAGAACCGGCGCGAACAGCAGGCCAACGCGCAGGCGCAGAGCCAGGGCGCGATGTCCACGTATTACCGTGCGTGGGCGGCGTGCATGCAAGGGCGCGGCTATTCGATTCAGTAACGTTCGAACCGTCACGATCGTCGCAAAGGAGCGAGATGATGAAGCGCATGAGCCTGCTGCTGCTGTCATGCCTTGCGATATCCGCAAGCGCGCTGTCCGCCGAGCCGGAAACGGACATGAGCATCGTGAGAGGACCGGGCACTGCATCGGTGCAGGGCGTCGCCAGGGTGACGGCGACGATCGTCGGCATCGACCCGGCCACGCGCACGGTCACGCTCAAGACGAAGGCGGGCAAGGTGCTCGAACTCGAAGTGACGCAGGAAGCGCGCAATTTCGACCAGTTGAGGATCGGCGATGTGGTCACGACGCAGTATCGCGAATCGCTGACGCTGAGCCTCGTCGATGCGAAGACCGCGCTCTCGCGCACCGAGAAGGACATCGAAGCCCGTGCGCCGAAGGGCGCCAAGCCGGGCGGCGAGATCGGCCGCGAAGTGACGATCATCGCCGATGTCGTCGCGGTCGATCGCGACACGAAAACCGTGACGCTGCGCGGCCCGCGCGGCGAGACGGTGCATCTGCTGGTGGAGGACCCCGACCGCCTGAAGCAGGTCAGGAAGGGCAATCAGGTGAAGGCGGTCTTCACCGAAGCGCTGGCCATTTCCGTCGAGCCGGCGACGACGCAATGAAACGCATCGGCAAGCGCCTTGCACTCGCCTGCGCCATCCTCGCATTGAACGGATGCGCGCAGCAGGAGGCGCGCGTCGACGCCGGCATGGATCAGCAGGGCATCGTCGCGCGGCTCGGCCCGCCGAAGGAAAGCTACGATCTGCCCGGCGGCGGCAAGCGCCTGATGTGGCCGACTCAGCCGATGGGCTCGACCACCACGGCCGTCGATGTCGACGCATCCGGCAAGGTCCTGAGCGTGCGGCAAGTGCTTCAGGACAACGAGTTCTATCGCGCGGAGATCGGCAAGTGGACGCGCGAGGACGTGCTCACGCACTTCGGCCGCCCGTTCGAGACATCGTATTTCAAGCGGATGGATCGGGAAGTGTGGTCGTATCGGTACGTCGAGAACAACATCGACCATCTGCTGTTCCATTTCTATTTCGACCCGCAGGGCGTGCTCCGGCAGACGCAGAAGCAGCCCGATCCCCGCTACGATCCGAGCCAGCGGAACGTGTTATGAGAGGAACTCAGCGATGAGTGCGCCCCGTCTCTTGCGATGCTTCGTGTGGGCGGCGCTCGCCCTTTCTTGCGCGAGCGCGTTCGCCAACAACCTCAACTTCCTGAAGGACACGCCGATCAGCTACATGAAGCCGCCCGACCGGCAGGCCTTGAATCGCGCGGCGCAACAGGCGCTCGAATCGAACAAGGACGGCGAAACGACGAAGTGGAGCAACGAGGGCACGGGCAATCCGGTGCATATCGACGGAACCGTGACGCCGCGCGATACGACATCGAACGGCGGCGACCGGTGCCGTCAGGTGACGCTCGTGGCCGTCGCTAAGGGACAGACGCAAACGTGGACGCCGACGGCGTGCAAGTCCGCCAGCGGCGAGTGGCGCATCAAGAGGAAGTAGCGGCGCCATTCAGAAGCTGACGGCGAAGCCGAAGGACACGCCGTGCACGTTGTGGCCGAAGACGTACCGGACCATCGCCCGCGTGCGCGTGATGACGACCGGGTACTTGCTGCTGTCGAGCTCCAGCCCGACGCCGAGCGACGTCAGATCGTTGAAGCCGAGCGCGCCGGCGCTGTCGCCGAAGTAGTGCGTGTAGGCGGTTTCGAGCACGTAGCGCAGCGGCTTGTCGAGCGCGACGAGGCCGGTCGGCGCACGCCAGCGCGCCCACAGGCTGAACTGCTGCGCGTTGGCCGAGCCTTGCACCGCTTCCGACGAACTGCCGAAGCTGCGCAGATGAATGTCGGTGGCGCGCAGTTTGACATCGACTTCGTAGTGCTCGCGATAATGCTCCAGATCGAGCATCACCGAACCGCCGACGCCATACGCATTGAGCGCGCCGTCTTCGAGAAACCGGAGGTTCGCATCGGCCACGTGATTGAAAACCGTTTGCGCAATGCGCAGGTCGCTCGCCACGCGTCCGACCATGCCGTTGAGTATCGGCCGGAAGCGCAGCTCGTCGGTGATGGGGAAGTCCCAGCCGATGCCGACTGTGGTGCTCGCGGTGTTCCATCGCGTCGGGACGGCGCGCTGCTGAGCGCCGTCGGTGGCGATGAAGGTCGGATCGTAGCGGCTATAGGCGAGCGTGCCTTCGAGATAGAGCGGAAAGGACTTGCTGAGCGTGAAGCCGCCGCCGAGCTGGGTCTGGCCGAAGCCCGGGTCGCCGGTCGTGCCGCTGTTGATCGAGAGCGAACTGGTCGTCACGTCGGGCACGGCGGTGTAGGACATGATGGCCAGCACGGCATCGGCGTAGCGCTTCACGTTTCCGGCGATGACGGTGCGGTCTCCCGAAGCGGGCGGCGCTGCTTGCGCGAGGGCTGCCGTGCACGCGCCGGCCAGCGTGAGCGCGAGCAGCGGCGCGGCGCAGGACCGGCGCAGTGAGCGTATCGGCATTTGCATGCGGGGCGTCCCGGCTGTACGTTGAACGGCTGATGGCTGCGCGTTGCGCTGCTTCGGGCGCCATCTTCGGTTATACGAGCAAAGCGATTGACCGCGCGCTGACCTGGAATGCACACGCAACGAATGTAATGCAAGCGTTCACGCGCGCCAAGTCCAACGCATCACGCATGTCACGGAGGCATCGATGCAACGAAGCGAGCTTCGAATGGTGATTGCGGCCATCGGTGTGTTCATCTGGCTGGGCGGGCTTTACGGGACCATCCACGGCCTCATCTACGACGTGCGGCCCGAGTTCCGCTACGGGATGCTCGCGCTTGCCATCGGCATCGTCGTCTTCGTGGCCGCGCTCAATCCGCTCGCGCAACGCAAGTAGAAAAATGCGCGCGGGCGTGATGATCGGCCCCAATGTGTACTACGCTATAAAGGCTGGAAACGCGGGCGGGCGGGCGAATCGGATGCTGAATGAAGCGGCGGGACAGTCCGCCAGGCGATGGAGGGCTTCGCAATGGGCGATCTCTGGCTAGGCAATGTCGAAGAGGACACGACGGATGACGAGATCCGCGAGTTCCTCTGTAAGTACGGATTTCCTTCTTTCGATTCCATCAGACGCGTGCCCGGCACCGGTGAGCATCCGGCGGCGGTCGTGACGTTCGACAAGGTCGAGCCGCACATATTGCGCCGTTTCCAGCCGCGCCTGCACAACATGCTCTGGAAGAATCGCAAGCTCGTGGTGCAGGTGGTGCCCGAACGCCATGAGCAGTGAATGACGCGGGAGACACGCGATGAACGCCGATGAAGCCGTCGCGGAACATGAGCGTCTGAGCGCGAAGGCGTACGAGAAGGAACTGGCGCGCCTGCACGTCGAGCTCGTGAAGGTGCAGCAATGGGTCGTGCATGCGGGCGCGAAAGTCTGCGTCGTGTTCGAAGGACGCGATGGCGCGGGCAAGGGCGGCACCATCAAGGCGATCACCGAGCGCGTGAGCCCGCGCATCTTCCGCGTGGTGGCGCTGCCCGCGCCGACCGAACGCGAAAAGACGCAGATGTATATGCAGCGCTATCTGCCGCATCTGCCTGCGGCGGGCGAGATCACGCTCTTCGACCGGAGCTGGTACAACCGCGCGGGCGTCGAGCGCGTGATGGGCTTCTGCACGCAGGAACAGGCCGAAACGTTTCTGCGCGGCGTGCCGCTCATCGAGCGCGCGATCATCGATTCCGGCGTGATCCTGCTGAAATACTGGCTCGAAGTGGGACAGGAAGAACAGACGCGCCGTCTCGAAGCGCGCATTCATGACGAGCGCAAGATCTGGAAGCTCTCTCCGATGGACCTGCGCTCCTATAGCCGCTGGTACGACTACTCACGCGCACGCGACGACATGTTCGCGGCCACCGACACCGAGCACGCGCCGTGGTACGTGGTGCGCTCCGACGACAAGCGGCGCGCGCGGCTCAACGTGATCAGCCACATGCTGACGAACATTCCCTACACCGACGTTCCGCGCGAGAAGGTGAAGCTGCCGAAGCGGCAGAAGCCCGATGGCTATCGCGAGAGCGATCGTCCCTTGCGGTACGTGCCCGAGCGGTATTAGGCACGGCCTGCTTCACGACCTGCTTCACGGCCTGCTTCACGGCCTGCTTCACGCTCGATGACCGGCGCTCGATCCCACGCATGGGAATTCCCGTGACAGCAATGCGACGTTGCACGCCGATTCTGTCGATGGTATCTATGCCATGTCGTGTCTTCGATCAGTTGGGCTGAACGAATTCAATAAGCCGTCACATGCCCCCGCATCTGTTGTAAGCGTTTCCCTCTCAAGCTCTCGTCGCGGAGGCCACGCCATGACGTATGCCGATCAGCTCGCTCGCAGCCAGGCAATCGCGGGCAAAGTCACACGGGTGTTCCAGAAGCGCGCGCAAACCGCGCAGCAGCAATACGGCGAGCGTGTCCGCGCGGCGGGCAAGCAGTTGCTCGACAACGGCCACGCGAGTTTCAACGGCTATGACTATGCCGTCGATGTGTTTCAGCGTTCGATACTCTTCTGGGATACGTTGCGCCGGCGCGGCAACCAGTTCGTCGAGCAGGCGAAGCGCGGCTCAGAACCGGTGCTGCATTTCCAGTACGAGATGCTGCTCGACGGCCGGGGCTTCGCACGGCCGGTGAACTATGCGTTGCTGCGTATCGTGCCGCCGCAGGGCGTCGTGATCGACGAGAAGAAGCGGCCTTACCTCATCATCGATCCGCGTGCGGGACATGGTCCCGGCATCGGCGGCTTCAAGGACGACTCGCAAGTGGGCGTCGCATTGCGTGCGGGTCATCCGGTCTATTTCGTCACGTTCTTTCGCGATCCGCAGCCGGGCCAGACCCTGCTCGATGTCTGCGCCGCCGAACAGCGCTTCGTGAAGCACGTGCGCGCGCTGCATCCGGATAGCCGCAAGCCCGCGATCGTCGGCAACTGCCAGGGCGGCTGGGCCGCGATGATGCTCGCCAGCTCCGAGCCGGACGAAACCGGTCCGCTCGTCATCAACGGTGCGCCGATGTCGTACTGGAGCGGCGCATGGAGCGAAGGCGAGGGCGACAACCCGATGCGCTATTCCGGCGGCATGCTGGGCGGCACGTGGCTCGCGTCGTTCACGGCGGACCTCGGCAACGGCACGTTCGACGGCGCGCATCTCGTGCAGAACTTCGAATCGCTCAACCCCGCGAACAGCCTGTGGGACAAGTACTACCACCTCTTCGCCAACATCGACAGCGAGCCGCCGCGCTTTCTCGATTTCGAACGATGGTGGGGCGCGTATTACCTGATGAACCGCGACAAGATCGAATGGATCACGCGCAATCTCTTCGTCGGCAACAAGCTGTGGTCGGGCGAAGTGCGCGGCATGGAAGGCGTGTCGTTCGATCTTCGCGCGATCAGGTCGCCTATCGTTCTGTTCGCATCGCTCGGCGACAACATCACGCCGCCGCAACAGGCGTTCAACTGGGTCGCCGATATCTACGGCAGCACCGAGGAAATCAAGTCGCGCGGGCAGGTGATCGTCGGGCTCATGCATCAGGATATCGGGCACCTCGGCATCTTCGTGAGCGGCAAGGTCGCGAAGAAGGAATACACGCAGATCGCATCCGTGCTGGAGGCGATCGAGTCGTTTCCACCGGGGTTGTATGGCATGGAGATCGCGGAGCGCAAGGCGGCGGACGGCAGCATCGAATACGACGTCACGTTCCGCGAGCATCGGCTCGAGGAAGTCGCTGCGCGCCTCAATCGCTTCGAGCGCGCCGACGAGTTGCCGTTCAGGGCGGTGCAACAGGTGTCGGATTTCAATCAGCGCGCCTACGAGCTTTTCGCGCAGCCGTTCGTGCAGGCGATGTCGAACGATGTGACCGCGACTTTCCTGCGGCAGTTTCATCCGTTGCGCGCACAGCGCTGGATGATGTCCGATCTGAATCCCTGGCTCGCGTGGCTCGGACCCGCCGCCGATGCGGTCAAGGCGCAGCGCAAGCCCGCTGCCGCACCGGGCGCGTGGCACGCGGCCGAGCATTGCGGATCGGACATGCTGAGCGCGGGCCTCGACTTCTATCGTGCGATGCGCGACGCCGCCACCGAGAGCCTCTTCTTCTCCATCTACGGGAACATGCTCCCGGTTCATCGCGGGCAAACCGCCGATGGCCCGGCGGCCACGCACGAGCCCGCCGATCCGCGCGATCTGCCTTTCGTGCAGGAAGCGCTGGCCGGCATCGCGCGTGGCGGCTATCCGGAAGCGCTCGCGCGCGTGGCGTGCCTCCTGATGCAGCACGGCCAGCCGATTCCGTTCGCCCGCATGCTGCTGCGGCAGGAACTCACGCGAGAGTACGCGCAATACGTGCCGCAGATGCCGCCGGATGCATGGCGGCGGCTGCGCGGCGAGCAGGAGATCATCGTGCGCCTGGAGCCTGCGCAGGCGCTCGCGACCTTGCCCGATCTGCTCGCCGGGCCCGACGATCGCAAGAGGCTCATGACGCTGCTCGACACCCTGCTCGCCGATAGCCGCGTGCAAAGCACCGAGCCGAGCGACGCGCAGCGCGACATGCTCGCACGCATCCGTGCGGTTCTGCCCGTGCAGTCCGCGAAGCAGTCGAAGCAGATGAAGCAGACGAAGCCGGTCAAAGGATCGGCGCAGGCGCTTTGAAGGAGGTGTCATGGAGCATACGCACGAGAAGTATCAGCGGCTCATCGAAACCTGCAGAACGCTGCCGCCGCTCGCGACGGCCGTCGCGCATCCGTGTGACCGCACATCGCTGGAGAGCGCCGTCGAAGCGGCGGGAATGGGCCTCATCGCGCCGCATCTGGTCGGGCCGCGCGAGCGCATCCACGAAGTGGCGGAAGAATGCGGCCTGAAGATCGCCGGCTTCCCGATCGTCGATGCTCCGCACAGTCATGCGGCTGCGAAGCTGGCCGTCGAACTGGTGCGCGAAGCGAAGGCCGAAGCGCTGATGAAAGGCAGCCTGCACACGGACGAACTGATGGCCGCCGTGGTCGCGCGCGAAGGCGGCCTGCGCACCGCGCGTCGCGTGAGCCATTGCTTCCTGATGGACGTGCCGGGCCACGAGAACGTGCTCCTCATCACCGATGCGGCGATCAACATCGCACCGACGCTCGCCGACAAGGTCGATATCCTGCAGAACGCGATCGATCTCGGCCATGCGCTGCGCATGCCGGAAGTGCGCGTGGCGATACTCTCCGCGATGGAGACGGTGAACCCGAAGGTCCCGTCGACGCTCGAAGCCGCCGCGCTCTGCAAGATGGTGGACCGGCATCAGATCACCGGCGCGCTCGTCGACGGCCCGCTTGCGCTCGACAACGCGATCGACCCCGAAGCCGCGCGCACCAAGAAAATCGATTCGCCGGTCGCGGGGCGCGCGAACGTGCTCGTCGTGCCGGACCTCGAAGCGGGCAACATGCTCGCGAAAAGCCTGTCGTTTCTCGCGGGCGCGCATGCGGCGGGCATCGTGCTCGGCGCGCGCGTGCCGATCATTCTCACGAGCCGGGCCGATACGCTGCAATCGCGGCTGGCGTCGTGCGCGGTGGCGTCGCTCGTCGCGGCGAAGCGCCGCGAAGAAGCGCAAGTGCTGGGGTAATGCGATGGCCGACCTCATTCTCGTTCTCAACGCGGGTTCGTCCAGCCTGAAGTTCTGTGCGTTCGATCCCAACGGCCCGGATGGTCTCGCGCTTCTCACGCACGGGCAGGTCGAAGGGCTGTTCAGTTCCCCGCGCTTCACCGCGTTCGACGCCCACGGGCAGCCCGTCGGCGAACACGTCTGGGGCGATGGCGCGCAGCTTGCGCACGCCGAAGCCATCACGCATATCGCGGCGTTCCTGCGCGGACTCGGCGTCGGTCATCATCTGGTCGCAGTGGGGCATCGTGTGGTGCATGGCGGCGCGCATTTCACGCAGCCGGTGCTCGCGACCGCCGATGTCGTCGACGAGCTCGACGCGCTCACGCCGCTCGCGCCGCTGCATCAGCCGCACAATCTGAGGCCGATACGGATCATCGCCGAGCGCATGCCCTCGATGCCGCAAGTCGCCTGTTTCGACACCGCCTTCCACACGACGCAACCGCCGCTCGCGCAGGCGTTCGCGTTGCCGGAGTCGGTGACGAAGAAGGGCGTGCGTCGTTACGGCTTTCATGGCCTGTCGTACGAGTACATATCGAGCGTGCTGCCGGCCATCGCACCGGATGCGGCGGCGGGGCGCACCGTCGTCGCGCATCTGGGCAACGGTGCGAGCCTGTGCGCGCTCCTGGCGGGCAAGAGCGTGGCGAGCACGATGGGCTTCACCGCTGTCGACGGCCTCATGATGGGCACCCGCTGCGGCACGCTCGATCCCGGCGTCGTGCTTTATCTGCTCGACGAGCTGGGCATGGATGCGCGCGAAATCGAGGACCTGCTGTATCGGCGCTCGGGCTTGCTCGGCGTATCGGGCATCTCGGGCGACATGCGTGCGCTGCTCGCCGCCGACGACGCGCGCGCCGCCCTTGCCGTCGATCTCTACGTGTACCGCATCTGCCGGGAGCTCGGGTCGATGAGCGCCGCGCTGCACGGCCTCGATGCGCTCGTGTTCACCGCGGGCATCGGTCAGCATTCGGCGGAGATCCGGCGGCGTGTGTGCGAAGAGGCGCGATGGTGGGGCATCGAACTCGATGACGACGCCAACGCACGCGGCGGCCCGCGCATCAGCACGCCGGCGAGCAGGGTCGGCGCATGGGTGGTCCCGACCAACGAGGAACTGATGATCGCGCGTCATACGCTGGCGCTGACGCACGGAGGGCCGGCATGACGCAACACGCACCGCAACCGCCGCTCAAGGGCGCGAAGGCGCTGGTGACAGGAATCGCCAACGAGCATTCGATTGCTTATGGCTGCGCGAAGGCGTTCCGCGAGCTGGGCGCGGAGCTTGCCATCACGTATGCCGGCGACAAGGCGAAGCCCCATGTCGAACCGCTCGCGCGCCAACTCGAAGCGCCGATCTTCATGGCGCTCGACGCATCGCGGCAGGAGGAGCTCGATGCGGTGTTCGAGCGCATCGAACGCGAATGGGGCGCGCTCGATATCCTCGTGCATTCGATTGCATGGGCGCCGAAGGACGATCTTCAGGGCGGCTTGCTCGACTGCTCGGCGCAGGGCTTTGCCGCGGCGATGGACATCTCCTGTCATTCGTTCGTGAGGATGGCCCGGCTTGCGGCGCCGTTGATGAGGAACGGCGGCACGATGTTCACGATGAGCTATCACGGCGCGAACAAGGTCGTGCCGAACTACAACGTCATGGGTCCCGTGAAGGCGGCGCTCGAGGCGTGCGCGCGCTACCTTGCCTACGAACTCGGTCCTCGGGGCATCCGCGTGCATGCGATATCGCCCGGTCCGCTCAAGACGCGCGCGGCGTCCGGACTGAAGGACTTCGACCTGTTGCTGACCGAGGCCGCCGCGCGTGCGCCGCTCGGCGAACTGGTCGACATCATGGACGTCGGCTTCACGTGTGCGTTTCTCGCGACGCCGTATGCGCGGCGCGTATCGGGCGAGACGCTTTACGTCGATGGCGGCGTGCACATCATGGGATGAGCTTCCTTAGCCGAATATTCAGGAATACGGATGATGCGCGCGCCACGCATGCGGACGTGCGTGAAGCGCTCGAACGCGTTCTGCGGATTGCGCCGCATGTGCGGCTTGCGAATCGCCATGAGGCGCGGCTTGCGTCGGGCGTCGGCGCGGCGCTGCGTTATGCGCGCGAACTCGTCGATGCGTTGCCCGCTCCGCGCGACGCGACCCCCGCCGCATGGGCCGACGATCCGTATCTTCGTGCGATGTTCGCGACTGCGGACGACATCGCGCGGGTCATCGGCCAGTCGCACGAGTTGCGCGGCTGGTTCGATACGCATTACGCCGCGGAACACGCCTATGCGGTGTTGAGCAGCCGCTTTGCCGAGCGCCGTGTGCTGGCCGTGGCTAGCGAAGGCGGCGTGCTGCGCTCGGATGTGCCGCGCGTCGCAGTGAGTTTCGATGACAAGCGCATTCGCATCTGCGATGAGACCGATGCCGCGCTCAGGCGGGAGATCGTGTTGCGCGTGATCGAACAGCTTGCGCTCGAAGGCATGTCCCGCGTCGCGGCGCACGAAGCGCAACGCGAGGCGCTACAGGAAGCGCGGGCGCTGCTCGCCGCACGCATGCAGATGCTCGGACGACGCGGCGCGGGGATGTCGGGGCTGGGCGGCGCATCGGCTGCATTCGGCGATGCATCGACGGACTTCGCGCGGCTTCAACGCGATATCGCCGATAACGAAAGCGCGCTGGCCGCGCTCGGCTCGCGCGCCGAAGCGGTCGAGCAACAGTTGGGCGCGATCGTCGACGTGTTCGCGGAGCCGTCGGCGCTGATCCGCATCACGCAGCGCGGGTTGCGTGTGAATCAGATGAACCTGATCGTGGAGGAGGGCAGCGACGAGCACGCCGCCGATTTGACGCTCGTGCTCGCGCATCTGCCGATGCAGCCGCCTGAGACACGTGCGGTGGATATCGTGCGGATCGCGCGTCGCGACATGCCGCCTGCCGGGACTGCGCTGGATGATGCGGTGCATTGGGTGTTGTGAGGCGCGTTGCCCTCGGGGTCATTTCGGCTGCTTAACGGCTGCCAATTGTCAAGCGTGCAAGGCGAGATTTCACGAAAAGCCATACACCGGCCAGAGTAGACGGCGTAAGGTTGCACCGCTGCATGCTTATGCGATTGATCAGGCGGAATTGTCGGTCGCCAGTTTTGCATGGCCGGTTTCCACTTTCTGCCTACCCAAGCCTATGAAACGTTACTTTCTAAAGGTCGGCGACAAGTCGACCGCTGGCGGCGTGGTTCTCGAGGGTCAGGACCGCGCTTCGCACCACGGCACTGCGTTGACCTATATCGGCGCGAGCGTTTCATGTGGCGCGTGCAAGACAACCGGGCACATCATTGCAAAAGGCCCGCGGCGTCCGGGCACGATGATGGGCAAGACAGCGGCACTCGACGGGGATCTGTGCGCGTGCCAGTGCTCCCCTTTCCCCACGATGATCGCGTCGCAGAACACGATGTCCCAGTCGTTCGAAGGGCACGAGTTGGCTAGCATGGGATATAGCGCGACGGCGGAGTCAATCGAAGCGGGGTCTGCTATCTATGATGAGCAGGTCATTCTCCGCGATTCGGAGACAGGTCAGCCGCTCGCGGGTATCACGTATCGTATTCACAGTCGTTCGGGCAAGGTCGTTATTGGAACGACTGACACTGAAGGGCGCACTCAACGGTTCAATACCGAACAGCCGGATACGTTCGTATTGTCGATTATCGGGGAATATTAATTGCCGGAAGTACAAAGTTTCGACGTTGCCCATTTACAGACGAACGCGGTTCCGGACTCTTCGGTCGTCGTCGATGTCAATCTTAGACCGATTTGCCACAACATGACTAACGCGCAGTTCCGGAAGCTAGTCATGAAGCTAAGAGACATTGGAGTGCGAATGGTCGAGGACCGGATCGTTGCGCTGAAGACCAATTGGACCGCCGAGAAGATCCGTGTCATGACGTGGTTCGATAGAGCCGACGAAGAGACACGCAATATACTGCTAGAAGCGCTTCCGCGACTTCACGCCGCCATGAGAGAACTGAAGCCCGAAAACATGGTGCGTTACGACGACGAGCTCGCGAAGACAGTGAGTTGCATTCCAACTGTCGATACGGGAACAAACGACGCAGCCGTTTGCAAGCCTGAGTCGTCGAAACGTGTCATCGAATTCTTCTCGCATTTCTGCACGTTACCAGCGGCCGACTTGCGGCGTGATTGCAAGGTCAAGGTCATCATTCACGAGTGTTCGCACTATATCGATACGTTTGACTCACTGGACAACATGTACGGTACTGGAAAAGGACTGGAAATCTGGACAAAAGGGCATTCCGATAAGGCTGTCAGAAATGCGGACAACATCGCCTGCTATGTTGCTCACTTTGATGGAATAGATCTGGGAACCGATGCGAGCTTTTACGCATGATGAGTTTTCTCAAAGCACTGTCGCTCTTCTATGCAGGTATCGTACTGGCCACTCAACCGCTTTACGCGTGCACCATATCAGAGAGCTTTCAACAGACCACGCCGCTTAACGTGGTTGATATGGGGAACGCCGCACGACTTAGGCTTGTCGACACGGTCCTGCGTGCGAGACGCTGGCCGGTTTCGGAGATTATTGCAAGTGTCTCGACGCCTGCATTAGGAACAGAGCGTCGCCCGAGCGTTCTGTCATCGGCTCGCGCCGAAGCCGTAAAGCGCATTCTGCTGCAGTTGGGATTGAAGGAAAGCAACATATTCGTGGAATCTCCGGTGTACAAAAAACCGGTTGCGCCGAACAAGGAAGCGTTGGACGAGTTGAGGTCGATTGCCGTCGATTTCTACCCTAAATGCGATGATGACTGCGCCCGCTTATGTGACGATCCCCGCGTCTTGCCAGATTCCAGGATCGTGCGATAGAAGAAGCGGCTCGCCCGGGGAATCGCCGGCAGATGCGATGAGAAATGTCGATAACAATGCGTGGTACGTTAGTTATCTATGTGCAAATCGACGAAGCCCAAATCAATGGTCGCCAGCTTGCGGAGATGCGTCTCGCGTCTTTGCGGACGTTTCTGCACTCGGGCGGAGTTGCTGACAGCAGAATCAACGTCAGTTACGAGAAGTGGGAAGCGAGCACGACCGTTCCGGCATCGGAGAGGTTTCAGTTGCTCATCGAAGCGTTGCCGGGTCCTGGCAGCAACGTGTGTGAATGATCGCAGGCGTTGCCCTCAAGGTTGCCGCTCTCCCCCGATCGCGTTAGCAATCTCCCTGCTGACCCGCCCCATCGCCCGGCTATGCGCCGCCACGAGCGCATCGAAATCCGGCCCGTTCACCGGTTCCCGCACGAGCGAACGCCCCGTCGCGCCCGGATCGTCCATCGTGCCGCGCACGCTCCAGCGCGCGTCGATCAACACTGCATCGCCCGGAATCGATTCGAACTGCTGGATATCGACACGCACCCGCAGCGCCTGCGTTTCAGGAATCGCACGCGACGCCACCGCCACGCGGTCCGAGCCGAGCAGCAGCGTCAGATCGCCGGCGATCGCATCCGCGATACTGCTTTTCAAAGGCTCCCCCCAGCGCGCATATTCATTCAGCGCCACTTCGTTGCGCGTGTTGCGCGTGACGATCTGCGGACGATCCACGAGATCGGGCACCGTCACCGGACCGACGATGACCGGCCGCGCCGGCGCGCGCGCAGCCGTCGCCGTGAGCGTGTCGTCCGCGCTCAGCCGATAGAAGCTCGCGCGCGGCGAAGCGCATCCGGCAATGACCGCCGCCGTCACCATGCAAAGGCACGCAGAGCGCATCACTTCTTGTCCTCCGGTTTCCCGCGCAGCAACGCTTCGGGATGCTCCTGCAGATAGTCCGCGAGGCTTCTGAACGACGCCGCCGTGCGCGTCAGTTCACGAATCGCCTCGGTCGTGTCCTGCTGCAGGCCCGAGCCGGGCAGCAACGTCGAATGCGCGGCGTCGAGCGCGGCGCGCGCGGCCATCAGTGTGGTCGCGGCCTGCGGCACGACCTGCGTGTCGAGGTTCTGCATGAGCCGGCTGGTACTGTCGAGCGTCTGCTGCGCGCTGGCGGTCAACTGCTCGATCGGCAGCTTGTCGATGCGCGTCATGATGCGGTTGATCGAATCCTGCAGCGAATCGAGCCCGCTCGGCGTCGTCGGCAATTCGGGCGGCGTGCGGCTCCAGTCGACGCTCGCCTTCTTCGCGTTCGGGAAGAATTCCAGCGCCACGTACAACTGCCCCGTCAACAGGCTCCCGGTGCGCAACTGTCCGCGCAAGCCGTGCGCGACCAGCATATCCGCGAGCGCCTTCGGGTCGCTCACCATGCGCCCGCCCTTCGGCCCCGACGCGAAGCGCGAGGTGAATCGCTCCGGATACAGCCTCACTTCTACCGGAATGCTGATCTGCCCCGTCGCCGGATTGAAGCGCGTGTTGATCGCCGACACTTCGCCGATGGAAATACCCCGGAACTCCACCGGCGCGCCAATCGCGAGACCGCGCACCGAGCCCTTGAAGTTGAACACGTAAGTCTCGACGATGCGCTCCTGCACGCGCAACGCCTCGGCCTTCGTCTGAAACAGCGCGAAGCTCGTATCGGCGGGGGCCTGCGCCCAGTTCAGCGACACCGCGGGCGTCTCGAAGGCGAGGCCGCCGACCAGCATCGACACGAGCGATTGCGTGTTGACCTTGAGGCCGTCCGTGCCGAGCGTCACGTCGACACCGCTCGCTTGCCAGAAGCGCGAATCCGCGTTCACGTAGCGGTCGTAGGGCGAATTGACGAACACGTGCAGCGTGACGCCGCTGCCGTCCTTGTCGAGCTCGAACGAGGTCACCTGGCCCACTTGCAGCCGGCGGAAATACACCGGCGTGCCGACATCGACGGAACCGAGGTCGGCCGAGCGCAGGATGAACTGCCGTCCCGGCACGTCGCTCGCGAATACCGGCGGCGTCTCCAGTCCGACATACTCGCGCCGCACGTTCTTCTGGCGCCCGATATCCATGCCGATATACGCGCCCGACAACAGCGTGCTGATGCCCGACACGGAGCCGCCCGCCACGCGCGGACGCACGACCCAGAAGCGCGTGTCGTCGACGAGCATGTTCGCGGTATCGCGCGTGAGCTCCGCCGTCGCGACGACGCGCGTGTAGTCCTTCGACAGCACCACCGATTTGACGATGCCGATGTCCACGTCCTTGAACTTGATCTTGGTCTTGCCCGCTTCGAGCCCCTCGCCGGTCTTGAACGTGATGGTCACCGTGGGGCCTTTCTCCAGCACCGTCTGCACCGCGAGCCAGATGCCGATCACCACCGCGACGGCCGGCACGACCCAGATCCACGGGATGCGCCAGCGCTTCTTCGGCACGACTTCGGCATCGGGGATGTCGCCGGGGGTGCTCATCGCGGCGTCTCCTTCGCATCGCTCGTGTCCCAGATCAGGCGCGGATCGAAGGACATCGCGGCGAGCATCGTCAGCACGACGACCGCGCCGAACGCGATCGCCGCCGGCCCCGCTTCGATCGTGGCCATCGCGCTGAATTGCACGAGGGCGACGAGCACGGCGATCACGTAGATATCGAGCATCGACCAGCGTCCGACCATCTCGACGATGCGGTAGATGCGCGCGCGTTGCGTCGTGTACTGCGTCATGCGCAGATTGACGCTCGCCGCCAGATAGCCGATGGCGAGAATCTTGAGCATCGGCACGGCGATGCTCGCAATGAACACGATGATCGCGAGCGGCCACGATCCGGATGTCCACAAATACGCGACGCCGCTCATGATCGTGTCCTTCTGCGCCCCGAATAGCGAACTCGTGTTCATCACCGGCAGCGTGTTCGCCGGTATGTAGAGCACCGCCGCCGAGATCAGATACGCCCACGTGCGCGAAAGGCTCGCCGGCTTGCGCGGATGCAGCCGCGCGCCGCATCGCGGGCAGCACGGATGTCCGCGCCGCAGCGCGCCGCGCGTGGCGAGCCCGCAGTCATGACACACGCAGATGCCGCTCGACGATGCCGTGCGCCCGAGGAGCGGCGCACCTTCCGGCGTCAGTTGCGACGCCTTGTCGATGCCGCGCCACATCGCGCGCTCGTCGAACGCCGACGCCGCCGCGACGAGCAGCAGCATCAGCGCGGCGAGCGACCATAGCGCCGGCCCCGTCACCACCGATGCGATATGCGCGAGCTTCACGACCGCGACGAGCAGGCCGAGCATCAGCACTTCGGTCATGCCCCACTCGCGCGCGATCCGCAGCAGCCGGAACACCGCGTCGGCACGATACGGCCGCCGATGCACGTGCAGCGGCAGCAGCAGCCAGACCATGCCGAGCGCGTGCGCGGCGGGCATCAGGATCGTCGTGACGAAAATCAGTGCCGCAAGCGGCCACATGCCGTCGCGATACAGCACGCGGACCGCGCCGAAGAGCGTCGTCTCGACGAGATCGCCCTTCACCGACAGCCCGACGATCGGAAATGCGTTCGAGATCAGCCACAGCACGCAGGCCGCGAGCGCGCAGGCGAGGGCGCGGTCGAAGCCGCGCGGACGCCGGCGGTACAGGACGGCGCGGCATCGGCAGCAGCGCAGCGCGCCGCCGGGCGGCACCGGATGCTCGTGCTGCAGCAGATCGCATTCGGGACACGCAATCAGGTCGCCGCGATCCCGCGCCGCCGCAATCGCCGTGTTCATTGCACGGTCTCTACCGGGGATGCAGCCGGCTTGCCGACGGCGGCATCGGCGGGCGTGGTCGCCGTCTGCGTCGTCATCTTGTCCGCGGCCATGACCCAGCCGCCGCCCATCGCCTTGTAGAGCGTGACGAACGACGCCAGCGCGGCGGCATGCGTCTGCGTCTCCGACAGTTGCGCGTTGAAGAGGCTGCGCTCGGCGTCGAGCACTTCGATGTAGCTCGTATAGCCGCCTTCGTAGCGCGCCCGCG
This sequence comes from Caballeronia sp. LZ016, assembly GCF_031450805.1. Classification (NCBI taxonomy): domain Bacteria; kingdom Pseudomonadati; phylum Pseudomonadota; class Betaproteobacteria; order Burkholderiales; family Burkholderiaceae; genus Caballeronia; species Caballeronia sp. LZ016. The sequence goes on from NZ_JARTVY010000005.1 coordinate 20,588, forward strand.
CGAGCGTTGCATAGGTCGAAAGCGCCGTCACCTGGCGGCGTTGCACCTCCAGTTGCTGGTGCAGCTTTTGCGATTGAATGAGCGCGTCGTCGACCTCCTGAAACGCCACCTGTATCGCTTTCTGGTACGAGAGCAGCGCCGCGCGTTGCTGCGCTTGTGCCGTCTGCACCTGGCCGGAGATGTTGCCCGCCGTGAAGATCGGCTGCGTGACCTGACCCGCGAACGACCACAGGCGCGCCGGCCCCGTGAACAGCGACGAGAACTGCGTGCTCGCGGTGCCGAGCAGGCCCGTCAGCGAGATTTGCGGGAAGTAGAGCGCACGCGCCGCGCCGATCAGCGCATTGGCCGCGACCAGGTCCTGTTCCGCCTGCAGCAGGTCCGGGCGCCGTTCAAGCAGGTCGGACGGCAAGCCCGCCGGTATCACCGGTGTCGCGAGCGCGCCGAGGTCGAGTCCGCGCACGATCGGGCCAGGATTGCTGCCGAGCAGGATGGACAGCGCGTCTTCCTGCTGCGCGATCTGCGTTTCGAGCTGGGGGATCGTCGCGAGCGAGGCTTCGTATTCGGACTGACTCTGCGCGAGTTCCATCTGCGAGACTTCTCCGCCTTCGAAGCGCAGCGTGAACACGTGCACGGATTCGGCGCGGCTTTCCGTCGTCGCCCTGGCGATTTCGAGTTGCCTGTCGAGGCTGCGCAGGTTCAGATACGACGACGCCACCGACGCCACCAGCGAAAGAATCGTGGCGCGGCGTCCTTCTTCGCTGGCGAGAAGATTGGCGCGCGCCGCTTCCGTCAGGCGTCGGGTGCGCCCGAAGAGATCGAGTTCCCACGCCGCCGACACCGACAGTTCGAAACTGTTATAGACCGGTCCGACGCCGCCCGGCAACTGCTGGAGCGCCGGGATCGGCGAGCGTTGCCGCGACGCCGTCGCGCCCGCGCCGATCTGCGGAAAGAGCGCCGAGCGCGTCGTGACGAACTGGCCCATGAACTGTTCGACGCGCGCCGCCGCGATCTTCACGTCCTTGTTGTTCGCGAGCGCGGTTGCGATCAGTTCGTCCAGCACGGGGTCCTGAAACTGCTTCCACCATTCGGTGTTGGCGGTATCGGCGACATCGGTGGCGGCGAAACGATACGTCGCCGGCGTCTCCACCGGCTGGCGCGAATAGTTCGGCCCGAGCAGGCAGCCGCCGAGCGATGCGGCGGCGAGCACGCCCGACAGTGTGCGAAAAAACCGGTCGGCCCGCATCTCAGCGCCCCTTGTCCGGAGCGGACGGCGTCGCGTCCGGGCCGCCGCCGTGAGCTTGCGCGGGCGCCGGCGCGGCAGCCTGGCCGGCCTTTTTCTTCTTGCGCGCGGACATCGTTTCGAGTCCCCAGAAGAACATCGGAATGAAGAAGACGGCAATGGCCGTCGCGCCGAGCATCCCGCCGATCACGCCGGTGCCGATCGAATGCCGGCTGTTCGCCGATGCGCCCGTCGCGATGGCGAGCGGCACGCAGCCGAGGATGAACGCGAGCGATGTCATCACGATCGGACGCAGGCGTTCTTCGGCGGCGGTCATCGTCGCTTCGAACACGGACTTGCCCGACTCCACGTTCAGCACGGCGAACTCGAAGATGAGGATCGCGTTCTTCGCGGCCAGCGCGACGAGCATCGTCAGGCCGATCTGGAAGTACACGTCGTTATTGAGCCCGCGCAGCAGGATGGCGAGCAGCGCGCCGAAGATCGCGAACGGCACGGCCATCAGCACGCCGAGCGGCAGGCTCCACTTTTCGTATTGCGCGGCGAGAATCAGGAACACCATGATGAGCCCGAACACGAACACGAGACCCGATGTGCCGCCCGACTGCTTCGCCTCGAACGCCTCGCCGCTCCACGCGATGCCGTATTCGGTCGGCAGCCCCGCGGCGACTTCTTCGAGCGCCTGAATCACCTGGCCCGACGAATAGCCCGGTGCGGCGTTCGCGGTGATCTTCACCGCAGGGAAGTTGTTGAAGCGCGTGATGAGATCGGGCCCGGTCACGTAGCGCGTGTTGACCACGGACTTGAGCGGCACCATGCTGCCCGTCTTGCTCTTCACGAAAATCTGCGTGAGGTCCTCGGGTTTCAGCCGATACGACGGCTCAGCCTGAAGGATCACCTGCCACAGCCGGCTCGAGCGGTTGAACTGCGAGACGTAGAGCGAGCCGAACATCGTCTGCATCGCGCTATAGACGTCTTCGACGGGCACGCCGAGCGTCTCGGCCTTGTCGCGGTCAACATCGGCGAGCAGTTGTTGCGACGACGCGTTGAACGTCGATGTGACGCCGGTCAGCTCCGGCCGCGACTTCGCCTTGACGACGAAATCCTGCACGACGCCCGCGAACTGCGAGATGGTCGTGTCGCCCTTGCTCTGTATCCACATTTCGGTGCCGCCCGTCGTGCCGAGCCCCGGAATCGACGGCGGATTCAGCGGCACCACGATGCCCTGATTGATCTGCGAGAGCGCCTTGTACGCATCGACGAGCACGGCGCGGGCGTTCTGCGTGCGGATGTTCGCGGACGTGTAGCGGTCGTCGAAACTCTTCAGCCCCACGAAGAACGTCGATGCGTTGTTCTTGTTCTGGCTGTCGAGCAGGCTGAAGCCGTCGACCGTCGCGATGCTGCCGACGGCCGGCTGCTTCATGAAGTATTCGGTCACGCGGTCGGACACCGCGCCGGTTCGATCGAGCGATGCCGCATCCGGCATGATGACCGCGCCGAGCAGATAGCCCTGATCCTCGGGCGGCAGGAATGCCGTGGGGATGTCCTTCATCATCACGACGGCGAGCGCGATCATGCCCGCGAAGAGCAGCAGCGCGATCACGAAGCGCCGGATGATGAGCCGCACGACGCGCGTATAGCCGTGCGTCATCCGCATGAACTGGTTGTCGAACCAGCGGAAGAAACCTTTCTTCTCGTGATGCCCCGGCTTGAGCAGCAGCGACGCCAGCGCGGGCGAAAGCGTGAGCGCGACGATGCCCGATATCACCACCGATATCGCAATGGTGATGGCGAACTGCTTGTACATCTGCCCCGTGATGCCGCCGAGGAAAGCCACCGGCACGAACACCGCGCACAGCACGAGCACGATGGCGACGACCGGTCCCGCGACTTCGTCCATCGCCTTCTTGGCGGCGGCCTTCGGGTCGAGCTTGTGGACCGTCATGTTGCGCTCGACGTTCTCGATCACGACGATCGCATCGTCCACCACGATGCCGATCGCGAGAACCATGCCGAACAGCGTCAGCATGTTGATCGAGAAGCCGAGCGCCTCCATGCCCATGAACGTGCCGACGATAGACACTGGCACCGCGAGCACCGGAATCAGCGTCGCGCGCAGGCTTTGCAGGAACACGAACACGACGATCACCACGAGCACCACGGCTTCGAAGAACGTATGCACGACATCGGAGATGGACGCGCGGGTGAACTCGGTCGTGTCCATCGCGATCTGGTAATCGATGCCTTCCGGGAACGTCTTCTTCATCTCGGCAAGACGCGCCCGCACCTGCTTCGATACGTCGAGCGCGTTCGCGCCCGGCTGCTGATACACCGCGAGCACCGTCGCCGACTTGCCCTGGAATCGGCTGCGGATCGAATAGTCCTTTTGCCCGAGTTCCGCGCGCCCGACGTCCTTCAGCCGCACGATGGCCGCGCCCCCGGATTCCGCCCGGATGATGATGTTCTCGAACTCGGCAGGCTCGGTGAGACGCCCGGTCGTCGTGACCGCGAACGACTGCTCGACCGGCGCGCCCGTCGGCGATTGTCCGAGACGGCCTACCGCGAACTGCTGGTTCTGATTGGCGACGGCGCGCTGAACGTCGGCGGCGGTGATGCCGAGCTGCGCCATGCGGTCGGGCTTGAGCCAGATGCGCATCGCGTAGTCCGGCGTGCCGAAGATGCTCGACTGATTCGCGCCGGGAATGCGTTTCAGCGCATCGAGCACATAGACGTTCGCGTAGTTGGCGATGTAAGTGGCGTCGTAGCGCTCGTCGGGCGAATAGATCGCGACGACCATCATGAACGCCTGCGACTTCTTCTGCACCTGCACGCCCTGCGCCGTCACCGATTGCGGCAGCTGCGGCATCGCGAGGTTCACGCGGTTCTGCACGTCCACTTGTGCGAGTTCCGGGTTCGTGCCGATCTCGAAGTACGCGTTGATCGTGAGATTGCCCGTCGATGAACTCGACGAGCTCATGTAGATCATGTTGTCCGCGCCGTTGACCTGCTGCTCGATCGGCGCGGCCACGTTGTTCGCGACGACTTCTGCGCTCGCGCCGGGATACGTCGCGGAGATGGTGATCTGCGGCGGCGTGATGTCGGGATATTGCGCGGTCGGCAGCGCGAGCATCGTCAGCGCGCCGCCGAGCGTGATGATGATCGAGATGACCGAGGCAAAAATCGGGCGGTCGATGCAGAAATGTGAAATGTTCATTGGCCTCTTCCGCTCGGCGTGGCGCCGCTGATTTCGTTCGGCTGGCCTATTGCTGCCGCTCACCCGATGGCTTCGCGCCGCCGAGCGACGCCTGCGCGCCCGACGCCGACATCGCAGCGGAGGCGGGCGCGGCGGCAGGTGCGCCATCGTTCGGCGCGCTCACGACGCGCACTTGCGAATCGGCGCCGACGCGAATCGCGCCATCGACGATCACGCGTTCGCCCGCCCTGAGACCGTTGGTGATGAACCAGTCGTCGCCGTGCCATTCGCCCACTTCGATGACCCGCTGATGCGGCTTCGACTGATCGTCGAGCACCCACACGAAGTGGCTTTTCGCGCCTTGCAGCACCGCGCGCTGCGGCACGAGGATCGCGTTGGGCCGCAGCGCCCCCGACACGCGCGCCTTCACGAACTGGCCGGGACGCAGCGTGCCCTTCGGATTCGAGAACGATGCGCGCACGAGGAACGTGCCTGTCTGCGTGCTGAAGGCGGGGTTCGTGAAGTCGATGCGGCCGGTCTGCGGATAGACGGAGCCATCGGCCTGAATGACGGTCACATCGAACTTGTTGTCGGGCGGGAAACGCAACTGGCCTTTCTGTATCTGTTCGCGATACGTCAGCAACTCGTTCTCCGAGATGCTGAAGTTCACCCACATCGGGTCGAGTTGATACACATACGTGAGCAGCCCCGATTGCGTCGGCGTCACGTAGCTGCCTTCCTGCACGCGCGCGAAGCTGGACAGGCCCTTGAGCGGCGAGCGGATCGTCGTATAGCTGAGATTGAGCTGCGCGGTCTGCACTTCGCCTTGCGCGGCGATCACGGCGGCTTCCGCGCTTTTCTCGTTGCCGACGGCGTCGTCGAGATCCTTCTTGCTCAATGCGTTCATCGCGGCAAGCGGCTTCACGCGCGCGAGGTTCTGCTTCGTGACCAAGAGCCGCGCCTGCTGTTGCGACAGCGCGCCCTTGGCCGTTTGCAGCGCGGCCTCGAAGGGGCGCTTGTCCATCAGGAACATGATCTGGTTGGCTTCGACGAGCGCGCCTTCCGTATACATGCGCTTTTCCAGGAAGCCATCGACGCGCGCGCGTATCTCCACTTCACGCGAGCTTTGTGTCTGCGCGGTGAATTCGAACTCCACGGGTGTCGACTTCGCGGCAACCGTCACGACGGTTACGTCGACGGCGGCGCGGGGCGCTTCGGCGGGCGGCTTCCTGCAGGCGGCCAGCGAGACGAGGGCCAGCGCGGCGACCGGCAGACAGCGATGAGCGCGCATCCGCATCCGATGCAATCCCTGCGATGCCCGCGCGAACCAGCCATTCACTATTCGTTCCGACACCAACGCCATGAGCGCCTCCCCCGTGGGATGGCCGTAACCAGAGTGCGGGCGCATGATGCTGCGCTCGCCGTCGATTGCCCGCAATGCGCCCCGGACGTGTCGATGTCACCGGACGCGAGCCCCGAGCTTCGAATGTGCCGCCGCTGCCTCCGCTGCCTCCGTTTTCGATGATTTGCATGATGGCCAGAGACGCTTCCCGCGATCGGCTCAAGCGGTCATGCTTCGATGCCGTGCGCCTGACGAATCTACTAATAGCCGAATACCGATGAAAACGCCATAGGGTTCGTGAGCTTCCGCAGAGCGTGCGTTCGTGTCGATTCCTGAAACGCTGAATGACACCGTGAATGCTTTCTTGTCCGAAGTAAATGGTCTGCGCACGGGCGAGGATCGCGCGTCGCGCGCCGTGCGCGTTGATCGTCGCGCGCGGCTGTCCTAGACTGGAACGCAGTGCTGGCCACTGCGGCTGCATCCGGCAGGAGACAAGCCCATGCTGCACCCGCGACCGTTTCAGCGTGAGCTGTCGAGAGAGCTGCTCGATGTGTTGATCCGGGTCGGCCTGATCGCGGTGCTCGCGGTGTTCTGCTTTCGCATCTTCGCGCCGTTCCTCAATCTGATGATCTGGGCGCTGATCCTCGCGGTCACGCTGTATCCGCTTCAGACGATGTTGCGACGCCGCTTCGGCGGCCGCGACGGCCTCGCCGCGACACTGATCGTGCTCGTTGCGTTCGCCGTCGTGCTCGCGCCGACGTGCCTGCTCGCGCTCGCGCTCGCCGATTCCGTGGAGCACGCGCTCGCGGTCATCCGCAGCGACAGCATTCACATTCCGCCGCCGGATGCATCGGTGGCGAAGTGGCCGCTCATCGGTCAACGTGTGTTCGATTTCTGGCTGCAGGCGTCGACCGATCTCGTCGGCGTGCTGCGCCGCTTCGCGCCCGAACTGAGAGTCGCGGGACGCACCGTGCTCGGCACCGTGACGGGTTTCGGCGCGGGGCTCGTGATCTTCTTCGTTGCGCTGATCGTGGCGGGCATCGTGATGGCGCATGGCGAGAAGGGGCATCGCAACGCGCTGCAGATCGCATCGCGCATCTCCGGCGCGGACAACGGGCCGCGCATCGTCGAGCTCTGCACGAAGACGATCCGCGCGGTGGCGCAGGGCGTCGTCGGAATCGCCTTCATTCAGACGGTGCTCATCGGCGCCGCGTTCGTGCTGATGAAGCTGCCGGGCGCGGGGCTGCTCGCGCTCGCCGTGCTGCTGATCGGCATCATGCAACTGCCCGCGACGCTCGTGACCGGGCCGGTCATCGTGTTCGTGATCGTCACGGATGGCCTCAACGCCGCGACCATCGTGTTCTCGGTGTACGTGTTCATCGCGGGACTTGTCGATAACGTGCTGAAGCCGCTGCTGCTCGGGCGCGGCGTGTCGGTGCCGATGCCCGTCGTGCTGATCGGTGCGCTCGGCGGCATGGTGACGAGCGGCGTCATCGGGCTTTTCATCGGCCCCGTGATGCTGGCGGTCGGCTATCAGCTGTTCTGGCGATGGGTTCGGCAGGACCGGGAAGCCGTGTCGGCGGCGGAGTCGTCGGGGCCGTGATGCGACGGCGTGTCAGCGCATCGCGCCTGCGAGATCGGCCGCGCCCAGGCCGACGATCAGATCGATCTCGCCATTCGCCAGCGGCTGCGTGACGGGAACGCCCGCCGACCGCAGCGCGGCGGCATCGATGCGCGCGGGGTCCGCGAGCCGCACGCGCAGGCGGGTGAGCGCGAGGGCATCGAGCGTGCCGATGTTGCCCGCACCGCCGAGCGCCGCGCGAATCTGCTGCGCGCGCGCCGACAGGTCCGCCATCGCGGGCGCCGGGGATGCAGCGGCGGCTGCAGTCGCGGTGGCAGGCGGCGCGGCGGCGGCATCGGCGGGCGCGAGATCGGCCTCGTTGCCCGCCGTCTTCAGATACTCCTGCATGTCCGTCTTCATGTTCTCGGAGAGCGGGCCGAAGATCGCCTGCACGCCGTTGCCCACTCGCAGCACGCCCGCCGCGCCGAGCGCCTTCAGCCGCGCATCGTCGACGAGCGCGGGATTCGCGACGGAGATGCGCAAGCGCGTGATGCACGCGTCGAGGCTCGTGATGTTCGAGCGTCCGCCGAACGCGAGCACGAGGTCGCGCGAGCGGCCGCCGGGGCCGGCCGCCGCGCCGGTCGCGGCGGCGTCGGCGGTATCGTCTTCACGGCCCGGCGTCTTCAGATCGAAGCGCGAAATGAAGAAGCGAAACACGCCGTAGTAGATCACTGCATAGATCGGACCGAGAAAGAAGACGTACCACGCATGCGTCGACTTGTTGCCGATGAGATTGAACATCAGAAAGTCGATGGCGCCCTGCGAGAACGTGAAGCCCATGTGCATGTTCAGCGTATTCGCGACGAACTGCGCGGATGCTGCGAGACACGCGTGAATGAAATAAAGCACCGGCGCGACGAACAGGAACGCGAACTCGATCGGCTCGGTGATGCCCGTCAGAAACGACGTGAGCGCCGCCGACACCATCATGCCGCCAACCGCAACCTTCTTGTCCGGCTTCGCGCAATGCCAGATGGCGATGGCCGCGGCGGGCAGTCCGAACATCTTGAAGAGGAATGCGCCTGCGAGAATGCCCGCGGTCGGATCGCCGGCGAAGAAGCGGTTGATATCGCCGTGCACGACCTTGCCCGTCGCCGGATCGAGGAAGCTGCCGGCTTCGAAGAAGAACGGCACGTTCCAGATATGGTGCAGCCCGAACGGAATCAGCAGACGTTCGACGAAACCGTAGATCGTCGCCGCCATGCGCGGATCGGACACCGCCGCCCAGTGCGAGAACGCCTTGATGAGCCCGCCGATGGGCGGCCAGACGACCGAGAGGATCGCGCCGAGCACGATCGCGCCGATGGCCGTCACGATCGGCACGAAGCGCTTGCCCGCGAAAAAGCCGAGATACGGCGGCAGCGAGATCTTGTAGTAGCGGTTGAACATCCACGCGGCGAGCCCGCCCGCGAGAATGCCGCCGAACACGCCGGTCTGGATCGACGGAATGCCCATGATCGTGTCGGTGTCGACGCCTTGCGCTTTCGCGATCACGCCGAGCGTCGCCGTCATCACGAGAAAGCCGATGGTCGCGGCGATGCCCGATACGCCGTCGTTCTCGGTGAAGCCGAGCGCGACGCCGATTGCAAAGATGAGCGGCAGGTTCGCGAAGATGACATCGCCCGCATTGCGCATCAGCGCGAGCACGATGGCGGGCACGTGGCCGTGGAAATCGGTCGCGCCGAGGCCGAGCAGCAAGCCCGCGACCGGCAGCACGGCAACGGGCAGCATCAGCGACTTGCCGACTTTCTGCACCACGCCGAAGGCATTCTTGAACATGGCGGTCGCTCCGGTTCTAGGCGGCGTAGGGTGCGAGACGCGCGCGGACTTCGGCGGCGGTGCCGAGCGCGAGGACATCGGCTGCGAGCGCGCGGGCTTCGTCGAGAGTGAGGCGCGCGAGCTGCGCCTTGATCGAGCCGACGGCGGGCACGCTGACCGACAGCTCGTCGATGCCGATGCCGACCAGCACCGGCACGGCCATCGCGTCGGACGCGATGCCGCCGCACACGCCGACCCACGCGCCATGCCGATGCGCGCCCTCGACGGTCATCTGCATCAGCCGCAGCACCGCCGGATGCAGCGCGTCTGCCTGCCGCGCGAGCTTCGGATGACCGCGATCCATCGCGAGCGTGTATTGCGTCAGATCGTTGGTGCCGATCGAGAAGAAGTCGACTTCTCGCGCGAGCGGCTCGGCAATCAGCGCGGCGGCGGGCACTTCGATCATCACGCCGACCTTCACCTCGCTCGCGCGATCGCCCGCTTCCTCGCGCAGAAGCTGCCGCGCCGCGCGTACTTCTTCGATCGTCGTGATCATCGGAAACATCACATGCAGCTTGCCGATGGATGCAGCCCGCAAAATGGCGCGCAGTTGCGTGCGGAACATGTCGGGACGGTCGAGACTCACCCGCACGCCGCGCAGGCCGAGGAACGGGTTGTCCTCGTGCGGCAGCGGCAGATAGGAAAGCGGCTTGTCGCCGCCCACATCGAGCGTCCGCACGACGAGCGTGCGTTCGCGGCCGAGCGCTTCGGCCACGGCGCAATAGGCGGCGGCCTGTTCGTCCTCGTCGGGGGCGGTGTCGCGGTTGTCGAACAGGAACTCGGAGCGCAGCAGACCGACGCCTTCCGCGCCCGCCGCGACCGCGTCGCGGGCTTCCTGGGCGTTGCGGATATTCGCGACCACTTCCACGCGATGACCGTCCGCCGTCACCGCGGGCTTCGTCGCGGCGAGCCGTTCCTGTTCGCGCCGCGCCGCCTGCCGCGCGATGCCGTCGCGTGCGCTCTGCAGTTCGGCGGCGCTCGGATTGCGCCGCAGGCTGCCGCGCGAACCGTCGAGCACGACGGGCGTGCCGTCGGGGAGCTGCAGCGCGTCTTCGTCGATGCCGCAGATGGCCGGAATGCCGAGCGAGCGCGCCAGAATGGCGACGTGGCTCGTCGCGCCGCCGGTCGTCGTGCAGAAGCCGCGCACCTTCTCGCGGTCGAGCGACGCCGTATCCGATGGCGACAACTCTTCGGCGACGAGGATCGAATCGGCCGGCACGCCGATGCGGGCTTGTTTCACGCCGGCGATGAGCGCGAGCACGCGGCGTCCGACATCGCGGATATCGCTGGCGCGTTCGCGCAGCAACGCATCGTCGAGTGCTTCGAGCGTGGCTGCCTGCTTCTGGAAGGCCTCGCGCCAGGCGAAGGCCGCGCTCTTTCCGGCGCTCACGCCTGCAATCGCGAGATCGTTGAGATCGGGATCGTCGAGCAACTCGAGATGGGCGTCGATGATCTGCGCCTTCGGGCCGCTCAGCTTGAGCTTGAGCGCTTCGATCTGCTGGCGCGCGTCGTGCAGGGCGGTGTCGAGCCGGGCGCGCTCGCGCTGGGGCGATTCGCCCGTTTCGGCGACGTCGATCACTTCCTGGCGGAACTGCACGATGGCGCCGACCGCGATCCCCGGCGACGCCGAGACGCCCGTGAACTCGTTCGCGTCGGTGCGCGCCGCGCGCAGCACGTCGGGCGCGGGCGGCGCGTTTGCGGCGGCTGACGCGGGAGCGGGCGCATCGCCGGCTTTCTCGCCGGAACCGGCGGCGAGCAGGGCCGCGAGCGCGGCGGCGGCTGCGCCGGCATCGGGACCGGTGGCTTCCACGCGCACCTTGTCGCCCATGCGCGTGACGAGCTTCATGATCGATACGACCGATTTCGCGTTGGCGCTGTCGCCTCCGCGCACGAGACGGATATCGGACTTGAACTTCTTGGCTTCGCTTGCGACGACCGCCGCGGGCCGCGCGTGCAGCCCCGCCGGATTCGGCAGCGCGACTTCATCGGAAACGGCGGCGCTGCCCGTTTCATCGCCCGGTGCGCCCCGCGTACTGCCGACGAACTCCACCGACAACGCGACGTCCTTGCCGGCTGTGACGATGCCGGTCGCGGGTTCGTAGCGCGTCACCAGTTCGCCGTTGGCGATGACCATTTGCGTGAGGAGGCTCACTGCCTTCGCGCCGACGAAGAGCGGATCGAAGCGGATCAGCGGCTGACCGGTGGCGACCGTGTCGCCTTCGCTCACGAGCGGCGTGAAGCCTTCCCCGCGCAGCATGACCGTGTCGAGCCCGATGTGGATCAGCACTTCGATGCCGCTTTCGCCCGTCACGGTGACGGCGTGCGCGGCGCGGTGAAGCTGGGTGATCTTGCCGGCGAGGGGCGCGAGCAGTTCGTCGGAGACCGGGTCGATGGATACGCCGTCGCCGACCATCTTCTCGGCGAAGACCGGATCGGGCACGGATTCGATCGGGACCATGACGCCTGTGAGCGGCGCCATCAACGCGACCCGCGTCAAACGCTGCGGAGCTTTCATGGGAACGACTCCTTGGCCGCGGACGCTTGGAGGTCGCGGACCTGAGACGTGCTGAGCGATGCCTGCAAAGTGCTTTCACGATCCTGAGTCGAATCATAGGCAAAAGATTCGTGTTTTGCGCATCGAATGCGTATAACGTAGGGATCGATTTCCTTTCGCTTCGATGTGCTTTCGGTTTCGAAGGAGCCAGACATGCAAGCATCCGACATCATGACGACGTCCATCATTTCTGCGAGTCCTGAAATGTCGGTGCGCGACGCGGCGGGGACGATGGTCTTTGCCGGCATCAGCGGAATGCCGGTTATCGACGAGGAAGGCAAGCTGCTTGGCATCGTCACGGAGGGCGATCTCATGCATCGCGCGGAGCTCGGGACGGGGCTGAAGGATCGCGCGTGGTGGCAGGAGACGCTGCCGTCGGCGCGCGACATGGCGAGTCAGTATGTGAAGGAGCACGCGCGGAAGGTGAAGGACGTCATGACGACGGATGTCGCGACGATCACGGAGTCGTGTCCGATCGGCGACATTGCGGATCTGTTCGCGCAGCGGCATATCAAGCGGGTTCCCGTGATGCGCGATGGCCGCGTGGTCGGCGTGATCAGCCGGGCGAACCTGATTCGCGCGCTGGTGACGCGCACGCCTTGTCCGCCGGATGCCGGCGAGTGCAACGATGCCGCGTTGCGCGATGCGGTGCTGCAGGCGATGGAAGGGCATCCGTGGGCGATGGCGCGCGAGAGTGTGGTCGTCGAGCAGGGGACCGTGCACTTATGGGGCGCGGTGAAGAGCGCGGAAGAGGGGAACGCGCTGAGGGTCGCGGCGGAGAATGTGGCGGGGGTGCGGGGAGTGGTGACGCATTTTGGGGAGGGCGACGATGTTCAGCGGTAGCGTTGCGATGGCATGGCCACCGTCGAGGATTGCATAGCGTCGTTTCGCCGCCGAAACGAAAGGCGCGGCCGATGAGATGAATCGGCAGGATGGAGCCGTCGCTTGCTCACCCTTTCTCGTTGCGATGCTGCGAGCCGGTTCATGCCGGCGGATCGACTCCGATCCCCGCGCTTTCCGTCCACCGGAATGAGAAGCCCTGTGGGTTAAACGCTATTCCGTCGCGCCACTCATCCCGCGATAATCAACCGTTTCCGCCCGCACCGCCCCACCCCCATGCCCCCCCGAATCGACGACGAAATCACCTTCCGCAAGCTCGAAGTCCTGCTCGCGTTCATGGAGACCGGCAACCTTGCCAAGGCCGCCGAAGCATTGAACGTCAGCACGGTCAGCGTGCATCGCGCGTTGCATTCGCTCGAGCAGGGCGTGCGCTGCGCGCTCTTCCGCCATGAAGGCCGCAATCTCAAGTCGACGGAAGCCGCCCAGATGCTCGCCGACGTCGCGCAGGAAGTCATCACGCTGATGTCCGACGGCATCCGCGCGACGCGGGAAGCCGCCGGCTATTCGTCCGACCGCCTCAAAATCGGCTCCCTTTATTCGCTGACCATTCGCACCGTGCCGGGCATCGTCGTCGATATCAAGGTGCGCAGGCCGACCCTGCAAGTCGAACTCGTGCTCGGCTCCAACGAGATGCTGATCGACAAGCTCAAGCGCAGCGAAATCGACGCCGCCCTGATGGCCCTGCCCGATGCCGAAACCGAAGTGGAATCCATCCCGCTCTTCGAAGACGACATCTTCTTCGCCGCGCCCGCCGGATCGCCCTACGCCAAGCAGGAAGCCGTCGATCTGCGCGACTGCCGCGACGAAACCTTCGTCTCGCTCGGTGAAGGATTCGCCACGTATCACGGCTTCGTCGAGGCGTTCCGCGTCGCGGGCTTCGAGCCGAACGTAACCGTGCGAACCGGCGACATCTTCTCGCTGATGAATCTCGTAAGCGGCGGCGTCGGCTACACGCTCCTGCCGGGACGCGTGCGCGGCGTCTTCGGCGACAAAGTGCAGTTCATCCCGCTCAAGCCGCAATACCTGATGCGGCAAACCATCGGCGTCAGCTTCCTGCGCGCGCGGGAACGCGACCCGAACCTGCTCGCGCTGATGGCCGTCTGCCGCCTGCGCACGCGCAACCTCGATTGAGCGTTCAACGCTCGTCGCGCGCGCGTTCCCTGTCGATGAGCGCGTCCACATTGTCGAGCGATGTCTCGCTGCAACTGACAGCGATGCCTTGCGCGAACACGTCGGCCGCCAGCCGCGTCAGCACGTTTGCAGGCGGCATTTCCACGGCCAGCCGCGCGCCGCGCTCCCACGCGAGCCGCATCGTGTCGTGCCAGCGCACTTGCCGCGCCATGTTGCCGGCCAGATCGGCGGCGATGCGCCCGCCGTCGAACAGCGGCCTCGCGGCGCTGCTGCTCAGATAAACGATGCGCGGCGCGCGCACATCGACCGGCCGGAAAGCATCGGCGAGCGCGGCGGCGGGTGCATCGAGCAGGGCGCAATGCGATGGCACCGCCACATCGAGCCGGTCGCTGCGTTGCGCGCCGCGTTCGATGGCGATGGCCGCGAGACTTTGCATCGCGGCATCGCTGCCGGCGACGACCATCTGCGTCGGCGTGTTGATGTTCGCCAGAAAGACAGGCTCGGCGTCGCTATTAACTTGCGCGATCAGCGGTTCGAGCGCCCGCTGAGTCAGACCGACGATCGCCGTCATTCCGAAGCCGCGCGGATAAGCCTCTTCCATCAGCCGGCCACGCAAGGCAACGAGCCTGAGCGCGTCGGGATACGTGAGCGCGCCGGCAATCACCGCTGCGGGATACGCGCCGATCGACAGCCCCGAAACCATGTCGGGTTCGTGACCGCGCGCCTGAATGACCCGCGCCTGAGCGACGCCCGCTATCAGCAGGCAAAGCTGCACGGAGACGGTGGAGCGCAGCGCGGCGGAATCGTCGAGAGCACGCGCATCGCAGCCGAGGGTATCGCTTGCTTCTTCGAGCGTGCGCGCGGCTTCGCGATCATCGGGCAACGCGTGCAGCATGCCGGCGCGTTGCGAGCCCTGGCCAGGGAACGTGAAAAGCACGCTCATGATGTCCACGGGTCCGCAACGAGCTTCGGCCCGCGACCCGTCTTCAGCATCACGCGCCCGGCCCGCCCGGTCCACTCTGCAAGTGCGAAGCCGCCGTGACCGGTATCCACCTGCATGTCGATGCGTGCAGGCGCGGCCTGCAACAACGACAGCAACGCGCGCGCGTCATCGCGCGGCAACGGTCGGTCCGCACGCAGCAGCAAGTCGAGGTCGCTGTCCTCTCGCAATGTGCTCACGCCGCTTGCAAGCGCGAAGCCGACGCTGCCCGTCACGCCCCACGTCAATGCAAGTGCATCCAGCCGGGGCGCGATGAAGGCGAGGGCGCGCATGCACGGCAGGTTCGCGAGCGCGCCGTCTGCATCGAGCCATCCGCGTGCTCGGGCCAGTGCTTCCGGCGTCACGCATCGCGCGATGCGTTCGACGTTCACGAAGGCCGCGAAGCGCTCGTTGCGCGCGTGCCCGCGCAGACCGACGGGCACGACGCCGCGCTCCGCCGCCTCCCGCCGCACGACGGCCGGCGCGACCGACAGCCACTCGCGCGTAGCCCACGCAGGCATCGCCGATGTCGCCACGATGTCCTCCGGTGCTTCGACCCACACGAGATCGTGCGGGCGGGGCGCTTCACGATGGATCGACACTGCGGGTCTCCCGATGCCTCACGCGCCGACCAGCGCTTTCGTCGCGAAGAACAGCAGCGACGGCCCGAGCAGGCAGCCTACGCCCGTATGGAACGTCGCGATCAGCGCGCCGTACGGCACGAGCCGGCGATCCGTCGCGGCGAGTCCCGCGCTGACGCCGCTCACCGTGCCGGCGAGTCCGCCGAAGATCATCGCGGAGCGGGGCGTCCTCAGGCCCATGAAGCCGGCCGCGAGCGGCGTGCCGATCATCACGATGATCGCCTTGATGAGACCCGTCGCGATGCTGAGCGCGATCACGTCCGAACTCGCGCCGATCGCCGCGCCCGTCACCGGACCGACGATATACGTGACCGCGCCCGCGCCGATCGTCGTCATGCTGACGGCGTCGGTGTAGCCGAACGCATGCGCGACGCTCGCGCCGACGATGAAGGGCAGCACCGTGCCGAGCAGCAGCGACACCACGCCGATCATCCCGGCCTTGCGCGCTTCGGTCGCCTGCACTTCGAAGGCGGTCGCGACGATGGCGAAGTCGCGCAGCATCGCGCCGCCCATCAGGCCGACGCCCGCGAAGAGCGGCAGGTCCGCAAGCCCCTTCTGGCCCGACGTGAACACGCCGCCGAAGTAGGCCAGCACGAGCCCGATCACGATGGCGATCGCCGAGCCGTGCACGCGCCCGAACGTCAGCTTCCTCGAGATCACCGACGACACCCACATGATGAGCCCGACCAGCGCGAACGCCGTGACGAGACCGTTGTGAATCAGAACCTTATCGATCATTTGGAACATGGCTGTCTCCGGCGTTCAGATTTCTTCGAGCTTCGGGGCATTGGCAAACGACGTGCTGTCGCGGCCCGTCCGTGAGAGCACGGCGATGCAGCCCGCGCACGCGATCACCGCGCCCAGCGCCGACAACAGCGCGACCGGCCCGCCCTTGAGCGCGGCGACGACGTTCTGGTTCGCCGCCATCGCGACGACGACCGGGATGTACATCGCGCCCCAGAAGCCGACGCCCGCTTCCGTTTCCTTCGGCAACAAGCCCTTCTTGTGCAGATAGAGCCGCAGGAAGATGAGCAGCAGCATCGCGATGCCGACGCCGCCCACGTTCGTTTTCACGCCTATCGCGGCGCCGAGCAGATCGCCCAGAAAAAGTCCCGCCAGATGGCAGAACGCGAGCAACGCAGTTCCGTAGATGATCATTTACCGTCTCCTGAAATTGACTGACTGGCTTCTGACGAGCCGATGTCCGAAGTTGCGATTAGCGCCAGGCCTCGCGCAGCTTGCTGCGCACCGTGGCCGACGCCGCCCGGTGCGGGCTGCCGAGCCGGCTTTCGAGTCCGCGCGACGGATCGGCGCGAATGTCGTCGAGCGCGGCCTCGAGCGCGGTCTCGACCATCGACTGATCGGCGGCCGTGGGGGCATCGGCGTTGGCGGGCGAGAGCAGCTTCCAGAGCAGGCCGAGCGACGCGTAGTTGTCGATGTCATACGCCATCGGCGGAACGTGCGCCGTGAACGCTTCGAGATCCGCGACGGTGCGCAGGGTCACGCGCGCGGCGGATTCCTTGCCCATCGCGTGAACCATCACTTCGCGGTCCGCGAGCGCGATCAGCCGGTTAGCCTGATAGCCGTGCGCGAGAAACGCGCCGGACATCGCGCCGCCGACGATCAGCCCGATCACCGGATGCCCGGCGAGACGGGCGCTCGCGTAGGCGTCGGCGGCGGCGGCGAGCGCCTGATGAATGCCGTAGGCCTCTTCGCGACGCCCATACGCCTGGCTCGGGACATCGATCACGGCGACGATCGCGCGCTTGGCATCGCTTGCTGCGTCCGCATCGATGACTTCACGCACCGCGCGCGCCAGTTGCCATCCTTCGATCAGTCCGACTTCGCCGTTGCGTGCGCACGGAAACGGGTTGTCCGGGTCCGGCACCACCGCGATGAAACGCGCAGGGCGGTCGCCGATGCGCGCATCCGCCACGCGCACGGACGGCGGATAGCCCGGCTGCAACGGTGCGCTGCGGGTCAGCGCGTCGAGCCAGACCGCGCCGCGTTTCGAAAGCTCTCGTGTGCTCATGATGCGAATCCCTTGCCAAAGATGGCGGCTGCCTGTTGCGGCGTGGCTTGCGCGGCCGTATCGATCTGGTCGAGCCGCTCGATGAAGCCGGCCACGCGCTCGCTGCGGCACGCTGCGGGGCGGCCGGCGCGCAACAGGTCGATGACGGCGGCGCGGATCGCATCGGCGTCGTCGGCGGTGAAGACATCGATCAGTCCGGTGCGATGCCGCTGCTCGCAGCCGGTGAAGCTCCAGATCGTCGGGCGGTCGCGCGAGTCGAATTCGGCGATACCGGCTTCCTGCTCGATCACGGCCGGTCCGTTGAGCCCGAGCCGCGCCTCCCGCGTGCCGATCAGATAGCTGCACAGGCCGGCGGCGATCGACATGCCGCCGTAGCATCCGATGGGACCCGCCGTGATGCCGATCACCGGCTGATAGCGCCGCAAGTCGACGATGGCCGCGTGAATGTCCGCGATGCCCGCGAGCCCGAGATTGGCTTCCTGCAAGCGCACGCCGCCGGTCTCGAAGAGGATGACGGCGCGCGTCGGGATGCCGTTGCGATTGTCTTCGGCTGCGAGTTCCAGACTGCCCGCGATCTTCGCCGCCGATACTTCGCCCATGCTGCCGCCCTGAAAGCCGCCGTCGATGCCGAGCACCACGGCGGGCTGACCGTCGATCGTTCCTTTCGCGACGACCGCGCCGTCATCCGACTGCGTGACGATGTTCTGCCGCGCGAGCCACGGCGACGTCACGCGTTCGAAAGGATCGAGCAGTTCGGTGAACGTGCCTTCATCGAGCAGCTTCTTCGCGCGGCTGCGTGCATCGAGTTCGATGAAGCTCTGGCGTTCGAGCAATTGCTGTGCGTCCATGATTCACGCTCCGCCGTTCGATTCGAGTTGTTCGAATACCTGCCCGATGCGCAGCTGCACGACCCCGGGCGTCGCGCCCGCGTCGTTGATTTCGAGCCTTGCAGCGGGCAGTGATCCATCGCCGAAGATGCGTTCGAGCACGGCTTCCCACAGGCGGCCCTTGCCATCGACGGATGTGGTGATGTTCACCACCGTGCGGTTCGCGCTGTTCGCTTCGAGCAGGATTTCGAGGTCTCCGGACGCGACCACGCCCACCAGCGCGCGGCCTTTTGCGGGCTGTCCCGCCGGAAATTCGAGGACGATGTTTTCCATATGGTTTCCTAAGTATTAGGCGATTCGGTTGCTTCGCCCTGGAGCCGGTCGAGAAAGAGTGCGGCGGCGAGCAGATCGGCCGCGCCGCCGGGCGATACGTGGAGTTCGACGAGACGCTGGTCGAGCGCGCGCAGATGACGGCGGCCCGCGAGTGTCGCGACGCCGCCTTCCGCGAGCACGAGGCTTGCGCCGTGCTGCAATTCGGCGAGCGCGTTGCGTCCGCCGCGCGCGAGCACGCAGGTGTCGTCGAGGCTCGCCATGATTGCGAGCAGGGCGTTGAGACGCGCCGACGTTTCGCTGTCGCCGCGCGCACGCGAGCGCGCAAGTTCCGGCAGCGCGACGCGCACCACGTGCGGAAAGCCCGCCTGCGCCTGTCCGCGCGCGCCGCCGACGTCATAGTCGATGCAAGCCTGCTCGCCCTTGTTGCCGGTGCGCGCCGGGGCATGACGATCCTGAACGCGCGCGATCGATCCGGCGAGCGCGGCGACCGCATCCGCCGTGAGATTCGACGGCTCGCGGGCGGCCGCGGTCACGAGCAGCCCGAGGGCCCAGATCGCGCCGCGATGCGTGTTGACGCCGCCGGTCGCATCAAGCATGCGCGCTTCGCCTTCGCGTCCGATTGCGCCGATGCGTTCGCGCAGCGCGGGCATCGGTGCGATGTCGATGCCCGCGCGCGCCATCGCGACGAACGCCGGCTGCAACGCGAGCGCCGAGACGCACATCAACGTCCAGTCGAGATCGTGATGCGCGCCGCGGCTGCGGATATCGACGAGGCCGGGCTTGGGCGCGAGCGTGACTTCGTCGATCAGCGCTTCGACGACGTATCGGCCGAGGCGGCCGGCCGCGTCCGGCGAAAGACAGAGCGGGCGCGCGGCGCTCCTGGCATGGGGATCGCGCATCACCAGCTCCGGAAGCGCGCGGGCGGATCGTACAGCCCGTCGGACCAGTCGACGAGATCGGCCATGCTTTTCGCGGCGAGCAGCGAACGGCTCGCTTCGCTGCGATGAATGCCGAGGTCCTCGGGCAGCGCGACGAAGCCGTCGCGGCGCAGCGCCGGGAGCTTGCTCTTGTCGCTTTTCAGGCCGATCGGCGTGACGCCGGATACCGCGGCGATCATCTCCTTGCGGTGCTCCAGCGAGCGCGCCCTGTACAGATAGGCGATGCCTTCCTCGGTCAGCACGTGCGTGACGTCGTCGCCGTAGATCATCACGGGCGCGAGCGGCATGCCGGATTCGCGGCCGACATCGACGGCGTCGATGGATTCGACGATGGTCGGCTGTCCGCCCGCCTGAAACGTCTCGACCATCTGCACGACGAGCTTGCGGCCGCGTTCGAGCGGGCTGTCCGTTTGCAGCAGGTCGAGCCACGCGGGCGTGGCATGACGGCGGCCGTGCGGATCGTGGCCCATGTTGGGCGCGCCGCCGAAGCCGGTGAGCCGTCCGTGCGTGACCGTCGACGAGTTGCCTTCGCCATCCATCTGCAGCGTCGAGCCGATGAACATGTCCACCGCGTATTGCCCGGCGAGCTGGCACATCGTGCGATTCGAGCGCATCGACCCGTCGCGCCCGGTGAAGAAGATGTCGGGCCGTGCGGCGACATAGGCTTCCATGCCGAGCTCGCCGCCGAAGCAGTGGACGCTGTCGACCCAGCCGGTCTCGATTGCGGGGATGAGCGTGGGGTGCGGATTGAGCGTCCAGTGGCGGCAGATTTTGCCCTTGAGGCCGAGCTTGTCGCCGTAGGTCGGGAGGATGAGTTCGATTGCGGCGGTGTTGAAGCCGATACCGTGATTGAGCGACTGCACCTGATGCTTTTCGTAGATGCCGCGGATGGCGAGCATCGCCATCAGGACTTGCATCGGCGTGACGAGGCGCGGATCGCGCGTGAAGAGCGGCTCGATGAAGAACGGCTTGTCGGACTGCACGACGAAGTCGATCCACGAGCCGGGAATATCGACGCGCGGCAGGTCTTTCGGATCGTCGACGATCTCGTTGACTTGCGCGATCACGATGCCGTCGCGAAACGCGGCTGCTTCGACGAGCGAGGGTGTGTCTTCGGTGCTCGGGCCGGTGTACAGGTTGCCCTGGCGGTCGGCCTTGTAGCCCGCGCACAGCACGACGTTCGGCGTCAGGTCGACGTAGAGCCGCGCGTAGAGCTCGATGTAGGTGTGGATCGCGCCGATTTCGAGGATGCCGTCCTGCAGGAACTGGGAGATGCGCAGGCTCTGCGCGCCGGCGTAGGCGAAGTCGAGTTTGCGAGCGATGCCGCGCTCGAAGAGATCGAGGTGCTCGGCGCGGCTCACGCTGGGAATGATGAGATGCAGGTCGTGGACGACGCCGGCATCGACTTTGGCGAGCGAGCGCGAGAGGAAATCGGCCTGCTTCTGGTTGTTCCCTTCGACGACGACGCGGTCGCCGGGCGCGACGAGCGCCTGCAGTACATCGACGATGCGATCGGTGGGCAGCACCATGCCGTCCGCGATCGATGCGACGCGCGCGAGCCGGCGATGCTTGTCCGCCCGGCGCGTGGCCCAGCGGGATGGGGACTGAGTTTGACTGGACATGGATGCTCTCGCTGAGGACATGAGGCGAGTCTAGAGAGCACGGGATGCCGGTTCAATCAACGTTGGCGGGCGATTGTTATCCGGAGGGTAATGGTTGGGGGAGGGTTTTCCCTGCGTGCTGCTCCCAGGTTCCGCTTTCGACGGCCGATATGCCGATGCCGGCGGGTGAGACGAAGTACGCAAGGAAACGGGTCGGTTCCGGCATCCTCGTGGGAAAAGTCATTCCCTCGATCGAATGGAGCGAACAAGCCGAGCGCGCGCTCGATAACTTGCACTACAACGGAACGCCGACAATGTCGGCATCAGATGACGCACGGTGGCACTGGAGAAACCAAGCTGTTAATGGATCCCGCGCAACACCGGCGCGTGTTCAAAGCGCCCAGTGATTCAGGAACGCGGTCCCGCATCGCGGCGGCTCCAACGCCGCGCCACAACGCTGATTGCTTGCCGCGCGCGGTGCACGGGCTGTCGATAGCCTCATCCCCCGATGGCGCTCCCCTCGATTCCGCCTTAACATCCCTGTTCGCGCACCCGCGCCGCTGCTTCGACACAAAGCACGCCGATCGACCGACAAGCGTGCCCGACCTCATGGAGCCAGATGCGCAATCCGCTCACCGTATATCGCGCTCGCACTCTCGCGGGCAGTCACCCTCCCGCACGGCCGCGTCGGCTGGCACGCCTCGGCCTCGCAACGCTGCTGCTCTCCAGCGCAATCGCCCACGCGCAGTCTTATCGCGATGTGAGTCCCACGCCGCCGCCCGCGTCCCCGCGTCCTTCCACGCCGCCGCCGCCGCCCGAGCCCGCGAGCGGATCGGCGGAAGTCGCGGTGACCGCGCTTCGCGGGCTCGTGTTCGAAGCATCCGCGTCAAAGTCCGCGTCGACATCCGCGTCGACGAACGCCGAGGCGCGCGCAGCCGACGGCCGCATCGTCGCGCGCGGCCTCACGCCGATCGACGACGCCTTCCTCCAAGGCTTCGCCGCCGACCTCGATCGCCCGCTCACGTTCGCGCGGCTCGCCGACATTCGCCGCGCCGTGGTGGCTCGATATCGCGAGGCAGGACTGCCGCTCGTCGATGTCTACGTGCCCGAGCAGGACGTGACCGACGGCGTCGTGCGTATCGCGGTGGCGAGCTATCGGCTGGGCCGAGTGATCCCGCGCGGCAATCGCTACTTCTCCGATGCGCTCCTCACCGGCGACATGCCGCTCACCGCCGGCGATGCGATCCGCGAATCGGACGTCGCCACCGGCCTCGCACTGCTCAACGCGAATCCATACCGCGCCGTCGATGTGATCTACGCCCCCGGCGAGGCCGACGGCACCACCGACGTGATCCTCCAGACCGCCGACCGCTTCCCGATGCGCGTCTCCGCCGGCTACGACAACGCAGGCGTTCCGCAGCTCGGCCGCGACCGGTTCTTCGCGGGCATCGACTATGGCAATCTCTTCGGGCTCGACCAGCAGATCGCCTATCAGATCACCGCGAGCAACGACGCGCTGAGCGGCAATCCGGATATCGAAGGGCGCCCGAACCGCGCGCGCTTCGTCGCGCACGCGCTCAATTATTCGGCGCCGCTGCCGTGGCACGATCGCGTCGAACTGTTCGGCGTCTATGCCCAGAGCACGCCGCGCCTGCCCGACAGCTACGGACAGACCGGCATTTCCGCGCAGGCCAGCATCCGTTACGACTGGCGGCTCACGCCGTTCGCGGGCTGGCAGCAGCAGGCGCAGTTCGGCTACGACTTCAAGCGGTCCAACAACAACCTCGAGTTCGGCGGCTTCCAGGTGTTCAACTCGAACACGCACATCCACCAGTTCGTGCTGGCTTACGAACTGAGCCGCACGGATACATCGGGCCAGACACGCGCCAACGCGACGGTCGTGCTCAGTCCCGGCCGGCTCGATGCCGACAACAACGAAGCCGCCTTCGAAAGCGCGCGGCACGGTGCGACGCCGCGCTACATGTACGCGCAGTTGTCGGCGCAGCGGGATATCGCACTGGGCGGCGGGTTCATCGCATCGGGACGGGCCATGCTGCAATGGACGCCCGATACGCTGTTGCCCAGCGAAGAGATGGGACTGGGCGGCGACAGCAGCGTGCGTGGCTACCTGCCGTATGTGGTGCAGGGCGATCGCGGCTGGAATGTGCAGACGGAAGTGCGCACGCCGCCGTGGAGCATGGGCGCGAGCGGCGTCGCCATTCAGCCGTTTCTTTTCGTCGATGCAGGGCGGGTGTGGAATCGCATCGATCAGCCGGCCGAACCGAACAACGGATCGCTGGTCGGCATCGGCGGCGGTTTCCGCTTTCAGGTCAGCCGTTTCATCAATGTGCGGGGAACGTTCGGCTTTCCGCTGCACGCGGCCGAGCCCGCCGGTTCCAAAGCACCGGTCGGGATGCTGTACATCGTGCTCGGCTCGTGACCGCGCCTGTCACGTCGCGCTATTTGGTCACCTGCCATTGCAGGACCGGATGGGAGACGCCCTCGATGAACGTCCACGTGCCGCCCGGCGCGAAGTTCCAGGTGGGCGCGAAGCTCGACGCCATGCCCATCTGCGCGGTCGTCAGCCCGTTCGCGGCGGGGATGGCCGTGCCGGTGGCCGCGCCGACGCTTTGTCCCGACACTTCGCGATCCCAGTACACGTCCTTGGCGATGTTGCCCACGTTCGTCGACGTGATGCCGCCGACGTATCCGGGCGGCAGCGCCGGCGCGGACACCGCTGCGAACGATTCCTCGATCCTGCCCGCGTTGTAGTCCGTCAGCCCGCCGTCGGTGACGCCGCCGGCGCTCGCGGTCGAATACGATTGCCTGATGATGCCGGTCGTCCCGTTGCCCGCCGCGATGCCGCCCACGTGCGCGTGCGTGCCGCCGCCGTAGTCGCCGCTCGACGACGATTGCACGATGAGCCCCGAGTTCGACAGCGCGATGCCGCCCATCGAGCCTTGCGCATACATCGACACATTGCTGGTGGCGCGCGATATGGTCCCCGAGTTCTCGCCGACGACACCGCCGATTGCGCCCGCGCCGATCTCGTCGGTGCTCATCTCGCCGGTGACGTGCACGTTCGCGACCAGGCCGGCGTTGCTGCCCGCGAGCAATCCGGCGAGCGTGGCCCACGGCGACGCGTAGGCGTTCGTCAGATTGACGTTGCGCACGACGCCCGACCTGCCGATCGCGGAGAACATGCCGAGCGGCGGCGAGCCGGAGTCCGGCGTGGTGCTGAACGAGATGCCGTCGATCGTATGGCCGAAGCCGTCGAACTGGCCGGTGAAGCCGGTCGTGTTGTTGATTGCGATCGGCGTGAATGAGCCCGTCGCGGACAGGTCCTTGCCGAGCGCGTAGTTGCCGTTCAGGTTCTGCGAGATGTTCTCGAGTTCGGCGATCGAATTGACGAGTTGATACGCCGTCACCTGCGTCTTGAGTCCGCTGAAGGGCGCGGCGCTCCACGACGCGGTGCTGCGCAGCGTGCCGGGCGTGAACGCGCCGTTCGAATCGTAGAACGCGGCGACGACGCCCGTGCTCTGCGACCAGTCGATGGTGCCTGCGTTCGTCACGCTGCCGTTGTTGTCGATGCTTTTCGCATCGGCGCGCAGGTACAGGTTGCCTGCGCCGGTGTTGGAAATCGTGGTGAGCGGTCCGAGGAGGATGGAATGCCCGGCGGCGAGCACGAGCGATGCATTGCCGGTCCATCGCAGTGTCGACAGCACGTTGATGTCGTTGTCCGCGTTCACGCGCACCGAGGTGCCGTTCGACAGGCTCTGCGACAGCGCCGCCGCGTTGTGCGGCCCGGCGTTCAGCTCGCTCACGCCGATGTTCCACTTCGCCGCGCTTACCGTGGTGTTCTCGAGTTCCGTGGTCGTGCCGATGGTATCGACTGTGCCGCCGGTGCCGTCGCTGTTCTTTGCGCTGATCCTTTGGTGCTGCTGCACGTCGCCTTGACGCGCGACGAGCCATACGTGGCCATCGCGGCTGGCGGTGCCGGTCGCGCGCAGTCCCGCGTGGCGGCCTGCGAGCGCGTAGACGTTTCCGTCGGCGGCTTCGAGGTGAATTTGTGCGGCGCGGATGAAGCCCTTGTTCGCGACATCGCCGTGCGTGCCTGGCTGCACGAAGACCTGCGTGCCGCTCGATGAATCCTTCAGCAAGACTTCGTTGCCGGTGACGAGTTCGGCGGTCCCGTTGGGCGCAGCGATGTGTCCGGCGTTTTCTGTGTGGGCGAGCGAGATGAGCAATACGTCGCCGCCCGTCGAACTGATTTTGCCGAGGTTGACGATGGAGGCGTTGCTCGTGCCGGAGAAGGTGAGCGGTCCGCCGGCCATGAATGCGTCGTTGGGCGTATCCAGGGTGGCGGCGACGAAGCGGCCGCCGGTCGTCACGATGCCGCCTCGTCCGATGACGACGCCTTGCGGATTGATGAGATAAAAGCTGCCGGTGGCGTTGAGCGCGCCGTCGATGGCCGATGCGGCCGGTCCGGTCACGCGCGAGAGCGTGGCGCCCGAGCCGTTGTTGACGTTGACGCTGTTGCCTGCGCCGATGGAGAAGCTGTTCCAGTCGATGACGCCGCGCGCGGTGCCCTGGGTGATGTTCACCTGGTTCGCGGTGGATGTGATGCTGCCGGAACCCGCGACGAAGTTGCCGTTTTGCGGCAGCGGACCGGCTGCGAAGGCGACTGGCAGAGAGACGCCCATCAGGAAAACGATCGCGGCTGGTCTGGCCAGCCAACCATGAACAGACGACTCATTGCGCATGACGCCTCCCGTTGCGTGGCACACCGAATCGGTGAGTATCGAGAATATAACCTGAATGGATAAATGCAATGGGAGTGCGTTGGCGATGGTGAGCGGTGTCGTAAGCAAGATGATCCCGTGTGCGCTTCGACGGCAGTGCACACGGGGCTTTATTGCATTGCAACAGACACGCGCAGCGCGATGCTTGCCATCACCCCAACCGAATCGAAGTGACATCCGCCGTCAAATACCCCACCGCCGCCCCATACCGATCCTTGTAGTTCGCCCGCACGAGCGGATCGAGCGTCGCCTGCACCTTCGCATGCACGCTTCCCCAGTCACCCGCGTGCTGGAAGTTGCTCATGATGTACGTCCAGCCATTGATCTCATCGACAGCATGCAGCCCCGTCGATTCCGCGCCCGCCGGAGCCGACAGGATGCGCGACAGCATCTTCGTATCGACGTTATAAGCCCACAGGAAGTTATTGACGTGCATGCTGCTGTCCTCGCCGATGAACAGCGTGCGCAGCTTCTCCGAAAACTTGATGTTGTCCGGATTCGCAATCCTCTCCGGATTCGCCGTATTGCCGATCGCATCGGCGGCCATGTCCTCGCCGACGAGCGCAGCCGGCGCGCTCATGTCCACCGGCACCCATTCGCTATCGATCGCCGCGCCCGTCACATCGCGCTGGCCGCTTTTCATGTTGAGCGCATAGACGGCGCCCGAATTGATGGCGCGGTCGACTGCGATATCCACGTTATGCGCGTTGCCCTTGACCATCGACGATACGATCTGCGACATCGCCGTATAAAGCACCTTGTCCTTCGCATTGACGGTCGTGCCTTCGAGCTTCGTGAACCCGAGGCTCGCGCCGCGCAGCGCCGCATAGCGATGCGTTTCCAGAAACGCCGCCGCTTTCTCCATGCCCGGCTTGATGCGAATCCAGTTGTACTTGCCGCTGAAGTGAATGCGCGTATAACTTGCATCGCTCGGCGGATTCCTTTCGTCGGTAACAATGTCCATGATGTCGGCGATCGTCAGCGTGTTCGCGAGCGCCTCGATTTCATCGCTCGTGGCGTGGCCGAGATTGAGCCACGTGAGCGTCGCCGAACCCGCACCCGCCGACGATGTCTGCGTCCACTTCGCGACATACAACGTGCCGGCCGAAAGGTCCGCTTCCTTGTCCGCGACGAACATGAAAAGGCCGCCGTTCGTGGCGTCGTCGCCCATCAGCACGGTGCGCCTGTCGGGCATCACCTGGATCAGCTCGTGCGAGATGCGTCCAAGACAGTAGTGCTTCTTGATCGTGCCGGTGCCGTCCGGATGAACCGTCACTTCGGGAAGATGCCCATAGTGATACGCGCGGGCCTTCGTCGCATCGCCGTAAAGGTTCTGGCTATAGGCCCTGAACTGCGTGTTGGTGGCGAGGGTCGCGGCATCGGGCTCGTACTCTTCGCTCGACAAGTGCGTATTCCACGGTGACAAGCTCGCGCCGCACGTGATCCACAAGCCGTTGGCCTTCGATGTATCGACATTCGCATAGCTCACGAGCGAGAGCTTGCCCGTCGATGGATCCTGATCGAGCGTCAGCACGGCAATGGGCGACGGCAGCTTGCCGTACATGTCCTCGCTCGCACGGTCGCGCGTCGTGTATTCGAACTGCACGACCGCGAACACCGCATTGCCTTTCACGCCCTTGACCGTCGCGTTGTCCAGCCTGATGAGCGACGTTCCGTCCGGGCAATCCGAGAAGAACTGCCGCTCGCTGCCCGCAACAGAACGATCGATGATCGGCTGATTGCCGATGTCGAAGTACCCGCCCGCGACGATGGTCCCGCCCGCCGTGTTCGGCACCACGTCGCCGGTGACGAAGAACGGCTGATACGCGAGCTTGTAGCTGCGCGTGCTGCCATCGGCGAAGCTCGCCGTCATCGTCGATGCAACCGTGGTCGTCGCCATCGCATCCGGATTGGCAAGCGAAGGCGCGGCCATGCTGCCGAACGATGCCGTCGTGAATGCGGCGGCGGCTGCGGGCGTCGGCGCAAGCGCGGTGGCGTCGCTGCCGCCACACGCGGCGAGCAGCGACGTGGACGCGAGTCCGAGCGGCAGCATCGGTGCGCCAGCGAGAATCTTCAGGGCTTTGCGGCGGGAAAGATCGTGGGACTGCGCCATGTGCGGTTTCAATTCCTTGATGTGGGTTGTCCCCGGCGAATCGAGTTCGTGTCCGCGAGCCTCCACGGCCCGCGGTTGCCGGATGACGCAACACTTTAGGAAATGAATGTGAAATGCGTTTGACAGCGCGTTGTAAATCTCTCCCGTGGCTCGACCTCAGTTCATCCCGGGCCCCGACTCGACGGCAAGCAGGTTCAGCACGATGAAGATGGCCGGCTGATTGTCGACGCTGATCGCGATGCCGAGCGTCGCGCTGATCCATCGACCGATCTTCGTGCCGGCGAAGTCGTCGCTTTGCGCGGACTTCTTGACCGTCACGCCGAGCTTCACCGCGCGATAGTGATACGACGGAATGTGATGACGCGCGGCGACGCCCGACAGCCCGCCTTTGCCGCCTGACGACCACCCGAGCGTGCCGGCCAGCACGAGCCGCTCGTACTTGTCGAGGCCCTCGATGAAATCGCGCGCAAGCAGCCGCACGCGCGCTTCGCTCAAGCCGTATTGCACGAGCACCGATTCAACCGGGTCGGCGACCGCATGCGCGTGCTCGTCCACTTGTTGCTCAATGCCGTCGAGTTCGATCGACACATCGCG
The DNA here is from genome assembly GCF_031450805.1 of Caballeronia sp. LZ016. Taxonomy (NCBI): domain Bacteria; kingdom Pseudomonadati; phylum Pseudomonadota; class Betaproteobacteria; order Burkholderiales; family Burkholderiaceae; genus Caballeronia; species Caballeronia sp. LZ016. Next base: position 49,244 of record NZ_JARTVY010000005.1, read on the forward strand.
CTGATAGCTCGCGCTGCGCAGGCAATCGATGAGAAACCGCCTGAAATACGCGCATACGGCATAGCGGGTCGAGGGCGCGCTCTGTTCCCCCGAATGCGATTCCGTATGCCCCGGCTCCAGCCTCAGCACTTTCGAATAGATGAACTGCGCGATCAGCTCTTCCTTGTCTTCCCTGAGCGACTGCAATTCGGGCGGATGGTAGCTGCGCAACGCGCTTCTCACGAGCGTATAGATGGAAACCATTTCGTCGTGCGACAGATGCGTCCTGCGCCGCCAGAGCGCGGCCAGCGTCGACACCGTACCGGCGTCGGCTGCGGCGTTCATCGTCAAGGTATCCATCATGACCCCCCATATCGGTGGCTACGCGAGGAGTATGGTTCTTTCGTACCGATCGTCCAATATGGATTAAGTGATAGCCGTCGCCTAAACTCTCGGGTAAACCAGTCGAGCACGGACCTCCGCCGCTTACTGCCGTTACCCCGGGCGTTGCATGGCGACAAGGGGATGACAGAATGCATGGCGATCGTGAGCAGAAAGAGATCGATAGCGATCTCGCCAACACGCTGTACGCCGCGGACCCCGTCGCCATCGTCGCGCACGCATGCGCGCTCGTCCTTCTCAGCGCCGTCTATCTCACGCGCCCGGCCGACAGGCGCATGATCCTCGTCTCCCTGTTTGTCTATGGCATCGCGGTCGTCACCGCGTCAGGGCTAAGGGCGTGGCGCCGTCATCGCCCATTTGCGTTCGACGTGCGCGGCTGGATCGGCCTTCATGCGTTATCGAACGTGTTACTTCACGGTGCGCCGGGCCTGCCGATATGGTTCGCATTCCAGATGGAATCCGCCGATGCCGTCGCCATTCATACCGTGCTGCTCGTCGCGCTGGCGGCGCTCGCCTATGCGTCGAACGGCCTGTGCGCGATGAACCTCGGCGCGGCAGTCGTGGCGTTGATGACGCCCGTCATCGCCGTGCACCTGATGCAGGCGACGCCCCGCGATATCGCGGTCAGCGCGCTGCTCGCGGCGTTCAGCGTCGCGCTGTGTGCCGCGGCGGGGCAGTATCGGCGGCGTCATCGGCGCATCGTGGCGGCGCTCGCGGATCAGCAGAAGCTCGCCGAAACCATCACGCGCCAGAAGTGCCTGATCGAAGATGCAAGCCGCGCCAAGACGCGCTTCTTCGCAGCCGCGAGCCACGACCTGCGGCAGCCGCTGCATGCGATCGGATTGCTCGCCCAGGCGCTCTGCGAGCGCGGCGCAAGGCCCGAAGAGCGCGAGGAAACGGCGCAGAACATCATCGCGAACGTCGAGGCGCTCAATCACTTGTTCAATCAGGTGCTCGATCTCGCGCGCATCGAAAGCGGCGTGACGCAGGTCATTCCGCAGCACTTCTCCTTGTCCGAACTGCTCGCGCGCATCGACAAGCAGTTTCGTCCGGCCGCCGCCGCCAAAGGGCTCGCGTTCCGCATCGCGCCGAGCGCGTGTGTCGCGAATACCGATCCCGTGCTGCTCGAACGCATCCTTATCAACCTGGTGTCGAACGCGGTGCGGTACACCGAGCGCGGCGCGATCTGGATCGGCGTGCGGCACGGCAGCGATCCCGCGCGCTGTCATATCGAAGTGCGCGACTCGGGCATCGGCATCGCGCCGCACGAGCACGAGCTCGTTTTCGAGGAGTTCTATCAGGTCCCGCTGCCGCAGCACGCGATGCGGCAGGGTCACGGACTCGGCCTCTCGACGGTGCGCCGCCTCCTGCACCTGCTCGGCGGCGAACTCACGCTGCGCTCGGACCTCGGGCGCGGCACCACCGTGCGGGTGCCGGTCAGACTGGGCGAAGCGGGCCTCATCACCGCGAGCCTCACCGCGCCGCCTTCAGTCGGCGCGCTGATCGAAGGCCGCCATATCCTGTGCGTCGATGACGACCCCGCGAACCTCGACGCGCTCAGCACGCTCCTCGCACGCTGGGGCTGCACGGTGCGCGGCTGTCGCGACGAATTGTCGGCGGTGCGCGCGATCGCCGAGGGCTTCGTGCCCGACGCGTTCTTGTGCGACTACCAGATCGGCCGTCATCAGACGGGCATCGATGCGATCGGCGCGGTGCGCGAAACGCTGCGGCGGCGCGGCCACAACCAGCTTGCCTGCGTGATGATCACCGGCGATATGGCGTCGCCCGAACTGTCGGCGCTCGCGGCCGACGGCGTCCCGGTCCTGCGCAAGCCCGTGACGCCGACGCGCCTGCGCCGCACGCTCGATCTGTTGCTGCAGGAGAGCGGGCAGGACGAAGCCGCGTGATAGCCGATACGGCGCGCTCAGAGCTCGCGCCCGGCCTGCAGCCAGCCGTTGATGACCGCGATCGCCGACGAGCGGTTGTGCACCCCGAGCGCCCGGAAGATCACGGACAAGTGGACCTTCACCGTGCCTTCGGCCACTTGCAGTTCGCGGGCGATCATCTTGTTCGTGCAGCCGTGATGCACGAGCCGCATGATTTCGCGCTGGCGGGGCGACAGGTTTTCCATCAGATGCAGATGATGCGGCGCGAGCGTGGCGGCAGGGCCGTTGCTGGATGTGTTCGGCGACGGTGAAGCGGTGCGGGGTGGCGCGACACGCGATCCGCCGATGAGACTCAGCGCTTCGATCGGCACGTACGCGCCGCCGGAGAGCACGAGTTCGATCGCCTTGAGCATCACGTTGGCCGGCTCGCGCTTGGGCACGAAGCCGAGCGCGCCCGCCGCGAGCACGGCGCGCATTTCATCGACGGATTCCTCCGCCGACAGCACGACGAGCGGCAGCGCGGGATTCGCCTTCAGCAGCGCCGTCAGCGACGACGCGCCGGCCATCCCGGACATATGCAGATCGACGATTGCAAGGTCGTGGTTCGCTTCGGGCCGCGCGGCGGCGGCGAGCGTATCCCAGCTATCGGCTTCGTCGAATTGCGCGTCCGGATCGATTCCGCGTAACAGCGACTTGACGGCCTGACGGATCAGCTCGTGGTCGTCGGCGACGAGGAACCTCATGGCTTCTCCCGGCTGGAGGTGTTTGCGCTGGGCAATACCGCATCATTCACTGTGTATCGTCGACGCACAAGTCCGGATCGCTCACGACGCAATCGGCGCTCGGCATCGCGGGACCGCCGCGCACGCGCACGCCCGATTCTTTCGCCGAAATCCGCAAGCCCTTCGGCAGGAGAACCCACATTTGCGCCGGCTGCTTCATTTTGCTCGCCTTCTGCTGCGCGTCTGCCCCGGTGCCGAAGAAGTAGTCCGCGCGGACCGCGCCGCGAATCGCGCCGCCCGCGTCCTGCGCCATCAGCAGCCTCGTGATCGGCGCCCCCGACCCGGACTCGCTCGCATCGATGAAGACCGGTGCGCCGAGCGGCGTCGTGCGGGGATCGACGGCGGCGGAGCGTTCCGGCGACAACGGGACGCCGAGCGCGCCGATCGGCCCGGCGGGCGAATCGGGGATGGGGCGGAAGAAGACGTAGCTCGGATCGGATGTCGCGAAGGTATAGGCGATGGGCGCTGCGTTCGTGCGCGGCGCGGCGGCCTTGTTCGTTGCACGCGGTGAATCGATCTGGGCGACGCCCGCGCTTGCGGTCTTCGCCGCCGGCGATGGCGTGCTCACGCGCGATGGGTGCACCGAAGGCGTCGCGCTCTTTGCAAGGTTGAAGCCGCGCAGGAGCGGCGAATCGGGTGCTTCGTCGGCGGCAGGCTCATCTGCGGCGCCGCGCAGCAGCGGGGATTGGGGCGTATCGCCGGATGCGGATTCCGGCGTGTCGTCCGCGCTGGCCGCGCCTTCTTCCAGCGCGATTTCTACGCCGCGCACGAGCACCTTGCGGCCCTTGGTCTGCGCCGTCGCGACGGGAGGATTGAACGCGAAGCCGTTCTGTTCGGCATAGGCGAGGCGTATCACGCTCGTTCCGTCGGGCAGGATGATCTTGCCTGCGCCCTGCAGTTGCATCGAGTAGAGCATCGCCGGGTCGGCAACGTACGCGAGCACGGGCGCATCGATGCGGCCTCGTTCGATCTGCGCGCGCGACAGATACGGCACGATGCGTCCGCCCGCGACGCGCAAGCGGAGCTTCTTGTCGCGGATGTCGGGGATGCTGTTGCCGAGGTCGAGCGCATACACGTTCTTTGCGCGGCTCATCGACAGGGCGGTCAGCGGGACCACGGTGCGGCCCTCTACGCGGGCCATCGTCGGCTCCGAGCGGGCGCCGGGCGGGAGCTTGCGGGAATCCAGGAAGAGCATGTCGCGGGGGACGCCGTAGACCGGGTACACATAGGGCGGGTCGTAGCGGCGGCTGCCGCGCATCACGGGCTCGTAATAGCCGGTCAGCACGCCGCGTGATGTGCGGTCTACGTTGCGGATCTGGTACACCGTGAAGTTGTCTTCGAAGAAGCGCCTGATGGCCGCGGCGTTCGTCGCGCTGATGCCGCGCGAGGCGGCGCAAGGGGCCGCCCAGGCCGGTTTTGCGGCTAGCACCGAGCAGCTCTTTTTGAACGCTTCCCACGATTCCGATACGTCGTCGGTTGTCCAGCCCGGCACGGTTTTGAATTGCACTGGCGTGTACAGGGCGTTTTTTGTCGCGAATGCAGTCGCGGTTCCTGTTATCGATGCCGTTGGGGTCGCGGGTAATGGGCTCGTTATGCCCGGTTCCGGGCCCGTCGGAGTCGCGGGGATCATTCGGGGTTCTTCCGGTTGGTCTTGTTTTTCTTGTTCTCTTTCTCTTTCTCGTTCTCGTTGTGGGGTTTGTGTTGGGGTTTCTGCCTGCGGCGGGGGAGGGGTCGCGCAACCCGTTCCTAGTAGCAGTGCCACTGCTGAAGCTATCGTTAGAATTCGGGCGCTCGCTGCTCGTTCTGACATGATGTCCTCGACTTCTTTGCGCTATCCTTTTTTTGTTCGAATTGCTTAGCGAGTGAGTTCTGTATTTCCGCGTCGGTCTATTGGCGCGCCCCTCCCCGGGGCGGGGGTCACTTTCTTGGCTGTCGACCAGAGTTGGCGCTTTAGCGCCTTACTCTGGTCCCATGCAAAGAAAGTAACCAAAGAAAGCAGCTTTTCTTCGAACCGCCCAATGCACAGACTTGCGTGACCACTTCGTAGAAGATCGGTGGCACTCAGCTTGTAAAAAGCCCTGAATCACCTTCCACGCCCACTGACTACTGACGTCCTCCGAGCCCCTTGGCTCGTTAACGCCGATCTCTCATTTTTGCTCTGTCGCGGCTCATAGCCACGCCCCCTACTTGGACGATCCAACTACATCGATCATGAACGTCGCCGCCCCATGCTGACCACAGAACGCAAGTCTTTCTCGTACCGCACGATGCACAAATGCGCGTACGCACTCCGTAGAACACGCTTGCAAAGAGCCTTGAATCACCTTCCGCGCCCACTGACTACTCACGTCCTCCGAGCCCCTTGGCTCGTTAGCACCGATCTCTTCTCTTTGCTCGTCACGGCTCATAGCCACGCCCCCCTACCTGGACGATCCAACCACATCGATTTTGAACGTCGCCGCCCCATACGCCACCGGGCACGACGGCGCCTCGCTCCCGCATGACGGCACACCCGCAAACGGCGATGCACTCAGCGTCCGCTGCGCCGCCGCAACCGCCTGCGCCGACGCAGAAACACTGCCGAACACCGAGTCATGCGCCATATCCAGCGCCGAAAAATCGCGCGGAGCAAGCGACACGATCGCCAGAAAATGATTCTCCCCAACCGGCTCGCCCGCCTGCATCGGCCACGCCGCCCGCGGCAACACCACTCGCTTGCCCGCCACCACCCGGTTGTCCCTGTCCAACTCATTCGGGAAAAGCTGCAAATACTGATTCGCAGGATCAACCGCGAAAACATACAGATAGCCAGCACGGTCGCTCGTCACAATGAAACGCAACCTGTCCCGATCCACCACCGCACGCTCGAGCGGCACCTCCACCCTCACCGCAACCGAAGGGTCCGACAACGACACAATCCGCGCAAACTCCCCAGCCGGCGTGAACGGCGGCAACGCAGCCTGCAGCGGCACAACCGGCTCAGACACCGTCTCCGCCACAGACGCCGAGCGATCCGCCGCTAATTCCGTCCCATCCCTCCCATCCGTCCCGCTCGCCGGGCCTTCCACACGGACCGCAGGCGGACCATGCGACATCATCTTCGGCACAAGCCAGCCAAACCCCGCCACGGCCACAAGGACGCATCCCGCGCCTACCACCCATCTCACGCGACGCCGTGCCGTCGCCACCGCACGCGGCGGATCCCTTCCATCGACGACGCCCGCCCCGCGCTCCGCCGATGCCGCATCGAGCACAATCCCCAGCTCGTCGGCAAATTGCCGGTCCGTCTGCGGACGATCGGCCGGCACTACCGCCAGCGCATGATCGACCGCCCTCAGAAAACGATCCGAATATCGTCCCGCCGCCAGCTTCGCAAGCGGCTGATAACTGTCGCTCACCATCCGCCCCACGGACGGCGGCGGCGTCCTGCCCGTGATCGCGTAATAGACCAGCGCCGCAAGCGCATAGTGGTCCGTCCACGGTCCCTGCCTCAGCGACGAGACCTCCGCATACTGCTCGATCGGCGCATATCCCGGCTTCAGGATCACCGTCAGCGCCTGCGTCATGTCGCCGATCACGCGCCGCGCCGCGCCGAAATCGAGCAGCACCGGCCGATGACCGTCGTCCAGCAAGATGATGTTGTCCGGCGCGATGTCGCGGTGAAAGCAGTTCGATGCATGCAGCACCGCGAGCGCATCCACGAGCGGCGTCAGCAGCGCGCGCAGCCACGCTTCGTCGGGCGGCCCCGGCATCGCTTTCAGCGCATCCTTCAGCGTCACGCCACGGTAATACGGCATCACCATGTACGCCGTGCCGTTCGCCTCCCAGAAGCGATACACCTTCACGAGCGACTGATGATCGAAGCGCGCGAGAAGCCGCGCCTCGTCGTTGATGAAACTCTTCAGCCCCGCGCGAAACATGCTCTCGTAGCGCGACGACTTCACCTGCACCTGCGTCGCGCCCACACGCGACGCCAGCGCCGACGGCATGTACTCCTTCAGCGCAACCTCGCGATCCAGCGACGTATCCAGCGCGCGATACACGATGCCGAAGCCGCCTTCGCCGATCAGGCCGAGAATCTCGAATTCGCCGAGCCGCGTGCCGGGCGGCAGCACGCCATCGGTCGCGGTCATGTCCGGCGACGGCGCGCGCGCGCCGCTCACGATTACCGTCCTGTCATCCCCGGCGTTCGCCTCGATGTTCACTTCGGTCCGGCCTTCGTCGCCGTCCTCCGGGACGCGCTCGCCGGGATGCCTGCCGGTGGCGTTCATGATGGACGATCCCGCAGCAGCGTCGTAAAGAGCGCCGTGTCCGGCAGGCCGTACACCGGCCAGATCGTGAACGGCCTGGGCGTCGCGTCCGGTAACTCGCCGGTCTCGTCGGACAGCGGCGCGGCCTGCGCCGACGTCCACATGCTCATGCCATACAGCTCCGTCTGCCAGATGGGGGCGAACGTGCGCGCAAGGGCATCGGGCAGCACGGCCGCCGACTGCACCGTCCACGGCTCGCTCAGCACCGCGGCGCGCGCGTTGTCGGACGGCGGCGCGAGCGCCGGCGCGGGAAGCGCAGCAAGTTGCGCATCGAGCCGCTCGATGCTGTGATCGAAATCGAGCGCGGCCAGCGCGACGCCTTCGATTGCCGACAGCCATTCCCACAGCGCGACGATCTCGCCGCCCCGCGCGGGCGCGCACGGCAGCGACGCCGCGATCGTCAACGGAAAATGCCGGCCCACGCGATCCACCGACGCCATCACCACGCCCGCCCAGCACTGCGTGAGCGCCGGAGCGATCGCGCCCGGCATCGCGAAGAAGCGCCACACCGGACACGTGAGATAAAGCGCGAGCCAGTCTGCGCCGAGTGCGAGCTGCGCCTCCCCGACGCGCTGCGCAAGCCACGCATCCCACGGCGCGACGAACGCATCCGACAAGCGCCGCGCCGCGAAATCGCCGAGCGAAGGCAGCTTCCCGTACCAGCCGGGAATTGCCGGCGTTTCATCGGCGAGGGCGTTGGCGAGATCGTCGCTCATGGGCGTGCATCGGCCTTCATAGACGTTCGGGACACGAAAACGCGCGCAGGTCGGCGAGCCGGAAGGGATTCTCGACGCTGTTCGCCGTCACTTCGAAGCGCGCCTTGCGTCCCTCGATATCGAAGGTCACAACGAAGCGCTCCGGCTGGCCGGTCGGCTGCACGTCGACCCGGTCGAACATGCGAAAAAGCGCCCACGGTCCTTCGAAAACCAGATTGCTCGCCCCGTTCGACGGCGGCGGCGTCAGTTGCAGGCTCACGCGGCCGGAGCCTCGCGCGCCGGGCCACTGGACCGTCGCGGGAACCTGCGGGCCGTGCGCGTAGGTGAGAATCTGCCCGTCGATGTCGAGCGTGAAGGAAAGGATCGTCGGGTCCATGTCGAGCGGCTTGAACTGCAGCGCAAGCGCCGGCGTCTTGCCGCCGCCCCGGAAGAACACGCCGCGAATCGTGGCCGCGCGCTCGAACTGCGCGAGCCCGGCCGGACTGATCTGCGCCGCGCTCGAATCGGATTTCTTGAAGGCCCACGGTTTCGCGGATACATCGACGTCCTGCGCGAGATGCTTCTGGAAGAAATCGTCGAACTTGCCGCCGGGCGCGAACAGCGCGCCGAAGTCCTCGGGCAGCACGTCGCGTCCCGACGCCTGCACGAACGGATAACGACCGCCGAGCGCCCGATCGCAGAACGACGAAATCGATTCCTTCAGGTCCGCCGAAAGGTTCACGCGCCGCGCCTGCAGCGTTTCCGCCGCGCCCTGGCTGCCGAGATCGAGCAGCGCCGTGCGGATCGGCTCCGGCATGCGCGCAGCCTGCGAACGCAGCTTCGCGGGGGCGTCGGAGGGGGGCGGGGCGGTCTTCTGCTGCAAGGCTTCGTTGGTGGCGCTCAGGTACGCGTAGACATCGTTGATGAGGGCGAGCGTCTGCATGATCGGCGCGGGCTGCCCGGCGCCGGGACTCGTCGCGAGCGCGTGCAGCGCGGCGAAGCGATCGTCGACGATGCTTTCTAGCCGCGTGCCCGGCGCGACGGGCGCGATCTTCGTCGGGTCCGGTCCGCGGATGATCTTCTCCAGCCGCTTGCGCGCCGCGCTGATCCTGTCGTTCGCCTTGTCGACGACGGTCGTCTCGTCCTGTGGCTTCGCGGCGAGCGTCGTTTCACGCGATGCCGCCTGCACGAGCATCGCGAGCGGCGAATCGGGCGCGGAGAGAATGCGCGCGATCTGCGCCGATTGGGACAGGCTGTCCGCGCGCACGATGCGGATATCGTTCAGGAATTCCGTCCAGGTGCGCGCATAGTCCTGCAGATACAGCAGCCGCACGTCCTGCGTCAGCCGCTGCATCGCTGCCGGATCGCCGCGCCGCAGGCCGCTCTGATCGCGGATGCCGAGCACCCACGGTTCCTCGGCGGCGAGTTGCGCGGCGGTGTCGTCGACGGCCTTGAGAAACGCCTTGTGATAGCCGTCGAACGAATACAGGCCCGGCACGCCGCGCGTGAGCGGTGCGCCGCTCGCCCGCACGAAGACGAGTTGGGCATTCGGCCCGCCCGCGCGCGTGACGGTGAACTCGGGATAATCCGCGCCGACGCCTTGCTGCTTCACGCGCCCGTAGACCCGCTGCGCGAGCGTGCTGGCGGCGAGCATCGCGCGCACGCTCGCGACGAGCCGTTCGTCGAACGGTAGATTCGGATGCACGACGCCGCGCGACAGCAGGGCGTCGAGATGACGGGCGAGCGCCGCGCGTTCCTCGTTGCCGACATCGCGCGGCAGCGAGCGGTCCCAGTCGGTGACGATCCACACCTTCAGCGCATCCGGGTCCTGATGTTCGGGCTGATTCAGCATCAGATACGCCTTCAGCGCCTCGTACGCATAGCCCGGGTTCGACGCGTTCGCGCTGCGCGCCTGCTCCTCGATGCGCGCGGCCAGCTTCGGCAGGAACAGGTCGGTCAGGAGCCGTTCGTACGCGCCGGTCGCGGCCGCGTCGAGCTTCGCGCCTTGCCACAGGCCCCATTGCATCGCGAGCGGCGGATGCGCGGCATCGACTTGCGGCGTGGAGCCGAGCTTCTGCACGGCCGATAACAGCGGCAACTGCGCGACGAGACTCGCATTCGCCGCCGATGTCCCCGCTACCGCGTCCTTCGCGGTGCGCGCGGTCCGCTCGACGTCCTCGACATAGGCGCGATTGCGCAAATAGCTCGTACCCCAGAGCGCCAGCACGCACGCGCTCGCCGCCGCGATGCCCGCGTACGCCGACAGCCGCCGCACATGCCGCCGCCGCGCCCATTGCACGTTCGACCCGGCAAGTCCCTGCTCGGCGAAAACGACCTGCTTCAGCAGCCGCTCGATGAAGTAGCTGCGCCCGCTCGACGGACGCGGCGGCGTGCCACGCTCCACGCGGTCCATGCGGAAGGCGCGCGCGAGCGCACCCATCACGCGGTCGATCGGCGTGCCTTCCTGCGTGCCGCTCGTGAAGTAGACGCCGCGCAAGAAAGGCAGCTCGTCGTGCTTCGAGTGCATGAAGGTTGCGCTGAGCGCCTCGGCGAGAAGCGGCTTGAGCGCCGCGAACTGCTGAGGAAAGCCGATGATTGCCGCGCGCTCGGCCAGCCCGCTTTCCTGATGCAGACGATCGTGCAGCCGCCCGACGAGCCGCGCTTCGAGCGCATCGAGTTCCGCGTCGACGCGCGCGGCGAATTCGTCATCGGTCAGGGCGCGGCCCGGTTCGTACGGAAACGTGAAGCCGAAGACCTGCGCGCGCTCTTCCTTCGACATATCCGCGAAAAATTCGGTGAAGCCCGCGAGCAGGTCCGCCTTGGTCACGAGCACATAGACGGGAAAGCGCGTGCCGAACGCCTGGATCAGCTCGCGCATGCGGGCGCGCAGCGTCGCGGCCCGCTCAGCCACTCTCTCGCCGGCGCCGGCGTGCGAGGCCGCGAGCAGGTCGGGCACGGCGAGCGTGAGCAGCACGCCGTTGATCGGCTGGCGCGGGCGGGTTTTTTTCAGCAGCGCGAGAAAGCCTTGCCACGCGGCGTGATCGGCGTCGCGGTCGCTATCGTGCGTGGTGTAGCGGCCCGCTGTGTCGATCAGCACGGCTTCGTCGGTGAACCACCAGTCGCAGTTGCGGGTGCCGCCGACGCCGCGAATCTTGTCGGTGCCGAATCGCTCGGCGAGCGGGAAGCGCAGCCCCGAGTGGACGAGCGCCGTGGTCTTGCCCGCGCCCGGCGCGCCGATGAACATGTACCACGGCAACTGGTAGAGATATTGCCGCCCCGAGAACGTGATCCAGTCGCGCCAGCCGGGCTTGCCGCCGGACGCGGTGAGGCGCGCTTCCCGCAGCACGGCGAGCGCTTCGTCAAAGCGTTGCGCGAGCGTCGCGACTTCGGCTTCTCCGGCGCCCGGCGCGGCGGCGTGTGCGGGCGTCGTGTCATGGCTCGCGAGTCCCGCCGACAACGCCGCCTGCGTGCGCCGCGCCCGCCACGCGACGTAAAGCCGCCGCACCACGAGCAGCAATGCGACGCAGCAGATGGCGATGAACCGTGCCGTCGTGGATTCGAGCGGATAGTTGCCCGCGAACGACAGCAGCGGTCCCGCGATCCAGACCGCTCCGGCAATCAGCAGGAATCCGATGATCGTCAGCAGCACCGGATGAAAGAGGATCGACAGAATCTTCTTCATGTTCACGAACCCGGCCTGGCGAACAGCGTCACCTCCACCCGCCGGTTCCGCGCGCGGCCGGCGGGCGAGTCGTTGGGCGCGACGGGATCGGCGTCGCCTTGTCCTTCGGCCTTGAGGCGTGCAGCCGGGACGGTGGCCGCGAGCAGGTCGCGCACGTTCGCGGCCCGCTCCTGCGACAACTCCCAGTTCGACGGATAGCGCGCCGAGCGGATCGGCCGGTCGTCGGTGTGGCCGGTGACGAGCACGTTGCCTGGCACCGCGCCGAGCGCCGCCGCGATGCGCGCGATCAGCGGCTTCGTCTGCGCCGATACCTGCGCGCTGCCTGGGCTGAACACGTTGTCGCCACGCAGCGTGATGACCGAGCGATCCACGCGGTCGTCGACGTTGACGAGGCCATCGCGGATGTCCTGCGCGAGGAACTCGGCGAGGCGCGGCTTCGCCGCCTGCGTAACGACGAGAGGCCGCTGCGCCCCGGCGCGGATCGACGCGAGCGTGGCGAACGCCGGATCCGAGAGGCGGCCGAGCTGGAAGCTCATCGCCAGATACGCACCGGCGAGCAGCAGGAGCGCGAGCGCGCCCGCGACCCAGACCGGCAGCACGTCGGTCGTGCGTCGGCGCGCGGCGGGCACGCCTTCCCAGTGCGGCGACAGCGCCCGCTCGGGCTCGCCGCGTTCCTTGCGGATCAGTTGATGCAGCCGCACGCGAATGGCGTCGAGCGTTTGCCTGCCTTGCGCCGCCACGCGATAGCGTCCCTCGAAGCCGAGCGCCAGCACGATGTTCGACAGCTCCAGCAGATGCAGATGAACTGCGGGCTTCTGCGCGAGCCCCGCGAGCAAGTGGAAGACTTTCTCGCCGCCCCACGCTTCGTTATGAAACGTCACCAGCAGGCTTTGCCGCGCCCACACGCCCGCGCCCCACGGCGTGCCCGACGCGGCTTCGTCGAGCATCGTGCAGATCATGTAGCGCGCCGCCGTGACCTGTTCGGCGGGCACGCCGCACGCCCGCGCCTCCGACTCGAAGCGGCGCACCCCGGCGGCGAGGGAATCGCGGAGCGCGGCGGGATCGGCGCAGGCGCTCATCGCCCGGATGCGCGGCGCGAGCTGCAAAAGCGGCGCGCACGCGGCGACCAGCGGATTGACCGCGCCGCCGCGAACGAAGGCGGCATCGAAGGCGCGCGGGTCGGCATCCGCCGGGAACGCGCCTTCCGTGCCGCCGCTCGTGCGCGATTCGCTCGCGCCCGGAACGCGCCGTCGCGCGCCCGGATTCGGCTTGATGATCGTCTGGTCGGATTCGAATCCGGCGAAGGGATCGTCGTGGTTCGTCATGGCGTCGGGGAATCGATGCAGTCAGTGTCGGATGGCCCAGAACTCCAGCTCCAGCGCCGGAAACTCGCCTGCGATGTACATCGCCAGATTGCCGGTCTGCTCCAGCTCCTTCCATAGCTCGCCGCCGCGATCCAGTTCGAAGTACGAAAAGCCCGCGTGAAACGGAATCTGGCGCGGCGCGACCGGCATCGCCCGCAGCCCGATGCCCGGCAGCGCGAGATTGACGAGATCGCGCAGCTTCTCGGCGGGCGCGACCTTCACCTGCGTGGGAAAGCGCGTGCGCAGCGCTTCGCCTGGCATCTGCGCGTTGGCGGCGAGCACGAAACCCGCCGTTCGCACGAGTTCGAGATCGTTGATCATCGCGACGCGCACGCCGGGCTTGCGGCTCTGCAATTCGATCGCGACCGCGTCGGGCTCCCGCACTTGCGCAAGCAGTTGCCGCACGTCGCGCATGAGCGGCTCGAACGACGTGGCGATATCGTCGTGCCGATACGGCGGATACGCAGGCACGCGACGCCGTTCGTCGAAGGCGGCGAGATCGCCGGCGAACGCGAGCGTCGTCTGATAAAGGCGCTCGGGATGCAGAAGCGGCGACTGCAGCAGATGCCCGTATTGCGGTTCGAAGCGGTTGAGCGTCTGCAGCAGCAGAAAATCCGCGATTTCCGCGACACCCCCGCGTCCCGGATTCGCCAGCCGGCTCGCGAGCCGGTCCGCATGCTGATGCGCGAGACCGGCAAGCTCTTGCGCATGGCCGAGCAGGCGCGGGTCGGCGAGCGCGTGGAGCATCGGCGGGATGTAGGCGGGGTCGAGCAGCACGCGATTGTCCGCACGACGCTCGAGCACGCGCGCCAGGCCGATCGTCGCGAAAGCGTCGGTGGCGTCGCGCGCGAGCATGAGCCGCAGGTTCGGCGCGCCGACGCGAATCTGCGCGATGCGATCCGTGCTCGTCGTGATGTCCGCGACGGACGTGTCGCTCGTGCGATAACGCAGCGCATCGGCGCGGGCATCGGCGTTGCCGTCGGAATCGAATTCCTTGGCTCCGGCGCGCACCAGCGGCAGCGCGAGCAGGACGAGTTCATCGCGCGTGCCGGGCGGAATGTCGAGCGGCGGCGGCGCGGGCGCATCGTCGGGAAACGAGAACGCCGCGCCGTCGGGCAGCACGCCGAACGCCGACGACAGCGCGATCTTGCCGAGCCCGAGCGCGATGTCGTCGATCCTCACGTCAGCCCAGCCCCACGACCACGCTTCCGTCGCCCGTGCATGACAACGCACGAGATGCTCGATGAAGCGGTCATGTTGCTGAAAATGCTGCGGTTCGAGGAACAGGCCCTCGGACCAGATCATGCGTTGGTGCCAGGTCATGGTGGCTCGAAGTCTCACGCGTTGCCTTGCGCCCGGCGCTTCGACTGCCCGAACGCTCCGGTCAAAGAACGATTCAGCCAAACGATTTTGGAAGCCGCCGAGGCCCTGCCTGCGCTGCCGTTACTTTTTCTTCGATGGCGGCGGCGGCGCGGGCTGCGCGGCGATGGTGACGTCGGCGGCATCGACGCGCACGTTCATCAGCGTGGTCTGATTCGGCGGCACGGGCTCGGTCACGCGCCAGCGCGAGCGTTCGATATCGCGATACGCCGCCACGACCGCCACGAACTTCGTGCCCGGCTGCACGGCCTGCTCGACGCTGCGGGTATCGCCCGGGCGCAGCAGGAATTCGTTCTTTGCGTTGAGGTCGCCGCCGAGCGTTGCCTGGTCCTTGCCGTAGAGCGTGAAGAAGTCGGCGCTGTCGAACGCGGCGGTCGTTCTCAGTTCGTACACGCGCACGACGACGGGCGACGGCCGTCCCGTGCGGTCGGGATTCGCGCCATCGAGCGCATTCACGGTGATGCGAACGATGGTCGGCGCGGGCGGCGGAGGCGGCGCGGACTTGCACGCGGCGAGCGCCAGCGCGCAAAGCGGCACGGCGAAAAAACGCGCGCGGTTCATGAGTGGCCCGGTAAGTGACGTGCGACACAGCAGCAGACGAACCATGCCGCCGCGTTTTTTAAATCGGCTGCGGTGTTTCGTCTAATCGTGGCATCGCGCCGGCAGCGTGTCGGCGACGGATGCGAAGCGACGGTCATCGAGGAGCGCGTTCGTGAAACCGAATCAGCGTATGGCGCCGGCCCTTTCCCGCGACGCGGCGAGGCGGCTCGTCGCGGCGATCGCGCTGCTCGGCGCGGCTTGCATCGCACCGCGAGCCGATGCCGGGACCTCGCGCGACGAAGCCCTCACGCCCGCCGCGCGTCAGGCCGAAGCACGCGTGCGCGACGCCGAGACCATCGCGACGCTGTCCCAGGAAGGGCGGCTCCTGCTCGCACGCGATCAGGTGAAGCTCGACGGCTACGCGTACTGCAGCATGTCGGTGGCGGCGGCGGAGCGGGGGGATTTTCGGGAGAGCATCGAGGCGGCCTCGCGCGCGCTCGTCGTCGCGGCGCAAACGGACAACGCGAATCTCGCCGCGCTCTCGCGGCGCGATCTGGCCATCGCCTACAGCTATGCCGGCGATCTTCCCGATGCCGAACGCTACGCGAAGGAAGCCATCGCCGCCGGCGCGGGCAATCCGCAGCAAGTGCTCGCCCCGGCGCACAAAGTGCTCGGCGACATCGCGGCGCGGCGAGGCGATCCGGCCGCCGCGCTCGGGGAATATCGCGCGGCGCTCGCGGCGGCGTCGGCGCGTTATCGGCCGATGGTGCTGCTGTCGATCACGAACGCGCAGATCGCTGCCGGCGATGCGGCGGGCGCGCGCGCGACCTTCGCGCAGACAGCGGGCGTCGACGAGAGCCTGCTCGCGCCGCTCCGAAAGCGCATCGAAGGCAATCTGCTGCTCGCCGAGAACGAACCGCACGCGGCGCTCGACGCGTTCGCCGCCAGCGCCGCGAAAGGCGGCTCCGACGCCAGCTACGACAAGCTCTGGGCGCAGGAAGGCATGGGCCGCGCGTATCTGGCGCTCGGCGAACGCCGCAAGGCGCGCGACGCGTGGCTCGCCGCGCTCGACGAATCGGAGTCCATCCGCGCGCGTTTTCGCAGCGACGAGTTCAAGACCGGCCTGTTCTCCGATACGCAGACGGTCTTCGAGGAGACCATCGCGCTCGTCGTCGAAGATGGAGACTACGCGCTCGCATGGTCGCTCTCGGAAAAGAGCCGCAGTCGCGCGCTGCTCGATGTCGTGCGCAACCGGCTCGCCGGCAATGTCGACGAAACGCAGCTCAACGGCCGCGCGCTCTCGCTCGACGACGTGCGCGGCGCGCTGAAGCCCGGCGAGGCGATCATCGAATTTCACGGCCTTGGCGACAGGATGATCGCGTGGGTCGTGCGCGCCGATGGCATTCGCGGTTTCACGCTGCCGATCGCGCGCAAGGACATGGCGCTCGCCGTCGATGATTTTCGAAGCGCGATCGTGCGCGGGCGTCCACAGGCGCTGACCTATGGCGCGAAGCTCGACGCGCTTCTGATCGCGCCGCTCGGTCTGCGTGCCGGGGAGCGGCTCGTCATCGTGCCGAACGGGGCGTTGCACTACATGCCGTTCCAGGCGCTGCGCAACGCCGACGGATTCCTGATTCAGCGGCATGCGCTCGCGCTCGCGCCGTCGGCGAGCATCGCGGTGCAGCTCGTGCGGCGGCCCCAGCGCATCGCGAGCGATCTCGTCGCGTTCGGCAATCCGCGCATTGCGCCGGAATTCGATCTGCCGGGCGCGGAAGCCGAAGTCCGCGCGATCGGTCCGCTGTTCGCCAGGCGCGAAGCGTTCCTGCAGGGCGATGTCACGCGCAAGACCTTCAGCGACAACGCGCCGGCGGGCCGCATCGTGCATGTGGCGACGCACGCGCAGGCCGACACCGTCGATCCGCTGCACTCGCGCGTGCTGCTCGCGCCGGCTACGCAACCCGCCGACGGCCCCGACCCGATGCTCGCGCAGGACATCTACAACCTCAGGTTCGACTCGGTGGCGCTCGTCACGTTGTCCGCGTGCGAGACGGCGCTCGGGCGCATCGAGCGCGGCGACGAAATCATGGGCTTCACGCGCGCGTTCTTCTATGCGGGCGCATCGGCGCTGCTCGTGTCGATGTGGCCCGTCGCCGATGAGTCGACCGCGCTCACGATGCGCACGTTCTACGGCTCGCTCACGAAAGGCGAGGAGGCCATCGACGCGATGCGCGACGCGCAGCTCGCGGTGCTTGCGGATCGCAAGTTCGCGCATCCGTTCTACTGGGCGCCGTTCGACCTGATGGGCAACTGGCGGCTCACGGTCGCGCGCTGACAGCCGTGCGCCATGCGATCCCACTCGATAACGACGCCATGAAATCCTTCGCATCCCGTATCAAGCCGCGTCCGTGCGGCATCGTGCTCGGTGCGCTCGTTTCGGCAAGCGCATGGGCGCAGCAAGCACCGCTTCCCGGCACCCAGCAGACGCCGAGCGCCGGCACGCTGTTCAACCAGCAGCCGCGCCCCTCCATCGCCGCGCCGCCGCCCGGTGGCGCGAACGCGCTGCCTGCGCCGCCCGCCGCAGCCACGCCGCCTGTGCCCGAAGGCACGAAGTTCACGCTGAAGGGCGTGCGTTTCGCGGGCAACGAAGTGCTCGGCTCGGACGTGCTGCTGCCGCTCGTCGCGGACCGGATCGGCCAGGAAGTATCGATCGGCGATCTCGACGCGATGGCCGCGCGCATCGCGCAGGCGTATCGCGATCGCGGCTATCCGCTCGCGCAGGTCGTGATTCCGCCGCAGGACGTGACGAGCGGCGAGCTGACCTTCACCGTGCTCGAAGGCAAGATCGGCCGCGTGCGGCTGACGGTTGCGCCCGGTGCGCCGATCAGGGAACCGATGGTGCGCGCGCGGCTCTCGGCGATCGAGCCGGGCAAGCCGCTCAGGCAGGCGGAACTCGAACGCACGATGCTGCTGCTGTCGGACCTGCCCGGCATTCGCGTGAACTCGGCGCTGGAGACAGGCAGCGCGCCCGGCACCGTCGATCTGAACGTGACCGTCGAGCCCGTGCGCCGATGGAACTTCGCGGTCGCCGTCGACGATTACGGCGCTGCGCCCGCTGGCCGCTGGCGGCTCGGCGCGGTCGGGCGGCTCGCATCGCCGTTCGGCATCGGCGACAACCTCGACATCAATCTGCTCGCGGCCGAGCGCGCCGATACGGTCTACGGGCGCATCGGCTACGACGCGCCGATCAACGCCTACGGCACGCGCGCGGGCATCGCGTATTCGCATCTGTACTACTACCTCGGCAAGAACTTCTCGGCGCTGGACGCGCACGGCGATGCGGATGTCGTGACCGCGTCGATCTCGCACCCGCTGATCCGCTCGCGCAGCCAGAACCTGTTACTGCGCGGCGCGCTGGAGTATCGCTCGCTGACGGACAAGATCGGCAGCGTCAGCTTCGAGAATCCGCAGAAGCTGTACGTGGCGAGCGTGGGGCTGTCGTACGAGAGCCGCGACAGCTTTCTCGGCGGCGGCTTCAACAGCGCCGACGTGCAGCTCTCGTTCGCCCACCTGAACATCGACTCGGCGCTTGCCCGGCAGATCGATCAGGGCCCGTTCGGACGCCACGCGCAGGGCAACAGCGTGCGTCTGACGATGCAGGCGAACCGCCTCAATGCGATCACCCCGAAGACCAGCTTTTTCGTCGGCATGTCGGGGCAATGGGCGAACCAGAACCTCGACAGTTCGTCGCGCATCACGCTTGGCGGACCGCGCGCGGTGCGGGCGTACTCGCCGTCGGAGGCGGTCGTCGACGAAGGGCTGATCGGCACGGCCCAGCTTCGCTATGCGGTGATTCCGTCGCTCACGCTGTCCGCATTCTTCGATATCGGCGTCGGACGATACAACGCGCGCGCGATTCCGGGACAAGGCGCGAACACGGTGACGCGCAGCGGCGCGGGCATCGGCGCGTTCTGGAACGGGCCGTACGGCATCACGGTGGACGGCAGCATCGCGTGGCGCACGACCGGCCCCGACACCACCGGCGACGACAAGCTGCCGCGCGTCTACGTTCAGATATCCAAATCGTTCTAGCCAGGAGCGCGCAATGAACGACATCACTTGCCTTCGGGACCGCAGGCATCGCCGGGAATGGCAACGCGCGATCAGGCGGCTCGCGAAGCGCGCCGCGCGCGGCGCCGGGCTGGAAGTGCGCGCGTCGGCGCTTCTGCCGCTTCTCGTGCTGGTCGCCGCGCCCGGCGCATTCGCGCTGCCGGTCGGGGAGAACGTCGTCGCGGGCAATGTCGCGATCAACCGGCCGAATCCGAACGCGATGACGATCACGCAAGGCTCGCAAAAAGGCATCGTGAACTGGAACGGCTTCTCGATCCAGGGCAACGAGCGCGTCGATATCTCGCAGCCGTCGGCGCAGGCGGTGCTGCTCAATCGCGTCGTCGGCAATGACGCAAGCCGCATCGCGGGACAGCTCAATGCGAACGGGCAGGTGTTCCTCGTCAACCCGGCAGGCGTGATGTTCGCGCGTGGCGCGTCGATCAACGTGGGGTCGCTCGTCGCATCGACGCTCGGCATTTCGAACGACGCGTTCCTCGCCGGCAAATACCACTTCGCGCAGCAAGGCGCGGCTGCAGGCAAGGTGACGAACGAAGCCGCCATCAATGCAGCGCCGGGCGGGGCGGTTGCGTTGCTGGGCGCGCAGGTCGACAACAGCGGCCACGTCAGCGCGACGCTCGGCAAGATCGCGCTGGGCGCGGGCAGCGACATCACGCTCGACTTCGCGGGCGACGGCCTCACGATGCTGAAGGTGAACGACAAGGTGGCGAACGCGCTCGTGAACAACGCGGGCGTGCTGCAGGCCGACGGCGGGCAGATCGTGATGTCCGCGCGCGCCGCCGACGAAGCCGCCGCGAGCGTGCTCAACCAGACGGGGACGGTGCGCGCGCGAAGCATCGAGGCGCGCAACGGGCGCATCGTGCTCGATGGCGGGACCTCGGGCGTGACGGATATCGCCGGCACGCTCGACGCCAGCGCGCCGGATGGCGGCGCGGGCGGGCGCATCGACGTGACCGGACATCACCTCGCGGTGAACGACGGCGCGCGCATCGATGCAAGCGGCGCGGCGGGCGGCGGGCGGGTGCGCGTGGGCGGCGGCGCGGCGGGCAAGGAGACGGATATCCGCAACGCGGATGCGCTGTGGATGAGCCCGAGCGCGCAAGTGCGAGCCGATGCGCTCGCCGCGGGCGACGGCGGCAACATCGTCATGTACGGGACGGAGGCGGCGCGCGTCCACGGCATGGTGTCGGCGCAAGGCGGCGCGCAGCGCGGCAATGGCGGCCTCGTGGAAACGTCCGGACGGTATCTCCACACGGACGGCGCGCGGATTCGTCTCGGCGCGCCGATGGGGCACGGCGGCCAATGGCTGCTCGATCCCGCGAACATCGAGATCGTGACCACCGCGCCGTCGACCCTGAGCGCGCCGCAGTCAAGCGCCGATCCCGGCTCGAACACCGTCACGTTCTCGCCCGGCAGCGGCAACAGCTACGTGCTCGCGGACGCCGTCAGCAATCAGTTGAGCGAGGGTGTCTCGGTAACGATCTCGACCAGCGCGGCCGACCCGACGCCCGGCAACGGCGACATCACGATGAACCGTGGCGTCGTCATCACGAAGGCGGGGCCGGCGCCCGTGCCCGACGCGACGCTCACGCTCAGCGCGGCCGGCTCCATCATCCTGTCGGGGCAGATCGGCGGCGATGCCCCGGAAGCCTCGCCTGCCGGACGCCTGAACGTCGTGCTCGACGCGAATCAGAGCCAGGCGGCGGACGGCGTGAACCGCATCGTTTTGTCCGCCGCTTCGATCGGCGCCAACGGCGGCTTCGTGACGATCGGCGTGCCGGCTCCGCTCGCGGGCACCCCCGCCGCCGCGACGGCGTTCGACGGCGCGGCGATAGGCTTGTCAGGCGCGACGATCGATACCACCGTGCTCACCGCGTCGCCGGGAACGGGGACGGGCTCGATCACGATCAACGGACGGGGCGCGCTGACCGTTCCGGTTCCGCCCGACGGCTCGGGCCAGACGCCGGCGCAGTTTCCGACCGGCACGCCGCTCGCCGCCGTCAACATGATCGACTCGACGCTCGCGACGTCCATCGGCGCGATCTCGATCAACGGCGAGAGCGGCGCCGCGACGCCGCTCGCAACGGGCGGCGTGTCGATCATCGGCAATACGCGGATCAGTTCGGCGAGCGGCGCTATCGGCATTCGCGGCGTCGCGCAGACCGTGCCGGCTTCGTCGGCGAGCCTGTCGACGGGCGTGTCGGCGTTCGGCGTCGCGCTCGTTCCGACGACGGGCAGCACCGTACAGGGGCCGAGCGTGCTGTCGGACTCGGGCAGCATCGTCATCGATGGCGCCGCGCCGGACGTGCAGGCATCGACATCGGTCAACGGCGCGGGACTGCGTCTGGAACGCACGACCATCAGCACCGCGAGCGGCGATGTATCGGCGATCGGCCGCGCGCCGGCGTATCCGGCGAGCGTGACAGCCGGGTCGAGCCGCGTCGACGGCGTCGAAGTGGTTGGCGCAACGCTGGCATCGGGCGGGCGGATGCTCGTGCAAGGCACGGTGCAGCCGGGCGCCACGCCGTCGACGGGCGTGCCGGGCGCGGGCGTCACGATCACGGGCAACGGGGATGCGTCGAGTTCGATCACATCGAGCGCGGCGGACGTGCGGATTTTCGGCGGCGGCAACGGACTGCCGGGCGTGTCGCTGCAAGGCGCTGCCGGCGGTGGCAACACGCGGCAAGTCGACGTCCGCGCGGCCAACGGCGACATCGACATACGCGGCTACACGACCGGTCAGCCCAACGACGGCGCGTTCTTCCCCGGCGTGCAGATGAGCAATGCGTCCGTCACCGCCGAGGGCGACGCGCATCAGGTGTCCGTCACCGGAACGGCGCCCGGGTCCGCGCCCGGCATCGCGCTGAACGATGCGGTGATCTCGGCGGGACGCGATCCGGACGCCTATGAAGTCTCCGACACGGGCGGCACGCTCCTGCTGCGCGCGACGAGCGGCGCCGGTGTGCCCATCACGGTCACGACGGTTTCGACCGCGGTGTCGTCGTCGCTATTCGCGCCGGGCGGCAACCTCGTGTTCGTGCCGGGGAGCCTTGCGCCGGACACGTTCGACATCGTCGCCGCCAACGCCGTCCCGATCGATGTCGGCGGGTCGGCCAACGGCTTCACGCTCACGCAGCCGGTGCTCGCGCAGATTTCGCCGAATGTGTCGAACGTGATCGTCGGTTCGTCGACGCATACGGGGCCGATCACGTTGAGCGTCAACGCGCCGACAACCGGCTCGCAGGCGCTCACGCTCGCCAACGGCGGCGAGGGCAGCCAGGGCATCGCGCTGCCGGCCGGCTTTTCCGGCGATACGCTGACCTTGCACTCGGCCGGTACGGTGACGGAAAGCGGCGCGGGCATTCAGGCCTCGACGCTCGATCTGATCGGGCCGGGTGTGTTCGAGCTGGCGACCGCGCCGAATCGGATCGGCTCGGTGAGTTTCTCCGGCACGCGCGACGTGCGGCTCACGAGCGCGGGCGACATCGGCATCGTCGATCCGGCGGGCTATACGTTCGATGGCGCAACGGCGCGCGTGGTGCCGCCGACCGCCGTGGGCGCAACGCTCGGCGGCAGTCTCGACTTGCGCACGACCGATGGCGGCGAAGGCGGCGCGGGCGCGATCGACGCGAGCGTGCCCATCGTCGCGAATGCGGCCGGTCCCGCGACGCTCGCCTTCCATTCGAGCGACGTGCTCAATCTGCGGAACGACATCACGTCGGCAGGCGGGCCGCTCGATATCGTCGCCGATGCGCGCAACGCGATCATCGCGCTCGGCAATGCGGGCGAAGGCGCGGCGTATCGCATCCGCTTGTCGACCAACGGCGGCAACGTCACGATGGGCACGTTCGACGGCGGCCCGACCGGCTTCGATGGCGCGACGCTGCAAATCCGGTCCACGGACATCGACACGCGCGGCGGCGCGGGTGGCGGCAACGTTACGCTGCATGGCGTCGCGCCGCAGCAAGTTTCTTCAGGCGACGGCGGCGGATCGTTCCCGGCCTTCGGCACGCCTTACGGCGTCGATCTGAACGACGCGACGGTTTCGTCGGGCACGGGAAGCATCGCGGTGCAAGGGCAGAGCCTGAATCCGGCAGCGAACGCGGGCGGCGGCGTGATCCTGCGCAACGCGGGCAACGCGGCGGGCGTGACGCCCGGCCCGACGCGGCTCGTTTCATCCGCGACGGACAGCGCGGGCGGCAGCGCCATCCGCGTCTACGGCACGGCGAGCGGCGCGGGTAATCACGGCGTCGCGATGCTCGACAGCGCATCGCTCGAAGCAACGAACGGCGCGGTCGATGTGCGCGGGGCCACGACCGGCGCAACCGCCGATGGCTACGGCGCGTTGCTGTGGTCCGGCTCGATCGCGGCGGCGAACGTGCGCGTCGCCGGGTCGGGGAGTTCGGCCACGCCGGGCATCGGCATCGGCGGGGTGAGTCTGCCGCCGAACGCGGAACCGGGCGCGCCGGGGTTTTTCATCGGCGCGAACGCGGCAGGCGCGGTGATCCTGCGTCCGGCCAACAACGGCTCCGGCAGCAGTCTCGCCGTGCGCAGCGGACCGGCTACCATCGCCGCGCCGGGCGGCACGCTCGCCATCGCGCCGGGGTCGGTCGATCCGTCGAGCTTCGCCGTGCTCGCGCAGGCCAGCATCCCGATCACGCTGTTCGGAACGAGCGCGACACCCGGCCTGTCGATCGATGCCGCGAGCTATCAGGCGTTCTCGCCCGCAATCTCGACGCTCGTGCTCGGTTCGTCGACGCAAAGCGGGCGCATCACGGTCGCGGGCGCGTGCGCGGGCGGCACGGGCTGTGTGCCGCGTCCCGGCGTCGCGACGAATCTCACGCTGCAGAACACCGGCGCGGGAAGCCGGGGCATCGATCTTCCGTCGGGCATTGCGTTGCCCGGCAAGACGCTCGCGCTCGTCTCCTCGGGCCCCGTCACCGATCCGGGCGGCATAGAGGCGCAGACGCTGTTGCTCGGAGGCAGCATCGGCGACTTCGATCTCATCGATGCGGGCAACGACGTCGGCCTGCTCGCGCTCGCCGGCGCGCGCGATGTGCGGTTCTCGAATTCGCACGGTTTCGTCATCGGCACAGCGGGCGCGAACGGCTTCGACGGCGCGACGGGCAATGTCGCCGCCATCGCCGCGCAGCAGCCGAACGTGACGCGCAACCTGACCGCCATCGCGGATACGGGCGCGATCGCGCTCGGCACGCCCGGCGCGCCGGCGAACCTGATCGCAGGCGGCGACATCGACCTGGTGATGCAACAGGGCGTATTCCAGAACGATGCGGGCGGCACGCTCGCCGCCGGCAACGCGTGGCGGGTGTGGACCGCGCGGCGCACGGACGAGAACCGCAACGGCATCGATCCGGGCGGCGCGCTGCCGAACTTCTATGGCTGCGTCTACGGCGGCATCTGCAGCTGGAACGGCCAGCTTTCGCAGAACGTGGTCCCGGCGACCGGCAATCACTTCGTGTATGCACAGCGGCCGAAGGTCACCGTCACGATCGGCAATCAGACCCGCGCTGAAGGCACGCCGAACGGCCCGTTCGCGTTCGATGTGACCGGCCTGCTCGATGGCGATTCGCGCGGCTCGAGCATCGCAGGCGGCCCGCTGCGTTCGCCCGCGACGCCGGGTTCGCCGGCGGGCAAGTATCCGATCGACGGCGCATTCGCGTCGCCTGTGGGATACGAGGTCGTGGTGCAGCCGGGCACGCTCACCGTCACGCCGATGCAGCTTCAGGGCGCGGTCTTCAATCGCAGCGGCCTGCAGCCGCTTTTCACGGCGCAGGAGCAGAGCTTCGTCTACGAGAGCAACCTGGGCGGCATCAACATCTGCGTGGGGACGAACGAGCCGATCCTTGCGCTGCAGCAGGCCGAAGGCGAAGCGGACACACTCGCGGCGGAATGGAAGCGCGTGCGCTCGCGGCCGAATCTCAACAACTGCCTCGTCGTGGACGGCCAGCACGGCTGCGGCGAATTCTGAGCGGGGCCGCGATGATCGATATCGAACCGCTGCTCGCGCCGACCGAATCCATGCCGCCCGCGGGCATCGACCTGGAGTACGACGCGGCGTTTCTCGCCTTCGAAGCGCTCGCCCGCGAAAGCCCCACGCGCCAGTTCGACGCGCCCGCCGAGCCGCCGCCCTGGGCCGACGTGCTCGAACAGGGGCAAGCGCTGCTGGCCCGTTCGAAGGACCTGCGCGTGGCCGTGGCGTGGACGCGGGCGGCGTCGCACGTGCAGGGCCTTGCGGGCTTTCTCGCGGGCATGCGCCTGCTGACGGGCCTGCTCGAACGCTACTGGGACGGTCTTTTTCCGCGACTGGATACTGACGACGACAACGACGCCGCGCTGCGCATCAACGCGCTCGCGCCGCTCGCGGATGCCTATACGCCGTTCGCCGAAGCCGAGACGCTGCTGCACGATTTGCGCGAATGCGAAGTCTGCCGCGTGCATGGCGAGCGGCTGACCGTGCGCGACATGCTGGTCGCGCAGGGCAGGCTCCCGCCGCAGGAAGGCGCGGCAGCGGCGAGCCTGCCGCGCGTCGAGGGCATCCTGGCGGATGCGCTCGCGCACGATCCCGCGCTGCTTGCTCAGGCGCTCGAACTGGCCGACGCCGTGCAGTCGCTCGCCGATTGCATCGCGCGGAAGCTCGGCGCGGAGCGTGCTCCGTCGATGACCGCGCTGACGATGGCCGCACGCCAGATCGCCGCGCAGTGCCGCGCGGTCGCGCCGCCGCTCGATGCGCGCGATGAACCGGCTCCGGTTATCGATGACCCCGCGCCGGCGATCCATCGCGGGGTCGCGAGTCCCGGCGAGATCGCGACGCGCGAGCAGGCGACCGCCGCGCTCGACGCCGTCTGCGCGTTCCTCGAGCGCACCGAGCCGGCGAGCCCCGCGCCGCTTTTGATTCGCCGCGCGCGCGGGCTGATCGGCAAGGACTTTCTCGCGGTGATGCAGGACCTCGCGCCCGACAGCCTCGCGCAGATTCATCTGATCGCGGGAACGAAGCCGCAGTGACGCGTTGAAACGGCGCGCGCGTGAATCGTCTTTCGCACGTCACAGAGCGGGACAACGAGGAGAACGAGATGAGCGGACGCGATTTCCTTCAGCCGGGGCCGATGCAGGTCATCGATGGCGTGCGTATCGGCGAGCTGATCGGATTCAGCGGCGATGGCGCGCGCCCGCTCGTCGTCTATCCGGGGCAGCCGGGCGGCGCGGCGTTGCCCGCGCGGACCATTCCCGATGTGCGCGGCGCGCATATCGGCTGCGAAGTGCTTCTGATGTTCGATGGCGGCGATCCGGTGCGGCCGGTCATCATCGGCTGTCTGCGCGAAGACCGCGCGTGGCCGCTCGATGAAGCGCCCGCGCAGGTCGAAGCCGATGCTGACGGCGAGCGGCTCGTCGTGACCGCGAAGGAGGAGATCGTGTTGCGCTGCGGGCAGGCGAGCATCACGCTGACCAAGGCCGGCAAAGTGCTGATCCGCGGCACATATGTGTCGAGCCGGTCGACGGGTGTGAACCGCATCAAGGGCGGATCGGTGCAGCTCAATTGATCGCTCAACTGATCATCCAGGACGATGGAACTGATCGACGCTACCCGCATGGTCGCGGGCTCCACGATGGGAACGGAGCCGAGCGGACGGGAATCGCTCGTCGTCGTCGTCGTCGTCGTCGTGCTCAGGGGCA
Source organism: Caballeronia sp. LZ016 (assembly GCF_031450805.1). Taxonomy (NCBI): domain Bacteria; kingdom Pseudomonadati; phylum Pseudomonadota; class Betaproteobacteria; order Burkholderiales; family Burkholderiaceae; genus Caballeronia; species Caballeronia sp. LZ016. The sequence goes on from NZ_JARTVY010000005.1 coordinate 76,081, forward strand.
CGTTTCGCCTGCCCGCGCCGGGTGAGCCGGTGCGTCTCGCCGATGCGCAACTGCCGCTCGTCATGGCCGATACGTTCACGCGGGACGTGCACTGGTTCATGGACCGGCTCTACGTGGCGACGGTCTCGACGCCGTACACGTTGCAAGGACGATACCTCGTGCCCGTCGACTTCGGGGAAGCGGGAACGCCGACCTGCTTCAACTTGTGTTCGGCGGGCGCAACGCTAGGGTCGATCGGCCACGACGATGTCGCCTCGTTCGATGGCGCCGCATGTCGCCGCTACGACTGAAGTCCGCCGTGAACGCCCGCCCGCCCGTCCTCGCCATTCTTCACCAGCACCTCGAAGACGCCGCCTGCCTTCGCAACACGCGCTCGACCCTCGTCCGCGCCCCGCACGTGAAGCTCAGGCACCTCGGCCGTCTCGACGAGCGCATCGCCGCGCACCTCGACGGCATCGCCGTGGCGGGACGCGCGGGTGCGCAAATGAGCATGCAGGCGCTCGATCGTCCCGGCAGGGGCGAGCTCTTCACTGCGGCAGTCGGCTGCATCGAAGCGCACGCCGCCAAGACGTTGCTGCAACTCATCGCGCTGAGCGAGGCAGTGCCCGCCGCGCGATCCGGCCTTCACTCCGCGTTCGGCTGGGTCTCCGCGAGCCGCCTGCAGGAGACTGTCGGCGCGCTGCTGGAAAGCGACGATCCCGCCGCGCAGCGCGCCGGCATCGCGGCGTGCGCGCAACATCGCGTGGACCCGAAGCGTTTCCTCGATGCGGCCATCGCCTCGCAAGACGCCGCCGTGCGCGCACGCGCGTTGCAGTGCGCGGGCGAAACCGGCCGCATCGATCTGCTCGCGTCCTGCATCGCGCATCTGGGCGACGAAGACGCGTCATGCCGCATTCACGCCGCCACAGCCGCGCTGCTGCTCGGCGATCGACGCGCGTCGCTCGACGTGCTACAGGCACTCGCGCTCGCGCATGCCGACGCCGCCGCCGACGCCGCCACCGCCGCGCTCGCGGCGAGCACGCTGCCGCCCGGCGACGCCCACGCGCTGCTGCAACGCATCGCCGCGCAGCGAGACAGCAAGCGCCTTCTGATCCGCACCGTCGCTCATGCAGGCGATCCGCACTACATCCCCTGGCTCATCGAACTCATGCAGGACGACCAGTTCGCGCGCGTCGCTGGCGAGAGCTTCAGCCTCATCACCGGCGCAGACATCGCGTGGCTCGATCTGGATCGCAAGCCGCCCGCGCATTGGCCGTCGGGTCCGAGCGACGACCCGAACGACACCGATGTCGCGATGGACGAGGACGACGGCGCGCCGTGGCCCGACGCGGACAAGATCGCGCAGTGGTGGCGGGCGAACGCATCGCGATTTCAGAGCGGCCAGCGCTATTTATGCGGCGCGCCGCCATCGCGAGCGCATTGCATCGGCGTGCTGAAGGATGGCTATCAGCGACAGCGCATGGCCGCCGCGCGCCACCTGTGCCTGCTCGATCCGGGCGCGCCGCTGTTCAACTGCGCCGCGCCCGCATGGCGGCAGCAACGTCGTCTCGCGATGCTTTAAATCCGCGCACGCTGGATCGTCTTCCTAGCGTGATCTCATGCTCACGCGAAGGAGTCGTCATGGCAACCAGCAGTCAGAAGTTCATCGGCCGCAATCGCGCACCGCGCGTGCAGATCGAATACGACGTCGAGACCTACGGCAGCGAAAAGAAAATCCAGCTTCCGTTCGTGATGGGCGTGATGGCGGATCTGTCGGGCAAGCCGGCCGAGGCCCTTCCGCCCGTCGAACAGCGCAAGTTTCAGGAAATCGACATCGACAATTTCGACAGCCGCATGAAGGCGATGCATCCGCGCGTCGCGTTTCAGGTGCCGAACAGGCTGACGGGCGAGGGCAATCTCAGCGTCGATATCACCTTCGAGAACATGGAAGACTTCTCGCCCGCCGCCGTCGCCCGCAAGGTCGATGCGCTCGCCAGATTGCTCGAGGCCCGCACGCAGCTCGCCAATCTGGTGATTTTCATGGACGGCAAGAACGGCGCGGAAGAACTGATTGCGCGTGTGCTCGACGATCCCGCCTTGCTCAGCACGCTCGCCAAGGCCGCGCCGCCCGCAGCCACGGCAGCGGCCGCCGAATGAGCCCTGACAGGAGACGATCATGTCCGATATTCCGCAAGCCGCTGCGTCGTCAGGCGAAGCGCCGTCCGCCTTGCAGGGCGCGATGCTCGAAGGCGACGATCTCGCCGCGCTGCTGAACCGTGAGTTTCGTCCGAAGAGCGACGAGGCCAAAACTGCCGTACAGATGGCCGTGCAGACGCTTGCGCAGCAGGCGCTCGCGCAGACGCAGATCATTTCCGGCGACGCGATCCGCTCCATTCAGGCGATGATCGCCGAGATCGATGCGAAGCTGACCGATCAGGTCAACGAAGTGATTCATCACCCGGACTTTCAGAAGCTCGAAGGTTCGTGGCGCGGCCTTCATTATCTGATCAACAACACTGAAACCGACGAGATGCTCAAGATTCGCGTGATGAACATTTCGAAGAAGGATCTCGGCAAGACGCTCAAGCGTTTCAAGGGTGTCGCGTGGGACCAGAGCCCGTTGTTCAAGCAGATTTACGAGCACGAGTACGGCCAGCTCGGCGGCGAGCCGTTCGGCGTGCTGATCGGCGATTATTACTTCAACCAGACACCGCCGGATGTCGAGTTGCTTGGCGAGATATCGAAGATCGCGGCGTCGGCGCATGCGCCGTTCATCGCGGCTGCCGATCCGAGTCTCTTGCAGATGGATTCGTGGCAGGAGCTTGCCAATCCGCGCGATCTGACAAAGATATTCGGCACGCCGGAGTATGCGAGCTGGCGTTCGCTGCGTGCGTCCGAGGATTCGCGATACATCGGCCTTGCGATGCCGCGCTTTCTGGCGCGCGTGCCGTATGGCGCGCGGACGGAGCCTGTCGACGAATTCGATTTCGAGGAAGACACCGGGTCGGCGGATCACACGCGTTATACGTGGGCCAATTCGGCTTACGCGATGGCTGTGAACATCAACCGCTCGTTCAAGCTGTATAGCTGGTGCTCGCGTATTCGCGGGGTGGAGTCGGGCGGGGCGGTCGAAGGCTTGCCGGTGCATAGTTTCCCGACCGACGATGGCGGTGTCGACATGAAATGCCCGACTGAGATTGCGATTTCCGACCGGCGCGAAGCGGAATTGGCGAAGAACGGATTCATGCCGCTGATTCATCGCAAGAACTCGGACTTTGCGGCGTTCATCGGGGCGCAGTCGCTGCAAAAGCCGTTCGAGTATGAAGATCCGGATGCGACGGCGAATGCTGCGCTTGCGGCGCGCTTGCCGTATTTGTTTGCTTGCAATCGCTTTGCGCACTATTTGAAGTGCATTGTGCGGGACAAGATCGGGACGTTCAAGGAACGCTCGGACATGGAGAGCTGGCTGAACAAATGGATCACGCAGTATGTGGATGGCGATCCGGCCAATTCATCGGAGCATACCAAGGCGCAGAAGCCGCTCGCTGCGGCGGAAGTCAAGGTGCAGGAAGTGCCGGGAGCGCCCGGGTATTACACTTCGCAGTTCTTTTTGCGGCCGCATTATCAGTTGGAAGGGTTGACGGTTTCATTGCGGCTGGTTTCGCGGTTGCCGTCGGCTAAGCAGGCTGCTTGAAGGTCGTTTTGCGGGGAACTTCTTTTCGTGGCGACATTTGTGAATAAGTTCATCCACTCAGAAACTAATCACTAAAAGCAAAGCAACGACAACGACAACGACAAAATAAAATGCAAAGTCAAGAGCACAGACAGAGAACTAGGGCGAGGGTAGACCACTAGCCAGAAGCCAAAAGCTAGTTTGCATGATTCGCGAGCAAGGATTCTTTGTGGGCTTCTTTGATTGATGCACGTTAGCTTGAGGCTCTGTGGGGCTTGCTTGTCGCGTGGGGCGTATACACGCGGTTGGTGTTAGCGAGCCAAGGGGCTCGGAGGACGTGAGTAGTCAGTGGGCGCGGAAGGTGATTCAAGGCTCTTTACAAGCTGAGTGCCACCGGTTTTCTACGGAGTGACTACACTAATCAGTGCATTGTGCGGTTCGAAGAAAAGCTGCTTTCTTTGGTTACTTTCTTTGCAGCGGCAAAGAAAGTGACCCCCGCCCCGGGGAGGGGCGAGCTAATAGACCGACGCGATATCAAGTTCACCGCAAGAGATCGAAAGAAAGTGAACCCGCCCGCACAAACGGGCGCACCACTAGACCAACACAAACACAAACACAAATCTCAACGAACTACCGTCGTTTCCGGCGAATCCAGAACCCACACCGCGAGAGCGGTGAAATTATCGCGAGCGGCATCGCGAATATGCCCGACCATCGCCTCAAGCCAGGCCGCCGGCGTCCGAGCCCGTCCGATAGCCTCGATCATCACCGCTTCATCGAGATATTCCCAAAACCCATCGGTACAGAGCAAAAACGCATCCCCGTCGGCGACAAAGAAAGCCTCTTCCGACGCAGCAATCGACAAATCCTCCGCCGTCCCGAGCGCAGAGAACAGCACATTGCGTCGCGGATGCCCGCGCACATCCTGCATATCGAGCAAGCGAGCATCGATCATGCTCTGCACGAGACTATGATCCTGCGTCTGCACGACAGTCGCGCCACGCCGGAAACAATAAAGACGCGTATCGCCGCAATGCGCCCACGCCGCCACGCCCGCCGCCTGATCGATGCCCAGCAGCGCCGCCGTCGAGCGCATCTGCGACAGCTCGCGGTCGTGTTCCTGCGCGTCGATGATCGCGTCGTTGGCGCGCAAGAGCACGCGCAGCAGATTGAGGCCAGTGAGCGCGACGCCCGTCGCCGCAACCCGCGTCAACTCCGCGATGACCGTATCGACCGCGATGCGCGATGCCGTATCGCCGCCGCCATGACCGCCCGCGCCATCCGCAACCACGCTCGCGTACAGCGTGCCGTGCCGCCATTCGCCATACGCATCCTCATTGCGGGACCGGCCGCCTACCTCGCTCACGCTCGCGGTTTGCAGTTGCATGTCGATTCTCTCGTCAGCGGCGAGCGCGCCGGTTCAGTGCGTCGATCTGCGCCTCATATGCCGCGACGAACGCGCGGCCGAAAAGCGTATGAAAATCCTCGGTGGCTTCGCGCGAAAGCTGCCCATACATCTCCGTGAAGCAATCCCAGCAGCGCGCGCGGCGGCTCAGTCCCGGCAGCAAGCCATCGAGCATCGAGCGGCCGGAAAGGCGCGCCTCGATGCGCTCAGGCTCGAAGCGCTCGAAGACGCCATCGAGCGCGGCGCGCATGCCCGCCATCATCCCGACCTGATGCGCCCGCAAGTCGGCGTAGGCATCGTCGAGGGCGGCGGCGGGCGGCATGAAGCCGCGCATCGGCGGATTCAGCAAATGCGCCAGCGCCGCCTCCACGTTCGGCGAAAACTTGAGCGGGTTGTTGTCCGCCGCGGCGATGATCGTCGCCTCCGTGCGCATCTCGCGCTTCAGCGCGGCCCGGGCCGCCAGCAGTTCGAGCGTGCCGCGCGTCGCTTCGCGCAACAGCTGGCCGACGAGCTGCAGCAGCGCCGGCGACAAAGCGTCGATACGCACGCCCGGCGCGTCGAGGCCGCGCAGAAAGGCATCGACGAGCGCGCGGTCGTCGGACGGCGGCGCGGCTTGCCTCTGCACAGCGGAGGCAGGGCGCGGCGGCGTGAACGCGCTATGCAGTTCGGACCCGGCATCGGATTGCGTCGCGGGCGGCTCGACCGGACGCACGCCACCCGTCAGGCTCGCGAACGGATCGGCGTCGTGAGCGGTGTTCGGCTGCGAGAGAGGATCGATAAGCGGATCGACAACCGGATCGATCAGCGGACCGGCACGCGCGCCAGCACCGAGATCGAACATCTCGTCGATCGAGCGCTTCGACGCGGGGTCGTCGAACGAGAAGTCGAAGTCGCCGCCGGCTTGCGGCAAGGGCGCGGGCTGCGCGCGCAGCAGTTCGTCGGCGGTCTCGGGTTCCGGCGCAACACGCTCCCGCGGCGCGGCGTCGAAGAGTCCGGCGAACGGATCGTCCGATGACGGTTCGCTGCTCACGGTATCGTCGTCGCCGGACACATCCACGCGCAACCGATAGCCGCCGATCTGCACTTCGTCGCCATGCGCGAGCGGCACGTCCTGCCCCGGATCGAGCGGCGCGCCATTGACGAGCGCCGGGTTGCTGCCGCGATCGATCAGCCGATACCGTCCGTCGCGCCGCACGATCTGCACGTGCAGACGCGATACGGTGCGCTCGGCGTCGTCCAGCACGAGGCGGTTCGCCGCCGCGCGGCCGACGGTCCCGCCATCGGCATCGAAGGTCGCCGCGAGCGGCACGCGCGGCGGCTGTCCGTTATGAAGCGTCACCGTGAGCGTGAGCATGATTCAGTCGAACGCATAGACGAAGTCGTCCGCGCGCGCCGAAAGACGAATGTGCGCGAGCGCGCGGCCTTCCGCGAGGCGCGTCAGATACTCCATCGAGATGCGCGGCAGCACGGTGTTCGTCAGCAGCGCGTCGATCACGCGCCCGCCGGATTCCGCTTCCGTGCAGCGCGACACGATGAGCTTCACCGCGTCGTCGTCGTAATCGAACGGAATGCCGTGATTGTCCGCGACGCGGCGGCGGATGCGCGTGAGCTGCAGGCGCACGATGTCGGCCATCATCGCGTCGGAAAGCGGGTAATAGGGCACCGCGACCAGCCGCCCGAGCAGCGCGGCGGGAAACACGTCGAGAAGCGGTGCGCGCAACGCGCGGGCGAGCGATTCCGGCGCGGGCGGATTCGCCGGATCGCGGCACATCGACATGATGAGCTCCGAGCCGACGTTCGACGTGAGCAGGATGATCGTATTGCGGAAGTCGATCGCGCGGCCCTCGCCGTCCTCCATCCAGCCCTTGTCGAAGACCTGAAAGAAGATCTCGTGCACGTCGGGATGCGCCTTCTCGACTTCGTCGAGCAGCACGACGCTATACGGCCGGCGGCGCACCGCCTCGGTCAGGATGCCGCCCTCGCCATAACCGACGTAGCCGGGCGGCGCGCCCTTCAGCGTCGACACGGTATGCGCCTCCTGAAACTCGCTCATGTTGATGGTGATGACGTTCTGCTCGCCGCCATACAGCGTTTCCGCGAGCGCGAGCGCCGTTTCCGTCTTGCCGACGCCCGACGTTCCCGCGAGCAGGAACACGCCAACCGGCTTGTCCGGATTGTCGAGCCGCGCGCGCGATGTCTGGATGCGCCTTGCGATCATTTCGAGCGCATGACGCTGGCCGATCACGCGGCGGTCGAGCGCATCGGCGAGATTCAGCACGGCGGCAAGCTCGTTCTTCAACATCTTGCCGACCGGGATGCCCGTCCAGTCCGCGACCACGCCGGCGATCACACCCGCATCGACGCTCGGCAGGATGAGCGGGGCATCGCCCTGAAGCTCGGCGAGACGCGCCTTGAGCGTGGCGAGCTTCGCAAGAAGCGCATCGCGTGAGTCCGAGGGCGAATCGACCGCTTCGCCTTTGCCCCGGAGCGTCGCGCGCAGCGACAGCAATTCGCCGACGACGCGCTTCTCTTCCTCCCAGCGCAACTCCAGGCCGCCGAGCGCATCGCGTTCGCGGGCGAGCAGCGCGGCGGCATCGGCGGCGCGCGTGCCGGTATCGACGCCCGCATTCGCTTCCCGCGCGACGATCTGCGCCTCGACTTCGAGCGCCTCGATGCGGCGGCGGCAATCGTCGACCTGCGGCGGCGTGGCGTGCTGGCTGACGGCGACGCGCGCGCACGCCGTATCGACGAGCGATACGGCCTTGTCCGGCAACTGCCGCGCCGGAATATAGCGATGGGACAGCCGCACGGCCGCCTCGATGGCCTCGTCGAGCAACTGCACGCGATGATGCCCTTCGAGCACCGCCGCGACGCCCCGCAGCATCCGCACGGCCTTGTCCTCGTCCGGCTCCTGAACCTGCACGACCTGGAACCGCCGCGTGAGCGCCGGGTCTTTCTCGATGTGCTTCTTGTACTCGGCCCACGTCGTCGCGCCGATGGTGCGCAGGTCGCCGCGTGCAAGCGCGGGCTTCAGCAGATTGGCCGCGTCGCCGGTTCCCGCCGCGCCGCCCGCGCCGACGAGCGTGTGCACTTCGTCGATGAAGAGAATCACCGGCTTCGGGCTCGCCTGCACTTCCTCGACGACCTGCCGCAAACGCTGCTCGAACTCGCCTTTCATGCTCGCGCCCGCCTGCAGCAGGCCGAGATCGAGCGACAGCAGCGCGACTTCGCGCAACGGCGGCGGCACGTCGCCACGCACGAGCCGCTGCGCGAAGCCTTCGACGACAGCCGTCTTGCCGACGCCCGCTTCGCCCGTGAGGAGCGGATTGTTCTGCCGCCGCCGCATGAGGATGTCGACCAGCTGGCGGATTTCGTCGTCGCGGCCGGTGACGGGATCGAGCGCGCCGCGCCGCGCCTTGTCGGTGAGATCGGTCGCGTACCTGCGCAGCGCGTCCTGCGGCGCCGTGCCGCTTCCCGCCGCGTCGGCTGGCGGCGCGAACGTCGGAGCATGCGGCTCGTCCTCGCCGTCTTCGATCGATCCCGCCACGATGCGCGCGAACTCGTCGGACAGATCGTCCGGCTTGATGCGCTCGAATTGCCGCGACATGCCGAAGAGCACGCTGCGCAGTCGCGGCGTCTTCAGCATGCCGACGAGCAGATGCCCCGTGCGAACCTTCGTCGCGCCGAACAGCAGCGCACCGTAGACGAAGCCGCGCTCGATGGCGTCGCTGATGTGTTCCGAGATATCGGAGATGGAGGTCGCGCCGCGCGGCAGGCGATCGAGCGTCGCGGTCATCTCGCGCGAGAGCACGGCGGCATCGATGCCGTAGTGCGCGACGATCCGCTGCCAGTCGGAGTTCGGCGTCTCGACGATCTGCGTGATCCAGTGCGCGAGCTCCACATACGGGTTGCCGCGCATTTTGCAATAGACCCTCGCGCCTTCGACGGTCTTGTAGCCGAGCTTGTTCAGCTTGCCGAACAGCGCGACGCGACTGATTTCCGCCATCGTCCGACTCCTTTTTCATGGAAGCGCGCGCGCCGTCCGAGCGCGTCCTCATCCGATAAGACGGCGCGGCGGCGGGCTTTTTCAAGGGGCTTTCGCTTCGGCGTCCAGCTTGAGATCGGCGCAATCGGCGCAATCGGCGTGTCGGGATTTCAGGCCGAGCCACGTCGAAATACCGAGCCGTCCATAGCGGCCGATTTGCGCGGTCGGGACGTCGTCGGCGGCGAGCACGAGTTGTGCATCCCACGCGAGTTCGCCATTCAGATGCTGGCGCACGACCGCGACGAGCGTCGGCAATGCGTCGCCGCCCGGCAAGAGCGATTCGAACTGCGCGAGCGATAGCGGCCCGATCACGAGCCGGAACGCATGCTGACGATCCCACACCGCGCGGCCCAGCACCGCGCCGCGCCCGAGACATGCGCCCTTGCGCCGCAACGCGGCACGCTCGTCGGGCTGCAAGGTCATCCAGTGCCCGCGATACGGCGCGACGCGCACCGGCACGCGCAGGAGCGCGCCGGCGATCGCTTCGAGCGCGTCGGCGGGGCGCGTCTGCATGTTCCAGAGGCCCGCGAAATGCAGCTTGGCGTGATCGGAGACCGCATCGCGACGACGGTTCGCCTCATCGGCGAGACCGATCAGCGCGCCCGTATAGAACGCGAAGCGGTCGTGGCCCGGCCGGTCCAGCGCATTGACCGGCCGGCCCTGCGCCCACGCGCGATAAAACAGCAGCAGAAAGCGATGCAGCAGCGCATCGAGCAGCCGCGCGAACGCCCGGTCGCCGTGATGCAGCCCGCGCTCCCGGATGAAGTCGGTCAGATGCAGCGGCAGCGGCCCGTTAGGGCCGAGATAGCCGAAGAAGCGCTGCGCGAGGCGCGGGGCGCGGGCTCCGTTCGCGTGCTCAAGCGCGGCGAGCGGCGCGGGCGCGAACGCCAGCGACACGTCCTGCGCGAGCCGCACCGGCTCGTCCTGAGGGCGCGCGCCGGCTCCGAGGCGCGGCAGGTGCGGCGTCATGGCCTCGATGTGCCGCATCACCCGATAGAAATCATGCCGATGCGGCGCGGCGGCGACGGCATCGAGCAACTCGGTCAGCTCGCGTGAAAGCGCAGGCGGCGGCTCTTCGCGGGCCGCCTCGCTCAGAAGATGGCTCTCGTGCCGCATCGCGGTGGCAACCGCAGGACTTCGCCGCGCGCGCTCGTCGAAAGCACCGTCTGCACGAACGAATTGATCGACACGTAGCGCGCGAAGAAGCGGTCGAGCACACAGCCGAACAGCCACGCGCTGCCGCCCTGAAACGCGAGATCGTCGACGCGCACGCTTATCGTCAGGCCGCGCCCGAACGCAATCGGCCCCGGCATCGGCAAACGGCGCACGACGGGTTCCGCATCGACTGCGACGACGCCCGCGACTTGCGCACGGCCCGCCTGATCGACATCGGCCACATGCAGCGCGAGGAGCGCGCGAAGCGCGGCGGCGGCGTCGCAAGAGCCGTGGCCGATCGACAGATAGTGCAGCGAGAGCTGATCGATCAGACGCCAGCTTCGCGCCGCGTCGAGATTCGCCGGCGCGGGCCGCGACGGGCCGCTCACGCAGCGCACATCGGTGACGGGCGCGGCGACATCCAGCGCAAAGCCGTCGCGCGGCATCAGGAGCGGCAGGTCGCGATTGGTGCAGAGCGTCGCGAACGCAAGCTGCCGCAGCGAGCCGCGATACGGCGCGGCGTTCGGATCGACGATCGATACATACGTCTCGCTGCCGATGTACTCCGTGCGCGCGCCGCTCTTCTTGCGCCCGGCCGGCACGATGCGCGGCTCGCGCTCGGTCGTGAAGTAGGCTGCGTCGCCGGGGCGGTCCGCGAAGAAGTCGCCGTAGAACGCGTGGAACGTCTGCTCGGTGTCGTCGTTCGCGCCATAACCGGACACGCCTGTCACCGAATGCACTTCGTAATCCAGCGGATGCGTGCGATCCGGGACCACATGAAAGCGCGCGGCGGCGTCCGTCACGAGCGCGCGGTCGGCCTGCTTCGGGAAGAGATTGATCGCAGGCACGCAGTCGAGCAGCACACTGTCTTTCGTGACGATGCGTTCCAGCGCCGCATCGCCCGTAGCGAGCAGGAAGGTCAGTTCGATCTCGCGCGCCGCGAACGACGGCAACACGCCCGCCAGCCCGGCGATGCGCGCGAAGCGGAAGCGCTCGGGCAATGCGAAATACTCGTGCAGCAGGCGATAACCCTGGAACGCGTTGGGCGTCACCGGCAAGAGGGCTTCGGCGTCGCTGAAGCCCGCCGGCGCGAGCGCGTCGGCGGGCAGCGCGGCGAGCTTGCGGCTCGGGCGCTCGGGCGTCGATACGGCAATCGCGAGCGTGCCCGCCATCACCGCTTCGTACAGGCGATACGCCGTTTCGTCGCCGCCCGCGAAATAGAGGCTGAGCGCGTCGAGACCGAGCGCATCGAAGGAGAAGCCTTCGGCCGCCGATAGCCGGATGCGCAGCGCCCCCTGAACACGCCTCGCGATCGCGCGTGTTTCCGGCAGCGCCGCGAGCGGCAAGTCCTGCACCTGCGCGAAGTAGCGCGCTTCGGTCAGCTCGACGGGCCACAGCGTGAGATCGGCGGCGGTGCGGAATTCGCAGGGCGTGGCTTCGGCCGACTTCATCGGCGCGATCAGCGCGGCGCCGCGCGGCACGACGAAGCCATCGGCGAGATTCGGGCTCGCGAGATCGGGCGCGAGACGCGCGACGAGCATCGAGGGCGTCGGACAAGCGGCCTGCGGCAGCACCACATGCGTAAGCTGCTGCGTGAAGCGCGGAAACTCCTCTTCGATCTTCAACTGCACGCGCGCGGCGAGAAACGCGGTGCCTTCGAGCAGACGCTCCACATACGGATCGGCAACGTCGATGCCGTTCATGCCAAGCCGCGCCGCAATCTTAGGAAACTGCTGCGCGAACTCCGCGCCCATCTCGCGCAGATGCGCAAGCTCGGTGTTGTAGTGACGCAGAAGGCGCGGGTCCATGTCAGCGCGGCAGTTCCATGACGGTGATGCCGCCTTCCTCGAGATCGATCTGCGTGCGCAGCGCGAATTCGAGCGGCACCGGTTGCGCCCACAACAGGCCGCGTATGACGAGCGCGATCTGGTTGTGCATGTCGAGCACGGAGCGGTCGAGCACCGGTTCGATTTCGAGCGTCGATGGATCGATGCGCGGCTCGAAGCGTTCGATGGCCTGACGGATCGCCTGCTCGAGCATCACCGTGTCGATGGTCGAGGCGAAGCGCCCCGACAGGCACGGCAAGCCGTAGTTGAGCACGGAGGCGAACGCATGCGCGAAGTGTTCCTCGCTGATCGCGCCGCCGAGACTCGTCGTGTTGAAGAGCCAAGACACGTCGCGCAGCACCGCCGCGCGCAGGCTTCGATGCGACATGAACCGTCCGCTGGCGGGATCGGCTAAGGAGGCGGGATCGTCGTCGATCAGGCGATCGAGCAGCGACGGCTGCAGGCGGTCGGCATCCATGTCAGCTTATCCGTCGCGTCGATACGTCCAGCGCGAAGGTCACTTCCGCGCCGCGGCTGCCGGTCTCTGTCTGCGGCGCACAGGTCATCGTCAGTTGCTGCGCGGAGAACTCGAACACCTCGCAGGGCCGCGCGAAGCGTGCGCTCGTGAAGATGTGATAGTTGCGGATATACGCCTGCTCCAGCTTCATCGACAGGTATTCGATCTGCACGCCGTTGTCCGCGCCGGCCGCCTTGTAGCAGCGGATATGCGCGAGCGCGAGCAATTCGGCCTGCGCGCAGAGCTTCGCGAGCACGGGCGATGCCGAGTCCACCGTCCTGATGACGCCGAGCGCCGTCACGCGCATGTCGTTCGCGTTGAGCGCGGCGGCGTGCGGCGCGGCTTCGTAGCCTTGCGCCCAGCGCCAGCCGTGGATCTGCATCGGCGTGTCCCAGTCGCCGCGTTTCTTCGCTTCGCCCTTGACCGGCGTGTTGCTGCGCTTCGGCACGACTTGCAGGAACATGTCGTCGGATTGCGCGAGCGCGAGCAGATCGAACTGGCGCAGTGCGTCGAGCGTCAGGCTGCTGTCGGGGCGCGGCGTGTCGTGGGTGGGCATCGTGCTCGTCCGGTTATCGAAGATAAGACGGCACGCCACGAACGATTTTGAAGTTCAAAAGCAGCGGCCCCGTTTCGTTTACCGGTTGGATTGCATGCGTACGACGCCTGCAACGCACTGGACCGGACCACGACGGAGGACCGCATGAGCACCATCGACTGCTATGTGAAGATTGACGGGATCGAAGGCGAGAGCAAGCACAAGGGGGCCGAAGGGCAGATCGAGGTGCAGGGCTTCGAATGGCAGGTCGCCAATGCAAGCAATCCGACGACGGGCGGAGGCAGCGGCATCGGCAAGGCGACGCCGGGCGTCTTCATGTTCTCGCATCTCTACGACAAGGCGGCCCCCACGATCCAGAAGAGTTGCGCGACCGGCAAGCACATCGCGAGCGTGAAGTTCACGATGAGCAAGTCGGGCGACGGGCAGAAGGAATTTCTCACGGTCACGATGAAACAGGTGACGGTGTCGAAGGTCGACATGCGATGCGATCAGCGCGGTTATCCGGAGAACACGGTGGAGTTGTCGTTCGCGGATATCGAGTTCGAGTACAAGCCGCAGGACGACAAGGGCGCGATGGGCGGCGCGGTGAAGTTCGGCTGGGACGTCCGCAGCACCGAAGTCCGTTGACGGCAGCCTGAACCGGTCAGCGGATCACCATGAACGATGCCGTCGCGCAAAAGCCGCTCGTCAGCGCCGACACGCCGCTCGGCGACGACGTGCGCTTCTTGAGCCTGCGCGCGAGCGCCGAGCTGGGGCGCATGCCGCGTTGCGAACTCACGCTCGTCGCCAGGCGCGCGGACCTCGACTTCAGCCGCATCCTGGGCAAGCGCGTGAGCGTGTCCCTCACCGTGCCGAAGGCCAGGCCGCGCGTGTTCGGCGGCTATGTCGTGGGCTTTCGGCAAACCGGGATGCGCGGACGGCTGCATGTCTATGAAGCGGCGGTGCGGCCGTGGCTGTGGCTGCTCTCGCGACGCAGCAACTGCCGCATCTTTCAGAACAAGACGGTCGAGGAAATCGTGAAGGCCGTTTTTGCCGATCCCGTGTACAAGGGCCTCGAATTCGGCGAAATCAAATGGAAGGCGAATGCGCGCAGGCATCCGCCGCGCGAATACTGCGTGCAGTACCGCGAATCCGACTTCAATTTCGTGAGCCGGCTGCTCGAGGACGAGGGCATCTACTACTGGTTTCAGGACAAGGACGGCAAGGAATCACTGATATTCACGGACACGCTGGCCGCGCATGAAAGCGTCGCGGGCTGCGAATCGTTGCCCTATGGCGCGGTGATGGCCGCCGCGCCCGATGCCGAATTCGTCAGCGAATGGCGGCTGCAGCACGCAATCGAAACGCGCAACTGGCTGCTCACCGATTACGATTTCAAGCATCCGTCGCGGCCTTTGCAGAAGCAGGCCGTCAAGCAGATGGAGGGCTTCGACGCATTCTCGAGCCTGGAGCATTTCGACTATCCCGGCGGCTATGTCGAAGCGGATCACGGCGACAGCCGCGCGAAGTCGCGCGCCGACGAATGGCGCGTGGAAGGCAGCGTGCCGGACGATCCCGGCATCAACTGGCACCAGGCCGAGGGCCGCACGAACGGCAGGAGCGTGCGCGCCGGGGCGCTGCTCAAACTGCAGCGGCATCCGCGTGCGGATCAGAACGTGCAATATCTCGTCACGCGCACACGCTATGAAATAGATATTGCGGATTACGAATCATTCGACGGCGCGCAGTCGAATCGCTGCGAATGCTGGTTCTCCGCGATCGACGCGAAGCAGCCTTTCGCACCGGCCCGGACCGCACGCAAGCCGTTCGTGCAGGGTCCGCAGACGGCGGTCGTGGTGGGGCCGGGCGGCGATGAAATCTATACCGATCAGTACGGCCGCGTGAAGGTGCAGTTCTTCTGGGACCGGCAAGGCAAGCGCGACGAAAACAGCTCGTGCTGGATTCGCGTGTCGCAGCCGTGGGCCGGCAAAGGCTGGGGCGCGATTGCGATTCCGCGCATGGGGCAGGAAGTGATCGTCGATTTTCTGGAAGGCGATCCGGACCGGCCGATCATCACGGGCCGCGTGTACAACGCCGAACAGATGCCGCCGTACGATCTGCCCGCGAACATGACGCAGTCAGGCATCAAGAGCCGCTCTAGCAAGGGCGGCAGCGGCGCCAACTGCAACGAGTTGCGCTTCGAGGACAAGAAGGGCGCGGAGCAACTGCTGATTCATGCGGAAAAGAATCAGGATATCGAAGTAGAAAACGATGAGACGCATTGGGTCGGCCGTGACCGCAAGAAAAACATCGACCATGACGAAACGACAGTCGTGAAGCACGATCGGACGGAGACGGTGGGCAACAACGAAAAGATCGAGGTGGTCGTCGATCGCGACGAGAAGGTGGGGAACAATGAGACGATTGCGATTGTTAAGAACCGCACGGAGACGGTCGGGGGCAACGAGACGATCACCATCGACAAGAACCGCACGATCCTCGTCAAGATGATGGAAACGGCCAGCGTGCTGTTGCAGCGGACGCATTTTGTCGGCATCAACGAGACCATCACGGTGGGCGCGGCGCAGGAGATCGTCATCGGCGCGTATCAGACGGTGAAGATCGTCGCGTATCAGAAGGTGAGCGTCGGCGCGGATCAGACCGTCAATGTGGATGGCGGTCAGAAAACGAAGGTGGGCGGCGACCAGACGCTCAACGTGACGGGCGCGCAGACGGTCACAGTCGGCAAGGACATGGGCGAGACCATCGACGGGGCGCAGTCGAGCACGGTCAAGAAGGCGCGGACGACGTCCGTGACCGAAGACGATACCTTGACGGTGGGAAAGAACCTTCACATCAGCGCAGGCGACTCGATCACGCTCGTTACCGGCGACGCCAGCATCACGATGAAAAAGGACGGCACGATCCAGATCAAAGGCAAGAACATATCGATCGACGCGAGCGGCAAGATCAGTGTTAAGGCGGACAGCGATATCGTGATGAAGGGATCGAAGATTCTGCAGAACTAGATGAAGTAGGACCACGGTAAGTGCGGAATCGGGCGTCGATTGCGCGTGTAGTTCAACGTTACGAGGCCACCCATGCTCATCGCGATGCCTGCAATCAACCGCTCCACGACGCGACTAACCGTCCATGTTTTCGACCGCCTTTAAACACTGCCCGCAACGAATGCCTTAAAGAAAGCGACGGCGAGCAAGGCATTTTGAAAGCACAACGACGTTGCGCGGCAAGCGGCGCCGCGCAACGTTCGTCCGTTCGATAACTGCGTGCTCAGGCGTTGAATCCGCCGTCGATTGTCAGGCTTGCGCCGGTCACGAAGCCCGCTTCCGGACCAACGACATAAGCGACCATTCCCGCAATTTCATCCGGGTGCGCGTGGCGTTGCAGCGCCATGAGTCCATGAAGCGACGCAGCGAACTCCCCCGACTGCGGGTTCATATCGGTATCGGTCGGGCCGGGCTGGACGTTGTTGACCGTGATGCCACGCGGTCCGAGATCGCGCGCCATGCCTTGCACGAGGCCCTGAAGCGCGGACTTGCTCATCGCATACGCCGCGCCGCCCGGAAACGGCATGCGTTCCGCATTGCAACTGCCGATATTCACGATCCTCCCGCCGCTTCCCATGTGCGGCAAGACCGCCTTAACGGCGACGAATACGCCGCGCACGTTGATCTGCAGCGTGGTGTCGAAGTCTTCCAGCGAGAACGTTTCGACCGGTCCGAGAAACAGCACGCCGGCATTGTTCACGAGAATGTCGATCTTGCCGAACGCGGCGGCGGCTTCGTCGACTGCGCGGCCCAGCGTGACAGCGTCGCCGACATCGGCCTGCAAAGCGAGCGCACGGCCGCCTTCGCCGACGATGTCTTCCGCCAGCGCATTCGCCGAAGCGGCCGAGCCTTTGTAAGTGAACGCGACGGCGGCGCCATCACGTGCGAGTCTTCGTACGATTGCCGCGCCGATTCCGCGCGCGCCACCGGTCACGAAAGCCACCTTGCCAGAGAGAGTCGAGGTCATCTGAGTGTGTCCAGGAGAAGTGATGGACGAAGTATCGGCGCGCCGGTTGTGATTGGGTAGCAGCGATTTAGACTATGACTTTCAACCGCCGGTATCGAATGATCATGGAAGCGCTCAACTTCGTCGAATCATTCCTTCTGAGCGCGGAGCTCGGAAGTTTCTCTTCGGCGGCCAGGCGGCTCGGCATGACGCCGGCAGCGGTCAGCAAGAACATCGCGAGGCTGGAAGCGACGCTCGGCATCCGCCTGTTTCAGCGCAGCACGCGCAGCCTCACGCTGACGCCTGCCGGTGAGCAGTTCCAGCGTGAAATGTCCGAGCCGTTCGACGCGATACGCAATGCGTTCGCGGGCGCCGCCATGATCGATGGCAAGCCGGCCGGAACACTGAAGGTCAGCGTCGCGCTGGCGTTCGGCCGCGAATATCTGGTGCCGATGCTCGGCGCGTTCCTCGATCGGTACCCCGGCATCGTGCCCGACTGGCACTTCGACAACCGGCCCGTCGATATCATCGCGGAGGGCTTCGATGTGGCGATCGGCGGCGGCATCGAACTGACATCGACCATCGTGGCGCGGGAACTGGCGCGAACGCATATCGTCGTGGTGGCGTCGCCCTCGTTCATGGCGGGACGGACGATGCCGAAACATCCGTCGGAGCTTGCCGGCTTCGACGGCATCGCGCGGCGCTCGCCGACAACCGGCCGGCTGCGCGCTTGGACGCTCGTCAATCCGCTCGGCGAACGGTGCGTCGCCGAGTTCCGCACGCGCATGATCTTCGACGATCCCGAAGCGATCGCTCACGCCGCGATGCTCGGACAAGGTCTTGCGCTGCTCCCGATGCCTCACGCAACGCCGGGATTATCGAACGGCACGCTCGTGCGGCTGCTTCCCGCGTGGTATGCGGAGCAGAGCCCGATCTGTCTGTACTATCCGAAGCGCACGCTGCTTCCGGCGCGAACCAGGGCGTTCATCGAATTCGTGGTGTCGACGTTCGAGCAAGACAGGCTTGCGTCCCGGTTCGATGCGCGAATGTAAGCCATCCTTATCGATGCTTGCGCTGACCTTTACGCTGCTGCGCGAACATCGGCATCCTGCTGAGAATCCAGTCGAGCAGTTCCTGCGGACCCGCCGCGAGCGGGCGTCCCGTTTTCACGAGTAGCCTCGCCTGCGCGCTTTCGAAAAGCGGATGCGAAATGGGGATGATGGCGAGCTCGCCGCTGCCCAACTCACGATACGCGGCAAATTCGCCGATCAGCGTCATGAAATGCTCCGCCGCGACAAAGCGCTTCAACGCGCTGAGCGAGTTCGTCGTAAGCGTCGGACGAATGGCGAGGTTGTCGGTCGTCTCCAGCATCTTCACCACATGACCGATGCCGAAGCTCGGCGGCATCAACGCGAGCGGATAGTCGAGCAGGTCGCCGATCCGCGCAACGCCGCCGCGTTTCGCCAACGGATGATCGCGCCGCGCGAGCAACACCACCGGCTGCGGCGAACTCGCGCGAATCTCGATGCGCTCGTGCGGCGGCGGGTTATACGCGAGTCCGATATGCGCGCGGCTCTCTGCGACTTCGTCGAGCAGGTCGTCGACGGCGAGCATCTTCACATCGATCTGAAGGCGCGGATAGCGGGCGCAAAACGGCGCGAGCACATCGTCGACGAGCGTATCGACATAACCTTCGCTCACCGCGAGGCGAACATGGCCCTGCTGCAGGCCCTTCAACGCGTGCAACTGATCTTCGAGCTTTTCCTGTTGCGAGCGATAGCCGCGCCAGAACTCGAGCAGATGAAACGCTGCTTCCGTCGGCCTCACGCCGCGCGCTTCGCGTTCGAATAGCGTCGCGCCCAGCTCGTCTTCGAGCAGCCTGATCTGCCGCGTGATCACCGATGGCGACGTGTTCAGGTGATCCGCCGCGCCGCGAATCGTGCCGTGCGACAGCACCTCGTGGAAGTAGCGCAGGCGTTGCTGGTTGATTTCCCGCATGGCCGCCGTTCCTGTGCGTTGTCCAAAAGGCAACGATACGTGAACTTAGTTGCTCTTGCTCGCACGGTGTCGCGCGCTCAATATGCGCTCACCCGATGAGGGAAGACACCAAGGAGACGCCCCATGTCCACGATTCACATGCAATCAGGCAGCCGCGCGGTTTCGGCGCTATACAGCAGAATCAACTGGCGGCTCCTGCCGCTGCTCATCGCGTGCTACATGTTCGCTTATCTGGATCGCGTGAACGTGGGCTTCGCGAAACTGCAGATGCAAAGCGACCTTGGTTTCTCCGATGCCGCTTATGGCGTCGGCGCGGGCATCTTCTTCATCGGCTACGTGCTGTTCGAGATTCCGAGCAACCTCATGTTGCCCAGGATCGGCGCGAGGCTCACGTTCAGCCGCATTCTCGTGCTGTGGGGTATTACGTCGGCATGCATGCTGTTCGTGCGCAACGTGCCCGCTTTCTATGCCATGCGCTTTCTGCTGGGCGTGTTCGAAGCGGGCTTTGCGCCGGGCATGATCTATTACCTGTCGCGCTGGTACGGGCCGAAGCGGATGGCGCGCGCCATCGCGCTGGTGTTCGTCGCGGGGCCGATTGGCGGGGTGATCGGCGGGCCGTTGTCGGCATGGCTGATGTCGTCGCTCGGCGGGGTCAACGGTCTGGCCGGCTGGCAATGGATGTTTCTCGTCGAAGGCCTGCCGTGCGTGGCGCTCGGCGCGCTCGTATGGTTCACGCTCGCCAATCAGCCTGCGGATGCGCGCTGGCTGACGCAAGACGAGAAGCGTCTCGTGGAAGCGGAAGTCGGCGGCAACGGCGTGCATGAGCATAGGATCGATTCGTTTAGCGAAGTATTGCGCAATCCCCGTGTGTATCTGCTGGCGCTGGCGTATTTCTGCATCATCTTTCCCATCTACGCAATGAGTTTCTGGCTGCCGACGCTGCTCAAGGAACAGGGCGTCGACGACACGATGCGGCTCGGCTGGTATGTCGCGATTCCGTATGTCGCCGCGGCGATCGCCATGTATGCAGCCGGACGCCGCTCCGACACAGTGGGCGAGCGCCGCTATCACAGCGCGTTGCCGGCGCTCGCGGCGGCGGCGCTGCTGGCGGTCGCGCCATACGCTTCCGGCAATCTCGCTGCCACGCTCGCGCTGCTGACCGCGGCGACCGCCTGCATGTGGATGGCTTACACGGTCTTCTGGGCGATACCGTCGGAGACCATCGTGGGTCCGGCTGCGGCGGGCGGCATTGCGCTCATCAACACGATCGGCCTGTCCGGTGGATTCTGGGGCCCGGCGGCGCTCGGCTGGGTCAAGTCCGCGACCGGCAGCACCGGCGGCGGGCTGCTCCTGATGGCCTGCATGGCGGCGCTTTCGTGTGTGCTGATCCTCACCAACAGGCACGCGGTCGCCGCTGCGAAGCCGCGCGCCGCCTGATCTTGCATCGACGACCACACGAGAAGGAGCATCGACATGAAGATTCTGATCGCAGGATTCCAGCATGAAACGAACACCTTCGCGCCGACGAAGGCCACTTACCAGAGCTTCATTCAGGGCGAAGGCTTTCCGCCGATGGCGCATGGCGCGGACGTGCTGAGCCTGCGTGACGTGAACGTGCCGGTCGGCGGCTTCATCCAGTGGGCCGAGGCGCACGGCCACGACTTGCTGCCGGTGATCTGGGCGGGCGCGAGCGCATCGGCGCATGTGACGACGGATGCGTACGAACGCATTGCGGGCGTCATCGTCGATCACGTGAGAAAAGGCGGTTTCGATGCGATCTATCTCGATCTGCACGGCGCGATGGTGACCGAGCATCTGAACGACGGCGAGGGCGAGTTGCTCGCGCGCGTGCGAAGCATCGTCGGCGATGCGATGCCGCTCGTCGTATCGCTCGATCTGCATGCGAACGTGACGTCGCGCATGGTCGAACTCGCCGATGTGCTCGTCGCCTATCGCACGTATCCGCATGTCGATATGGCCGAGACCGGGCTGCGCGCGGGGCAATTGCTTGCGCGGCGCATCGCGCATGGCAGGCCGTTCGATCGCGCGATGCGCCGCGTGCCGTTCCTGATTCCGGTGAACGGCATGTGCACGCTCGCCGAGCCGGCGCGCGGCATGTACGCTGCCCTGGAAACGCTTGAGCACGATGTTATTTCGTTATCCTTTGCGCCGGGATTTCCGGCGTCCGACTTCGACGAATGCGGGCCCGTGTTGTGGGGCTATGCGCCCGATCGGCAATCGGCGGATCGTGCGGTCGATACGCTCTACACCCGGCTCGTCGATGAAGAAGCGCGCTGGGACGTGCCCTTCCTGTCGCCCGACGAAGCGGCCCGCGAAGCCATCGGCGCGAGCCGCGATGCGGGCGGCCCGGTCATCATCGCGGATACGCAGGACAACCCCGGCGTGGGCGGCGATTCCAACACGATGGGCATGGTCCGCGCGCTGCTGCGCAACGGCGCGCGCGATGCCGCCGTAGGCGTCATCTGGGACGAGCATGCGGCGAAGGCCGCGCATCGGGCGGGCGTGGGTGCGCGCATCCGGCTTGCGCTCGGCGGCGGATCGAACGTGCCGGGCGACTCGCCGCTCGAAGGCGAATTCGAAGTCGAGCATCTCTCCGATGGCCGTTTCCGTTTCGACGGCCCCATGCTCAATGGCATGACCGGCGAACTCGGGCCGACCGCGTGCCTTCGTATCGAAGGGGTGCGTATCGCGGTGAGCAGCATCAAGATGCAGGTTTTCGATCGCAACCTCTTTCGCGTCGCGGGCATCGAACCCGAGCGCATGAAGATTCTCGTGAATAAGAGTTCGGTGCATTTTCGAGCCGATTTCGAGCCGATCGCCACGCGCATTCTCGTGGCCAAGGCGCCCGGCCCGATGGCCGCCGATCCCGCCGATCTGCCGTGGCGCAAGCTCGATCCGCGTATGCGCGTGCGCCCGATGGGACCCACGTTGTCCGCGCTGCGCGCATCGGCTGCCTGAAACAAGTTAGCGTCACTAACAAAAAAGGAGTCTTGGAATGACGGAAAACATCAATGCATGGCGCCGCCGCTTCCTCGGCACGACCATCTCGAGCGTCGGCGCGATGCACCTCGGCTTGAGCGATTTCGCGCGTGCGCAGACCTCGAAACCGGCGCGTGCGTCATCGTCGGCGGGCTTCGCCGACATACGCCAGATCGATGCCGGCGTGCTCAACGTGGGATACGCGCAAGCGGGTCCGGCGAACGGTCCCGTCGTGATCCTGCTGCACGGCTGGCCGTACGACATCTACAGCTTCGCCGACGTGACGCCGCTGCTGACAGCGCAGGGTTATCGCGTGATCGTGCCGTATCTGCGCGGCTACGGCCCGACGCGCTTCCTGTCCGCCGACACTCCGCGCAACGGTCAGCAGGCGGTCGTCGCGGTGGACATCATCGCGCTGATGGATGCGCTCGAAATCCAGCAGGCCACGTTCGGCGCGTTCGACTGGGGCGCGCGCACCGCGAACATCATCGCGGCGCTGTGGCCAGAGCGCGTGAAGTCGATGGTATCGGTCAGCGGCTATCTGATCGGCAGTCAGAAGGCGAATCAGGCGCCGCTGCCGCCCAAAGCCGAGCTCGCGTGGTGGTATCAGTTCTATTTCGCGACCGAGCGCGGGCAAGCGGGCTACGAGGCGAATCGTCAGGGCTTCAACAAGCTCATCTGGCAACTCGCGTCGCCCAAATGGGATTTCGATGACGCGACCTACGACCGCTCCGCCCGCGCCTTCGAGAATCCGGACCATGTCGCGGTGGTGATCCATAACTATCGCTGGCGCCTCGGTCTCGTGCAGGGTGAGCCGCAATACGACGCGCTCGAGCAGCGTCTCGCCAGCGCCCCGGCGATCAGCGTGCCGACCATCACGATGGAAGGCGATGCCAACGGCGCGCCGCATCCCGACCCGTCCGCTTATGCGAAGAAGTTCACGGGCAAGTACAGGCATCGCAATGTGTCGGGAGGCATCGGGCACAACCTGCCGCAGGAAGCGCCGAAGGCGTTCGCGGATGCGGTGATCGAGGCCGATCACATGTGAAATCGCGCGTCCGAGCGGGACTGTGCCATTCGGAAAAAATGACTTGGTATTTGTTTCCGATGTGCGAGTGCCGCGCCGGTCCCGCGATCGGCCCGAACGCAAACTTGAGTGAAGCCCTTAATATCACTCAAGTATTAATTACTAGTTACAACGTTTGTATCCGCAAACGTTTCCCGTTAGGGGCGATATGTGAGCAAATGTTTCGCGCGAGTATGTCGTGCGAAAGTTTTCGACTTATTTTCAGACGTAAAAAAGTGTAACGACGACAGGTAAAAAGGAAATCAATATAGTTCAGATCATTGAACTTAACGGTCCTCCTTACCTGTCATGAAAAACGCAGAAAAACACGGTCGGCAAGCATTACCTGATTCATTGACGGATGCGCCCGTCACGCGCCGCAAGTTTTTGTCCTTATTGATGGCCGGCGCTGGCGGTGCGGCCTTGTCTGCCTGTGGTGGCGGTTTCGATTCCGCATCCGATGGCTCGGGCAGCGTCGTCAACGGCGTGGCGAAGGCGAGCACGGTGTCGCTTTCCGGTGCCACGATTCCGCCGGCCGCATCCATCACCGATAGCACGGGCACGGTGTGGACGCTGGTGGGCGGCCGGGTGATGAAAAACGGCGTGGGCGTGTCGACCGGTTCGAGCGTCGCGCAGGCGCTGATCCTGTACTTCAACGGCATCATCTACGCGCAGAATTCCAGCGGCGTCTGGTATCAGAACGGCTCGCCGTGGAAAAACATCGGCACGACCGATCCGCGCAACGTGGTCAAGCCGTCGAACACGTCGCTGTTCTACGGCATCAACGGTCACATGGCCTGGGGCTCGGGCATCTACTACACGATGACCGCCGAGCAGCAACTCGCCATCCTCAAGGACCTCGGCGTGACGATGTATCGTTGCGACACGGCCGACGCCGGCATGTCGACGACGCTTGCCATGGCGCTGCGCGGCTGCTTCGCGGGCAGCGGTGTCGGCATCATGCCCGTGCTCAATCCGCGTTCGGCGGACTGGAACCCGACCGGCACGGAAGCCGCTGCCTATTCGCTCGGCTATGACCTCGCCGTGCGCTGCACGCAGCCGCTGAAGGGCCTCGTCACGCATATCGAATGCGGTAACGAACTGGATACCATCGGCTTGCAGATCGGTGGCGACGGCAGTCAGACATCGGACTGGAGCCCGTCGCAGTGGCCGGCGTTCCGTGGCGTGATTCGCGGCATGATCGCGGGCGTCAAGGCGGTCGATCCGACCATCAAGTGCGGCGTGAACGTCGGCATTCCGATGGCGTATCGCGCGCTGCAAATGCTGTGGAACGGCATTTCGCCAAACGGCACGGCAACGGGCGTGTCGGGCGCGGCATCGCTGCAGTGGGACTACACGACGTATCACTGGTATCACAGCTCGGGCAAGATCGAGTGCGCGGGTCGCAACAACGCATGCATCAACGTGCTGCAAGTGCTGAAGGACTCGTTCAACGTGCCGATCTGGCTGACGGAATGGGGCTGGTCCGGCTCGGCGGATTCGCCGGCGGCGCAATCGGCCTATGTGCAGGAAACGATGGCGTCGTATTACGCGATCAAGGACAAGTACAACCTGGAATGCGTGATGATGTACGCGGTCATCGATCCGAATTACGGGCTGATTCAGGCCGATGGCGTGACGAAGAATCCGGCGTACGCGACGTTCAGGAACTTCATCGCGGCGAATCCGGTACCGGCGGTTTGAAGAAGGCGATGCGCCTTCGGGCCGCAAGGTCATCCGGCATAATGCATCGACCAATACGAACCATGTCGAGGTGTCGATGCTGCTGTCTGAACAGAACGTACTCGTGACCGGTGGCGCGCGCGGCCTGGGTGCGGCAATCGTCGAAGCGCTCGCACGCGAAGGCGCGGGCGTCGTCGTGAATTATCGCCGCAGCCAGAACGAGGCCGTGGCGCTGGCGGAGCGGCTCGGTCCGCGCGTCGTGGCCGTGCAGGCGGACGTCACGGATGCGTCTTCCGTTGCGCGCCTCTTCGACGAGGCGCGCGCACAAACCGGCCGGCCGGTGCATGCCGTCGTGAACAACGCACTCGCCGATTTCAGCTTCGATGGCGATGCGCGTCCGAAAATCGGCGACATCGCATGGACGCGCTTTCAGCAGCAGATCGACGGGGCGCTCAAGGGTGCGCTCAATACCATTCAGGCCGCATTGCCCGATATGCGCGCCGCCGGCTTCGGCCGCATTGTGAACGTGGGCACGAATCTCTTCCAGAACCCGGTCGTCCCGTATCACGATTACACGGCGGCGAAAGCGGCGTTGCTGGCGTTGACGAGAACCGCATCGAACGATCTGGGTCCGGACGGCATCACCGTGAACATGGTGTCGGGCGGCCTGTTGCGCACGACCGATGCGAGCAGCGCGACGCCGGAGGCCGTCTTCGACATGGTCGCCGGGTTCACGCCGCTGCGCCGCGTCACCACCCCGGCCGAATTCGCCGACGCCGTGCTGTTCTTCCTCTCGCCGTGGGCGCGTGCGGTGACGGGTCAGAACCTCGTCGTCGACGGGGGACTGGTCAAGGGCTGACGCAACGTCAGACCTCGCTTCGCTTCAACAGATAGTCGAGCCCGCCCACGCGATACCAGCGATAACCGAACGGTTCCAGCACGACACTGTGCTGGCCGTTGGCGTTGCCTTCACTGTGATCGTCGGAGAGCAGGTTGACGAGCCTGCCGCTTTCCGCCGCCGCCGGGCCGACGCGGAACTTGACCGTGCACGCGGCCGCGCCGAAGTTGTGCAGGCACACTACCGAGTTGTTGCGCCAGTCGTAGCGCAGCGCGAGCACGTCGTCACGCGACGTGCGGAGAATCGCGAAGTCGCCCCAGCTGATTTCGGGTACTTCCTTGCGCATGCGGATCATGCGCTCCATCCAGTTCAGGAGCGAATCCGGGTCCCTTCGCTGGCTCGCGACATTCACGCGCTCATAACCATACGGTCCGCCTGAAATCACCGGGCTGACCGGGCGCCCATGCTTCGTGAAGCCGGCGTGCGGCTCGGTCGACCACTGCATCGGCGTTCGCAGGCTTTCACGTTCCGGCAGGCGCAGATTGTCGCCCATGCCGATTTCATCGCCGTAACGCACAACCGGCGTTCCCGGCAGCGTGAACATCAGGCTGTATGCAAGCTCCAGACGGTGACGGTCGCCATCGAGCATCGGCGCAAGACGGCGGCGGATGCCGCGTTCGTAAAGCTGCATCGACGGGTCGGGGCCGAACGCGGCGAATACCGTCTCGCGCTCTTTCGGCGACAAGCGGCCGAGATCGAGTTCGTCGTGGTTGCGCAGAAAGACGCCCCATTGCGCAGTCGATGCACGCGACCTGGTCGCTTCGAGCGCTTTGCGCAGCGGCGCGGTATCGGCGCTCGCGAGCGCGTAGAACGTATTCTGATTGACCTGAAAGTTGAACATCATCTGCAGCCGCTCGCCGGCATCGCCGAAGTACTGCATGTCGGTGTGAGGCAGCACGTTGGCTTCCGCGAGAATGGTCGCGTCGCCTTCGCGCCACTGCAGGAACTCGCGGAACATGCGCAGCATGTCGTACTGCTGCGCGGGCTTCTTCACTTGCGCACCCTTGGTGGCGATGACGAACGGCACCGCGTCCATGCGGAACCCCGAGACGCCGAGCTGAAGCCAGAAGCCCATGATCTTCAGCAGTTCGGCCTGCACGTGCGGATTCGCGGTGTTCAGGTCGGGCTGGAAGTCGTAGAAGCGGTGGAAGTACCACATGGCCGCTTGCTTGTCGTAGGTCCAGGTGGACTTCTGCACGCCGGGAAAGACCACGCCGTCGTCCGCGCCGACCGGCCGCTTCTTCGACCATACATACCAGTCGCGATACCTGGAGTGCTCGTCGCGCCGCGCTTCCCTGAACCACGGATGCTGATCCGACGTGTGATTCACGACGAGGTCGATCAGCACGCGCAGGCCGCGCTGACGGCACGCGTGAGTGAATTCCGCGAAGTCGCCGAGCGTGCCGTAGCGCGGGTCGACGTTGTAGTAGTCGGAGATGTCGTAGCCGTTGTCGCGGCCGGGCGATGGCTGGAAGGGCATCAGCCAGATGGTGGTGATGCCGAGGCCCTGAAGATAGTCGAGCCGGCGCAGCAAGCCCTGAAAATCGCCGACGCCGTCGCCGTTCGCATCCATGAACGCGCCGACGGACAGGCAGTAGATGACCGCGTTCTTGTACCAGAGATCGTTGAGCATGCGCTTTGATCGAGGCCCGGTTCGTGTGCGTCCGAGTGTAACCGTGATTCATCCGGGCGGGCAATGCGGGAACGCGCGGCTTTTACGTGACATCCAATGCCGTGTCTGCCACTTCATCCGAGGAGAGGTCATATGAAAAGCATTCATTTCGCGCTCGCGGCGGCGCTCGCGTGGACGAGCATCGCGTGCCATGCGCAAGGAGCGGCGCCGACCGATCCGCAGATCGCGGCGATCGTCGTGACCGGCAATCAGGTCGATATCGACGCGGGCAAGCTCGCGGGCGACAGAACGAAATCGAAGGACGTGAAGGCATTCGCGCATCAGATGGTCACGGATCACACCGCTGTCAACAAGGCCGCGACCGACCTGGTGAAAAAGCTCGGCGTGACGCCGGAAGACAACGCGACGAGCCAGAGCCTCAAACAGGGCGGCGACATGAACATCGCCAGACTGAAGGGCGTGTCGGGGGCGAGTTTCGACAAGGCGTATATCGATCACGAGGTCGCCTATCATGAAAGCGTGCTCGATGCGCTCGACAAGACGCTCATCCCGAACGCGAAGAACGCAGAACTGAAGGCGCTGCTCGTGAAGGTGCGGCCGGCGTTCGTGGCCCATCTCCAACACGCGCGGCACGTGCAGGCGGAACTCGCGAAGAACGGTGCGTGACATGCGCCTGCTGATCTTGCTGATCTTGCTGATGAGCGCGCTCGTGCTGCCGGCCGATGCTATCGCGGCGACGCATGTCGTCGTGATCGAAGGCATGCGTTTCGATCCGCCTGCATTGACGGTGGCGCGCGGCGATCGCGTGGTGTGGATCAACAAGGACCTGTTACCGCATACCGCGACCGCCGACGCGAAGGCGTTCGATTCGCACGACATCGCGGCGAACGCTTCGTGGAGCTATGTGGCGCGCGATGCGGGACATTATGCGTATTCCTGCGCGCTGCATCCCGCGATGCACGCGGTCCTCGACGTACGGCAATGACGACGATGATTCCGGCGACAGACAGCACCAACGACGAACTCGCCATGGCGCGGCGCATCGTGGCGGGCGACCGCGCCGCGTTCGAAACGATGATGCGGCGGCATAACCGCCGGCTATATCGGCTCGCGCGCGCGACCTTGCGCAACGATGCCGAAGCCGAAGACGCGCTGCAGGATGCGTATCTGCACGCGTATCGATCGATGAACCAGTTTCGCGGCGATGCGCAGTTGTTCACGTGGCTCTCGCGCCTCGTCCTGAACGAATGCTTCGCGCGATTGCGGCGTTCGTCGCGTCGTCAGAATGTGATTCCTATCGTGGATGCGCCCGACTTCATCGACCATGCCGATACCGCACGCACGCGCGACGATGCCCCCGACGAGGCGCTGGCGCGTGCGCAAGTGCGCGCGTTGCTCGAACGCAAGCTCGATGAATTGCCGGAACTGTTCCGCGTCGTGTTCGTGCTGCGATCGATCGAGGAGATGAGTGTCGAGGAGACCGCGCAGTGTCTGAACATTCCCGAAGCGACGGTGCGCAGCCGGCATTTTCGGGCGCGCAGCCTGTTGCGCGAATCGCTTGCGCAGGCCTTCGATCTCGCCGAGCGCGATGTGTTCGAATTCGGCGGATCGCGTTGCGATCGCATCGTTGCGAACGTCTTTTTCAAGCTATTTGGTGGCGCCTCATAGCAATCATGCCGTGTTAAGCTTTCGCTTCTCGCTGGGGAGTAGCCGGCTTTCCGTCACACGGAAAGCGCTCATGTCAACACACTCGGTCCATCCATTCGGATCGTGGCATGAGCAGCCATCAAAGGTTGGCAAGACCATCGACGGAACGCGCCTTCAGGTCGGGCGGCGCGTTGCGTCGTCGATCTTCGCCCGACCAGAGCCCCGTTCGATGAACCTCGCCTCCACGATCTTCCTCGCCTTCGCCATGTCCACCGACGCCTTCGCGGCCGCCGTCGGCAAGGGCGCGAGCCTGCGCAAGCCACGCGTCACCGAAGCGCTCAGAACGGGCGTCATCTTCGGCATCATCGAGGCGATCACGCCGCTCGTCGGCTGGGCCATCGGCAGGACGGCGGCGCAGTACGTCACGGCGTGGGATCACTGGATCGCGTTCGGGCTGCTGCTGTTGCTGGGCGCGCGCATGATCCGCGAAGGCTGCGGCAAAGCCGGCCACGCGGACGAGAAGCCCAGCGCGCATTCGTTCTGGGTGCTGGCCGCGACCGGCTTTGCAACGAGCATCGATGCGATGGCCGTCGGCGCGGGCCTCGCTTTCATCGACGTGGATATCTTCTCGACGGCCGCGACAATCGGTTTTGCGACGATGCTGATGGTGACCATCGGCGTGATGATCGGCCGGGTCGTGGGCGCGACCATCGGCAAGCGCGCGGAGATCGTCGGCGGGCTGGTGCTGATCGGCGTCGGCAGCATGATTCTCGCGCAGCATCTCGGCTACGTCCGTTGAGCGCCGAGGCTGCGCTCAGGCCGCTTGCCCGGCGCGGCGCGTCACATGTTCGACCATCCGCTGGGCCGCCGGCTGCAACAGGTCGAAGCCCTTGAAGCAGACCACGAAGCGCCGTTCCGCCCAGGCATCGACGAGCGGAATGACCGCGACGCCGAATACGGAGCGATACGTCGCCGCGACCTCCACCGGCACGACGCTGATGCCGAGGCCCGCTGCGACGACACGAAACGCCGCATCGAAACTGGACACGATCACGCGATACGACAGCGTCTTGCCGACGCTTGCGGCGGATGGCCTGAGCATCGTATGGACGGCGGTCGACGGCAACAGCCCGACGTGCTCGTACTGAAGCGTGTCCTCGAAGCTCACGCGTGTCTCGTTGGCGAGCGGATGATCGGGATGCACGGCGAGCGCGAGCCGGTCGCGTCGATAAGGCTCGTGCTGCAAGATGGCTGATCGTTGACGGCGCGCTGGTGGTGATCGCAAGCGGCATCGCGTTCGGTCAGGCCCGCTCGGTGCCGATGCTGATCGCGCTGGGCGTGCTCATCAGTCTCGCGGGACAGACCATCTCGGTGTGCTATCACGCCTATCAGGCCGAGCTTTTCCCGACCGCCATCCGTTGCCGCGCCAATGGGCTGGTGTACTCGGCGAGCCGCATCGGCGCCATGATGTCGGGCTTCATCATCGCGGCGCTGTTGCGGGATTTTGGCGTGGTCGGCGTGTTCGCGGGCATCACCGCCTGCATGCTCGTGGTCGTGCTCTCCATCGGGATATTCGGACCCCGAACGAACGGCAAGCGTCTCGAGGAGCTGTGTCACTGAAGCGATCGATGCACGCGGCGGCGCGTCACTTGCCGTACATGTCGAAGTCGAAGTACTTCGCCTCGATCTTGCGATACGTTCCATCGCGCAGGATGTCCGCCATCGCGCCATTCAGCGCGTCGCGAAGATCGGGGTCTGATTTGCGGACCCCGGCGGCATCGCCGTCGCCCATGATCTTCGGGTCATAGACGACATCGCCCGCGAACGCGAAGCCCTTGCCCGCCGGCGTCGCGAGAAAGCCGAGCTTGCCTTGCACGGCGTCCATCAGCACGGCATCGACGCGGCCCGCGGTCAGGTCCGCATACGCCTGGTCGTAGCTCGGATACGCGACCACATCCACGCCCGACGCCGCCCATTTCTCACGCGCGTACGTCTCCTGCACCGTGCGTTGCTCGACGGCGACGCGCTTGCCCGCGAGCTTCGATGCCTCAGGCAGCAGATGCGCGCTTTCCTTCGCGATCAGACGGGTCTGATTGCGATACAGCCGCTCGGTGAAGTCGATTTGCTGGCGGCGCTTTTCATTCGCGGCCATCGACGACAGGATCACATCGAACTTGCGCGCCTGCAGTCCGGGAATGAGGCCGTCGAAGCTGCTCTGCACCCACACGCATTTCGCCTTCAGCTTCGCGCACAGCGCATTGCCCAGGTCGATATCGAAGCCCTGCACCGCGCCGTCCTTCGTGACGGATTCGAACGGCGGATAGGTCGGATCGACGCCGACGCGGATCGTGCTCCATTCCTTCGCCGTCGCCATCGTGCTGGCCGCCATCAGGGCGAGGGCGGCGGCGGTCATCATCGTCTTTGCGCGTGGGGTATTCATTCGGCTTCCTAAGTATGTTTCGGTGTGGTTGGCGGTGTTTGCAATCAGCTTGGAAAATCGCCGCGCGTGAAGGCGTCGTCGACGGCGATGGAATCGGCGATCTCGTCGAC
The DNA here is from genome assembly GCF_031450805.1 of Caballeronia sp. LZ016. Taxonomy (NCBI): domain Bacteria; kingdom Pseudomonadati; phylum Pseudomonadota; class Betaproteobacteria; order Burkholderiales; family Burkholderiaceae; genus Caballeronia; species Caballeronia sp. LZ016. Next base: position 107,705 of record NZ_JARTVY010000005.1, read on the forward strand.
CGTGACGGGCTTGATCGGCGCGCGGATGCGGTAATAGCCGACATCGCCGACCGGACGTTGCTGCACTTGCGCGATCAACTCGCCGACCGTCGTGCCGCACCATCGGCCCTGACACGGCCCCATGCCGCAGCGCGAGAACGCCTTCATCTGATTCGGGCCCTGGCAGCCGAGCGCCGCGATACGGCGAATCTCGCCCGCGCTGATCTCTTCGCACCGGCACACGGTCACGTCATCGGCGGGGCGGCGCAGCGCAGCGGGCGGCGTGTACAGCGCATCGAGCAGCGGGCGCACGGCGAGATGGCGCTTCATCGCGCGCAAGGCAGGGCGGCTCCTTGCATCGCGCGACGGGGCATCGAGTGCACCGAGTTCGCGCGCGATGTCGAGCGCCGCGAGCGTGCCAGCGTGCATCGCGGCCTTCGCACCGCCGATGCCCGCGCCATCGCCCGCAATCCAGACATGTTCGACACTGCTTCTGCCCCGCGCATCCGTGCGCGGACGCCAGCACGCGGACGGCGCATCCTACTCGTGCTCGCAGCCGAGCGAGCGGGGCAGTTGTGTCGATGGAATCACGCCCTGATGCAGCAGCACGAGCGGCGTGTGGATGACCTGCTGCGCGCCGCTCGCATCGATGAAACGCACGCGTTCGGCGCGGCCTTCGCCTTCGATCGAGAACGCGCTCGCCCCGCGATGAACCGGGATGCCAGCGCCTTTCACCGCGCGCATCATGCGCAGGCCCTTGAGCAGATAATCCGCGCCGGCAAGCGCGGGCAGCGCATGCGGTAACGCGGTGCGCCACGCGTCGAGCGGCGTGGTGTCGATGATCGCGCGCACGCGGCGCCCCGCTTCGAGCAATTGCGACGCGAAAAGCCACAGAAGCGGGCCGCTACCCGCAAGCACCGCATCCTGCGACGGCGCGAGTCCCGACGACTTGACGAGCGTCTGCGCCGCGCCGATGCCCAGCACGCCCGGCAACGTCCATCCCTTTACGGGCCACGGACGCTCCTGCGCGCCGGTGGCGATCAGCACTGCGCGCGCCGCGACTTCGAGCGTGCCGCCGTGTTCATCGTGGGGCTTACGCGTCAGCATCGCGATGACGCGGCCGTTCTCGAACGCGATCTGCCAGACCGTGCATCGCACGAGATGCTTCGCGCCGCTGCCGGTGAAGCGTTCGATGAGCGCGCGGCCTGCGAGATAGTCGTCGCCGAGCACGGTCGCATCGGCGAGCGGCGACTGCGCGGCGTCGCGATAAATCTGTCCGCCGGGCGCGTGGCTCTCGTCGGCCACGACGACATCCAGCCCCGCCGCGCGCGCTTCGATCGCGGCCGACATGCCCGCCGGTCCCGCGCCGACGATCAGCAGATCGCACGTCGCCTGCGTCATGCGAGCCTCGCTTTGCCGCTCATCGCGCGCACGCGCATGCCGTCGCGCACGCGCGTCATGCACGCCTGCACGTTCGGCACGCCATCGACTTCGACGAGGCAGTCGAAGCACACGCCCATCATGCAAAACGGGCCGCGTGCCGTGCCGGCGACGGGCGTCGTGCGGCACGACGCCGCGCCGCTTTCCAGCAACGCGGCGGCGATGGAGTAATGCGTGGGCACATGCCGCTCGGCGCCGTCGATGTCGATGCGCACCGTGCGCGCAGGCAGGGTTGCGAGAGGTTCAAATAGCGTGGGCATCGGTCGATTTGGAAAAACGTGTGGCGACGAAAGGATCAAGAATCGAGGGCTTGCCGCCGCCCGCGATCCACGGCGCGATGACGTCCGCGTGCGCGGCGGCGAGCGTCACGCCGCTGTGGCAGATGGCGAGGAATGCGCCGGGATGCGCGGACGATTCCTCATAGACCGGCAGGCCGTCCGGCGTCATGATGCGCAGCGCGCCCCACGACCGCACGATGCGTGCAGCGCCGAGCAGCGGGAACGCGGTGCGCGCGCGCCGCGCGATATCGGCCATTACGGCGCGCGTCTGGCCGTCGTCGAAGCCGACCTGTTCCGCGGAATCGCCGAGCAGGACGGAGCCTTCGCGCGTCTGACGCACGACGAGCGTCGGATAATCGAGGAACGGCGCGAGGCGCTCCGTCACCATGATCTGTCCACGCAGCGGCGTGATGGGCGCGTGCATGCCGATCATCGGGGCGAGGCGCGCGTTGTCGAGACCGGCGGCAAGCACGACGCGTTCTGCTTCGAGCGTGCCGTTCGTCGTATCGACTTCGAAGCGGCCCGCGCGCGGGCGAATCTCCCGCACTTCGTTATGAGGCAAATACGTGCCGCCATGAAGCCGGAAGGCCTGCTGTATCGCGCGCAGCGTGTAGAGCGGGCTCGCGTGGCCATCGTGCGGCGAGTACAGCGCGCCCGCCAGCGCATCGGATGCCGTCGGCACCCGTGCCTTCAGCGCCTTCACGTCGAGCACTTCATAGGTCAGCGACGCATCCTGTGCGCGGATCGATTCGAGCAGGCGATGCCCGGCGTCGAGCTGTTCGGCGGTCTCGCACAATTCGATGCCGCCGGGCCGTTCGAAGCCCGCATCGACGCCGGTTGCGCGCTGCAATTGCGCCGCGAACGCGCTCCAGCGTTCCGACGATTCGCGCGACCACTGCGCATAAGGCAAGCAGCGGCCGCCTTTGCCCTGCACCCATACGAGCCCGAAGTTGCCGCGCGCCGCGCGGTGCGCCGAGTCCGCGCCGTCGCACACGGCGACGCGTTTGCCCGTCCGCGCGACGCCATACGCGATCGCCATGCCGACGAGCCCGCCGCCCGCGACGACCACGTCGAAATGGCGCGCCTTGTTATGGGCCTGCTTTTCGTGCATCGAATGCATTTCCTGCCTGTAAGAAGTATTCGACGACACTTTGAACAAGACGAAAATCGGCGTCAAATGCCGGTTCGTGCGTCGCCTATAATCCAGTGTTATGGACACGACAGGACTCAAGATTCGCCAGATCGAAGCGTTTCGCGCGGTGATGCTCCGTCATACCGTGACGAGCGCCGCGCAATCGCTGCACATTTCGCAGCCGGCCGTGAGCCGCCTGCTCGCCGATCTGGAAAGCCGCGTCGGCTTCGTGCTGTTCGAGCGTCAGCAGGGACGCCTGGCGCCCACTGCCGAAGCGCGCGTGCTGTTCGAGGAAGTCGAGCGCGCGTTCGTCGGCATGGACCGCATCGCGCTCGCGGCGCAGCAGATTCGCGCGATGCGGCGCGGCTCGCTGCGCGTCGCGGGATCGCCTGCGGTGGCGCTCGATCTTCTGCCGGCGGTCATCGCGCGATTCGTCGAGCATCACGCGGGCATCGACGTCAATCTGCTCGCGCATAGCGCCACCACGGTGGTGGAGAAGGTCGCATCGGGTCAGTGCGATGTCGGGCTGATCGCCGAGCCTATCCCGCATCCGGCCGTGAAGAGCGAGCGGCTCTCGCCGGCGGCGATGCGATGCATCGTGCCGCGCAGGCATCGTCTTGCGCGCCGCGCGTCGTTATGCGCCACCGATCTGCGCGGCGAGCGCTTTATCTCGTTCCCGCAGAGCTTCGATGCGCGCAGCGCGATCGATCGCGTATTCGTCGAAGCAGGCGTCTCGCGTGATCTCGTGATCGAAGCGCAACTGTCGCAGGCAATCGTGGCGCTCGTCGCGAACGGCGCGGGTGTCGCGCTGATCGATCCGGTCACCGCCGCTTACGCACGCGAGCGCGTGGCGGTGAAGTGCTTCGCGCCAGCGGTGCAGGACCACTTCTACATCGTGACGAACGCCGCTCAGCCGATGCCCGTGGTCGCGGAAGCCTTCTGCGCGGACGTCAGGGAAGCGTTCGACAAGGTGGTGCAAGCAGATCGATGAGCATCGACCCGCTCGTCTGCGTTACTGGCTTTCTTTCAGCTTCTTCGGCTTCGGCGGCGACTTCACCTTGTTGTACTCGAACTGCGGCGTGTCCTTGAGCGCATCCTTCGTCGCGCCCGGCAGATAGAAGTTGCCGTTGCGGAGCTCGAGCGATGCGATCGGCACGGCTACATCGTGCGTCGCCACGCCGAGGAATCCGCCGGTGGAGATGATCGCGGCGGACACGGTGGCGTCCGGTGAAATCACCAGATCCATGATCGAGCCGATCTTCTCGTTCTTGTCGTTATAGACCGACTTGCCGAGAATGCTTTTCTTGGTGCTCCATCCTTCCAGCAACGCTTGCGATTGCTGCACGGTCACGCTGAGCGGTTGCGTGCCGGCGACCTGTGCGTGGGCGCCGAGGCTGACGGCACCGATGACGGTCACGAGTGTAAGGCGCTGCAAGAGTTTCATATCCGGGTCTCGTGGTGGTTGGAGCGGACGCATGCCGCAAATCCCGGACCCGGGTCGCGACATGCGCATTCCTGCTTGTTCGATGCCCTTGCTTCAGCTCGTCTTCTTCGCCTTGTGATGGCGCTTGGGCGGCGCCGAATGCTTGCCGGTCGGACCGGACGGTGTGCCGGTCTCGCCATTGCCGTTGGGCGTGCCGATGCCCACGCCGCCGCGGCCGGCGCCGTTGCCGCCGGGTGTTCCACCTGCATTGCCCTGGGCGAGGGCAGCTGTGGACAAGCCCAGCGCGAGAGCGGTCGTTACGAGGTACTTCGTTGCAGTATTCATCGTGTCCTCTTCGAATGTAGGTGTGCAGCGGACTTTCCGGGCGTAGTGGCAAAGCCCTGCATGCAGGTGGCGACGTTAGCAAACTGCGATCCCGTCGCTTGGCGCATGGTCTCATAACGGCAAGCCGCGCGTTCAGGCTGATATCGCCCGTCGATGTCATCGCGCTGAACCGAACAAACGACGCCCGCACACTTCGCCATGCTCTCGTCCCCTTCGAAGACAGGATTGCTTACGATCCCTTTTTGCATGATTAATGCATTCGTAAGCAAAAGCCGCTGAAGCGTAAGGAGTGAGTTTCAGAACGTGAATCCGGCGTCAAGAGAAAGCGCTTTTCCGCCAATTTGCGCTTCATTAAGCGTCCCATCAGGTCGCACTGGGTAACCTGTCGCACGTTCCAAAAAGGATCAATCGTTCTATGTCACCGAAGCACGTCGAGACGCTCGTCAAAGGATCATGGCGGAACCTTGCATGTCGCAGGTTCCACTGGCGGCATGGTGTCGAGGCGAGAAGCATACGGCGGGCGATCGAAGCGAGGCATGGCCGCACCGATCCCGCCCAGATCGCGCTCGCCGATGCCTATGCACGCGACGTATTCGGCGACGCATGCTATGCGCCGTGGCTGCAAGCCTATACCGCGTTCACCGGAACGTTCAGGGAAGGCTGGATTCCGGACAACTATTACGGCTGGGTGGTGGTGCCGAAGCTGAAGGGCCTGTACGGACAGATGTCGCATCTGAAGCCCGTGTCGCGGCTGCTTTTTCGCGACGACGTGTTCCCGGATATCGCGTACTACGTGAACGGCATGTTCTTCTCGGCCGATCACATTGCGATTCCCGAGTCCGAGGTCGCCGACGTCGTCTTCAGCCAGTGCGATAGGGTCGCGTTCAAGCTGGATCAGTCATCGCAGGGCAGGGGCGTCTTCCTGATCGACCGCAAGGACTTCCGCGTCGCTCAGATCAGATCACTCGGCAACGGCGTGCTGCAACGATTCATCGTGCAACATCCGTGGTTCGATCAGTTCGCGTCGAAGGCGGTGGCCACGGTGCGCCTCACGACCGTTGTCGACGATGCCGGCCGCATCTCGTTGCGCGCCTGCTTCTTGCGGCTCGGCCGGGCAACGGACACGTATATCCGCCCCGATAGCGAAGTCTGTGTAGCGGTCGATCTCAGAAGCGGCCGCCTGTCGAGCAGGGGTTATCTGAACGACTGGACCGATGTCGACGCACACCCCGACTCGAAGGTCGCATTCAGCGGGTTGATGCTGCCCGCGTTCGCCGAATGCGTCGGCAAGGTCGTCGAGTTACATGCGAAAGTGCCGTTTGCGCGCTGCATCGGCTGGGACGTGACCGTCGATGCGAACGGGCAGGTCGTGGTGCTCGAATGGAACGCCGAACACAACGACGTGAAGTTCGGCGAAGCCACGCAAGGCCCGTGTTTCTCCGATCTGGGATGGGAGTCCCTCGGGGCCGTGCGCCGGGGCACGCGCGGGACACTGGCCGAAGCGCGCTAGAAGAGAGCCACGCCGCATTACTGCGGCACGCGCACCCAGCCCTCCATCAATACGCGCGCGCTGCGGCTCATGATCGCCTTGGTCACGGTCCATTTGCCGCCCGTTTCGCTCGCCTGCGCGCCGACCCGCAGTGTCCCCGAAGGATGCCCGAAGCGCACGACCTCGCGCGCGCCGCCGCCCGCGGCCTGATTCACCAGCGTGCCGTCGATGGCCGCCGCCGCGCCGATCGCCACGGCGGCGGTTCCCATCATCGCGTGATGCAGGTTGCCCATCGATACGGCTCGCACCAGCAGGTCGATGTCCTCCGCGGCGACCTGCTTGCCGCTGGACGCGACGTAGCTTGCGGGCTTCGCGACGAACGCGATCTTCGGCGTATGCTGCCGGCTGGCGATTTCATCGATATGGCCGATCAGACCCATGCGCACCGCGCCGTGCGCGCGAATGGTCTCGAGCATCGCGAGCGCTGCGGGATTCGTGTTGATGGCGTCCTGCAACTCGACGCCCGTATAGCCGATTTCTTCCGCGTTCACGAAGATTGTCGGGATGCCCGCGTTGATCATCGTTGCCGTGAGGACGCCGATGCCCGGCACGTCGAGCGCGTCGATCAGGTTGCCCGTGGGGAACATCGCGCCGTCCGCGCCGTCTTCTTCGGCTGCCGGGTCCATGAATTCGAGCTGCACTTCGGCAGCGGGAAAGGTCACGCCGTCGAGCTCGAAACCGCCGGTTTCCTGCACCGCGCCGTTCGTCATCGGGACATGCGCGATGATCGTCTTGCCGATGTTCGCCTGCCAGATGCGAACGACGGCCACGCCGTTATCGGGTACGCGCTCAGGATCGATCAGCCCGCTCGCGATCGCGAACGGCCCCACGGCGGCGGAGAGATTGCCGCAGTTGCCGCTCCAGTCGACGAACGGCTTGTCGATGGCGACCTGACCGAACAGGTAATCGACATCGTGATCGGGCCGGCTGCTCTTCGCGACGATCACCGCCTTGCTGGTGCTGGACGTCGCGCCGCCCATGCCGTCGATCTGCTTGCCGTAGGGGTCGGGGCTGCCGATCACGCGCATCAGCAGCGCGTCGCGCGCGGGGCCGGGCGCGCGCGCGGCTTCGGGCAAATCCTGCAGGCGGAAGAAGACGCCCTTGCTCGTGCCGCCGCGCATGTAGGTGGCGGGAATCCTGATCTGCGGTGCGTGGGTCATGGTCATCGATTGGTAGCTTGTCCGAATAAGGCCCGCTTACGCCGCTGCCTGCGACGATTCCAGAAAGTCCTGCGCGAAGCGTTGCAGCACGCCGCCTGCCTCGTAGATCGAGACTTCCTCGGCGGTATCGAGCCGGCACGTGACCGGCACTTCGACACGCTCGCCGCTTCGGCGATGGATCACGAGCGTCAGGTCCGCGCGCGGCTTGCGCTCGCCGATGACATCGAACGTCTCGGTCCCGTCGATGCGAAGCGTCAGCCGATTCACGCCCGCCTTGAACTCGAGCGGCAGCACGCCCATGCCGATGAGGTTCGTCCGGTGGATGCGCTCGAAGCCTTCCGCGACGATCGCCTCCGTTCCCGCGAGGCGCACGCCCTTCGCGGCCCAGTCGCGCGAGGAGCCCGGGCCGTAGTCCGCGCCAGCGATGACGATCAGCGGTTGCTTGCGTTCCATGTACGTTTCGATGGCTTCCCACATGCGCGTGATCCTGCCCTCGGGTTCGATGCGCGCGAGGGAGCCCGGCACGATCTCGCCGTTGTCCGTCACCATTTCGTTTCTGAGCGTCGGGTTCGCGAAGGTCGCGCGCTGCGCGGTCAGGTGATCGCCCCGATGCGTCGCATACGAGTTGAAGTCCTCTTCCGGCAGACCCATGCGGGCAAGATATTCGCCCGCCGCGCTGTCCGCGAGAATCGCGTTCGACGGCGAGAGGTGGTCCGTCGTGATGTTGTCGCCCAGCACGGCGAGGGCGCGCATGCCCCTGAGCGTGCGCTCACCGGCAAGCGCGCCTTCCCAGTACGGCGGACGCCGGATGTACGTGCTCTGCGCGCGCCAGTCGTAGAGCGGGGAAGCCTGCTCGCCGGCGTCGGGGGCGAGCGCGAACATCGGCTCGTACACCTTGCGGAATTGCTCCGGTTTCACGCTCGACGCCACGATTGCATCGATTTCCTCGTCGCTCGGCCAGATATCCGCGAGCCGCACCGGGCGGCCGTCCGCATCGTTGCCGAGCACGTCTTTTTCGATGTCGAAGCGGATGGTTCCGGCAATCGCATACGCCACGACGAGCGGCGGTGACGCGAGAAACGCCTGCTTCGCATACGGATGGATGCGGCCGTCGAAGTTGCGGTTGCCGGACAGCACGGCGGTGGCGTAGAGATCGCGCTCGACGATTTCCTGCTGGATCGCCGGATCGAGCGCGCCGGACATGCCGTTGCACGACGTGCACGCATACGCCACCACGCCGAAGCCGAGCTTCTCGAGTTCCGGCAGCAGCCCGGCTTCCTGCAGATACAGCGTGACCGCCTTCGATCCCGGCGCGAGCGAGGTCTTCGCCCACGGCTTGCGCGTGAGGCCGGCGCGGTTCGCATTGCGCGCGAGCAGGCCAGCCGCGATCATGTTGCGCGGATTGTTCGTGTTGGTGCAGCTCGTGATCGCGGCGATGATGACCGCGCCATCGGGCATCTTGCCGGCGTGGTTCTCGACCGTGCCGCTGATGCCGCGCGCGGCCAGTTCCGACACCGGCAGCCGCCGATGCGGATTCGACGGCCCCGCGAGCGTCCGCACCACCGAGGACAGGTCGAACTTCAACACGCGCTCGTACTCCGCGTGCTTCAGGCTGTCGGCCCAGAGGCCCGTCTGCCTGGCGTAGGTCTCGACGAGCGCGACGAGTGCATCGTCGCGTCCGGTGAGTTTCAGGTACTTGATCGTCTGTTCGTCGATATAGAACATCGCGGCGGTCGCGCCGAACTCGGGCGCCATGTTCGCGATGGTCGCGCGATCGCCGAGCGTGAGGCCCGCCGCGCCCGCGCCGTGGAACTCCAGATACGCGCCGACCACTTTCTCCTTGCGCAGGAACTCCGTCAGCGAAAGCACGACGTCCGTCGCCGTGATGCCCGGCCCCGGCTTGCCCGTCAGTTCCACGCCGACGATATCCGGCAGGCGCATCCACGACGCGCGGCCGAGCATCACGCTTTCGGCTTCGAGGCCGCCCACGCCGATGGCGATCACGCCGAGCGCATCGACCATCGGCGTATGCGAATCCGTGCCGACGAGCGTGTCCGGAAACGCCACGCCATCCTTCACCTGCACGACCGGGCTCATGCGTTCCAGGTTGATCTGATGCAGGATGCCGTTGCCGGGCGGAATGACGTCCACGTTCTGGAACGCCTTCTTCGTCCATTCGATGAAGTCGAAGCGGTCGACGTTGCGCCGGTCTTCGATCGCCCGGTTCTTCGCGAACGCATCGGGATCGAAGCCGCCGCATTCGACGGCGAGCGAATGATCGACGACGAGCTGCGTCGGCACGACCGGATTGACGAGCGACGGATCGCCCCCCTGTGCGGCGATGGCGTCGCGCAGGCCGGCGAGGTCGACGAGCGCGGTCTGCCCGAGGATGTCATGGCACACGACGCGCGCCGGGAACCACGGAAAGTCCAGGTCGCGCTTGCGCTCGATGATCTGCCCGAGCGATGCGGCAAGCGTCTGCGGCGCGCAGCGGCGCACGAGGTTTTCGGCGAGGACGCGCGCGGTGTAGGGCAGCGTGTCGTAGGCGCCGGGCCGGATTGCATCGACGGCGGCGCGCGCGTCGAAGTAGTCGAGGCGCGTGCCGGGCAGGGGTTTGCGGTATTCGGTGTTCATGGCGCGGAGGCCGAAAGGCCCGTATTGGATTCGATGGTTGCGGCAGCGAGCATAACGGATGTCAGACGCGCTCCGCCAGCGGCACGAACCCGAGGTTATCCGGCCCCGTATAGTTCGCGCTCGGCCGGATGATCTTGTTGTCGATGCGCTGCTCGATGATGTGCGCGCTCCATCCCGACGTGCGCGAAATGACGAAGAGCGGCGTGAACATCGCGGTCGGCACGCCCATCATGTGATACGAGACCGCGCTGAACCAGTCGAGGTTCGGGAACATTTTCTTCGCGTCCCACATGACCGATTCGAGCCGTTCGGCAATATCGAAGAGTTTCGTGTCGCCCGCTTCGGCCGACAGCGACTTCGCGACTTCCTTGATGACCTTGTTGCGCGGATCGGAGATCGTATAGACCGGATGGCCGAAGCCGATCACCACTTCCTTGTTCTCGACGCGGCGGCGAATGTCGGCTTCGGCTTCGTCGGGCGTCTGATAGCGTGACTGAATCTCGAACGCGACTTCGTTCGCGCCGCCGTGCTTCGGGCCGCGCAGCGCGCCGATTGCGCCGGTGATTGCCGAATACATGTCCGATCCCGTTCCCGCGATCACGCGGCCCGTGAACGTCGAAGCATTGAACTCGTGCTCGGCGTAGAGGTTGAGCGAGACGTGCATCGCCTTGACCCACGACTCGGACGGCGCCACGCCATGCAGCAGATGCAGGAAGTGCCCGCCGATGGAATCGTCGTCGGTTTCCACTTCGATGCGCCGGCCGTTGTGCGAATAGTGATACCAGTAGAGCAGCATCGAGCCGAGCGACGCCATCAGCTTGTCCGCGATGTCGCGCGCGCCGGGTACGTTGTGATCGTCCTTCTCGGGCAACACCGTGCCGAGCACGGAGACGCCGGTACGCATGACGTCCATCGGATGCGCGGACGCCGGAATCCATTCGAGCGCCGCCTTCAGGTTCGCGGGCAACCCGCGCAGCGCCTTCAGCTTCGCCTTGTAGGCGCTTAGTTCCGCGACGTTCGGCAGCTTCCCGTGCACGAGCAGATAGGCGATTTCCTCGAATTCGCTCGTGGTGGCGAGATCGAGAATGTCGTAGCCGCGATAGTGCAGGTCGTTGCCGGTCTTGCCGACCGTGCACAGCGCGGTATTGCCCGCCGTCACGCCGGAAAGGGCGACGGATTTCTTGGGCTTGAATGTGCCGCTGTTCGGCATGCTGTTGTCTGCTTCGCTCATCGTGTCTTACTCCGGCTTAACGGTCATTGTCTGGCGGCGAACAGCGCGTCGAGTCTGTCCTCGTACGCGTGATAGCCGAGATACTTGTAGAGATCGGCGCGCGACTGCATCGTCGGCACCGCGGTTTTCTGCGTGCCGTCGCGCATCACGGTCTCGTAGAAATTGAGTGCCGCCGCATTCATCGCACGGTACGCCCCGCAGCAATAGAGCGCGACATCGACGCCCGCGTCGCGCAGCTCACCCGTCGTGAAAAGCGGGGTGGAACCGAACTCCGTCAGATTGGCGAGAACCGGCACGCGCACAGCGGACTTGAAGCGGCGGTAATCGTCGAGCGAGATCATCGCTTCGGGGAAGATCATGTCCGCGCCCGCTTCGACGTAAGCCATCGCGCGCTCGATCGCCGCATCGATGCCTTCGGAGGCAGCCGCATCGGTGCGCGCCATGATGACGAAGCTGTCGTCGGTGCGTGCATCGACCGCCGCCTTCAGGCGATCCACCATCTCCGCCGCCGGCACGACTTCCTTGCCGGGGCGATGCCCGCAGCGCTTCTGGCCGACCTGATCTTCAAGATGAACCGCCGCCACGCCCGCCCTGACGAACGACCGGATCGTGCGCGCGATGTTGAACGCGCCGCCCCAGCCGGTATCGATATCGACGAGCAGCGGCAGGTTCGTCGCATCGGTGATGCGGCGGGCGTCGGTCAATACGTCGTCCATCGTGCTGATGCCGAGGTCCGGAATGCCGAGTGAATTCGCGGCCACGCCGCCGCCCGACAGATAGAGCGCCTGAAAGCCGACGGCTTCAGCCATCTTCGCCGCATACGCGGTGATCGCACCGACGACTTGCAGCGGCGCATTCGTTTCCACCGCAGCGCGAAATGCCGCGCCGGGACTCGTGGGTTCGTTGTATCGCTTCATCAATCTTTCTCTCCCTTTTCGCCGTCGATGGCTTCGACGGACAGCTTCGTCAGGCACACATCGGGCGCGCCGACCATGCATCCCGACACGAGATCGAAGCGCAGGCCATGCGCGGGACATTGCAGGACGTGCCCATCGAGGCGGCCATTCGCAAGCGATGCGCCGTTGTGCGGACACGCGTTATCGATTGCGTGCATGACGCCCTCGATGTTGAACAGCACCACGCTGCGTCCTTCGACGAACGCGAGCTTGCGAGAGCCGGGCGCGAGGTCGCGGGCGTGAGCGATGGAGAGGCTTCGCGTCATCGTTGCTTCGTTCAGCCTTGCCATGAATCGAGTGCTCCGAGCGGCGTGTGCGCGTCCATCCAGTCGTACGGTTCGCGGGTAGAGCGCCATGCCCATGGCCGCGCGGGCGCTGCCGGCGATTCGTTGGAAGGCGTATCCGCCTCATGATCGATGACGATAGCGTTAGATTTCAGTTCAGACATTCTTGCTTCTCCTGACAGTCATGCAGCTTGATGCGGGCGCTCGAGACACAGCCCGGCGATGAGTTCGTCGGCGAGCGGCCACTCGCCGTATCCGGAAGCGGGATTCAGATGGCCCGCTGCGCCGATATCCACGAGGCGGCTGCCCCACGCTTTCGCGAGTTCCGCGACATGTTCCATGCGCGCCAGCGGATCGTTCGTGCTCGCCGCGACGATGCTAGGGAACCCTAACGGTATGCGTGGCGTGGGTAGCCAGCCGTTCTTCCGAAGCGTGTCCGGCGTGGGATAACCTGGCGGCAGCGGCGCATCGAAATTGGGCGGCGTCGCGAGAAGCGCGCCGCGTATCCGGTGCGAATGCTGCGGATGGCGCTGCGCCCAGTGTGCGGCGATCATCACGCCCGCGCTGTGCGCGACGAGCACAACGGGGCCGTCGATTCTGGCGAGCGCGGCATCGAGCGCCGCCACGCGCGCTGCACGGTTCAGCTTGTCGTGCGTGAGCGGCGGCACGGAGCGGGCATTCGGCAGCCGGCGTTCCAGCAGTGTCTGCCAGTGATCTTCGACGTGATCGCGCAGGCCCGGAACGATGAGGATCGTGTGAGTCGGATGGATGGTCATGTTCGATTGCTCGTAGATAAGGCTCATTTCGTCGCCGCTTCGCCGCGCAGCGCGTCGATGCGGTTCAGATCGCGCGCATATCTCGACTTGCCGATGGCGAACGCCAGCATCGCTGGAATACTGACGAGCGGAACGATCTGCAGCGCACCGAGCAAGCCGATACGATCGGCAATCGCCCCGGTGACGATCGGGCCGGGCGCGAGGCCGAGCAGATTGTTGGCGAGCGTGAGCGTCGCGAATGCGGAAGCGTGGATCGCCGCCGGCGTGAGATTCGCGACCATCGCGCCGGCCGGACCGGATGTGCCCGCCACGACGAGAATGCCTGCACCGAGCAGCACGAGCTGCATCGCGCCGGCATCGAGACGAAAGCCGATGGACAACAGCACCGCCGATGCGAGGCAATAGGCGATCGCGGTCATCCACTTGCGCGACGGCGCATGCCGGCAGACGCGATCCGTCACGATGCCGCACAGCACCATGCCGACGCCGCCGAGCAGCACGAACACCGCTGCGCCCGCGGCGGCTTTATCGGCCGGCAACGCGTAATAGCGATTCAGGAAGCTCGGCATCCACGCGATCACCGCGCCCATGATGAAAAGCTGCAAGCCGCTGCCGAGATAGGCGCACACCACCGAGACCGTCGAGAAGAGACCGGCCAGCAACGCACGAAGGCTCGTACGCATGCCGCCCGCCTGCCGCTTGGTGGACGGCGCATCGGGAAAGCGCGCGGCGATCCGTTTATCCGATACGGCCAGCATGTAGGCGATCACCAGCACGAAGCCGAAGCACGCCATCGCGCCGAACGACGCCCGCCATCCGAGATGCACCGCGACGAAGCCGCCCAGCGCCATGCCGAGCACCGAGCCGAATGCGCCGCCCGCCATGAACGCGCCGGTGAGCGTCGAGCGCAGATGCGCCGGGAAGATGCCGAGAATCAGCGCGATGCCCACGCTTCCATACGCCGCCTCGCCGAGACCCACGAGCGCGCGCGCCAGCAGCATTTCGCCGTAGTTCGTGGCGATGGCGCAGCCGAGTGTCGCGAGACTCCAGAGCGTCGCCATCAATATGAGGCTGCGCACGCGGCCCCATCGATCGGCAAGCACGGAGAGCGGAAAAGTCAGAAGTCCTACCATCAATGCGACCACGCCGGAGAGCGAGCCGAGTTGCGTGTCGGACAGACCCCATGCGTGCTTGAGCAGCGGAAAAACGGCGTTGAGCACCTGTCGCGACATATAGTCCGATAGCAGCAGGCCGAAGGTCAGTGCGAAGACCACCCACGCGTATTTGCGCGATGCGGCCGCGACGGCGCGAACGCCGCCTGTTTCCTGCTCGATGCAATTGATTTCCAAGATCGTCTCCTCGGATGTCCGGCTCGAGTCTCCGTCACGCGATGAGCGCGGGGACCGTTTGTTGTTGTCGCCGTCGAGTGTCGGTCAACGATGCGGAACGCGTCCGCACCACTTGTTCAAGCCGCGCGCAGCGGAAGGTTCACTTCACCGGCTCGTCGATTCGGCGACATGCCGTTCGCGGCGAGCGTCTGATCGGCCGTTTCGTATTGCACGCCGATGCGATAGATCGCGCGGGCTTCCTTGCCCGTCGCGATCTCGCGCCCCAGTTCGCGGGCGACGCGCACGCACTGCTCGATCTGCTGCACCGATGTCATGCGCTTGCCGTGCTGGTCGATGATCGTGTCTTCGATGCCGCAGCGCGGATGCAGGCCCATCGACATCGCCATCATGTTGAACGGCAGCACGTTCTTCAGCAGCGATTCGGCGGTCAGCGTGCAGCCGTCCGGCGCGCGGTGAACGAAGTTGAAGAAGTTGAACGGATTCGGGCCGTCGAAGCCGCCGCCGATGCCGATCCACGTCAGATTGAGCGGGCCCTTGTAGACGCCCTTGCGCACGAGGCGTTCGAGCGTTTCGAGCGCATGAATGCCGGTGAGCTGGAAGTGCGGCTGAATGTTCGCGGCCTGAAGGCGCTTCAGATGCTCCTCGACCCAGGCCGGACCCGCAGGCACGGTCATTTCGCTATAAGCCGCCTGATACATCGGATGCGCGAGCGAAGTGCCTTCCAGATACGCCGGATACAGCAGCTCCATGATGTTCATCTGCGTCGTGTTGATCGCGACCGTCACCTGATCGGGCTTCGGGTCGAGTTCGGCGAGCATGTGGCGCGTATCGTCGGACAGCCATTTGGCCGCCTGGCCGTCGTCTTCCGGCGCGAATGAGATCGAGCCGCCGACCTGGATGATCATGTCCGGCACTGCTTCACGCACACCGGCAATGAGTTCGTTGAACTTCGACAGGCGCTTGGAGCCTTTGCCGTCCAGTTCGCGCACATGCAGATGCAGCACCGTGGCGCCTGCGTTGTAGCAGTCGACCGCTTTCTGAATCTGCTCGTCCATCGTCACCGGAATGTCTTCGGGGAAATCGGACGGCATCCACTCCGGGCCATACGGCGCGACGGTGATCACGACCTTGTCCTGGTTTTCGGGGTGCAGGGAATCGTCGAGGAATTGCATGTGTTGCTCCAGCGTCAAGAGATGAGATGATTAGATATCCGATGCGATGCGGCGGCGCGCCGGGTCAGTACGGCACATCGCCGATGATCCCCGCGCGCTCCATCTTCCGGTGACAGGGCGGGTAGTCCATCACCGCGTAATGCTGGGTGCTGCGGTTGTCCCATATCGCAATGCTGTTCTTCTTCCAGCGCCAGCGCACCTGATATTCGGGGATATACGCCTGGCTGATCAGATAGCTCAACAACTGCGCCGCGCCCGGATTCGCGTCCTGACCGAAGCGAACGCGCTCGGGCGTGTGATAGTTCGTGAAGTGCGTCGTGAATGCGTTGACGAAAAGCGTCTTCTCGCCGGTCTCGGGGTGCGTGCGAACCACGGGATGCTCGGCATCCGGGAACTGCGCCTTCAGCGCATGGCGCTTTTCGATCGGCATCGCGGCGCCGAAGCTCGCTTCGATGCTGTGACGCGCGCGAAGATCGGCGATCTGCGCCTTGATGTGCGCCGGCAGGTTCTCGTATGCGAGGACCATGTTCGCCCAGATCGTGTCGCCGCCCACGGGCGGGCACTCGACGCAACGCAGCACGCAGCCGAACGGCGGCGCGGCGCGCCAGGTGGCGTCCGTGTGCCACGCGTTTTCGTATCGGTCGTTCGGCTGCTCGGGGTTCTTGTAGATCCGCACGAGCCCCGGATGCTCGGGATCGCTGCCCGCGACCGGATGATCCTCGAGATCACCGAAGCGCCGCGCGAACGCGACATGCTCGGCACGCGTAATGTCCTGATCGCGCAGAAACAGCACGCGATGCGCGAGCAGCGCGGCGCGGATGTCGGCGAAGAGGCCGTCGTCGTGAATCGCGTCCGCGAGATCGACGCCGACGAGTTCGGCTCCGATGGAGCAGGTGAGTGGTTCGACGCGCATGTGTGTCTCCTTACACGACGAAAATGGATGAGCCCGTTGTCTTGCGGGATTCGAGATCGCGATGCGCCTGCGCGGCGTCCTGCAGCGCATAGCGCTGATTGATCTCGATGCGGATTCGACCGCTCGCCACGTGTCCGAAGAGTTCGCTCGCCAGCGCGTTCTTCTCGGCCGGATCGGCGATATAGTCGGCGAGCGCCGGGCGGGTCAGATACAACGAGCCTTTCATTGCCAGCAACTGCGGATTGAACGGCGGGATCGGACCCGACGCGGTGCCCACGCAGACCATCAGGCCACGGCGCTTGAGCGAATCGAGCGATGCATCGAAGGTGTCCTTGCCGACGCTGTCGAACACGACGTTCACGCCCGCGCCGTCGGTCAGCTCGCGCACGCGCCGCGCGACGTCTTCGCGGCTGTAGTCGATAACGTGCTCGCAGCCGTGAGCGCGTGCAATTTCTGCTTTCGCTTCGCTCGATACCGTGCCGATCACCGTGACGCCGAGCAGCCGCGCCCATTGCGACACGATCAGCCCGACGCCGCCCGCCGCCGCATGCAGCAGGATCGAATCGCCCGCTTCGAACGCGTGGATGCGGCGCATCAGGTACGACGCGGTGAGACCGCGCATCGTCATGGCGGCGGCGGTCGCGCATTCCATATCGCCCGGCAGCCGGATCAGCGCGGAAGCAGGCGCGATGCGTTCGGTGCTGTACGCCCCGAGCGTGTTGATGAAGCCGGTATAGGTCACGCGGTCGCCCACGCGCACGCTGTCGACGCCTTCGCCGACCGCCTGCACCACGCCTGCCGCTTCGACGCCCATGCCGGCGGGCAGCGGCACGGGGTAGAGGCCCGAACGAAAGTACGTGTCGGCGAAATTGAGGCCCACGGCCTCGTGACGCAGCCGGACTTGTCCGGGGCCGGGCTTGCCGACCGCGACTTCCTCCCATCGCAGGACTTCGGGGCCGCCGGTTTCGTGGAAGCGGATTGCATGTGCCATCGTTCTCTCTCCGTTCAATCTGTTGATGCGCGCGGGCCGTATGCGCCGCTCGCGGTGTCGTGTTTCGCGGTCTCGCTGACGAGACCCGCCGAGCCGAATCGCCAGTCGATTTCGGCCCAGTCCGCATAGCTCAGGTAACGCCGCGCCGCGGGCAGGATCACGCCCTGTTCGCGGCCCATCCATTCGTGGACGGTGCGCGCATAGGCGAAGAGCGACGCTTCGACAAGCTCGGGCGCGGGCGCGTCGTGCGACTCTCGTCCGACCATTCGCGCGAGCTCGTGGAGCATGTCGTCATCGCGCTGATGCAGCCGCTCGAGTTCGGCCAGTTCCGCGTTCACGCGCGATGTGCGCTTGCGCAGCCGCCTGAACAACGCGGCCTTTCGCTTCGCATGGATACTGCCCGCCGACAGCCGATGCAGCCTCCGAACGATCTCGCGCATCGTTTCCACCGATGGATGCTCGCCCCGCTTCGCCGCCGCGCCGATCGTGTCGAGGCACTCGTGCAGCGTCTCGGGGAGCGTGCGATGCGCGTGCAGCAGCGCGCCGATCGACGCCGTCACCGCGGGCCGCTCGTCGGTTTCGCAGGACAGCACGGCCGGACGCAATGCGTCGCTCATGCGGTCGTTCATTGCGGTCGTGGCCGTTGGCGTCGGGCTCGCGCTCGTGCAAACGAGATCGCATCCGTGTTGCCGGGCATGCGCGATGATCGCGTCGAGCGAGTCGTCGCCGGCGATACACACGGAGGCGCACGGAACGCCTTGCGCACGGGCGCCGGCTTCGGCGCGTGCGAGCCATTCATGTGCGCGCCCGTCGCCGTGCCAGCGCGGCGCGCCGACTTCGCCGCCAACCGGCGATACATGCAGGAAGGTGATTCGCGCGCCGACGGCATGGGCGAATTCGGTCGCGTGACCGATCGCTTCGATGCGTGCGTCGGTATCGCCGACAGGAACGAGCAGGTGCTGATACATGGCTTTGCGCTGAAGGACTCTGTGCGTGAATTCATGCTGTGCATGCTAGATCAGCGAGGTCCGGCGCGACCCTCTCGCGGCGAGAGGGGTTGACTCGTGCTATCGATTGGAACGATCCTGTGCCCGACCGGACCCGTCTTCATGCGATGGCTTCCATGACAAGCGACGCAGCGCCCTCGACGACCGAACTGGTCCTGAAAACCATTGCGCCGCGCGCGCCGCTGAATCTACTTGCGCGGCAGCGGCTGAGCGCCGATGCCGCGCCGTATCGCGATCGTCAGATCACGCTCGTTCAGGCTCCCGCCGGCTATGGCAAGACCTCGTTGCTCGCGCAATGGCGGCGTGAATTTCTCGCGCGCGGGTCCGCCGTGGCCTGGCTGCTCGCCGACGAACGCGACGACGCGGGACGGCTCCTGCGCGCGCTCGTGCAGGCGGTCAGGACGGGATGCGCGCGCTCGGGCTTCGGCGCGCTGCTGCTTGACGGCGCGCTTGCATCCGTGGGCGCGCTCGATGGCGCAACGGCATGGCTCGCGGAGATCGCGGTGCTGTCGATGGACGTGGTGCTCATCATCGACGAGGCCGAACGGCTGCCGCCCGCAGGCGCCGAACTGCTCACGTATCTGCTGCATAACGCGCCGCAGAACCTGCGCGTCGTCGCGGCCGGGCGAAGCGGGCTCGAAGCGCCGATGTCCGATCTGCTGTTATATGGCGAAGCCACGCTCGTCGGTCCCGATGCGTTGCGCTTCCGGCTCGATGAAACAATCGCGCTGATCGGCAACCGGTTCGGCGCGCGCGTGGACGCCGACGCCTGCGCGCGTCTCTATGAAGCGACGGATGGATGGCCGCTCGGCTTGCAGCTCGCCGTCGCCGCGATGATGCGCGCCACGGACGCCCGGCAGGCGGTGCAAGCGATCGCATCGGGGCCGGGCGGGCTGGGCGAGCATCTCGTCGGTGCGTTGATTGCGGATTTGTCGCCGGAAGACGAGGCGTTTCTCGCGCGCATCAGCGTGGTCGACATGCTGCATCCGGACCTGTGCGAGGCGCTGACGGAGTGCGCGCAGACGCCCGCCCGGCTCGCGCGCCTCGTGCGCGAAACGCCTGTCTTCATCGCCGTCGAAGACAGCGCGTGGTGCCGTCTGCACACGCTCGTGCGCGATGCGCTGCGCATGCGTCTCGTGGACCTGCCCGCGAGCGAACGTCAGGCACTGCATGCCCGCGCGATGCGGTGGTTCGTCGGGCGCGGGATGATCGAAGAAGCCGCGCGTCACGCTCACGCAGCGGGCGAGCATGAGACCGCCTACGAACTCGCCGAGCGCAGCCTGCACGAAGCGGTGCGTCAGGGCCACCTGAGTCTCGTGCTCGACTGGCTGGAGCTGATCCCGAAGCCGGAGCTGGAACGGCGTCCGCGCTTGCGGCTCGCGGCGGCGTGGGCGCTCGCGCTCGGGCAGCGCCACGAGGAGGCGCAGCGTCAGGTCGAGCAGATTCTGACCGGCCCGGCCGTCGATGTGAAGCTGCGCTACGAATGTGCGCTGATCCTGAGCGCAGCGGCCTATTTCGCCGATGAACCGGATCGCTTTCTCGCGCTTTTCGAACCCTGGGCCGAATCGCCGCCCGAGGGCGGGGGCTGGCTCGCGCAGGTTCACGCAAACCGTCTCGCGGCCCGCGCGATGATGCTCGGTGAGCCGGCGCAGGCGCGGCGCGCGCAGCAACGCACGCGGCCCGCCGATGGCGATGAAGGCGTCGCGTTCCTCATGCGCTGGGGCGATCACATCGCCGGGTCGAGCTATCTCTGGGAAGGGCAGATGTCGCTTGCCGAAGACGTGCTGAAGCCCGCGCTCGCCAGCGCCGAGGCCCGGCACGGACGGCGGCATCCGATGACCTGCATGTTCGCGGCGGCCTGCGCCGCGATCGCTTACGAAGACGACCGGCTCGACGAAGCGTCCGCGCTTCTGTCGAACCGCATGGACGTGCTCGAACGCGCCGCGACGCCGGAGATGGTCATCGTGGCCTACCACACGGCCGCGCGGCTGGCGGCGGTGCGCGGCGGCGAACATCGCGCGCTCGACATGCTCGAAGCGATGCACGCGCTCGGCGTGAGCCGGCGTCAGCCGCGCCTGTGCGTGGCGGGTCTCGCGGAGCAGGTCCGCATGCACGCGGGCCGCTATCGCATCGAGACGTGCCAGGCGCTGGTGCGGCGGATCGACGATATCGTCGCGCACGAGACCGGTCGCGGGCCGGTGTGGCGAAAGTCGGTCGCACTGCTGCAGCGGCTCGCACATGCGGATGCGGCGATTGCGGCGCGAAGCTGGCCGCAGGCGCTGGACGCGCTGGAGGCGGCTGCGCGGCAGGCCGGCGACATGAACATGGGCCGATGCCGCATCGAGATTCTGGCGCTGCGCGCATTCGCGTTGCAGGAGGAGGGCGCGGACGGGGCCGCGCTGCTGCGCGAAGCGATGAACCTCGCGCAGACCTTCCGCCTGCGCCGCACGATCGTGGATGCCCATCCGTCGCTCGCGGACTGGGCAAGGCGAATGGGCGATGCATCGGCTCACGATGACATCGACCGGACGCCCGCCGCATTTCCGAACGTGCGGCCGCCTCCGCGCGAGAGCAGCGGACCGCGCGCCGTGCCGAGCGTCGTGCTGACCCCCAAGGAGCGCGAGATTCTCGAACTGCTCGCACGCAATCTGACGAACAAGGAGATCGCGCGCGCGGGGATGATCGGCGAAGGCACGGTCAAGTGGCATCTGAAGAATCTCTTCGGCAAGCTCGACGCCAGTTCGCGCAAGCATGCGGTGCGCCGCGCCGTGGTGCTCGGGCTGCTCGAAGGCACGCAATGACCGCGCGGCGGACACCGGCCCTCTGACTCCCGTTGCTCCCCTCCCGCCGCGAGAGGGGCCGCCGGTGCAGTCCTTCCGTATTCTCGCTGCATGACTTCACGTGCTCGTGAAGCGACCCATCCGGCGACGACCTCCCAGTCCGGTTCCCCGATGCGCGATTGACCGGCTCCGCCGCGACCGCCACCCGGCGCTCGTGCAAGCCAGAAACGATATGGATACCTGATGAAACGAAAGATTCCATGCCTTGCCGCATTGCTGGCGTGTTCCGGCGCTGCCTGGGCGCAAGGCTCCGTGACGCTCTACGGCGTGCTCGATGCCGGCTTGCTTTATCAGAGCACCGCCGCGGCTTCCTTCGCGCCGAACGCACCCAATCTCGGCAAGGTGTATCGCTACAAGGACGGCGGCATCTACGCGAGCTTCTGGGGCCTCAAGGGCAGCGAAGACCTGGGTGGCGGCTACAAGCTCAACTTCAGGCTGCAGGGCACGTTCGATACCGGCACCGGCCGGTTCGGGCTTTCCGACACGCCCGGGGTATCGGCGCAATTCAACCAGTTCGCGACGATCGGCCTGACGGGACCGTTCGGCACCTTCAACGCGGGCCGCCAGATCGTGCCGATGATCTACGCGATGTACGACACCGACGTGCGCGGCGCGCAGTACTTCGGCAGCATTCTGACCGCGTGGCTCGGCATGAATCAGGCGGCCGGATGGACCGGCACGAGCACGAACGGCGCGATCGGCGCGCTGTATGACAGCAACGCGCTCGTCTACGAGTCGCCGAAGTTCTACGGCGCGTCCGTTGCGCTCGAATACGCGCCGGGCGGCGTGCCCGGCGAGTTCAAGGGCGGCACGCGCGAATCCGCCGTCCTCAAGTATTCGAACTATGGGCTGAACCTGTCGGCGGTCTATTACAACGGACACGACACGAGCCCCTTGCCCGGCGTCGCGCCGACCGGGCTGAACAACAACCGCTTCGTCTACTTCGGCGCGATGTACACCTTCCGCGATGTCTCGGTCTCCGGCTCGTGGAGCCGGGGCAAGAATCCGGCGAACACCGGCCGTGCGGATTACGACCTCTATTCGGCCGGGCTCGGCTACCGGTTCAGCCCGGTGCTCAAGGTCACTTCGGGCTTCTACTACCTGAAGGACAACAACAACTCGACGAACCATTCGAGCGAGTTCGCGGTAGGCACCGAATACAGTCTGTCGAAGCGCACGCTCACCTATGCGCAAGTCGGCTATGTCGACAACCACGGAACGATGAACCAGACGATCGTCTATGGACAGCCGGTGGCGCCGGGAAGATCGACGACGGCGGGCATGGTCGGCGTGCGCCATAACTTCTGAAGGGAGCGATCCGTGCGAAAAATGAAACCGAATGCTTATCGATGTGCGGCCCTGATCGTCGTTCTCGCAGTGGGGGCGATCATTCAGGTAAGCGAAGCAATGGCGGGGGCGGGCACGCCGGCGGCTGCATCGAACGCGAGCGCGCCCGTCGCCACGAGAGCGCAGAACCGCGCGCTGCGACGGAGCGTCTACGCGGCCTTCGCCAAAGACAAGGCCATCGACGCCGGCGATATCGGCGTGCGCGCGAACGATGGCGTCATCACGCTGACCGGCACCGTCGGTGACGCGGCGCACATCGGCAAGGCCGCGGAGCTGGCGAGGGACGTGCCAGGCGTCAGGTCGGTCACCAACAAACTGACCGTCAAACGGCCTTTCGGGCAATGAGCGGCGGTCCCATGCAACAGATCACGGAAACCTACATGAATCAGCACATGTTCGAACCGGCTGCATCGGCGTATGCGTACCCGTTGCTCATCAAGCATCTCCTTCACACGCCGCTTGCTCACGCGCCCGATCAGGAGATCGTGTATCGCGGCACGACGCGCCTCACCTATCGCGGCATGCAGGAACGCATCGCACGGCTCGCGAACGGCCTCGCGCGCCACGGGGCGACGATGGGCAGCACGGTCGCGGTGATGGACTGGGACAGCCATCGCTATCTGGAATGTTATTTCGCTATCCCGATGATGGGCGCGGTCCTTCAGACGGTCAACGTGCGTCTCTCGCCTGCCGAGATCGCCTATACGATCAACCATGCCGGCGCGCACATCCTCCTCGTGCATGGCGACTTCCTGCCCGTGATCGAATCGATACGCGGCCAGCTCGAATCGGTGCGGGCCGTCATTCTGATCGACGACGAGCGCGAGGAAGCGCAAGCGCACGCCATCGCGTTCGCCGACGAATACGAAACCATGCTCGCCGCAAGCGAGCCTTCATACGAGTTCCCGGATTTCGACGAAAACACGCGCGCCACGACCTTCTATACGACCGGCACGACCGGCTTGCCGAAGGGCGTCTACTTCTCACATCGGCAACTCGTGCTGCACACGATCACCGGCATGGCCGCGCTCGCGAGTCCGATGTCCGGGCAACGCTTTCATCGTGGCGACGTGTACATGCCCATCACGCCGATGTTCCATGTTCACGCATGGGGCATGCCGTACATCGCGACGATGCTCGGCGTGAAGCAGGTCTATCCGGGCCGTTACGTGCCCGAGCGTCTGATCGAACTCGTGCGCGAAGAAGGCGTCACGTTCTCGCATTGCGTGGGCACCATCCTGCACATGCTGCTCAGCTGCCGCGACGCGCAGAGCGTCGATCTCAGCCGATGGAAGGTGATCATCGGCGGCGGCGCGCTGCCGCATGGGCTGGCGCGCGCGGCGCTCGACCGGGGCATCGATATTTTCGCGGGCTATGGCATGTCGGAGACGTGCCCGCTGCTCAGTCTCGCGCAATTGCAGCCGGGAAGCGAGTCGCTCGACATCGATGAGCAGGTGACGTTGCGCTGCAAGACGGGCTTGCCGATGCCGCTCGTCGATCTGCGCATCGTGAACGAAGAAGGAGCCGATGTCGCGCACGACGGTCGCGCGAGCGGCGAGATCGTCGTGCGGGCGCCGTGGCTCACGCAAGGGTATCTGAAGAACGCCGAAGCATCGGCTGCGCTCTGGGAGGGCGGCTATCTGCATACGCAGGATATCGGAAGCATCGACACCAACGGGTACTTGCAGATCACGGACCGCATCAAGGACGTGATCAAGTCGGGCGGCGAGTGGGTGTCGTCGCTGGAAATCGAGAGCCTCATATCGCTGTATCCGGCGGTGTCGGAAGTCGCGGTGATCGGCATCAGGGACGAGAAGTGGGGCGAACGGCCGGTGGCGCTCGTGGTGCTGAAGTCCAACGTCACGCCCGCAGCTTCGGCGGACGACATTCGCAACCATGTGCTCGCGTTCAGCGAAACGGGACGAATCTCGAAGTATGCGGTGCCGCAGATCGTGAAGATCGTGGATCAGCTCCACAAGACGAGCGTCGGCAAGCTGAACAAGAAGCGCCTGCGCGAACAGTTCGCGCAATCGCTGCAACAGGAGGCACGAGCATGAGTACGGCCACGAGTGCCTATAGCTTCGCGACGATCGAAGACTTCGTCGGTCAGGAAGTGGGTGTGTCGGAATGGGTGAGCGTCGATCAGGCGCGCATCGACGCCTTCGCGCAATGCACCGGCGATACGCAGTGGATTCATCTCAACGAAGAACGTGCGAAGCGCGAGAGTCCGTTCGGCGGCACCATTGCGCACGGCTATCTGACGCTTTCGCTGCTCGCGGCGCTCGCCATCGAGATCGGCGTTATCCCGCCGGATGCATCGGCTGCGCTGAATTACGGCGTCGACAAGGTGCGCTTCATGACGCCCGTGAAATCCGGAGCGCGCGTGCGAAGCCGCGTCGTGCTGGCGTCCGTCGAAAGAAAGGGCGATGGCCGCCTCATCATGCATACCGACAACGAATTGCAGATCGAAGGCGAGCACAAGCCCGCACTCGTTGCGCGCACGCTCGTGATGATCGTCGGCTGAGGGAGTATCGAACATGACGACTATGAACGACGACATCATCGCGCGCGCAACCGACGGCATGCCGGGACCGAATCCCTTCGTCGGGCTGCGGCCTGTCGATATGCTCGCGGCGGCCCGGCAGGTCGGCGCGCAGGCGATGGTTCATCCGGCGCTGCTGGCCGGACAGACCGCGGCGCTGATTCGCGATCTCGCATCGGCGGCGATGGGCAACGGCACGTCCGCGCCGCAGCCCGGCGACAAACGCTTCGCCGATGCCGCATGGCGCGAGCAGACGGTCTATCGCACGGCGATGCATGGCTATCTCGCGTGGCGCGATGCGCTGGCAGGCTTCGTCGAACGGTCCGCGCTCGATGAAGCGAGCAAGGCGCGCGCGCAGTTCGTCGTGTCGCTCGTGACGGACGCGCTCGCCCCGACGAACACGCTCGCGGGCAACCCCGCCGCGATGAGAAAGCTCGTGGCATCGAACGGCGCGAGTGCCGTCGCGGGCCTGAAAAACATGCTGGACGATGCGCTCGGCAACAAGGGCATGCCGTCGCAGGTCGACAAGCGCGCATTCACGGTCGGCAAGAATCTCGCCACGTCGCGTGGCGCCGTCGTGTTTCGCAACGAGGTGCTCGAACTCATTCAATACGAGCCGACCACGGCGAAAGTCCACGCGCGGGCGCAACTGATCGTGCCGCCGCAGATCAACAAGTTCTATATCTTCGATCTCGCCGAGAAGAAGAGCATCGTCGAATATCTGGTCGGCAACGAGTTCCAGGTGTTCGCGGTGAGCTGGCGCAATCCGGGTGCAGCACATCGCGATTGGGACATGGATACGTATGTCGCCGCGCTCCTCGAAGCCATCGGCGCGGTGCGCGAGATCACCGGGCAAGCGGACGTGAACCTGCACGGCGCGTGCTCCGGCGCGATGACCATCTCGGCGCTGCTCGGCCATCTCGCAAGCCGGAAAGACACGTCGGTTCACGCGGCGACGCTGATGGTCGCGGTGCTCGACAACGCATCGCCGTCGCAGCTCGGGCTCTTCACGACGCCCGAGGCTGTCGAACTGGCCAAGCGGAGCAGCCATGCGAAGGGCGTGCTGTCGGGCGACGACATGGGCCGCGTCTTTGCGTGGATGCGCCCGAACGATCTCGTGTGGAACTTCTGGATCAACAACTATCTGCTGGGCGAAGCGCCACCTGCGTTCGACATTCTCTACTGGAACAACGACACGACGCGTCTGCCGGCGAAGCTGCACGGCCAGTTGCTCGATATCTTCACGCAGGGCCTGTTGACGAAGCCGGGTGCGTTGACCGTGCTCGGCACACCGGTCGATCTGTCCGCGGTTACGTGCGATACCTACGTGATGGCCGGCATGACGGATCACATCACGCCGTGGAAGGGCGTGTACGACACGGCTCGCGCATTCGGCGGCAACACGCGCTATGTGCTCAGTTCGAGCGGTCATATTCAAAGCCTGATCAATCCGCCCGGCAACGCGAAGGCCAAGTACTTCCATCACGACGCGCTGCCCGACGACGCCGACACATGGCTCGCGGGCGCGACCGCAGAAGCGGACTCGTGGTGGACCGACTGGCGCGCGTGGCTCGCGGAACGTTCGGGCGAACGCCGCGCGACGCCGAAGACGCTCGGCAGCAGAAGGCATCGGCGACTGGACGATGCGCCGGGCCGCTACGTTCTCGAAGCGTGATCCACGATACGGACGACCTCATGCGCAAGATGGACATACGGACCGTCGATATCGATGGCCAACGGCTTCGCGTCGGCATCTGGCGCGGCAGCGATGCGTCGCCGCCGCTCGTGGTGTTCAACGGCATCGGCGCGAATCTCGAACTGATCCGCCCATTCGCCGATGCGCTCGGCGATGTCGAAGTCGTGATCTTCGATATCCCCGGCGTGGGCGGATCGCCGGCGCCGCTCATGCCGTATCGCTTTTCGACGCTCGCCATGCTGACCGACAAGCTGCTCTCGACACTCGGCTACGACGGCCCCGTCGATGCGCTCGGCGTGTCGTGGGGCGGGGCGCTCGCGCAGCAGTTCGCGTATCTGTATCCGTATCGATGCCGCCGGCTGGTGCTGGCCGCGACGTCGCCGGGCGTCATCATGGTGCCGGGTCGCCTGTCGGTGCTGTCGAAGCTGGTCGGGGCGCGGCGCTATCGCGACGCGGACTATCTGCGCGAGGTCGGCGCGGAGATTTACGGCGGCGCGTACCGGCGCGATCCGTCCCTGCTCGACGAGCATGGGCGGCACATACAGGCGCCGGGGGGGCGCGGCTATGTCTATCAACTCCTGGCGACGTGCGGATGGAGCAGCCTGTTCTGGCTCGGCGCTTTACGTCAGCCGACGCTCGTCATGCACGGCGACGACGATCCTATCGTTCCGCTCGTCAATGCGAGGCTCATTGCAAGCCGCATACGGCGCGCGACGCTTCATGTCATCGAGGACGGGCATCTGTTCCTCATCACGAGGACGGCCGAGATCGGGCCGCTCGTGCGCGAGTTCTTGCACGGCGAGCCGATAGAAAGACGTCAGTCCTGCAACGAATCAACGTTTGAATAATGCAAGTGCGGCGCGATGCGCGCTGCGAACACGGAGACAACGATGAGCTACACCCCTCCCGTCAAAGACATGATGTTCGTGATCGAGGACCTGGCGGACATGGCGAGCGTGAGCCGGCTTCCCGGTCTCGACGATTCCAATCTCGATACCGCCAGCGCGATCCTCGAAGAAGGCGCGAAGCTCGCCGCCGAAGTGATCGGCCCGCTGAACGTGCAGGGCGACCGGCAGCCGTCCACATGGCATGACGGCCACGTGAAGGCCACGCCCGGTTTCGGCGATGCTTACCGCCAGTACGCGGAAGGCGGGTGGCAGGGCATCAGTCATCCGACCGGGTTCGGCGGACAGGGGCTCGCGAAGCTGATCGCGTCGCCGTGCATCGAGATGCTGAACGCGGCGAATCTTTCGTTCGCGCTGTGTCCGCTGCTGACCGATGGCGCGATCGAGGCGCTGCTGATCGCGGGCTCGGACGACCTGAAGGCGCGCTATCTGCCGAAGCTGATCGAAGGCGCGTGGACCGGCACGATGAATCTGACGGAGCCGCAGGCGGGATCGGATTTGTCGCTCGTGCGCGCGCGCGCGGAACGTCAGGATGACGGAACGTTTCGTGTGTTCGGCACCAAGATTTTCATCACGTGGGGCGAGCACGATATGGCGGAGAACATCGTCCATCTCGTGCTGGCCCGCACGCCGGATGCGCCCGAGGGCGTGAAGGGCATCTCGCTCTTCGTCGTGCCGAAGTTTCTCGTGAACGACGACGGCAGCCTCGGCGCGCGCAACGACGTGCATTGCGTATCGATCGAACACAAGCTGGGCATCAAGGCGAGCCCGACGGCCGTGCTTCAGTATGGCGACAGGGGCGGCGCCATCGGATATCTCGTGGGCGAGGAGAATCGCGGCCTCGAGTATATGTTCGTCATGATGAACGCGGCGCGCTTCGGCGTGGGGCTGCAGGGCGTCGCGTTGTCGGATGCGGCGTATCAGAAGGCCGTCGCGTACGCGAAGGAACGCGTGCAGGGGCGTCCTGTCGACGGCTCCGGCGCGCGGGCTGTCGCGATCATCGATCATCCCGATGTGCGCCGGATGCTCGGCACGATGCGCGCCATCACCGAAGGCGCGCGTGCGCTCGCCTATGTCGCGGCGGCGCACGCGGATATCGCCCATCATCACGACGATGCGGCGGCGCGCGCCCGCCATCTGGCGATTCATGAGTTCCTCGTGCCGGTCGTCAAGGGCTGGAGCACGGAAATGGCGATCGATGTCACGAGCCTCGGCGTGCAGGTCCACGGCGGGATGGGGTTCATCGAGGAAACGGGAGCGGCGCAGTTTTATCGCGATGCGCGGATTCTGTCGATCTATGAAGGCACCACGGCGATTCAGGCGAACGACTTGATCGGACGCAAGACGATGCGCGACGCTGGTTCGGCCGCGCAGGCGCTGCTTGCCGGGATCGACGAGACGCTTGCTACGTTGCGGTCGGTCGATGCCGGCGACGCCGCGCGGGTTTTCGAAGCGATGCACCGGCGTCTCGCGGACGGTCGCGACGCGCTTGCGAATGTCGTCGCTTATGTGCTCGAAGCGGGCAAGCGCGATCCGCGAGCGGTGTATGGCGGCGGTGCGTCGTATCTGAAGCTGGCGGGAATCGTGCTGTCGGGGTGGCAGATGGCGCGGGCCTTGATCGTCGCGCAGCAGAAGCGGGGCGAAGACCCGCAGTTCTACGGGGCGAAGATCGCGACTGCGCATTGCTTCGCGGAGTTCGTGCTGACGCAGGCTCGTGGACTGGAGACGGCCATCGTTTCCGCGCGTGGGGACGATGCCGTGTTTCGGTTGAGCGAGGAAGCGTTCTGAGGCATGTGAACGGCGCTTCCGCGATTGATTCGGGTGAGGTCGAACCGGCTTCCCTGACGGCGGCGGGCGCACGCTCGTTGCCGAACGCGGACCCGCCGCACATCGCTATCCGCCGATGCCCGGATTCGGCGATGCGCCGCGCGAGCCGACAAGCCGCCTCGATGTTCGACACGCCCACGCAATGCAGATACTGCGTTAATTCACCGACCATTTGAGCACGTGAGGCTGGTCGTATTGACGCGTCACTTCGATGACTTCGAGTCGATGATCGGCGCCGACGAGCACGAGGCCATCGGCGCCTGTCGGGCAACGCGCTTGCTGCGGGCAGTGGAAGCATATGGTCTCCACGCTCGCCCATAACATAAAAAAATCGTGCCGCTCCCGCAAGCGGAGCGCCACGCCGCTTGCCCGGCTTCATGATATGCTCGGCACTTGTCACGCGGTGCGTTACACCTGATATGACTTCTGCGGCTAGTCCCCACATCACTCGGCACGAAGCCGAGGCACGCCATCCTGGGGAGCTTCTAAGGAACTTCGTGCTGCCGCATCTGGGCGTGTCCGTCAGCCAGGCGGCTCGGGATCTCGGAGTGGCTCGTCAAACTCTGCACCGAATCTTCGACGGCAGCGCAATCATCACACCGGAGATGGCGTTGCGGCTCGAAGCCTTCTGCGGCGTATCGGCCATGTACTGGCTGCGGCTGCAATCCGCACATGAAATCCACGACGCTCGTGCTTCACTGCAGCAGGCGTTGACCCGGATCCCAAACCACAAGCTTTCCCGCGTTGCGATGAAGCAGCTTGGAGCAACAGATGGACGATAGCACCGTAATGCCCCAATACGCCCGAACGGGCGTCCCGGGACTCGATGACATTCTCGTCGGCGGCCTGAGCACGGGCAACTTGTTCCTGCTGGAAGGAAGCCCCGGCACGGGCAAGACGACCATTGCGCTCAGTTTTCTGCAGGCTGGCGCGGAGCTGGGTGAACAATGTCTGTACATCACGCTGTCTGAGACGACAACGGAGTTGCGCGACGGCGCGTTGTCACACGGGTGGCGGCTCGGGCCGCAGATCAACATCTTCGAAGTCAGCCCGTCGGAGAGCCTCCTCGACGCGGATCACCAGCAAACGCTGCTCTATTCCTCCGACCTCGAGTTGGGCGAGACGACGCGGCTGATTCTCGGCGAGTTCGAGCGCGTCAGGCCGAAGCGAGTGGTCATCGACAGCCTCTCGGAGATTCGCTTGCTCGCGCAAAGCTCCCTGCGCTACCGCCGGCAGATCCTCGCATTCAAGCATTACTTCGCGGGGCGCGACGCTACCGTGCTGATGCTGGACGATCTCACGTCGGAGGCGGCGGACAAGACGGTCCATAGCGTGGCTCATGGCGTCATCAAGCTCGAGGAACTATCGCCGCAATACGGCGCGGAGCGGCGGCGTCTGAGGGTGCTCAAATACCGCGGCCAGCAGTTTCGCGGCGGCTATCACGACTTCACGATCAGGCGCGGCGGCGTTTCGGTGTTCCCGCGGCTCGTGGCCGGCGAGCACCGTACGAGCTTCGCGCGGACGCAGATCACGAGCGACGTCACCGAACTGGACGCGCTGCTCGGCGGCGGCGTCGAACAAGGATCGAGCACGCTCATTCTCGGTCCTGCAGGGACAGGCAAGAGTCTCTTCGCCATCCAGTTCGTCGCGGCGGCCGTGCGGCGGGGCGAGAAGGCGGCGCTCTTCGTGTTCGATGAAGAACTCGGACTGTTGTTCGACCGCGTGCGCCTGATGGGCATCGACCTTGAAGCGATGAGAGACGCCGGCAGCCTGCACGTCGAACAAGTGGACGCGGCAGAGTTGTCTCCGGGAGAGTTCGCTCATCGCGTGCGGACGAGCGTCGACCATGCGCGCGCCAAGACGGTTGTTGTCGATAGCCTCAACGGCTATCAGGCGGCGATGCCGGAAGAAAACGCGCTCGTGCTGCACGTGCACGAGTTGTTGCAGTATCTGAACCGCCAGGGCGCGAATACGTTTCTGACTGTCGCGCAGCACGGCCTCGTCGGCGACATGAAAGCGCCCGTCGACGTCACCTATCTTGCGGACACGGTCATCCTTCGCTATTTCGAAGCGCTCGGTCGCGTTCGACGCGCGGTGTCGGTCATCAAGAAGCGCACCGGGGCTCACGAGGAGTCGATCCGCGAGTTTCGCATCAGTTCGGAAGGGCTCACGCTCGGGGAACCGCTGGACGATTTCCAGGGCGTGCTGCGCGGCGTACCGACCTTCGTTGGAAAGTCGGCGCCTCTGCTCACACCGAAGACCACGAACAAGGGCTGACGACCGCATGGCCGAAACAGATCGATGTCCCGTGCTGCTCCTGACCCCGTCGGGGCGCGACGGCGTCGTGGCAACGGCGCTTCTGAAGGCGGCCGGGATCGATGCGGAGGGTTGCAAGGACCTGGCGCAACTGGGCGACAGGTTGAGCGATGACGTCTGCTGCGTGGTCGTTGCCGACGAAGCGCTGAACGGGGCGAACCTCGCCGCGCTAACCGGATGGGTGTCGTCGCAGCCGCCGTGGTCGGACCTTCCATTCGTCGTGCTGACCCGGCGCAGCGGCCCCGATCGAAGGCCGATGGCCGAACGGCTGACCGGCGCGCTCGGCAACGTCACGTTCATCGAGCGTCCGTTTCACCCGACGACGTTCGTGAGCGTGGTCGAAACAGCGGTGCGAGGCCGCAATCGCCAGTTCGAGGCACGGGCTCGAATGCGGGAACTGCATGAAGGCGAAGCGCATCTGCGCATCGCGCTCACCGCCGGACAACTCGGCTCATGGAGCCTGGACCTCGCTACCCGCGCGCTGACGGCATCGGCGACTTGCAAGGCGACGTTCGGCCGCCTCGAGAGCGACAGCTTCACCTATGAAGACCTGCTTGCGAGCGTCCATCCCGAGGACAGGGGCCGGGTGCAGGCAGCGGTCTCCCTCAGCACGGAAACCGGCTGCGACTACGCGATCGAGTATCGCAACATCTGGCCGAACGGAACAGTGCACTGGGTCGATGTCAGGGCGCGCGTCGTGCGCGACACCCAGATGGCCCGGCTCGTGGGCGTGTGCTCGGACGTCACGTTGCGCAAGACGTCGGAAGATCAGTTGCGCCGCGTGAACGAATCCCTCGAAGTCAAGGTGCTCGAGCGCACGGCGCAACTGGAAGATGCGCATCGAACGGTCCTCGAGGAAATCCGGCAGCGCGAGCACACGGAGAAGTTGTTACGACAAGTCCAGAAGCTGGAAATGATCGGCCAGTTGACAGGCGGCATCGCTCACGACTTCAACAATCTTCTGATGGCGATCATGGCGAACCTCGAACTCGTGCGGAAGGAACTGCCGCCGGAGGAGCGGTCGGGCCGACTGGTCGATGGCGCGCTGAAAGGCGCGCAACGGGGTGCAGCGCTCACTCAGCGGCTGCTGGCGTTCGCGCGACAGCAGGTCCTCAAGGTGGAGCCTGTCCAGATGCCCGCGCTGGTTCACGGCATGGCGGACTTGCTGGAAAGGTCGATTGGTTCGACCATCGAACTGTCGATCGATACGCCCGAAGACGTACCGTTCACCCGCGTCGACATGAATCAGGTCGAACTGGCGATACTGAACCTGGTGGTCAATGCGCGCGATGCGATGCCCGAGGGGGGCGCAATCACGATCAGCGTCGATACCGCGCATTCTTCGGGCGATAGCGACCTGAGTGCCGGCGACTACGTGCGGGTAACGGTGCGCGACACGGGCACCGGCATGGATGCCGCCACGCTCGCCAAAGCGACAGAACCTTTCTTCACCACCAAGGAGGTGGGGAAGGGAACGGGGCTCGGCCTTTCGATGATTCACGGTTTGGCGCGTCAGCTGCAAGGGGCGCTTCGTCTGGACAGCACGTTCGGAAAGGGGACCCGCGCATCGCTGTGGCTGCCGGTCACGAGCCGTCCGCCGGTCGAGGAGCGGGCCGCCGACGAATCGAAGGACGAGCATTCCGCCGATGCACGCGAGCTGCGGGCGACCATCCTCGTCGTCGATGATGACCCGCTCATTCTGTCCAGCACCTCGTATCTTCTGCAGGATCTCGGACAAGACGTGATCGAGGCCGCCTCGGGAGACGCGGCGCTCGAAGTCCTGCGCAGCGGCCGCAAGGTCGACGTCCTGCTCACCGATTTCTCGATGCCCAGGATGACAGGCGTCGAACTGGCCACTGCGGCGCGGGCGCTCAGGCCCGTAATGCCCGTTATCCTCGCGACCGGCTACGCGGAGTTGCCCGAGGGCGCCGGAGTCGATCTGCCGAGGCTGCGCAAGCCCTATCAGCAAAGCCGGCTTCTGCAAGAGATAAAAAACGCGGTCGATAACTCATGGGCAGCTCGCGCGGGAAGAGGCGGCACGGGAGAAGCCTGACGCGCAAGAGCGCCGGGGATCGAACCGCCAGCCAGCGCGCGCGTTCGCTGCAACGCTGCCCGCTGCGTTCTGACGCCGGATATCCCGTTTCGAGACGCTTTGCATCCGTTGTCCTCTTGCAGCGGCTGACTTCAGACCGGCCAATCCCACGCCGTCGCTCCTTGTACCTGCCACTCGGCAGTGAACTCGCGAATACCGTTGCACCGGGTCAACCCTGATTGTCCGGCCACGACGCTACTGCTACCTTCCAGATCATACGTATGTTCTAGAAGGGGTGAGGAAATGCCGACGTTGCACCGGCAAGTGCTCAATCAGATGGGCGAACAAATCTGCGCGGGCAAGTTCGCGCCGGGCGATATCCTGCCGGCCGAAGACCAGCTCGCCGAACTCATGCAGGTGAGCCGCATCACCATTCGCGAGACGATGAAGTCCCTGTCCGCGAAAGGCATGCTCCAGGTGCGGCGCCGTCACGGCACGATCGTCCTGCCGCGCTCGCACTGGCAACTATTCGACCCCGACGTAATCACGTGGCGCGCGCGCTCCGGCGTGGTCGACGACGATCTCATCCGCGACCTCATGGAACTGCGCACGATCATCGAGCCGAATGCCGCGAAGCTGGCGGCAAAGCGCGCGACGCCCGAGGACCGCATCGCCGTGCGCCGCGCATTCAGGGCGATGGAACGCGCCGTCGCGGGTCAGGGCGAGTACGTGCCGGCCGACCTCGCGTTCCACGGCGCGATCCTCACGGCGTGCCACAACCAGTTCGTGC
Source organism: Caballeronia sp. LZ016 (assembly GCF_031450805.1). Classification (NCBI taxonomy): domain Bacteria; kingdom Pseudomonadati; phylum Pseudomonadota; class Betaproteobacteria; order Burkholderiales; family Burkholderiaceae; genus Caballeronia; species Caballeronia sp. LZ016. Next base: position 142,619 of record NZ_JARTVY010000005.1, read on the forward strand.
AACAGATGCAGAACGCGCTTTCCGCCATCCTGCGCACCAGCTTCGAACTGAGTTCTGAGATCGAAGGCGGCCCGGCCCGCTCGCTGCCGATGCACGAAGCGCTGTGCATCGCCATCGAACAGGGCGATGCGCAGGCCGCCGAAGAGGCCGTGCTCACGCTCATCGCACGCGCGGAGAAGGACTTCGACGACCGCGCGGCGCTTGCCCGCACCGTGAACGACACGCCTTCATAAGCACGCAGCACGCTTGAGTCAACCTTAATCATCGTTACGCAACGACCAAAAGCAGCCTCTCGCACGAGGCTGCGGGGGCGCGCTCGCGCCCTCGATCCGAACGCATCACACAGGGAAACCGGCATGAACAACTTGTTCGATCTGAGCGGCCGCACGGCGCTCGTCACGGGCTCGGCGCGCGGCATCGGCTACGCGCTCGTGGAAGGATTCGCGACGGCAGGCGCGCGCGTCATCGTGAACGGCACGAAAGCCGAAACCGTCGATGCCGCCGTCAGCCGGCTGCAGGCGCAAGGCTTCGACGCCCGCGGCTCGGCCTTCGATGTGACCGACGAAGCGTCCGTCGCCGCTGCGTTCGCCGCCTGGGATGCGGACGGCGTCGAAGTGGATATCGTCGTGAACAACGCGGGCATCCAGTTCCGCAAGCCGATGATAGAACTGTCGCTCGCCGACTGGCAACGCGTGATCGACACCAATCTGACGAGCGCGTTCATCGTCGCGAAGGAAGCGGCGCGGCGCATGATCGAGCGCAAGCGCGGCGGCAAGATCATCAACATCGGTTCGCTGACGAGCGAAGGCGCGCGTGCAACCGTCGCGCCTTACACGGCCGCGAAGGGCGGCATCAAGATGCTCACCCGCGCCATGAGCGCCGAGTGGGCGCCGTTCGATATCCAGGCGAACGCGATCGGCCCCGGCTACATCCTGACGGACATGAATCAGGCCCTCGTCGACAACGCGGACTTCGACAAGTGGGTCAAGAGCAGCAATCCGTCGCAGCGCTGGGGCAAGCCGGAAGAACTCGTCGGCACGGCGGTGTATCTCGCGTCGCCGGCATCGAGCTATGTGAACGGACAAATCATTTACGTCGATGGCGGCTGGCTCGCCGTACTTTGACATCGGAGACATCATGGACAACATCAGGACCGTCGCGCCGCAGAGATGGTGGCATCTCATGCCAATCATCTTCATCACATACAGCCTCGCTTATCTGGATCGCGCGAACTACGGCTTCGCTGCGGCGGCGGGCATCGACAAGGATCTGGGCATCACCTCCGCGACGTCATCGCTGATCGGCTCGCTGTTCTTCCTCGGATACTGCCTGTTTCAGGTGCCCGGCGCGATCTACGCGCAGAAGCACAGCGTGAAGAAACTGATCTTCGCGAGCCTTATCCTGTGGGGCGTGTGTGCTGCCGCGACCGGCATGGTCAGCAACATTCCGATGCTGATGGCGCTGCGTTTCATACTCGGCATCGTCGAGGCAGCGGTGATGCCGTCGATGCTCATGTACATCAGCCGATGGTTCACGCGCACGGAACGCTCGCGCGCGAACACGTTTCTCATTCTGGGCAATCCGGTCACGGTGTTATGGATGTCCATCGTGTCCGGCTATCTCGTGCGCAACTTCGGCTGGCGCGAGATGTTCGTGATCGAGGGCGTGCCCGCGATTCTGTGGGCGATCGTCTGGTGGTTCACGGTGAAGGATCGTCCAGCCGACGCGCCGTGGATGAGCGACAGAGAGAAAGCCGACTTCGATGCGGTCCTCAAGTCCGAGCAGGCGCATATCGCGCCGGTGCGCGACTACAAGGCGGCGTTCCGTTCGTCGATCGTGCTCAAGTGCTGCGCGATTCACGCACTGTGGAGCATCGGCGTGTACGGCTTCATCATGTGGCTGCCGTCGATCCTGAAGTCGGCGTCGAAGAGCATCGATATCGTTTCCGTCGGCTGGCTTTCCGCCGTGCCGTATCTCGCGGCCATCGTGTTGATGCTGGTGGCGTCGTATCTGTCCGACAAGACGCGTAACCGCAAGCTCTTCGTGTGGCCGTTGTTGTTGATCGGCATGATCGCGTTCGTCGGTTCTTATCTCGTCGGCACGTCCAATTTCTGGCTCTCGTTCACGCTGCTCGTGATCGCGGGTGCGACGATGTACGCCCCGTATGGACCGTTCTTCGCGCTGATCCCCGAACTGATTCCGAGCAACGTGCTTGGCGGCGCAATCGGGCTCATCAACGCCTGCGGCGCGCTCGGCGCGTTCCTCGGCGCGTGGCTGGTCGGCTATCTGAACGGCGCGACGGGCAGCCCCTCCGCATCGTATGTGTTCATGGCCGCGGCGCTGCTGGCATCGGTCGTCCTGATGATGCGGGTGCCCGCGCAGAGTACGCAGCCGGCGTTCCCCAAGGGCGGCGCGCGCGTCGAGTCCGATTCCGTCGCTTCCGCTACCGTGAAATAAGACATGGCAACGCTCATCACCGATATCAAGGTCATTCTGACCGCACCGGAAGGCATCAATCTGACCGTCGTCAGAGTGGAAACGAATCAGCCCGGCCTGTATGGGCTCGGATGCGCGACCTTCGCCTATCGCCATCTGGCGGTCAAATGCCTGATCGAGGAATATCTGAGGCCGTTGCTCATCGGGCGCGACGCCGAGGCCATCGAGGAGCTTTGGCAGCTCATGCACCAGAACGCATACTGGCGCAATGGACCGATCGAAAACAACGCGATCTCCGGTGTCGATATGGCGCTGTGGGACATCAAGGGCAAGCAGGCGAACATGTCGCTGTATCAGTTGTTCGGCGGCAAGGTGCGCGAAGGCGTGCCGATCTATCGTCATGCGGATGGCCGCGATCTCACCGAACTTTGCGACAACATCCAGCGATACCGCGAGCAGGGCATCACGCATATCCGTTGCCAAAGCGGCGGATACGGAGGCGGGGCATTCGGCCGCGCGCCGTCGAATGCGCCGGAAGGCGCGGCGGACGGCATCTATCTGGACAGCCGCAAGTACATCCGCGAGACGCTGAAGTTGTTCGATGGCATCCGGAGCCGCATCGGGTTCGATGTCGCGCTGTGTCACGACGTGCACGAGCGTCTGAAACCCGTCGAAGCGATTCGCTTCGCACGGGAGCTCGAGCCGTTCGAGCTGTTCTTCCTCGAAGATGCCATCGCGCTCGAAGAAGGGGAGTGGATGCGGCAGTTGCGTGCGAAGACCACGACGCCGCTCGCGCAAGGCGAACTCTTCAACAACGCCTGCGAGTGGCGGTTCCTCATCACCGAGCGATTGATCGATTTCATACGCGTGCACCTGAGCCAGATCGGCGGCATCACGGCGGGGCGAAAGCTGCAGATATTCGCGGAACAGTTCGGCGTGCGAACGGCCTGGCACGGTCCGGGCGACATGTCGCCGCTCGCGCATGCGGCGAACATTCATATCGACCTCGCATCGCGCAATTTCGGCGTGCAGGAGTGGTCGGGCACGGAGCCGCCGAACTTCGTGATCCAGGAGTTGAAAGGGCCGCGCGAAGCGCTCCTCGATGTGTTCCCCGGCCTGCCCGAGTTTCGGCACGGATTCGTCTATGCGAACGACAAGCCCGGTCTGGGCGTCGATCTCGACGAGACCGAAGCGGCGAAGTATCCGTGCGACAAGAGCGTCACGCTATGGACGCAGACGCGTTTGATGGACGGGGGCCTGCAGACACCGTGACGCTCCGGCCAGGCCACACTGCTGTCCCGATCGCGCATTACCGATCGACGAAGCGCTCTTCACAAGCAACGCATCGATGGTTTTGGCCGGACCACGGCTCGCGCGTACGTCTGACGAGTGAACGCGCGGCCCTGCGGACTATCGCGGGCTCGCGTGGAGACGCTCCTGCCGGCCTGCGTGCCATTTCTCGATGCGCGGGACCGGTTCGTTCCGCCGATAAACTTCGGGTTGCCGGTTCCTTTTGCTATCGCATAGAGTATGTGAAGGCGACAGCAAGTCCTCGCAACGATGCGATGTTATTGGCGCGTGGCGCGCGGGCTTTGCGGCCATCGACGCCGCGCGATGCGGGCGTCGCGCGAGAATCCTGTTTCGTCGAGTGTTGGCTGGAGCACGCAATGAAGAAGATGCTCGTAACCGGTGTGACGACGATGCTGACGCTCTCGGGCGCAGTCCACGCGCAAGGCAGCATTACGCTTTACGGGCTGATCGACGCGGGCCTGACCTACACGAGCAACGAGATCGACCGCGCGGGCGGCGGCGGCCACAGCAACTGGCAGATGACGAGCGGTGCGATCCAGGATAGCCGATGGGGGCTGCGCGGGGCCGAAGACCTCGGCGCGGGCCTGAAGGCCGTCTTCACGCTGGAGAACGGATTCGATATCAATAGCGGCTCCAATACGGTAAGCAATCGAACGTTCAATCGGCAGGCTTACGTGGGCGTGTCGAGCCGTGAATTCGGCGCCCTCACGCTGGGCCGGCAGACAGACGGACTGGTCGACTTCGTCGGGCCGCTTTCGCTCACCGGCACGGAGTTCGGCGGCACCCATTTCGCGCATCCGTTCGATATCGACAATCTGAACGATTCGTTTCAGATCAATAACTCGATCAAGTACCTGAGTCCGGATTTCGCTGGCTTCAGGCTCGGTGCGTTATACGGCTTCTCCAATCAGGCCGGCGGATTCACGAACAATCGCGCGTACAGCTTCGGCATGTCGTATGTCAGCGGGCCGTGGAAGTTCGGCGTCGGCTATCTTCAACTTAACAGTTCCGCGCGGACGCCGGGCCAGTTGAACGCAAACGGCGCAGTCACCGATACGACCGCCGCCTCCTTGCAGAGTGCGCTTCTGGCGAGCCCCGTGCCGATCGGCGTGCTGGCCGACAAGCAAAGGACGCTGGGCGCGGGGGTGAACTATGCCTTCGGCCCCGCCGTGGCCGGATTCGTCTATTCGCAAAGCAAGATCACCCGGTTCTTCCAAACGAACCTGAGCGTGAACTTTCAGAACTTCGAGGGAAATATTCGCTATGCGCTGTCGCCGGCGATCGAACTCTCCGGCGCGTACACCTATTCCCGCGCGGGCGGAAACGGTGGCGGCGGGATTCCGCACTGGAACCAGGTGAGCGCCATGACGAGTTACCGCTTCTCACGCCGCACGGATGTCTATGTTCAGGGTGCATGGCAGCGCGTCAGCCCGAGCGGGACTTCGCCGCTCGGCGTTGCGTGGATAAACGGAGTGAGCGATCCCTCGTCCACGACCACGCAATTCCAGGCGACAGCGGGCGTGAGACATCGATTCTGACGCCTCGCCGCATCGGCTCTCGGGAAGACGGCTGTCCCGTCCATCGATGGCGGAGCAACGCTCGTCATGCTCGGACGCAACGCGCCCGAATAGGCGCGGTCGACAATAGCGGCGATCTTATCGTCGCTCGCGAAAACGCGTGAAGGACGGGGCGCTAGTCCAGCCCGCTCCGTTTCGCCGCTTCCTCACTACCGGGCCGCGTCGCTGGCCGCGAGACGAATGTCCCGCGCACCGGCGACCCCCGCCGCGAGCCTCGCCCCTCAAGTTTTGCCCCCTCCCGCCGACATACAGATGAGCCACCCCGTCACGCGCGCGTCACAGAAGCGTGCTGAGCCATCGCCACGCATGAGGGCCGCAGATCAGACCCCAGGTCATCGCGCTGATCACGATCGATACGGTGACTGCCGCGCTGCCGCAGTCCTTCGCCCGCCGCGACAGTTCGTGCCGTTCCAGTGAGATGCGGTCGATCGCCGCCTCGATGCTCGAATTGATCAGCTCGACGAGCAGCACCAGCAGCACGGACGCCGCAAGCAGCACGCGCTCGGCCGTGCCGACGGGGACGAAGAACGCGGCCGGCAGCAGCACGATGGCCGCGCACGCTTCCTGACGGAACGCGCTTTCCTCGCGCCAGGTGGCGGCGATGCCGTCCCACGAGTGGCGCAGCGCGAAGAGGCCGCGCAGCAGGCCGCGCCGTTTGACGATGGCGCCCTCGCTGGCGGATGACGATGAATCGGAAGAAGAAGTTGGCCGGACCATGACGCGACGTGGCGGTTATTTGTTTGAAGGATGCCCGAGTTGAACCGAACTGTCCGACATTATGCGTTTGTTCCGCCCGCTCTTCGTCAGCAAGGGTGCGGAAATTCATGCGTGAGCGTGAGCGCGACGACGAGTACGCCCGCAACCGTCGCCACGATGCCACATAACCGCCGCGCCGCGCGCGCCCACGACGCCTTCCCGACTTGCCGATGAAATCCGCCGTCCGCTTCTGCCTGTCGCTGGCGATGGCCGCCAGCGCGCTCGATGCCGCTGCCATTCCTCCAGCGCCCGATGCGCCCGCCAGCGCGAACGTCAGCGCAAACGTCAGCGCAAACGCCAGCGCAAACGCCAGCGCCACGACCGTTCACGTGCCGTTCTCCGCGCTTGGCGCGTGGCAGCCGCTGCAGTTGCGCGGCCTCGAAGACGCGCGCTCCGTATCGCTCGGCGTGCGGCTGGATCGCGTCGTGACCGGCGCGCGCCTGCGGCTGCGCTACACGTATTCGCCCGCGCTGCTGTTTCCGCTGTCGCACGTGAAGGTGTCGATCAACAACGAAGTCATCGCCACCGTGCCGTTCGACAAGGAACACGCCGGCTCGATGGTCACGCAGGACTTTCCGCTCGATCCGCGCCTCTTCACCGATTACAACCAGTTCGGGCTGCGCTTCATTGGCCATTACACGATCGACCACTGCGAAGATCCCGCGAACACCGCGTTGTGGGCCGACGTCAGCCCGGCGAGCGAATTCATCCTCGATACCGCGCCCATCAAACTGCCGAACGACCTCGCGCTGTTGCCCGCGCCGTTCTTCGATGCCCGCGACGTGAACCGCCTCACGCTGCCGTTCGTGCTGCCGGCATCGCCCGACAGCGCGACCCTGAAAAGCGCGGGCGTGCTCGCGTCGTGGTTCGGCGCGCTCGCCGACTACCGGCAGGCGCGCTTTCCGGCGCTCGGCGCATTGCCCGCGAACGAGCACGCAGTCGTCATCGGCACGCGCGACCGCTTGCCGGCGGGGCTCGATCTGCCGCGCATCGACGGTCCGGCGATTCTCGTCGCCGATAACCCCGCTTCCGCCGATCGCAAGCTGCTCATCGTGACCGGCCGCAATGCAGCGGAAGTCGATCAGGCCGTCTATGCGCTGGTGCTCGGCCGCACGGCCATGTCGGGCGCGTTCGCGAAAGTGGCGCGCGTGGACATCGGCAAGCCGCGCGAGCCGTACGACGCGCCCCGCTGGATGCCGACGAACCGCCCCGTGAGCTTCAGGGAACTCGTCGGCGATCCGTCGCAACTGCAGGTGTCGGGAAGCACGCCCGATGCGATCCGCCTGAATCTGCGCGTGCCCGCCGATCTGTTCTCATGGAACTCCGCGGGCGTGCCGCTGAACCTGAAGTACCGCTATACCGCGCCGACGGTGCAGAACAACTCCGCGCTGGCCGTCGATATCAACGATCAGCTCGTGAAGTCGTTCCGCCTGCCCGTCGCCAAAGCCGACGACAGCGAGGGCCGCATCCAGTTGCCGCTCTTGTCCGGCGCGAACAGCGGCGCGGCGAACACGCTCGACATTCCCGCGTTCCGCGTTGGCAGCGCGAACCAGTTGCAGTTGCGCTTCAATCTCGATTCGCAGAAGACCGGCCTCTGCGCGGGCGTGGCCACTAATCCGGCGCGCGCGGCAGTCGATCCCGATTCGACCATCGACTTCTCCGGCTTCGTGCATTACGCGCAGATGCCGAATCTCGCGTACTTCGCCAACAGCGGCTTCCCGTTCACGCGATACGCCGATCTCTCGCAGACGGCCATCGTGATTCCCGACCGTCCCGCGCCGGCCGAACTCGAAGCGATGCTCACGATGCTCGGGCACATGGGCCAGTGGACCGGCTTGCCGAGCCTGCGCGTGACGATCGCGCGTCCCGGCGACCTGCCCGGCCTCGCGCAGAAGGATCTGCTCGTGATCGGCGGCGCGCCCTCGTCGCCGGTGTTCGCGCGCTGGCGCGATGCGCTGCCGCTTTCCATCGCCCAGCTTGCCGCGCCGAAGGATGGCGTCACGCAGGCGTCGTTCTCGATCCGGGAGCAGTGGCGCGACGGCAAGCGCGTCACGCACGGCGGCGCATCGCTCGATCAGAGCGGACCGCTCGCCGCGCTGATGGGCTTCCAGTCGCCCGGTGCGCAAGGGCGCAGCGTGATCGCGCTCGCCGCAACCGATCATGGCCGTCTCGACGATCTGCTCGACGTGCTCGAACGCCCCGACCGCATCACGCAGGTGCAGGGCGACGTATCGCTCGTGCGGCGCGGCGGCGTCGACAGCATGCGCGTGGGCGAAAGCTATGTGGTGGGCTATGTGCCGTGGTACGCGAAGCTGTGGAGTCACGCGGTCGCGCATCCGGTGCTGCTCGGCCTTTTCGGCGCGCTCTCGGGCCTGCTGCTCGCCGTCGCCGCGTTCGCCGCGCTGCAGGAACTGGCGTCGCGCCGCAAGGGACTTTGAGCGATGACTTCCGTTCTTCGCCGTCGGGCCTGCGCGATCGCAATGGCGGCGCTTTGCGCGACTGCAAGCGCGAGCGAAAGCGCCGTGCAAGCGGCAGAAGCGCCGCTTGCCTGCCAGCCGTCGTGGCCGCGCTGGGAAGCGTTCAAGCGCGGCTTCGTTTCGAACGATGGCCGCGTGATCGACGTCGGCTCCGCCGATGAGCGCACGGTGTCGGAAGGGCAGTCGTATGCGCTCTTTTTCGCGCTCGTCGCCAACGACCGCGCGAGCTTCGACACGATCCTCCACTGGACCGAAAACAATCTCGCCGCCGGCGACCTCACCGCGCGCCTGCCCGGGTGGCTGTGGGGCCGCGACGCGTCCGGCGCGTTCCGCATGCTCGATGCGAACGCCGCATCGGACGCCGATCTGTGGATCGCCTATGCGCTGCTGGAGGCGGGCCGCGCGTGGGGCGAGCGCAGTTATACGGCACGGGGCGCATCGCTCGCGCGGCGCGTGCTGGACGAGGAAAGCGCGATGGTCCCCGGTCTCGGCCTCACGCTCTTGCCGGGGCCGGTAGGTTTTCATGCGTCGGCGGACTCGTGGCGCGTGAATCCGAGCTATGCGCCGCTGCAGGTCATGCGCGGCATCGGCGCACGTCTTTCCGGCGATGCGCGCTGGCCGCGTCTTGCCGCATCGTCGGCGCGGATGCTGGCCGATACCGCGCCGCGCGGATTCTCCCCGGACTGGGCGCTGTATCGGACGAATCACGGTTTCCAGCCCGACGACGATACACAAGCCGAGAGCGCGTATAACGCGATCCGCGTCTATCTGTGGGCGGGAATGCTCGCATCGTCGGACGATGCGCGCGCCGCTCTGCTGCAACGCTTCACGCCGTTCGCCGCGTATATCGGCGAGCACGGTGCGCCGCCCGAACGCGTCGATACGCGCACCGGCCGCGCCGGTCCGAACGACGGCAACGCGGGCTTTTCCGCCGCCGCCGTTCCGTTTCTCATGGCGCGCGGCGAGACCCGTCTCGCGGACGCGCAAGCCGCCCGCGCGGAAAGCGAAACCGCGCCCGGCTATTACACGAGCGTGCTGACGCTGTTCGGCCTCGGCTGGCGCGAGGGGCGTTATCGCTTTGCAGCGGATGGCGCGTTGCAAACGGCGGCTTCGCAATGCGGAGGCACCCGCTGATGGGCGCGCTTCGAACCCGACCGGGCCTGCTGCGGGCCGCGCTGATGTCGGCGAGCGTCGTGTGCGCGGCGCAATGGCCCGCGACGACCGCGCACGCGGCGATCCCCGATGCCGGTCGCAATGCCAGGGCACGAGCCGACGCGCCTTCGCTGCCGCCGATGGCCGAGCGCCTTTACGGCACCGCGCGCGCGTGGGCGAACCGGCATCGCGACGATCTCGCGTTGCAGGCCATCGACAAGGCGTTGCTGATCGCGCCGGACGACCCGCGCCTTCTCGCGGAACTGCTGCGTATCCAGTTGCGGCTCGGCCAGGCGCAAAAGGCGCAATCGACGCTCGCGCGCATGAAAACCGCCGCGCCCGACGCGCTCCTCACGCGGCAGGTCGACGACGAATATCGTGTCGCGGTCAGCGGACGTCAGGAAATGGCGACCATCCGGCTGCTGTCGCGAAGCGGCCAGTCCGAGGAAGCCGCGCGCCGCCTCGTCGCGTTGTTTCCGAGCGGCGCGCCGTCCGGGGCGCTGGGCGCGGAGTATTACCAGATGATCGCCGCGACGCCCGCGCGCCGGAACGAGGCGCTCGATGCGCTGCATCGCCGTGTCGCCGCCGATCCCGACGACGTGGACGCCGCGCTGACGCTCGCGCGCCTGCTCAACGCCGGCGACGCGACGCGCGCCGAGGCGAACCGCATTGCGTGGAAACTGGCGACGCGCACGGACACCGACCGCAACGCCGCGCTCGACGTGTGGCGTCACGTGCTGCAGTCGGCGGGCGCGGACGCCGCTTATCTGCCCGCGTTGCGCGCGTATCTCGTTCTCGTCCCCGACGACACGGAGTTCAAAGACCGCGCCGATCTGCTCGACGCGCGCATCGAGGCGCAGAAGAAGCTGGAGCGCGATCCCGATTACATCGCCCAGCAACGCGGGCTGGCTGCGCTGGCACGCGGCGATCTCGCGGCGGCTGAGCCGCTGCTCGCGCGTGCGGCGGCTGCGCGTCCGGGCGATGCCGAAGCCGTCGGCGGTCTGGGTCTCGTACGGATGCGCGCGGGCCAACGCGACGAGGCGCGCGCGCTCTTCGAACGCGCGGCCACGCTTGGCGCCGACAATCGCGGGAAATGGCAGAGCCTCGCCCGCACGGCGCAGTTCTGGGGCACGCTCGCGCACGCGCGCGACGCCGCCGGCGCAGGCCGGCCGGCCGATGCCGAACGCTACGCGCGCGAGGCGCTCGCGATGCAGCCGGGCAACGCCGACGCCCAGCTGATGCTCGCCGATGCGCTCCTCGCGAAAGGCGACTGGCGCGCCGCCGAGCCGATGCTGCGCGCGCAGCTCGAGGGTCCCGCGCCCAGCCTGTCGGCGCTGCGCAGCACGCGCACGCTGCTCGAAAGCACCGGACGCGGCGATCAGGTCGGGCCGCTCTTCAAGGCGCTGCAGAGCCGCTTCGCCGCTGCCGACGATCGTCAGAGCCTCGTCGCGATGCGCGCCGACCTCATCGCCGCCGACGCGCAACGGCTCGCGGAGCGCGGCATGAACGGCCCGGCGGCGCAGCAGTACGAAGCATCGTTGCGCGTCGAGCCGGATCAGCCGTGGACACGCTTCGCGCTCGCCCGCATCTATCGCGATCTCGGCTTGCCGCAACTGGGGCGCGCCGTCATGGACGACGGCTTCGCGCGCAACGCCTCCACGCCGATGCGTTACGCGAGCGCGCTGTATCGCAATTCGACGGACGATCTGGCCGGCGCACGAGTCGCGCTCGCGCCCGTGCCTGACGCCGAGCGCACCGACGGGATGCGCGCGCTCGCCCGCAATCTCGACGCGCAGCAGGCGCTGACCGACGCCCGCGCCGCCTACGCACGCAACGATGCGGCCGCGGCTGAAGGCTCGCTCGGCCGCGCGCAGTCCGATGCGTTCGACGATCCGGACATGCTCGCGTCGATCGGCTCGCTGTATATCGATCATGGCGAGACGGCGCGTGGCCTTGCGCTGCTGCGCGACTGGATGACCGCGCATCCGCAGGAAACCGACGCCGATGTGCGCCTGCGCTACGGCGATCTGCTGGGCGCGGCGCGGCGTGAAACCGAACTCGCGGATGTGCTCGCTCAGGTGCGCGGCGCCGGCACGCTGACGCCGCGTCAGTCGGAACGGCTCGAAGACCAGTCGCTGCGGATGGTGCTGCGCCAGGCCGACGACGCCATCGCCGCAGCCGACTATGCGCGCGCCCGCGCGCTGCTCGCCACCGTCAGCGATGCCGGCCGCCGCGACCGGCGCTATGCGTTCGAAGTCGCCGATCTGGCACGCGCGCAGGGCAACTACGCGGCGGCGCGCGCGGCGCTCGCGCCGGTGCTGGCGGCATCGCCCGACGATGCCGAGACGCAACTCGCGCTCGCGCGCGTGCTCGGCGACAGCGGCGGCAGCGGGGACCGCAAGGACGCGCTCGCCATCGTGCGCCGCGTGATCGACGCCGCGCCGCCCGACGATATCGACACGCGCCTGTCCGCCGCACGCCGGCTGTCGGCGCTGCGCCGCCCGCAGGACGCGCAGGGCGTCGTGCAGCCGCTGCGCGTCGCGTATCCGGCGCGGCCGGACGTCACGTTGCAGGCGGGACGCGTCGCGGAAGACCTCGGCGATTACGCGGATGCGGCGTCGCTGTATCGGCTGTCGATGGATCAGGAGCGCGCATCCGGCATCGTGTCCGCGTTCGGCACGCCCGCCGGCACGATCCGCCCGACGCCCGCGCAGTCGGCCTTCGACGATCTCGGCCAGCGCCGCAATCCCGAAGTGGAGACGGGCTGGATTCCCGCCTACAAGTCAGGCGATGCCGGCGTGTCCGAGTACCACGCGCAGCAGGCGCCGCTCTATGTGCAGATCCCGTATCGCTACGACGGGCATTTCTTCCTGCATGCCGATGCGGTTCATCTCGATGCGGGGACGCTCGATGTCAGCGGCCTCGGCGGATCGACGATACCGTTCGTCGTCAACACGTTCGGCACGACGGCCGGTTTCTTCACCGACGCGGCGGCGCTGCGCAGCTATGCGGCGGGCGCCGTCACTTCCGGCGACCTCCACCAGCACGCAAACGGCCTCGGCGGCGGCGTCGGCTATGTCTCGGACAGGTGGCGCTTCGATCTCGGCTCGACGCCGCTCGGCTTTCCGGTGCATTACCTCGTCGGCGGCGCGCGTTACCGGATCGATGCCGGTCCCGCGAGCTTCTCCGTGTCGGCGTCGCGCCGTCCGGTAACGAGCAGCGAACTCGCCTACGCGGGACTCACCGATCCGCTCACGCATACCGTCTGGGGCGGCGTGCGGCGCGATGGCGTCGATGTTCATGTGGGCGCGGATATCGGCAGGATCGAAACCTTCGCGGATATCGGCGTGGGCGCGCTGACCGGGCGCAATGTCGCGAGCAATCAGGAATTCACGCTGCGCACCGGCTTCAGCGTGCCGGTGTATCAGCGCGCGACGATGCGCGTGCTGACCGGTCTCGTCGGCAATGCGTGGCATTACACGGACAACCTGCGCTACTACACGTTCGGGCAGGGCGGCTATTACAGCCCGCAGCGGTATTTGTCGCTCGGCGTGCCGCTGGAATTCATGGGCAAGCGCAACGGCTTCATGTGGGACGTCACGGTGACGGCCGGCGTCTCCAATTCCTACGAGAAAGATTCGCCGTACTTCCCGAACGGGCTTCCGTCGGTGGCGGGACTTTCTCCGGTCGATGCCGGCCAGTTCAAGTTCAGCGGCGGCTCGACGCAGGGCGTGAGCTTCTCGTATGGCGTCGCGGCGACTGTCGAGTATCGCGTGAATCCGCAACTGGCCGTCGGGGCGCGCTTGAGCATCGATCACTCGCATGACTACGCGCCGAGTTCCGGCATGGTCTACGCGCGCTTTGCCTTCTCGGCGCGCAAGGACGATTACCGCATCAGCCCGTCGCCGGTGCGGCTGTATTCGAGCTATTGACCGGCGGCGGAGAAACAATGAGCACCGATTCGAATCGATCCACACGCGCCACGGTCGCGGCCGAAACCGCATCGCCGCGCGCGCCCGGCGTGCTGTCGGCGCTTGCGCAGTTCGCGCGCTCGCGGCTGTCCCGCGACGACGACACGGCCGCGCGCCTCGGCATCGATGCGCTGCCCGGCGATCTCGCGACGCTGGAGCACGGCGCGCTGTACGCGGTGCAGGCCGCGCCGCGTTCGCCCGAATGCGATGCCCTCATCTGGGAAACGGTACGCGCGGCGGGCAAGCGGCCCGTGACGGTCGTGCTCGCGCGCGAACGTGGCGACGCCGCCGCGCGCCTTCGCGAACTGGGCCTGTCGGGATCGGCGACGCCGGGCTGGCCCCGCCGGCTCAACGTGCTCGCCATGCCTGGCGTGCCGGACGCTGCTGCCGACAATGAAGCGCCGCCCGCGCTCGCGCGTCTTTTCGGCGGCTTGCTTGCGCTGAGACGCTTCGGCCTGCGCCGCGATGCGCTTTACATCGTCGAAGGCGCGCAACGCTGGTTCACCTGGAGCGATACGGCGGCGCTCGTGCGCGAGGGACGCCTGCTCGCGGACTGGTGCGCGACGCGCGGCGTCACGATGCTCCTCCTGCTCGGCGACAATGCCGCCGCGCCCGAATCGGACGTATCGCCCGATTTCGACGAAGCCGCCGACAAGCCGGGCGGCCGCGAGCTGAACGGCGCGTGCGCCGGCGTGGCGCGCGTGCGGCGAGCGAATGGCGAACTGCTTTGGCAAGTCGACTTCTGGCGCGCGGGCAAGGCGCTCGTGACCGGCGACGTCCGCGCGCTGCGCTTCACCGGCGATGGCCGGCTGAGCGTCGCATCGCCAGACACGCAAAGCGGAGCGATGCGGATCGCGCATGACGAAGACCGCGTCGTCGTGTGCCGCGCCGTGACCGGCGACGAGCCGTGGGTGCCGCGCAACTGGGAAGTGCTCGACGACCGCGACGCCGTCGTGGCCGCGTGCCGCGACGCGCGCGCGGCGACGGTCCTGCTCGCGCATCGCAACGGCGCGCAACTCGAACAACTGTGCGAAGCGGTGCATGCGCTCAGACGCCGCAGCGGACGCGCGCTCAAGATCGTGGTGGTGGAGCGCGGCGAAGTGCTGCGTCACCAGTACGAACTGCTGATGCTGAGCCTCGGCGCGAACGCGGTCGTCGGCCGCGACACGCCGTTTTCGCGGCTCGAGTCGATCGTGCAGTCGGTGCAGGGCCAGCTTTATACGCGTCCGCTGATGCCGGACTACCGCGCGGCGCTCGCCGCATCGCTCGCCGATGCCGCGCTCGGTTATCTCAACGTCGCCGCGTTCTGTGCGCAGGCGCAGGCGGCCCTGACGCGCGGCGCGATGCTGCGTCTGCCGCATGTGCTGGCGAAGCTCGCGCTGCCGCCGTCGCTTGCCCACGTCGATGCGCTCGGCCATTGCCGTCCGCGCCGCGCCGGCGACGTCTTCACCGCCGACGCCACGCATTGCTACGTCTTCCTCTTCGGCTGCCGGCTCTCGGATGCCGACGCCGCGCTCGCGCGCATCTTCACTGCGCCGGTGGAAAGCATCGCCGAGAAGGTGACGTATCTGTCGAACGAAGGCATCGCCGCCGAGCTCGATGCGCTCGACGCGGCGAACCGGCGCGCGCCTTCTGCCGACTACAGCGATCTGTTCGCGACCGCGACGCCCGCTCATAAACCCGCCGCAGCCGCAGAACCGGATTCCGTGCGGCGCGCGCGCGCGGAACTCGACGCGCTGCACGACGTGCTCGAACACGAAGCGCGCAGGCAGCACGCGGATCTGACCGTCGATACGGAAACCGCGACGCACGTGCGTCGGGCCGTGCGGGCCCGCATGCCGCTCGTCGAACCGGGAAACTGACATGGAAACCTTGCTGTTCTTCGCCGTGATCGGTGCGCTCGCGGGCGCGCCCGTGTGGATCGTCTGGCAGCGGCGCAGCGCGCGCCGCGGCCTCATCGCCGCACGTCATTTCGATCCGCGCGACGCGGCGCCGTGCCGCATCGAAGCGGTCGCGCTCAATGGGCGGCTGCTGCCGGAGGCCGATGCCGTCCGCCCGGAGGACAAAGCATGAAGACCATCGCCGTAGTCTCGACGACGGGCGGGGCGGGCCGCACCACGCTCGCCGCCACGCTCTCGGTGCTGCTCGCGCGGCGCGGCCGCGATGTCGTCGCGATCGACTTCGATCCGCAGAACATGCTCGGCGCATGGCTCGGACTCGATGCGCTCGCGCCGCGCGGCATCGCACACGCGCTGACCGACGCATCGCGCGCCTGGCACGAATACACGTGGCGCAACGACGACGGCGTGCTCTTCGTGCCGCACGGCCAGCTCACGCTCGATGAAGCCGCCGCCTGCGATGCGCGTCTCGCCGCGCATCCGCAATGGCTCGAGTGCGCGATCGCCGAGGTCGCGCTGCCCGAAAGCGGCGTCGTGGTGATCGACACGCCGCGCTATCCGTCCCGTCAGGCGCAACAGGCCGCGCGCGCCGCCGATCTCGTGCTGTGCGTGTGTCCGCCCGATCCCGCCGCGTGCGCGACGTTCGTCGCCCATCTGCCCGCGTTGCTCGATGCGTGCGGCGATGTGCGGATCGTCGTGAATCGCCTGAATCCGGCGCGCGAGATGCAGCGCGATGTCCTCGCGATGCTGCGCGCGGCGGCGGGCGGCCTGCCGGTGGCGCAGCGCATCCACATGGAAGCGGCGCTGCCGGAGGCGTTCGCGCGCGGCGCGTGGGTCATGGACGAAGCGCCGCATACGCAGGCTTCGCACGACCTGCACGG
Source organism: Caballeronia sp. LZ016 (assembly GCF_031450805.1). Taxonomy (NCBI): domain Bacteria; kingdom Pseudomonadati; phylum Pseudomonadota; class Betaproteobacteria; order Burkholderiales; family Burkholderiaceae; genus Caballeronia; species Caballeronia sp. LZ016. Next base: position 159,078 of record NZ_JARTVY010000005.1, read on the forward strand.
CCTCGCGCGTCACGTCGATGCGTGGCTCCCCGCGCTCGAAGCGAGCATCGCAGCATGAATGCGACGAACGTGAAGACACGCCGCGAGCGCGCCGTCGAGTGGATCGCGCTAGGACTCGGCTTGCCCGCGCAACGCTCGCCGTTCGACTGGTGCGTGCGAATCTTCTTCAAGCCGCCGCGCGAAGGCCGGCGCGACATCGCCCGCGACCTGCTGCGCGCGTTCGTGCTCGCGTGGGCGCGCGAGTGGGGCGTGATCGACGTGCGCGATCCGTGGGCGTGGCTCATGCGTGCGTTCGTTCGCGCGCCGCGTGAAGGCGGCCGGCCGATGACCGCGCGCGCGGCGCACATCCTCGATGCCGTCGAACGGATGCTGACGCCGTTGGTGCTCGCGATGGTCACGGTCAAGCGCGCAATCGACGCGCGAATCGACCGCCTGCCGTGGGCGCGTGTCGGCGCGCGTCTAGAAGGCGGCGCGACGCGCATCGGCCGCGTGCGCTGGGCGCTCCCGGCGATGACCGCGTTGGGCGGGCTGATCTGGCTTACGGTCGGCACGTCGCCGCTCGGCACGGGCGGCCAGTTCGCGTTTTTCGTGGTGCTCGCGGGTTTCGCGCTGATCGTTCGCCGGCTGCCGGGACGCATGCCCGTGCTGATTCTCGCGACCATCGCGATGCTCGTGACCGCGCGTTATATCTGGTGGCGCACCACGCAGACGCTCGACTTCCGCACGCCGATGGAGGGGATCGTCGGTTACGCGCTCTACGGGGCCGAAGCCTATACGTGGATCGTGCTGCTGTTCGGTTTCGTGCAGACCGCGTGGCCGCTGGAGCGCGCGGTGTCGAAGCTGCCCGACGATCCGGCGGACTGGCCGAGCGTGGATGTCTATATCCCGACGTACAACGAGCCGCTTGCCGTCGTGAAGCCGACGCTCTTCGCCGCGCAAGGTATCGACTGGCCCGCGGACAAGCTGCGCGTGTATCTGCTCGACGACGGGCATCGCCCGGAATTCGAGGCGCTGGCGCGCGCGGCGGGCATCGGCTACATCACGCGCGACGACAACAAGCACGCGAAGGCGGGCAACATCAACCGGGCGCTGGCGAAGACCACGGGCGAGTACATCGCCATCTTCGATTGCGATCACGTCCCGACGCGCTCGTTCCTGCAGGCGACGATGGGCACCTTTTTCGCCGATCCCAAATGCGCGATGGTGCAGACGCCGCATCACTTCTTCTCGCCCGATCCGTTCGAGCGCAACCTCGGCACGTTCCGCCGCGTGCCGAACGAAGGCAACCTGTTCTATGGCCTCGTGCAGGCGGGCAACGATCTGTGGAACGCCACGTTCTTCTGCGGTTCGTGCGCGGTCATCAAGCGCGCGCCGCTGGAGGAAGTGGGCGGCATCGCGGTGGAAACCGTCACCGAGGACGCGCATACGGCGCTCAAGCTGCATCGGCGCGGCTACACGACGGCGTATCTGCCGACCGTGCAGGCGGCCGGTCTCGCCACCGAAAGCCTCGCGAGCCACATCAAGCAGCGCACGCGCTGGGCGCGCGGCATGGCGCAGATTTTCCGCATCGACAATCCGTTTCTCGGGCGCGGGCTCAACTTCTTTCAGCGCCTGTGCTACGGCAACGCGATGCTGCATTTCTTCTACGGCATTCCGCGTCTCGTCTTTCTGACGATGCCGATGTGGTACCTGTTCTTCCAGATGTACTTCATCAACGCGGCGGCGACGACGATCGCGAGTTTCGTGCTGCCTTACATCGTGATCGCGAACATCGCGAATTCGCGGATGCAGGGCAAGTTCCGGCATTCGTTCTGGGCGGAAGTGTATGAGTCGGTGCTCGCGTGGTATATCGCGCTGCCGACGACCGTCGCGTTCATCAGCCCGAAGCACGGCAAGTTCAACGTGACGGACAAGGGCGGGCGCATCGACGAGACGTACATCGACTGGGCGATGAGCAAGCCGTATCTGTTCCTGCTCGGCCTCAATGCCGTGGCGATGTCGGTCGGCGTCGTGCGGCTCGTGTTCGGCGCGGGCGACGAAGCCGCGACCATCCTGATGAACGTCTTCTGGACGCTCTACAACCTGGTGATGCTCGGCGCGGCGGTGAGCGTGGCGCGGGAGGCGAAGCAGGTGCGCGTGACGCATCGCATCGCAATGACGATGCCCGCGACGCTCGTGCTCAACGACGGCAGCATGATCGCGTGCACGACGAGCGACTATTCGACGGGCGGCCTCGGGCTGGTCGTGGAGCCGGGCAGTCTCGCGCTCGATGCGGGCGATGTGCTGGGCGTCGTCGTGAGCCGGGGCGAGCGGCAGTTCCATTTTCCCGTGCGCGTGACGCGGCTGGCCGGCGCGCATCTGGGCCTGAGCTTCGAAACGCTGACGCTCGACGAGGAGCGTCGTCTCATGCAGTGCACGTTCGGCCGCGCGGATGCGTGGGTCGAATGGGGCGAGCGCACGGAGAAGGACTCGCCGCTCAAGGGGCTGAAGGAAGTGCTGCTGATGGGCGTGGAAGGCTATGCCCGTCTTTTCGACGGTGCGCGCCGGGCGTTGATTGCGGGACTGGCGCCCGAGCGGCATTAAAGCTTTGCCGCTCAAGTGCCGTAGATGATGCAGCGATCGCAAATTCACAATCACGATGACGTTCTGGAACCTCTATTTCATCAGCAAGCTGGCGTTGTTCTCGACCGGCCATCTGAGACCGCTGTGGCTCGCGAACATCGCGTTTGCGCTGGCGCTCGCGACGAGCGCGCCGCTGCGTTCGCGGCTCGCGCGCGCGGTGCGGATGATCGCGGGGCTGGCGGTCGGCTTGCCGCTGATGTACCGGGAGGCGAACGTGCCGCCGTTCGGGCGCATCGTCGAAGAGTTCGGCAATCTGAGCACGTTCAGCTTCGGCTACTGGCTCGAATTGCTGCCGCGCTTTCTGCCGCCGATGCTGGCGGGCATGGCGCTGTGCGGGCTGGTCGTCTATCTGATCGTCAATCGATGGCTGCGCGTCGCGACCTTCGTGATGCTCGCGCTCTTCCTGTTGCCGGTGTGGCAGGGCGCGAACGCGGTTCTCGCGCGCATCCACGCCGCGCCACCGGCGCAAGCAAACCCGATTGCAACTAATGGTCCGTCCGCCGGACCCTTGGACTACAACGCGACCCTCGCGGCATTCCGGGCAAAGGAGTCGCAGCGACAGGTCAGCTTCGGGCATTTGTCGTCGAATGCGAGCGAGCAGTTCGATGTGATCGTGCTGCATATCTGCTCGCTGTCGTGGGACGACCTCGATGTGTCGAAGGCGCGCAATCATCCGTTCCTGTCGCACTTCGATTATCTGTTCACGAACTTCAGCACGGCGGCGAGCTATAGCGGCCCGGCCGCCATTCGCGTGCTGCGTGCTTCATGCGGCCAGGAAGCGCATGCGGACCTGTACAAGGATGCGCCCGCGCAATGTCATCTGATGGCCGATCTCGCGCAGGCGGGCTACACGCCGCAAGTGACGTTCAACCACGATGGCCACTTCGACAACTTCACGCAGCTCGTGAAAGACAACGTGGGCGTGCCGAACGTGCCGTTCGTTTCGAACGCGGCCGCGCCCGTTGCGATGCATGCTTTCGACGGATCGCCGATCATGGACGACTACGGCACCCTCGCGAACTGGTATGCGCAGCGCGCGCAGACGCCGGGGCCGGTCGCGCTGTACTACAACACCATCAGCCTGCACGACGGCAACCGCCTGCCCAACAGCAAGCTGTCGAGCCTCGAGTCGTATCCGGTGCGCGTGAGCAAACTGATGAGCGACTTCGACAAGTTCGCGGATCTCATCGCGCAGTCGGGGCGGCGCGCGGTCATCGTGTTCGTGCCCGAGCACGGCGCGGCGCTTCGCGGCGACAACAACCAGGTCGCGGGCCTGCGCGAGATTCCGACGCCGAGCGTGATCCACGGGCCGGTCGGCGTGCGGCTCGTCGGCTTCGCGGGCAATCATGGGCCGACGACGGTCATCGATCAGCCGACCGGGCATCTTGCGGTCGCGCAACTGCTGTCGAACCTCGTATCGGACAGTCCGTTCAAGGCGGGCGTGACGCTGTCGCAGTACGCGTCGAAGTTGCCGGAGACGCCGATGATCGGCGAGAACGAAGGCACCGTGACGATGAAGACGGCCACCGGTTATGTCGTGAAGACGCCGGATGGCGTATGGGTGGAGCAGAAATGAGCGATGCGATGCGGCCGGTTCCCGCGAAGGCGGCGCGCGCGCTGCACGACGTCGACGCGCTCGCGCAGAAGCTGCCGGGGCTGGACGCCGCGCGCTACTTCGACTCGCAAGCCGACGAGGAGTATCGCGCCGCGCTCACGCGATGGCCGGTGATGGCGCGGCTGATGAAGCTCGTGCCTTCCGGGGCGCCCGTTCATGACGAGATCGCAGCACCGGTGAGCGGCGACGCGCGCTGACGCTAGCGCCGTCGAAAGCGTGGCTGCCGCTTTTCCCTGAACGCCTCGCGCCCCTCGCGGGCATCGTCGGTGGCGAAGCAGATCGTCTGGAGATCGCGCTCGTATCGGATCGCGTCTTCCTGCGGCATGTTGAACGCCGCGCGAAGATTCGACTTCGCCGTTTCGGCCGCGATGGGCGCGCGTTGCGCGATGGTCCGCGCAATCTCCTGAGCGCGCGCCGTCACCTGCTCGGCCGATTCGACGATTTCACTGACGAGGCCCCACGCGAGCGCCTTGTCTGCGTCGATGGGGTCGCCCGTCATCAGCATCAGCGCCGCGTTCGACGGGCCGATGGAGTGCGCGAGGAACGCCGCCATGCCGCCGCCGCCGATCCATCCGAGCTTGATCTCGGGCGCGGCAAACCGCGCATTCGCCGACGCGATGCGAATGTCGCAACTGAGCGATGTCTCCAGCCCGCCGCCGAAAGCATAGCCATTGATGGCCGCAATCGAAGGCTTCAGAAGGGCCCGGACGGCATCGCAGTAGTCCGGCCGGTTTCGAAACTCCCAGGGCGTCCGATAGTCGTCCAGCGTGCCGATGTCGGACCCCGCGCAGAAGGACTTCGTGCCGGCGCCGGTGAGCACGACGGCGCGAATCGCGTCGTCTTCGTTGCAGCGCTTCATGTGCTCGACGATCTCCGCCGCCATCGAAGGCGTCATCGCGTTCAGCTTGCTCGGCCGGTCGAGCGTGATGGTCGCGACGAAGTCGTCGACCGTCATCGAGACGAAACCTTCCACGCGTTCATTCATTCGGCATCCTGTGTATGTGATGTGAAGCTGTTGCGATAGAGCGCGTCGAGGTCGTTCAGCAGGGACGCGTCGCTGCGCGCCGATTCGAGCGTGTCGCGCAGCATCGCCGAAGCACGGCTCTGGAACGCGATATACCCGTCATGACGCGGACGGACCCAGCTTTGCTCCAGTGTGCGGGCGGTATGCGCGAAAAAACCGCCTGTCATCTCGTTGACGTGTTCGTCGCGCCACGCCGAGCGGCGGCTCGGCTGGCCGGCGTGCCGCGGAATGAATGTGGTCTGTGCGTCCTCGGAGAGCAGCCAGCGAAGATGGCTCAGGAGTTCGGGCGTCACCTGACAACGCGCGCTGATGGCGATGCCCGTTCCGCCGATGACCGAGTGCGCATCGGCGGGCGAGCCGGAAAACGTCGGCACGTCGCAGAAGCTGACTACGTGCGTGCCCGCCGACGCGTGCGTCGAATAATTGACGTAGCCGAAAACGAGCGGGATCAGCGCGAGTTCGTCCGAAGAACGCATGAGGTCGAGGAGACCGATGGGATTCAGCGACATCGTTCGCGGGTCCGTGCGGCGATAGAGCGGCCGCATGACTTCGAGCACGCGCTTGCCCGTCGATTCGGCCACGAAACCGCCGTCCGCAGCGGAACCGATGGGCTCGCCGAGCGTCGCCGCAAGCGACATGAACGTGAGGATCGCATGCGGCCCGGCGAGCGAGAGCGCCACGCGCACCGATGGCGGCAGCGCCACGAGCGCGTCCCATGTTGCGGGCGGCGTGCCGAGCAAGTCGCGACGATACGCGGTCACTTGCGCGGCTGCATCGAGCGGCAACGCCCACGTCTTGCCCGCGATCCGATACGAACGCAGCGAAGGGCCGATGCTGTTCGCCTGCCATTGCGCGAGGTCGCTGTCTTCGAAGTGCGAGTCGATGCTTTGCAGGCAGCGTCGCGCAACGGCCTCGCCGACATGCGGATGATCGAGCACGACGAGATCGAATCGTTCGCACAGGTCTTCGATCGGATGCGATTCGAAGCCTTCCAGCGGCTGCTTCTCCCATTGAATGTCGATACCGTCGATGTCGCGACGCGCTTTCGCAGCGGCGGCCAGTGCATCGTAACCGCGCGGATGATCCCACGTCAGCGCACGGTAGCGTGGCGTCGGCGGCATCAGACCGGCTCCTTCTCGTGCGCGTGTTCCTTGATGATGCCGCGTTGCGCGAGATCGTCGATGACGTGATCGGGGAGGCCGGCCGAGCGCAGCACGTCGCGCGTATGTTCGCCGACGAGCGGCGCGCCCATGCGTATCGAGCATGGCGTCTTTTCGAACTGATAGGGAAAGCCCGGCGCTTTCACGGTGCCCTCGGTAGGATGCTCGTACTCGATGAAGGTGCCGTTATGCCTGATCTGCGGATCGTCGATGACGTCGCCGTATCCGTACACCGGGCCCGCCCAGATATCGTGCGCTTCGAACAGTTCGAGCCACTCCGCGCTCGTGCGTGTGGTCAGCCGTTCCCGCGTCCGCGCGAAGATTTCGTCGCGGCGCGCGAAGCCATCGATTTCGTCCACCATGTCGAGGAAACTCGGCTCGCCGATCAGTTCCCCGAACTTCTTCAGCGAAGGAAAGGCCACGATGATGTAGCCGTCGCGCGTCGCGAATGCACCGTAGGGCGCGCGAATGAAGACGTGCGCGTGCGGTTCGTGCGAGCGCTTCTGCGGGACCTTGCCCTTCGTGAAGACGCTCAGTTCCTGCATTTGCAGCGTCACGATGGCGTCGAGCATGTTCACCTTCACCAGTTGGCCTTCGCCCGTTCTCTCGCGATGCAAGAGCGCGGTCAAGACCGCTTCGAATGCGGTGGAGGCGGCAATGGCGTCGACGAGAAACTGGCCCGCAGCCTGCGGCGGCTCGCCCGCGCGGCCCGCGGAGAGCAGCGCGCCCGACATGCCCTGGAGAATCAGGTCCTGCCCCGGCCGCAACGCATACGGACCATCCTCGCCGTAGCCCGACATCGATACATACACGAGCCGCGGATTCAACGCCTTGAGGGTGTCGTAATCGACGCCCAAACGTTGCGCGACGCCCGGCCGGTAGTTCTGCACGAATACGTCGGCGGTCTTGACGAGCTCGTACAACGCGGCCTTGCCGTCCTGCGCCTTGAGGTCGATGGCAACGGAGCGCTTGTTGCGGTTGAGCGACAGGAACGATACGTTGATCTGATTGCCGCGCGCGCCGCCCGCCGACGTGTGCCGCTGCCATTCGCCGGTCGTCGGTTCGACCTTGACGACATCCGCGCCGAGGTCGCCGAGCCGCTGTGCGGCGAACGGACCGGCCATCGCGATGGAACAGTCGAGCACGCGATAACCCGCGAGCGCGCCTTTGTTGTCCTTGTTCTGCATGTTGCCACTCCGGAAAAATGCGGTTTTTCGATGTCGCGGTGGGCGTGGCTCAGTGCATGACCCATCCGCCATCGACGGCAAGCGTCTGTCCCGTCACGAACGCGGCCTCGTCCGATGCGAAGAACACGATCGCGGCGGCGATGTCCTCGGCACGGCCGCGCCGCTTGATGGACTGGCGTTCGAGCACCATGCGTTCGTAGGCGGGAAGATCATGATGAATAGCTTCGGCGGCTGTGGGGAACGCACCCGGCGAAATCGCATTGCAGGTGATGCCGTCGCTGCCGAACTCACGCGCCAGCGCGCGCGTGTTGCCCATCATCGCGCCCTTGGACTCGACGTAGGGCTGCAGATGCTCCCAGCCGCCCGAAAGCGTGATCGACGTGATGTTGATGATTCGCCCCCATCGCTGATCGCGCATTCCGGGCAGCGACGCGCGAATGATCTGCAGCGCGGCGGATACGTTCACGCGATAGATCAGCGCGCGCTCGTCGTCGGAATACGCTTCGAAAGGCTTCGACGGATACACCGCCGCATTGTTGATGACGACATCGAGCGCGGCGTCGGCGGTGAGCCGGTCGAGTGTCTGTTGCAGCGCGGCGGCGTCGGCGAGATCGACTTGAAGCGTCTGCAATGCATCGGCGCAATCCGGCGACACGGCTTCGCGCAGACGCGCCAATGCGTCGGAATCACGGTCTAGCGCAAGCACGCGCGCGCCCTGACGCAGCAGCGCAAGGCTGACGCCATGCCCGAGGCCGCCGCCCGCGCCGGTGAGCAGCACACGCCGCCCGCGCAACGAGAAATGCATGGCGCCGGCGTTCATGCGGCGCCGCCTTGCGACGCCCGGCCGCGTAAAGGCCGATATTCCCCCGACGGCGCAGGGTAGTCGTCGGACGGCTGCTGCGCAATCGCGCGGATGCGCCTTTCGGTAGCGGCGATTTCCTCCGTTGCGCCGAGAACGCGGATGCTCGTCTCATAGTCGCGTTCATCGCCATGTTCGAGCCATATCAGTTCGCCGCGCTCGCGCGCAGCGCCTTCGCCGAGCACGTGATTCGTCGACGGCTCCAGCCCCAACGCATACTGTCCCGCCTGGAGGTTCTGCCACTGATACTGACAGGGAAACTGGTCCTTGCGCGTCGTCACTTCCACACCGATGCCGAGCCGGTCGTTGACGAGCGCGACCGGCACGAGACCGGCGTCGTCGGCCTTCATTTCGTGCTGCCAGACCTGTTCGTGAAAGTTCATCTGCGGGGCCGGCATGCGCTGATAACCGACCTCCTGCGCACGGTATTCGTCCGCGTGTGCAGCCCACACGACATCCTGAACGGGCGCGAGATAACGCGCGCCCTCGTCGAGCACCGGATAGCCGACGTTCAGGTGATAGCAGAACATATGCGGCGTCCGGTAAAAACCGCGATTCACCACGCGATCGTGAAGCCGGATATCGTTGCTGCCAACCTCGATCTCGATGCGCCGATGCAGCTCCAGATGCTCGCCGAACACGGTGCCCTGCGACACGATGCCCTCCGCCCAGAGCATGCAGCGGTTGCCGTCCCAACGCTCGCCATAGCCCGTGAGACGCGCGGGAATGGTGCCGATGCGGCCGTGAATCGAATGCTGTACTTTCTGGCGCGGCTTGTAGACGTAGTTGTCCGCGGGCGCGTCGTGCATGAACAGAATGTGGTCGAGACCGCAGGTGACCATGAGACCCGAGAAGGAGCGCAGCCAGCCCAGTCCGCCTTCGCCCTCGTACTCGTGCAGTCCCGGATGCCTGAAGCCAGCGGGCGAATGCCAGCCGATGGCATGGCCGCGGTACTCGCATTCCGCGATATCCATTGCACGATCGACCAGCACCGTGAAGCGCAGGCCCGTCCCGCTGCGAAACTCCAGCAGCCGGATGCCGCGCTCGAGTCCGTCTTCCAGCGTGACGAGCCTCACGCCCGCGAACTGGGACAATTGTCCGCAGCGCGCTTCGATCTGCTGCCGGCTCATCGTCGTTGCGTATAGCTGTGCCATCTGCGCGTCTGCTCCGATGGGTTGAGGAAGTGCCGCTGCGCCGGCGCTCAGACGCCGTTGTCCCGCAGCTTGCCGTCGAGAAATGCCTTGGCGCGAGGCACGTCGTCTTCGGTGAGGTGCTCGATGATGATGGGGATATTCGGATGGCGCTTCGCGAGGCGTCGCAGGTACAGGTCATAGTTCAGCGCACCGAGTCCCGGCGAGGGCAGTTCGATCTCGCCGACGCCGCGAAACGTGTGGCTTTCGGCTGCATCGGCGTCGCCGATATCGGTGTGCTTCTCCGACTTGTCGCCGCCCGCGCGCTTGACATCCTTCGCATGAGCGATGCAAATCTTGTCGGACAGGGCATCGAAGACCTGATTCAGCGTTCTGTCCATGTGATCGATGTTATGGTCTTCGAAGTAATTCGTCGGGTCCATCAGCAGGCCGAGCCCCGGATGGTCGACATCGGCGAACATGCGAAGCGTTTCTTCCACCGACCCCACTACGTTGTTCACATACGTTTCGAGCAGAAAGACCGCGCCGTGGTCGTACGCATGCTGGGCCAGTTCCTGAATGACGGCGCGGCACTGCTCCCATGCTTCCTCGGTCTTGTTCGTCGGATGATGCACCCAGTCGCTTTCGGTCGCGAACGTTCCCGTCTCCGAGATCACATACGGGGAACCAAGGTACTGTGCATGCGCGATGATCTCTTTCAGATAGTCGTTCCGTCGCTGTCTTTCAGCCGGATCGGGATGCACGATGTTCGTATAACCGGAGATGCACGAGATCGGCAGGTTGTTGTCGCGGAACGTATCACGGATGCGCTTGCACTTGTCTTGCGTGATCTGACCGCGGCCAAAGTCCATGTCCTTGAAGTGCAGGTCGAGTTGCACCGTGTTGAAGCCATGCGCGCGAATCTTCTGCGCGGCGGTCGAGAGTTCATACGGGAAATAGCCCGAGAAAATGCCGGTCTGGATCATCCTTGTCTCCTTGAAAGGGCGGGGCGACCTGTACCGGGCGCTCGCTCGCCTGCTGGAAATGGACTGCGCGTTGAGAACGACGAACACCGAGGCCATCCATGCGGCGGCCTTTTTCTTGCGAGCTTCAATCGGGAACGGGAACTTCGGACATTCGCACCGTGCGGCGCTCGGCGGCGGACTTGTACGCGGCCTCGACGAGCGCCATCGTTCTCACGTTGTCGGCGACCGTCAGCGCAGGCCCGGTTTCGCTTGCCAGCGCGTATTGCAACTGCTCCATGACGCCGATGAACGCATGCGGGAACCACATCGTCCGCCATTCGGGCGTGACCCACTTGCCATCCGTCTCGCGCTGCGAGGCGTAACTGAGCGTCGACGGTGCGCCGTGCGGCCATCCGATGGTGCCCTTGGCCACGCCTTCGGTGCCCTCCACGCGCCAGCGGATGACCTGATCGTCCTCGAAGCCGCCGCCGCGCGGACCTGCCCAGACGTCTTCGAGTGAGAACGCCAGCAGCCCGGATGCGAACCGCAACGTCGTGCCGACGATGCCGTCCTGATGCGCGAACGTCGTGCGCGGATCGGTCCGCGTCACGCTCGTCACTTCGTCGGGCTCGCCGAACAGATGACGCAGCACATCGAGATGATGGACGCTCATGTTCGAGAGCGTGAGCCGGTCGTAGCCTTCGAGAAACGTCTGCCAGTGCGGAATCGCGTGCATGTCGATCTGGGCGAGCACGGGTTCGCCGAGCGCGCGCCGGTCGAGCAACTGCTTGAGCACGCGCATCGACTGGTCATAACGCATGTTCTGATTGACCGACAGGATCTTGCCGGCCCGCCGCGCCTCGTCGCGCAGCGCGAGCGCTTCCGGAAGCGACAACGCGAGCGGCTTTTGCGCGAGCACCGCCTTGACGTGCGGCGTGGCGAGCGCGGCGCGGATCAGCGCGGGCTGCCGATCGGGGGGATAAGCAATGTCGATTATTTCGACATCCGAATCGTCGATGAGTGCTTGCGGCGACTCGTGCACGCGAGCGATGGACCAGCGTTGCGCCACCGACTCCGCACGGCTGACCGTGCGCGAGGCGATGGCCACGACGTTGAATCCGGCTTCGCGGTAGGCCGCGAGATGGCACTCCGCCATGATCATTCCAGCGCCGATACAGCCGATGCGATACCCGCGTTCTCTCACGGGCGCATCGGGTTGAAGCTCGGATACGGACATGCTCGTCTCCCGGTTCGGTCGAACGTTGACGAATGCGCGCGGCGATTTCGATGGGACTATCGCATCTTTTTGATTTGGAGGGGCATCATTTTTCGCTGTCGTTTACCCGATGGCTCGGCGCTGTCGAGCTTTTTCGCCGCATGGACGACATCCGCAGTACATCAATTTGATGTGATACGATGGTTCGGCCACGTAACGGATTGAGCACATGACCCGAACCACCATCACGGCCATCGCAGAGGCGGCAGGCGTTTCGACGGCAACCGTCGATCGCGTGCTGAACGAGCGTGACGGCGTGCGAAGCCATACCCGCAATCACGTGCTCGCCGTCGCGCGACGGCTGGGCCACGGACGCGAAACCGCACGGACCGCGCAGGCCCGGATGCGCCTGAGCTTCGTGCTGCCGGCGGGCGACAACAGCTTCATGTCGCTGCTGCATCAACACTTGATCGCGGAGGCGCAATGTCAGCCCGACATCGACGCGCGTCTCCATCTGGTGGAGGGCTTCAACGCGGAGAAGCTCGCCGCGCAGTTGCATCGGCTGAAAGGGCAGGCCGACGCGGTCGGGCTCGTGGGACTCGATCATCCGCAGGTGCGCGATGCCATCGCCGCGTTGCAGGCGAGCGGCATCCACATTTGCACGCTGGTCTCGGACATCCCGACGTCGGCGCGCATCGCGTATGTGGGTATCGACAATCGCGCGGCCGGACGGCTGGCGGCTTGGCTGCTCGGGCGCTTCCTGCCGCAGGGGACGCAGCACGACGTCACCGTGTTCCTGGGCTCGCTCGCGTATCGCGGCCACGAAGAGCGCGAGATGGGGTTTCGCGCGCTGCTGAGCGAAGAGTTCCCGCACATTCGCATCGGCCGGATGCTCGAAATCGGCGACGACCGTGCGCGCGCCTATGAGTTGACGCGAAGGATGCTGCAAGAAGGCGCGCCGGCGGGCCTCTATAACATCGGCGCGGGCAATTCGGGTATCGGCCGCGCGCTGCAGGAGGCGCATGTTCACCGGCAGACCGTGTTCGTCGGCCACGATCTCACCGCGACGTCACGGCGCTTCCTGCTCGATAGAACGATGGATGCCGTCATCGATCAGAATCCGCGCGTCGCGGCGCGCGAGGCAGTGAGACTGCTTGCCTCAGCGATCCGGGGCGAGCCCGAACCGACCTACATGCCGCGTCTGCAAGTGATTTTCCGCGAGAACATCCCCGCCGAGTGAGGCAGCGCCCCTGCATCAGGCAAAGTTACCTTCTTGTGTTGCGCGCTTCGGTAAAACAGGGTTTATCTGGATGCGATCGAGCGTTCTATCCGCCGATACTCATTCAACAGACCTAATTCACCGGAGCAAACGATGGCACGAGCATTTCTTACTCATCAGCAAATTTTCGATCAAAGCGTCGAGCACCTTCTCAGTCAGGGTGGCGCGTCGCTTTTGCCGCGCGGAGGCGGCGCTTATCGCGGACGATGCGGCGGCTGCCCGGTCGGCGCACTCGTGCGGCCGAACGACTACCGCACGTCGATGGAAGGGGTGCCGGTGCGCTTCGTCATCGCGGAAGCGGTGCGCATTCCCGGCTATATGGATGCCGGCGTCGCGGCACTCAAGCGAGCGCTCCTGCGGGCGCGCATCAACATTTACTCGCGAGAGACCATTGAGCTGTTGAGCTGCCTTCAGAACGTGCACGACGTCTTCGGCATCTGGGAATGGAACGACCGCTTGCGCTCCATCGCGAGACAGTTCGGCCTGTCGACGCACAGTCTCATGCGGGCTGCCTGATGGCGTGGAGCGAACGATGAGAAGCATCGACGAAATCTTCGGCGCCGTGCGGTCGCATCTGCTCTCGCAAGCGGCCATATCGGAAGACGATGGCGGAAGCTGCCGCCTGCGAGGCCGCGACGGACGCCGCTGTGCGATCGGCGTCCTGATCGACGATCGCTACTACAGCGAGCGGCTCGAAGGGCTGGGAATCGGTTATTACAAGGCGGGGCAAGACGGCCCGTTATTGCAGGCGCTTGCCTTGTCGGGTGTGGATGCGTACGAGCCGCGCGTGGCTGCGATGCTGCAGGATCTCGAAGACCTGCACGATGCCGCCGACGTACCCGCCTGGCCCGCACAGCTCGACGTGCTTGCACGGCGACACGGCATCGTCGCGTGGGAGTCGTTTCCGCACGCCGAAGTCGAGTGCGTTTGAGCCGATGCGTGCGGCTGCTAGCCGGTCGTCGCTCGCATCGCCCGGTATTCGCGCCGCACGATGTCCATCAACTCGGCCACGGACGTTTCCGCGCTGCGCTGCTCATACGTCACGCGGCCGCGCTGCATCAACATGATGCGGTCCGCGATGTCGAGCGTCTGCGCATAGTTGTGCATGATCATGATGATCGACAACCCGCCTTTCTCCTTGAGCCGCATCACGAGATCGATGATGAGCGCCGCTTCCCGCGCGCCCATCGCGGCGAGCGGTTCATCGAGCAGCAGAATCTTCGCGTTCGAATTGACCGCGCGCGCCACCGCGATCGCCTGACGCTGCCCGCCCGACAACCGCTCGACGGGCAGGTCGACTGACGGCACGTGAACGCCGATATCGTCGAGACACTGGGCCGCACGCTCGCGCATCTGCCGGTGATCGACGAGACGCAGGAGACGCGCTGGCCCCTGCCGCACGATCTCGCGGTTCAGGAACATGTTGTGATAGATCGACAACGAGTTGGCGAGCGCGAGGTCCTGATACACGCATTCGATGCCGAGGGCGCGCGCATGATCGACGTTGCGCAGCAGCGTTTCTTCGCCGTGCACGTGCAGCGTGCCGCTCGTCTGCTGATGAAAGCCCGTCAGTATCTTGACGAGCGTGGACTTCCCCGCGCCGTTGTCACCGAGTATGCCGAGAATCTCGCCCTTGCCGAGCGTGAACGATACGCCGTCGAGCGCGGTCACTGCGCCGAAGCGCTTGACGAGCGTATCGCCGCGTAATGCGAGCCCAGCGGCAAGATCAGCGGAAGCAACTTGCGATGCATCCATCACCGTGCTCCCCTGCGCCGGATGCGTCCGACGTGTATGTTGAAGATCATCGCGGCGAGAATGGCTGCTCCGAGAATGATGTTGTACGTGAACGCGTTGATGCCGATGAGCGTGAAGCCATCGCTCAGAATGCCGAGCACCGCCGCGCCGAGCAGGCCGCCGACGATCGTCCCCGAGCCGCCCGTCAGCGGCGTGCCGCCGATCACCGCTGCCGCGACCGCGAGGAACATGATCTGATTGCCGCCCGCTTGCGGATCGATGGACGTGATGCGAAAACCTTCGAGAATCCCGGTGAATCCTGCAAGCACCGCCGCGAGCACGAAGTTACCGAGGCGCAGTCGATTCACATGAATGCCCGCTTCGCTCGCGCCGAGCGGGTTGGCGCCCGCCGCCTGCGTATGCAGACCCCATCGCGTATGACGCAGCAACACGTGCATGATGAACGCGAGCGCCACCGTCCAGAGGATTTCGCTGTAACCCCACGAACCCATGATCGCCGCGAACTCCGGCGAACCGGGCGTGGCGGCGGGCGTGCCGCGCGACATCGTGAGCGTGATGCCGTTGATCAGGAACAGCGTGCCGAGCGTCGTGACGAAAGAGGGCAGGCGCAGGAACACCGTCACCGCTCCATTCACGAACCCTATGATCGCAGCGGCGACGAGACCTGCGATGACTGCGAGCCACATCGGCGCGCCCGCCTCGTTGGCGAACACCATGATGAAGGGCGCGAATGCGAAGACCATCCCCGCCGACAGGTCGATATCCCCGCCGATCATCAGCATGATCTCGCCGAACGCGATGATCGCCACCGGCGCGATGAACTGCGACAGGTTGACGAGGCTCGCGTTGGACAACAGGAAGTCGTGGTTGACGATCTGGAAGTACGCAGCGAGCAGGATGGCCACGAGCAGGATGCGCAGTTCCGCTGCCCAGTGCGATGTCCATGCGCCGCGCGGCCGATCGAGCCGCGCGGGCGTCTGCGCCTTGCCGGGTTGCTTGACCGTATTCATTACGATTTGATAGCGCCGCTCATCGGCACGATCTGCGGTTTCGTCGTCTTGCCTTCATAGCGCGTCGACGTGTTGAGGTACGGCTCGACTGTGCTCTTCGTTACGAACTTGAGACCGGTGTTGATGTTCGCCGGCCCCACGAGCCCGCCCGATGCGAGGAACGTGAACGCCTCCATCACGGTATAAAAGCCCTGCACGTAGGGCTGCTGATCGATGGTGAAATCGAGGAAGCCTTCGTGAATGAGCTGAATGGTCTGCGGCAGGAGGTCGAAGCCGCCGCCGTGCACGCCCTTCGACGGCAGGTTCGACTCCTTCATCACTTGCGCGACGCCTTGCGTGCTGCCGGCATCGACGGCGAACATGCCTTTCAGGTCCTGATGGCCGAGGAAAAATGCCTTGATCTTCGACAGTTCCTCGTTGACGGTTGCGCCGGTGGCCACGGTCTGAATGTCAATCTTCTTGCCCGACTTCTTGATGGCGTCGCTTGCGCCGTCGAGACGCGGCTGAATGTTGAGCTGGCCGGGCGTCGCGATGAACAGTGCGACGAGGCCGCTGTCCACGAGACTCGCGATGCGCTCGCCCATCTGATATCCCGACAGATACAGGTCCTGGCCGATGTACGCGAGACGCGGATTCGTCTTGCCGCGCGGGGCATCGGCGTTGTAGGCGAACACGGGGATGCCCGCGTCGAGCGCCGCCTGGATCGGCTTGTCGAAAGCGTTCGGATCGACGATAGGCACGGCGATCGCATCGGCTTTCGCGGCAATGGCGGAGTTCACCGCGCGCACCATTTCGCCCGCGTCCGAGTTGGCCGAGCCGGTCCATTGATAGTCCATGCCGAACATCGAGCACGCGTCCTGAATGCCGTATTGCGTCGGAACGAAGAACGGGTTCGTCGTCACGTGGTTCACGAAGACGATCTTCCAGCGCTTGTGCTGCGGAAAGGCCGCCTCTGCAGCGTGCGCAGCGGAGATCAGGCCGCCCGAGACGCCGCCGGCTGCGCCGAGCAGCGAAAGCGCAGCGCCGAGGCCCGCGCCTTGCATCAGACCGCGTCGCGCGGGGCTGATTGCGCCGGTGCCTTCGGATTTGCTTTCGTGTGAATCGTCCCGCTTCTGCGCCATGTCTTCCTCCGGTCCTGTATCTGGTTAGGTCCTTCGTGGCTTGCTCGACTCATCGTCGATTTCGTTCTGTCGTGGCTGGCAATCGGATTCGGTTGCAATGACTGGCACCGGCGGGCAATTAGCGGCGATATCGCGCTGAATCCCACACTTCGGAATAGCTCCGACGTCGTGCCGGATTTTGAATTAGGCAAACTATATGC
The DNA here is from genome assembly GCF_031450805.1 of Caballeronia sp. LZ016. Taxonomy (NCBI): domain Bacteria; kingdom Pseudomonadati; phylum Pseudomonadota; class Betaproteobacteria; order Burkholderiales; family Burkholderiaceae; genus Caballeronia; species Caballeronia sp. LZ016. The sequence goes on from NZ_JARTVY010000005.1 coordinate 176,221, forward strand.
AGGGTATTTGCGGGTTTCGATTAGCGTTTTCCCGGTACAGGGAGCGCGAATAGTCTTGCTAATGGTTACGGAAGGTCCGGTTTGGCTTTTTCGGGCGAGCCGAGTTCGACGAGTAGTCTCGACCGCGAGTTGATTCGGATGGCTTATGAATCGCCTGATCGAAGAAGTGCGTTACGATGGGAAACGGCCGGGCACGTCCATCGCCCGCCCGGCCTCAGGCCACATCTGTCATCATTGAACTCGCCGAGCCAACCCGAAGGTGCCATGCGACAACTGGACGACGAGAAAGCGAACGGCGGTGCACTCCATCGCCCCGAGCATACCGATAGCCTCGCAGCAGAGACGTACGAACCAGCGACAGACGAGGAACACGATGCGTCCGCCGTCGGGCGCACCGGACCACTGAACGAAGCGGCGCTGCTCGGCCGCAAGACCCCGCCGTGGCCGGATTCGGCGGCGGCGAATCCGGGGCATCACGCGGCGGCCGGCGAACGCAATGTGGTGCGCGCGATTGCCGGCCTGCTGGTCGGCTATGCGCTGCTTATCGTCGGAAACGGGCTTTTTCAGACACTCATTCCGCTGCGCGTGCTGCAATCGGGTGCGTCGACGCTCGTCATCGGCCTCATTCAGTCGAGCTACTACGCGGGCTTCATCCTGGGCGCCGTCATCAATCGACGGCTGATCGACCGTATCGGCCAGCACCGGACGTTCGTCGCATTCTCGGCGGCGGCGTCGATTCTTGCGCTCGCGTTCGGCGCCGCCGAATCGCCCTGGACGCTCGGCATCGTTCGCCTGCTGACGGGCGTCGCGTTCATGGGGCTGTACACGTCCGTCGAAAGCTGGCTGAACGGCACGGTCGAAAACGAAAGGCGCGGCCAGGTCTTCGGCCTGTACGCGGCCATCAACTATCTTGCGGTAGGAAGCGGTCAGTTTCTATTGAACTTCGGGGGTGGATCGGCCGCGGTTCAGTTCTCCATCGCGGCTGCACTGTTCGCGGCGGCGGTCATGCCGGTCACGCTGATGGAAGGATGGCCCGCCAAGGTCGACGACTCCAACCTTCATCGCGTGCCCGCGCGAAGCTGGACGGAGAGCCTGCGCGAGATGATGGTCGCAACCCCGCTCGCGGTGCCGGGGTGCATCCTCGCGGGCTTCATCTATAGCAACTTTTATTCGCTGATGCCGGTGTATCTGGATCGATCAGGCTTCTCGACGCACGATCTCGCGACGTTCATGGGCGTGGCGCTCATCGGTGCGCTGTTGCCGCAGTTTCCGATGGGACGTCTGTCGGATCGAATCGACCGGCGGCGTCTCGTCTACTACACCGCGGCAATATCGGCGCTGCTGAGTCTTGTGCTGTTCAGCCTGAATATTCGCATCGTGACGTGGTGCGCGACGATGGTTTATGTCGCAGTGACCTTCACGCAATACGGGCTGATCGTGTCGCACGTGCAGGACCGCACCGAGTCGCATCTGCGAGTCGCGGTATCGGCGATGCTCCTCGTGCTGTTCTCGCTTGGCGGAATGATCGGTCCCACACTCGCTTCCGCGCTGATGACACTGATGGGTCCGCGCGGCCTGTTCCTGTTCAACGGGCTTTCGTGCGCGTTGCTGGCCCTGAGCGCGAGACGTGCGCTCGGTTCGAACTCGGGAACATCGGCGGCGAGCGTGTAGCTCGATCGAGAGATCAGAGCCAGTCGGTTTCGAAGCTGCACCCGGTGAGCGATATGCAGCCTCCATCACTGACAACGACCTGTTGCTCGAGCTTGACGCCCTCGGTGCCGCCTTCCGCGCCGATATAACTCTCGACGCAGACCGTCATGCCCGCATCGAATCGGCCATCGTATCCGGCGCTATGCCAGTCGATCTCATGCGCAATCGACGGATACTCGTCCACCATGCCGATCCCATGCGCGAGGCAGCAATACCGGTTCTTGACGTACCGGTCCGGTATCTTCCATGCGCGGTCTGCAAACTCCCTGAAGGTCATGCCGGGCCGTATCAGGTCCATGTTGTAGTGAACCTGCGTATAGGCGAGTTCATAGAGCTTGCGTTGCTCGTCCGAGGGGCGGCTGTCGCCCACGAGCCATGTTCGCGAGATATCCGAGCAATAGCCATGAGGACCGACCATGTCGGTGTCGAACGCGAGAAGGTCGCCTGATTGAAGCACGCGCGACGAGCACTCGTGCATCCACGGATTCGTGCGGTCGCCGGAAGCAAGCAGGCGCGTTTCGATCCATTCGCCGCCGTGCCTGATGTTCTCGAAGTGAACATGCGCCCACAGTTCGTTCTCGGTGATGCCCGGACGAAGCTCCCGACGCATGCGCTCGATGCCTCTTTCCGCGGTACGCAACGACTCGCCGATCAGCACCAGTTCACCCGGCGACTTGATGAGCCGGGCGGTTTCCATCAGCGCTTGCCCGTCGATCAGCGCAATGCGGTGCTTCTCGAGATACGCGGCGCCGAACGGGTCGAGACGGTCGACGGCAAGTCGCCGGTTATCGCCCGCGTGCTCGCGGAAGACGTCGACGATCTCGGCGCCCCAGATTTCCGCACGGCGCCCTGCATCGTGGCCCGCATTGAAAAACGTCCAGCTCAGCGCGCCGCGCAATTCGACGTTGAGATCGAGGCCGTCCCATACGTGCTCGCTGCTGTGAAACTCCCACGCGACGATGCGGCCATCGGCGAACACCATCACATAACGCGATGGATTGCGGCCCGCCCATACCTGCATGTTGGATGTATCGGTTGCATAGCGGATGTTCACCGGGTCATAAAGCAGGATCGCCGGGCAATCGTGCTTGCGCAGTTGCTCCAGAACGCGCGCAAGGCGATAGGTCCGCACTTCGCGCACAACGTCGTCTTCGACTCCCGTACCGTCAGCACTGCGCGCCATGCGTAAGCTCCATGCGTTGTTGTGATATGAGCTGCGACACAGGAAGTCCGGGTCGCTATAGTTCCAGCGTCAGGTCTGAAGTCGGCCGGCTGCAGCACAGCAGACGCAAGCCCTTCTGGATCTCGCGTTCGCGGATTCCACCGTTGTGTTTCATGTCGACGGTGCCGTCGAGCACTTTCGTCTTGCAGGTGCCGCATACGCCCTGACTGCACGACGATGGAATGGCGACGCCCGCTTTCCTTGCGGCGGAAAGAATGGTGTCCGAAGCATTCATGACGAAGCTCCTCGATGAGCGAGACAGCTTGACGGTGAACGTCTGCTCCGAAACGGACGCTTTCTCGTGAACCGGCTCCGGTGCGACTCCCGACGTGATGTCGAAGCTCTCCTGATGGTAACGAGCCGGATCGTGACCGCCTTCACGCAAGATCTCGCGGACGGCGTGCATGTAGCCCGCCGGACCGCATGTGAAGACCTCGCGCTCGTGGTAGTCCGGCGCGCACTCGGAGAGAAGGCGAAGGCTCAGCCGCCCCGTCGGGCCATGCCAATCCCGTTCATCGCCGACGCCTTCGCAAACGAAGTAAGTGCGCAGGCGCGGCGAGAGTTCGGTCAGCCGATGCAGCTCGTTTCGAAACACGATGTCGGCGGGCGTGCGCGCGCTGTGGATGAAGACGACGTCGCGATTCAATCCAAGGTCGATGCCCGCACGCGTCATCGCCATCAGCGGCGTGACGCCGGACCCGGCCGAAAGATACAGGGACTTGTGGGAGGGCGCGGCCGTCGACGTGAATGTTCCTGACGGTCCGTACGCGCGAAGCGTGTGTCCAGGCGCCATATGGTCGTGAAGCCAGTTGGACATTGCGCCGCCCGGTACACGCTTGACCGTGATCGACAAGAGATAGGGACGCGTCGGCGGCGACGAGATCGTGTAGCAGCGTTCGATCGACTGGCCATGCACGTCGGCGGAGACGGTCATGAACTGGCCCGGCTCGAAGCGCACCGGCGTGCCGTCGCCGACGCGAAACTCGAACGTCCGGACGTCGTGTGTCTCGTCGATCGCCCGGCAACAAGTGAGCGTCTGTTGCTCGCCGCTTGCCCACGGCTTGCCAGCGCTTTCCCACGTGCCTGGATTCGAGAACCGTTCCGCGTCGGGCGCTACGTCGAAGATCTTGTCTGGCGAATTCATGGCATCGAGTCTGTTGAGACGCGCGGCGCGCGTTCACGCGTCTGCATGGCGTGAACGGGTCGAAGCGCGTAGTGATGTGTGGCGATGACGAAGATGCTGCCGCGGTTCTTCGCTTGCGTGGGAGTATTGGTTCAACGGTTTGCAGCGTCAACGCGCTTAATTTTCGGGGCGCTATTACATTAAGTTATGCGTCGCCCGAGTCGATCCCGACTATACGGCTGACGTATGCCGAAGTAGTATGCAGACGCTTCTCCGGGGATCGCGACGCATCCGCGATGAGCCGTGGCCTCGGCGATCAGCGCGTCGTTCGACGCGAGCAGCAAATGGCCCCTCCTTTGGAACAATGTCTTTCCCAAGCTCACGATGAAAGCCGTTACAGATGGTGCGAAAGGGTATCGCCGGCTCGTCCCCTCACTGACCGCGCTGGTCGAGTTCGAGGCCGTGGCGAGACTGCGCAGCTTCACTCATGCTGCGGTGGAACTGGGCGTCACACAGGCCGCTGTCAGTCGACAGGTCCGGCTTCTCGAAGAAATGCTGGGCGTTCGCCTGCTCGACCGCCTGCATCGCAATCTGACGCTGACCAAAGAAGGGGAGGTTCTTTATACGGTCGTGTCGGAATCGATGGGCAGGATTGCTGGCGTGTTCGATCGCCTGTCCACCGGCATCGACGATGAAGAACTCGTGCTCGCATCGACAGCGGCCTTCTCGCACTTCCGTCTGATGTCGAGCGTCGGCGCACTGAAGCAGACGTACCCGAATCTGCGCGTGCGCCTGACAACGACGATGTTCACCGCCGATCTGCGTCACAACGAAGTGGCTGCGGTCGTGCGATTCGGAAACGGTAACTGGAACGATGGAACGTCCTACCTGCTGTTCGAGGAGCAGGTGTTCGCAGTGTGTTCGCCGGGCTGGATCGGGAAGCACGGCAAGCCCCAGACGCTCGATGAACTGGCGGAATGCTCGCTCATTGCCGACGACCCGACATCCGAGGGATGGCTGACCTGGGAACAATGGTTCCGGGCGGTCGGGGGCCGTCCCGGCAAGCTCAAATACGGCCTGCGTACATGTCTCTATGCCGACGCCGTGCAGGCGGCGCTCGACGGGCAAGGCATCACGCTCGGCTGGTCGAGGCTATTGCACGAACGTCTTCTCTCCGGTGAACTCGTACGCCTGACGGACGCGTCCCTGACGATGCGCGACGCTTATTACGTCGTCGTGCCGCACGGCAGGAGCATCACTCCGACGATTGAAACCCTGATCTCACTCCTGCGCGAGGCGGCAGGCGTCGCTTAGGCGCACAGCGCTTATCAGCCATAAATCAAAGTAATGCGTCGCGGAAAATTTAGCGCATTGACGAGCATTTTCGCTAATCCAATACTGGCGCCAATGCGGGAACATTCGAAGTCCCGCTGGCCCCTTAACGTTGGAGATGACGATGTCTGAGTTCGTGTTGAAGCCCCTTGGTGAACTCGTTCGGAGCCGCGAGCCGGGTTGCGGATTGCCGGGAGAGGTGTTTAGCCGACCGGACGTGTATGAAACCGACGTCAATATTTTCTTCCACAAGCACTGGATCGTGGCCGGCGTGACGGCGGATGTTCCGGAGCCGGGCGACGTCTCGGTCATCGATATCGGCAAGGCATCGGTCATCATCGTGCGCGATGACGACGAGAACATTCGTGCCTATCGCAATGTATGCCGCCATCGCGGCGCGCGGCTGAAAGAAGCGGGCAAGTCGACGGTCGGCATGCTGGTCTGTCCATATCATCAGTGGACGTATGACCTCGACGGCAGCCTGCGCCACGCGAAGCACATGGGCAAGGACTTCGACGCGACGTGTCGCAACCTGCTGCCGGTGCATCTCAAGGTTGTCGGCACGCATGTCTTCGTGTGCCTCGCGAAAGAGCCGCCGGCCGACATTGCGAAGCTCGAAGAAACAATGACGCCTCGCTTTGCGCCTTACGACTTGCAGAATACCGAAGATTGCGTTCGAGTCGGAGATCATCGAGGACGGCAACTGGAAGCTCGTGATGGAGAACAATCGCGAGTGCTATCACTGCGAAGCGGGGCATCCGGAGCTGACCTTGTCGTTCGTTCCCGAGTCCACCGGTGCAAGCGCGGACGACATGGACGAAGAAGGAAGAAAGGCGCTCGATGCGTACAACGAGCTCAACGCTGCAAGCCAGAACAACTGGGAGGGCGAGGGCTATATCTGCTCACCCGTGGAAGAACTCGGCGGCGACGTCGCCACCCATTTCCGCACGCAGCGGCTCATCATCGGGGGCAATGGCGAGTCGCAGACCATGGATACCAGGGTCGCGTGTCGCAAACTGCTCGGCAATCTGACTCGCCGTGATCTGGGCGACACGCATATGTGGACCCACAACTCGTGGTCGCACGTAATGAGCGATCACGCGATGATCACCTACATCATCCCGCTCACGCCGGAGAAAACGCTGGTTCGCACGAAGTGGCTCGTTCATGCCGATGCAGTCGAGGGCGTCGACTACGACGTGACGAAGCTGACCGAAGTATGGGTCGCGACGAACGCGCAGGATGCGAGCCTGGTGGCGATCAATCATCGCGGCGCGCAGGACCCCGGCTACATTCCGGGGCCGTACTCGCCGACCACCGAGACGTATGTGAACCAGTTCGTCGGCTGGTACGCATCGCGATTGAAGGCGCACGGTATCTAGGCCGATGAGTCCGCCGAGGCGGCTCAAAGCGCTTCGGTGGACATCGCAACAGCTTCCTTGGACCGAATCGTCGCATCGGCTTCGGCGATATGCCGCACGATGGCCGCATTGACCTCGTCGGCGTGCGTCACAGGCCCCATGTGTCCCGCGCCCGGTATCACCGCGAGGCGTGCCGCAGGCAGCAGCACGCGCAGGCGCTCCGCGATCGCACGCGTCGGAACAGGCGCGTGCTGTCCGCGCATGATGAGTGCGGGAACGCGCAACGCGGTGTATGCACTGGCGGGCGTGCGTTCTTCGAGCAGCGCACGAAAGTCGAGCGGCGCCTTCGGAGCCCAGCGTGTAAGCGCTGCCTGCACCGAGGGCCGCAACGCTTCCCATGCGCCGGGGCCGCCCCAGTAATCCACGAACGAAGCCGCCGCACCGCGATAGTCGCCACAACTGATGCCATCGGCGGTGCGCTTCGAGATCGCAATGATTTCTGCGAGCGCATGCGTTCCATGCGCGCCCATCGTCTTCAACAGATGAAACGCCGATGGCTCGTACAGCGTCAGACTCGCGATGCGCCCGGGTCTTTCGAGCGCCGCGCGCAATGCGACGCCACCGCCATACGAGTGTCCCACGAGGTGAACCTTGCCCGATGACGCGTCGATGATGCCGACGGTTCGCGCGGCTTCGTCGGCCAGCGTGAATGCGCGCTCTCCACTCCAGGGTCCCGTGCTCTGGCAGCCGTAATGCTCGGGCGCGACGAACGCGTGGCGCGAACCGATCGCCTCGCCGAGCTTTCGCCATTGAGCGGCTCCGGAGCCGGAGCAATGCAGTGCGATAACCGGTCTTGCGGATGACAAGGCTTGCGCGGCGGTGATATCCATTTTCAAGCGTCCTTTCGAAATATGAAGCGATCGAATGAGTGCGAGTATCGGCGCGTCGTTCGCTTGAGGAAATGACCTATCCTCCGGATGTCTTGCGCAAAACGCCAGAAGTAATCGGACCCGTTGCGAGCTAATATCGAAGAGACGTGTCAGCGTAGGAGGACGCCATGAACGACAGTCAGGCGACTGCGCAATCAGCACGGCGCCGACGTGCTCGCGTCCTGGCCGCAATCTTCATGCTGACGTGCGCTTCCCATGCGGCTGCCCGGACGATCACGGTCATATCGGCGACGTACGGCGGGAACTGCGGCGCACCGGCCGGCAACGCAACGGGCGACTTCGTGCGTCAATGCGATGGCCGCGACGCATGCGAGTACATGCCGGAGCGACGGAACATCGGCTACTCGGCGCAGTCCTGCCAGAGCGATCTGCAAGCCGAGTGGCGCTGTAGCAGCACCGAATCGCACACGGCGACGCTAAGCGCCGGAATCGACGCAAACAGTAGGCTCGTATTAGGCTGTGTCGAGCAAAATGGGCCGGGGCACTGATCCGCTTTTTCTATCCGACAACGTGGGGACGCCGCATGAAGACCTCCTGGTTTCTCAAGTTCTCTAACATGCTCGCGCAAGTGGCCGGCCGCGCATCGACGTTTGTAATCGCTGTCGGATTAGTGGTCGTATGGGGCATATCCGGTCCGCTTTTTCATTTCAGCGACACATGGCAGCTCGTCATCAATACGTCGACCACCATCGTCACGTTCCTGATGGTGTTTCTTATCCAGAACACGCAGAATCGCGACACCGCAGCAATGCAGATAAAGCTCGACGAGATCATTCGGGCGCTGGACAACGCTCATAATGCGCTTCTCGATCTCGAGGAACTCGACCAGAAAGAACTCACCAAGTTTCGAAAGCATTACGAATCGCTCGCGCAACAAGCGCGCGATGAGCTGCGTTCGACCAACAAGAGTCCCGCAGACGACGCACCAGGCGACACGTCACAACGCTGACGCGGATCGTATGGCGCTAAGCCCTTGCTTTGCGAATGAGTGATCTTGCTCGACTGGAAGCGCGCTTGCGGTCAGTCGCAGCCGATCTTGCAGGCGCGTCCGAAGAGGGCGAGCGAGATCGGATAACCGAGGCCGCGTTTCGGCGCGGTGGCGATTCCATCCAAGAAGGTTGGCGAAAACGTCCTAGTCCGGGCCATGCGCGCCACGGCATGATTCGACGATGCCTGGCGTCAGTGCAACGCCGGTTTCCTGCGATTGCGCGCGCGTCGACAAGCTCGGCAAAGGTTGCTTTTCACGTTCAATGGCCACTTCATCGGAGCCGTCCATGTTTGATTATTCGTCTAGTACAGTTTCGCGCGTCGACCCTGAACTCTGGGCCGCCATCGAAGAAGAAAACCGCCGCCAGGAAGATCACATCGAACTGATCGCGTCGGAAAACTACACCTCGCCCGCCGTGATGGCCGCGCAGGGCTCCCAACTCACGAACAAGTACGCCGAAGGCTATCCGGGCAAGCGCTATTACGGCGGTTGCGAGTACGTGGATATCGTCGAGCAGCTGGCGATCGACCGCGTGAAGCAACTGTTCGGCGCGCAAGCCGCGAACGTGCAGCCGAACTCCGGCTCGCAGGCGAACCAGGGCGTGTTCTTCGCGATGCTCAAGCCCGGCGACACCATCATGGGCATGAGCCTCGCCGAAGGCGGTCACCTGACGCACGGATCGCCCGTCAACATGTCGGGCAAGTGGTTCAACGTGGTGAGCTACGGTCTGAACGAAGCCGAAGACATCGACTATGAAAAGACCGAAGCGCTCGCCAGGGAACACAAGCCGAAGCTGATCGTGGCGGGCGCGTCGGCGTTTGCGCTGCGCATCGACTTCGAGCGGCTGTCGCAGATCGCGAAGAGCGTCGGCGCGTACTTCATGGTCGATATGGCGCACTACGCCGGTCTGGTTGCCGCGGGGCTCTATCCGAACCCGGTGCCGCACGCGGACTTCGTCACGACGACCACGCACAAGAGCCTGCGCGGCCCGCGCGGCGGCGTCATTCTGATGAAGGCCGAGTTCGAGAAGCAGATCAATTCGGCGATTTTCCCCGGCATTCAGGGCGGTCCGCTGATGCACGTCATCGCGGCGAAGGCCGTCGCGTTCAGGGAAGCGCTCGCGCCCGAGTTCAGGACGTATCAGCAAGCCGTGATCGACAATGCGCGCGTGCTGGCCGAAACGCTGGTCAAGCGTGGCCTGCGCATCGTGTCGGGCCGCACCGAAAGCCACGTCATGCTCGTCGATCTGCGCGCGAAGAAGATCACCGGCAAGGCAGCGGAAGCGGCGCTCGGCAACGCGCACATCACGGTCAACAAGAACGCGATTCCGAACGACCCGGAAAAGCCCTTCGTCACGAGCGGCGTGCGTCTGGGCTCGCCCGCGATGACCACGCGCGGCTTTGGCACGAAAGAGGCGGAGATCGTCGGCAATCTGATTGCGGATGTGCTCGAAGCGCCGGAAGATCAGGGCACGCTGGATCGCGTCAGGCAGGCCGTTGCCGAGTTGACGCGCCGCTTCCCGGTCTATTCGGGCAGGCAAGCCGGTTGATGCAAACGAGCGGCGTGCGCGTGGCTGTCAGGCGCTGTCCGCTCGTCTAGCGACATTCGCGCTTGCTGCGGTTCTGTGAGTCGCAGCAAGCGCCTCTCGATGACCTTCGACCACTGCTGTCGAGGATTCGTCGCATCATCTCGCGCGTCGCGGACGACGACCGCGAAATTTCGCTCCCCGTCGTCCGCACGCACGCATCCGTCGCTTACGAAGATCCTCTGGCGTGGCCGTCGCCTGACTGCCTAAGCGGAAGAGGTTTAAGAGATCTCGAAACTTTCGGAATTCAGCCATTTGTCGCTCGATTGACTTCCCGGACAATCGCAACCCCTCTTGCTAACCGAAAGCATTGAAATCTTAAAGAAAGCGGTGCACTGCCACGCAGTGTGCATCGACCGGCAAGCGCGTCGCCTAAAGGCGAGTCATAAGCGGGCCTTAAGCAAACGTGCAATAGCGTGTGCCTCCAGAGGCCTTCAGGGTCACGTTCGCCTCTCTGAAGCTCGCCGGCCGCTGCAGCACGCTGATTTCTTTAGGAGCAATCGCTCTATTCAACTCAATGCGAGTCAACAATTCCCGGCGCTGGGCGCCTCGTGGTGTCAGGCGATGGATGATCGCGGCAGCCGCGCTCGTCACCGCTGCTGTCGTGCGGGCGCTATTGCACCCGGTGCTCGGCCCGGTCATGCCCGGCACGGCTTTTCTGATCGCCGCCGTGCTCGTGCAGTACTACTGCGGCCTCGCGCCCGCCGTCTGCGTGATGCTGGCTGGATTGTGCATCGCGGATTATCTTTTTGTTCCGCCGTATGGACGCATCGATTTCATCGACCAGTCCGATATCGTTTTGCTGGTTTCGTACCCACTCATTACGGCGTTATTCATTACGCTGGTGGAGAGGCTCAAGCGCGCGCAGTATCGCGCGAAACTGCTCGCCGCAGTCGCGCAGTCGCGCTATGAAATGCTGCTTCGTCACGACAACGAGCGGCTGCTGGCGCAACGGTCCACCGATGAGATGCATCGCCTGCTGCATCACATCGCCCAATACAACCGCTCGCTCATCCTCATCAAGGCGCTCGATACGACAGCCAGCGTCACGCAAGGTGGCCTGGTTACGGCATCGTCGCCCGCAGTTTCCGATTCACCGATCGACATCGGTTCCTTCAGCGCGGGCGTCGTGTATGGCCCAGGACACGCACGGATTCATCGGGAAGACCTCGCTCGCGTGACCGATCGACTGCTTCCCGGGCGACATCGGATGCGCCTGCGTGCGGATGGGCACGACTGGCGTCCGGCCGAATGCATCTGTGAACGATTCACTACGCCGCCTGGCGACTTTCTGATTCTGCGCGTGGAAGAGCGAGCGTAATGCAGCCCGATTTCAAAACAGCACCAAGCGGCGATCACGCCGTTCTTCTCTTGCACGGGCTTTCGAGTTCGCCGCTCGAATTGCGCTTCATCGCCCGCTTTCTTGGCGACGAGGGCTTCGCTACGCACACACCGGAACTTCCCGGTTACAGCGCGGGCACCGGGCACACACCGATGGAACAATGGATCAGCGCAGCGGTAGCCGAATTCGACGCGCTCGCCGCGCGCTATCGGCATGTGTCGATATGCGGCCTTTCGATGGGGGCCACGCTTGCTGCAGCCGTGGCGCACCAGCGGCCCGACGCTCGCGCGTTGCTTCTGCTTTCGATCACGCTTCACTACGACGGCTGGGCCATTCCGTGGTATCGCTTCTTGCTGGACTGGCTCTACTACACGCCGATGCGCTCGCGGTACAGGTATCGTGAACACGAGCCTTACGGCCTCAAGAACGAAGCCTTGCGCTCGAAGATTGCCCGTGCGATGCAAAAGACCGGCATCAGCGAAGTCGGGCCTGCGTCCATCTCGATGCCCGCGCTTCACGAAGCGAGCCGTCTTGCATCGTTGCTCAGAAGGATAACGAAGGAAATCTCGAGCGATTGCCTCATCATCCATGCAATCGACGACGAGACATCGAGCCCGCACAACGCGCAGTTCGTGGAAGCCAATATCGGAGCGTCATTCCTTCGAACCATCTGGCTCGACGATTCCTATCACATGATCTCTTCCGACAACGAGCGCGAAGTCGTGGCGCGCGAGTGCGCGCTCTTCTTGCGGGAGAGCGCGGCTGCCTGTGCTTCCGCCGACAATCCCACGCCTGTCGTATCCCGCGCGCTGGCGCGTCGGCTGCGGCATCTGGCTTCGATCGCCAGACGAGCATGAGGCGTTCGCTCACATCGCGCGCGGTGCTTGTGCTGGCCTTGCTCTCGAGCGCCAGCAGCATCCGCGCCGCTGAGCCGCAATCGCCTGGCGACTGGACAGTGTCAGCGGGGCCGGGGCTCTACGTGTTTCCCGCGTATCCCGGCTCTTCCAGGCTCAAGCTTTTCCCGCTGCCCGCACAGGACATCGCCTGGCGGGACCGCATCTTCTCTCAGGGACCGGATGTGCTCGGCATCAACGTGCTTCGTGGCGAGAACTATCACGTAGGCACGTCGCTGAGTTTCGATTTCCAGTCACGAAGCGCATCCGACGATGCGCGTCTCAAAGGCTTGCCCGACGTTCATTACGGGCCGAAGTTGCGGCTCTTTGCCGACTACACATGGTGGGCGTTCACGGGGGCCGCAGCGGTGTACCAGGACATCGCCGGAACGGGCCAGGGTACGACCGCGATGGCGGACTTCTTCGTGTCCGCACCGCTCGGCAAGTTGCTCCTGTCGATGGGACCGGGAATCACCTGGGGCAGCGCGGAGTACACGAGAACGTTCTTCGGCGTGAGCGCGCAGGAGAGCGCCGCATCGGGACTGCCGCAATATGCGACGCGATCCGGCCTGCGCGATGTGCACGTGAATGCAAGCGCCACCTATGAGATCGATTCGCACTGGTCCGCGAACGTTTCGGCGGTGTTCGGTCGCCTGGAACGGTCGGCTGCCGGTAGCCCGATCACGCAGCGGCGGCTCGATGTCAACGGGATGGCGTCGGCCGCGTATCGGTTCTAGCGCATTGCCTGGCCGATGAAGCCGGCTCTCTGCGTGGATCGCCGGCATTCCGGGTCACAGGCAGGCGAAGCTGACATCGATGCTAAGGCGAGCGATGAAGCGGCGCATTCACTCGCCGCAGTCACGCCTTTACCGAAGATGCGCCATGAGTTCCGCCGACGTCATCACCGCAGCATACTTCTGCCGCATGTCGAAGAGATTCGCCTCATGCGGTTCGAGCGCGCGATCCCCCACGCAGTCCGACAACACCACAGGACGAAACCCGTACTGCATCGCATCGACGACGCTTGCGCGCACGCAGCCGCTGGTAACGCATCCCGCGACCACGAGCGTGGACACGCCACGCATCGAAAGCCACGCGGCGAGCGATGTCCCGAAGAACGCCGACGGCACGTTCTTCCTCACGACCAGCTCGCCATGCACGGGCGCAAGCTGCGGCACGATTGCGCTCGCCGGCGTGTCTTCCTTGAGCGTCAGCATGCCCGGCACTTTCAGCGAGAACACGTTGGTATCCGAATCATCGTCTGCATAGACGATGCGGCTATGCGCCACCGGCCACTTCATCTCGCGCGCCGCCGCGAGCAGCGGCACGGTGTTCGCGATCGCTTCGGCAATGTTGCCGCCGCCGAACACGGCCGGATCGGCGAAGCCATTCACAAAGTCGATGACGAGAAGCCCGACCGGGCCTTTGATTTCAAGCGTTTGTCCGAAGCCCTGACGTGCGTAGACGGTATCGCTCATTGTGCATCCTCCACGGTTTTGCCATCGCGCACGACGTCCACGCCATCGAGCGAGACGGTGCAGCGTCGCAACGGAATGTCGATATGACAGGCGGTCGTGCGTGCGCCGCCGCCTTCGTTGTTCGGCCCGAGGGAGAACAGGAAATTGCCGTCGAACGCGCGCGCGTCCATGCCCAGTGTCGCTTCGCGGTCGTACAGCCCGAGCGTGGACCAGTGCGCGCGCTTTTGCAGACCCCAGCCGATATGCGAGATCGCGTAGGCTTCCGGATCGTCGAACGTCTCCATGTATTCGCGCAGCAGGTCCGCATCGACGCCGCCCTCGATCCTGCGCGCATAACCGGCTTCGACCGTCAGCACGATCGGCTCCGTGCAATAGCGCTTCTGGGGCAGGAGAATGTCGCCGCGATCGATCACGATGCGCCCGTTGGCGCCGCCTTCGTTCGGAAACGTCAGCGCGAAGCCGCTCGGCCAGTGATCCCAGCGGCCGGGTTCATCGACGAAACCGTATTCGGCGATGGCCGGAAATTCGCCCATCGGACAGCGCAGGTCGGTGCCGGCTTCCGATGTCACGCGCATTTCGCGCGACGCTTCGATCCGCTTCGCCGCAGCGAGCACGCGCGTGCGGTCACCCGGCGTCGGCGTCATGCGCACGAGCACTTCGGGCGGCTCCACGGCGAGAAGGATCTTCGTGCCGGACGCCAGGATGTCGTGCTGTTCGGGCGAGAAAAGCAGCGTCATCAGATCGAGCACGAGATCGCTCGCCTTCAGTGCGGCGATGGCCGCGCGGTTGCCCGTGAGGGGCGTCTCGCCGAGATAGGCGAGGGCGTCCCGCGAGAGCGCCTTTTCGCCGTTGACGGGCGGCAGGTCGAGGCGGTTGACGACCGCGCCCATCGACTGCGTCGCGATCAACGCACAGGCGAGCGTTTGCGGATGGGTCGCCGCGCCGGTCAGGATGGTCACGCTCTGGCCGGGCTCGAGCCGCGAAAGCGCAAGCACCTGCTTCCAGGCTTCGACAAGTTGGTAGTCGCTGATTGGCATGATGATGTGCGATGGATTAGTCGAGCGCTGCGCCGAAGAACGAACCGAACGCGCGATAGAAACTTTCCTCGTCGTCCCACGGAATCATGTGGCCGGCGTCCGGCACCTTTACGACTTCGACCTGCGGCAGCAGGCCGCGGATCTCGTCGATGTCCCCGCTGCGGATGACGTCGCCGCGGCCCGCCGCCATCAGCAGCGCGGGCTGGTTCACATGCGGCATGTCGGCGTGAACGTCGTCAGCATGGAAGCCTTCGAAGCTCGCGCGGATGGCGCGTTCGTCGCAGGTATGCAGCCATTCGGCGCGCAGGCGCAATTGCTCGTCGGTCCACGTCGGGCAGAAGCGGCGCATGCCTTCGATATCGAGACCTTCACGTGCAAGCGCGATCGAATCCACATACCACGGCAATGCCGATGGATACGCGCGTCTTCCCGGACCCGACACGGGCGGATCGACAAGCGCAAGCCGTGCGATCGTGTCGCCTTGCGTGCGCGACGCCGCGCGCAGTGCGATGCGCGCGCCCATCGAGTGGCCGAGCACGCTCGCGCGCGCAAGGCCGATTGCGTCGATGAAGGCAAGCAGGTCGCCGGCTTGCGCATCGAGGCTGTAGTCCAGTTCGGGCGATGCGCTCGACAGGCCACGGCCGCGCACATCGAGTACATAGGTATCGAAATGCCTGCCGAATCGTTCGCCGACGAAGCCCCACGTGACTGCGGGACTCGTGATGCCCGGCACGATGACGACCGCATCGCGCCCGCTGCGCGGGCCGCTCGCGCCGCCATAGCGCAGGTAGTGCTGGCGGATGCCGTTCGCGTTGACATTCGCGCCGTAGAGATACGTCGATTGCATCGATGCGTCCTCGTTCAGTAAGCGCCTGAAAGCAGCGCGCCGGCGCCGGGCACGACGGGCCGCAGGTCGAGCTGGCGCAACATCGCATAGGTGGTCGCGATGGCCGCGGTCACGACCGGCTTGCCGGTCATCGCTTCCACCATCGGCACGACGGACAGCGACGGCATCTGCACGCAGGCCGACAGCACGATGGCATCCGCGTCCTGATACTTCAGGGACTTCACGATGTCCGGCAGATTGCGCGGATCATGGCGCGCGACTTCCAGATTGTCGGGAATCTCGAGCGCACGATAGTCGATCACTTCGAACCCTTCATGCTGGATGTAATCGACCACGAGCTCCGTGAGCGGCTTCATGTACGGCGCGACGACGACCACGCGCTTCGCCTTCATCACCTTGAGGGCATCGACGAGCGCGCCCGCGCTGGTGACGACCGGCGCATCTGCGCCATTCGCGGCGGTGTGCGCCTGCAAGCGTTGCTGCGACGCCCGGTGATAGCCGCGTCCCATCGCCATGATCGCGACGAGGCACGCGTAGCCGAGCACGTCGACGCGGGCATCGGAAAGCTCGACAGCGCAGCGGTCGGACTCCGCATCCATCTGCGCGAGTTCTTCCTTGACGACCTTCTTCATCCGCATGCGGCTCGAATGAAACGTGAAGCGCTCCGGCTCGATGCCTTGGCGCGCCGTCAGCATGGCGGGAATTTCGGTTTCCATCGTCGTGTTCGAACTCGGGACGATCTGGCCGATGCGATAAATCTTTGCGGACATGTCGAATAACCTCTTGATGTGATCAGGCGGCGGTGAGCGTGCGCGGTGCGAAGTCGGTCGCGTTGTACGCATAGACCCAGTTCGCCTGAATGCCCGATGCCTGCGGATTCAGATACGACTTGAACTTGTAGATGAGATCGCGCTTGCGTTGCGCGAACGCGCTCGGCAAGTGATACGTGCGGCCCCGTTCGCGCGACTCGAGCTGCACGCGGCTCGTGCGCGGCAGGCGCTCGGCTTCGTAGTCGCGCAATGCATTCGCGATATCGCTGCCGTGCGCCTTCAGCGAACGCGCCAGCACGAACCCGTCTTCGATCGCCATCGCCGCGCCTTGCGAAAGAAACGGCAGCATCGGATGCGCGGCGTCGCCGAGCAGGGTGACGTTGCCGCGTGACCAGGTTTGCATCGGATCGCGATCGAAAAGGCCCCATTTGAAGACCGAATCGGCGCGCTCGAAAAGGCGGATCAGGTTCGGATGCCAGCCTTCGAAGGTCGCGAGCAGCTCCTCGCGGCTGCTCGCGGCATTCCACGATTCCTCGACCCACTTCTCCGTTTCCGCGACCGCGACGATGTTGACCGCCTTGCCGCGACGCACGAAGTAGGTCACGACGTGCGCGTTCGGCCCGAGCCAGAAGGAAGAGTCCGGGCTCACGAAGTCGGGCATCTCGTCGAACGGCACGACTGCGCGAAAACACATGTTGCCGGTGAAACGCGGCGCCTCGTCGCCGAACAGCTTGCTGCGCACGATCGAGCGCACGCCATCCGCGCCGACGATCAGATCGGCTTCGAATTCGCTGCCGTCGTCGAACAGGGCGACCGCGCCGGCCTTGTCCTGACGCACGTCGACACAGCCGGTGGAAAGACGCGCGGCACCGGGAGGCACGAGCGAAGTCAGAATGCGATGCAGGTCCGCGCGATGCACGTGATAAAACGGCGCGCCGTAGAGAGCGGGGCAGACGGCCGCGAGCGGCGTGCGAAAGTTCTCGCGCGCCGTCTCCCAGTTGCGGCCGACGATCGCCTGCGGCACGAAGGCCACGTCGCGCAGTGCGTCGCCGAGGCCGAGCGCCTGCAGCACCTTCACCGCGTTGGGCGTCATCTGGATGCCCGCGCCGACCTCGCCGAATGCGCTCGCGCGCTCGAAAAGCCGCACGTCGATGCCTTGCTGCGCAAGCGCGCCCGTGAGAGCGATGCCGCCGATTCCGCCGCCGATCACGCCGACGCGAAGTGTTCTGCTCATGGTCTCGTCCTTCTCGAAAAGTAAATCCGTGTGGATGCGCGACCAATATTATATGGCCGTATAAATAAATGCAACGGCGAACGCGTGGCGAAGTGACGGCTGCAGGAAATTGCGGACATGCGGTTGAACGACCGTAAAATATGCGGCGACCGCAGCCGCATGCATCGGGCGGCCTTCCATTCAACGCAGCACGGCCACGCATGACGAAAGACCAGACTACCCACGCTCACGCACACGGAGATTCGGCCAGGCGCAAACGGCTCGGCCGTCCGGCGGGCAACGTGAATCAGCGCGAGAACATCCTCGACGCCGCCGAAGTCGATTTCTCGCAGCGCGGCTATGCGGGCACGTCGCTCAAGGAAGTGGCGGCGTCGTGCGGTGTCACGCAGGCGCTGATCACGTATTACTTCGGCACCAAGCAGCAGTTGTTCGAGCAGGTCTTCCTGCGTCGCGCGACGCTGGTGTCGGAAGAGCGGGTCAGTCTGCTGCGCGCGCTGGGCGATAGCGGCGCGAAGCCGAACGTGCGTGACATCGTGCGGGCGTTCTTGCAGCCGCTCGTCGCGTTGCGCCAGTCCGACGGCGGCCGCGCGTTCATCCGGCTGCAGGCGCGCCTGCATACCGAGCCGCCCGACATCTCCTACAGCCTGCGCAGCACGGCCTATGGCGACTCCACCGACGCCTACGTCGACGCACTGCGCGCCGCACTGCCCGGCTTGCCCGCGAAAGACCTCTACTGGCGCGTGACCGCGATGATCGGCGCCTATCTGTACGCGTTCTCGGATACGCACCGGCTCGACATGCTGGCCAAGGGCGCATGCGATCCGTGGGACGCGAAGGAGACGCTGGAGCAGTTGACGAGCTTCATCGTCGGCGGGCTGGAGGCGCAGGCGAGCGCAGCGGCCAAGCCGGAAACGACGAGCCGCGCGAAGAAAACGGTGAAGGCACCGAAGGCCGCGAAGACCGCCCGAGCGCCGCGGGCGGCCTGAGTCACGCCTGAAGCCGCATGGATTACCGGCGCAGGCCGATTTCCATCGAGTCGATCACGTGCGTGAGGGTCGCGTGCATCGACGTGAGCGCGGCCGGCGGCAAGTCCGCGCTGGCGGTCTCGCCGATCATGTCGCGCAGCGTCTCCTGAACATCGATGGATGCGCTCTGCGGCAGCGCGGCGGCGATCACGCTGATCGCGGCGGTGAGTCCATGCAATCTGCCCGTCAATACTTCGAGTTCCTGGCTCATTTCTGACTTCCTGTCGTTGCGTTGATTGAAGCGTAAAAGCGGACCGTCGGCGATGAGGACGGTCCGCGGAGATCACATCGGTTCGGTGGCCGGATGCGCTTTCAGCTTGACGAAGAGCGCGAGCCCCGCGATCACCGAAGGCACCGCGAGCAGGGCGAACACCGCCGGCAGGCCGAGCTTCCACTGTGCGAACAGTCCGCCGAGCGCAACGCCCGCAATGCCGCCGAAACGCCCGACGCCGTACATCCACGAGACGCCGGTCGCGCGGCTCTGCGTCGGATAGAACATGGCGGCGAGCGAGGGCATCGACGATTGCGCGCCGTTCATCGTCGTGCCGGCGAGAAAGATCAGCGCGCTCACGAGCCCGACGCTGCCGATCGCCTGCCCGACCACGAAGATGAACACCGCGGTCAGCAGATAACCGAGCATCACGATGACGTTCGCGTTCCAGCGATCCATCAGCCAGCCCGACGCCACGGTGCCGATGCCGCCGCCGAGCGGGAAGAGCGCGGTCAGCAGCGCGGCGCGTTCGGGCGTGAATCCCGCTTCGTTCATGAGGAGCGGCATCCAGCTCATCAGCAGATAGAAGATGACGAGGCCCATGAAGTACGTGAGCCACAGCATGATCGTGCCGACGAGAAAGTGCCTCGAGAGAATGGCGCCGACGGACGTCTTCGCGTGGATCTGCACGCGTTCGGAAAGGCGGAACGACTGGACGCGCGACAGATCGAGCGGCGCGATCTTCACGAGCGGCGCACCGATTTTTTCCTTGGGCGCGCCCTGCTTCACGAGAAAGCGCACGGATTCCGGCACCCACAGCACCACGCCGAGAACAAGGATCAGCGGCAGCACGCCACCGACCACGAAGAGGCTATGCCAGCCATACGCCGGGATGAGCCACGACGACATGAAGCCGCCGAGCGCCGCGCCGACCGTGAAGCCGCAATACGTCGTGTTGACGATAATCGCGCGGCTTCGCTGCGGCGCGTATTCGGAGACGAGGGTGATGCTGTTCGGAATCGCCGCTCCGAGACCGATGCCCGTGAGAAAGCGCAACGTCACGAGCGATTCGATGGAGCCCGCGAACGCGGTTGCGAGACTCATCGCACCGAAGAAGGCCGTCGCAGCGATGAGCACGCTCTTGCGCCCGAAGCGGTCGGCGGCAGGGCCGGAGATGACCGCGCCCGCGGCCAGTCCGAAGAGCGCGGCGCTCAACACGGGCGCGAGCGCAGCCTTCGAGATGCCCCAGCCTTTGACGAGCGCTGGCGCGATATATCCGATGGCCGCGGTATCCATGCCATCGATCAGCACGATCAGGAAGCACACGCCCATCAGGACCCACTGGAAGCGCGAGAAGCGATGCGCGTCGATGAACGCTTCGACGGGCACGTCCCCGCTCCACGCATCGCCGCGATCGGAAACCGATGGATGTCCCGCCCGCGGCGGAAAGGCCGGGCCGGATTGAAGCTCTGCTTGCGACATGAACAACTCCTCGTTGTCGACGGCTCGCACCGTCCATGAATGCCACCAGGCCGGCCAGATGCCGGAACTGCGCGAAGCGGGGGCCCACCGGTTTCGACGCGGTTTTATTATATGTATCTATAATTAATAAACGCAATCGGGAAAAAAATAGGGGTTTGGCGTGCGGGTGGCGGCGGAGCGGGGCGCAAGATTCGAGCGACCGGCAGTAAAGCGGCTGCGCGCGTGACGGCCGCCGCGGCCTTCATTCGGCAGGCGAGCGGGTGCGACGACGCGACGGGCGGCGCCGTCGTCGTGCGATTCGTCGTGGTGAATATCCTCGCCTGTGCCGTCGGCCGCAGCATGCCGAACGCGCGATCCTCATCAACGCGAGAACGTGCCGAGTCCTTCCGCGTCGTAATACTCGATCGTGACCTGATCGCTCAGGAACGAGACCTTCGAGATCGTGCCGGGCGCGGCGTTCTCGTTGGTGAGCGTGAACGTGAACGTGTCGCCGTCCCAGTGCGAGAGAGGAAGACGCAGCGGCGTGGCGCCGATGGTCAACACGAGCGTTCCGCCCGCATCGCTGATTTGGATGGGACCGTGGTAATCGTTGTTGTAGGCGCCGGTGTACGTCGACAGTGAGCGCGCCGGAAGCGGCGACGCCGGCGGCGATACGCCGACGAGCGATCCCGACGGTTTCGTCTGGTCCGCGAATGCGTGGCTGGCAAGCGTGAACCAGTCGCGCTGTATCGAGCCGAACTGGACGAGATCGAAGAACTGCGCGGTGAGCGTCTCCGGTACGCCGACCGGAAAGCCGTTAGTGAGTGCGACGATTGCGCACCCGGTCGACGGCACCACCACGAAATTCGTGGCCGCGCCCGCGAAGAACGCGCCCGAATGGCTATAGGTCGCGCGGCCCGCAGCCGACGTCCCGACGTTGAAACCGAAGCCGTAGTAGCTGGCGGGCTGTCCGTTCCCGGCGGGCTGAGTCTGCGACTGAGGACTGATTGCGGCGCTCAAGGCGTTCGCATCGACGATTCCCGCGCCGTTGAACATGCCGTTGCCGAGCATCATCGCCAGCCATCTGGCCATGTCGTTCGCGGACGAGCTGACGCCCCCCGCAGGCGACTGGGCGTCCGGCATCGAGCCCAGGCCGACCACCCATTGGCCGTTGCGCTTGACGTGGCCCGTCGCGCGATTCGCCCGCGCAACGAAGTCGGCGTAGCGCGAACTCGTGCTCGTCATGCCGAGCGGCTGATACAGCGTGCGCTCCGACAGCGTCGCCCAATCGATGCCCGCAGCCGCCGCCACCGACAGCGCGCCCGCGGTCAGGCCGAAGTTCGTATAGGCGTAAGACCGCCTGAACGGAGTGAGCGGCAGGTAACGCAGGCGTTCGAGCACGCTTCGCTGATCGAATCCCATGTCTTCGAGCAGATCGCCGGCGTGATCGGGCAGGCCGGAGCGATGCGCGTACATGTCGCCGACAGTGACGGCCGCGGTGGTGTCGGGATTCGACAGTGCGAACCAGGGCAGATTCGCTTGCACCGGCGTGTCCCACCTGATTGCGCCGATGCCGACCTGATGCGCGACGACCATCGACCCTACCGGCTTCGACAGCGATGCGAGCTGAAACACCGTATCGGGATCGACCGGCAGGCCCGAGCCGATGAGCCGGGTGCCGAAGCCTTTTGCATACACTGTCTTGAGGTTACGCACGACCGCGACGGACATGCCGGGCACGCCTGTGTTCGTCATCAGGGTGTTGGCGAGCGCGTCGAGCTGGGCGATCGCGGCATCGATCCGTGCATCGGGCACGGGTGCGTCCGTGCTGTTGCCGCCGGAATTGGAATCGTCCGAGCCGCCGCATCCCGCGACGGCGCCGCACAACGCGGCGCCCAGAAAGCGCCGCCGTCCCTTGTTCTGACTCATTCCTGGTCTCCGGCGTGACGATCGCGGCGCGCGAGACTGCTTGTCCGATCGTTCGAGGTGTCCTCGCGCGCCAGCTTTCAGTTATAGGCCATGACCGGCGATTGTTGAAAGAGTCGTTCACGCAGTGCGTGCCGGTTGCGAAAGATTCTTTGTCCTGATGAAACCTGCACCCGTCAAAGCATGGCAGATCGCACTGACATGACGATGATCCGTTCCGCAGCATCCGCCCACCACGTTCATGCGCGGCAACAACGCACGCAGCGCCCGATACTGCGCGCCGAGCTCCTCCGGATCGCCATCGTCGAGATCGGTGGAGTCGTCCAGCTCGGCATGACTGAGCCGCGATGCGTTCGCGCGGACGCCATGAACGCGATCGAGCCACGCGCCGCCATCGCCGAGCACGGTTTCGAAATGCGATGGATGCGCGCAATTGATCATGTAATACGCGGCATACCCGCCGGATTCTTCATCCGCGCGCTCGACCGCATCGCGCAGTGCATCGCCCGATGGCAAGCGTCCGTCGGTTTCGAGCGTGAACGAAATCGCGACAGGCATATCGGCTCGCCTCGCCGCGTCGATCACGCCGATGCCTTCGTCCGGGTAAGTGATCGTGAACGCCGCGACCATGTCGGCCGCGGTTGACGCGAAAGTGTCGATCTGCGGCTGATGATAGGCGCGCGCCTCGTCACGGGTCATGCGCGATTCGATCCGATAGGCGTCGCCGCGCGGCCCGAGACAACCGCTGATGACGATCGGCGTTTCCGGCGTCTCGAAGTCGGCCCGCACCCGCACGAGCATGTCGATCGCCTTCCGGTTGACGTGCGCCAGCGCGGCGTCCGGGTAGCCCAGCTTGCGGCCCCAGTCCGCGTTGGCGCGCCAGGTCGGCGCTTCGAGCACGAGACCGACGCCTTCTTTGGCGGCGATGCTCGCATACGTGCGGAAATAGCTTTCCAGACGCGCGGCGCCGTCGGCGTCTTTCAGCAGGTCGAAGGCGGCGAAGCAGGGCAACTCGATTCCTTCGTGGAAGATCAGCGTCGTCTCGATTCCGCCGTCGGTCATGAAAAGCCCGTCATCGAGCTGGGGAAGGCGAGTGCGGTACTGGCTCATGGTCATGCTCCGTCAACGAGGTCACGTCAGAGAGGTCGTCCGCAATGCGTCGCCGGTCGTGGCCGAGTGTAAGGAGGGGATACAACATGCGCGTCCGGGCGCCCGCTACGGCGAGGCGTACTGGCGCGAACGGCTTCCTTACACTTAAATAACATTGGGACGGAGCCACGATACGGCGGGCCGCCGTCCGACGCCAAAGCCATTTCGGCAACTTACCGGACAAAACGGCCATGAACGACCGCACGCCCGCGCGCATCTGCATCCTGGCGCTGCCCGAGACATCGGCGTCCGTGGTGTACGGCATGTATGACATGTTCATGTCGGCGGGGCGCGATTGGGGCGTCATCGTCGAAGGCACGCCGGGGCGCGCGCCGATTTCGCCTCGCGTGGTGTCGCGTCACGGCGGCACATTCGTCGCCGGCAACAACGTGCGGATCACGGCGGATGCCGCGCTGGATGCGTGCGCGGATGCCGACGTCATCTGCGTGCCCGAACTGCTCGTTTCGCCCGGCGAGCCGCTCGCCGGCCGCTTCGACGATGAAATCGCGTGCCTCAGACGCTGCCATGCGCAGGGAAAGATACTGGCGACGGCGTGTTCCGGCGCGATCCTGCTGGCGGAAGCGGGCCTGCTCGACGGCCTCGACGCAACGACGCACTGGGCGTTCTGCGAGTCCATGGCGCGGCGCTATCCGTCGATCAGGGTCCGCGCGCACCGGGCGCTCATCGCATCGGGGGAGGGCGAGCGGCTCATCATGGCGGGCGGCGGCACGTCATGGCTGGATCTGGCGTTGTATCTGATCGCGCGGCTGGCCGGCATCGAAACGGCGATGCAGACGGCGCGCATCAATCTTGTCGACTGGCACGACGTCGGCCAGCAGCCGTTCGCTCGGCTTGCGCGCACGCGTCAGGCGGAAGATGCGGTCATCGCGCGTTGTCAGTCATGGATCGCCGATCACTACGCGCAGTCCTCGCCCGTCAGCGCGATGATGCAGCTGAGCGGCCTGCCCGAGCGATCGTTCAAGCGCCGTTTTCAGCGGGCGACAGGAATGTCCCCGCTCGCATACGTGCATACGCTGCGCCTGGAAGAAGCGAAACAAATGCTCGAAGCCGACAGTCAGCCGATCGAAGCCATCGCCAATGAGGTCGGCTATGAGGACGCGGGCTTCTTCACCCGTCTCTTCACGCGCAAGGTGAACCTCACGCCGGCGCAGTATCGGCGACGCTTCGGCGGCATGCGCGATGCGATTGCGTCCGTCAAGGCGTAATCATCGCGACCGGCTTCCGAACGTCGATGCAATTTAGTTAGGCTCACCTATCATGCGTCTTGTATCCTTCGATACCGGCCGCACCACGCGGCGAATCGATTAGATGCTGCATCAACGCTCGCATGGTTGCAACGGTTCCGTCCTGCCTCCGTGTAAGCAGCCAGATCAGCGAGGCGCCGTGCATCCAATCGGCGGAACGGGAGGAGGCCCAAAGCGGTGGACGCGATCACTTGTCTCTGAAACGCCGCTGTCGTTAGCGGCCGGACTCTCAGTGTCCACGCCGGCCGCTGTCAAGCCGCGCTGCGGCCGGTGAGATCAACAAGCGAGAGGCGCCGGACCGACACGGGGCGCCCCTTGTGCCGCTTCAGAAGCTGTCGGGCATGCCCATCGCCGGGTCGGTTACCGAATGTCGGCCCGTCTCCATCCGTCCAGCGATGCGCCGGAAGAAGCTGCGGTCCGTGGCGCTCGTGATTTCGAAGTCATACCAGTACCCGGTCTGAGCGACGTTCCAGAACAGCGCGGCAGGAAGTGCGCCGTTCGTGCTTACCGTCCAGCTATTTCCCGCGCCGAGCGCATCATCGCGACCGAAAGGCGCGGGCGCCGGCCAGGCGCCGAAGCCCGGCGCAGGAAAGCCGCCGAAGCCGGATGGATTTCGACCGAAGCCCGGAACGGGCAGACCCGGAAACGCCTGCAATGCACCGTAGAACTTGTTCGACCTGACGGTGAACTGCGCCGGCCCCGCGCCATCGTTGCGCAGTTGCAGGTGCAGCGTGCCAGTCAGCAAGCCGTAGCCGACACGCACTTCCGGATTGACGTCCCGGTGCCCCTTCTGCGCGGCGAGCTGGCCCCTGAATTCGCGATGGAAACCGTTCGGGCCGAGTACCCAGAGATCGTATCGGCCCTGGTCCGTCGAAGTCGGCGTCCACACGTCGTCCAGCGTCTTGCCCGGCTCCACTGCATAACGCTTCGGCAAGCGGTCCAGATGCAACTTGTCGTAGACGTGGAACACGGCGCCCTGCCGACCGGTGTTGGCGAACAGCAGCCGGACGGCGCCGGAGGCCGTATCGACATGAGCGCTGGCATGGAGTTCATAGGGCAGCGCACGCGACGGGCGGAAGCCGCTTGCCTGCTTCGGCATGCCGCGGTTCGCATCGGGCACGATCTGTCCGAGCGCCTGCTGCGTTGCGCGCAGCGCATCGGCGTCGGCCTTGCTTTTTTCGCCCGCGATGGTCGGCAGCGGTTCGTTGTTCGGCGACGCGAAATTGAACGCCGTCGTCAGATCGCCATTGATCAGCCGGCGATACGGTGAGATGTTGCTCTCCTTGATGCCGAAGCGCGCTTCGAGGAAACGCAGCACCGATGTGTGGTCGAACGTCTGCGAATTGACCCAGCCGCCACGGCTCCACGGCGAGATCACCCACAGCGGCACGCGCGGGCCGGGTCCGTACGGCTTGCCGTCGGGACCGGCGGGCTGGCTGTTGGGCTGCGCGCCGGTATCGGCGCGAGTCACGTACGGATGCGTGAAATATTCGGCGCTCAGGTCGGCGCCGTTCAGCGTGGTCTTGCCGGCGTAGGTGCCGTCACCGTTCGGCGACGGCGCCGCGGCCGGAGGCACGTGATCGAAGAAGCCATCGTTCTCGTCGAAATTGACGAGCAGCACGGTCTTGCTCCAGACCTCGGGCACGGCGGTGAGCGCATCGAGGAATTGCTGCACGAACCACGCGCCCTGAACCGGGCTCGACGGCCCCGGGTGCTCGGAGTAGACGTCCGTCGGAATCACCCACGAGACTTCCGGCAGGCGGCCGTTCTTTACGTCGTCGGCGAACGCCTCGACGAACGTGCCGTTGGTATTCGGGTCCGTGTCGGTGGTCGGCAGGGTGTTCGCGTAGCCCTTGATCAGCGGCTGGGCCACGGCATCGGCGGGACTGAAGGCCGGCTCGGCGGCCTGCGTGAGCGACGTGTTGACCTGGCGCGTCGCAGGCAGTGCCTCGTTGGCCTTGCGAAACTGCCTGAAGCCGAGCAGCGGATTGCAGCCGTAGGTGTTCTTGATGTTCTGATAGACCTTCCACGTGACGCCGGCGTCTTCGAGGCGCTCGGCGGTCGTCTTCCAGTCGAAGTACGCGGAGGCGGACGTGGTCACGTCGAAGTCTCCGCTGAAGTTGTTCACAAAGGTCTTGCCATAGGCAGGACCATGCGTGCCCGTCGCATGGATGATGCGGTTCGGGTGCGTGCCGCCGAGAAACGCGCAGTGATAGTCGTCGCAAATCGTGAAGGCTTCGGCCAGCGCGCGCTGGAATGGAATTTCAGCGTTGTCGAAGTAACCCATCGTCTGGTTCTTCTTCGACACCGGCCACGCAGCCATGCGGCCGCCATCCCACGCATTCTGCGTGTCGACCCAGCTATGCGGCGTCCCGGCGACGCGCTGCGCATTGCCTCTGGTTTCGTCGAGATGGTAGGGCAGGTCGATGTTGCCGTTCGCGTCGATCTGCTGCCATACGTTGCGGCCGTCAGGCAGCGGGATCGTGAAGCGATCGCCGTAGCCGCGCACGCCCTTATAGGTGCCGAAGTAATGGTCGAACGCGCGGTTCTCCATCATCAGAATGACGACGTGCTTGACGTCCTTGATCGTGCCGGTGTCGTGATGCGCGGGAATCGCGAGCGCGCGGCGGATGCTCGGGGGAAATACGCTCAGGGCCGCGGCCGACAGGCCGGCAGTCGCCGTGCCTTGAAGAAATTTGCGACGGGAGTTCACGGGGCAAGTGCTCCTTCTTTCCTGCTGATCCTCGAAACCTTCGATTGCCTTCACCGCAGCCGATCCTCCCGGCGACCCGGCCTGGCTCGTCACGTCCGATGCCCATGCACCGGCCGCATGCCATGCTCGATGTCGCCGGCAAGAAAGACCGCCTGCCGAGACCCCGCTCGTGGAAGTTCGAAGGACGTGTTGTTGTGCGCGCGTAACCGGCCGTGCTGCGACTGCCGGTTGCGGCGATTGACGAATATAGGGCGCGGAAATGACGGGACGGTGTCGGAAAGAGAATCGTTGGCCGTGCTTACATATGCCTTGCGAAGGCAGGCGAGCACGACCGCATGCGCCGCTACATGCGGTCGTTCTGCTTTAGCCAGTCGATGAACGCGCGCAGCGGCGCGGGCACATGCCGGCGTCCCGGATAGTAGAGAAACGGCCCGGAAAACGGCTGTCTCCAGTCGTCGAGTATCGGCACGAGCGCACCGCTTTCGACGTGCGGCTGCAACATCTCCTCGAACAGATGGATGACCCCGAGACCTGCGATCGCCGCGTCGATCATCAGGCCCAACGCCGCGCCGGGACGCACGACGAGGCGCGACGGCGGATCGACGCGAACCACTTCGCCATCGCGCTCGAACTGCCACGCGGGCCGCGCACCGCCGGAGAATTGTCCCCGCACGGTGGTATGCGAAAGCAGATCACGCGGATGGCGGGGCGTGCCGTGCGCGCGCAAATAGGCGGGCGAAGCGGCGGTCGTGAATTGGTCGATGCGCGGGCCGATCGGCATGGCGATCATGTCCTGTTCGAGCTTGTCGTCGTAGCGTATGCCCGCATCGCAACCGATCGACAGGACATCGACGAAGCCGTCCTCCACCATCACTTCGACGCGGATGTCGGGATACGCGTGCATGAACCCCGCGAGCAGCCCCGGCAGCAGCGTGCGTGCGGCGCTCGCGGGGACATTGAGCCTGAGCGTGCCGCTCGGCGAATCGCGATAGCCGTTCAGCACATCCAGCGCCGCTTCCATTTCGCCGAACAACGGCGTGAGCGTTTCTATCAACCGCTGACCCGCCTCGGTCGGCGACACGCTGCGCGTCGTGCGGTTCAGCAAGCGCAAGCCCAGCTTGGTCTCGAGCCTGCGCACGGCCATCGAAAGGCTCGAAGCCGATACGCCGTTCGTACGGGCCGCGTCGCGGAAGCCGCCTGCCCGGGCGACGGAGACAAAGGCAGCGAGATCGTTCAGTTCCACATTCGGACCGTTTTGTTTTTTGAACAACCCGTGCAACTTAGCGGTATTCAATCGACGCTGCAAGCTGGAGATAATGCGCCATCCAATCTGCCACCGGGAGCCGTGCAATGATGAAGACCTATGAGTTTGCGGGACGCGAAGTGAATCGAATGGGCTATGGCGCGATGCAGCTTGCGGGACCGGGCGTATTCGGTCCGCCGAAGGATCGCGCGTCCGCGCTCGCGGTGTTGAGGGAAGCCGTTGCAGCGGGGGTGAATCACATCGACACGAGCGATTTCTACGGCCCGCACGTGACCAACGAGATCATTCGCGAGGCGCTGCATCCGTATCCATCGAACCTGACCATCGTGACCAAGCTCGGCGCGGTGCGTGACGACAAGGGCGGCTGGCTGCCCGCTTTCGAGCCAGATGACTTGCGTCGCGGCGTCGAAGACAATCTTCGCAACCTCGCCGTCGATGCCATCGACGTGGTCAATCTGCGCATCATGGGCGACATCCACAGGCCGACCGAAGGCTCCATCGAGCCGCAGATGCACGCGCTCGCAACGATGCAGCAGGAAGGCAAGATACGGCACATCGGCTTGTCCAACGCGACATCGATGCAGGTGCGGGACGCACGGAAGATCGCGCCGATCGTTTGCGTCCAGAATCACTACAACCTCGTGAATCGCGATGACGACGCGCTCGTCGACGAACTCGCGCGGGAGCACAGCGCGTATGTGCCGTTCTTCCCGCTCGGCGGTTTTTCGCCGATTCAATCGGACACGCTGGCCCGGATCGCGGCGCGTCTGAGTGCAACCCCGATGCAGATCGCACTCGCGTGGCTGCTGCATCGATCCCCGAACATTCTGCTGATTCCGGGCACGTCGTCGGTGACGCATTTGCGCGAGAACCTGAAGGCCGCCGATATCGTGCTGAGCGACGAAGTGCTGAAGGAACTGAATGCGATCGGCATTGCCGGCGCGGGGCCGGCTCGCTAAGGTGCGTGCGATCCGCGTTCGGGCCACGCTTGGCATTAACCGGATGCGGCAAGCCCTCGCCGTGAGATCCCACAGCACCATAACGGCCGTCGATCGAAGCGCGCGCGCCGATAGCCCCAATCATCACTCGGTGCCGCGCTTTTCGAGTATTGCTGCAAGGGGCATGAATCACGTTCGCGTTCCGCTGCGCGCGAACGCTCTTCACACGCGCGACCTGGGATCGGGATGACAACCTTCGTCGACTATCCGGCTGTGGTGTTCGTCGTTCTGCTCGCGCTGTTCGTGAGCGCGGTAGCGTTCGGCGCGTACGTGCTGCGCCGCTGGGCGGTGCTGCCCGAGAGCGACCGCGAAGACTTCAATCTCATCCAGACATCGACGCTGACGCTGCTCGCGCTGCTCGTGGGCTTCAGCCTGTCGATGGCGGTCAACCGCTACGACTTGCGCAAGACGCTGGAGGAAAGCGAAGCGAATGCCATCGGCACCGAGTACGCCCGCGCCGATCTCGCCGATGCCGCGACCGGCGCGAAGATCAAGTCCGCGCTGATCCGCTATGCGAAGCTGAGACTGGCGAACTATAAAACGCGCTCGTCCGGCGAACTCGCAAGAATCGCGAGCGATACCACCCGCGTCGAGGCCGAGCTCTGGCAACTTGCAACGCAAGTGGCGAAAGCGCAGCCGACGCCCATCGGCGCACTGGTCGTGTCGGGCATGAACGACGTCCTCAACTCGCAGGACTATTCGGAGGCCGCCCGCATCAATCACATTCCGCTCGGCGCGTGGTATCTGATGATCGTCATCGCCCTGGTCGGTTGCGTGGTGCAAGGCTACGGCGCGAAGGGAAGCCTGCGCAAAGGCCTGCTCATCACCATTCTTCCGGCGACGGTCGCGCTTTCGCTCGCGCTCATCGCCGATATCGACAGCCCGAAAGGCGGACTCATCCGCGTGGAACCGCGTGACCTCACGCGCCTCATGCAGTCTCTTGCACCCGATTCGTGACGAGCCGCCCTCGCGGATCGGCTCTCGCTTCTGCGCGTTGTGGATCGATCGATCTAAAATGTCGCGATAGTGGCCACGACACGGAGACGACCTGCATGATCGAGTTTTATTTTCACCCGACGCCCAATCCCGCGAAGATCGCGCTCTTTCTCGAAGAATCGGGACTGCCTTACGTGCTGAAGCCTGTCGACACGAGCAAGGGCGAGCAGCATTCGCCGGCGTTCCGCGCCATCAACCCGAACGGCAAGGTGCCGGCCATCGTCGATACGCAAGGGCCGAGCGGCAAGCCCGCAGCCGTATTCGATTCCACCGCCATCCTGCTCTATCTCGCGGAAAAAAGCGGCCAGTTTCTCGGCGCGCCGGAAGATCGCCCGCAACTGCTGTCGTGGCTGATGTTCGTCGCGAGCGGACTCGGGCCGTTCTCCGGGCAGGCCGTGCACTTCCAGTATGCAGCGCCCGAAGGGCTCGACTACGCTGTGAACCGCTACCGGCGCGAGGCGGAGCGCCATTACGAAGTGCTCGACGAGAGACTGAAGGGCCGCGAGTTCATCGTCGGCGACAGCTATACGATCGCGGACATGTCGGCGTGGGGATGGATCGATCGCGCATCGCGCGTGTTCAGGAACAGCGACGCTCCGCTTGCCGCCTATCCCGCGTTGCAGCGCTGGTTCGCGAAGATCGACGCGCGGCCTGCAGTGGAACGTGCGCGCGCGGTGAACAAGACGCATGCGTTCAAGACCGTCAACGACGACGAGACCAAGCGCGCGCTGTTCCCGTCGAACTACCCGAAGTCCGCGTAACGAAGGAGCGCGCGCATGCCACGTCCGCGTCAATTCGACGAAGATGCCGTGCTCGATGCGGCCACCGCGCAGTTCTGGTCGCGCGGCTATGAAGCAACGTCGGTGCGCGATCTGGCTGCAGCGATGGGCCTCACGTCCGCGAGCCTTTATAACGCGTTCGGGGACAAGCGCGCGCTCTATGAACGCGCACTCGAACGTTACGTCGAACGCGGATTTCGCGCGCGCGTGCAGCGGCTCGAGCATCAGGTGGCCCCGCGCGATGCCATTGTCATGTTCTTCGATGAAGTCATTCGGCTTTCGGTGAAGGACCCGCATCGCAAGGGCTGTCTGATCGTGAACTCGGCGATGGAACTCGCGCCGCACGACAAGCAGTTTCAGCGCGTGTTGAATCGCATGCTGAAGGACATCGAAGGCTTCTTCGCGCGCTGCGTGACGGCGGGGCAGGAGGACGGCACCGTTTCCTCCGATATCGACGCCGCCGACATGGCGAAGTCGCTCCTCGCGTCACTCATGGGCTTGCGCGTGCTCGCGCGCGTCAACCCGAAGCGCGAACTGCTGGAAGGCGCGCTGCGGCCTGTGCTGGCGATGCTCGACGTCAGGCCGAACGCGAATCGTGCGCGTTGCAAGCGTTGATCTTGCAGGCACGATCGGGGTTCATCCGTGTCACGGTCGCAATCCTCATACGAAGCATCCCGATCCCTGTTCATGTCCACGACAAGAAGCGGCACGAGCGTTGCGCACGTCGTTGGCGTTATCGACCGAACAGGAGGAAAACCGATGAGCACACTGAGCTTGGATGAACTCGCGAGCCGTATGGCCGAGATCGATTTCGCGATGCTGTCGACGCGCGCGTTGAACGGCAAGATCGCCGCGAGGCCGATGAGCAATAACCGCGATGTCAGGTTCGACGGGGACAGCTACTACTTCACGCTCGAGAAGACGCACATGGTGCAGGAAATCGAGGCTGATCCTACCGTTGCGCTGACCTTCACCGGCAGCGCGAAACCGGACGGTGCGCCGCCGCTGTTCGTAGCCGTCGAGGGCCGCGCCGAACTCATCCGCGAGAAGCCCGCGATGAAGGACCACTGGAATGAAGATATCGAAAAGTGGTTTGCAGAGGGCTTTGAGACGCCGGGAATCGTGCTGATCAGGGTGAGCGCGGAGCGCATCCACTATTGGGCGGGCGAAGACCAGGGCGAAATCGCGGTGTAACGCGAGGCGCGCCGCGACGCTGTGGCGCCGAAGGTCCGCCGGACGAACGCGCCGGCGGACGGTCGTAGCATGACGCGCTGAGCCTCGCCCTCAGGCACGCTTCTTTTGAGGAACGATCTCGCGTTTGACCGCAGGCACGACCTTCAGTTTGTCGTGCGTCATTGCAAGCGCCTCGGCGCGCGTCGCGACGCACGGTCCGGAGCCGAGCAACGGCGCGCCCGCCGTCTCGCGCATGGCGAACACGGACACGAGGCCGATGACGGACGCTCCCATCAGGTAGTAAGCGGGAATCATCGGATTGCCGGTCTGCTCGACGAGCCACGCGGTGACGAGGGGCGTCGTTCCCCCGAAAAGCGATACCGAAACGTTGAAGCCGATCGCCAGCGCGCCATAACGAATCCGCGTGGGGAACAATGCGGGCAGCGACGACGGCATCACGCCAGTGAAGGTGGAGAGCAGTGCGCCGAGCATGAAAAGCCCGGCGAACACCGGCCATGCCGCGCCCGTCCGGATGAGCAGCAGTGCGGGAATGGACAACAGAAAGAGTCCGATGCAGCCGCACATCATCACGGGCCTGCGGCCGATGCGATCGGACAGATGACCGGCCCAGAGCGTCATCGGGATCATCAGCACCATGACGATCAGCACCAGGAAGAGGCTATGTGTCTCGTCGAAGTGCAGCGTTGCCGACAGGAAACTCGGCAGATACGACAGCGCCATGTAGTCGGTGACGTTGAAGATCAGTACGAGGCCGACGCACTGGATCATCGGCCGGAATTGCTGCCTGAGCAGGGCGCGCAGCGAGAGCTTAGGACGCGCTCGTTCGTGCGCCTCGCGAATCTCGGCTTCTTTCTTGAAGACGGGAGTTTCCTCGAGCCTCATGCGAATGTAGAGGCCGATGAGTCCGAGCGGCCCGGCGATAAGAAACGGTACGCGCCAGCCCCACGATAGAAGCGCTTCGTGCGAAAGGCTCGTGGTCAGCAGCGCGACGGTGCCTGCGCCGAAAACGTATCCGACGAGGGTTCCGACTTCGAGAAAGCTGCCCGCGAATCCGCGCCGCCTGTCCGTCGCGAATTCGGCAATGAAGGTCGCTGCGCCGCCATATTCTCCGCCGGCCGAGAAGCCTTGTACCAGGCGCGCAATCAGCAGCAAGACGGGCGCCAGCATGCCGATCGAATCATGGCCCGGAATGAGACCGATGCAGAAGGTGCTTGCGGCCATCATGATCATCGTCATCGCGAGCACGCGCTGCCGGCCGATCTTGTCGCCGAGCGGACCGAATACCGCGCCGCCGATTGGCCTCACGAGGAACGCTGCCGCGAACGTGCCGAAGGTCGCGATCAGTTGCGCCGACGGGCTGCTGGACGGAAAGAACACGCGGCCGAGAACCACCGCGATATAGCTATAGACACCGAAGTCGAACCACTCCATCGCGTTGCCTAGGGCCATCGCGCCGACGGCGCGCTTCAGCAACGCGCGGTCGACAACGGTGATCGCGCCCAGCGTAACGGTCGACGATGCTCTGGTTCCGGCATTCTGCTCGTGCAAAGGACTCAATCGTCTCACTCCTGATTCGATGCGAGGCGCGCTTGATCGAGCGCGCAGGCAGGAAGCAGCCGATGAGGCGCGTCGCCCTCGGCATTGTTGGGTTGTTAGCTGGAGTTTGCGGATCGCGAGGCATAGGCGTCGTCGCTAACGCGCCTGGATAACGACAAAATGCGACACGCGATGTGTTTCTCGCCGAGCCTTCAGGCTTCGGCAGGGTCGTGCGAATCGGGGCGCGGCTTGTGTGAGTATGTGTGCGCGTGATCGAGGCCGTTCCTCGCGCTGGCCGGACATCGATAGCCGGGTGACGCCGCGGGAACCCTGCCGTTCTGCGGTCCTGCCTATTTTTGATTGCCGTTGACAACTAAAAATTTGACGCATTAGACTTGGCCTCATCCCTCGCGGCCCGACAAAGATGTCCGCCCGAGGACCCGGCACAGAAGCCCCCTGACGAACCGACGGTTCGTCAGGGGGCTTTTTTTTGTCCGCGTTTTTCCCCTGTTCTAGCGCTCATTTATGGAGAACCCGCATGTTGATGAAGCCGTCGGGCTGGATGCGTCTCGCCTTTACCGCAGGACTTGCCCTCACATCGCTTGCATCGAGCGCCGCCGATCCGGTAAAGATCGGCCTGCTGGAAGATGCCTCGGGAAACTTCGCACTGGCGACCATCCCGAAGATTCACGCCACGCAGCTCGCAGTCGATGAGATCAACGCGAAGGGCGGCATCCTCGGACGTCCGGTCTCGCTGATTGCCTACGACACGCAGTCCGACAACACCAAGTTCCAGGAACTCGCGCGGCGTCTGGTTCAGACCGACAAGCCCGATGTGATCTTCGGGGCGTTCTCCAGCGCATCGCGCGAGGCGATACGGCCCATCATGGATCGCGCGCATCAGCTCTACTGGTACGACAACCAGTACGAAGGCGGCGTGTGCGACACCAACACCTTCGTCACGGGCGCCGTCCCCGAGCAGCAATTCTCGACCCTCATTCCCTGGATGATGCAGAAGTACGGCAAGAAGGTGTACACCATTGCCGCCGACTACAACTTCGGGCAGATCTCGGCTGAATGGGTGCGCAATATCGTCAAGGAGAACGGCGGCACGATGGTCGGCGAGGAATTCATTCCGCTGTCCGTATCGCAGTTCGGGCAGACGATCCAGAACATCCAGAAGGCGAAGCCCGACTTCGTCGTGACGCTGCTGGTCGGCGCGAATCAGGCGTCGTACTACGAACAGCAGGCTTCATCGCATCTGAATCTGCCGATGGCAAGCTCGGTGAACGTCGGTCAGGCGTATGAACACAAGCGCTTCAAACCGCCTGCGCTGAAGGACATGTACGTCACAGCGAACTACGTGGAGGAAGTCGATTCGCCCGCCAGCAACGACTTCAAGAAGCGCTTCCACGCGAAGTTCCCGAATGAGCCGTACATCAATCAGGAAGCCGCGAACGCTTACGACGCCATCTATCTCTACAAGGCCGCCGTCGAAAAAGCGAAGACGACGAATCAGGAAGCAGTGCGCAAGGCGCTTGAAACCGGCATCTGCACAGAAGGCGCGCAAGGCAAGGTCTGCATCGATCCGAAAAGCCATCATGCGAGCCATACCATCTATCTGGTGCGCGTGAAGGACGATCACTCCGTCGAGATCCCGAAGGTCTGGGAAAACGTGCAGCCGTACTGGCTCGGCAAGGTGGGCTGCGATCTGCCCAACAAGCCGGATCATCGTCAGTACACGCCGTCGAACCTGCCCAAGAAGTCCTGATCCGGGCGGACGCGCGCGCGCCGAACACGGCGAACGCGCGTTCGCCTTCTGAACGTGGAGCATGCATGGCCACCTTTTCGGTTCTCTATTCGCTCGTCTATCAGTTCGGCGACAGCTTCGCCTATCTGGTCCTTGCGGCGCTCGGTCTCGCGGTGATCTTCGGCATGATGGGCGTCATCAATCTCGCGCATGGCGAGTTCATCATGTGCGGCGCGTATGTGACGATCCTCGCGGCCAAGCGCGGCGTGCCGCTTCCTCTTGCGATGCTGCTCGGCGCGCTTGCGGCGGCGATCGCGGGCGTGGTCATCGAGCGGCTCGTCATTCGTCACCTGTACGATCGCTTGTTCGATTCGGTCGTGGCGACGTGGGCAATCAGCCTCATCGTGCAGCAGACGATGCTGCTCGTCGCCGGTCCTTCGATAGAAGGCATCGGCACGCCGTTCGGATCGTTCTCGCTCGGCGATTATTCGTTCTCCACATATCGTGCGCTGCTGCCGGCTATCGCGCTCGCCATCCTCTTCGGCCTCTATCTGCTGTTCTTCAAGACGAATTACGGCGTCTGCGCCCGCGCCACGATTCAGAACGCCAACATCGCGCAATGTCTCGGCCTGCGCACGGACCGGCTCTATACGCTGACGTTCGCGCTCGGCGCGGGGCTCGCCGGGCTGACCGGCGCGCTCTATGCGCCGACCATGACCGCGGTGCCGACGATGGGCAGCAACTTCATCGTGCAGGCGTTCGTGTCGGTAGTGGTCGGTGGTGCGAACGTGATTGCGGGAACCACGCCCGCAGCCGCGGTGCTCGCCGTCATCCAGACCGCGCTCACGGCGTCGTATGGTCAGCTGTTCGGGCAGATCGGCTTGCTCGTGACGGTCATCGTCGTGATCCGGCTGATGCCGCAAGGTCTCGGCAATCTCTTTTCCCGCTCGCGCTAGGAGGCCGACGTGAAGCAAACGAAAGTGCCTTCGGGGCTGGCCCCGGCCGGCGCCACGACACGCGCGCTGCAGTACGCCCCCTGGCTCGTGGCCCTCGTTCTGCCGCTCATCGTGGACGCCACCACGAGCGGCAACCTCGCGTACTGCCTGTTGTGGGCGTTCGGTGCGGTCGGCCTCGCCGCGATGTGGGGCTACGGCGGCATCCTGTCCTTCGGGCAGACCGCCTTCTTCGGCCTGGCGGGTTACAGCTACGGCATCTTCACGCTCAATTACGGCGATGCGTGGTTCGACTCATGGCTGGGTCTCGGCGCGGGGCTGGCGGTGAGCGTCGTCGTCGCGGCGCTGATCGGCTACATGATTTTCTATGGCCGCATCAAGGGCGTGTTCATCGGCATCGTCACGCTCTCGGTGACGCTCGTGCTCGAAACCTTCATGTCGCAGACGGCCGGTCCGCAATGGGCGATCGGCGAAGCGCGGCTGAACGGCTACAACGGCATGGGCGGCATGCCGCCGCTGACGATTCCCTGGCCCGGCGGGCCGCTTACGCTGGAAAACGCGAGCTTCTACTACCTCGTGCTGATCCTGCTGCTCGTCGTCTATGTCGCGATACGCAGGCTGCTCGACGGCACGTTCGGACTCACGCTTATCGCCATTCGCGAGAATCCGCAGCGCGCGGAGATGCTGGGCGTCGACATCCGCCGCCATCAGCTTCTCGTCTTCGTGCTCGGGTGCACGCTCGGCGGATTGTCGGGCGCGCTGTACACGATCTGGGGTTCCTACATCACGCCATCGACGATGGGCCTCACCTCCGCCGCGATGCCGGTCATCTGGGTCGCGACCTCGGGGCGAAAGAGCATCGGCGGGACCATCGTCGGCACGGCACTGCTCGTGTGGCTCTCGCAGAACCTCGCGGTGTACGGCAGCCAGTACGCGCTCATTCTGCTCGGCGCGATCCTGCTGATCGTCGTGCTGGCAGCGCCGGAAGGTCTGCTGCCGTTCGTCACGCGGCATCTGCGGCGTCTGTATCGCCGCGCGGGCCACGATACGGGCCGCGGCGGTGCATGTCTCAAACGAGAGGAGGGCAAGTCATGACCACGCTGCTGGAAACGCGCGGACTCAAGAAGCACTTCGGCGGCGCCCACGTCATCAACGGCATCGACTTCAGTATCGATGCAGGCGAGATTCGCTGCGTGATCGGGCCCAACGGTGCGGGCAAGAGCACGTTCTTCAAGCTCATCACCGGAGAGCATCGGCCGTCGGAAGGCAGCGTGATGTTTCTCGGCCAGGACATGAGCCATGTGCTGCCGCATGAACGCATCCGCATGGGCATGAGCATCAAGTTTCAGATTCCGGGCGTGTTTCCCGATCTGACCGTGCGCCAGCATCTGCAGTTGTCGCTGCATCGTGCGAAAGACGATCGGCCTGAAAGTCTCGACGAGCTGTTGCAACGCTTCATGCTGGAGAACGAGGAACACGTGCTCGCGCGCAACCTGTCACACGGCAAGAAGCAATGGCTCGAGATCGCGATGGCCGTGTCGCTGCGTCCGAAGCTGCTGTTTCTCGATGAACCCGTGGCGGGCATGTCCGTCGAGGAAACGCACGCGACCGGCGAGCTCATCAAGCGTCTTTCGGCGGCCGGTCTCACGATGATGGTCGTCGAGCACGACATGACCTTCGTCAAGCAGATCGCCTCGCGCGTGACGGTTCTGCACGGCGGAAGCCTGCTTGCCGACGGTCCGCTCGACGACATCCTCGCACGCGACGATGTCGCGGAAGTCTATTTGGGGAAGAAGAAATGAGCGCGTTGCTTCAGGTGTCGGGCGTGGAAGCGGGGTACGGCGGCGGGCGCGTGCTCAACGGCGTGTCGTTCGGTGTCGGACGCGGCGAAGTGCTGGCGCTGATCGGACGCAACGGCGTCGGCAAGACGACGCTGATGCGCGCGTTGATCGGTCTGATCGGCCTCGATGCGGGCAGCATCGAACTCGATGGCGAATCCATCGGCCACGATAAGCCTTATGCCCGCGCGCAGAAAGGCATGGGCTACGTGCCGCAGGGCCGCGAAGTCTTCGGGGCGCTGACGGTCGCCGAGAACCTGCAGGTCGGCGCACAGGCGAATCGCGCGCAGGCGGCGCGAATGAAGGACACAGTGGTCGGGTACTTCCCGATTCTGAAGAAGCGCTATCAGCAGAAAGCGGGAACCATGAGCGGCGGCGAACAGCAACAGCTTGCGATCGCGCGGGCGCTCATCAGCTCGCCGAAGGTGATCCTGCTCGACGAGCCGTCCGAAGGCATCCAGCCATCCATCGTCGATCTGATCGGTGAAACGCTTCAGCAGATCGCGCGCGAAACAGGGATCGGCGTGGTGCTGGTCGAGCAGGACATGGGCATGGTCGAGCGCATCGCGACACGCTGCTGCGTGATGGACAAGGGACGGATCGTCGAGACACTGAGTCCCGCGCAACTCGCGGACGAACAACTGATTCGCCAGTATCTGGCACTGTGACGGAGAGCGAAACATGAAATGGCTTGAGGACTCGATCATGATGAAGCGTGGCGTCGGCGCTGATCGTGAACCGGTGGAACACCACCTGACCGAGGAGATGCAAAAGACCTATCACTACACCATCGGGCCGTACTCGCAGCCGGTGCTGCACGTGAAGCCCGGCGATCGCGTCGTGGTCGAAACACGCGATGCGTTCGAAGGCAAGATCAAGGAGGAGACGGACAAGCCGTCCGAAGTGCTGCAGGTGCCGTTCCTCAATCCGCAGAACGGGCCGATCATGATCGAAGGCGCGGAAAAGGGCGATGTGGTCGCCGTGTACATCGAAAAGATGGCGCCGCGCGGTGACGATCCCCACGGCTTCTGCTGCATGATCCCGAACTTCGGCGGACTGACCGGCACGGACTACACCGCGTTGCTGAACGAGCCGCTTCCGGAAGTGGTGCGCAAGATAAAGATCGACGAAGAGAACGTGTACTGGAGCAAGCGCAACACGCTGCCGTACAAGCCGCATATCGGCACGCTGAGTCTTTCGCCCGAGATCGATTCGATCAACTCGCTCACGCCCGACAATCACGGCGGCAACATGGACGTGCCCGACATGGGGCCCGGCAGCATCACGTATCTGCCGGTGCGCTCGCCGGGCGGACGGCTTTTCATCGGCGATGCCCACGCCTGTCAGGGCGACGGCGAAGTCTGCGGCACGGCGGTCGAATATCAGAGCACGACGACCGTACGCGTCGACCTCATCAAGAAGTGGCAGATCGACTGGCCGCGCCTCGAGAACGAGGATGCGCTGATGAGCATCGGCAGCGCCCGGCCGCTGGAAGACGCGACGCGCATCGCCTATCGCGAACTCGTGCTCTGGATGGCCGCGGAGTACGGTTTCGACAAGTGGGACGCGTACATGATGCTGAGCCAGGTCGGCAAGGTTCGACTCGGCAATTTTGTCGATCCAAAATACACGGTGGGCGCGATGGTCGCCAAGCACTATTTGAAGTAACGGGTCAGGCCGAAGCATCCCAGGCAGTAGCTGCAACGCGCGGAGCGTCCGTTCCGCGCGCATTCCAGAGCGTGTGACGAAATGGCTTTGTCCGATCCCATCCGAGTGGGCCTGCTGTGCTCGACGAGCGGCTCGACCGCGTTGCTCGAGCAGTCTCAATGGCGCGGTGCGCGCCTCGCCGTCGAAGAGATCAATGCGCGCGGCGGCATTGGCGGGCGCGAACTCGTCGCCCTTCACTACGATCCCGCGTCCGACCCGGCTGCGTTCCGCGAACTCGCGGAGCGGCTGATCGTCAAGGACGGCGTCAACACCATCTTCGGCGGCTACACGTCGACCAGCCGCAAGGCGATGTTGCCCGTCGTCGAAAAGCACAACCGGCTTCTGATCTACGCGCAGATGTACGAGGGTTTCGAGTACTCGGACAACATCATCTACAGCGGGGCGTCGCCGAATCAGAACGGCGTGCAACTCGCGGACTTCATGACCGAGACTTTCGGCGCGCGCGTGTACTTCGTCGGTTCGAGTTACGTCTATCCGTACGAATGCAACCGCACCATGCAGGAGCTGCTGCTACAGCATCCGGAAGGCGCGATTCTCGGCGAACGCTATCTGTCGCTCGACGCCACGCGCGAGCAGTTCGAACAGGTCGTCGCGGACATCCGCCGCAAGTCGCCTGACTGGATTTTCAGCACGGTCATCGGTGCGACGGTGCCTTATCTTTACGATGCCTACGCGCACGCGGACTTCGATCCGTCGCGCATGCCGATCGGCAGCCTCAATACATCGGAGACCGAAATTCACGCGATGCAGCCCGGCATCGCGGCAGGGCACTACACGGCGGCGCCTTATTTTCAGAGCGTCGACACGGAAGAGAATCGCCGCGCGGTGGCGCATCACCAGTCGCGCTACGGCTCCGACACCCCGACGGACGTGAACTGGGAAGCCGCGTACTATCAGATGCACATGTTCGCGGAAGCGTGCGCGCGGGCAGGGTCCGACGAGATCGACGTCATCATGCCGCATCTGCTCGGCTCGGAATATGCCGCGCCGCAGGGCAGGGTACGCATCGATCCGGTCAATCATCACATGGCGCTCTTTCCGCGCATCGGCCGCGCCAATGCCGACGGCCAGTTCACCATCCTGCGCGAATCGAAGTTCGCTGTCGGCCCCGATCCATACATGACGCATCAGACGCTCGGGGACTGGGTCACGAAGTTGAGCACGCGAGAGTACTGACGTGAGCGCGCGAATGGACAGAAGCCAGCGAAGCCTGACCGGTTCGATTCTCGAGCGCAATGCGCGCGTCGTCGTGTTTCATCCGGACGACGATGACGGGCTGACGCTTACGAACCATCTCCGGCGCATGGGTTTTCAGGTCGAGCGGTGCTGGCCGCCCACGGACACGCTGCCCGAGAAGACGGATCTGGTGTTTCGCGCGTTGCTCCCGGAAGAGCGCGCGCCGAAAGGCGAGTGGGGCGGGCCGGATGCGCCGCCTGTCATCTGCGTGGTGGCGTATGAGAATCCGACCTTCATCGATCAGGCGATCAAGATGGGATCGGACGGCATCGTCACGACGCCGATCCGTGCCTCCGGCCTGCTGTCCACCGTCGTGATCGCGCTGCATCACGCGAAGCGCGCGCGTCAGTATGCGCAACGGATCGCGAAGCTCGAACAGAAACTGCTCGACAGCCGGCATCTGCAGGAAGCCAAGAACATCTTGATGACCATGCATCGCGTGAGCGAACGCGAGGCTTACGACATGCTGCGCGCGCAGGCGATGGAAAAGCGCGTGACCATCGACGACATCTGCCATTCCGTCATTCAGGCGGGGGAAGTACTGCAGATTGCGCGCGGCATGGCGTCGGAGGACGGGCGCGAGCGGGAATGAGCGCCGTCGTAGCGTCATTTCATCGACAAAGGAGCGACGAAGATGGACCTGCAACTGAAGGGCTTGAAAGCGATCGTGACCGGCGGAACCAAAGGCATCGGTCTCGCGATCGCACGCACGCTTGCTTCCGAGGGCGCTGAAGTCGCTATCTGCGCACGTGATCAGGCGAGCGTCGAAGCGACTGCGAATGCGCTGACCGAACTGAGCGGCGCGCGCGCGTCGGGGGCGGCCGTCGATGTCTCGGATGGCGACGCGCTGAAGGCGTGGGTCGGGCGCGTCGGTTCGGAGTGGGGCGGGCTGGACATCGTCGTGGCCAACGTGAGCGCGCTTGCCATCGGCAACGACATCGAATCGTGGCGCAAGGAGTTCGAAACCGATCTGCTCGGCACCGTCAATCTCGTGGATGCCGCCATGCCCTATCTCACGGCGAGCCAGGCGGCATCGATCGTCGCCATCTCGAGCGTGTCGGGCCGCGAGATCGACTTCGCGGCCGGGCCATATGGCGTCTTCAAGGCCGCGCTCGTGCATTACATGCAGGGGCTCGCGAATCAACTGGCGTCGAAGGGAATTCGCGCGAACACGGTATCGCCGGGCAACGTGTACTTCGAAGGCGGCGTGTGGGACTGGATCGAGCACAACGATCCGGCGCTTTTCGAACGGGCGCTGGCGCTGAACCCGACCGGCCGCATGGCCAGGCCGCAGGAGATCGCCAATGCGGTCGCATTCGTCGCGAGTCCGGCGGCGAGCTTCGTGAGCGGCGCGAACATCGTCGTCGACGGTGCGCTCACGCGCGGCGTTCAGCTCTGAAGAACGAATCAACTCAACGGGGGCATCGAATGGATACACGCAGTGCGATCGACATCGATCTCGGCAATCTCACGGTCGAGGCCGTGCAGGAAGGCTTCCGGAGCGGCAGTTTCACGGCGGAACAACTGGCGCGCGCCTGCTTCGACCGGATCGAGCGCTATAACGGCGCTTACAACGCGCTGATCTTTCTGAATCCGGCGGCAATCGACGATGCCCGCAGGATCGACGAACGGCGCGCTGCCGGCGAAGCGCTGGGGCCGCTCGCGGGCGTGCCTGTCGTCATCAAGGACCCGATGGACATGGTCGGCTTTCCGACCACGGCGGGATGGTCGAAGCTCTACAGCAAGACGGGCGGCATCGATCTGATGCCCGAGCGCGATGCGCCGGTCGTCGCGCGCATGCGGCGCGCGGGCGCGATCCTGCTCGGCAAGACGAACGTTCCGATCCTGAGCCACACGGGCTCTCATGCGAACGATAGCTGGGCCGGCCCCACCATCAATGTCGCGAAGCCCGACCGCGTGCCGGGCGGCAGCAGCGCGGGAACGGCGTCGGCGGTGGCGTCGGGCATGGCGGTGCTCGGGCTCGCCGAAGAGACCGGCGGATCGATACAGAACCCCGCATCGGCGCAAGACCTCGTGGGCATCAAGCCGACTATCGGGCTCGTGCCGAATGCGGGCGTCGTGCCGTTGTCCAGCAATCGCGATGTAGTCGGGCCGATCGCCCGCAACGTGCGGGATGCCGCACTCTGTCTCGACGTGCTCGCCGGCTACACGGGCGAAGATCCGAAAACGCTCGCGAGCATCGGCCGGCAACCGGATGGCGGCTATGCGGCCGCGCTGGACCGCAACGCGCTGCGGGGCAAACGCATCGGTCTGTACGGTCCCGGATGGCGCACGCAGCCGCTTTCCGACGAAGCCGCGAGGCTGTATGAGCGCGTGAAGGGTGAGTTGGTATCGCTCGGCGCGACGCTGATCGACGATCCGTTCCAGGGCTCGGGCTTCGCCGAATTGCGCAAGCCGACTGCGCCGCTTCACAATTTCGATGCGCGCGGTCTCGAGTCCATTCCCTACGACTTGCAGAAATACCTGGAGCGGCTCGGCAAGAGCGCCGCTATCAAG
Source organism: Caballeronia sp. LZ016 (assembly GCF_031450805.1). Taxonomy (NCBI): domain Bacteria; kingdom Pseudomonadati; phylum Pseudomonadota; class Betaproteobacteria; order Burkholderiales; family Burkholderiaceae; genus Caballeronia; species Caballeronia sp. LZ016. The sequence goes on from NZ_JARTVY010000005.1 coordinate 220,632, forward strand.
AGCTTCGCGGAATTCGCGGAGGCCACGCGGGACGAAGACCCGTTCGCACCGGACGGCGTGCTGAAATACATGCACAGCCTCGCGGATTTCAAGGCCGCACTCGCCAATCCGTCGCTGCCGCCCGAGATGCCCGAATTCGTCGAACTGAAGGCGCGCTATTTGCGCATCTTCGACAAAGTGTTCGACGAGCAAAGACTCGACGCCCTCGTCTTCCCACAAATGCGATGCGAGCTTCCGCCGCTGCACGGGACCGACATCATTCAGGAGACGACGGTGGGGGAGATCAACATCGCGGGTCTGCCGGGCATCGCCGTGCCGGCGGGGTATTACGAGTCGGGTGCGCCGTTCGGGCTTATCTTCGTAGGTCGCCAGTGGGATGAAGCGGCGCTGCTAGGGCTCGCCTTCGCGTATGAACAGGGCGCGGGCAGGCGAAAGGCGCCGGTGCTCGGATGATGCTCCTTGCGTTAGGAATCCGGCGCTCCTGAATTCGTCGAAGCGAGACGGCTCCGGGACAGCCTGCGCGGAAAACGGGCGACAGCGACGGCGCGCGCCGCTGTCGCTGAGCAGCCTAGGCGCGTTCCAGCACCGCCATCTCGCGCACCACGACGAGCAGCATCGAAAGACTCGCGACGCCGCTTGCACGCAGTTCCGCGAGCAGGCGCGTATAGCGATCCAGCGCATCCTGCCGCCGGGCGCGCCAGGTTTCGACGATCACGTCGGCCGCATCGATGCCCCGCGATTCTTCCAGCGCGCTCACCGTCAACGCGCGCTTGAGACGCGCGAATTCTTCGAGCGCCGCCGCACGCGCCAGCAGATCCCAGTGCGTCGAGATCGGCAGCGCCATTGCGCGTTCGGCTATGCCCCGATAGTCGAGCAGCGTGCCGATGCCGAAGTACACGCTCGCGACAAGTTCGAGACTGCGCTCGGAGCACGCCGCGACTTCCGCACTGTCGAGCACCGCCGTTGCAATCTCGCCGCTTGCAACGCGCGCCGCGATGCTGCTTTCGACGCCCGCTTCCTCCAGTTCACGCCGAAGCCCGTACCAGGCGTCCAGTTGCGCGGCAGGCAGCAGCGCCGGCAGTTGCGGCATGAGCCGCTGCGCCGCCTCGCGGCAACGCGCGAGCAGGCCCCTCACTTCGTCCGCACTGGCGCCGTTGCGCTTGACTTGCCGCAGAAACCACAGCGACGTTTGATCGAGCAGGCGCACGACATCGACGAACATGCGGGCCTGCACTTCGTCCGCGACGATATTGTCCAGCGCGTCGATAGAGCGCCACAGGTCGTCGAGATCGAAGACATCGCGCGACAGCAGCGCGGCGCGCACGATATCGCTCGGGCGCGCATCGGTTTCCTCCATCAGCCGATGCACGAACGTGCAGCCCACGCGATTCACCAGCGCATTGGTCAAATGCGTCGCGAGAATCTCGCGCCTGAGCGGATGCCGCTGCATCGCTTCGCCGTAGCGCTGCTGCAGGGGCTTCGGGAAGTAATCGGGCAGCATGCCGGCGACGAGCGCATCTTCCGGCACATCGGATTCCAGCAGTTCGTCGTAGAGCCACATCTTTCCGTAGGCGAGCAGCACCGCGCGTTCCGGCGATGTCAGCCCGGACTTCGCCGCCGCGCGCTCAGCGATGTCATCGTCGTTCGGCAAGAACTCGATGCGCCGCTTGAGCCGCCCCGCGCGTTCCAGATAGCGCATCATGCGCGCTTCCGCATCGAGCGTTTCGGCGACATGGCGCTTCGCAATGGAAAGCGCCTGCGTCTGCGCGTAGTTGTCCTTCAGCACCAACAGTCCGACTTCATCGGTCATCTCGGCGAGCAATGCATTGCGTTGCTTCCCGGTCATCTCGCCGTCCGCGACCACGAGGCCGAGCAGAATCTTGATGTTGACCTCGTGATCCGAACAGTCGACGCCCGCCGAGTTATCGATCGCATCCGTGTTGATGCGCCCGCCGTGCTGCGCGAACTCGATGCGCCCCAGTTGAGTCAGGCCGAGATTGCCGCCTTCCGCGACGACCTTCACGCGCAGTTCCGCGCCGTTGACGCGCACGCCGTCGTTCGTACGATCGCCGACCTGCTGATGCGTCTCCGCGCTCGACTTCACATACGTGCCGACGCCGCCGTTGTAGAGCAGGTCCGCTTGCGCGAGCAGGATCGCGCGAATCAACTCGTTCGGCGTCAGCACGGATGCGGCGATGCCCAGCGCCGTCTGCACCTGGGGCGACACCGGAATGGATTTCGCGGTGCGCGGATACACGCCGCCGCCGGCCGAAACCAGCGAGGCGTCGTAGTCGGCCCAACTGGAGCGCGGCAGCGCGAACAGGCGCGCGCGTTCCTCATAGCTCGTTGCCGCATCGGGCGTCGGATCGAGGAATACATGCCGATGATCGAACGCCGCGATCAATCGGATATGGCGCGACAGCAGCATGCCATTGCCGAACACGTCGCCGGACATGTCCCCGATGCCAACCACGGTGAAGTCGGTGGTCTGCGTATCGAAGTTCATCTCGCGGAAATGGCGCTTCACCGATTCCCACGCCCCGCGCGCTGTGATGCCCATTCTCTTGTGGTCGTAGCCCACCGACCCGCCGGACGCGAAGGCATCGTCGAGCCAGAAGCCGTATTCGTGCGCGATGGCGTTCGCATAGTCGGAGAACGTGGCCGTGCCTTTGTCCGCGGCGACCACGAGATACGGATCGTCGGCATCGTGGCGCACCACGTCGGGCGGCGGCACGATGCCATCGGGCGTGCGATTGTCCGTCACGTCGAGCAGGCCGCGCAGGAACATCTGATAGCACGCGACGCCTTCGGCGAGAAACGCCTCGCGGTCCGTGAGGGGCGGCGGGTTCTTCACGACGAAGCCGCCTTTCGATCCCACCGGCACGATCACCGTGTTCTTCACCATCTGCGCTTTCATGAGGCCGAGCACTTCGGTGCGGAAATCCTCGCGACGGTCCGACCAGCGCAGTCCGCCGCGCGCCACGCGTCCGCCGCGCAAATGCACGCCTTCCACGCGAGGCGCGTAGACCCAGATTTCGAACATCGGCCTGGGTTCGGGCAGGCCCGGCACTTTCGACGGATCGAGCTTGAACGACACGTAAGGACGCGGCTCGCCGTTCGCATCGCAATGAAAGTGATTCGTACGCACGGTCGCCGTGATGACGCCGAGGAACTGGCGCAGGATGCGGTCCTCGTCGAGATTCGGCACCTGGTCGAGCGCCGCCTCGATATCCGCGAGCACGGACTCGGCGGCCTTCTCACGATCCTCGGCAGTCCCGCCGCGCGAAGGATCGAAGCGAACCATGAACAGTTGCAGCAGTTTTCTCGCGATCAGCGGATTACCGATCAGCGCGCGTTCGATATACGCGTCGCTGAACGTCGAGCCGACCTGACGCAGATACTTCGCATAGGCGCGCAGGATGGTCACGTCGCGCGAGCCGAATTCGGCGCGCAGCACGAGCCGGTTGAAGTCGTCGTTCTCGATCTCGCCCGACCACGCGCTGGCGAAGGCGTTTTCGAAGAGCGGCTTCACGCGGTCGATATCGAACTCGACCTCGTCCTGCAATTCGAGCCCGAAGTCGTGAATCCAGGCGTTCGGCGCGCCGGTCGGCTCGATCAGATACGGACGCTCCTCATCGACGCGCACGCCCAGATGTTCCAGCATCGGCAGGCTGTGCGACAGCGCGATCGGATCGCCCGCGCGATACACCTTGAAGCGGAACGCGCGCCGCCCGGCTTCGATCGGGCGATACAGACTCATCGACAAGCCGCCCGGCTGCGTATGCGCGGCCTCGATCAATTCGATGTCGCGCACCGCCGTGCGCGCCGGATAATCCTCGCGATAACCGGCCGGGAAGGAATCCGCGTAGCGTTGCAGCAGCCGGTTGCCTGCTTCCTCGCCGTGACTGTCGATCAGCGCATCGGCGAGATCGTCCTGCCAGCGGCGCGCCACCTGCACGACGCGCGTTTCGAGTTCGCGCGTATCGACTTCCGGCATCGTGCCGCGATCCGCGCGCACGACGATATGAATGCGCGCCAGCGGCGACTCGGAGAGCAGCGGCGTGAACTCGATGCTCTTGCCGTTGAACGCCTCCAGCAGCACTTTGCTGATGCGCCGGCGCAGGTCCGTGTTGAACTTGTCGCGCGGCACGAACACGAGACAGGACACGAAGCGGTCGAAGCGGTCGCGCCTAACGAACAGGCGCGTGCGCTGATGCTCCTGCAGACGCAGCACGCCGAGCGCGATCTCGAAGAGCACGTCTTCGTCCGCCTGAAAGAGTTCGTCGCGCGGATATTGCTCCAGCACCGTGATGAGCGACTTCGCCAGGTGGCCTTTTTCTAGGAAGCCCGCGCGCCGCACGATGTTCGCGCACTTGCGCCGCACGATCGGGATTTCGGAGGTCGGCACGAGATACGCGGTCGACGTGTATAGCCCGAGGAAACGCCGCTCGCCTGTCACCTTCCCGTCCGGCGACGTGCGCTTCACGCCGACATAGTCGAGATAGCCCGGCCGATGCACCGTTGCACGGGAGTTGGCCTTGGTCAGGAAAAGCGGTGCCGCGCTTTCGATGATCGACGCCGCACCCGGAGGCAGCGGCGTCAGGTCGCCGGGCGTCGTCTCACGCAGATTCTCGCGCAGGATGCCCGTTCCCGAACCGGGGACGCCCCGCAGCGCGAAGCCGCCGTCGTGTTCGACGAGATCGTAATCACGGCTGCCCAGAAAGGTGAAATGGTCCGCGACCATCCATTCGAGGAACGCGCGAGATTCGACGCCGTCGGGGGTGGTGTCGCGCGTCTTGAGTTCGCCGATCGCGGCGCGGGCGGCGTCGATCACCTTCGGCCAGTCCTCGACCGCCGCGCGTACATCGCCCAGCACGCGCGCGATGTTGTCGCGCACTTCGTCGAGGCGTTCCGCGTCGCTGCAACGATCGACTTCGAAATGGATGAACGATTCGAGTTCGGAGTTGCCATCGCCCGCTTCGGCGTGGGCTTGCCCGATCCGCTCGATCTCGCCCGCATGCGTGCCCTTGCTCGAACGCCACACGCGGAATACCGGATGAATCGCTGAATGAAGCGCGAGGCCCAGGCGATTCAGTTCCATCGTCACGGAATCGACGAGAAACGGCATGTCGTCGTTGACGATTTCCACCACCGTGTGATCCGAATGCCAGCCGTGCTGCTCGAGATTCGGGTTATAGACGCGCAGCACTTCACGCCCGCGCACGAACTTCTGCGCCGTCTGCCAGTGCGCCATGGCCGCGCCGTAGAGATCGGCGACATCACGGCTCGCTATGTCCTCGACATCGACCTGTTCGTAGTAATAGCGCAGCAGCGGCTCGATGACGTGGAAGGCCGGCTCGGGCAATCGCCCTCGTGCGAAATCCAGAAGATCATTGATGAGGGGTTCGACGCGCGCTTCGTTCCTGACAAGCATGATGTCCTCCCGAGGCTTGGCGCTTCAATGGGCTGCTTCCTTCGAGTGCATGCCGATTATGCGCCGCGCGGCGCGTTTGGCCTTGTTCCGGCCATGTGCGCTTGCACAACGCGAGGCCGAGTCACGGGAGCGCGGCTTATGGGAGTCGTTGCAGGCGAGGGAGTTGACTCGCTCCAAGTTATACGACAGTGGGGCGCATCTGCTTGGGGTCGTTCTAATGTGCTCAACTGTCCTGGCACGGGCGCGAGTTGCCAAACCTCTGATTTAAGGACCTGCTTCGTAACTGTAAGGAAAATTAAAAGTACTGCATAGACGAAAACTGGATCGGTAATATCACACGTCGTTTCGATCCTTGTCAGAACATAGTGAAAAAGAGGAGCGAACCGTTCACCGTATCGCGGCATCCAGGTGCCGATGCAAAACAGAATCTGAGAGAGATACCAATGATCATCTATCACGGCGGAGCGGCGTTCGAGCCGAACGTCACGCGTAACGGAAATGCTTTCGTAGCCACAGCGTCGATTCTCGAAGAAGACGGCCATTCGACTTCGCTCGGGAAATGGGGCTTTTTCGCGAACGAAGACTGCGCGATGCACTTCGCGATTCGATCGGCGACTGCCTTCATCGAAGGCGATGAATTGCCGGTGCCGCCCATCAGGCTGTCGGCTTAAAACGGCGCATTAATCAGTCGCGCTCGTCAGGCGCTGATGCTGTGATGCACGTACGGTAGCTCGCATGGCGTCATCTTGCGCCGGCTTGTGCCACGATAAGCGGTCGGACACTGCTACTCGCTCCTCACTGCGCGTCGCTAGCTCCTGTTTGAGTCTAAAACGCCGGACGGCACGCTTGCGGTCGTGGACGCAGCGCCGCGCTGCGCCGCGTCCACCTCATGCCGTGCGGCTCGTTCTCAGCTTGCAGTGACCTCGATGCGCCGCGGTTTGGCTTCCTCGCGACGAGGCAGGGTCAAACGAAGCACGCCGTCTTTTAACGACGCATCGATCCTCGACAGATCGAAGTCGTCGCTCACCGTGAAGCTCCGCGAGAAGCGCGGCGCCCGCACATCGGCATGAATCAGCCGCAGGTTGGGCGGCACGGGCACGACGGACTCGGCGTCGATCGTCAGGCGTCCGTCCTGAACTTTCACGTCCAGCCGGTCTTTCGAAACCCCGGGCAAGTCAGCCCAAAGGGTGACCGAGTGCGCGTCTTCGATGATGTCCACAGCCGGCATCCGGGGATCGCGCCGGCGCTGATCATTCGACTCTTGCGGAGCCACTGCGCTTTGCCCGCGCTCTGTAACTCGTGTCGTATCGCTCATGACATCACCTCATTCGCTCATGACTGGACGGTGATCGCGCGCGGCTTGGAAACCTCGCGCTTGCTCACGGAAATCAGCAAACAACCGTCGACGTACCGGGCCTGCACCTTGTCGGGATCGGCCTGCTGCGGCAGTTCGATGGCCCGTCGGAAGGAGCCGCTAAAGCGCTCGTGAGCGTATTCGCGCGTGCCTTCGGGCAACGCGCCATCGCGCGTCACGCGCTGGCCGGCGATGATGAGCAGACCCTTGTCGACTGACACGTCGAGCTTCGCCGGATCGAGACCGGGCGCAAACGCGACGATCTCGATCGTGTCGTCGGTCGAACCGATGTTGATTTGCGGGAATGCGTCGAAGCGGCCTGAACGCAGGCTGCTCGGAAGGCCGTCGAACAGACTCGACATCTGCCTTTGCAATCTCTCCAGCTCGGTAAAGAGATTGGCCCCAGTGAAAGCGTCATTCATCTTTGCTCTCCTCTGGCGGCAAGAGGGAAGCTGTTTTTTGCGCTCCAGCTTAGCTGCCCCGATGCCGCGGACAAAGTAAGTTGAAACACGCAGCGCGCACTCGTCGCGTCTGCCTTTCTACCGCCTAATATAAAAAAACTTTCTAAAAATTCAAGGGGCCGTCTAGCCATTCGACCGGCCATTTATCCACTTGAAAATCGCTTGCCCGACCATACAGTCCCCCGCGACTTTGCTCTCAGGAGACAACTCGTGGAATTCGATACGGACTGGATTACCCTCGGAAAGCATCGCATCAAGCTGCGCTCGACGAAGGGCTTCCCTAGCGAAATCATGCACCGGGTCGCTGAAGTCACGCGTCTCGCGGTCGATCACAACATGAGCGCGCGGGCGCGCATCGTCGAGATCGTGTTTCGGCAGGAGAAGGCCTACGACGTCACGATTGGAACCACCATGGCCGATGATCGCGTGTGCGCGCCGCAGCTCGAAGCGGCGATCGCGACCGTGATGGGCCTCTTGCCGGATCAGGTGAACCTCTTCGTCGAGGCGGTCACGCAAGAGGAGGTGGACCTTCACTTCGGCGTCTACGAGCGAATGCTCGCGGAAAAGCTCGGTACCGTGCCGCCGCTGCAGTGACGGGCGGCTGGGCGAGGCGAGGGATGAAACCGGTCGCTCCTCGCGCGGCGATGAACGCGATCTTTGCCTGCCGGGTCAGGCCATCGTCGTATCGGCTCGTCTTGAAGCGTTAGCCTGGACACCGGCTGTACAACAGCCGCAGCGTGGCGGCCCGGACGCCGTTTGTCACGTGCGCGCGCCGTCGTCCATCGTTCGCGCACGCTCCCAATTTGCCCCGGAGAAAGTAAGGCTGTCGTATTTATGCGTCGGTCGCTAATACCGATTCAGTAATCCTTGCTTCTTTTTGCGTCAGAAGTCGCGCCGTCGTTACGTATTGCTTTCCTGCCGACATCGGCTATAGGCGAGTAAAAGAGGGCGCAAAAACCCGGTATTACCGTCTATCTTCTTTGGAAAATGCGCCGTAAAAGAAAGAAGACTCTTCTCTCGTCAACGATTGCGCACGCTCGTTCAGACCATAGCAAACGTTGCGCGCTGTAACTAAATGTTGCAAAACGCTGTGCTTAGTCAGACAATTCATTCGCGCCTTGACTGACAGCGCGATGAGCAAGTCGAACTTACTTACTGGTCTGCCGCCATGAACGCCACCTCCGATCTGAGTGCTATCCGCGAATTGAACATGTCGTACTTGATGCTCGCACAGCGCGTTCTCGCGTCGGACCGGGAGGCGGCGCAGTCGCATCTCGGCCTCTCGGCGGAAATGGCGGACGCACTGTTGAAGCTGTCGCCTGGTCAGGCCGAGAAGCTGGCGTCGTCGTCGCAAGTGCTCTGCTTCTTTCGCATGAGCACCGATGCGATGCTGGCTGGCCTCGCCGGTCGCAGCAACGAGGCGCGCGCAACGGCTCCTTCTAACGACGTCCTGCTGGCGGCCTGACCATGACTACGATCACCGCGTCCAAAAGTCTCGCCGACGAAGCCGCCCAGGTCATGCGCGCGATTACGCTCATCAAGCTGGGCGCTCGCATGCAAGTGCTGGAGTCCGAGTTCCCGAAGCTTTCGCGCGAGCGACTGATTCGCCTGTACCGGGAAGTGAAGGGCGCATCGCCGCCCAAGGGCATGCTGCCGTTTTCGGAGGACTGGTATCTGACCTGGGCGCCGAACATTCATACGTCGATGTTCGCCAACGTCTACGCGTTCCTCGAGGAAAACAGCGAAGGACTGGATCGGGTCGATCTGCTGACGCGTGCCTATGCGCTGTATGCCGAGCACTTCGAGATGAACGGGGAGCCGTTGCAGATGGACCTGACTCGCGCCTGGACGTTTATCCGCTTCAAGGACGCTGGCCTGCTGCGTCTTGCAGGCTGCACGCGCTGTCGCGGCAAGTTCGTCGCTCACGCGCACGAGCCGTCGCACTCGATGGTGTGCGGCATCTGCCAGCCACCGTCGCGCGCCGGCAAGACGAAGGCGGCAGCGAAAGCCGCGCTCGAGCGTAGCGCGGCAATGCAGGCACAGGCGGCCTGAGGGGTTATTTGCGGCGTGCGGCGCGCCAGACGGCTGATCTGGCGTTCGCACAGTCTAAGTCGCTCAGCCGCGCGCACCATCGTCAGCCGATGCTCGCAGACCGCCTCGATCACTTTAATGCGTTCGAGTTCGTGCATGCTTGCCGTGATCAGTCCACGCTGTCCAAGATTGAGCCCTCGATGACGCATCGAGCCAGCATGCGCCCGAGGGCGGAAATCGGACATTTCTAATGAGCCCAAATCGGACATTACTAAAAAGGCGTGACAAGTAAAACCGACGCTAAATTGCGTTATGTCAACTTGGCTTTCGAAAGCAGCAGACGCCGTCCCACGCTTCGATACATGGGACGCTCAAAGCCGAAAAAACGCGCTACATCCGGCTCCGGCCTTCAGCCCACCGGTGATCAAACCCCTGCCCGAAGCGCCGATCAGCGGTGACGATATGCTCGTCGTCGTGTAAGCCCTTGCAGCGCGCGCCATCTACGATGTTCCAACTCTGCGGCAAACGAAGCACCAAATCCGATACGTCTTTACTGCGTGCTCCTCGCGTCCTTTTTCACACCCGCCATCAGCGCGAAGCCGCTCAGCACGAGCAGTGCGGCAAGCAGATGCACCGCCAGATCCATGCTCCCTGTGCTCGTGCGAATTTGCCCAATCACCCAGGGACTGACGATGCCGCTCGTGATGCCGATGCTGCTGATCAGTGCGATGCCTGCCGCGGCTTCATTGCCTGACAGGTGGCTCGGCGGTACCGCCCAGAAGATCGGCAACGCGGCGAAGATCAGCACCGCCGCCGTGGAAAGGATCGCCAGCATCGCCGGAAGACTGCTCAGGTGCAGCGTCAGCGCTGCCAGCGCAATGCCGCCGCCGATGGTGCAGAAGGCGAAGTGCTTGCGGCGCTCGCGTAGCCGATCCGAGCGCCGCGCGATGAGAATGAGGCCGACCGCGCCGATCGCATTCGGGATGACCGTATATAGACTGACCTGCACCACGTCCGTGATGCCGAAATCGCGGATCATCAGCGGCATCCAGAAGTTGAGCGTCAGTGACGCACACGTCAGCGCGAAATAGATAAACGCGAAGAGATAAACCCGCGGATTCAGCAGCGCAGCCGCGAAGCTGCGCGTGTCGTGTCGATGTGAGCTTGCCTTCGCCCCGCCCTGCTCCTGCGCACACAGTGTCATGATGCGCGTGCGTTCCTCATTGGTGAGCCAGGGCGCGTCCTTCGGTCTGTCGACCAGGTAAAACAACGCGACGAACGCGAGCAGAACGGCCGGCGCGCCCTCGATGGCGAACATCCATTGCCAGCCGAAGAGGCCCATCACACCGCTCATATCGCGCATGATCCAGCCGGATATCAACCCGCCGAGGACGCCGGCGACCGCCACGCCGGCGAAAAACACCGACATCACCCCGGCGCGGCGGCTGGCGGGAAACCAGTACGTGAGGTACAGCACGATGCCCGGGAAGAAGCCCGCCTCGAAGACGCCGAGCAGGAAACGCAGTACGTAGAAGTGCGCAGGCTTCGACACGAACATCATGCCGACCGAGGCGATCCCCCACAGCAACATGATTCGCGTGAAAGTATTTCGTGCTCCGAATTTCGCCAGCAGCATATTGCTTGGCACTTCGCACAGCACATAGCCGACGTAAAAGACCGCAGCGCCAAGCCCGTACATCGCATCGCTGAAACCCAGGTCGTGCTTCATCTGCAATTGCGCGAAGCCGATATTGATGCGGTCGAGAAACGATACGACGTAACAAAGGAAGAGGAAGGGAATGATGCGCCAGGCGACCTTGGCGAATAACTGATGATCGTCCACCGCCGCCTCGAAGGCGCTCGAGGATTCGATGTTGAGGGATTTGTGCATAGTCTCTCTCCACGACGGCCGATGTGCGTTCAGCGCATCGTTTCTTCCGGGGCGTCTCGTGCGCCCTTGTCGAGTGGCATGAAAAAAGGCCCCAGACACGGGACCTTCGGCGCCGGGCTATTGAATCAGTCCTGAAGCGCGGCCCACATTTCCTTGTCGCGCTGCGCCGTCCAGATGCGCGGATGCTTGATGCCGCTTGCCTCGTCATAGGCACGCGAAACGTCGAACGGCAAGCAGTGTTCGTAGATGAACACATGGCCGAACTTCGGGTCCATCGACTTGCGCGTGAGCGCCATCGAACCCTTCAGATCGAGGTTTTTTGCGACTGCGTCGCGGCCCGCTTGCAGCAGCGTCGTGACAAAGTCCTTCGTGTAGTCGAGACCCTTGTTGACTTCGGCGGGCGACAGCAGCGCCGGTCCACGGCCGGGAACAAGCTTCTCAGCGTTCAATGCGCGCAGTGCTTCGAGCGTTGCAGGCCATTCTTCAAGTTGGGCATCGCCGCAATAACAGGCAGCGTCGTATTCCACGAGATCGCCCGAGAACAGCACTTTCTGCGACGGCAGCCAGACAACCGTATCGCCTTTAGTGTGCCCCGCGCCCAGATGCGCGATCTTCACTTCGAGCTTGCCGAGCCACAGCGTGATTTCCTTCTCGAACACGAGCGTCGGCCACGTGAGACCCGGCACCGTCTCGACGCCCGCGAAGAGACGCGGAAAGCGCTCGATCTCCGACTTCATGTCCTGCTCGCCACGCTCGACGATCATTTCATACGTGCCGCGGCTCGCAATGACCTGCTGCGCGCCTTCCTCGAAATACGCCGATGCGCCCAGCACGCGCACTGCATGATAGTGCGAGAGCACGACGTACTTGATCGGCTTGTCGGTGACGCTGCGGATCTTCGCGATCAGGTCTTGCGCCATCGCGGGCGTCGCGGTTGTATCGACGATCAGCACGCCGTCATCGCCGATGATGACGCCCGAGTTCGGATCGCCTTCCGCCGTGTACGCGTAGGCGTTTTCGGAAAGCTGCGTGAACGTGATCTTCTTCTCTTCCAGGTCGGCCTGCGAAGCAAATGCTTTTGCCATGTCTGTCTCCGTGGATCGGCAGGGGATGACCAATAGTCGCGCCACGTGTCAAGTTTGTCAATGGCAAACAGACTTGCTATATTTAAACCAAGGGAAAACCCCGCGCTTGGGCGGCAATGCGCCAATGCGCTAGCATCGAACACTCGGACGTGACACACAAAGCGAGTCGGACAATTGAAAGAAGCGGCAGAGAAGTCACAGCGCGGCATTCAGAGCGTGGAAGTCGCCGGTCGCATCCTGCAAGCACTGGCGAAGCGGCGCACCGCGGCTCCACTGAGCGAACTCGCCAGCGCGGCGGCGCTTTCTACGGCGCAAGCGCACACCTACCTGGTCAGCCTGACCAGGCTGGGCCTCGTCAAACGAGATGCGTTGACCGGATATTACGAACCGGGGCCCCTCTCCCTGCGTCTCGGGCTTATTTTTGTCGAGCAACAACAGGCCTACCGTGTTGCCGCGCCGTACGCGGCGAGTCTTGCCGAGAAGCTCGGATTCAGCGTTGCAGTATGCGTTGCCGGTGCACAGGGGCCGATGATCGTGCGGTACGAGCGAGGCGCCTACCCGCTGCATGTCAACCTGCACATCGGGACGGTCATGTCGCTCAGCACAACATCGACCGGCCGGGTTTTCAGTGCTTTTCTAAGGCCGGACCGGTTCGCTGCAATGATGGAAAGTCAGGGAATCGCGCGGCTCAACCTCGGCTTCGACGATGCGGAATCGAGCGACAGCGCAAAGACCGAGAGTCTCGACAAAGTACGCAAGCGCGGCATGGCCCGCAGCGTCGATTCGCCGAGTCCGGGCATCAGCAGTCTGAGCGTCCCGGTGTTCGACGCCGATGGAAGCATGCAGCTCGCGCTGACCGTGATCGGTCCGTCCGGGGCGATGGACGTCGCCTGGAACGGGCAGATAGCCACTGAGCTTCAAGACGCATCCCGACGCATCACCGACTACTTGACCGAAAGCGCATCGATCCATGCGGACTGAATTCACAACCGGCACGAATGACGTCGCTAGCGCGGACATCAAAGCGCAACGCGGTATCAACGCACTCGACAGCACCGGCGAACTCTTGATGGCAATTGCGACGGCCAGCCAGCCCTTGAATTTGCGCGATCTGGCGGCCGCGGCCGGCATGCCGCCGGCCAAAGCCTTTCCGCATCTGGTGAGCTTGCAGAAGATCGGCCTCGTTTCGCGCAACGATGACGGCTCCTTCACGGCGGGGCCGCTCGGCTTCGAACTCGGACTGATCGCGCTGCAACGCATGTCTCCCACGCGTGATGCGGAACCGGAGATTGCGTCGCTCGCGGTGACGACGCAGATGACCGTCGCCGCCGCCACGCTTGGGCCTCTCGGACCGACGATCATCCGCCTGGAGGAATCCGTGCGGCCACAACACATCAGCCTGCGAGTCGGCACGGTCATGTCGCTGCTACATACGGCGATCGGACGTGTCTTCGCCGCCCATCTGCCGGAGGACGTGCTGGGGCGTTTGCTCGTGCAAGAGCCTATAAGACTGGCGGGCGTCGAGACGAAGCCCGCGCTGTCGCGGGCCTGTCGCGAGCGACTCAAGCGTATTCGCATCGAAGGGATCGATGAAGCATTCGATGCCCCCGTGCCCGGCATCGGCACCTTCGCCGCGCCGGTGCTGGATCACACGGGAAGCGTTCCGCTCGTCATTGCGGTCATCGGATCGTCGGCCAGTTTCGACCGCGACCCGCATGGACCTGTCGGCCACGCGCTCCTTGCGGCCGCCCAGCGCCTGTCATGGCGTTTCGGCTCGCTCGGCAAGGCAGTGGCGGGAACCTGACTCAAGCATCGGCGTCCGGCAGCGTGGCGGGGTCGGCCGCGAAGAACGCCGGGTGCGTCGCGCGAAGCCGACAGGTCTCGCCGTGACGGTTTCGGATAGGGTCACTCCGTTTTAGCGTGTTCACGCGGGCACCGGCACGCTCGCGCCTAAGCCCGCGCGTGCTTTCTCCAACGCCTCCTCGAGCACGTCCATGTCGCCGATGTGATTGGCGAGCAGCAAGATCAGCTTTGCGTTGACGAGTTGGCTGTCGGTTTCACTCAGCCCGTTATGCGTTTCGATCAGACGCTCGTAAAACCCGTCCATGTCCTTGATGTTCGGTTCGATGTTCAGGTGGCTCATGGTTCTCATCCGTTACAGGTGGCGCGGTCAACTGCCGCGGAGATGGATCGGGTGTCCATCTGGCGCCAGCGGGCACAGACGTGCTGATCAGGACGCAGCAGATAAAACGTTCCCGGGCGGGCGTCGAAGCGATGCATGACGATGCCTTCGACATCTTCGATCACCACCGCACCGGGCACCGCACATGCACTGGCCCCACGGGGAACGACCATCAGCGGTCGTACTGGAATCGGCAGGTGCGCCAGCTTCGAAAGTTGTGCGGCGGTCTTTTTCAGATCGTCATCGAGCCCGCAGAAATACAGTCCGACGAACTGGCCGTCGGCGATCTGGTTGAGGAACCATGCGTCCTTTCCATCCACGCGCACCGGCGCATCGGCACTTACTGCGCCAGGAACCATCGTGCAGGAGAATGCGTCGTTGGCTTCGTCCGGCGTGTTCAGCGGCGACCCTGACAGTACGGACGGAACCGACAATCTGCCGCTATTGACGATGCGCCGCGCGAAGGGATAGTCCTTCGCGAGCTTGAGCGTCGCGTCGCGAAACAGGCGCGAAACCGCGCTTTTCGGCGTGATGAAGTCAGTGGCGCGTGTCGAGTTCAGGATGTTTTCATCTGCCGCGTACTCACGTTCCGATGCATAGGTGTCGAGCAGAGCGGGCGGCGCATCGCCATTGACGACCAGCCTGAGCTTCCACGCGAGATTGTCGGCATCCTGCACGCCGCTGTTGGCGCCACGCGCACCGAACGGCGACACGCCGTGGGCGGAATCACCGGCGAACAACACGCGCCCATGACGGAACGAGTCCATGCGCAGGCAGGAGAACGTGTACACGCTGACCCATTCGAGATCGAATTCGACGTCCTCGCCAAGCAGCGCCTTTACACGCGGTATCACGCGCTCAGGAGCCTTTTCCGCAACCGGATCGGCATCCCAGCCGAGCTGGAAGTCGATACGCCAGACGTCGTCCGGCTGGCGATGCAGCAGCACCGACTGGTTGCGGTGGAACGGTGGATCGAACCGGAACCAGCGCTCCGTAGGGAATGAGGCCTTCATTTTCACGTCGGCGATCAGAAAGCGATCCTTGAACGTGCGGCCTTTGCTGTTCAAGCCGAGCATGTTGCGCATTGGGCTGCGCGCACCGTCAGCGGCGATCACGTACTGCGCGCGCAGAGCATAAATGCCATCCGGCGTCTCGATCTGTAATTCGACATGATCGTCGCGCTGCTCGAGACCGACGACGTTACTCTTCCAGCGCACCTGCAGGTTATGGAGCTGAAGCGCCCGCTCGGCGAGATAGCCCTCGACGTAATACTGCTGAAGATTGATGAACGCAGGCCGTGCATGGCCGGCTTCAGGTAACAGATTGAACGTGTAGATCAATTCGTCCTGCAGAAAGACTTTGCCGACGTTCCAGCTCACGCCCTTTTCGACCATTCGATCGCCGCAGCCGAGGCGATCGAAGATTTCGAGCGTGCGCTTGGCGAAGCAGATGGCACGCGATCCGCTCGACAGCGTGTCGTCGTTATCGACGAGTACGGTCTTTACGCCTTGCTGCGCGAGATCGATCGCAGCAGTAAGTCCGACCGGCCCCGCTCCGACCACAACGACAGGGTGAATCACGGCACTGGGGGCGTCGTGGTCCGGGGCTCGAACGTAATCGAACCGCAGCGTTTGGTAGTCGGTCGGCATCGGCGTCTCCAGGCTTCTTTTGTTTATAGCAAGTTATCTTGCTATCTACGAATTGAGCTCATTCTAGTTTCATTAGCGCCACGGAGAATGTGTGTTTACCCTAACGGGGTCCGCTGACCTCGGGTAGAGGCAATCGCGCGGCAACGTGCGAAACAGCGGTCCGACTGGCAAAGGCCCAATCAATGAATGTCTTTTAGTTGGATAGCGATTCAGTTGTTGCCGGTCTTCGAAATGCGGAATGGTCACGGAAAATCGACGTCTGGCGCATTGGAGGGTCGCGACACATTCGCCCCGATCTTTGTCGGGGTCTAGCCGTGTCGTGCGTGAGTAAATAAGCGCAAGTACTTACTCGTTCCGGCCACTAGCCGATTTTCTTCGGGGCAACCGATAAAGCGCCTTTCCTTGGCTGCCGCCGAAAGCCTGCGCGCCCGATTGCACCGTGCGCAGCCCGCTTAGGATGAAGCTCGTGGCACGCGTCCACCCGGAAGTCGCATCCGACGGGCGATCGACTGCATGTGCGAAGTCAAGACCACTAAGCCGAAACAGCCGCTCCGCCTAACGCCCCTCTTTCGCGAAACACCGAAAAGGCCGGTTTAAGCCTGTCTTTTCGCGTCTTAGCTTTGCGCGTCCATCGGTAACATTGTTCCCATCGTGCTGATTCTTCGTCTTCCTGGAAACACCAGCCACAATGCCTGATCTGAGAAATATTGCCGTCCTGAGCTGCTTCGGTGCGGACCATCCCGAAGTCGTCGAGTTCCTGAACGATCTCGACGCTGCACTCAAACGTCGTGGCGTCGCACTTGTCGTGTTGACGACGATCGCACAACGGAAGCTGACTGCTCTGTCTTTGCCGATACCGTACGACTTCAACGGCTTCGATTCACAGTTCGACGACAGCATCAGCCGTCCGCCCTTCCATCCGTTCGAACAAGCGCGCGACGGCGCGATGGCATGGGGCGCGGCCCCGCAAAGCGTCGAGCGCACCGCGCACGGCATCGCCAAATGCGAGGCGTTCTACAGGATGGTGGCAACGCATCTGAAGCCGGCCATTGGGATGTTCTGGAACACGACGCATCCGCACAGCCGGATTGCGCGCAACACCATGTCGGCGCACGGCGTGCCAGCTTATTGTATTGAGCGAGGATGGCTGATGGGCACGTTCCAGTTGCACAGCACGGAAAACAACGCGTTCAACGATCTTCATCTCGACTTTCCGACACGCCAGCGCCTCAAGCAGGACGTTCGCTCCCATGCCGAAGATCCCTGGCGTTTCAACGCTGCGCGCGACTACTACATCACCCGCGCCAAAGCAAAATACGCCGGTAAAGACAAGCTCGATCCGCAAGCGGTGCGGGCGAAATACGGCATCGACGATGCTCCGCTCATCGCATGCTTCAGCGCCGCCGCCGGTTCGTCACTTGTGCCGCATCAAGTGCCGTCCATGCGCTTTTCGTCACCGCTCTTCGACAACCTCCCGGCGGCACTTGCACTTCTTTCAGAGCATCTCGCCGCGTGGCCGGAAGCGCGTGTACTCGTTCAGGCGCACCCGATCGACAGAATAATCACCGAGGCGCTGCGCAAGGGAACGCTGCCGCTGCCCGACCGCTTCATCTTGTCTGACGCAGAGAACGTGCACTCATTGCTCGATGCAGCCGACCGCGTCGCCATCGTTGGCAGCACCACGGTTCAGTTCGATGCGCTGCTCTACGACAAACCCGTGCTGAGCATGTCTCGCAACGTTACGGTGACGGCGGGCGCAGCTTACGGCCTGGTGGAACACGGGGCGCAAGCGGTCGCCGACTGGAAGGACGACGTCGATGCACAAGCACAGGCAAGCGCGCGTCGCGGCCTGATCGGCTGTCTTTGCGCGGAGCGCCTGATCCGTCAACGCAGCCTGCCCGGCTTCGTCGAGAACGATACCGAGACCCTCGCAGACTTCATCGCATCGCTCGGCGACGGCGGCGATGACATGCAACACCGCCTCGACGCCTTCGCCGCCGAACTGCGGCAAAGCGTGCGCGGGCAGTAAGAGATAAAAACTTCGAGCAAAGACATGAATACGCCCTCTCACATCAGTATCGCGCGACAAGTATTCGACATCGAGATGAACGGCCTGCGCGCAGTGCGCAGTCTGATCGACGACAGCTTCGCAAGTGCCGTCGAATGCATGCTGGCGTCGCGAGGTCGCGTGGTGTTGTGCGGTATCGGCAAATCCGGGTATGTCGCCCGAAAGACGTTTGCAACGTTGGTCTCCACTGGAACGCCGAGCCTCTTCATGCATCCCGGCGAGGCGTTTCACGGTGACTTGGGCATGGTTCTCCCGGAAGACGTGTTTCTGATGATGTCGAACTCCGGTGAGACCGAAGAAATCCTGAGACTCGTTCCATTCATTCAGGACAACGGCAACAAGATGATTGCGCTTACCGGCAACGCCGAGTCGAGTCTCGCACGCGTGGCCGATCACCATCTCAACATTCGCATTGAGGAAGAGGCTTGCCCGCTGCAACTCGCGCCGACCGCCTCGACCACGGCCGCCCTCGTAATGGGCGATGCTCTCGCCATCGCATTGATGAAGGCTCGAAATTTCGACGCAGAGAACTTTGCACGCTTCCATCCGGGCGGTTCACTCGGACGCAAGCTACTGCAGCGTGTACGCGATGCCTTGCATCCCGCCACCTTCGTTCCGGCCAACGCCCCCGCCACCGCCGTTATCGCAAAGCTCGCACAGTCGCGAACGGGGCTTATCTGTGTGGGTACTGAAACGGCACTCGAAGGCATCGTTACCGATGGCGATCTGCGACGCGCGTTGAACCGTCAGGCCGACTCCGGGTTCTTCGACCTGAAGGCCGCAAACCTGATGACAGGCAAGCCCAAAACCATCAACAGCGCCGCGCGCTGCGCCGAAGCAGATGCCTTGATGGAAACCACGGGCGTGAACTCGCTCGTCGTGATGAGCGAAGGTTCGGTCACGGGCATTTACCAGCTTCTCAACAAAATTCACTGAAGGCTTCGAATGAAAGTTATCGCGTTCCTCCCGGCAAAGGGCTCCAGTTCGAGAATCGAAAGCAAGAACATGAAGATGCTCGATGGCAAGCCACTCTTTCTGCACATGCTGGAGAAGCTTACCGCTTGCGACTTCATCGACGAGGTCTATCTCGACACGGAATCGGAAGAGGTGATTGCGGCCGCAAGCGAGGTCTCGTGCAAGATCATGCGCCGTGACCCGGAACTGGCAAGCAACAAGACCGACGGCAATCAGCTTTTCTTGAACGAGGTGCACCACGCGAGCGCCGACATCTATGTTCAGGTGCTCGGGACAAGCCCCTTTATCACCCCCGAAACCATCAAGAGGGGCATCGATATACTCAAGGAGAACGCGCAATACGACTCCGCGGTGCTGGTCCGCAAAGAGCGTCAATACACCTGGTGTAGCGGACGTCCTTCCTACGACATCGAGCATATTCCAAACAGTGCCGATCTCGGGGACACGATCATCGAGACGATGGGGCTGTACATCGTCCGACGTCAGGCAGCGCTCGACACCCGCCGGCGCATCGGTGACGTTCCCTATCTTCTTGACGCCTCCGCGCTCGAAGCGGTGGATGTCAACTGGCCCGAGGACTTCGCGCTCGCGGAACTGATCGCGGCGGGCATGCGCGAGAAGGATCGCAAGCTACTCGGCAATATCAAGAATCACCTTACGAGTTCGATGCTTTCCGACATTCTCGACGATCTCGGCTATCCCGATCAGATCGTCAAAGGATTGACACCGAATATGAGCGGCGCCAAGCTCTTTGGTCGCGCAAAGACCCTGAAGCTGCGCAGGCTTGAGGAGGGTGAAGATTTCCGTGGCATCTATCATGCGTTGAAGTCGTATGAAACGATCGTTCCGGACGACATCATCGTCGTTGAGAATGAAGTGTCAACGCATGCTTATTTTGGTGAGCTAAACGCAAACCTTGCAATCCGCTCGGGCGCGGCGGGCGTCATCGTGAACGGAATGACCCGCGACACGGTGGCTGTTCGCGCCACGGGTCTGCCGGTGTTCGCACAAGGCTCGACCTGTCAGGACGTGCGCAAGCGTGCGACCACCGAATCCATCAACAAGACGATATCTCTCAACGGCATCGAAGTACGGCCGCAATCGCTGATCTTCGCGGACGCGGAAGGCGTGGTCGTGATCCCGCCGCGTATCGAGAAGCGCCTCATCGAGGAGATCTTCAAAGCGGCGGCAAACGAAAAGAGAATCCTCGTCGATATTTCCAACGGCGCCGACGTGGACCATCTGACCGCAAACTATGGCTTCTTTTAAGTAGCGAAACGCGAGTTGCTACGCGAAAGAAGATCGCCGGGGAAACGGATCGCGCTTGTTACAGTGCTGGGCGAACATGGCGGCGCATCCCGCAGCGTGGCCTTGCAAACCGGCGCAGATCCTTCAGCAGCGAGAGATGACAGTACGCTGAACTTGTGCCGGGCGAGGCTGCGGTGAACCCGTCATAAGCGGTCCGCCCGCCGCCAGAATGAAGCGGGCCGTTGCGGCTGATAAAATCCGTCAACGATCCTCAAGGGTAACCGTCATGGGTTTTGAACAACTCGCGCAACTGAAAGAGCAACTGTCCAAGCAATCGAAGAGTGCCCCGGCGAAGAAGCCGTCGCGCCCGCCTCGTCCCGCCACGGACGCGCAGCAGCGTCCGGTCGACCCGGTCGTGCACGCAATCGGAAAGCTCCAGCGGCGCTTTCCGGTCGCGTTTCCAAAGAATCCCGCTCCTAAAGTGCCGTTGAAGGTCGGCGTCATCGACGACTTGCTTCAGCGCGCATCCGACATCGGCTTGACCGATGCCGAGATTCGCAACGCCATCAAGGTCTGGTGTCGCGGCGCTCGTTATTGGAGCAGTCTCGTCGAGGGCGCTGCGCGCGTCGACCTCGATGGGAATCCGACAGGCAACGTATCGGCGGCCGACGCCGGGCGCGCGCGACAACTGGAAGCAAGGCGTTCGGCTCGTGCATCGACGACCTCAGGGGACTCGGCGCAAAAAAGCTGATGGCACCTCTGCCAGGCGCGCTGGAAAAACGGATGTCGCCTCGCAATGCCCGCCCTGCGTCATCCATGCCTTGCACTCGACCGGCAAGCCGAAGCGGTCGATGGCCGAGCATCGCCGTGTCGTCGATTGCATTGCGCGTCGCAATCCGCAGTGTTCGCCCGTTGCGTCGCGCGACGCCTTTGAAGGCGCTGCCGGACATCGTCGTTCATCGACTGCATCCAACGCCATGCGAGCGCCGAGGCGGCCCGGTACGCTGTGCGCGACAGCGCAGCGGAGCGCCCTTCCATAGGACTACTTGTCCTGCTGCGCCGACGTCATCGCGCTCGACCGTCGGCGTTCTTCACTAAAGGCCGTACGTACGTACGGACAAAGACGGCTCCCGTTGCATTTCGCTCAATAGTTCCTATGCTGAACTAAGTCCATCGTTCGACTGACACGCTTGCGATGCAGGAGGCGTCATGCACGGTTTCCGGGCCTTGCTGTCGGCTGTGGCAACGGTCGGCTGGTCATGCGTCGCAATCGCCGCCGGCCCGTTGCCGCAGAACGGCCGGTTCGTTGCGGGATCGGGAAGCATCGCTTCCTCCGGCACACGACTCGACGTTATCCAGAGCACGCCGCGAGGCGTCATCGACTGGAACAGCTTTTCCATCGGTCGCGATAACAGCGTCGCCGTGCAAAACGGCACGGGCGCCACCCTGTCGCGCGTCACCGGCACCAGCGCTTCGATAATCGATGGAAGTCTCACCGCCACCGGAAGCCTCTATCTGGTCAATCCGCAAGGGGTCCTCATAGGCTCCCACGGCATCGTCACAACCGGGGGACGCTTCGTCGCATCGACCCTCGATGTCGGCAACGATGATTTCATGAAGAGCGCGCATCTCACGCTGAACGGCGCGAGCAATGCTTCAGTGGTGAACCTCGGGAAGATCAGCTCCAGCGGCGGCGATGTTTTCCTGATCTCCGTCTCGCACACGGAGAATGCGGGCAGCATCGACGCGCTCAACGGCACGGCAGAGCTGGTCAGCGCAAGGCAAGTGCTGCTGAAAGACTCGGCAAGCGACGCACAAGTCTTCGTTCAGGCCGGCGCGCCCGGCAACGTGATCAATCATGGCGCCGTCCGCGCCGCGCAGATCCGGCTCGAAGCGGCAGACGGCAACGTCTATGCGCTCGCGGGCAATCAGTCTTCGCTTCGCGCAACAGGGACGGCGACGCGCACCGGGCGCGTGTGGCTTGTCGCGAAGTCGGGCGACGTTCAGCAGCATCAGCCCGTCGAGGCGGCGAACAGCGGCGGCGATGGCGGCGTGGTGGAAACGGTCGGCCGCACCATGCAGCTCGACGACACGACCGTCCACGCAGACAAGTGGCTCATCGGGCTGGACGAGCTAAAGGCCGGACCGCGCAACTCGGGCGCGCTTTCCCGAAGCCTGTCGGACGGCACATCGGTGGTGGTCAACGCGGCGGGAGATATCGACATGCTGTCGACGCTGCGCTGGAGCGGCAATGCTACGCTCGCGCTCAACGCGGGACGCACCATCGAGATTGGTCCAGTCGCGACGATCTCGAACACGGGCGCCGGCAAGCTGACACTGCGCGCGGATGCGCAAGGCATCGACAATCACGGCAGCGTCATCAACGCCGGCACCATCGACTGGACGAGGAGCACAGGCGCCGTCGCCGCGCTCGTCGACGAAAACGGCCGCTTCGTCCCTGGCACGGTGAGGGCGAACTGTGCGTGGATACCCCCGCCGTTCAGCGGACTGCGCACGCAGGTGACGGCGTATCGGCTCGTCAATTCCGTGGGCCAACTGGAACGCATCACGCAAGACCTGTCGGGAAACTACGCGCTCGGCAAGGATATCGCTTCAGACCGGGAGTTCACGCCGATCGGAACGGGTAGCGCGGAAGGTTTCACTGGACAGTTCGATGGATTCGGACACGGGCTCAGCCTCAGCTTTCCGAAAGGCGCCGACGGTCGCGAAGACCTGTTGGGACTCTTCGCAAGCATAGGGCGAGCGGGCGTCGCACGAAACTTCTCGATGACCGGCTCATTCGGCTACCTGGGGAGCGCGACCGCCGGGCTGGTGGCCGGCCAATCGGCGGGACTCATCGCCAACGTCAGCACGTCGGTGCAGTGGAACAGCGACATGATCGGCCTTTCATTGCCCGCAACCGTCGTTGGGTACAACACCGGGACGCTTGCGCGGGTCACGACAGACGCGACGATGTACGCTCAAGGACTGATGACGAGCCTCGCCGGCGCCAATGACGGCCGCATCGTGCAGTCCTCGGCAAACATCGCCTTCAGCGGCGGCACGCATGCACACGTCGGCGGACTGGTCAGTTACAACGGAAAGAACGGCGTCATCGAGCAGTCTTACGTGACGGGAACGGGAAGCGGCGTGACGGACGGTGGCATTGCGCTCAGCAACGCAGGGGTGATCAGGGAATCGTTCGCGGCGGCATCCCTTCCGAATTCCTTGCCGCCCGGTTACGTCGGCGCCGTCGCATCGAGCAACTCGGGGAACATCGCGAGTGACGTCTACTGGGACAAGGAAGTGTCGACACTCGACAACGGCGTGGCGTCCGGCACGATGATGCCCAGGGCGAACGGCCTGACGACCGCGCAGATGAGCCGCGCGTCGAGCTTCGCGCCAACGTGGGACTTCGCACCGGGCGGAACATGGACGTTCGTGCCCGGAGTCTCGCATCCGGTTCTGCAATGGCAGGTTCGGGACTGAGTGCCGATGCCTGATCGTTCGCGTCCGTCCCGAGTTCGCTCAATACTCGATGCCCGAATCCAGCGGATAGACGGGCCGCTTCAGGTTTTCGAACGGGAAAAGGCCATAGTCGGAGCTCGTGACCCCACGGCTATCGCATTCGACGAGACCACCCGAAATCGGCACGAAAACCGGGCGGCAGTACATGCGCGACTTGAGTATCAGAAACTTCGCGCCACGCGGATCGATGCCGACGCTCTCGAACACGCCCAGGTCCCACGGTTCGTGTGTCCGCTCGGTCAGTAGGATGCGCGCCACCGGCGTTTCCAGCACGGCGGCGCGGCCCATGTAGGCGCGTTGTCCGGTGTAGGTCGGGCCGCTGATGATGTACTCGCCATTGGTCAGCGCGCGCACGATGCCGGTCACTTCGAACGGCGGCTTGCCGAGCGATGCGACGCTTGCGAGCTTGTTGCCGATGCCGAGCGTGATCGTCGCGCCCTCGCCCGCTTCGAAGAGCTTCTCCACCGCTTCGGGATCGCACAACGGCCCGACGACGATGCGATCGAGACCTTGCCTTAGCGCTTCTTCGAATGCATCGGTCGTGTCGCAGGTTCCGCCCGACATGCAGTTGTCACCGTGATCGAGCAACAGCACAGGCTTGTCGGTTTCACGCGCGAGCGCGGCGCCTTCGCCGATCGACTGCGCAAGCGGCGCACTGTGATACACGAATGCGTCGCGCTCGTTCCAAATCTGCCGCGCGATACGGTCGGCGACCTCCTGCGCCTTCGCGCGCGCGCCATCCGCCACGACGACGACGCTGATGCAAGGCGCGGCGATATCGGCAAGCGAGAAGCCCGACAGTACCGACACGGCCAGCACGCCGTCCTCGCGCTCGGCTGCCCGCGCGGCATCGACGGCGCGCTTCATCGCGCCATCGGCCGTCGAGCTTCTGAGCGTGTGCGTGAGCAGCGGCGGTTGCGCCCATGCGATCACGGGGTTGCTTCTTCCATGAACGAGATCGAGCAGGAGCCGCGCCGCATGCTCGCCGCTTTCATACATATCGACGTGCGGATACGTCTTGAAGCTCGTGATCACATTCGCGTTGTCGATCATTTTCTGCGTCACGTTCGCGTGCAGATCGAGCGATACCGCGATCGGCGCATGCGGCAGCACAGCGCGTACGCGTTCCAGCAAATCGCCTTCGCCATCGGGAGAGTTCTCCGCGACCATCGCGCCATGCAGGTCGAGCATCACCGCGTCGCACCCTTCGGCTGCATCGACGATCGCCTGGCAGATCGCGTCATAAGCGGCAGCGGCAACACGCCCGCTCGGATTCGCCGATGCCGATATCGGCGTGACGATCTCGGCCCCTTCGCGCGTCGCGGCATCGATGAACGCGGACATCGCGGTCCGCATGCCCGCATTCTCGCGATACGCGTCGTCGCCATAACAGGGACCGTCGCGCCCGAACGCTTCGAGCGGCGTCGCGACCGGCGAGAACGTGTTGGTCTCGTGATTCATCCGCGCGATGAGAATCTTCATGCGGCGTCTCCTTCCACTGCATTGGCCGCGCGCAGCATCGCGCGCAGAAGCACGTTGCAGCCGGCCTCGAGATGATCGGCGCGTGCATCCTCGATCTCGTTGTGACTGATGCCGTCCTTGCACGGGACGAAGATCATCGCGGCCGGCGCCACGCGTGCGAGATACACGGCGTCATGTCCCGCGCCGCTCACCACGTTCATCGACGTGAAGCCGAGCGCGTCCGCGCTTTCGCGCACCGAAGCCACCAGCGTGTCAGCGAACGGTTGCGGCGCGAAGTAGACAACCTCGTCTACCGTCACAGGCAGGCTCGCTTGCGCGCACGCGTCGCGCAAGGCGCGGTCCATCGCGAGCAATGTGGCGTCGTCGGCGGCGCGCAGGTCGACGGTCAGCTTCACGCGCCCGGGAATGACGTTGCGCGAGTTGGGATGCACGTCCACCCAGCCGACCGTGCCCCGCCCATGCGGGGCATGATCGAGCGCGATGCGGTTGACCACGCGGATCAGATCGGCGGCGACCAGCAACGCATCGCGGCGCAGTTCCATCGGCGTCGGACCCGCATGCGCTTCCATGCCGTCGATGGTGACGTCGTACCAGCGCTGGCCAAGCGCGGCCTGAACGACACCGATCACCTTATCGTGCGCGTCGAGCACCGGTCCCTGCTCGATATGCGCCTCGAAATACGCGCCCACAGGATGCGCCGCGACGCGCTCGCCCGCATAGCCGATCGACGCGAGCGCATCGCGCACCGACACGCCTTCGCGATCCATCTGCGCGAGCGCATGTTCAAGCGTGAACGCGCCCGCGAACACGCCCGAGCCCATCATCACCGGTACGAAACGCGAGCCTTCCTCGTTCGTCCATACGGCGACTTCGAGCGGCGCGGCCGTGCGCACGTCGTTGTCGTTTAACGTGCGCAATACTTCGAGGCCGGCCAGTACGCCGTAGTTGCCGTCGAACTTGCCGCCGGTCGGCTGCGTGTCGATATGGCTGCCCGTCACGACAGGCGGCAGATCGTCGCGCGTGCCTGCACGTCGCGCGAAGATATTGCCGATCGCATCGACGCGCACCGTGCAGCCGGTTTCCTTCGCCCACGCGACGAAGAGATCGCGGCCTTGCTTGTCGAGCTCGGTGAGCGCGAGGCGGCACACGCCGCCTTTCTCCGTCGCACCGATTCTCGCCAGCTCCATCAGGCTGTTCCAGAGACGCGCACCGTCGATGCGCAAGCCGGCATGGGCCGGCATATCGTGAGCTTGCATTCGAGATTCCTTCGCTAGGTGATGGCGGGCATGGCGTCAGACGACGCCCACACCGAGATATCTGTCCTTGATGGATTCATCGGCGATGAAGGCATCGTTCGCCCCTTCGTACACGATGCGCCCTTGCTCGATGATGTAATGACGATCCGCGAGCTGCGTGCATACTTCGAGGTTCTGTTCGACGAGCAGGATCGCCACGCCTGCCTCGCGAATCAGCTTCAGTTGCGCGACGATCTCTTCGACGATCACAGGCGCGAGCCCTTCCACCGGTTCGTCGAGCATGAGCAGGCGCGGATGATTCATCAGCGCGCGGCCGATTGCGAGCATCTGTTGCTCGCCGCCGGAGAGCTGACCGCCGCCGTTCGTGCGCCGCTCTTTCAAACGCGGGAAGATGCGATAGATATCGGACAGTTGCCAGGGCGAGCCCTTGCGCGCGCCGAGCCGAAGATTCTCTTCGACCGAGAGCAACCTGAAGATGCCGCGATGCTCCGGCACGAAGCAGACGCCGCGCGCAGCGATTCTGTGAGGCGGGAGCTTCGCGAGGGCCGCGCCCGCGAATGTCACGCTGCCTCGCTGCGGTGTCACGATGCCCGCGATACTCTTGAGCGTCGTGGACTTGCCGGCGCCATTGCGCCCGAGCAGCGTGACCGTCTCACCCTCGCCGATCTTGAGCGATACGCCCTGAAGAATATGGCTCTTGCCGTAATAGCCGTGGATGTTATCGACAACAAGCGTCATACGCGGCCTCCGGTGATCATGTTGCCGAGATACGCGCTGCGTACGCGTTCGTCGCCGCGAATGCAAGCCGGCTCGCCTTCCACCAGCACCCGCCCTTGCTGCATGACGGTGATCGTGTCGGAGATGTCCATCACGATATCCATGTTGTGCTCGATCAGCACGACCGTATAGTCGTCGCGCAGGCTGCGGATCAGATGCTTCATGTCGTCGAGGTCGTCGATGCCCATGCCCGAGGTCGGCTCGTCGAGAAAAATCGCCTTGGGCCGTGCGGCGAGCGCCATGCCTACTTCGAGACGCCGCTGCTGACCGTGCGACAGCCCGCTCGCCTGCGTCGATGCAAAGCGTTGCAGCGCAAGCCGCTCGAGAATGCCATCGACCGTATCGCGATGTTCCAGCGCGCCGCGCGGCGGCGTCCATGCATTGAGCGCGCGCTTCGAGTCGACGCCTTGCGCGGCGAGGCGCAGGTTTTCGCGCACGGAGAGATTCGTGAAGAGGCTCGTGACCTGAAACGATCGCGCGATGCCCCGCTTCACACGACGATGATCCGGCTCATGCGTCACATCGTGACCATCGAACACGATGTTGCCCGCCGTGATGGGCACGGTGCCCGTCAGCACGTGAAAGAGCGTGGTCTTGCCCGCGCCGTTCGGGCCGATCACCGAATGCACCGTATTCTTCGCGATGCGCAGGTTCACGTCGGTCAGCGCCGAGAACTTGCCGTAGCGTTTCGCCACACCCTTCGCTTCCAGTATCGAGGCGCTCATGCCGGCTCTCCTTCATTGCGTCTCACCGCGCGCCAGATGCGTTCACCCAGCCCCCACAGCCCGCGCTGCATGAAGAGGCTCACGGCAATCAGCACGAGCCCGAGCAGCAGCAGCCAGCGCGGCCAGAGCGTCGAGAGCCAGTCGGCGAACAACACGTAAAACGCTGCGCCGAGCACGGAGGAAAAGAGGTTGCCCGTGCCGCCGATCACCGTCATCACGAGGATCATCTCGCTCGTGTGATAGTCGATGTTCGATAGCGGCGCGATGCCGGTCATCATCGCGTGAAGCGCGCCGGCCAGTCCCGTGACCGCGCCCGACACCACGAACGCAGCGAGCTTGAAGCGCCGGACATCGTAGCCCACGGCCGCGGCGCGCGCTTCGTTGTCGCGGATCGCGAGCAAGGTGCGGCCGAAGACCGAATGCGACACGCGCAGCATCAGCCAGAACGCGATCAGGAATAGCACCGCGACGAACGCATAGTATTGCCACGGCGATGCGATCGATACGAGCGGCTGCCCCAGGATCGACAGCGCCGGACGCGGAATATCCAGCAGGCCGTTGTCGCCGCCGGTGAGATCGGGTGTCGTGTAGGCGAGAAAGTAGAACATCTGCCCGAACGCCAGCGTGAGCATCACGAAGTACGCGCCGCGCTGACGAATCGAGAACCATCCGACGATCGCCGCCGCGACCGCGCCCGCCACGACCGCCCCGAGCAGCGCAACCGGCACTTGCAGCCCTGACTTCGTCAAGATCAGGCCGGCGCTGTAGCTGCCGAGTCCGAAGAAAATGCCCTGCCCGAATGACAGCAGGCCGGTATGCCCGAGCAGCAGATTGCAGCCGAGCGCGGCGAGCGCATAGACGAGCACTTCCGTTGCGAGCGATCCTGAACGCATCGTCGTCGGCAGGATGCAGACGGCGATCGCGGCGAGCAACAGAAAGCGGTATCGATGCAGCGAATGCCTGAGGGATCGCTGGGGCATGCCCACGTCCAATGTCTTTGAATCGAGCTTGGAATTCACGCGGTCCTCCCGAGCAATCCGTTCGGGCGCAGCAGCAGCACTGCGGCCATCGCGACATAGATCATGAGACGGGCGCCTTCGGGCCATAGCGTGCTCATCACGCTTTGCACGATGCCGACCAGCAATCCGCCGACGAGCGCGCCGAGAAAGTTGCCCATGCCGCCCACCACGACGACCACGAATGCGACGCCGAGCGCCTCGATGCCCATGAACGGATCGACGCCGCGTATCGGCGCGGCGAGCACGCCCGCGAGCGCCGCCGTCCCTGCGCCGAGCGCGAACACGAGACTGAAGATGCGCGTCACGTTGATGCCGAGCAGGGACACCATCTCGCTCGATTCACTGCCCGCGCGCACCGCGCTGCCGAGGCGCGTGCCTTCGAGCACCCACCATAGAATGCCGGCCAGCACCGCCGTGAACGCGATCACGAAGAGGCGGTATTTCGGGTAGATGAAGCTGCCCCACATCACCACGCCGTTCAGGATGCCGGGCACGGCTACGTTATCGCCGATAGGTCCCCACGCGATGATCGCGCACTCCTGTATCACGAGCGCGAGACCGACCGTCGCGAGAATATGGAACTCGTGCTGTTGCGCATACACATGCCGCAGCACGGCCTTTTCGACGATCCACGCGCACGCGCCGACGACGATGGGCACGATGACGAGCGCGGTCCAGAAACTCATCGACCACTGCATCGCCTGATAGCAGAAATACGCGCCCAACAGATAGAACGCGCCGTGCGCGAAGTTCACGAAGCGCAGCAGCCCGAACACGATCGACAAACCGACCGCGAGCAGAAAATACAGCATGCCCACGCCGATGCCGTTCACGACCTGCAACAGATAAACGTTCATGGCCTTGCATCAGAAGAGTGGCGGCGCGAATGCGGGGCTTGCCTGCATTCGCAAGAGTACGAAGCGTCAGCGCGCCGGCATCAGGCCAGCTTGCACTGCGTCTTGTCGAGCGGCAGGAACGACTGGCCCGAACTCACGATGTCGGCGTAATCGTCCTTGTCTTTCATCTTGCTCTTCGGCTTGCCCTTCAACAGGTAGTAATTCTTCAGCACCTGATGATCGCCCGCGCGAATCTCTTCGGGACCGGTCAGGCCCGCGTACTTCATGCCCTGCAGCGCAGCGATGACTTTCTTCGGCTCGGCGGTGCCGGCCTTCACGATGCCATCGAGAAGAATCTTGGTGCAGATGTACGATCCCGCGAGACTGTAGTTCGGGTTCGACTTGTAAGCGGCCTTCACGCGCTGCACGAGATCGTGGTTGAGCGGTGTATCGATTGCATGCCAGTACTGCGCGCCGAAGTACACGCCTTCGCAGATATCCGGACCGAGCGCCTCGAACTGCTCGAGACCCGACGCCCATGCCATCAGGATCGTGCAATTGTTCTTCATGCCGAAGCTCACGGCCTGCCGCAACGTGTCCGACGACTGCGAGCCGAAGTTGAGAATGAGAAGGACATCCGGCTTCGCGGCGACCGCATTGGTCAGATAACCGCTGAACTCTTTCTCATTGAGCGAGTGATAGCTGTTGCCTACATGCTCGATGCCCTTTTCCTTGAAGATATTCTTCGCGGCGGACAGGAGGCCGTCGCCGAACACGTATTGCGGCGTGATCGTGTACCAGCGCTTCGCCTTGGGCATCGATTCGATCAGCGGCCGCACCGTCTGCTCGATCGCGCCGAAAGTCGGCACCGACCAGCGGAAGGTCGCGCTGTTGCAGTCCTTGCCGGTGAGCTCGTCCGCGCCTGCCGTCGTGATGAAGATGCCGTCGGCCTTCTCCGCTTCCTTGCCCATTGCGAGCGCTTCCGATGAGAGAATTCCGCCCGCGAAATAGCGCGCGTTCTTCTGCTGCGCGATCTCCTGCACGCGCCGCACAGCGGTTGCGGGTTTTCCCTCGGTATCGAGCGTCGTATAAGCGAGCGGTTGCCCGAGCACCTTGCCGTATTGCTCGATGACGAGCTTCATGCCGAGGTCGGCATACTTGCCGTTGGCCGCAAACGGACCGGACATCGGGACCGGGCAGGCGAACTGGATCGGCGAGCCCTGTGCAAAGGCGCTTTTTGCGAGAAGCGCCTCGAACGATCCGGGAATGGCCGACAAGGCGGCCAGCTTCAACATGTTTCGGCGATTCAAAATTGACGCTCCTCGTGAAGATGATCCGCCAGCCGCCCGGCGTGATGTTTCATGGTAAGTTCGAGCCTCGGCTGCTTCGCCGGGTTTATGATGATAAATAGAATGAACCTGATGCTAGGAACAATAAATTCCGGTGTCAATAAGGCAATATTCCAGTGTGCGGAGCGGCCTGTGCCCGCAAGGAAAAACAGACAGCGAGAGGGAGCATCGACATGGTGATGGAGCGTGCAAAACGCGCCGGCGCGGCAATCCAGATCGCGCAGCAGCCGATCAGGCAGCCGAAGCGCGCCGACCTGGTAGCCGAAGAGATCAAGCGGCTCATCACGGAAAAGAATCTCAAGCCGGGCGACAAGCTGCCCCGCGAGGTCGAGTTGCAGCAGCTCTTCTCAGTCAGCAAGAGCACGACGCGCGAGGCGCTCAAGTCGCTGGAAGTGCAAGGGCTCATCAAGGTGACGACCGGACCTTCGGGCGGCGGCACGATCGTGGAGGTGCCGCTCGCTCGCACCTTGCAGCTCTTGCAGAACTATCTGTTCTTCAAGGACGTGAGCATCGACGACATTTATACGGTGCGTCAGTTGCTGGAGCCGGAACTCGCGGCGGGCGCGGTGCCGCATCTCACCGACGAGGACTTTGTGGCGCTCGAAGCGAATATCGCGTGTTGCGACGAGCCGGCAGCGGCGCATGCCAATCGCGACATCGTGCGGCAACGCCAGGAAGACGTGAACTTCCACGATATTCTGGCCGCCGCGAATCCCAATCCGTTTCTGCGTTTCACCTGCGAGCTCATCAACGAGATGATCCGGCAGTTGATCGAGTTCAGGAACGATACGCCGCAGAGCGAGCACGAACGCTTCGGTCGTGCGAACGTGAAGATCCATAAAGCGATCACCGAAGCGGCGCGCGCTCGTGATGCCGATAAGGTGCGCGAATTAATGGTGATTCATATGACCGAGGCCCCGCGCTACGTAAAACGAATGAAGGGCAAATTGCGCGGTCGGCTCATTCTCGACTCGGAGATTCGCAAGCGCACGCGCGCGCGCGGCGATTGAATCGCGGACGGGGGTGCAGGCGCTGCGCAGCCGGAACTGTCGGTTATTAAATTAGGCGATCGGCACTCGCGTCGACCGCGAGAGCGCGGCGCGGATCACTGATACTTAGCCATCCTGTGAATAACCGAATGCACCGCGTCGATCCGTGTACGTGCATGGCGTTTGTATGGGCCATCGACCTCTGTCACGCAGCCGTGAAGCCAAACCGATCGCCTGCTGGCGGCGGCTGATTACTACCTGGATGCGCCCGACGACAGGGATTGCATGAGATGCAGTGCATGCTGAAGATGATCAGTACCGATCGGCACGCCACGCGAGGCGAACGCTTTCAGATCGGCATCTTCGCCATCGCTCGCCTCGCTCGCATAAAGCGCGTTACCCATCCGGTGAATGTGGAGCTGTGAGATCGCATACTCGCGATCGAACTCCGCACCGGACATATTCGATAGCTCCGAATAGAGCGTGTGGTTGGCCGGATCCGTCGCCTGAAGCAGCCGGACATGCTTGGCGTCTGCAATCTGCGAAAGTTCGCCGTTCACACGCGTATGCTCGGCCACCATCTTGCTGCCGAACGCGCGGACATTGGCCGACGAACCGCGCTCCATCGCCAGCTTACCGAGTTCGATCTCGGCCTTGCCGACGCTCGCCGCAGTGAGCATGAACTGCTGATCCGACGACGACACTTGCGCGCCCGACTGCATGAGGCGGCAGCCGGACATGGCGAGCGCGCCGGCGCAGGCTAAAACAGTGAACAGGCCTGAAGCCGCCCGCCGCGCTCGTTGAGCTTCGATGCACTTCATGAAGGACCGTCCCAGTTGGTTGGCGCGTGAGAAGTTCAGCATTGCTCATGCCGTGGGTCGCGCCAGCAATTTCTTTGTCGCTAATGACGGCGACGCGTAGCACAATTCGCGCTGCCGTAGTCGTAGCAATGGCCTGGTCATCCATTCGTCAGACGTGGCACACGAATCGCTATCCAAGCCGGCGTCGGCCCATGTACACGGGCAGCAGGAACTGAAACGGAGATTAAAGATGCGGAGTAGTCCGCCTTGTATTCCGGCCGCACAAGATCGTAGCGACGGGCAATGGGGGAAGTCAGCGTCAATTGCGAGCCATGCCGTGGCCGCCATGCGCGCCATTTGCGAGAAACATCGCAAGTCGCTACTGACGCAACATCAGGTAGTCAACGCTGTCTCGGTGATAGCCAACCATGTGGCTTGCAACCTCGCGGCTGATGACCAGTTCGGCCGCGATCTTTCCGTCGTCAAGCGCCTGGCTACCGTGCGGAAGCTTCCCGACGCAGCCGAGCGATTCGAAAAAGCCATTGAAGCGCTCAGGACGCGAACGCGCGTGCGCCCGGTCATCGCCCGGCGGGCTGTGGAGCTATTCGGTAGCAGTGACAGTTCTTACCCATACCGCCGACAGCAACAGTACATGTAATAGCGGTGGCGCTGCTGGCACCGACGCACGAGTTATCGCTCGACGTTCAGTCGTGAGCGGAAAAGTCGACCCGTGCGGTGTCCCTTCGTTGCGTGACGTGGCAGCATGCTGCTGCATCAAAGAATGCCCCTCTTGATAAGGTCGATGTGCTCGACGATCTGCCTGCGATGCTCGCACATCGCTCGAAGCGTCGTGCGCATCGTTTCCAGCAGTTCGAGGGACAGCGAGGTATCGTGGCCGTCGGTTCGAAGTTCGAGGACGATCTTTTCCTGGTGGCGTATTCGCTGCTCGGCTTGCGCAACATCCTTGTCAGCCTTGCGTAGTTGCGCCTCTTCGAATTCCAGGTCCATATGCCCTCCGTTTACTCCCGACGGTCAAGCAGCCGGTCGCTTCCCGATCAAGCACTTCTTGAGCAGCGCCGCTTCAAACTCGCCAATGATTGCTCGATAGTCGGAAGTGGATGCCACACTGAAAGAAGAAATAGTGAATGCGGTTGTTGTCTTGCGACCTGCAGCTTCGATGTCCCATGTCAGCTTCCGCCCTGGCATGCTACATCGTTGCCAGCGCCTCGGGAATCGTCGTGCTTGTCTATCAGTCTCCAAGTTCCTGAGAGCAAGACCGAAGCCACCCTTCGAGCTTAGACACTGAGACTGGTCATTGCGGGAAGCGACGTTTGGAAGTGTTATGGGGCGCTAAGCGGCGCTCGTTGTGAACTTCAGGTTGTCGTCCACTTCCGACGGAGGCGTCGGCTCGGGAGACGCACTGCGGCATCGATGCGGGGAGATACAGCAAGTCACGCCACCGAACGATAGGCTTCGCGCGACTCGCAAGCTATGAGTTGGGCACTTATCGTGCGGACACTTGAAATCGAGAGGGAATCTATCGATCGTGCTGCAGGCTTCGTTCCGTTGTGGGGCCGATCGAAGTTGTATCCGGAAACACGGAGCTCGCCGCCCCCTGTTCGATGCGCCCTGCCGGCAGTAATGGATTTGGCGGCGGCATCATCTTGGCAACACAGAGTATGTCCTTCACAAGCAACGCGCGACGGTCTAGCCTATGCCGTTGCAGCGCCCCCGACCGCACCGACAGCCGTGCCGGCACGCGCAGCCGAGCGCCTCGACGCGACCGCAATGCTGGCAAGCGTGTGACGCCCCTACTGCGCGGCGCGATGGGCGCACGATCGTGCGTGCGCTGCCGCATCTATCGCATCCCCGTTGGCTCGCCTCACAATCGACGTGAAGCAACGAACGCAACGCCCTCTTACCGACTGTCCGCCTCGCCGCAATCGGCCAACGGCATAGGGCGGCCTCCAGCGTGGCCAATACCATAGTCGATTCGGGGATACCAAGCGTTGCACCCGCCCTTCTCTTCTCAACACGGTCGCGTGTTCGTCGCGACCGTGTTGCCGCACCATGTCGAACATCGTCAAAGATTACGATGCACAGTCCGTCAATGAGTGGATTCAGGCTGCGCGAGGCCTCTCCCCTCAACGGCGGGGGCTTGCTTGATCGACAGCGTAACGACCGCCCCGACCAATGCACAGCCGCCGAGCACCAGCAGTCCGGTGGTGAAGTTACCCGTCATGTCCTTCAAATAGCCCATTACGTAGGGGCCGACGAAGCCCGAGAGATTCCCGACCGAGTTGATGGCGGCGATGCCACCGGCCGCTGACGCTCCGGTAAGAAACGCCGTGGGAATGGGCCACAGGAGAGGCGGCATGGCCGAGCAGCCGATCTGACCGACGCACAGCAACGCGAGCACCAGAACCGGCGCACTGACCAGACCGGCCCCGCCGACGCCTATTCCGGCCAGCAACAGCGCGAATGCAACGTGCTCCCGGCGCTTGAGTGTACGGTCGGAGTTGCGGCAGAGAAGCACCATGCCGATTGCGCCGAACACGAACGGCACGGCGGCCAGCACACCGGTCTGGAAGTTAGTGGCGCCGAAGCCCTTGACGATGGTCGGCAGAAAGAACGCCACACCGTAATTCGCAGCGTTCAGGCAAAAGTAGACGAACGAACAGATCAGCATCCGGGGATCGCTGAGAAACTGTTTGATTCCCATATGTCCACGCCCTGCCGAGAGCTTGCTTTGTTTCTCTTGCTCGATGCAGTTCTCGAGCCAGCTGATCTCGTCCTTCTTGAGCCACGTTGCTTGCGCCGGGCGGTCCGTCAGATAGAACACGACAACGAGCGCAAGCAGGATCGAGGGCAACGCCTCCAGGATGAACAGCCACTGCCAGCCATGCAGGCCTGCGGCGGTAATGTTCAGCAAGGCGCCGGAGATGGGCGCTCCGACCACCGACGAGAACGGAATCGCCAACATGAAGAGCGCCACCACTCGCGCTCGATAGACAGCAGGAAACCAGAGCGTCAGATAGAAAATGACGCCCGGGTAAAAGCCTGCCTCGCAGACCCCGAGCAGGAAGCGAAGCGTGTAGAAGGTCGTTTCATGCGAAACGCCGATTGCGTTCGAGATAGGCTGAATGAACGCGAACAGCAACGATATGACGCCCCACGACAGCATGATCCGGGCGATCCACAGCCGCGCGCCGAACTTATGGAGAGCGAGGTTCGACGGCACTTCCAGAAAGAAATAGGCGATGAAGAACAGCCCGGCGCCGAACGCGTAGACCGTATCGCTCAGACCCAGCGCCGCATTCATCTGGAGTTTCGCAAAACCGACATTGACGCGGTCCAGATATGCGACGAAATAGCAAAGCATGAGAAACGGCACTAGCCGCGTCATCACCTTCTTGATCGTGCGAGCTTCAATATCGGTCACAGATATGCCTCTCTGATAGTGCGCAGTGCGCCATCCGCAGTCTACGGACGGTCACGCAACCGCGTGATGTTTGATGTGTGATCACATGCGAAGTTAGAGTAGCGCCGCAGCCGCGTCAACTGATTAACGCCCCGGGAAAACCCGCCCAGGCGTCATGTTGTGGGCCTTATTATTGCAGTGAGTCAATGAGACGCCGGTCGCTGACGTGGACGAATTCTCTTGCATCGAAGAAGTCGCCGCGCGAAAGCGCCAACGTAATGCCTCGCTTCGACGCGACGCTCCTCGACCACGATCGCGCCTGGCTATCGTTAGAATCTGTTTTCGAACCCGCTATTCATCTGTTACAGGAGGCGACCGTGCCAGCGTTACTCCCCGATGTCGACCGAGATGGACTTCTCGAATACTCGGTCGTTTTCACCGACCGATCGATCAATCACATGTCGCAGCTTTTTCAGGGCGTCATGCGCGACATATCCGCTTCGCTGAAGAAGGTCTATCGCGCGAGGTCTGCGGTGATCGTCCCCGGTAGCGGAACGTTCGGCATGGAGGCGGTTGCCCGTCAATTCGCGACGAATAAGAAGTGCCTTGTCATTCGCAATGGCTGGTTCAGTTTCCGCTGGTCGCAGATTTTCGACATGGGCGGCATTCCGTCCGAATCGACGGTGCTGAAGGCGCGTCCGGTCGAAGAAGGCACGCAGGCCGCTTATGCACCGCCGCCGCTCGAGGAAGTCGTCGCAGCCATCAGGGAAAAAAAGCCGGATCTCGTCTTCGCGCCGCACGTCGAGACCGCGTCCGGCATTCTGTTGCCTGATTCGTATCTGCGCGCGGTATCGGATGCGGTCCATGCTGTCGGCGGAATGTTCGTGCTGGATTGCATCGCCTCGGGCGCGATCTGGGTCGACATGGAAGCGAGCGGCATCGATGTGCTGCTGAGCGCGCCGCAAAAGGGATGGAGCGCATCGCCGTGTTGCGGCCTCGTCATGCTGAGTCCCCTCGCCCGCGAAAGAATCGACGCAACGACGAGTACGAGCTTCGCCTGCGACCTTCGAAAGTGGCTGCAAATCATGGAGGCCTATGAGAACAACGGGTTTGCCTATCATGCGACCATGCCCACGGACAGTCTTGCGACCCTTCGCGACGTCATGAAGGAGACCGAAGCATACGGTTTCGACAAGGTTAAAGCGGAGCAATTCGAACTCGGCAATCGCATTCGCTCGCTGCTGGCCGATCACGGGTTCAGGAGCGTGGCGGCGGAAGGTTTCGAAGCGCCGGGCGTCGTGGTCTGCTACACGGTCGATGATGCAATCCGATCCGGCAAGAGATTCGCCGATGCCGGCGTGCAGATCGCCGCTGGCGTCCCGCTTCAATGCGACGAGCCGCAAGACTTCAAGACGTTTCGCATCGGTCTGTTCGGTCTCGACAAGCTCCACGATGTCGAGGGGACGGTGGGGAGGTTTGCGAAAGCGCTGGAGACGATTCGGTAGGGTGTGGGTGAGGGATAGGTGCGCGACTACGAGCGCGCGGACGGTCGTCGTTATGAGGTGGGCCGGCCGTTGCGGTCGGGACTCGCAGTTCGCACTTGCCGCGAGGCGTGCTTCGAAGGCAAAGGTCGATGGCGTTAGCAGTTCTCACCGCAGAAGCGACGGGGCTTCGAAATTCCATCCGCTGGATGGGCCGCGCTCAGGCACAAGCTCATCCGCCCTGACACGCGCGCCTGCACGATCATGGCATGGCAGCGAATGCGTCAGATGCAGTGAAGCGGTGCAGCCAGCCATTGGTGGTCTCCGTTGTCCAGCGCGTACCGCCGAAAGAGGCATGATTGCGCACCTGCAATGGAAGAAGTGCCTGAGCAATTGCTTCGTAGTTCGCAAGCCGTTCGTGCCGATGACGATCGCCCAGTTCCGGCGCCTCGCCGGCCTGCAGGATGACGCCACCGGGAAGGCGCGACGAACGGTAAGCCACAGACTGCGCGGCCGCAACGGCGTTCGGGGCTTTCGATTCCAGCCGCTGCCCGATGACGGTCAGCCAGCTCGGGCACTTGTAGGCATCCCTCATGTGCATCACGGTGACGTCGAGATCCTCGGCCTCGACGCCCCAGTAGCGTCGCGCCCATGCGTACACCTGATTGAAGGACGACTTTCCGAGAGCTCCGTTGGCCTGCGCCTGGAAGAAGTAGCCGGCATATCCGGAGACGCAGCCAACAATCCCGAGAAGGTCCTGCGTGAATTTCAGCAGCCGTTCCGCAGGCAGCGCCCAGTCGAACTCGAATCGATAGAAACTGGCCCGCCCGGGCTCGGACGCGGGCTGGTAGCCATGAAACATCATCAGCCATGCATCGGTTGCGCGGTTGTCAAAGAAGCCGTAACCCCATGTCCGAGATCGGCGCAACTCGGGCAACTCGACCTGCTCGAATCGCAAGCGTGCCGCCGGCGTCCAGTCTTGCATCAGATTGCCGAGGGCAGTCGAGCAATAGCTGCAAAACGGGTTACCCCAGGTGCTCAAATACAAGTCGTAGACCGCGCGTGCCGTTTTGGGCCCGGGCGGAGTGTCGACGAACAGCACGAGATGCTGCTTCAGCTCCGCCAGCGGAATGGCAACCGCCGGGTCGGGGCTCGGGCTGATCAATGGGTTCGGCGGCATAGGCGTGATGTCAATTGTCGGGGAGGCTGCCACGGTCCGCGATGTGGCCTTCGAGCACATCCTTCTGAAACTCTCGTTGCGACCATAGCAAGTCCTCAAAATTTGCATAGGCAGTCTCATCCCCGCTCAGGCCGACCCACACGACCGCAGGCTCACCAGCGCTGTCGATCGACCGCTCGTCGAAGGCGATGAACTCAGTGGTATCGCCCGACACGATCACGAACTTATGCAGGGGATCGTAGTCATCCCACTCCTCTTCGTCCGAATCCGCCGATTCGACTATGTCCCGCGCCGAACGAAGCGACATGCGAACGTACTGCATATAGCCGGGCACGCCGTCGCTGATGCGCAGAAACTGGCGGAACGATGGCGGCAAGGGGATCCCGATATGCGCGCAATGTTTTTCGAGCGCGGCGAGATCGTCGGCCGACACCGGCGCTCGCAGCGTCGGCGTTGGCGTCGGTGCGCGCTTCTTGCGATAGGCAGCGTTTGCACGTTGGGCGCGCAGTGTTTCTTCGAGCATCGCCCTCATTTCGTCATCGTTCATGACTTGCTCCTTAAGCTGTGCAATTGCAGGAACTATGGGCCTTGACTCCGCCCGGGTGCGTCTCGGGGCTATGTTTGTCCATCGCCTTGCCGACTGTCGAGTTCACGTTCGAATCGGCCCACTTGAGGCTGCCCGGCAGCGGTCCGCCGAGGCCGACGGGGTGCATGTGATCGGGACTCATTGCATTGGCTTTGCTGCGCGGCATCGGCGTGGGCGCGCCCATGCCTTCCGGCGGATCGCCCGCCCATTTGTCGTGCAAACACTTGCTATGGAACTGTTTCGCTACGTCCTCGTGATCCTTGCCCTTCTCTTCCACCAGTGCATCGAAATTGTCGCTGAAGTCGCCGAGGCTGTCCGTGTACGCGCCGAACGCCCGGTTTTGCGCGGCTTGCTCGGCTTTGGACAAGCCAGAGAATTTGCTTGCCGGCTTGGAAGGAGTGCGTTCCGGTTTGACCTTCGGATGAGGCGACTCGTTATAGGCCTTGAGCATGGCGCACAACTGCTCGACCTCGCACGGTCCCCAGCGATGCTTCGTCTGCTTTTGCTTCTTGTCGCAGTCGACGTTGAGTTCCATCTGCGCGGGCGTACTGGGCGGCTGGTTATTGCCCGGCAACGTCCCCGAGTTGTCGGAACCGCCACCGTTATTGGTCATCGCATCGCCGAGCAACTGTATGTTCTGCCCTTCGGCTTGCACGTTCATGGAACCGGGCGCGACGAACTTCGTCTT
This sequence comes from Caballeronia sp. LZ016, assembly GCF_031450805.1. Lineage (NCBI taxonomy): Bacteria > Pseudomonadati > Pseudomonadota > Betaproteobacteria > Burkholderiales > Burkholderiaceae > Caballeronia > Caballeronia sp. LZ016. Next base: position 261,127 of record NZ_JARTVY010000005.1, read on the forward strand.
GCCCTCTGTCGTCGACGAGACCACGCCGCCGCCGGTGCCCTGGCTAGCTACGTCCGGCGAAGGCTGGCTCTTGTAAGAACTGCCCTTGATCGCGATTTTCTTGCCTTCGATCTTCACCGTCGTCGTCGCGTCGTCGAGCCGGTCCGCTGAGCGACCCACGTTAGGCAGCGGCGTCGGGACGAAAGGCGCAGGCGGCCCTGGCATCTTGCAGACGTTGGGCAGGGTGGCGGCGGCAGTGTCGAGACTGTCTTCGGAGACCGGAGTTTTGGGCGGGTTGACGCCTACACTCGTCATGGCGATGCTCTTTAGTCACCGCCCAACGAGAGCACGACGGCGCTGCGATAGCCGCCTTCGCCGCCGGCCCAGAGCAACGGCCACGCGCCCTTGGCGTAGCCGCGCAGCCGCGACGCGACGGCGAGCGACGCGAAAAGCGGCCCGGACGCCGCGCCGACATCGCCCCAGCAATTGGCCGGACACAGGTAATCGTGGGCGTTGACGAACACAGCCTGTGTACGCAGGAGCGTGTAGGCCAGTTCTTCGCTGCGATAGCGCTCGCCGTTGATGTCACAGTACGTTGCGGTAATCGCATCCCGAGGCAGGGACAGACTTTCGGTTGCGCCTGCCACGGCAGCAGTCAGCCCTTCACCGACACACAGCCGCAAGCTGCGCAGCGGGTGCGGCTCGACGGCGGTGCAAGCAGCGGCCACTCGAGCCAGCACGGGTAGCCGGTGATGCCGGACCGCCTCACCGCTTGCCAGCAGGCATGCGCCGGCAGCCTCCCCGGGCGGGAAGCCGTTGCGGTTACTGCCGCTCATCAGCTGCCCGCCCTGATCGAGCCAATCCAACGTGTCGGAGTCGTAATAAGAGTCGACGCCGGCGGCGATACCGAGGTCGAGCTGCCCGGTCGCGATCTGCTGCGCCACGACCTGGATGGCCATTAACCCGCTCGCGTGACCCCGATGGATGCGGTGGACCAACTCGCTTGTCGTGCGGAGCGCGTCGATTACGGCACGCGCGCAGGTCTGCACGACATCGGCGGTCACGCCGGGGCGCGGCTCGGGCAGGCCGATCCAACAGGGCAGTGGCCGCCCGGAACGCGACCACTCGGCCTGTTCGAGCAACTCCGCGAGGGCCGCAGCGAGCAGGTGCCCGAGCCGTTCTCCTAAAGCCACTTGGGGGCTGAGCTCTGAATCGTTGGCCAGCCGCATCGACGACCCGGTCTTGTCGACGAAGAGCGGATGCATCTTGATCGCCGAGATCCCCGCCCGCACCGCCGCCGACGACGAGGCGCTGTCCAGACCGACAGGCGTTCGCGCGCCGACCGCGCACAGATACACTTCGCGGCGGGGCGCTTCATGCCACGATGCCACGGCCAGTTGGGCGTTGGGTGTCATGCTCCTGAACCCGCCGCCTTTTGCGTCACGATGGTGACATCCAGGTCATCGACGCGGTCGTTGCAGACGATCGACGTTTGCCACGACATCACGACGCGCGACTGATCCGGCTCCAGGAGAACCGTGCAGAGTTGACCTCTGTGCTCCTGATCCTTCCGGCCGAACCGCGTGCGAAAACACGGATGAATTTTCGGCAATGTGAACGCAAGCGTGCCCTTGGGCGACAAGTTCTCGAGTGCAACTTCCTCGCCACCCCGCAGGAACGGCCCTACCTGCTGGTCCAGCGGAGCGCAGTTGTTGTAGCGGCCGTCGAAGTCCTCGGCCCACAGCGGAAATCGGTTGCGCCGCCACGACTCGTCGTAGGTGCCGGCAAGTTCGCGCCTTGGCGACCAGCTGCATTCCACTGCGTTCAGGCCAGCGGGCGCAGGACGGTCGCGCCACGACGCAATCAGCCGATCGGGATATTCGATGTTGGGCAGCCGTCGATCGAGGCAATGCTCAGCCCGCACCGCGAATCCTGCGCCCACTGGATTGCGGTCTTCGATGCGGTGTTTAGCCGGGTCATCGGCTGAAAAATCCTGGCCGCCATAGGCGCGCTCGTAGAGGATCGGCATTGATTCGAACCACTCGGGTTGCGTAGGCACGAGGCCGCCGGCGAGGCGACGGTACCAGCAACGATCTCCGAAGACACGCAGCCGCTTGTTCACCGCACCGATCCTGAGGCGCACATCCAGCGCGCGCACTCGACGTCCCGAAGGCGCCCACGCTGAACCGTTGACGAGGACATCGGTGCCGGCTTTCACGCCGAACAGATCCGATTCGTGAATCAGGCTCGTTTTGCCGCGAGCGCCCCGGTACTCGCACGTCGCCGCGACGGGTATCTGCTCTTTCGCCAGGGACGTCGTCCCGTTCAGCGAGATGTCGAACGTAGCTTTGACGACAACCATCCACAGCTTGTTGCCGTCCTTGTCCTGACGCCAAATCTTGTCCACGGCGTAGGGCGTGCGATTATCGACCATCCACATCTCCAACCTCCCGGAGTTCCGCGGTGAACGCTGGACACTGGCAACGCGCGGATTCAACCGGCGTAAACCGACGAGACTTATCGATCTCAGCACGCAGACAAACAATCTGCGCCCACGGCGCGGACCAGTTCGTTAGCAATGGTCGGCGGCTGGCGCTGGAAGCGATGCGCAGAATCGTACGCACAACGGTCACTGCCATGACTTCACCGCACCGTAGCGCCGACCTACAAAGCGCTCGCGCTGACGCCGCCTGGTTGTTCCACCGGACGTGTTCTCTCGAATCCTCTCACCTGGAAAGACGAACGAAGGACACCTGTTCTTGAAAGAACGACCCGATCATGGCGATCAGCGGCTGCACTATCGGCAGCTCGCCGGTCTGGGCAATGCAGTCCTTGTCGATGCACCGGCCGTTCAAGCTCTACATCCACCGTGCAGCAAGCCGCTGGATACCGGGACGACGGGTTCCAAATCGATGCCTTAGCGATGGCGGCGAAAGAGACGATCGGCCCGCGTTCGAGGATGTCGCGGGCGATCAGTACTGCGATGGCGTTCCGATGGATGACTGCTTCCGCCGGTTGGGAGCAGCGCGCCTTTGCACAGTAAGCTGACATTCGCGTGCCCTCAACCCATGAGCATCACGATCCAGATTCCGAATGCGGTGCAGCTGACACACCTGCCAGCGCCCCATGTGATTTTTTCTCCTCGTGCGCGGAGATCATTTCGTTTGATGCGCGCCGGAACGAAGCCTATATTCTTGCTCACCCTTAACGACACGCAAGCACCGGAACAATGACGGAAGAGACACCTGTTGCGATCATCACGGGCGCGGCGAGCGGCATCGGCCAGGCGACGGCCCGCCTGCTGGCAGGCCGCGGCTATCGCGTCGCCATCGCCGATTTGCGCGAGCCCGCCGCCGCCGACTCCGCGCAGTCCATTCGCGCGAGCGGCTTCGAGGCGATGCCCGTCACCGTCGATGTCGCCGACGAAGCCAGCGTGAAAGGAATGGTCGAAACCGTGATCTTGGAGTGGGGCCGCATTGACGTGCTCGTGAACAGCGCGGGCGTGGAAAGCGCGAAGCCGTTTCTGGACATCACGCCGGACGAATTCCGCCGAGTGCTCGAAGTGAACACGACCGGTACGTGGCTCTGCTGCCAGGAAGTCATCCGCCAGATGGTCGCGCAAAAGAGCGGGTCGATCGTGAACCTCAGTTCCATCGCGGGGCAGAAAGGCGGCGGGATGCTCGGCACCGCCGCTTATGCGACGTCGAAAGGCGCCATCCTCGCGATGACCAAATCGCTCGCTCGCGAGTTCGCGAAGGCGGGCATACGCGTGAACGCGGTCGCACCGGCCTTCACGCTGACGGATTTCGTGCGCCGCCAGCTCGCGACGAAGCCGGAAGGTTTCATCGACTCCATCTACGCCGCCACGCCGATGGCGCGCGGCGCGCAGCCCGAGGAAATCGCGGCCGTGGTGGCGTTCCTCGCGTCGCCGGAAGCATCGTTCGTAACGGGCGCCGTCTATAACGCCGATGGCGGCAGCGCCATGTAACGGCTACGCCGGCTGCCCTTCGGCACGCTGCAATTCGTCGTTGATCCAGCTCGAGAGCGCGACCGTCTGCGGCCGCGCTTCCAGATGCGGCGCGATCCACAGCACGAGCTTGCGTGGTCCCGGCACGAAGCCGAACGGTGCGACGAGCGCGCCGGAATCCAGCTCGTCGCGCACCAGCATGCGCGGCACGGTCGCCACCCCGAGGCCGCATTTCGCGGCCTGAATCAGAAGATAGAAGTGATCGAACGACTCCGCAATCCGTGGTTGACGCGCGGGCGCATGATGCATCGCCTGGAACCAGTCGCTCCATGCGCCGGGGCGCGTCGCGGTGGCAAGCAGGCGCGCGCGTTCGAGATCGTCCACGCTCGTGATGCGCGTCTCGCGCATGTACTCCGGCGCACACACGACACCGATCCATTCGTCGACGAGCGGCTTCGGCACGATGTCCCTCGGCGGCCTGATGCTCGACAGCCGAATGGCCACGCTGATGTTGTCCCGCGCGAAATCCACTTCGCCCGATCCCATGCTGAAGCCAAGCTCGATCTGCGGCTCTTTCCGATGCAGCCGCGAGAGCCGCGGCAATAGCCAGTACATCATGATCGATTGCGAACACGACAGCGTGAGCGGCCCCGGGCGCACCTGATCGACGCTCGACTGAATCACATTGAACGCGCGCGACAGTCCTTCGGCAAGACGCGCGCCTTCGGGCGTCGGCTCCGTCCCGTGTGCATTGCGCAGTAACAGCAGCACGCCGAGATTGTCTTCAAGCGAACGGATGTGCCGGCTGATGGCGCCGTGCGTGACGGAAAGTTCAGTAGCTGCTTCGCCGAAGCTGCGCAACCGCGCGGTGGCTTCGAAGGCGCGCAGCGCGTTGAGAGAAGGACGGGGCACGTGCAATGGACCTCGCGAAACGAAGCTCGCGCGCTTCGAACCGTGTTCGAGCGAATGCGAGGCGTGATGGAAGGCGAACCCAGGAGGCGATGCAGCGAAGCACGTCGCTATTGTGAGTTTTTCGCAGCGTGTTCAGAAATCATATCGTTTGATGCTTTCAGGCGTCAATCTTATAGTCCACCGAACGTCAAGAAGCGCGCTTAGCCGCACGGCAGTGCGTGCGCGAAAGCCTATAACGGAGACATCCGGGCGCTCTCCTTCTCATCGCGCCTCCCGCAACGTAGAGCCATAACATGTCCAGACACTCCCATTCGCGCGCGGAATTCACGGCGCGTTATTTCGTGGAAAGCTCGGTGCCTATCGCGAAGGCGGCGGAAGTCATAGCGGGCGAACAGTCGAGCGGCACTTTTCTCGCGCTGCCCGGCGAAACCGATGCCCTGAAGGAACGCGCGCGCGCCCGCGTCACGCGCGTCGACTCGCTTCCGCCCGCGCTGGAACCCTCGCTGAAAAGCGCATTCGTCGAACGCAGGGAACCGGCGAGCCTCTACTATCGCGGCGAGATCGACATTGCGTTTCCCGTCGATAACATCGGGGCCAACCTGCCCGCGCTGTTGTCCACCATCGCAGGCAACCTCTTCGAACTCGGGGAAATCACGGGCTTGCGCCTGCTCGATATCGACCTGCCCGACGATTACGCACAGCGTTTCGCAGGGCCTGCGTTCGGCATCGAAGGCACGCGGCGGCTTTCGGGCGTGCATGCTCGGCCGATGATCGGCACCATCGTGAAGCCGAGCATCGGACTCATGCCGGACGAAACGGCGAAGATCGTCGATGATCTCTGCGCGGCGGACATCGACTTCATCAAGGATGACGAACTACTTGCGGACCCTGTCTACGCGAGCTTCGATGCGCGGCTCGGCGCCGTCATGCCGGTGCTGCACAAACATGCCGACCGGCTCGGGCGCATGCCGATGTACGCGATCAACATCTCCGGCAGCATCGACGAAATGCTGCGCCGGCACGACCAGGTGCTCGAAGCGGGCGGCACGTGCGTGATGGTGTGCGTGAACTGGGTCGGCTTCGCGGGCGTCGAACATGTGCGGCGTCATGCGCAGTTGCCCATACACGGCCATCGCAACGGCTGGGGCGCCTTCACGCGCCATCCGCAGCTCGGCTTCACGTTCACCGCGTATCAGAAGCTGTGGCGGCTCGCGGGCGTCGATCATCTGCATGTGAACGGCGTGCGCAGCAAGTTCTGGGAACCGGATGCATCCGTGATCGATTCGGCGCGCGCCTGTCTCGCCCCTTTCGCTGGCGTGACGCCACTGATGCCGGTATTCTCGTCCGGCCAATGGGCATCGCAAGCACCCGACCTCTTCGGTGCGTTGCGTTCGGTGGACCTGATGCATCTCGCGGGCGGCGGCATCATCGGGCATCCGCAGGGAATCGCGGCGGGCGTCGCCAGCATGCGTGAAGGCTGGGAAGCCGCGGTGGAAGGCGTCGACCTGAACACGTACGCGACAACGCATCCCGCGCTTCGCGCCGCCCTTTCCCACTTCAAGGCAGTCTGAACTGACGATGACCGATGCCAGACTGCGGCTCGCTTTCTATGGCGACGACTTCACCGGCTCCACCGATGCGCTCGAAGTGCTGGCGTTCGCCGGCCTGCGCTGCGCCCTCTTCCTGAAGCCGCCGACGCGCGACATGCTGGCCGCGCTCGGCGGCTTTGATGCGATCGGCGTCGCCGGCGACGGCCGCGCCATGACGCCCGCCGAAATGGATGCGGCATTGCCGCCCGTGTTCGAAGCGCTCGCGGCATTGCGCGCGCCGATCATCCATTACAAGGTGTGCTCTACGTTCGACAGCGCGCCGCACATTGGCAGCATCGGACGCGTGATGGAACTCGCGCGTGCGTCATTCGGGCCGCGCACCATTCCCATCGTGGCGGGCACGCCTGCGCTGAAACGCTTTTGTGTGTTCGGCAACCTGTTCGCGCGATCCGGCACCGATGGCCTCGTCTATCGCATCGATCGTCATCCGATCATGCGCGCGCATCCCGTCACGCCGATGGACGAAGGCGACCTGCTTCGCCACTTCGCGCGGCAAACGAATCTGCCGCTTTCGGGCTTTCATCTGCCGGACTTCGACGGCACGCGCGAGCAGATCGATCAGGCGTTTCATCACGCGCTCGGTGCCGCGCCTGCGGGTTTGCTGCTGGATACGGCATCGCCTGCGCATCTCACTGAAGTCGGGCGGCTGCTTTCGCGACTCGGCGACGCGCATGGGCCCGTTTTCGCGGTCGGATCGTCGGGACTCGAATACGCGCTCACGCAATGGTGGAATGAGAGCCGCACGCCGGGCGCACAAACGCGCGGATACGACCGCGTCGATGCGGCCGCGCCCATTCTCGCGCTGTCGGGCAGTGCATCGCCGTTATCGGCTGCGCAGATCGATGCCGCCATCGGCGCGGGGTTCGCCGGCATGGAAATCGATGCACGCGCGCTGATCGATACGCAAGACGGCGCGCGCACGCTCGATGCCATCGTGAGCCGCGCGCTGCATGCGTTGGGCGACGGTCAGAGCGTCATCATGCACACGGCGCGCGGGCCGCGCGATCAGCGCATCGGCAACATGCTCGATGCGCTCGTTGCACAGGGCATGAGCCTCTACGATGCGCGTCATCGCGGCGGGCGTCTGCTCGGCCAGCGGCTCGGCGCAATCGCGGATGCAGTGCTGCGTGCCGTGCCGCTGCGTCGCCTCATTCTCTCTGGCGGCGATACGTCGAGCCAGGTCACGCAAGTGCTCGGACCGGATGCGCTCGAAATCGATGCGCGGCTCACGCCGGGTGCGCCGCTTTGCCGGGTCATTTCAGACAAGCCCCATCTGCGCGACTTGCGCGTGGCGCTCAAAGGCGGACAAATGGGCGATGCGAATTTCTTCGTCACGGCGCGCGATGGCAACGTGAACTGAGCCAAGCTCTCGCAGCAGCGCCAAGGGCGGCGATGGAAACATCGTCGCCCTTGGCTTATTCAGCCCGGGCGCGCGATAAAGAGAAAGGCGGCGATATCGCGAACATCGCCGCCTTTCTCACGCTCGCCCGCAAAGGTCAGGGCGTCTTGAGGAATCCGATCGAGATCCACGGCACCAGCGCAATCACGATGATGCCGATGAACAGCGCGACCATGTAACCGATGATCGGCCGGATGCCTTCGTCGGGATGAATCTTGCTGACGGCGCAAGCGCCGTAGTAGCCGACACCGAACGGCGGCGCAAAGAGGCCGAGGCCCATCGACAGGATCACGACCATCGCGTACTGCACTTCGTGAATGCCGACATCGCGTGCAATCGGAAACAGCAGCGGTCCGAACAGCACGATTGCCGGAATGCCTTCGAGCACGCTGCCGAGCAACACGAACATCACGATCGACACGGCCATGAAGCTCATCGCACCGCCCGGCAGACGTTCCATGAACGCAGCGAGACTGTGCGAGAAGCCCGACTGCGTGAGCGCCCAGGCCATGGCCGTCGCGGTGCCGATGATGATGAGGATCGCGCCGGACAGCGCCGCCGTTTCCACGAGCATCGGCATGATGCGCTTGACGTCGAAGCGTCGATAGACGAGCAAGCCCGCGATCAGCGAATACACGATGCCGACCGTCGACACTTCCGTCGCCGTCGCCACACCTTCGACCACGGCAAAGCGGATAACGACCGGCAACGCGAGCGCCGGTATCGCAATGACGAGCGTCCTGCCGATCTCCGCGCCCGTCGCGCGTTTCGCCGATGCAGGCTTCACGCCGCGCGCGCGCCACCACACGAGCAGGCACAGCGCGATAGCGAGCACGAAGCCCGGCAGCAAGCCGCCGGTGAAAAGCGCGGAAATGGATACGCCCGTGACCGAACCGATGGTGATCAGCACGATGGAAGGCGGCACGGTTTCCGTCTGCGCGCCCGTCGCCGATAGCAGCGCGACGAGTTCGCCCGGCTTTTCTCCGCGCTTCTTCATTTCGGGGAAGAGAATCGGCGCGACGGCGGCCATGTCCGCGGCCTTCGAACCGGAGATGCCCGAGATGAGATACATCGCGCCGATGAGCACATACGAGAGCCCGCCGCGCACGTGACCGAGCAGCGACGCGAGGAAGTTGATCATCGCGCGCGCCATGCCTGTCATTTCGATCAGCAAGCCGAGGAAGATGAACATCGGCACGGCCAGCAGCAGCAGTTGCGACATGCCTTCGTCCATGCGGCTAACGACGATTTCGAGCGGCATCGATGTGGACAGCGACAGATACGAGAACACCGCGAGCCCGAACGAGAACGCGATCGGCATGCCCGAGAGCACCGTGAATCCGACCACGCCGACGAAGAAGATCAGCAGGTTCAGATTGCCGAGCGATTGCAGCACGGGACCGACGGTATGCAGCGCAGTCACGACCGCCGCCGTGACCACGATGCCGATCGCCGCCGTTTTCCAGCCGCGCGCGAGCAGCTTCACGAGCGACATGAGCAGCATGCACACGACGCCATAGACGATGGCCGCGACGCGCAGGCCATCGTTGATCTCGAGCGCCGGCGTGACGATGCCCCATTGCTGGTTGATGAACGCGTACACCGGCGCGGCGATCATCGCGAGGAAGAGCAGGCTCGCGATGAGCGCGACGTTGTCCCACACTGCGCCCCACTCCTCGCCCGCGCGATTGACGATGGCCGTCATGCGCATGTGCGAGCCGCGATGCAGCGCAGTGGCGGCGCCCGTCATCGCGAGCCAGAGAAACAGAATCGCCGCGAGTTCATCGCCCCAGACGAGCGGCTGGTGAAAGACGTACCGCGCCACCACGCCGCTGAAAAGCAGCACGATTTCGGCGAGCACGAGCAGCGCCGCGGGAACCGACACCATCAACCCGAGGATGTGATCGGCGAGCGCGAGTCCGCGCGGCATCGACGCCAGACCGCGAGCCCCTTCGCTCACTCCGTCCGGGGCTTGCGTGAAGTCATCGGCGATATGCGTTCTCATGCGAGTTTCCCGGTGACTTTTTCGAGCAGCGCCCATTCTTCTTCGCCGAAGAACTTCTTCTGCTCGGCGTAGAAGCCCGATTTCCGGAGCACGTCGCGGAAGCTGGCCACATCGGGCGCATTGAATTGCAGGCCCTTGCTTTCCAGCGTCTTTTGCAGCGACGCGTTCAGTTGCGCGACGTCCTGGCGCTGAAGCATGGCGTACGCATTCAGATGCTTCGACGTGATGTCGCGAACGCTCGCCGGCAGTTTCTCCCACGCGGCGCGGTTGCCGAGGAACCAGAAGCCGTCCCACATGTGGCTCGTCATCGAGCAATACTTCTGCACCTCGTAAAGCTTGGCCGTGTCGACCACGGCGAGCGCGTTCTCCTGACCTTCGACCACCTTCGTCTGCAGGGACGAATACACCTCGTTGAAGCTGATCGACGTAGGCGCCGAGTTCAGCGCGCGGAACAGCGAGATCCACAGGCGGCCCGGCGGCACCCGAATTTTCAGGCCCTGCAGATCGGCCGGTGTCGCGATGGCCTTCGAACTCGTGGTGATCTGGCGAAAGCCGTTGTCCCAGACCTTTTCCTGCACGACGAGACCGGCCTTCGTAATGAGGCCGCGCAGGTGCGCGCCCAGTTCGCCGTCGAGCGCGCCGAAAACCTGGTCGTAGTTCTTGAACGCGAAGCCCGTGCCGGTGATGGCGGTTCTCGGCACGAGGGAAGACAACGCGTTCGCGCCCGACAGCGTGAAGAATTCGAGCGCGCCCGCACGCAGTTGCGCGAACATGTCCGGATCGCCGCCGAGCTGGTTGTTCGCGAACACGCGAATCTCCATGCGGCCGTCGGTCTCCTTCTTGATGGCATCGGCGGCTTGCTGGATACGCACGTTCAGCGGATGCGACGCCGGCAGGTCCGTGCCCACCTTGTAGCTGAATTCCGCCGCTTGCGCGCGTCTGATCCACGGTGCGCCCATCAGGCCCGAGGCGGCCACCGCTGCCGTTCCTGCGCTCGTGACGAGGAAGCTGCGACGATCGAGTTTCATGGGTTGTCTCCTGTTCTGTGATATTTATGAGGACGCCGGTTTCATGATTGAACCGGCGCTTTGCTGCGAGAATTCGTGTGCCCTGCCGAGTGCCGTGTGCCCTTCAATCGGATCAGTCGACCGTGATGACAGGCTTCACCTCCTCAAAATTCTTCATGCGCGTGAGTGCGGTGTTGACCTCGTCGAGCGTGTAGCGGCCCGTGATCATTTCGTGGAACGGAAACGCGTGCTGGTGCTTTTCGAGGAACTGGAGCGCGAGCGAATAGCTGCGTGCATCGCCTGAAAAGGAACCGATGACCTGCAGGTTCTTCTTAACGATCATCGAGGGCGCGACCGTCGTCGATGCTTCGCCGAGCTGGCCGACCACCAGATAGCGGCCGCCCTTGCGGGCAAGCGCGAGACCTTCTGCGAACGCGGCGGGCACGCCGGTGAACTCCATCACGATGTCCGCGCCGCGGCCTTCGGTTTCGGCGAGCACCGCATCGAGCCGCTCCTGCGGCGTCGTGCCTTCCACGGCGATGCAGACATCCGCGCCGAAGCGCTCCGCCATTCTGAGCCGCGTGGAAGGCGAGCCGATCACGATGATCTTCTTCGCGCCGCGCACCCGTGCGTTGGCGGTCGCGAGCAGGCCGAGCGGACCCGCGCCCTGAATCAGCACCGTATCGGTCGGCTCGATTGCGCCGATCTGCGAGAACGCGTTCATCACCGAGCGCAGCGCGCAACTCGACAGGCTCGCGAGTTCGTTCGGCACCGAGTCCGGCACGCGCAGACGCCCCGCCTGCGGCAACACGTAGCCATATTGCGAGAAGCCGCCGAGCAGATACGGCGATTCCTCGATGTTCTCGTACATGTACGCGCGACGATTCGTGCAGAGCGTCGGCTTGCGCGCGGTCGTGCAGAAGTAGCAGCCGCCACAGGACGTATGCGTATAGACGATGCGATCGCCCTCCCTGAGCGGCGTGCCGACCGAATCGGTGGTCACGCCCGCGCCCGCGCGCACCACGCGGCCCACCATCTCATGACCGATGATCACGGGCAGATTCACCTTCAGCGAAAGCGAACCCTGCCACAGATGAACATCGGTGCCGCAAATCGAGCACATCTCGATCTTCACGAGCGCGGCGTTGGGCTCGGTCTCGCGCGGCAACGGCACCTCCTCGATCTTGAGCGGCGCCTTGAACTCACGCAGCACGGCTGCGCGCGAAAATTCCGGAACGGCTGTCATGCGCTTATGTCTCCTCGTCGATTGCATGCGCTCTGGATCAGCCGTGCTTCAGCACGACGGTCTTCGCGACGGTGTATTCCTTGAGCGCTTCCAGGCCCTTCTCGCGGCCGTGACCGCTGCGCTTCACGCCGCCGAACGGCAATTCGATGCCGCCGCCCGCGCCATAGTTGTTGATGAACACCTGCCCCACGCGCAGCTTCTTCGCGACGCGCATCTGCCGTGCGCCGTTCTCCGTCCACAGGCCCGCAACGAGTCCGTACGCGGTGCCATTGGCGATGGCGATGGCGTCGGCTTCATCCTCGAACGGAATAGCCGCGAGGACGGGACCGAACACTTCTTCCTGCGCGAGTTCGTGCGTCACCGGAACCGGCCCGAAAAGCGTCGGCGTAACGAAATAGCCGGTTTCGACGGCGCTCGTGTCGAGCGAGCCTTGCGCGATCACGCCAATGCCGTCCGCGCGTGCGCGATCGATGAAGCCCTTCACTTTCGTCTGCTGCGTGCCGTTGATGACCGGGCCGCACGGGAGATCCGCCGCCGGCGCACCGACGCGCACTTCCGACATCTTCTCCTTGAGCATCGCGACGAAACGGTCATATGCCGAACGTTGAATGAGCACGCGGCTGCCTGCCGAGCACGTTTGCCCTGCGTTCTGCGTGATGACACCGACGATCGTCTTCGCCGCGTTCTCGAAGTCGGCATCGTCGAACACGATCTGCGGTGACTTGCCGCCGAGTTCCAGCACACAGGGCACGTGGTTCTTCGCGGCTGCAGTCTGAATCAGCGTGCCGACTTCGGGAGAACCCGTAAAGGACAGGAAGTCGATATCGGAATGTTGCGACAGCGCCGCGCCCGCTTCCTCGCCGAGACCGGTCACGAGATTGATAACGCCCGAAGGCAAGCCCGCTTCATGCGCGAGCGCGGTGAGACGCATGCAGCTCATGCTCGCGTCCTCGGCGGGCTTGAGCACGACGGTGTTGCCTGTTGCGAGCGCGGGACCGATGGTGCGGCCGAACATCGATGCGGGATAGTTCCACGGAATGATCAGCCCGCATACGCCGCGCGGCTCGCGCTGCACGGTGACCTGAAAGCCGTCGAGGAACGGCAGCACGTCGCCGAGAATCTTGTCTGCGGCGCCCGCGTAGAACTCGAAATAGCGTGCGGTGGCGCGGATATCGGTGCGCGCCTGCGTGATCGGCTTGCCGGTGTCGCGCGCTTCGAGCTGCGCCAGTTCTTCGAGATTGTCCAGAATCAGCGCCGACAGCCTGCTCATGATGCGGCCGCGTTCGAAGCCGGCCATGGTGCTCCACGGACCGGCAAGCGCATCGCGCGCCGCCGCGACCGCGCGATCCACTTCCGGCTTGCCGCCGCGAGAGATCGAGGCAAAGACTTCGCCGTCGCTCGGCGAACGCACTTCAAGCGATCCCTTCGACTGTGCGGCGCCCCACTCGCCGCCGATGAAAATGGTACTGACCTCTGCTGGCATTGCTGTGTCTCCTGTTCGATATACGGTTGGCGATCGAAGTTATCGTCTTGCTTACGTGAAAAAAAGTATAGGGAGATCGCCCGAACCGCTACAAATACGAATTGGCAATAGAGGATATAATTGCTTCCTATATCCTGCGGCAATCCATGCAAAGGCTGCATAGGAGAGAAGACCAGAATGGACATTCGCCAGATGCGTTATTTCGTGGCCTGCGTCGATGCGGGAAGCCTCTCCAAGGCGGCGCTCGCCCTGTCCATCTCGCAGCCGTCGCTCAGTCAGCAGATCGCTGAAATGGAAAGCGATCTCGGCGTCCCGCTTCTCGTGCGCAGCTATTCCGGCGTCGCGCCGACCGAAGCCGGCGTGACCCTGTACCGTCACGCGCAATCCATCATCAAGCAGATCGCGCAGATGCGCGGCGACGTGAAGCGCGGCGAACATGCGCTTACCGGCCAGGTGGCCGTCGGCCTGCCGACGAGCGTCTCGTCGGTCCTCGCCGTGCCGCTTTTCGAGCGCATGCGCGCGACGTATCCCGGCGTCCAGTTGCAAATCTTCGAAAGCATGAGCGGCTATTTGAACGAGTTGCTCGCCAATGGCCGGCTGGACATTGCCGTGCTCTTTCGTGAGACCGAAACGCGCGGCGTATCGGTGATTCCGCTCTTCAACGAGCGTCTCGCCGTGCATGGCGCGGCGTGGGTCGGCAGTCCGCGTGCGAAAACCGTGCGGCTCGAACTGCTGTCCGGCGTGCCGCTCGTGCTGCCGGGCAAGTCGCACGGCTTGCGCTTGCTGGTCGAGCGCGCGTTCGATAGCGCGGGCCTCGATCTGAACGTGGTGGCCGATATCGATTCGCTTCCCACCATGCTCGAAATCGCGCGGCGTGGCGAAGCTGCGACCATCCTGTCGAGCTATCTCGGACGCGGACACGCCGGCAAAGGGCAAAGCACGCAAAAGGACCTGCTGACGCGCTTTCTCGTCGAGCCGACGATCGAACGCTCCGTCGCGCTGTGCCGCCTGAATGCCGTGCCGCAAACCGCGGCGTCGCGCGCGGTGCAGGAATGCATGGAGAAGATCGTCGCCGAAATGGCGCCGGACATCGACGGCGCCGCGAAGGAGAGATAAGCCGCCGGGCCGGGTATATTGGATTCGCCTATACCCCGTAGTTCCAAACAGTATTTCCTCCTTGAGCGTCACGCGCGCTACGATTTTTCGTACGGTGGCTGCACGGCCACAGACGTGACGCATACAACAAGGAGACAAGGCATGTCGCTTCCGCTTTCGGGCATCACGGTAGTGTCGCTTGAACAGGCCATTGCCGCGCCGCTCGCGTCCCGCCATCTCGCGGACTGGGGCGCGCGCATCATCAAGATCGAACGGCCCGGCAAGGGCGATTTCTGCCGCGACTACGACACCGTCATGAACGGCATGTCGAGCCAGTTCGTCTGGACCAACCGTTCGAAGGAAAGCGTCGCGCTCGATATCAAGAGCGACGAAGGCGCCGATGCCCTCTTCTCCCTGCTCGAAACCGCCGACGTCTTCCTGCAGAACCTCGCGCCGGGCGCGGCCGCGAAGCTCGGGCTCGACGCGAAGTCGCTCGTTGCGCGCTTCCCGCGGCTGATCGCATGCGACATTTCCGGCTACGGCAGCGGTGGTCCGTACAGCAGCAAGAAGGCGTACGACCTGCTCGTGCAATGCGAATCCGGCTTTCTCGCGATCAACGGCAGCGAAGCGGAGCCGGCCAAGTGCGGGCTCGCCATCGCGGATATCGCCACCGGCATGTATGCGCTGAACGGCGTGCTCATGGCGCTTTATCATCGCGAGCGCACGGGCAAGGGCACGGCGTTCGAGGTGTCGCTTTTCGATTCGATGACCGAATGGATGAGCTATCCCGCCTACTACGTCACAGGCAGCGGCAAGCCGCTCAAGCGCAACGGCATGCGTCACGCGACCATCGCACCATACGGACCTTTCCGCACGGGCGATGACCGCAGCATTTTCTTCGGCATCCAAAACGAGCGCGAGTGGCTGTCGTTCTGCGATGTCGTTCTGGGCGACGCCAGCATCGCCGTCGATGCGCGCTTCGACACGAATCCGCAACGCCTCGCCAATCGCGACGCCCTCGAAGCGCTGATCGAAGCCCGTTTCTCCGCATGGACGAGCGAGGACGTGCTCGCGCGACTCGATCGCGCCGCCATCGCCAATGCACGCATGAATTCGGTGGAAGAGTTCGTCGATCATCCGCAAGTCCATGCACGCAAGCGCACGCGCGAGATCGGCTCGCCGACGGGACCGCTTGCCACGTTCCTGCCCGCGATCACCATTGCCGACATGGAGCCGGTGATGAAGCCCGTTCCGGCTGTCGGCGAACATACGCAAAGTGTGCTCGATGAACTGCGCGCGAACAAACGGAGCGCCGCATGAGTGACGCAAACGAATATCGCCTGACGCGCACCGTGCTGGCGGTGCCCGCGAATCGCAGGCGTCATGTGGAATCGGCGGCGCGCTCATCGGCGGATGCGGTGTTTCTCGATCTCGAAGACGCCGTGCCCGAGTCGGAGAAGACGGAAGCGCTGCACGGCGCCGTGCGTGCGCTGCACGAACTGGACTGGGGCGCGAAGACCGTGCTCGTGCGCGTGAATGCATACGGCAGCCGTCATATCGACGATGAGATACGCACGCTCGCGCCGATCGCGCGGCTCGATTCCATCATCGTGCCGAAGGCCGAACGTCCCGCGCATATCGAAGCCATCACGCGCATGGTCGATGCCGCCGAAGGCGATGCGCGCGCCACGCCGCTCGCCATCGACCTGTTGATTGAAACCGCGCTCGGCCTCGTGATGGTCGAAGCGCTCGCGCAAAGCAGCACGCGCATTGCAGCGCTGCATCTCGGCGTCGGCGATTTCGCCGGCTCCATCGGTGCGCGCAGTGCGCAAATCGGCGGCTCCCCGGCGGGTTACCGGCAGACGTCGCTCATTGGCGAACGCTATGCCGAGACGCCGCTCGACCTCTTCGCCTATCCGATGATGCGCGTGCTCGTCGCCGCGCGCGCCTTCGGGCTGCGCGCCATCGACGGGCCGTGCGGCGCGTATCGCGATGAAACGCTCACGCGCGCCTGGGCGGAGAAAGCGGCTGCGCTCGGTTTCGACGGCAAGCAAGTGATTCACCCCTCGCAGATTGATGCGACGCGCGGCGCGTTCACGCCGTCGCCGGACGAGCTTGCGTTTGCGGCCCGCGTCGTGGACGCGATGCGGCAGGCGGAAGCCGACGGACGCGGTGCGGTATCCGTCGAAGGCAAGATGATCGACTATGCGAACCTGCGCATGGCCGAGCGCATATTGATGCTCGGCATGGCGGACCGCCGCTGAACGCTGCGCCGTCCGGCGATCGACCGGCGGCGCTTGCTCTCGCCTTCATTGCGCGGATCAGACCGCGCCCGCGCCCCACGACAGGAACCCGCCGTCCACCGGCAGCACCACGCCATTCGTATAGGCGGCTTCGTCCGACGCGAGATAACAAATTGCCGCGGCAATCTCCGATGTCGTGCCGTAGCGGCGCATCGGGATCGCGCGTGAGTATTCCTCGCGGAACGCATCGCTGTGCAGTGCTCGGGTCATGGGCGTATCGACAGGGCCAGGTGCGACCGCGTTCGCCGTGATGCCGTAATCGCACAACTCGACGGCCATCTGCCGCGTCAGCGCGATCACCGCGCCCTTAGACGTGCCGTACGCAGTGCGGCCCTTGCCGACCGCGCGCATGCCCGCCACCGAAGCGATATTGACGATACGTCCCCAGCGGCGCTCGACCATCAGCCGCGCGGCGTGCTGCGCGCATAGGAGGGTACCGGTAACGTTCACCTGCATCGTGTTGAGAAAGGCATCGAGCGGATAGTCGATGAACGGAACCAGCTTGGCGATGCCCGCACCGTTCACGAGGACGTCACATCGTCCGTGCGTTTTCGATATCTGTTCGAATGCGGAAGCGATGGACTCGGGCTTGCCGACATCCATCTGCAGCGCCGAAATCGACAACGCCTGCGCATTGAGGCGCGCAGCGGTTTCTTCGGCGCCCTCCCTGTCGAGGTCGGCCAGCACTACGTGATACCCGCGCTTGCCGAGTTGCTCTGCCGTTTCCGCGCCAATGCCCATTGCGCCGCCCGTCACCACCGCGACGCGTCCGCTCGTCTTCTCCACGTTGTCTCCGTTTATAAGCTGTCATGTGTGCGGCCCATTATCGGAGACGTGCCGGGGCTGCTCAATGGATATTAATGCAGCGTTTTGTGAGGAAACGTCACTGTCGAGCGTCGTCGACGCTTTGCCTTGCATCACCACCTTGTTCGCGATCATCAGTTGCGCTGCTTCTGCGAAGCTCGACCAGAACCCCGCAAAATGTCCGCGCCGCTCGAAGTCGATGAGCGTCGCGAACAACTGGTCGATTTGCCGATGGCCGCGTCTATCTGCAATGCGGCGCGGCCCGCGAGTTCGGGCGCGAGCAGCCAGGCCCAGCTTTCCCCCCGGCGATGAGCGTGGCGGACAACGCGTCTTCGAGATAAACGAAGCTGGCGTTGTGATTGATGGGCCGCATGCTGATGCGCCCGCTCGATTCGAAAGCAACCAGCGCTGAGGCCGCATGGGCAGCCCTCCTATCGCCGGTCGATGAGGCGATTGGCCTCTTCGCTCGCCGACGATTCGTCCGAGCCGGATTTTCTTCGATCACGCCTCGATGCTTTGCACGGCGAAACGCCGGAGGACGCAACACAGCGCTGGCGCTCCGACATCGTTCACTTCGCCTCGCGTGTATGGCGCATGCCGGAGTCGTCGTAAGCGGAGACGCGCTCTGCCTTGGTCTTCGACAACGCGATCGCCACGCCGCCCGCCATCGCCGAGACACCCAGCGCCAGCAGCGACAGCTTGTAGTCCGACGAGATCGATCGCACATAGCCGACCACCAGCGGCCCGAGAAACTGGCCGATCAGATTGCCGACGCCGCTCACGAACGCCACTGCGGGCATCGCCTTGCGCATCGGCAGGATCTCGGTCAGACGTGTGAACACGAGCGGCATCAGCATCTTCAACGTGAAGCCGAGCGCAATGAAAAGCGCAATTTGCAGCCAGAAAAGCGAAGCAGGCACGCAGGCCGCGGCGATCATCAACAAGCCGGTCAGCATCGTCGGCACCGCAGCGTGCCAGCGTCGTTCCTGCCCATGCCGGTCGGACCGGCGGCTGATGTAGTAGATGCCCAGCATCGACATCACGAAGGGCGCGCCCGCCAGAAAACCGATCGTCGTCTCGCTCAGCGTGCCGTAAGACTTCAACACCGACGGCAGCCACAGCGTCGTGCCATAGAGCAGGATCGTGTTGAGGCCGAAGCCGAGGGTCAACAGCCATACGGCCGGCTCGCTGAAGATTGTCCACCACGGATCGCTTTCGGGCTTGGCATAGGCAGCCTGCTCTTCCGTCAGATCGCGCTGAATGACCGCTCGATCAGCGTCGCCGAGCCAGCGCGCGAGATCGATGCCTTGCGGAATCGCGCGGAACCAGACGATGCAGAAGACCCACGCCGGTAAGCCTTCCGCGATGAGCATCACGCGCCAGTCGTAATGCGAGATCAACGCGCCTGAGATCGGACCGGCGAGGAAGCCGCCGAGCGGCGCGCCGAGATTCCAGATGCCGAACGCGCGCCCGCGCTCCGCTTTCATGAACCATTGCGCGAGGAGCATGGAGGTCGCCGCATAGACGGGACCCTCGGCGCAGCCGAGCAGAATACGCACGGACAGAACTTGCCGGAACGAATGCGCGAAGCCGGTGAGCATCGCCGCGCCGCCGAACAGCACGAGGCATATCGCGACGAGCCGCCGCGCGCCGAACTTGAGCGCGAGCCACCCGGCGAGCAGTTGCGTGAACGCGTAACCCCAGGCGAAAGCGCCGCCGATCCATCCGGCCTGCAAGGATGTGAGGCCGAGTTCCTTCGACATGTGCGGCAGCGCCATCGCGATGTTCACACGGTCGAAGTAGGACAGCATGTAGACGGCGAATGTCATCGGCAACACGATCAGCCAACGATTCCTGCCGACGCTCGGCGTCTCTGTCGCCAATGGGTTCACGGCGGTCTCCTGTTAGTTTGTTTTGATTTCACGGCACTCGTGACACGCAGACCGCACGCGTCAGAGCGCTTCCTTCACGTATGAGCCGCTGTCCATTTCGACGATCTCCACGCTCAGCTTGACGAGCCTGTCCGGCGACCGGCGGCATCGCGCGCGCAGGACGTTAGCGATCAGCGATGCGAGCCGCGCGCGCGTCTCCACGTCGCGCCCCGGCAGCAAGCGCAACTGGGCATGCACGTAGCCGCGTGGCGCGTTCGCCGCGCCGACGCGCACCGCGTCGCAGCGCGTGACGCGCGATTTCAGATCGGCTTCGTCCCTGATCGCGCCGCTTGCAACGAGCGCTTCGTTGAGTTCGGCGAGCAGCGGCGCGAGGTCGCCGTCGTCGAGCACACCCGGCGAATAATCGATGATGAGATGAGGCATGACGGGCGTTCCTCGCGTTACTGGTCCATCGGCGCGCCATCGACCGTGCGGCGCATCGATACGGGCCGGTAAAGGGGCTCGCGCAGCGTCTCGACATCGTCATGCAGCTCCACGCCGATCCCCGGCGCATCCGTCACGGCGATGAACCCTGCTTGCGGCACCGGATGATGCTTGACGAGGTCCGAGCCGAGCAGCTTCTGCCCGGACTTGAGCACGAGATTCTCGAAGCCGGTCGGATACTCCTGGATCGCAAAGTTCGGCACGGCCGTGGCGACCTGCATGCACGCGGCCAGACTGATCGGCGAGAGCGGATTGTGAGGGGCGATATCGACGTTCTGCGCTTCGGCGAGCGCCGCGATCTTCTTCGCGCCGGTGATGCCGCCGCACACGCACACCGACGTGCGGGCATAGCGCACGCCGCCGCCCGCGAGCTGCATGTGGAATTCGGCGGGCGTCGAAAAACGCTCGCCGGTCGCGATCGGGACGCGAATCGCGTGGCCGACCGTCGTCATCTGCGGATAGAACTCGGGGCGCAGCGGGTCTTCGAGCCACATCGGCGTGAGCGGCTCGAGCACCTGACCGATCGCGATCGCCTCGGCCGGCGACAGGCGCCGATGCATCTCAATGAGCAGATCGACATCTGGACCGACGGCCTCGCGGAAAGCCATCACGCGCTCCTTCGCGTCGCGCACCTTGCCCGCGTGTGAGCGGAAATACGCTTCCCCCTCGGGTTCATCGAGGAACGGGTTGATGTGACCGACCGCGGTGAAGCCCTCGCCGCGCAGACGCCGGCAGTCGGCCAGGACTTCTTCCAGCGTCTCGGCGTAGACGTGACCATAGACGCGCAGCTTGTTCCGGTACGCGCCGCCGAGCAGTTGCCACACGGGCGCCTGGAGACGCTTGCCCAACAGGTCCCACAACGCGATGTCGATCGCCGATACCGCCGCGTTCACCGCCGTGCCGCGGAAGTGCGAGAAGCGCTGCATCACGTTCCAGTGCAGTTCGATCTGGTTCGCGTCCTGCCCGACGAGATACTTGCCGAACTTCTCGAGCGCGGCCTTGGCGGCTTCGATATGCCCCCACGAGCCGGCCTCGCCGTAACCGGTCAGTCCGGCTTCGGTGCGGATGCGTGCATAGAGGAACTGGCCGATGTGCAGAGCTTCGACGGAGGTGATGCGATGGACGTTTCGATTCATGAAGGGTCTCGACTGCGTGATGGTCGGGTCGCGGACGGACGAGCCGCCCGGCGAGCGTCGAGATGAACTTTATGAACAAGTCCGCTGCTTGGGAATCAAATTCTATAGTGTTGCTTCTGCATTCTATATAGAATTCGCCAATGGACTCTCTCGACCTCAGCCCCGCTTTCGTGCGCCTCGCCCGGCACATTCGTGAACGTATCGTCGGTGGCGAATGGCTGCCGGGGCAGTTGCTTCCGGGGGAAGAGGCGCTTGCGAAAGAGTTGAAGGTCAGCGTCGGAACCGTGCGCAAGGCCTTCGACGTACTGAGCGGACAGGGCCTCGTCACGCGGCATCGCGGGCGCGGCACGTTCGTCGCCCGGGCCACGAACGAGCGCGCATTCACGAGCTTCTTTCGTCTCGTGGAGCGGCGCAGTGGCGTCAAACGCCTGCCGGTCGACACCATTCTGTTGCGCGAACGCGCCCCGGCCGATGCCGCGGAGTGCGCGGCGCTCAAGCTCGAGCCGGCGTCGCTGGTGTATCGGCTGCGCCGGCGGCGCGCACTGGACGAGACGCCGCTCGTCGTCGAGACCATCACGTTTCCGTACAGCCGGGTCGGCGAACGCGAATGGGGCGACGATTGCGCGAGCGCGCATCTCGTGTATTCGTTTCTCGAGCAGCAGTGCGGCGTATCGGTCAGCCGCGTGGAGGACCGGCTTCAGGCCTGCCTGCTGCCTGAGGATGTGGCACAAGACTTCGGCCTGCCGGCAGGGCATCCGGTGCTGCTGTCCATCCGGACGGCCTTCGATCTGCGCGGCGCTCCGGTGGAGTATCGCCGCTCGTGGATGGTCACCGATACCCAGGACTATCTGAGCGAATTGCGCTGGGTCGCGGGAGACGACGGACATTGACGTCGTAGTGTGAACGTGCGATCTGCGCCGCCATCTCGGCCGACGATGCGCGCGGACCGTCCAGGCTAGAACGTCGTGCGCAGGCCGACCATCACGCTGCGGGCGCCTTCGGGCGCGATATCGCGCACGACCGAGCTTGCATAACGGATGTCCTGGTTGGTCAGGTTGTCCCCGCGCACATACGCGAGCCAGTTCGTCGCGCCGACGTGGAACTTGTACGTGAGCATCACGCCCAGCCGCGTGTAGCTCGCCGTCGGCAGATCGTTTTCGGGCACGCGATGCTGCGCCCACGCGTGCTCCATCTCCGCGCGCGCGCCGAACGGTCCATAGCCGTAGTCGAGCGCGACCGTCGCCCGCAGCGGCGAGATGCGCGGCAGCGGCTGACCGGTGTCTATGTTGCGGGCATGCGTGTAGTCGCCGATCAGCGAGACATCGACCTTGTGCGCGCCTTGCTCGAAAACCCGCCACTTTCCATCGAACTCGATGCCGTACAACTCCGCGCGCACGCCGCGATAGACCGCTTCGTTCAGCGCGTCGCCTGTGCCGGGCGGCACGACTTCGTCGCCGTCGTCCACCAGGCGTCCGGTGTTGTACTCGGTCAGGTAATTTTCGAAGCGGCTATAGAACGCGCCGATGCTGCCCCGGTTCGGCCCGCTCGCAAAACGCAGCGACAGATCGGCCGAGACGGCCTTTTCCTTCTGTGCCTCCGGATTGCCGATCAGGTACTGACCGGTCGCATCATGCGGCCCGTTGGCGAAGAGTTCGTACAGCGCGGGCGCGCGTTCCGTATAGGCGACGTTGCCCGCCACCGACCACGCGGGCGTCAGCTTGTACAGCGCGCCGAGCGACGCGCTGACCGCGTTGAAATCGCGATCCGCGGCGCTCGCGAACTTGTCGTTGCCCGCCGCGGCCGGGTCCTGCTTCACATGTTCATAGCGTGCGCCCGCGCTGAGGTTGAGCGCATCCGCGACCTTCCATTCTTCCAGCGCGAACAGCGCGATGTTGGTCGTCTGCGTGGTCGGCACGAGCGTCTCGTCGCCGAGCGCGGAGAACGTGTTCTGGCTGATCTGCACGCCGATCGCGCCTTCGAGCGGACCGATCTTGCGATGCTGCGCCTCCAGCCGCGCTTCATAGCCGTGATTGCGGAATGTCGTGCCGGTCTCGCCGTTGTCGATTTCCCTGTGCTCGTAGTCCGTGTAGCCGAAGTCGAATTTCAGTTGCGAAAACGGCCCCTGAAGATTGCGCACTTCGGACGCCACCGCGACGTGATCCTGATGCATGCGCAGCCGCACATCGTCTTCGGCGACGGAGCCGTAGTTCGCTTCGTAGCCGTTGTACGACACGCCCGCGTAGCCATCGGCCCACGTGTACGACGTACCGAGCGCGCCTCCGTGCCACCGGCCGTCGCTGTTCGGAATGCTGCCGTAGGCCTGGTCGGCGTCGGGGCCGTCGAGCGCGCGCTGACGATCGGAATGCGCGAAGCCCGGTATGCGCTTCTTGCTCGTTTCGCGATCGAATGCATCGACATGAAAGGCGAACTGCCCGTTGCCGCCTTCGACCATTGCTGCGCCGGCGCGCGCAAGGTTGGCGCCGCCGTAGCTCGCATCGAGAGCACCGTCCACGCCCTTGATCGGCTCGCGCGGGATGCGGTTATCGATTGTATTGACCACGCCGCCGATCGCATTGCCGCCGTACAGCAGCGCCGCCGGTCCGCGCACGATCTCGACACGCTCGACGGTTAGCGGCTCCTGCGGCACGGCGTGGTCATACGAGAGCGACGAGGCGTCCCAGGCTGCGACGCCGTTCTGCAGCAGGCGAATGCGGTCGCCATCCATGCCTCGGATGATGGGACGGCCGACCATCGGTCCATACGTCGTGGTCGATACGCCCGGCAGACCGTTGAGTGTCTCGCCGAGCGAGTTCGTTTGCCGGCGCGTCAGCTCATCTCCGAATAGCGCCGTCGCCGGAGCGATGAGGTCGGTGTCGCCGAGGGGATTGGCGGTCACGAAAACCGGGGAGAGCGCGTCACCAGGAATTGGAGAGCCGCTGACAGCCGCGTTCTGCTGTGCATGGCAATGAATGCGAAGCAAGCCAGCGATAGCGGTGAGAAATGAAGGATTCGTCTGGGCAGGTGCTTGAGGTTTTTATTCACGGTCGACTGTCCGGTTTTTACTGTGGCTCCTCCGCGCTGTGAGTGTAACGATATAACATTGCACTCACAGCGCGGCACATGCATCGACAGACCTCTCGCCGATGCGCGGGTGCAATGTTATATTGTTGCATCCCGTAGGTAAACGGACGTTCGTCGGATGCAATCTGCCGACGGAAGCGGAACTGCAACCTGGCTCATTTCGGAATTGAGAACGCACTCATGAGCGTGTTGACTCCTTCAAAGTGAGCCTCGATTTCTGTGAGACGCTCGTGAGAAACGGTTCCACCCATTCCGTCAATCAACTTCAAAAGCGGGTCGGGCGAGCCCGCCGCGCCCCACTGTCCCTCCGGTACTTCGACGACGTGCACCCAGATGCCGGTGCCGTCATCCGACGGATCGACGACTAGCGCGTCGCGAAGATGCGCGGTGATCTCGGCAATCGCGCGAAGCTTGAGATCCGTGTTGAGGAACGCCTCGGGCGCGATGATGCGAGCAAAACACATCGTGCGGCCACGCACGTAGGTGTGATCGAACCGGCCGCCGACGGCCCAGTCTTGCGTCGGTAAAACGCGAAACCATATCCAGTCGCGCAGAGAGGCCGCCTCGGTCGGACCGCCGATTTCGATGTCGAGCATTGCTTTCGACAATGCCTGTGCAAGGGACTCTTTCGTCCGGGGCGGATTGGGTTCTCGGGTCGTGACTTCGATGAATGGCACTTCGACGCTCCTTTCGGTGAAGGTGGCTCGATCGACAGGACGACGCAAGCGGTCAGCTCCGCCCGCGCCGGCCCCAGTCTGCGCGGATCGTCCATCCGGTCAGGATAAGCCCGTACATCACGAGTCCAGCGGCGATTGCAGCGAACAGCCACAGCACTGAACCGGTCAGCGTCAGTGCAAACCATCCGCCTCCCGCCACCAGTAGCAGCCGGGCCAGACCGCCTAACACGGGCCATAGCAAGGTCCCGGCGCCCTGGTTCGCGAAATACAGCGCAAAGCCAAAGCCGTACAGCCCATAAAAAGGCCCGACCACGCGCAGATAGGTGGATCCCGCGGCAATCATCGCCGGGTCGGAGCCGAACAGGCGCAGCCACAGCGCGGGGACAAATGCCGCCGTCAACCCGAGCCCCTCCGTCATGACGAAACAGACCGCTCCGCCGATCAGCGCGATCGACCGCGCCCGCGGACCGCGCGCCGCGCCCACATTCATGCCGACCATTGCGACCAGCGTGCCGCCTACGCCAAAGACCAGCGGGACCAGCAGATACTCGAGACGGGCGCCGGTGCCGAAACCGGCGACCTCGGCTGCACCGAATCGATGACCTATCAGCGCGGTGGCGGAGGCGATCGTTGCGTTGGTGACAACGGAAGACAGCGCGGCGAGCGCGCCCACGCGCAGAATCTTCGAGAACACCTGAGCGCGTAGACGCACCCACCGGAACCGCGCGGCATTGCGGCCGCTCAGGATGTACCAGCCGAAGAACAGCGCGCCGCAGAAGTAGTAGAGCAGCAGCGCGACGCCACCGCCTGCTACGCCGATGCGCGGGAATGGCCCAATACCGAAGATCAGCAACGGCGATAACGGCACCAGTATCAACACACCGCCGCACATGCCTATTGCGGGAATGGTCAGATTGCCGGTGCCTCGAATCACGGCAGCAAGTGCGTTCATGATCCACAGAACCGGCATGCCGAGAAAAACGACGTTCGAATAGGTCAGCGCCGCGCTGAGCGATGCGCCCTCACCGCCCAGCGCCCGATAGAGGGACGGCCCGCAACTGAGGATGACAACCGAGCAGACAAGCCCGAGCCCGCCCGTCAGCACGATAGCGTGAAGCACCAGCGCATCCGCCTCGTCACGCCGGTCACCGCCGATCGCCCTTGCGATCGCCGACGAGATGCCGCCTCCGAATGCGCCGCCGGACACCGTCTGCATCAGCATCAGCACCGGGAACACGATGGCCATCGCGGCGAGGACATCGGTGCCGAGCCGTGACAGATACCAGGTTTCAATAAGTCCGGTCGCCGCCTGCGCGACCATGATGATCACGTTGGGCCAGGACAGGCGGACCACGGTCGAAAGAATCGGCCCATCGAGAAGCAGCGTGCGACGCAGCGCATGTCGGTCGGCAACAGCACCGCTCACGACATCTTGCGCGCGCAGGTCTCCCGAGCCGGAAGAACGCGTGTTCATCAACTCTCCTGAAGCTCCGCGACGTCGTGTCACGCCGCCGGAAAGTCGCCATCTTAAATTTGAGCTACTAGTCGGTCAAGCGAAGCAAAGCTTGTTGACCGACTAGTAGCTCAAATGCTAACGTGCAGTCCAGTTGGGCGCTCGGCCCTGACTTTCCATGAGGTAGCAACGTGGCAAATGACCTTTCGATCGCGGCCCGGCTCGACTTCAAGCCACTCGACAATCAGCTGGGCGACGCCATCCGCAACGGCGTCGCGCCAGGTGTGGTCGCGATCGCGGCAATGCCTGACGGCATCATCTACGAAGGCGCGTTCGGCAACGCGGGCCTGGACGACGATGCGCCGATATCGCCGGACACGGTGTTCTGGATCCTGTCGATGACAAAGGCCGTGACAGCCGCAGCCTGTATGCAAATGATCGAGCAGGGCCGTCTGCATGTCGATCAACCTGCGGCAGAAATACTGCCGGCGCTGGCGTCGCCGCAGGTACTGGAAGGCTTTGCGCCGGACAACACGCCGCTCCTGCGTCCGGCGAAGCGCCCGATCACGGTTCGCCACCTCCTTACGCACACCTCCGGCCATACCTACTCGTTGTGGAGCGAAGCGCTCGCGCGCTACGAGGAGGTCACCGGCACGCCAGTCATTTTCTCGGGCAAGAACGCGGCGTTCGACGTACCGCTGGAATTCGATCCCGGCGAGCGATGGCACTACGGGATCTCGCTGGACTGGGTCGGCAAGCTCGTGGAAGCGGTCAGCGGTCAATCGCTGGACGTGTATTTCCGCGAGAACATCTTCTCTCCATTGGGGATGAAAGACACCGGCTTCGTGATCGGCAGCGAGCAAAGGCGCAGGCTTGCGACGGCTGCACAACGGCAGCCGGATGGTTCCTTAATGTCGGAACCCTATGAGCCGCCCCAACGGCCCGAATTCTTCATGGGCGGCACGGGTCTGTTCAGCACACCCCGGGACTATCTGACTTTCCTGCGCATGCTGCTGCAGGGCGGTAGCCTCGACGGCGTTAGAATCCTGAAGCCGCAGACCGTTGCCGCGATGATGAGCAACCAGATCGGGGACCTTAACGTCGAAAAGATGGTCAGCCCCCGCCCCGCACGTTCGAACGACTTCGATCTCTTTCCCGGCATGAAGCACAAATGGGGCTTTTCATTCGACATCAACGCGCAACCCGGCCCCTTCGGTCGAAGTGTAGGCAGTGCCGCGTGGGCGGGCGCGTTGAACACCCACTACTGGATTGATCCCGTGAAGCGGGTCACCGGCGCACTGTTCACTCAGGTGTGGCCGTTCTACGACGACCAGGTGGTCGGTTTATTCAACAGATTCGAGCAAAGCCTGTATCGGGCCATCGAGAAAGGCTGATCGGCGCTGCTCGTTGCAAGGAAGATTCGTGATGTCAAAGCCGTCGAAGCGTGAGCAGTTGCTTGAAGCGACAAAAGATCTCCTCTGGGAAGTCGGATTTGAAGCGATGTCGCCACGCGATATTCAGGAGCGTAGCGCTGCCAGGCCCGGCAGTCTCTACCATCACTTTCCGTCGAAGCTCGCGCTTGCCGGCGAAGCGATGAGCGAGATCGCGCAGAAGGACATCGCCAGAATCGACGAGTTCTTCGCCGTTGATGCCCCTCCTCTCGACACCGTGAAACGCTATCTTCGTCTCGAACGGGACAGCGTTCGCGGATGCAGGTTCGGGCGTCTGGTCAACGAGGCTTCCATCGAACATGACGAACTGCGCCGGCCCGTCACCGCGTTCTTCGACACCATCCGACGGAACCTGACCGACAAGCTATCTCAGGCGAAGGCCGAAGGAACACTGCCGCAGCGCGTCGATCCCGAGAAGCTCGCCCTCACACTTCTTGCTCTGATTCAGGGCGGGGCCATTCTCGCCCGGTCGTATCAGGATGAGTCGCTCGCCCGGCAAGCGATCGAAGGCGCGCTTTCGCTGCTCGCGCACGCCACGCAACAGAGCTGACCCACGCAACGACCCGAATGAGCGGTCGTCATACATTTATTTAGGATGTCTTTATATGACACATCTGTATGAGCTTTAATCGGCTCTATATATTGCCGGGCAGTGGCTCGTCATCATGGGGTTGCGGCGGTTTGGGGGCTCCTGGTTTCACAGCAGCCACAAGGGACGGTCATCAGGCACATGAAACTTCGATGATCGCGTGCGTCGCCATCCCTGCGTCGGCGCACGTTAGCAAGTAGGATTGCACCGCTGGTCGGTGAGTCATTGCTCACAGATGAGCAATCCGTTAGCCGGTTTTCGACCACTACCCTTCGACCACCGGCGTCGCGACCGGATCTATCCATCGTTTCCGTGCGGACAGCGCGGATTGGGGTTCGAGCTTGTGGGGTTTGAAAAGCGCATAAGACCTCGGTTACGACCACGAAGCAGTTTTCCAGTTGGAAGGCAGCTTCAACGCGAAAGGCGGTGGACTGCATGTCGTGCGCGCTCGCCGTTACGAATCAGCTACACCAGAAACCCTGGGTCGAGCATGTACAACGAAGCAATGGCTTTCGTTGAGGCCCTTTCAACGCACGCGATATTTCGGGCCGACTAATGACCATGTCTAACAGTCGATTTACAGCAATTCGTTAGAGAAGTTGCCGATCGGCCAGCGCCTCACCGTGCGACTCCATGCCGACTTCTCCCGCCCGCACGCAGCTCATCGGCCGCGCAGTTCAGAAGAGGTCCGCTTCAAATCCGCAATGATCCACTGCAGACATTCTTCGGCCAGCGGATCGAGCTGTCTTCCGGCAAGCGACATCACCTGCAATCGCCGCTGCGTGAGCAAGGGATTATCGAACGCAATTGCGGTCAATTCGTCGCCAGCGAGTCGCTTGGCAACCGACACATACCCGGACGGCATGATCGCCTCCGGGATCGCCTGCGCAAAGCGGTATAGGGCTGCAACATAGCGACTCGTCATCATCGGCAATATCTCTATGCCTTCGACATCGCACGCGATATCGAATAACTGACGATTGGTTGTCCCTTTGTCCTGCAGCAGCACGGGAAAGGCAGTCAGATCCCTAAGAGCGATCTTCGAGCGCCGGGCGAGTGGATGCGCGCGATGCATCAGCGCCATTACCGGCGCGCGCTGCGTGAACTCCACCACCACACCGGCCTCCGGTTTGAAGCTGAACGCCAGCGCAATTGATGCCTCCCCCGACAGTAGCATCTGGCTCGCGCGATCGGATTGCACCACTTCGAGTTGAATCGCCACATCGGCATGATTTGCGCAGAACGCAGCCAGTGACACGGGCAAGAAATCGAACGCAAAGCCTTCGGTGCAGGCGATAGTCAACGTGCGTGCCCGCCGCCGCTCTTCGCCCTGAATCTCTTCGAATACCGCTTCCGCATCGGCTAACGTGCGCTGCGCATGACGCAGCAAAAGCCTTCCCGCATGCGATAAAACCATGCCGCGCGCATGGCGCTCGAATAAAGAAACGCCGAGATCGCCCTCCAGCTTTGCGATATGACGGCTCAAAGCCGACACAGTCAGACCAAGCTTCTCGGTCGCGGCGCTCAGTGAACCAGCCTGCGCCACCACCGAAAAATAGTAAAGCGACGGCTCAAGCAGCTTGCGCATGACAGAGTACCGGCAATGACAGAGGTTTGAGTAAAACGCAAATGTACCTTGTTTGATTGCGAATACACAAATACTTCGATAGGGCTAACCTGAATCCAGGATGACCCACACACCTCACGACATGTCCCGACAAAGCGCCCTCGCCCTCGCCCGTTCGCACTTCGACAGCGGCGATTTCTTAGCCACGCTGAGCCGCCGCGTGGCGCTCGCAACAGAAAGCCAGCGCGCCGACGCAGCGCCGCTTCTGCGCCGTTACCTCACCGAAGAAGTCGAAAGTTCGCTCGCAAAGCTCGGCTTCGTATGCGAGATCGTCGATAACCCCGTGGCGGGCATGCCGCCATTTCTCTTGGGCGAACGCATCGAGTCGCCGGACCGCCCGACCGTGCTGCTCTATGGACACGGCGACGTGATCGATGGCGATGCACGGAACTGGACGAACGATCGTTCGCCATGGCAAGTGCGAGTTGAGGGCGATCGCTGGTATGGACGCGGCATCGCGGACAACAAGGCGCAACACTCGATCAATCTCGCCGCGCTCGCGGCTGTCTTTGCCGAGCGCGGCGAACTTGGCTTCAACGCGAAGATCATCTTCGAAATGGGCGAGGAAGTCGGCTCGCCTGGCCTCAATGCGATGTGCGAAAACATGCGCGAGCGCCTGTCGGCTGACCTGTTGATCGCATCGGATGGGCCGCGCCAGCGCGCTCCAGCGCCGACGATCTTCCTCGGCTCCCGCGGCGCACTGCATTTTCGCTTGCGCGTGAACAACCCCGCCGGCGCGCGTCACTCGGGCAACTGGGGCGGCGTGCTCGCGAATCCCGCAACCGTGCTTGCCAACGCGCTCGCAAGTCTCGTCGATGGCAACGGCCGCATCCGCATCAACGGGCTCTTGCCGCCACCGATTCCGCCGCAAGTGCGCGCGCGCGTCGCACAACTCGAAGTGGGCGCGGACGAAGGCGATCCGGCGTTGTCGTCGAACTGGGGTGAGCCCGGACTCACGCCCGCCGAGCGCGTGTTCGCTTGGAACACGCTCGAAGTGCTCGCGATGAATGCGGGCAATGTGACGAACCCCGTCAGTGCGATCCCGCGTGCGGCCGAAGCGGTATGCCAGCTACGCTTCGTCGTCGGCACGGAATGGCTGCGGGCGAAAGAGCTCATCGAGCAACATCTGGCGCGCGAAGGTTTCAACGGCATCGAAGTGTCGATAGAAGCATCGGGCGCCGCGACGCGCCTGGATCCGAACGATCCGTGGGTCGCGTTCACCGAGCGGTCGATCGAGGCATCGACGGGAAAACCCGTGACGCTCTTGCCGAATCTCGGCGGCACCATTCCCAACGAATGCTTCGCCGACACGCTGAATCTCGCGACCATCTGGATTCCGCACTCGTATCCCGGCTGCCGTCAGCATGCGCCCGATGAACACGTGCTCGCACCCGTGATGCGCGAAGCGCTGCAATTGATGACCGGCGTGTTTTGGGACCTCGGCGAGTCCGACGTCCCTGCCGCGCGCTAACTCCACAACGAAACTTCGGAACGCACACCATGGATTCCACTGTCATCGAGGATCGCTCGCGGCCGCAAAGCGCGAAACCGTTGCGCCGGCTGATCGTGGCGACGAGTATCGGCAATGCGCTGGAGTGGTTCGATTTCGCCGCATACGGCTTTTTCGCGGTCACGCTTTCAAAGCTCTTCTTTCCCGCGCACGACGAGACCGTGTCGCTATTGATGACCTTCGGCACCTTCGGCCTCTCGTATGTGTTTCGCCCGCTCGGCGCGCTGGTTCTCGGACGTTATGGCGACCGGC
Source organism: Caballeronia sp. LZ016 (assembly GCF_031450805.1). Taxonomy (NCBI): domain Bacteria; kingdom Pseudomonadati; phylum Pseudomonadota; class Betaproteobacteria; order Burkholderiales; family Burkholderiaceae; genus Caballeronia; species Caballeronia sp. LZ016. The sequence goes on from NZ_JARTVY010000005.1 coordinate 293,088, forward strand.
GCGGGCGCAAGGCCGCGTTGCTGGTCTCGCTCGCGCTCACCACCGTCGGCACGCTCATCTGCGCATTGATCCCGACGTATGCGGCAATCGGCGTGGCCGCGCCCATCGGCCTGATGACCGCGCGCATTCTGATCTCGTTTTCGACAGGCGGCGAGTTCGGCAGCGGCACCGCGTTGATGATCGAGCAGAAGAGCAAGCGCAAGGCGTTTCTCGCAAGCTGGCAGTTCTCGAGTCAGGGCATGAGCACCGTGCTTGCGTCATTCGCCGGGCTTGCATTGAGCACGATGCTTTCGCCCGATCAGATCGAATCGTGGGGATGGCGTACGCCGTTCGTTTTCGGTCTGCTCGTGGCGCCCGTGGGGCTTTATATCCGCAAGCATATCGACGACACGCTGCCCGCCTCATCGCAACACACGCAGAACGCCGCACCCATTCGCGACCTGATCGCGCATCACAAGGGCCGCATCTTTCTGGCGGCGGGCATCATGGCGGTGTCCACAGCGGCGAGCTATCTGATGATCCTCTATATGCCGACGTATGCGGTGAAGCAACTGCACTTGCCGGCATCGACGGGCTTCGCCGCGACGGTCGTCACGGGGACCATCCTCATGCTGTTCACGCCGCTGATGGGCCATCTCGCGGATCGTTATGGCCGCAGCCGGATGATGGTGGTCTCCGCGATGGTGACGTTCGTGACGATCTATCCGTGCTTCGCGTGGCTGCTGTCGAGTCCGTCGTTTGCCGTGCTCATGGCGATCATGGTGCTCGCCGGCGCACTGAAAGCGATCTACTTCGGCCCGCTTGCCGCTGTGCTCTCATCGCTGTTCCCCACTTCGGTTCGCAGCACCGGCCTCGGCTTCAGCTACAACATCGGCGTGATGCTTTTCGGCGGCTTCACGCCCTGGCTCGTCACCGCGATGATCGGCGCGACGCACAATCCCCTCTCCCCGGCGTTCTATCTGATGGCGTGCGCCGTGCTGAGCCTCGCTTGCATAGCGGTCTATCACTTCAAGCTCGTGAAGCATATTTAAACGATGACCATGAATCAGGATCCTCGCAATCAGACCGGCGACTTCGGCGGCTGGCTCATGTATCACTCGGTCGGCGTCTATCCGGGCCATCGTGAGGCCATGCGCGATGCGCTCGCTTCTTTCGCCGACACATGGTGCGCCGCCGACGATACGCGCTGGGACGCCGCCCTCGCCGCGCGCGCCCGCCTGCTCGGCGACTGGGCCTCGCTCATCGGCGCGAGCGATGCTGACGTGTTCGGCGCGCAGAACGTCACCGATGCCTTCGCGCGCTATCTCGACGGCCTCGCCGATGCGACGCTGAAGAATCGCACCGTGCTCGTCGCCGCCGATTGTTTCCCGAGCCTGCACTTCCTGCTGTCGGGTCTCGCGCAGCGACGCGGCTTCGAACTGCGCACCGTGCGCGTGCGCGAGGGCGAAACCTACGTGCGCGACGAAGACTTCATCGAAGCATGGACCGACGACGTCGCGCTCGCATTGGTCACGTGGGTATCGTCGCTGACGTCGAAGCGCGTGAATCTCACTGCGATATGCGAGCACGCACGACGCCGTGGCAGTCTCGTTGCGCTCGACGTGACGCAAGGCATCGGCATCCTGCCGCTCGATCTGAACGATACGCCCTTCGACTTCGTATGCGGTTCGACGCTCAAATGGCTATGCGGCGCGCCGGGCACCGGCCTCGGCTATATCGCGCCGAAAGCGTTGCAAGGGAACGCAAGCCCGGCCGTGCGCGGATGGTTCAGTCAGGAAGACCCTTTCAACTGGGACATCGATTCGTTTTCGTACGCAAGCGACGCGCGCCGGTTCGATACGGGAACGCCTTCGGTGCTGCCCTTCGTCGCATCGCAGCCCGGCATGACGTGGCTGCGCGCGCAGCCTCCGGGAAGCGTTCGCGCACACAATCTGTCGCTCGGGCATGAACTCATCGCGATGGTCGACGACAAAGGCTATCGCCTGCTCTCTCCGCGCAACGACGACGAGCGCGGTGGCAGCATCATGGCCGAAGCGCCCGCGCATCTCGACGCCGCAAAGCTCGTCGTGCAACTGAAGGAAGCAGGCGTGTTCGTCGATTCAAGAGGCCGCACGCTGCGCTTCTCGCCGGGCGTGTGCACGACGCGCGACGGTATCGACCGGCTCGCGCAATGCCTTCCGGCATGAAGACCACGATGGTCCGTTCGCGTTCACCGCGACGCATCGGAATTGCTTGTGTGCTGACAGGCCCGCCGGCAGGCGCCGTGTATCACGCGCCGCTGTCCAACTTCATCATTCAAGCGACTCCTCATGAACTCGACCGTAACCGCATCCATTCTCGCTGACGCCGCGATCGAAGGCGTGCAAGGCTTCATCGTTCCGATGAAATGCACGGACCTTCCCGCGACGATGCAGTTCTTCATCGCGCGCCTCGGCTTTCGTCTCGACGCGATCTTCCCCGCCGACGGTCCGCGCACCGCGATTCTTTCGCGCGGCACCTTCAAAATCCGCCTCGGCCTGGACGTGAAAGACGGCCTGCAAACGCTGCAGGTGCTCTGCGACGATCCCTCTCAAACGCCCGGCGAAACGCGCGAACTCGTCGCGCCCAACGGCGTGACCGTGCGGCTCGTGCACGCCAATCCGCCGATGCATCTGCCTAAGACGCGCCAGCAACTCGTGCTTTCCCATGCGGGCGATGCCGCGCACTGGAGCATTGGCCGCGCGGGCATGCGTTATCGCGATCTGCTGCCCGAGCGTCATGGCGGTGCGTTCATCGCATCGCATATCCGTATCCTCGATGGCGGCCCGGTGCCCGATTACGTGCACTTTCACAAGATCCGCTTTCAGGCCATTTTTTGCCGCAAAGGCTGGGTGCGTCTTGCATACGAAGGACAGGGCGAGCCCTTTCTGCTGGAAGCGGGCGATTGCGTATTGCAGCCGCCGGAGATTCGTCATCGCGTGCTGGAAAGCTCGGCGGGCGCCGAAGTGATCGAACTCGGCAGCCCCGCCGAGCACATCACGATGGCCGATCACGACATGCGCCTGCCGAACACGCTTTACGATGCAGATCACGATTTCAACGGTCAGAGCTTCGTGCGCCATGTCGCGAAGCAGGCGACGTGGACGCCTTGGAAATCGCCAGGCTTCATCGCGACCGATACGGGCATCGGCCACGCGACGAAGGGTCTTGCAGGCGTGCGCGTGGTGCGTCCGGCGAGCGCCGGCCAGCAAGCTGCGCGCATGCACGACACCGAGTTCTGCTTCTTCTTCGTGCTCGCGGGTAGCGTGGACGTGAGCGCAAACGATCGGCAATGGCATCTGGAAGCAGACGACAGCATCGCGATTCCGGGCCAGCTCCGCTATGCGTTCGATAACTGCAGCGCCGACCTCGAACTACTCGAAGTGACCTTGCCTGCGGATTTCTCGCTAGCCTGAGCTTATCGAAATGACAATGTCCATGATCGATCACACGACCGTCGCTTTTGTATCGGGCGCCAATCGCGGACTCGGCGCGCAATTCGTCGCGCGCCTGCTCGCACGCGGCGCGGGCAAGGTGTACGCCGCGTCGCGTACGGGCGATACTGCGATCCACGATACCCGCGTTATTCCCATCGCACTCGATGTGACTGACGACGCCAGCGTCGCGTGCGCCGCGAGCCTCGCCGCGGATACGAATCTGCTCATCAACAACGCCGGCGTCAATCGGCAATCGGGGTTCTTTGCCGACGATGCGATCAACCATGCACGCGCCGAACTCGAAGTCAATTACTTCGGCATACTTCGCATGGCCCGCTCATTTGCGCCTGCCCTGAAGACAAACGAAGGCGCGATCATCAACGTGCTCTCGATTCTCGCGCGCACGGCGCTTCCCGCGATGGGCTCGTTGTGCGCATCGAAGGCAGCGGCGCTGCGCCTGAGCGAATCGCTGCGCGCCGAACTCGCGCCTCTTCGCGTGCGCGTCATCGCGGCGCTTCCCGGCGCGATCGATACGGACATGAGCCGCGATTTCGCTGGCCCCAAACTCTCCCCGGCCGAAGTTGCCGATGCCGCGCTCGACGCGCTCTCGGGCAGCGCGAGCGAAATCCTTATTGGCGCGATGGCGCAGCAGCTTGCTGCGGGTCTCGCCACGGATCGCGCCGCGACACAGGCCCAGCTTCATTCCACTTTTTAGCCGCGTTCATCGACGGAGACGACATTGGGTTCCTACATCGACATCGACATCGACATCGACAGTAATGATGGCCAGCGCTTTCGCGCTTATCAGGCCGTGCCTGCGCAGGGCTCGGGGCCGGGCCTCGTGCTGCTGCAGGAAATTTTCGGCATCAACGGCTATATGCGCGCCATGGCCGACCGCTTCGCTGAAGAGGGGTACGTCGTGCTCGTTCCCGATCTGTTCTGGCGAATGAAGCCGGGCGTCGAACTCGGCTACAGCGAAGCGGATTTCAACGAGGCACTAGGCCATAACGAGCGGCTCGACATCGATCTCGCCATCGCAGATATCGGCTCGACCATCGCCGCATTGCGCGCATTGCCGATGCAGTCGGGCAAGGTCGGCGCGATCGGCTATTGCCTCGGCGGCAAGCTTGCGATGCTTGCGGCCGCACGTCTGGAGTTAGATTGCGCGACGAGTTATTACGGCGTCGGACTCGATGCGTATCTCGACGAGATACCGAATATTCGCTGTCCGATGCTTTTTCACTTCGCGGGCAACGACGCATTCTGCCCGCCGGAAACACGCGAGCGTCTGCAGCAAGCGTTTGCAGCCAATCCGCGCATCGCGGCCCACGTGTATCCGGACTGCGATCATGCGTTCGCCACGCCCGAGCGGCCCCATTACGACAAGCCTGCCGCTACCATGGCGTACTCGCGCACGGTCGCGCTGCTGCGCAACGTGCTCGGTCCGATTCACGATCTGAACGCGCTGTGGGAACGCCACTGCTATTACGAATTCGCCACGCGAGACGTCGATGCGATCATGCCGACGATGGTCGCCGAGCCCTACGTCAACCACGTCCCGACGATGACTGGCGGCGTCGGTCACGATCAGTTGAAGCGGTTCTACAAATATCACTTCGTTGCTGCGAATCCCGAGGACACGAAGCTCATTCCGGTCTCGCGCACGATCGGCGCGGACCGCATCGTCGATGAATTCGTGTTTTGCGCCACGCATGATCGCGAGATCGACTGGCTCTTGCCGGGACTGGAACCTACGGGCAGGTACTTCGAGGTGCCGATGCTCGCGGTCGTCTGCTTTCGCGGCGACAAGCTCTACAACGAGCACATCTACTGGGATCAGGCTTCCGTGCTCGTGCAGATTGGCGTGCTCGATCCGACCGGCCTTCCCGTCGCCGGCATTCAGACAGCCAAGAAGATGATCGATGAAACACTGCCGACCAATACGCTAATGCGCAATTGGGAATCGAGCGAAGGCAAGCCGGTCTGAAGCGATCATCGAAGCCGATCGTACAAAGCGCGCTGTCCATCGGGCAGCGCGCTTTTTTTTTATCGACGCACCAACACAGCACGAGCCTTGCGGTTCCTGCAAACCCGTATTGATAGATTGCGAATACGCGAACGAATAAGGCTCGGTACTGTTACGTGACGGAATCGACATGCATTCCGTTCGAGCTTGCGAAGACCCACAATCACTCATCATTCGTTATGCCAATGAACAGAAAGGCGATCTCCTGCGCTGCGTTTCTCGCTGCATGCGGTATCGGGCAGGCTCATGCCGCGTCCGTCACGTTGTACGGTCTCATCGACTACGGTGTCAACTATCAGAGTAACAGCGGCGGCGGCCGCGTGATCGGCGGATCGAGCGGCATCATGCAGGGCTCGCGCTGGGGCTTCAAGGCCAATGAAGACCTGGGCGGTGGTCTTGCGGCTATCTTCCAGCTCGAGAACGGCTTTGATGCCGGCAACGGCAGATCGCTGCAGGGCGGCGCGCAGTTCGGACGGCAAGCGTGGCTCGGCCTTTCCAGCAACGCGTACGGTACGGTCACGCTCGGACGTCAATACGACTCGCTCGTCACATTCGTCGAAACACGCATGAATTCTTCGAATTACGGCGGCGGCACCACCGCGCATCCGGGCGATCTCGACAACCTGAACAACAGCAAGCGCGTCAACAACTCGATCAAGTACATGAGCCCAAGTCTGGGCGGATTCACGTTCGGCGGCGTCTACGGATTCGGCGGACAGGCCGGCGACTTTTCGCGCAACCGGATATGGTCGACGGGCATTGGTTACGACTATGGCAACTTCTCGGCGGGCGTCGCGTACATGAACGTGCGCAACCCGAACCAGTCGTTCTTCACAGCCACGCCGACCAACGTATCGGGTACGAACCTGAACAACATGACGGCAAGCCCTGTTTATAGCGGCTATGCATCGGCGCGAACGTATCAGGCCATCGCTGCGGCCGGGCGCTATACGATCGGCCCGGCGACCATCGGGCTCGTCTATAGCAACGTGCAGTTCAAGAATCTCGGCGATACGTCCTCCGGTTCGAACCCGCTTCGACTTTCCGGCACCGCGAAATTCGACACTGCTGAGGTCAACGCCACGTATTACTGGACGCCTGCGTTGCTGAGCGAACTGGTGTACAGCTATACGCGCGGATCGGGCGTGGGAAGCATCGGCAGCTCGCACTATAACAACGTGTCGCTGTCGCTCGACTATTACCTCTCGAAACGCACCGATGTATATATCATCAGCAGCACGCAGTTTGCAGACGGCACGGACTCGACAGGACGGCCCGCGCACGCCACGCTCAATGCGTTGACGGCATCATCGTCGGATCGGCAAACCTTCGTGCAGTTGGGCATCCGGCACAAGTTCTGAGGCTGCAAAGACAGAACCCCCGCGCGAGGCGGGGGTTGTTCGATACATCGATCTTCTTCAAGCGACCGCTGCGCGATCCCGCTGCACGATCTGATTGTCCTTGCCCTGCACCAGCGGCGTCAGCCTGAAGTCGAATTCGATTTCCTTGTAGTCGTCGGCCTTTAGGCCCAATGCGTTGCCGCCGCTTTTCTCGACAACATGCGGAATGAGATCTTCACGCGTGGCGTAGGCGAAGTCATCCCAGATCAGTGGATCGCCTTCGATGTTGATCTGCGTTGTCAGCTTGCGGCAGCCGTCCGCGCTCACGAAGAAGTGAACATGCGCCGGACGGTTGCCATGCCGGCCGAGCACGTCGAGCAAGTGCTGCGTCGCTCCTTGCGGGGGACAGCCGTAACCCACAGGCATCAACGTGCGGAACTCGTACTTGCCATCTGCATCCGTTCGCACCGCGCCGCGCAGATTGAAGTCGCTTTGCGCGCCGGTCGGATCGAAGTGCGAATAAAAGCCCTTCGAATTGGCATGCCAGCATTCGACAACCGCATTCGCAAGCCGCTTGCCGTCCGGTCCCGTGACCGTTCCGCGAATGACGAGCGGACCCGCGTTTTCATCGGCATCGAGATCGATCTTCGATACCCCTTCCCGTACCGCCGCACCCGCGACATACAGCGGGCCTTCGATAGTACGCGGCGTGCCGCCGTTGATCTCCGTCTCGCGATCTTCCGCATCCATGCGAATATCGAGGAGCTTCTCGAGGCCAAGGCCCGCCGCGAGCAAGGCTGCCTCACCGTCCTTGCCGAGCCGGTTCAGATAGTTCACGCCCGCCCAAATTTCATCCGGCGTCATGTCGAGATCGTCGATCGCCTTGAACAGATCGCTTAGCAAGCGATGCGTGATTTCCTTAGTGCGCGCATTGCCTCGATCGCCGCCAAGGTTCGCCGCCGCTTGCAACAAGTTCTGGACTTCATCGCTTTGAAATACTTTGACGCTCATGATTCATGTCTCCGTTCGTATGTGGGAATTCATTTTTCTACCGCTCAACCGTCGTCGTCCCTGATGGATGACGGATGGCGACACAACGGCGTCACCGATATCTTCATGTACGGAAACAACGGCAACGCGATAAGAATCTCGTGCAGTTCCGCATTGCTTTCGACATCGAAGATGCTGTAATTCGCGTACTCTCCGGCAAGCCGCCAGATATGACGCCACTTGCCGCTGTGCTGAAGCGCCTGCGAATAGGCCTTCTCTCGTGCCTTGATTTCATTGGCGACATCAGCAGGCATGTCGACGGGAATGTTCACATCCATTCGTACATGGAACAACATCGCTCATATCCTCTCAACGGGTGACTTTCATCAGGCCATCGCGCGTGAACCGCTTGACCACGGCTTCATCAAGTTCGATGCCGAGACCGGGGCCGTCCGGCACCGTCAGTTCGAAGTCACTGTAATCCAGAGGCTTCGTCAGAATTTCTTCGGTAATCAGCAATGGCCCGAACAATTCGGTGCCCCACTGCAGGTTCGCGAAGCTCGCAAACAGATGCGCCGATGCGACCGTGCTGAACGCGCCTTCGAGCATGGTGCCGCCATATAGCTCGATGCCCGCGGCATCGGCTATGGCTGCGACACGCTGCGCCGCAAAAAGTCCGCCGCTCTGCTCGATCTTGATCGCGAACACATCGGCGCCGTCGTTCTTCGCAATCTCGAACGCGCTGTCCGGCCCTTGCAGGATTTCATCGGCCATCAATGCGACGGTAAAACGCCGCGTGAGACGCGCCATTGCCGCGGGCGATGCGACCGGTTGCTCGACCAGTTCGCAGCCCGCATCGGCCAGCGCGGGGATTGCCCACGATGCCTGCGTCTCGCTCCACGCCATGTTCACATCGACGCGCACGGCCGCGCGATCACCGAGTTCGCGCTTGATCGCGGCAACGTGCTCGATATCGGTTTTGATCGGCTTGGCGCCGATCTTCAGCTTGAAGATGTTGTGGCGGCGTGCTTCGAGCATCCGGTGTGCTTCGGCAATATCGCGCGCCGTATCGCCGGATGCGAGCGTCCATGCAACCGGCAGACGATCGCGCCGGCGCCCGCCAAGCAGTTCGCTGACCGGCACGCCCAGGCGCTTGCCTTGCGCATCGAGCAATGCCGTCTCCAGCGCGCTCTTCGAGAAGTGATTGACCTTGACGAGCTTGCCGAGATGCGCCATCAATGCCTGCACGCGCGTCGCGTCGCGGCCGATGCACGCAGGCGCGAGATAAGCATCGACCGCGAGCTTCATCGATTCGGGGCTTTCGGGTCCATACGCCATGCCTGCGATGGTCGCGCCTTCGCCGATGCCCACGATTCCATCGCTGCAGAACACCCTGACGAGCATGAGCGTCTGTCCGTGCATCGTCGCGACGGAGAGCTTGTGCGGGCGTATCGTCGGCAAATCGACGAGACGCGTTTCGATACGTTCGATGATCGCTGTAGTCATTTCGTGGCCTTTGTTCATGCGGCAAGCAGCGTGCGCAATGGCACGGCGGTGTTGCGAAGCGCGTCGATACCGAGTGGCTTGCCCGCTGCAAGCAGCCGCTTGCATGCGCCCATGTCGCGGCCCGCATTGACGGCGGCAACGGCGGCCAACGCGCCCGAATCGTTCAACGCGAGCACGCAGAAGGAACCCGACGACGGATCACCGCGCAGCACGCTCGTATGCGCGGCATCGAAGAGGCCGAGCGTCTGCACGTTGCACTCGTACTGATCGGACCAGAGCCACGGCGTCTCCGCGTAACGCTCTTGTGCGCCGAGCATGTTCGCGGCCGCGACGACCGGCTGGTTCTCGGCGACCTGCCACGATTCCACGCGCACATGGCGCTGCAGCAGCGGGTTGAAATGCATCGTGACCTCGCCTGCCGCGAAGATCGCGGAATCATCGGTTCTGCATTGCTCATCGACGACGATGCCGTTGCTCACCGCAAGCCCCGCTGCCTGCGCAAGCTCCACGTTCGGCACGACACCGATGCCGATCACGACGATGTCCGCCTCGATATCGCCGCGATCCGTCTCGACGATCGCGTGACCCGCACCGCGTCTCACGGCGAGCGGCTTCGTAGCGAGCCGCATGTCAACGCCTTTGCCGCGATGCAGCGCGTGGATGAAGTCGGCGACCTCGCGCGGCATCGAACGCACGAGCAGCCGTTCAGCAGGCTCGACGAGCACGACCGCGCAGCCGGCCTTGATCGCGGACGCCGCCACTTCGAGACCGATGAAGCCGCCGCCCAGCACCGCCACGCGCTTGCCCGGCAAAAGCGCCGCGCGCAACGCGCGTGCATCGTCGACGGTGCGGACGTAGTGCAGCTTCACGCCGTCATCGACGTGGCCCGGAAACGGCCGCACGCGCGATCCTGTAGCAAGCAGCAGACGCTCGTACTCGATGCGCGAACCATCGCTCAACATGACGCTTTGCGATGCGCGATCGATCGCATCGACACGCATGCCGAGCCGCATGTCGACACGTTGTGCGTCATACCAGGCGGCATCGCGAATGAAGATGCGGCGCTCACCTTCTTCCGACAGCAACGCGCCTTTCGACAGTTCGGGGCGGTCATAGGGCAACGCGCGTTCATCGCCGATCATGACGATGTGCGCATCGGCATCGCGCGCACGCAGCGTTTCGGCTGCGCGGCGCGCGGCGTGTCCCGCGCCGACGATCACATAGGGCTTACTCGACATGAATCTCGACCTGTCCATCGACGATGCGGATTGGATAGCTGCGCACCGCTTCGGTCACGGGCGCGCAGCGCGGCGCGCCGCTGCGGATATCGAAAAGCCCCTGATGCAGGGGACATTCCACGCAGCCATCTTCGACATAGCCTTCCGACAGCCGCGCGTGTCCGTGCGTGCAGAGGTCGTGCAACGCGAAGACTTCATCGCCGATGCGAAAGACCGCCACCGGCTTGTCGCCCGCGACGACCGCTGACGGCTCGCCTGCGGTGAAGTCGTCGAGCATGCCGATGGCTTGCCAGGTATTCGTCGCTTGGTCCATGTCGGCTCCTCAGATCGGCGTCGCGAGCAGCGTCTGCACGCGCGATGTGTCGTAGATCACGCGCTTGGCCTGATAACGCAGGCCGTCTTCGGTGCGCACGACCTTGTCGAAATACTTGCCCGCCTGATAGACGTTCGACTCGCCGTTGGTGCGCGTCTGAATCACGACGTAGTTGCTCTCGGTCTCGATCACGCCGTCTTCTTCACGCGTCACGGCGAGCCCCGACGTCATGTGCCGGTAGCTATGCTCCTCGAAGATATTCGCGTGCCGCAGCGACACGACGCGGTCGCGCAGCATCTTCCGGTTCGTGCAGTGGATAATCCCGACGGGCAAGCCCATGTCCGCGTTCTCCTTCGGCACGATCTCGTAGAGGCAGTCCTCCGTGAAGAGCGCGGGCCACGCTTCGAGCCTGTCGTTATCGAGCGCGTTGATGTATTGGTCCTGCAGGATGTGCAGTTCGAACCACAGCTTCATCTGTTCCATGCGTCGCCTCGCTGCTCAATAGCCCATCAGTTGCTGATAACCGACCCAGAACTTGCGGATCAGGCTTTCGGTGATGACCGTATCCTGCTGATCAGGATTGGCGCGCGACATCTCGATGACGGAAGTCGCATCCGCATCGCGCACGGTCCCGCGCTGCACGAGCTCGGTCGCTTCGGTGTCTTCCATCGAGATGTAACCGGCGGGGCCGACGAGATTCGCCTGCTTGATGCGCAGCGCGCGCAGCTCGGGCGTATCGTCCGCATAGCCGAAGAAGTGGAAAACCAGTTCGAAGTTGTTCGGCCCTTTCGGCAACAATTGGCGCGCGACCAACGTGTTGTGAATCTGCTGGATGACGAGTTGCGGGAAGATGGGCTGAATGTGGTTCGTCGTGTCTTCTTCGAATTCGGAGACGAGTCCCAGAATGGAATCGTCTTCGAGCGCGAAGCCTTCATCGAACGAACGGATGTTCTGCTGCTTGTACGCGGACGACGTGTCTTCGCCCGTCTTCGTCACCGTGATGATGCTGTGCAGGCCATGCGTCGCGTCGGGAATCGAGCGCGCCTTCATGCCGACGCGGAAGATGTTGAACGTCGTATGGAACAGATGCAGCATGCTCGCGTGGTACGGGTCCTTCACGTTTTCGAAGTAGAGCTTCCAGTTGGACTTCGAATACTGACGCGTGCAGCCGAGATATTCGATCGGCTTGTGAAAGATGCGGTCGATCCACGGGCGCATTTGCGCGCCGAGATACTCGGGCAGCGGCGCGACTTCATCGCTGAAGCTCGCAAAGACGAGGCCCTTGTAGCTATCGACGCGCAGCTTGCGCAGGCTGTGATTCTTCGGGTCGAAATCGGCGGGCATGCCGGTCATGCCCTTCTGCCCGCGCCTGAACGGCACGCCGAGCAGATTGCCGCTGTTGTCGAAGCTCCACTGGTGATACACGCAGGTATGCGATGTCGCGTTGCCGCGCGATTTGCGGCACACGGACGCGCCGCGATGCGCGCAGCGGTTGACCCACGCGGCGAGCCCGCCATCCTCCAGCCTTGTTACGACGACAGGCGTATCGCCGACGAACGTGCTCTTGTAATCGCCGGCTTTGGGAATTTCCGCTTCGAGCGCGACGAAATTCCAGGTCGGGCCGCGAAAGATGCGCTCCTGCTCGCGGTCGTAGACGGCTTGCGAGCTGAAGACTTTATAGGGCACGCGAGAGCCGTCGTCGTGCGGGAAATGAACGTGATCCGAATCGGTCGGACCTTGCGGACGAAAAGCCAGTTCAGCCGTTTCCACGGATGTTCTCCTGTTGCGGGGGCGCCGTAATCGATACGTCACGGTGTCATCGCATTTTTGAAGAGAGAGAATGGCGGGTCTATCCACCAAAAACGGCGCTGATTCACGTACTATCCAAAAACGGCGGTTTAATCTGCTTTCGCTCGCATAGCCATGTCCCCGACTTTTTTCGCGCCCGACGCGTTACGCAGCTATCGGCTTTTCGAATCTAACGATCTCGACGAGACGCGCGACCTTATCTCGCGGGTCATGCAGCCGCATGTGCTGGTGCCTTCGGGTAAGGACCGCGGGCATTCATACATGGACTTCGTCAAGCTGGGCCGCCTCGGACTCGGCGCCATTTCGTTCGGCACGTCCATGCATGTGGATGTCGAATCCGTCGATGGCTACTATCTTCTGATGTTCTGTCTGCGAGGTCACGCAGAGGTCCGCACGCTCGATGCCACGCTCGCCGTCGATCGCAATAACGCGGTGCTGTGCGCGCCGGGCCAGCCGTTCGACGCGTCGTTGTCGCCGGACTGCGAGCAATTCGTCCTTCGCATCGACGCCGACGCGTTCAGACGAGCGAGCCGTGAAGCCGGCGCGTTGCTGTCGCCGCGCATCTGCATCGACAGTCCGCCCTTGCAGGGATGGATGCAGCAGTTGCGGGCGCTCACGGGATCATCGGCTCTACTGGAAAGCGCACGTTCGAATGCGCATGTCGCCGGACACATGGAAGGGCTGTTGATCGATCTGCTTGCTTGTGCGTTGCCGAGCGAGCCGCGTGCGGCGCTTGCGCAGTCATCGCTCGCGCCTGCATTCGTCAGGCGGGCTGAAGAATTCATGCGCGCGCACGCGGGCGAGCCGTTGCAACTCGAGGACATCGCTCGCGCGGCGGGAGTATCGGCGAGGACGTTGCGCGAGCGGTTTCATATCGCACGGGGCATCAGCCCGATGCAGTTTCTGCGCGATGTCCGCATGCAGCAGGCGCGCGAGGCGCTGCTTGCGGCAGGGCCGCGGGCCCGCATCGCAGATATTGCACTAGCCTGCGGCTTCTTCCATTTGGGCCGTTTCTCGATTGCCTACGCGAAAGCGTTCGGAGAATCGCCGTCAGACACATTGCGAGAGCGAACATCTGGCTGAGAACGGCATCTACTCTGCCCCGGCCAGCAGCGTGATCATCTGAACGTCAATGGAAAAAGAAGAACTCGCTCCATTAGAGACGACGTCGGCAGACACGCATCTCCGAATTGCAGAGTCATGCACGCTTGCCATCGCACGCACAAGACGCCTGTGCTGTGTAGGCTGACGCGCCAATACGGAACGAGCGCCGAAATGCGCCTCATCAGTGCAGGCGGAATCAGCGCGAGATGTTCCCGAAGACACCGCGCTCACGTTCCAGCGTATGCGGGTATTCACCGAATGTGACCGAACTCGTTAGTGACGGTATAGCGTGTGCGTTCGTCGGTTATTTAGAGTTCTGCGCGCGCTCGCAGCCTCTTGCCGACGGACGAGAAACTCTCGGCGATGGCCGCACGCGCTGGAAAGAAGGACTTGATGTTCGACGGAAACCGCGCGTGCCTCACGAGCCGTCGCTGTGGCGCGCATACCGCGCCTTCCGCGGAGCACGCCATTGCCGCCGAGTTTAGCGAGCACGGGATCCATCAGGCGCGATGCGTCCGTAGACCCAGGGCCGCTCGCATCACGGGCTGGAGCAGGTCTGCCCTGCGTCCCTACAGTTCATACGCTCGTCGGCAGCGTGCCCGGTTGCACGCAATAAGGTGACCCATATCGCTTCGCCCAATGCTCAAGCGTCAGATGCAGCTTCGGAGGCGCTAACTGAAAAGAGATTGCCGATAACGGGCAGACCCGGCAGATCCTTGACGCTACGCAGCGCGCCGCTGGCGCCATGCTGAAGGCAGGGCACCACTCACCTCCATACCTCAGATTCGACGTGTCCGAGAACAGACGATAGAGCGTCGGGCGGGATCGGAAAAAAGGCGCGTCGTCCGACGCGCCTTCGTTCATCAGAGTTCCGCCAGCTTGTCGAGCGGCGGCACCGGTCCCTCGTTCGCCAGCAGCGCGCGCTTTCTCACGTAGCGCATGATGCTGGTCGAGCCATAGCGCGATCCGCCCATGCCCGACTTCTTGAACGCAGTCTTCTCGCCGGCGAACATCATCACGCGCGGCAGTTCGGTATCGTTGATGCTCACGCCGCCCGCTTCCATCTTCGTCGCGAAGTCGCCGGCCGTGTGCGTGTCCGGGCCGAATACCGCGCCGCTCAGGCCAAACATCGAATCGTTCATCAGGCGCTCGGCTTCGTCCGGGGTCGAGAAGCGCATGACCGGCACCACAGGCCCGAAAGTCTCGTCCGTCATCAGCGTCATCTCGTGCGTCACATGGGTGACGATGGTCGGATCGATCCACACGGCGCCGTTCACCGTCTCGCTCTTGCCGCCGAGCACGATCTTCGCGCCCTTCGCGAGCGCATCGTCGAGTTGTGCATCGATGATGGACGCCTGCTGACCGAAGATCATCGGGCCGTAGTGACCGCCGTCGCCCGCTGCGTGACTGCGCTTGAGCGTCTGCGCTTGCGTCGCGAGTTCGGCGACAAGCGCATCGTGGAGCGAGTCGTGCGCGTACACGCGTTCGATCGCATAGCAAACCTGACCCGAGTTATAGAGCGCGCTGCGCAAAATGCTGGTCGCCGCGCGCTTCACGTCCGATCCTTCGAGCACGACGGCCGCATCCTTGCCGCCGAGTTCGAGGAACGCGGGAACAAAGGCTTGCGCCGCCGCTGCCGCGATTTTCTGGCCCGTCGGCACGCTGCCGGTGAACACGACGGCATCCGATTGCGCCACGATCGCCGCGCCCGTTTCGGCCGCGCCCTGCACGAGATTGACGATGCCCTTGAGCGCCGGCACCGCATCGAGCGATCGCTTGAGCGGTTCGACGAAGCGAGGCGTGACTTCGCTCGGCTTGATGACGACGGCCGCGCCCGCGACAAGTGCGGGAATCGCATCGATGAAGGACAGCACGAGCGGGAAATTCCACGGGCTGATGACGCCGACCACCGGATACGGCGCATACGTCACCTTGAATACGACATCGGGATGCGCTTCGAGCTTGCGGAACGGCGTGGCGAGCACTTCGGGTGCGGCATCGCAAAAGCCGTGGATGAAGTGAATGACCGCGCCGAGTTCTTCCTTGGAAATGCGGCGGCGCGCCGTATCGACGGACAGCGCATCGACGATTTCCTGGCCGTTCGCCTCGAGTTGCGCGGCCCATTCGCCGAGCGCCTTCGTGCGATGTTCGAGTCCGAGCGCGTTCCATGCGCGCTGCGCATCGCGTGCCTGCGCGATCACGCGCGCGACATCGTCCGTGGATGCCGCATTGAATTCGTAGTCGTGTTCGCCCGTGCGCGGATTGCGTACCTTAATTGACTTCATCGTGTTTCCGGTCTGTTGTCTGCCCGGTAATTGGGCGGTTGTCCAAAGTAAGGACGATGCTAACAACAGATATTTCGACACGGCAGCCACGCGCGCCGGATGCGGCCGATTTCCTACAACTGAGAGCGTTGTTCCGATATCAACGCTTGTCCGCGGTATCCGTGTTGTGCGTTTCGCTTCTTGCACGCGCGGCTTCCGGTGCATCGCGCTGCTGCGTGGAAGGACTCGCGAGACGCCGCGCATCTTTCGGCGCGAAGCCGAAGTAGTCGCGAAACGCCGCGGTGAAGCTCGTCTGATGCTGATAGCTCGTCGCAAGGGCGACTTGTCCAACGGGCAAGCGCTCGTCGACGAGCAATCGCAATGCATGATTCATGCGGCACCGATGCCCGTATTCGAAGATCGTCATGCCATATAGAAACTTGAAACCGCGCTTCAGCTTCGACGCATTCGTGCCAACGGCGCGCGCCAGTTCCGGAATCGTCGGCGCGACGCGCAAGTCCGCGACGATCATCCGCTGCGCCTGTTCGATCAGCCGAAGATCGCGCGCGGAAAGCGTCTCGCCCGGCGAATCGTCGCGCAGATGCGCGAGCCACATTTCAATGCACGCGCACAGTATTTCGTTGCACTTGCCTTCGAGATAGAAAAGCTGACGCGCACCCTTGTACGGCGATGCCAGCAATTGCTCGGCAATCTGCAGCGCGTCGACACTAAAGGGCATCTGCCGGTTGTAGATCTGATCGCGATCGATCGACGCCAGCTCCGCGCGAATCTTGTCGGCCTCGCCCCCGAGCGCATGCACGAGGCGGTCGAAATAGCGCCGCGTCACATACATGCCGACCGATTGCCACGGCCCCGGCCCGCACGTCACCTGATACTGCACGTCCGCGCCCTGGCTGCACACGAGGAGATTCGGCGCGTTGACATGCAGATGCCCTGTATCAGAGAAGTCGACGCTCGCCGGTCCGGCAATCGAAAAATGAAACTCGACGAAGCCTTCGGGAAGGATCTTCTCCGAGCGGCTATGCGCATAGTTGCAGTCCGATACGACGAGATAGATTTCGTCGCGGATGCTCGCCATCTTCCACACGCCCTCTTCCGCACCGCCTGGCACCGTGACGGTTCCGCCGTATAAGCCGAACTCCGGAACGCTCACGCAATCGGGCTGCACGCGCAGCTGATAGAACGCTTCGGTGAGGCGTGCCTGCCGGCCTGCGAGCGCATTCCTGAAGAGTCCAGCGTGTGAATCGGTCATTCTGTCTCCTGGCCGTTGCGTGCGGCACTACTGCCTGGACGCGCGCTCGATCATTCATGAACCTGCATTATGGGTCGCCAAAAGTATCGTGGCGACCCGAGCGCGATGCATCGACGGACCCGGCGAAAAAAACCGCTTCTCCTATGATCGCGGCTTCTTTGCGCATCCCGGCAAAAAATGCCGCGGGTATAAGAAAGCCACAGGCGCGCAGTCCGCGCTCATCCCTCGTCATGCCTTCTTTCACGATGAAACACTACCTCTCCCGGCTGCGCGCACGCGGCGACTTGCTGACCGTCACGCGCGAAGTCGATCCGCGCTTCGAAGCCGCCGCCGTCGCGCGACGCCTGCAGCGCGAAACAACGAAGCCCGTGCTCTTCGAAAACGTCCGCGGCAGCAAGCTGCCCGTGCTGCTCAATCTCTATAGCGATCACGACCGTCTGCGCGAAATTATCCGCTGCGCGCCGGAAGAGACGTTCTGCGCGCGTCTGGATCGCGAGATAACGCTTGCATCGACTCTCGACAACACTGTCGAACATGTGCCGATGCCATCGGACTGGATCACCGGCAAGCTGTCCGACCTGCCGATCCTCACGTATCACGAACGCGACGGCGCGCCGTACATTACCTCGGGCATCTTTCTCGCAAAGGACCCGGATACTGGCGTGCCGAACCTCTCGTTCCATCGCTCGATGGTCGTCTCCGACGACGAACTGCGCATTCGCCTCGGCAGCAGTCACGACCTCGCGCAGTACCAGTTGCGAGCGGAAGCGCGCGGCGAGGCGCTCGAAGCCGCCATTCTGATCAGCGCGGCGCCCGAGCTGTTCATCAGCGCGTGCGTGTCGCTGCCGCCGGAAGGCGACGAACTCGCGCTCGCCGCGGCCATTCGCGGCGGCCCGCTCGCGATGCGCCGCGCGCTTACCGTCGACCTCGACATTCCGGTGGCCGCCGAGATCGTCATCGAAGGCCGTATCCTGCCGAACGAGCGGCGTCCCGAAGGTCCGTTCGGCGAATTCATGGGCTATTACGTCGAAGTCGGCGACAACCATGTGTTCGAAGTCACGCATGTCGGCTGGCGTGAAGGCGCGGTGTTTCATGGCCTCATTTGCGGGTCCGACGAAGACCTGCGACCGCTCGAAGCGGCAACGGCCGCACGCATCTACAAGACGATATCGGCGCAGGTGCGCGGCGTGCTGGACGTCACGTGCAAGCCCACGGTGATGAATACGATCATCAAGATCGACAAGCAATACGACGGCCATGCGCAACACGCGCTCCTCGCCGCGCTCGGCTCGCATCTCGACTACAACAAGCTGTGCATCGTCGTGGACAAGGACATCGACATCTACGACATGGACGAGGTAATCTGGGCGTTCCTCACACGCGGGCGCGCGGACACGCGCACGATGGTCATCGAAAACGTGCCTGGCTTCTATCGCGATGCCCACAAGGATCACTGGGGACGTCTCGCCATCGATGCGACGAAGCCCTGGGGCCGCGAAGCGGAGTTCGATCGCAAGTCGATTCCGGGCGTCGATACGCTCGTGCTCGAAGACTATCTGCCGCAAGCCGTCGCGCGGGCGTTGCGATGATGGCGCAACGCCCACGCCGTATCGTCGTTGCGATCACGGGCGCGACGGGCGCCGCCTATGGCGTGCGTCTGCTCGCGGCGCTGCGCGAACGCGCGGTGGAAACGCATCTCGTCGTCTCGCGCGCCGGATGGCTTACGCTGCATGACGAGATGGCGCTCGATCGCAACGCGATGCGTGCGCGCGCCGACCAGTGGCACGAGCCGAACGAGATCGGCGCGACGCTCGCGAGCGGATCGTTCCAGCATGACGGCATGGTCATCGCGCCGTGCTCGATGAAGACGCTCGCGGCCATCGCGCACGGTCTCGACGACAACCTCGTCACGCGCGCAGCCGATGTCACACTGAAGGAGCGGCGCAAGCTCGTGCTGCTCGCGCGTGAAACGCCGCTCACGCTCGCGCATCTGAACAACATGACGCTCGTGACGCAGATGGGCGGGGTAGTCATGCCTCCGCTGCCGTCGTTTTATGCAAAGCCTGGCAGCATCGACGAACTGGTCGATTACACGGTGCAGCGCGTGATCGATCAGTTCGGCCTCAACGACGACCACGCCTACGCACGCTGGCAAGGCTTGCGCTGATCGAGGCGCAATGCACAAGGGCCGCTCGAATCTCCCGGGCGGCCCTTCTTTCTCGAGCGTTCGCAGCGTCAGACCTTCGCGCCCACCGGCTCGAGCTTTTTCTTCGACGCGCCGCGCTTCTTGCGCGTCGCCATCGACAGCAAAGTGCCGAGCACGAACAGCGCCGTCACGAGTTTGAGGTCAGATGGCTGGAACCCGAGCGCGAGCACGACGGAGATCAACTGGAAGTAGATGATCGAGCCAATGACCGGCGCGATCACCTGCCGCGTCATCGAGCGATTGCCGATCACCGCTTCGCCGAGCAGCAGCGCAGCGAGTCCGTTCACGAGCACGCCGAAGCCCATATTCACGTCGGCGAAACCCTGGTTCTGCGCGAGCATCGCACCGCCCATCGCGGCAAACAGGTTCGCCAGGCCGAGACCGACGAGTGTGTACACCTTCACGTTGATGCCCTGCGCCTTCGCCATCGACGCGCTAGATCCGATCGCGCGCATCGCGAGTCCATGCTCAGTGCCGAGGAACCACAATACGCACGCGGCTATCGCCACGTCGATCACGCCGAGCATCGCGATACGCGGCAGATAGCCGCCGCCATCGCCGGGAAGCCATGAGAACACGCTGGGAAACGCGAACAGCGCGGCATTCGGCTGGCCCATCACGCGGATATCGATCGAGTAGAGCATCGACAACACGAGAATGCCGCACAGGAGCGTGTTGACCTTCGCCTTCTCGTGGATATAGCCGGTGACAATTCCCGCGAGAAAGCCCGCCAGCGCGCCGCCGAGCAGGGCCATCACCGGATTGAGGCCGAGCATCAGCAGCTTCGCGCACACGCACGCGCCGAACGGAAACGCGCCCTCGCCCGTCATGTCGGCGAAGTTGAGGATGCGAAACGGGATCATGATCGCAATCGCGATCAACGCATAGGTCAACCCTTGCATCAGGCCGACCGGGACCAGATCGACAAAACCACTCAGGAAGTTCATGCGTTCACCGTCACGGCCGTCGCCGGCTCCTCGTTGAAGTAGGCCATCAGCTTCTCGATGGTCATCGCGCGCTTCGCGTCGCCGGACAAATCGCCGACGATGCGTCCGTCGCGCATCATGATCAGGCGATTGCCGAAGTCGATGGCGTGCTGCATGTTGTGCGTGACCATCATCGTCGTGAGGCTCTGCTCGCGCACGACCTGCTCGGTCACGCGCATTACGATGGCCGCCGTGCGCGGATCGAGCGCGGCCGTGTGTTCGTCCAGCAGCAGCAGTTCGGGGCGCTGCAGCACGGCCATCAACAGCGACAATGCCTGACGCTGGCCACCCGACAGCAGTGACGCCTTCGTCTTCAGGCGCTTTTCAAGCCCGAGGTCGAACGACGCCATGCGGTCGCAGAATTCCTTCGACAACGCGCTCGTGAGCCCCAGCCCGAACGATCGCTTGAGGCCGCGCCGGTTCGCCACCGCGAGGTTCTCTTCGAGGCTTAGCGCCGCAGCGGTTCCGACCGACGGGTCCTGGAACACCCGGGCGATATGCCTTGCGCGCTTGTGCGTGGGCAGCGGCGTCACATCGCGTCCGTCGATCACAATCGCGCCGCTGTGGGGCGTGACTTCCCCTGCAAGCAGATTGAGGAACGTCGACTTGCCCGCGCCGTTGCCGCCCACCACGACAGCGAAGTCGCCGGCGAACAGCTTGAGCGATACATCCGACAACGCGATGCGCTCATCCACGGTGCCGGGGTGAAATGTCTTGCAGATCTTCTCCGCCGACAGCATGGGAATGTGGCGCTCGCGCATCGTCGTTACCTTGGCCCGATTGCGTCCGTTCAGTTGATGAAGCATTTGCAGTCCTCGAAAGCGGCGGGCACCGTCAACCCCAGCGCCTGATACTGGCTCTTGCTGATCTGCGTGACGTAGTCCGATTGCGTCGGCAATACGGGCGGCAGCGCCGATGTCTTCTCGCCCTTCAGCACGCGGCCCGCGAGCTTCGCGGCATTCGCACCGACCGATTCCAGCGACACTGCATACGACGCGGTCGCCATGCCCTTCTTGATGAACTCGGTCTCCGAGCTCAGGACCGGAATCTTGAGGCGCTGCATGCTCGCGGCGACGGCGGGGATGGCCGACTGCACGAGATTGGATCCGGTGATGTACACGAAGCCCACGCCTTTCAAGAGTTGCGCGCGCTGCGTGATGTCGTTGACCGTATCGACGCTGACGGCCTTGAACGTGAGCCCCGCGCGCTCGGCCGCGGCTTCGAGCGCCTTCGTCGTCACGACGTCGTTCGCTTCGCCGGGGTTGTAGAGCGTGCCGAACGACTTCACACCGGGGAACGCCTTCTTCGCGAAGGCGAGCACGGCATCGAAATCCTGCAGGTCCGACGATCCCGTGAAGCGGTCGCCGCCCTGCTTCCAGCCCGGCACGAGGCCAGCCGCGACCGGGTCGGTCACTTCGGTGAAGACGAGCGGCGTCTTCGCATCGGGCACCGCCGAGCGCGCCACCTGCGAGACCGAAGTCGTCACCGTGAGAATAAGCGCGGGATGCTTCGCGGCGATCTGCGAGAACATCTGCGGCATCAGGGCCTGCGTGAAGTTGGCGTCGCTGTAGACGTAGCTGACGTTCTTGCCTTCGACATAGCCTTCCTTCGCCATCTGCTGCTTGAAGCCGTCGATGGTCTTTTCGAGCGACGGATGCGGCCCGAGGTTGGCAATGCCGATGACGGTCTGGTCCGCCGCGGCCGGCAGCGCGGTCACGGCGAATACGGCCGCGCAGATCGCGCCCAGTGCTGTCGACAACGTGCGGTTCGTCGAGCGTGCGCTCGTGCTGAAGCGTTCTTTCATGTTGTGTTCCGGGTATCGGGTTCGGCGCTCCGCGACGGGAGCGGACGGCGGCTCGGCGATATTTTTATCACCGTTGTTTTGCGCGACATTAAAGCGAGCGGTGCAATTGCCGTTTGGCTACAACTCGCGCCGCTTTGCCTATATTTCAGGCGGCCACGCGCGGCACGGCAGCGCGCATGCGTTCGACGAGAATCCGCGCGGCGCGCTCGCCGCTCGCGCAGGCGCCCGTCAGCAGCGCTTGCGACAGCCAGTCGCCGCAATACACGACAGGCGCCGCGCGCGCTTCCGAATAGTCATCCGCCCGTTGCTCCTGCCAGCGCCAGAACTGGTTCACGCGCGCGCCGTAGCCCGGCGAAAACACCGGCAGCTTGCGCGCTATCCACTGATTCGCAACCGCCACCACATGCCGGTCGAAGCCGGGAATGCGGGCGCGCAATTCATCGCGAATAAGGACATCGAGTTCATGTTCGACGCCGCGCTGCACGGCTTCACTGGCGGCTTCCGGCGTGAGTTGGCAGTAAATCTGCGTAAGCGGCCGGCCGTTCGCGGGCGCAGCGGGCAACTGCTGATACGTGGCGATGCGTCCGGGCAGGCCGCGCATTGCGAACTGCATCATCGGCGGCAGCGGCTTTGCAAAACCGTAATGGACGACGCCGAGCGAGTTGTAGCGCACGGCATCGAGCATCCGGCGTTCGGCTTGCGTGGGTTCATCGACGATTGCTTTTGCCAGCGACCCCTCGACCGCGCACACCGCATAGTCGGCGCGAAACAGCTCGCCGTTTTGCAGCGCGAGTTCGACGCCGTCGGCATGACGCCTGATCTTGCGCACCGGCAAGCCGGTCCGCAAATCCAGTTGCGCTGCGAGCGCGTGGCAGACGCGGCCCATGCCACCTTTCAGCGTATTCACCGTGCTCTGCCCGACCATATGCGGCACCGTCGATACATAGAACAGCGCGGACAGATCTTCCGGATTGAAGCTGCGCGTCGCCCGGAAGACCGGCTCGATCATGCGCGTAAGCACGTTCGGTCCTAGCGTCTCGCGGATATACGCGGCAAGCGTCATGTCGTCGAGGCGCGCATCGACGGCAAGCGCGCTCGTCGCCCAGTCGGGATCGACCTGCTTCTTCGCACGCAGCATCGCGATGGCGTGAGCCACGAGGCGCACGCGTTCGCCGGCGCCAAGGCCGGGCGTCGCCAGGGAGCGCGGCGACGGCATCAGTTCGATGGTGTGCTCGCCCTGCGGCGACTTGCACTGCGCGGTCAGCCGATGCAGCGGCACGAGGGCGTCGTGCATCGCGAGGTCATCGACGAGACGGTTGAACGCCTGCCCGAACGGATAGACGAGGCGCGCGCCGCTGTTGTAGACGAGATCGCCGGTGCGCCGGTCGCCCATGCGTCCGCCGACGACGCCCGCTGCATCGAACACCGTCACGCGCACGCCCGCCTGCTTCAGCCGGTAAGCGGCCGTGAGTCCCGCGATGCCCGCGCCGACCACGGCGACGTGCCTGCCGGATAGAGAGTGATTCATCGTTTGCCTTGAAGTGCCGTCAATCGACGGGCCGGGTGACAGTGGAAGGAACGCGCAATTCGATCAGCGACACGCCGCCCGATGCCCACGCCCGCTGCAACGCCGGCGCGAAGGCTTCGGTGGTATCGACCGATTCGCCGCGCGCGCCGAACGACTGCGCGAAAGCGGCGAAGTCGATGACGCCGAGCGCCGTGCCCGTCGTGCGGTCGAACAGCCGCCGCTGCGCGTTGCCGATCGCGCCGTAAGCGCGGTTGTTCACCACGATCACGAGCAGGTTCAGGCCGAGGCGCACGGCGGTTTCGAGTTCTTCGGCGTGCATCATGAAGCAGCCGTCGCCCGCGATAGCGACCACGCGCCGCGCCGGATCGAGCAACGCGGCGCCGATAGCGGCGGACAGGCCGTAGCCCATCGCTCCGCTTTTCGGGCCGAGTTGCGTGGCGGGCCGGCGATGCCGCAGATACCGCTGCGGCCACAGCGCATAGGCGCCCGCGCCGGACGCGACGAGCGCATTGCGGGGCAAGGCGGCATCGAGCGATTCAAATACCGCGCGCAGATCGAGCGGACCGGAACATCGTCCGCTTCCAACGAACGCGATGCGGTCTGCTCGCGCTGCGCGAACCCATGCGATGCGTTCATCGCCCGGAGCGGGCGCATCGGCGGCAGCGGCCCAAGCGCCGACGAAGGCGTCGGCATCGGCGGGAATCGCGAGGTCCGCGCGATACGCAGCGTTGAGCTCGCTTGCATCGGCATGAATATGCACCAGCACGTTCGCCTGGCGCGGCGGCGTCCATAGCGTGAAGCCGCTGAACGCTCCCGCGCCGACCGTGTTGAGCTCGCCGAGACGCGCATTCAACGCGATGATGCAATCGGCTTCACCGATGCGCGCCGCCAGCGCGCGATCGATACCGAGGCCTATCTCGCCCGCGAAGTTCGGATCGTCGTGATCGATCAGATCCCGTCGCCGGTACGTCGTCGCGATAGGCAAGCCGTGCGCGCGGGCGAGCGCCGTCAGCGTCTTCAGCGACGCGGCTTGCCAGCCGGTTCCCCCGACGATCAGGAGCGGCCGCCGCGCCTCGGCCAGCAGCGTCGCGAAGCGCGCGAGATCATGCGATGCGGGCGCGGCGGCGATGGCCGCCGGACGGGGCAGGTCGGCGACATCGGCCATCTCGCGCGACACGTCTTCCGGCAGCACGAGCACGACCGGCCCGCGACGGCCCGACATCGCGACATGCCACGCCCGCGCGAGCATTTCCGGAATGCGCAACGCCGATTCGATCAGCCCCACCCACTTCGTCAGCGGGCCGAACACTTGATGAAAATGCCCGACGCCGAGCATGGCCTCGCGCTCGGAGCACTGCATGTCCGCCTGACCGACGATCATCACGAGCGGCGCGCTGTCGGTATGCGCGGTGTGGATCGCGAGCGTCGTGTTCAACGCGCCCGGCGCGCGGGCCGCGAGGCACACGGCGGGCTGGCCGCTCAACTGGCCGATGGCCTGCGCTGCGTAGGCCATGCCGGCTTCGTGCCGGAAGCTCGCAAGACGGATCGCGGGCGCGCGCACGGCGAGGGCATCGACGAGTTCCAGAATGCCTTCGCCGGGAATGAACGTCACCACAGGCACGTCGAACCGGCGCAACGCGTCGGCAAAGATCGCGGCCCCGCTGCGACGCGCTGGCGAAAAGGTGTCAGGCAAGGAAGCGTCTCCGGAGAGGGTCGCGGCGGTATCGCTCATTCGATCAGAAACGGTGGAAGATGCCCGCCGTCACCGCGAGCTGGCGCTTGCTCGTCGATGCCCCGCCGCTGCTCGCATATTCGATGTTCGCGTGCTGCGCATCGCCGGCGGCGAGCTGAAAGATGGCGTCGAGATAGAGCGCGGTGCGCTTCGACAGGAAGTAGTTGTTAAACAGCGAGAACTGATGATACTTGGGAGAAAAATCCGTGGGTTGCACCTTTCCCAACGTGTACGTGTAGTCGAACGAGAGCTGATACGCCGGCGTGATGTACCGGCTCACGTTCGCCTCGATGTTGGTGTAGCCCGCGCGTCCGTTGGCGAGGCCCAGTTCGGCGACGCCGAGATCGTCGTATCGGCTATGCGTGACGACGAGACCGAAGGTCGTCTGTCCCGCTACGAACGATCCCCCCGCGCCGTAGATTTCCATGCTCGATGGCGAGACCGCGAGCGCGAGGGTCGGCGATTCGGGCGATATCGACGCGAATAGCGCCGTGTTCCACAGCCCTTCGCTCGATGCAATCGCCGGATGGTTCATGTGCATGTACGCCGCCGACAAGGTCACCGGGCCGTTTGCATAGTTCAGGCCGAAGCTGAATGCGCTCTGGTTCCCGAAGCTGCCGGCGACGCCGCCGAAGCTGTACATCGCCGCACCCTGCAAGCCGCGATAGTTCGGCGACACGTACTTCACCGCGTTGTTGGTGCGGAACTGGAAGTTGAAGTTGTTGTTGTCGCCGACGGTCGCGGCATAGCCGTTCCACATGTACGCCGCCGAATACTGCGCGAGCCAGTCCTGCGTCACGTCGTATTGGCGGCCGAAAGTGATCGTGCCGTAGTCTTTCGATTGCAGACCCACGAAAGCCTGACGGCCGAACTCGCGGCCACCCTGTGCCGATCTTCCCGAGTTCGGATCAAAACCTCCTTCGAGCTGGAACACTGTGCTCAAGCCCCCGCCCAGATTTTCGACGCCGCGCATGCCCCAGCGGCTTGGACCATTGGCCGTCGACAGCGACGCTCCGGCGAGCGAATTGTTCGTGTAGATGAGGCCTTCCATCAGCACGCCGTACAGCGTGACGCTGTTGTCGGCGGGCGAAGTTTGCGCGTGTGCGGCGGTGGCCGCTGCAAGCAGCAGCACGGTAGAGCAAATTCGTTTCATGTTCTTGTCTCGTTCAGGCGGCGTTGAGCGTCGTGAGGTCGGGGCGTTGCAAGCAGCGCTAGTGCATGGCTGGATGCCACGCCACGCAGACTAAAAACCGCCGCTCGAACCGGCAATCCGATAAAAAAACTTAGAACCGAAATCCTCCATTTGAGGCTCGCTTGACTCACGCTTGCCCTCGACGCTTCATCGAACGTGCGTGAAATCCCCCATACGCACGCTTCGTACGTGCATCTTCCGTGCGATGCGCCGGGCAATGCGAGGACACGCGGCCAATTACATAGGCAATCGGGTTTGTTTATTTTGTCGGCTCGCTCATGCGGGCCTTCGTTCGCACAATCGCAAGCAGCCAACTCTTCGGGCATCCAGCATGCGTTCTCTTTCTGACTTGACGGGCAAGCTGTGCGGACTCGCGCTCTCGGTGGCATTGCTGCACACGGGTAGTGCCTGCGCACAGGCGCGCACCGTGATCGGCATTGCGAACTTCGGACCGCACCCCGCGCTTTCGCGCACCATCGCCGGATTCAAGGACGAAATGGCGAAGCAAGGCTATATCGAAGGCAGCAACACCGAATACGTCTATAGCGATGCGAACTTCACGCCGGGCCTCGTGCCGCAGTCGCTCGCGCAGATCGTCGCGAAACATCCCGCTGTGATCCTCACGGTGACGACGCCGGTTGCGCAGGCATCGGTGCGCAATGTGCCGGACCGCTCGATCCCGCTCATTTTCGCGCAGGTGACAAATCCGGTCGCCGCCGGTCTCGTGCCGGACTGGGCGCATGGCAGCGATCGCATCGTCGGCACGGCGACGGTCACCGATTACGATGCCGTGCTCGCCTTCGCGAAACGCGTGTTTCCCGACGCGACATCGTTCGGGGTACTGTACAACGCGGGCGAAGTGAACGACGTGGAAGCGGTGGCGAGTCTCAAGGCTGCCGCTGCGCGCGCGAAGCTGACCATGATCGCGACATCGGTCGATGCGACCATCGACGTGCCGCAGCGCGCCGCCGCCATGAAGGGCGTCGGCTTTTTCTACGCGATCGGATCGAACCTCGTGCAATCGGCGCTGCCCGCGCTTGCGTCAGTGACTGATCGCATGAAGGCGCCGATTTTGAGCGCGGAGCACGAACTCATCAAGAAGGGCAATCTCGTTGCGGTGGCGTATGCGCCGTCCTACGAATCGCAAGGCGCGCACGCTGCCGATCTCGCAGTGCAGATGCTGCATGGCGCGAAGCCGTCCGCGCTGGCGGTCTATCGGCCACAGGCTCAGGACTATGTCGCGATCATCAATCGGGCGAAGATGGCGGCGCTTGGTCTTCCGATCGCGCCCTCACTTGCCGATTGCAAATGCTTCATTAACTGATGAAGCCGGCGCGCACACGCACCGTGCATGGCGTGAGCATCGGCATCCTGATGCTCGATACCGGCTTCGCGCGCTTGCCCGGCGATATCGGCCATGGCGCAACGTGGCGCTTTCCCGTCCAATACGCGCTTATGGAAGGCGTGACCGGCCCGATGGTGATGGCGGCCGCCGCGGGCGACCGGCGCGCGGCGGCCCCCCTCATCGACCGTTTCGTCGATGCCGCCAACCGACTCGCGCGTCTTGGCGTCGATGGCGTTGCGACCAGCTGCGGTTTTCTTGCCGCGTTCCAGGAGGACATTGCGGCACGCTGCGTGGTGCCCGTCGCTACATCGAGCCTGCTGCAGATTGCGCTCGCGGCGAGCGTGCTGCCGGGCAATCAGCGTGTGGGCGTGCTGACCGCGAAGTCGTCGGCATTGACGGCGTCGCACCTCGTCGCCGCGCACGCCGACCCGACGACGCCCGTCGTCGGCTTGCCCGAAACTTCACGCTTCTTTGAAAACCAGATGAATGATGCGGCGCACGTGAGCTTCGATGAACAGGCGCAGGACGTGCTCGATTGCGCAGCCCGATTGCTTCAGCAGCATCCTGAAGTGGGCGCGATCGTCAGCGAGTGCGCCAACTTCGCGCCCTATTCGGCATTGATCGCTGAGCGTTTTGGCGTGCCAGTATTTGATATCGTCAGCCTGATCGACTGGTTTCATGCGGGACTGCGGCCACGTGAGTTCGGACGGCCAACCGCTATCCGCAGTGATTCGCCGATGCAGGCCAGCGGCTTTGATGAGCAATAACCGACACCATCACGCTTATCTGACCAGACCTCGTTGAAGGTCGCGCCTGAAGGGCAGGCTTCGCGCACCACCAAATTCAGCATTCCGATTCTCGCGAACAGGCGCGCAGTGGAGACGATGTACAACCGCTATGGTTGATCTCTCCGTGCACATCTTCTCGGACGACACCGTTTGGTGTGTGGATCAGGGTTCACTGAACGCCACAGCCTTCCCGTACGTCAATAAGACGCTCGACCGAGGCGCTCAAAAGCTGGTCCGGCTCGATCCCGACTCCGGACGCGTGCTCGATGTCCTGCGCTTCGACGACGCCATCCTGCCCATCGGCGCTCAACTGAACGATCTGCGTTTTCACGGTTCGACGATGTATCTGACCGACTCGGGCCTGGGCGGACTGATCGTGCACGACCTGTCGAACGGCAAGACCCTCCGGAGGCTCTCTGCAGATCTATACGTGTCTTCCCTGTACTATCCGTCAAATTCATAAATAATATGGACGGTATAAACGTGGCGGATTTCAATAAGGTCGACCTTAACTTGCTTCGCGTGTTTCAAGCGGTTCTCGAAGAGCGGAGCCTGACTCATGCAGGCAAGCGCTTGGGCCTCTCGTAGCCGGCCACGAGCTACGCATTGGGACGGCTTCGCGCAATGTTTGATGACCCGTTATTCGTGCGCACGCCGGAAGGCATGTTGCCGACCTCCGTAGCACAGCGGCTGAAGGATCCAATTGGCCGGGCCCTTGCGGCTGCAAGGGAGGCGTTGCGTCACGGTGAACCGTTCGATCCTGCGACCAGTACGCGCGAATTCCGCGTGTCGATGTCGGATGTTGGAGAGCAGGCTTTCCTTCCATCCATTTGCGAAAAACTTCAACAGGTCGCGCCGCGCGTTCGGATCGCAGCCGAAGCAGTTCCTGTCACTGACCATGCCTCGATTTCACGTACAGCAGGAATTTGCTAATTTCTGTTTGTACGGAGGTTTTAATGTCAGAGAAGCTAGTGCCAAAGCGGCAGTACACGGACGAGTTCAAGGTCGAGGCCATTAGGCTTGCCGAATCAGTCGGGCAGCACGAAGCCGCGCGTAGGCTTGGAGTGCCCGTGGCAACCTTGGGCAATTGGAGTCGACGCAGTCGCGCTGCTCAACGTATCGGCGAGGTCGACAGTCACGAAGTGAAGAGCACGCGACCGACGCGCCCGGTCAACGAACTGGAGGCGGAGAACAGCCGCCTTCGCAAAGAGCTCGCCAGTGCGCGACTTGATATCGAGATCCTTCGAAAAGCGACGGCGTACTTCGTGAAGGGGTCGCGGTGAAGTACGCATGGATCGACGAGCACCGCGACCAGTACAGTGTTACTCGGCTGTGTCACATCCTGACGGTGTCGCGCAGCGGATATTGCCAGTGGCGTAAGCGCGGGCCAAGTCAGCGAGCGCAGGCCAACGCCGCGCTTGATCGGGAGGTGGCAGCGATTCATCGCGCCAGTCGCGGCAGCTACGGCCGTCCTCGGATCGTAAGGCAATTAAGGATCCAGGGCCAGCCGGCCAGCGCTGAGCGTGTACGCCGTAGCCTGCAACGCTTAGAGCTGCGGCCGGTCTATAAACGCCCGTATCGGGTGACGACGGATTCGACACACCGCTTACCGGTGGCTCCCAACCTGCTTGATCGTCGTTTTGACGGCTGGCAGCCCGATCAGGCTTGGGTCAGCGACATCACCTTCATCAGGACCGGCGAAGGTTGGTTATACCTAGCTGCCATTCTGGATCTGGCAAGCCGACGCATCGTAGGCTGGTCAATGTCAGAGCGCATCAACGCGGAACTGGTCTGCCAGGCACTGCGCGGCGCGTGCTGGCACCGTAAGCCCCCGCCAGGGTTGTTGTTACATTCCGATCGCGGAAGTCAATATGCAAGTCGGGCGTACCGAAAACTGGCCGCCGACTTCAAGATGAACGTTTCGATGAGCCGTCGCGCTAATGCATGGGACAACGCGCCAATGGAAAGCTTCTTCAAAACCCTGAAAGTCGAGCGAATCTATCAGGTTCGCTACGAAACCCGCGCTCAGGCTCGTCTGGATATCGTCGACTGGATTGAGGGCTACTACAATCGACAACGCCTGCACACCTCTATCGATTTCTCCACTCCCGTCGATTACGAGGCTAGGATGATCGCTGCATAATTTGCTGTACGTGGAAAGGAGGCAGGGTCACACTGAAGTTGAAGAACGCATGCGGCTCGGGCAGCTCGATTTCGCCATCGGGAACCTGCCATCGCTGAAGACGACAACGGAGCACGCGCTGCTGTTCAAAGATGAGTACGCTTGCATGACCCGCAAGCGGCCCGGCATGCCGGCCAGGCGACTTACTGCGGAACAGTTCCAGCAAATGTCTCACGTCGCAGTCGCATCGTTGGATCGGAGTCACGTGTTGATCGAGGAGTCTTTGCGGCTCGGCGGACTGTATCGCCGCATTGCGCTGCGCGTGTCCCACTTCAACGTAACGCCGGAGATACTCTTGCGCACCGACTGGATGGTAACCCTGCCTCGCGGCGTCGCCGACATCTTCAACGACGCGAATCAATTCGCGGTGTACCCGCCGCCCATTGACCTGCCGCATTTTGAATCGACGATTCACTGGCATGAGCTCTACGGGTCGGACGAAGGCAACCAATGGTTCCGCAAGCTGTTATTGGAGACTTTGCGACGATGAGCCAGCGGGTGTTGATTTGCGCCCGGAACCGACCGTGACTCTTAGTGGAAATAGGTTAGTTTTTTCGCCCCTATCTATCGACCGCAACGGCAACCGGCGTTGGAATGTTGGCGGCGATCTCCGTCGCCGTCGCGACGCCGTTCTCCAATGGCGCAAAGCAGAGGTCGCCGGTCCTCTTTGTATTCTCGGTCCGAGCGTCCCGGTTAGCGACCTGTTCAATTTCGTTCATCTGCGCCTCTCGGCCACCCAGGCTCGATTCATCTTTCTGTGCCGGTGACCCAACGGCCGCAAACGGACGTGCAACAGTCGTTCGGGCGACTGCTAGGCGGGCATGACGAGCGTCTGCAACTGGCCGGACTGCGCCAGCTCAATGCGATGGATCGCGCTACACACACCATCGTGCAGTTTGGGTGAGCCGTCGCCATCGGCGCACCCTGGATGCCCCGTCCACCGCTCGGACGAGGGATGCGAACAGGTGATTCTCTCTGACCTCGCAACGAGGGGCCGGCCGCGTTGAAGTTTTCATTGACCACCCGGTAGTCGTCGCAATAGACAACGCATTACCAGTCGATCCGATGGACTAGTCCGTGACACGATTTTTGGCCCTTATGACTAAGTCATCGCTCCGATATCGTGTGTGTCATGAACTGTGGAGAACGCCAATGAACATACCGCCCGAATTCCAGCATCTTGATTCGCCCGACGAATGGGCCGAAGCCTTTCCAATCATGCAGGAACTGCGTCCGCATCTGCGAGACGCCACCTGCTTCGCTGCACAGGTCCGGCGTCAGCATGAAGAACACTATCGCCTGTTGGCCGCTCGCGACGCATCGGGCGCCATCCTCGGCCTCGCCGGCTATCGTCTGCAGATGAATACGCTGTACGGTCGTTTCCTCTATGTCGACGACCTCATTGTTACCGCGCGGCAGCAACGCAGCGGCATCGGTGCGGGGCTGCTCGACCAGGTCCGCGACATCGCGCATCGTTCTGATTGCGCGCATCTCGTACTCGATACCGGCCTGCACATGCCGTTCGCGCAGCGCTTTTACTTCCGCAACGGCCTGCTTGCAAAAGGCATGCATTTCGTCGAGTCGCTTCAGCCGATCCACAAGGAGGCCGCGCAATGAAGGTGCTGTTCATTAATGCCAGCCCGCATCGCGAAGCCAGCCACGGCTATCAGCTTGCGCTCGACATGATCAGGAAGCTCGGCGCACGCGCGCAAAGCCACATGGTTAGCCGGGACCTTGCCGCATATCCTTTGCCGCCGCTCACCAGCGACTACGCGCGCGCCATCACGTCGCGCGAGCCGGATGAGCGCCATTTCGAACTTTCCGAACAACTGATCCGCGAGATCGAAACCACGGACGTGCTCATCATCAACACGCCGATGCACAACTTCACGGTGCCCGCCGCGCTCAAGCTGTGGATCGATTACGTGTTGCGCATTCATCGCACCTTCGCCAGCACGCCGGAAGGAAAGGTGGGACTGTTGCGCGATCGGCCGGCATTCGTCATCGTCGGCTCGGGTGGTCATCACAGCGGCGAGCATGCGTTACAGCGCGATTTCCTCTCGCCGTATCTGCGTTATGCGCTCGGTTGCATCGGCGTAACGAATGTGCATTTTCTGCTGCTGCAAGGTCTCGTGCGCGGCGAGGCAGCCGTGACCGAAGCAATGAAGGCGGCGCGCGAAGCGCTCGCGCAACACGATCTCTTCAACACTCAGAACGCCACCGTGACGCTCTAGCCGTCATACGCGCGCCGCAACTGGCGCACGAGCCGCGTCGCTTCGGCTTCGTCCGCAACGTTCGCGAAGCCGAGCACCACGCCGCGCAAGGTGCGCTTCGTGCGCGCGCCGATATGCCACGACGACAGCGCGCTCACCGCCAGCCCGGCTTCCTGCGCACGCGCGGCAATGGCGAGATCGTCGACGGGGACGCCGCTGACGTTGTTGAACAGCATCACGAGATGCATGCCGCCCGACGGCCGCTCGATGCGTACCTTCTCCCCGAACGCTTTTTCCAATGCCCGGGCGCAGACCTCGCGGCGCTCCGCGTAGAGCGCGCGCATGCGCTTCAGATGCCGCGCAAAATGCCCTTGTGCGATGAAGTCCGCGACGGCCGCCTGCAACAGGTAAGGCGGTCCGGCGTTCATGCTCGTCGTGAGTTGCGCGAAGCGTGCAATGGCCCGCTCGGGAACGACCACATAAGACAGCCGCAGCCCGGGAAACAAGACCTTGCTGAAGGTGCCGCAGTAGATCACGCGGTCGTCGACATCGAGGCTCTTCAGCGCGGGCAGCGGTCGCCCGGCGTAACGAAACTCACTGTCATAGTCGTCCTCGACGATCCAGCTTCCCGTGCGTCCCGCCCAGTCGAGCAGCTTCATGCGCCGCGCCAGCGAAAGCGTCGCGCCGAGCGGACTTTGATGCGACGGCGTCACGATGGCGAAGCGCGCGTGCGGCGCGTGCGCCTGCCCGGCATCGACGTCGATCCCGTCGTGATCTACCGGCACCGGCGCGAGCTTCAGCCCCGCCTGATTGAGAAAGTCGCGCGCCAGAAAATAGCCCGGCTCTTCGAACCAGGCGCTGTCGTTCGGTTTCGCAAGACTGCGCAGAATGAGTTCAAGCGACGCGCGATAACCGCTCGTCACGAACACCTGTTCTGGCTCGCACTCGACACCACGCGACAGGCCCAGATAAGTCGCAACGCGTTCGCGAAGCGGCCCGAAGCCGGCGGGGTCGGGATAAGTGAGCGAGGCTAAATCTACGCTGCGCGCCCGATGCGCGATGATGCGGCTCCACACTTTGCGCGGAAAAGCATCCAGCGCGGGCAATCCGGGACGCAGCGGGCGGGCTTCATGGCCGAGTCCTATTGCCGGTGCCGGTTTCGCGCGCGGCACATCTGCGCATTCTCGTACCCGAGGCGCTGCCGAGTTCACAACCGATGCCGGCAGCGACGACGACACAAAAGTGCCCGCCGCGCCGCGCATCTGGAGATAGCCCTCGTCGACGAGTATGTCGTAGGCCGTTTCCACCGTGCCGCGCGCCGTGTTGAGCTGCGTGGCAAGCGCGCGCAGTGCGGGAACGCGGTCGCCGGGCTTGAGGTGTCTCGCCCCGATCGCGGCCTTGAAGCGCTCGCAGATCTGCAAATAGATCGGCAGTGTCTGGCGCCGGTCGATATCGATCTTCAGTGCGTGTTGCGGATTCCGCATGCGTGATCCTTGGACTAGTCAGATCGACGATTCTTGTCCCTTCTAACCAAGACATGATTCTCACACAATGATTTCACTTTCACCAATTGAACGAGGTGTGTCATGAAGATCGTCGTCATCGGAGGGACCGGGCTGATCGGTGCGAAGGCTGTGGCCTTGTTGCGCGAGAAGGGACATGAGGCGGTCGCCGCATCGCCGAGCACGGGCGTCAACGCGATCACCGGCGCGGGCCTGGACGACGCACTGCGCGGCGCGCATGCCGTGATCGACGTGACCAATCCGCCGACGTACGAAGGCGATGCCGTTACGTGTTTCTTCCGCGAGGCGACGCGCAATCTCCTTGAGGCCGAGCGCAAAGCGGGCGTGCAGCACCATGTGGCGCTGTCGATCGTCGGCGTGGATCGGATGGAGGGCAATGCATACTTCGCGGCGAAGTGCGTGCAGGAACGGCTGATTGCGGCATCGCCCGTGCCTTATTCGATCGTGCGTGCCACGCAGTTCATGGAGTTTCTCGGCACCATCGCCGATCTGAGCACCGCCGAGGGCAATGTGCGTCTTTCAGCGCATCAGTTCCAGCCCATCGCCGCCGACGATGTCGCGGCCATCATCGTGGAGATCGCCCTGGGCGTGCCGCTCGACGGCATCGTGGATATCGCCGGTCCCGAGCGCGGCGCAATGCATGCGTTCATCGGCACCTATCTGCGCGCTACGCGTGACGCGCGCAGGGTGGTCGCCGACGACAACGCAACCTACTTCGGCGGCTCGATGGCCGAAAATTCGCTCGTGCCGACAGGCCAGATGCGGCAGGGCCGCATGAGTCTCGGCGACTGGCTGGATCGCACACGTCTGACGAATACGGCAACGGCCTGATGCGTCACTGACGTTCACGACTTGATTTGAAACGTGCGCGACCATGCGGCGCTGTCGGACGGCTTCGCCAGCAGGAAAACTCCGCTCAGCATCGCCGGCGTAACGTCACAAGCCGTGCGCAAAGGTGAAGTAACCGACCTGCGCCTGTAAGCGCAGGAGACATTTTCAACGGACAAAAGGTAAAGGACGAAGATGACCCGCTTGAACTGGCACGAGATCGCCCCGGACGGCGCAAAGGCGCTTCTGGGTGTCCATCACTATGTGACGAGAAGCACCAACCTGCCCGAGGAGCTTATTCATCTTGTGTTCCTCCGCGTTTCCCAGATCAATGGATGCGCTCATTGCATCGACAAGCATAGTCGTGATCTCAGAAAGACGATGTCCATCGACAAGATCGCGCTGGTACCGGTGTGGGACGAGGTCTCGCACCTGTTCTCCGATCAGGAGCGCGCAGCTCTCGCCTGGGCCAAAGAGGTGACGCGCGTCAGCGAAACGCACGCTTCGGATGAAGCCTATGCAGCGGCCTCAGCGGCATTCGCGCCGAAGGATCTCGTCGACCTCACGATAACGATTGCCGCGATGAACGCTTTTAACCGTCTCGGTGCGCCATTCCGACTCCCGGTCGCTGCCAAGGCTTGAGCTCATTGCGGCGTCTGACGGCGCGTGTCGGACAAGATCCGTGCAATGTCTTTACGCGAACGGAGATATTTCAATGCTTCGCCTGCTACTAAAGATGCATCTGTTCGACTCTAGTTGGTGTGGAAGGGCCTTGCAGATCCGGGATGTAAAAGTGAGGCTTGCGTTTTTGTAATTCAAAGCGAGGTCTACGACGCCGAAGTCGATCGAACCCAGATGACGGGTATCGCCCGGGAACGGTCAAAGAAACAACGGATGACGACGGGCCGAAGAGGGTCGGGAGTTCACATTGGCGGACGGCGTGACCGGTCATTCGAGACAGGCTGACGTGCGAACGGCCGGAAAGCGGCGGTCAGCCGCCTGAACAAAGCCGATGCTCGAATGACCGCAACGGTCGATAACCACCCCTTCACGCATGACAATCACTCGCCCGGCGCCCTACGTCTGGACAACGCTTACCGCTGCCGCGATCCCCTCCCCGTTGAAGCAAGCCGTGCCCCGACAAGCCCCCCTAACCGGCTATCCCCCGCCCCCGCCACACACCCTCACCGATCCCCCGTCCACCTACTCCACCCCCAACCCATCCAACTCGTCATAAATCTCCTGCGCCCCCGCATAAACCCGCTCGAAGATCGGCATCATGCGATCGTACCTGTCGCTCGCGCACTCGTCCGGCTGCACTTCACCGTCGAACCTGACGAACGCGCTGACCGCATCCGAAAGCCGCGCAAACTGCCCATATGCAGTGGCCGCGAGGACAGCGCAGCCCAACACGCCGCACTCCACTTCGGCAGGAACGAGAATC
Organism: Caballeronia sp. LZ016; assembly: GCF_031450805.1. Lineage (NCBI taxonomy): Bacteria > Pseudomonadati > Pseudomonadota > Betaproteobacteria > Burkholderiales > Burkholderiaceae > Caballeronia > Caballeronia sp. LZ016. The sequence continues at coordinate 330,177 of NZ_JARTVY010000005.1, forward strand.
GGCGTGCGATACATGCTTGCCTTGATCGCGAGCCACAGCGCCGCCCTCGCCCCGCCGCTCGCCGCCACGATCCGCTCGATCCCGCCGCCTTCCGGCCGAAGCAGCGCAATCTGACGCCGCACCGCAAAAGCCACGCCCTCCAGCACAGCGCGATGCAGATGCCCCAGCCCATGCTTCGCCGTGATGCCGAAAAACTGCGCGCGCGAATTGGCGTGGTCGCCAAGACGCTCGCCCGTCAGGTACGGCAGAAAGAAGAGGCCATCGGAACCGACGGGCGCGCTCGCCGCCTTCTCCGTGATGACATCGTAGGACAAGGCATTCTCATGAAATGCGCGCCTCGCCCAGCGCATCGCATCGCCGCCGGAATCGAGCAGCATGAAGCGGCCCCACGAGCCGTCGCATGTGACGAGATTGGAGACATCGGGATGCAGCATCGGCGTATCGGCGATCACCGTGATGATCGACGACGTCCCCGTGATATCCGACGCCAGCCCCGGCGCATGAACGCCCGAGCCGAGCACCGATACCGGATAATCCGCGCCGCCGACGAGCACCGGCGTACCCTCGCGCAAGCCGGTCTCCCTCGCCGCACCCTGCGTCACGCCGCCCAGTATTTCGTTCGGCGCGCGAATCGGCGCGAGCTTCGAGACATCGAGGCCGAACGCGTCGAATAGCGGCCGGGACCACGTGCGGGTCGATGCATCCATCAGAAAGCTGGTCGATGCATCGCTCCAGTCGCATGCACGCTCGCCCGTCAGCCGGAAGTTCACGTAGTCCTTCGGCATGAACACGGTCGCCGCGCGCTCGAATGCGACCGGATCGTTCGCCCTGATCCACTGCAGCTTGAACGCGGGCCACGCAGGCGTCGCGGGATTCGCGGTCTGCCTCGCATGCGACGCGTAATCGGCCCGCGCGCGAAACGCCGCCACTTCGGCGCTCGTGCGCTTGTCGTTCCAGAGCGGCGCGGTGTCGCGCGTCAGGTTTCCATCCGCATCGATCAGAACCGTGCCGTGCATCTGGCCGCACGCGCACACGGCAACCACGCGCGCCGCCGCGCCCGGAACGCTCGCGAGCACTTCGCGGATGGAACGCGCCGCGCCCGACCACCAGTCGGCGGGACGCTGCTCCGACCAGCCATAACGCGGCACGATCTGTTCATGCTCGTGCGCGGCAATGCCCCTCACGACGCCGCGCGCATCCACGAGCGCGGCACGCACGCTGCCCGTGCCGACATCGATCGCCAGGTAGAAGCTGTCCATCGGCCACCGCGTCAGGCGGCGCCTGCGCGCGGCGCGGGCTTGCCGGCATCGGCGGCAATGCGGCAGAGCGCCTCGAAAGCCGGTCCGCGCGTCGGAATATCGACGTGAAAAACTTCCGCCATCACGCGCGTCCAGCCATAAATGAAGTAAGTCCAGCCGTCCTCGACCTGCAAGCGCTTCCGATCCTGCTGTGTCCGCGCCTGATCCAGAAACACCAGTTCGCCGCGATAGTTGAGCTCCCATACGATCGCGCGTTCGGGAAACACGGCCGCCTGCGTGAGCGGCGAGCCGGGCGCGTCCTTGCCGAGTCCCGTCGCGTTGATGACGAGCGCGCCCGGCGAAAGGCGCGTCATCACGCGATCGTTGTCCCCGGATTGCGAGACGAGTATGTACTCGCATGGCACGCCGAGGTCCAGCTCACGATGAATGCGCTCGATCTCTTCCAACCGCTCGCGCGACGGGTCCGACACGATCACGCTCGCAGGCCGGTCCGCGCCGCGATCCTTCTGCATCAGATGCCACGTGATCGCAATGGCCGATCCGCCCGCGCCCATCACGAACACTTCGGCAGCCGACGCGGAAAAGTGCTGCGCGGGCAGGAAACCATCGAGCGCGAAGCCCGCCGTGATCGGGTCCTTCGCGTGGCAGACGAACCTGCCATCGCGCTTCGACAGGCAACTGGTTTCGCCCATCGTCCGCGCGTATTCGTCGATGTCATCGAAAAGGTCGTGGCACGCGGCGTAGAGATCGATCTTGTGCGTCGTGACCAGCGCGCCGAGAGAAAGCGGATCGTCGCGCAGGAAGCGCACCGCCTCGCGATACTTCGCGGCATCCGCATGCGGCGCGAAGTCCATGCCCTTTATCTCGACGTCGCCCAGACCGAGATGCCTGGCCCACTCGGGAAACACACGCATGATCGAACTTTGCGCGGTCGTCACGCCGATGAACCAGAACGTGGGCTTGCCTGCCGCTTCGTAGGTCATCGTGCGCGCTCCGTCCGTGCCAGCAGTTCGGCGATTTGCGCCTCATCGCGCGCCACGTACGCCGGATTCGTCTCGCTGCGATAGCCGCCGTCGCCATCGTCGACAATGCGCAGCTTCATGCCGTTGGCGCGCTCGATGATCGCGTAATCCTGCCCGGCATCCGCGGGATAGCAGAACAGCATCACGAAGTCATCGGCGCCCAGATTGACTGACCGGTGAATCCATCGAGGCGGCACGTAGCACACCGTATGCGCCGCGATGTCGACGATGCGCGTATCGCCATCGGGCGATTCCATCAGCATGAGCCCGCGCCCCTTGAGCCCGAAGTACAGCTCGGGCCTGTCGATGTTCGCGTGAATGTGCCCGCGCGTCATGAAGAACTCGTCGCCCACTTTGCCGGGGGTCATGCGCGTGACACCCGTGATCAGATCGCCGGGCGCATCGCTCGGGCGATGATCCGTCACGTCGTACACGATGTCATCGCCGTGCGTTGCAACGAGCGCGGCGAAGGCTTCGGCATCGGCGTACAGGCCCTGGAGGTCCTTCAGGCGCTTCTGATAGCGCGTGCCCGTGCCTTCCATCAAGCCGCTCGACAGATCGACGTTGAACGCGCGCGGCTCGGGCCAGTTCGAAACGGATGGCTTCATCGTCACACCACTTTGCCGGGGTTGAGAATGCCGAGCGGATCGAGCGCCGACTTGATGGCGCGCATCGCCGCGATATCGGTTTGCCGGCGGCTTTGCGGGAGATAGTCGCGCTTCTTCGTGCCGATGCCGTGCTCGGCCGAAATCGAGCCGTCGAACTCGCGTGTCACGTCGTAAATCACGCGGTCGATGTCGTCGTGATCGTGCTTGCCCAGGCCCGGCACGTCCACGACGATATGGATGTTCCCGTCGCCCAGATGGCCATAGGTCATCACGAGCGCGTCGGGCCAGCGCTCGCGCAGACGCGCTTCGCAACGCTGTGCGGCATCGCCGACCTGGGCGATGGAAAAGCTCACGTCGTACGCGGCGTGATTGGGGATGAAGCGCTGGTATTCGCCGGGCGCATCGCGGATCGCCCAGAAATCGCGCGCGTGCGCTTCCGACGATGCAATCGCCGCATCGGTCACCACGCCCGCTTCGAGCATCGCGCCGAGAAATTCCTCGAAGGCTTCGCTGTGTCTCGCGGGATCAGTGCCGACGCTTTCGAGCAGCACGTAGAACGGATGCGCTTCGGCGAGCGGCGCGCGCAGCGTCGTGAGATTCGCGATGACGGCATCGTGATAGCCCGCCCACATCACTTCGAACGCGGATACGCCAGGCGCGAGTCCGGCTTGCGCGCGCGTGAGCAGCGTCGTCACCGCCGCGAACTCGGGCAATCCGCACCATGCCGTCGCAGTAGCCGTGGGTTTCGGCCGAAGACGCAATACGACGCGCGTGATGACCGCGAGCGTGCCTTCGCTGCCGATCAACAGATGGCGCAGGTCATAGCCGCTGTTGTTCTTGATCATCTTGTTGAGGCCGCCGATGACCTCGCCGCTCGCGAGCACCGCTTCGACACCCAACACCTGATCGCGCATCATGCCGTACTTGATGACGCGATTGCCGCCCGCATTCGTCGCGAGATTGCCGCCGATGACGCAACTGCCGCGCGCTCCGAGATCGAGCGGAAAGTAGAAGCCCGCGGCGCTCGCCGCTTCCTGAACGGTCTGCAGCGCGACGCCCGCTTCGACCGTCATCGTCGCCGAGACGGCATCGATTTCGACGATGCGGTTCATGCGCTCGAGACTCAGCGCGACTTCATCGCCACGCAGGTTCGCGCCGCCGACGAGGCCGGTCAGGCCGCCCTGCGTCACCACCGGCTGTCGATGGCGCGTGCAGATCGCCAGCGCCTGCGCGACTTCGCCGGTATTGCGCGGACGAAGCAGCGCGAGCGGCACGGCGCCGGGCAAGCCGCTCCAGTCCACCACCCGTTTGTCGCCGAATTCGTCCGGCAAGGCCACCACGTCTGCGCCGAGTGCATCGCGCAACGCGTGAATTGCATCGAGTGCGGTCATAGGCGCCTCGTCTCCGTTAGTCGGTGCATCACCATATCGTGTAGCCGCCGTCCATCACGATGTCCGATCCCGTCACGAACGCGCTCGCGCGCGACGCGAGGAAGACCACGCCCGGCGCGATTTCGTCCGGCGTGGCCATGCGTTCGAGCGGCGTGTAGTCGAGCCAGACCTTGCGCCACGCTTCGTTCTCGAAGCCGCGCTTGGTCAGTTCGGTGCCGACATATCCGGGCGAGATCGAGTTCACACGGATGCCGTCGGCCGCCCATTCGGCGGCGAGCGAACGCGTCAGATGAATGACGCCCGCTTTCGATGCGTTATACGAGGCCTGCGGCTGGGGCTTGTTCGCAATGCTGCCGCTCATGCTCGCGATGTTGACGATGCGCCCGCTCTTCTGCCGCGACATGTGACGCGCGGCGCTGCGGCAGCAATAGAACACGCCGTCGAGATTCACGGCGAGCACGGCGCGCCAGGCGGCGTCGTCGGTTTCGAGCGCAGCAGCGTTCCTGACGACGCCCGCGTTGTTGACGAGCACGTCGAGCTTGCCGTGCTGCGCGACGACGGCATCGAAAGCTGCATCGACCGATGAGGAATCCGTCACGTCCAGCGCGACGAAGCCGCCGTCCACGGCTTCGGCGGCCCGCTGCCCGAGCGCCGCTTCCCGGTCGGCGATGACGACCGTCGCGCCCGCATTGCGCAGCGCCCTCGCAATCGCAAGCCCGATGCCCTGCGCCGCGCCGGTGACGACGCACACTTCGCCGTCGAGCCGGAACACATCGAGCGTCGCGCCGCTGCTTTCTTTCGGGATGTCGCTCATTGGCGCGCTCCATCGAATACGACGATGTCCGCCGTGCCGTCCGCGTGACCCACGATCATCTCGCTCGCGATGCCGGTGAAGAGACCGTGCTCCACCACGCCGGGAATGGCGTTGAAGCGCGGCGCGAGCGCAAGGGGATCGCGAATGGCTTCGAGATGGCAATCGAGAATCCAGTTGCCGCTGTCCGTCACGACGAGCGCGCCGTTCTTCATGCGCCGCTCGATCCTGACCCCGGCGTCGAATCCCGCCGACACGAACAGTTCGCGCAACAGGCGCTCCGTGCTCTGCCAGCCGAACTGGATGACTTCGATCGGCAGCGGAAAGCGCCCGAGCGTGTCGAAGACCTTCTTGTCATCGACGACCGCCACCATCTTGCGCGATGCCGCCGCGACGATCTTCTCCCACAGCAGGCACGCCCCGCCGCCCTTGATCATGCTGCCCTGATGGTCGATCTCGTCCGCGCCGTCGATGGTCACGTCGAGCCGGTCGATCTGGCCCAGGTCCGTCAACGGCACACCCAGCTCGAGCGCCAGTTCGCGCGTCGCATTGGATGTGGGCACGCCGACGATATCGAGCCCGTCCTTCACGCGCGGCGCGAGCGCGCGCACGAACCAGTGCGATGTCGTGCCGGAGCCGAGCCCCACTTTCATGCCCGGCGCGAGGTAGTGGTCGACGGCCTTGATGCCCGAGACGAGCTTCGCCTCGTCCTGTTTCGATTGCGGCTCCAGCCGGGCGTAGCCCGGTTCGATGTGCGTGCTCAATTGCGTCTCCGTTGTTATCGAAACGCCCTTGAAACAAGGGCTAATCCATGAATTTGTCGGTGAACCAGGGGTCGAGCGCCGCGAGGTTGTCGGGCAATTCCCGTCCTTGCCGCAAGCCCAGCATGGCGACCAGCATGTTCACTACGAGCAGGTGATTGATCCGCGCCGTGAGTGGCGTGTACAACTCCGTGTTCTCGTACGCGGGCACCGCGATGGTCAGGTCGCATGTCTGCGCGAGCCGCGAGCCCGGCGCGCAGATCGCTATCGTCACGGCACCCTTGCCTTTCGCCATCGCGGCGGCCATCACGAGCGATTTCGTCGAACCCGAATGCGAGAAGAAGACCGCGACTTCATCGTTACGCAAGGTCGGCGCGAGCAGCAGTTGACGCTGGCTTTCCAGCACCACGCGGCAATGCAGCCCGAGGCGAAAGAACTTGTGCTCGGCATCGAAGGCGATGGTCTCGGATATGCCGAGGCCGAACAGAAAGATGCCTTTCGCATCGATCAGATATTGCGTTGCCCGCTCGATGGCCGCGGAATCCACGTCCCGCGCGAAACGCTGGATCGCGTGCAGCGAATTGTTCACGATCTTGCTGCAGACGCTTGCGGGGCTATCGGCATTCGTGATCGCTTCGTAGTCGAACGGCGCCTGCGGGATCAGTCCCTGACCGAGCCGGACCTTGAAGTCCTGATAGTCCGCGCAGTCGAAGCGGCGGAAAAAGCGCACCACGGTCGGGTCGCTGGTTTGCGCGGCCTCGGACAGCTCGGCCATGCTCATCTTGAGCGCGGCTTCCGGCGCGCCCAGCAATACATCGGCGATGCGCAAGGTCGCGCCCGCGAGCGTCGGGTGTTCGAGCGCGATACGGCGCAACAGGTCGTTTCTCATCAGGCTCCCGGCAGGCGCGACGCGTTGAGCGCGGCGCACCTCGTCACTAAATCGGCGAACGAATCGAGCCGCCTGTCATCCGGCACGGGAACCTCGGGCCCGGTGCCCCAGTTGACGATCAGACAGCGAACCTGCGCGCGTTGCGCACACTCGGCGTCGATGCGGGTATCGCCGATATAGAGCGTGTGCTCGGGCGCGGCGTTCATCTGTTCGAGCGTCATCAGCAGATGGCGGGGATGCGGCTTTCGTTGCGCAAGCATATCGCCTCCCACGACCGCGCTGAAATACCGCTCGATGCCGAAATGCGCGAGCACGGCCTGCGCCAGTTGCTGCGCCTTGTTCGTGCAGACGCCCAGCTTCACGCCGGCCGCGTGCATCGCGGGAATGGCGTCGAGTGCATCGGCGTAGACGGTCGCCTTCTCGACCGGGTGCTGCTTGTAGATCGACAGATACGTTTCAACGTCCGCGCTCACGCGCTCCTCGTCGAGCGCAAGACCGAGCCCCTTGTACAGCTTGTCGATCAGGCCGTACGAACCTTCGCCGATGAACTTCTCCACGAAGCCGACCGTCTGGGCGGGGATGCCGTGCGTCGCGAGCAGGCGGTTCACGGCGCTCGCGATGTCGGGCGCGGTATCGACGAGCGTGCCGTCGAGATCGAATACGACTGCATCGACAGGTCGTTCCGCCTGGAGGATGGATTCAATGACGGTCATCGGGTCGGGTTCTCCATGGCGATGCGTTGATAAACCGGACGCAGGGTGTCGTACAGCGTGCGGAAGGTGTCGAAGCGTGCGTCGTATAGCTCTTTGAGCGATGCGTCCGGGCTCACGCGGTCCGTCACGCGCAACGCGCCGGCCGCTTCGTCGAGCGATGTCCACCAGCCCGCGCCCACGCCCGCCGCCAGCACCGCGCCGTACGCGCCGCCCTCGGACGCGCCGGTGACGGTGGTCACTTCGCGTTGCAGCACGTCGGCCAGCATCCGAAGCCACAGCGGTTCGGCGGTTGCGCCGCCGGAGACGCGCACTTCGTCGCACGCGAGACCCGCCGTCTCGCCCAGCGATGCGATCGCGCGAATGTTCAGCAGCACGCCTTCCATGACGCTGCGAACCAGGTGAGCCGCATCGTGCATGGAAGTCAGGCCGATCCACGACGCGCGCCCGTCCGCCGCCACGTGGGGGCATCGTTCGCCGAGCAGATACGGCAGGAAAAGCAGTCCGTCCGAACCGGGCGCGGCCGTCTGCGCGAGTTCCGTCATGCGCTCGAACGATATCTCCGGCGCCATGCGCCGCAGCGCGCCCCGCAGCCATTCGAACGCGCCGCCGGCGGAGAGCGTCACGCCCATCACGTGCCAGCGTCCGGGCGCGTTGCCGCAGGAGATCTGCAACTGTCCGGTGGCCTCGGGACATGCGCGCAGTCCGCCCGCGACGATACCCGCCGTGCCGATGGTCACGCCGAGCGGTCCGGCGTCGATGACGCCCATCGACGTCGTCTGGATGACGGAGTCGCCGCCGCCGCCGAACACGGGGACATCGGCGGGCAAGCCCCACGCCTGCGCGAGATCGCGCCGCAAGGCGCCCGCGCGCTCCGTCGACTCGACGACTTGCGGAACCAGCGACGCGGGCAAGTCGAGCAGCGACATCAGCGCGCCGGACCACTCGCGACGGCGGACATCGAAAAGACCGGTGCCGGACGCATCGGATACGTCGGTCACATGCTCGCCGGTCAGCCGCAGACGAAGATAGTCCTTAGGATTGAGCATCCGGCGCATGCGCGCGAACAACGCGGGCTCGTGCTCGCGCATCCACAGCAGCTTGCCTGCGGTGAAACCCGGCAGCATGCGGTTCTGCACGAGCTCGAGCAGGCCGTCGAGACCGCCCGCGCGCGCGGTGATCTCATCGCAATACGGCGCCGCGCGCTGATCGCACCAGAGGATTGCGGGCCGCAGGACGTTATCGGCTTCGTCGAGCGCGGTGAGGCCATGCATCTGCCCCGACAGCCCGATGCCCGCCACGGCACGGCGATCCGGCAGCGCATCGAGCACCTGCGCGAGCGCGGCCTGCGTCGCCTGCCACCAGTGCTCGGGGTCCTGCTCGGCCCAGCCGGGCCGGGGCGACACGAGCGGATAAGCCGCCAGCGCCTTCGCCGCGACATTGCCCGCGCCGTCCACCGCGATCACCTTGCATGCGGAGGTGCCGACGTCGATGCCCAGAAGATAGCGTTCCATGCCCGTTCCGTTTGCGTATGCGTTGCCGTCGTGCGCGCGGTTCAGGCGCCGTGCCGCAACCGCACGTGCTTGAGATGGAGATAGCCTTCCATCCCTTCGCGTCCGTGCTCGTAGCCCGTTCCGCTTTGCTTGCGGCCGCCGTACGGCGCGTTCATGATGCCGGCATCGACATTGTTGATGGCGACGTTGCCGAAGTCGAGTTCGCGCGACAGCGCAAAGGTTTCCTTGACGTGCTCGGTGTACGCATAGGCCGCGAGGCCCGCTGGCGTGCCGTTCGCCGCATCGATTGCGTCCTCGAGCCGCTCGTAGGGCGCAACGCCGATCACCGGGCCGAAGGTCTCCTCGCGCATCACGAGCATGTCGGGCGTGCCGTCGGCAATCACGGTCGGTGCGTGGAAGAAGCCGTTTTCATGCGATGCCATCGCGTCGGGCCGGCCGCCGCCGCAAAGAATGCGGCCGCCGCGTTCGCGAGCGTCGTCGAGATGACGGCGCACCTTGTCGAGACCGGCGCGCGTGGCCATCGGTCCGACGTCGGCGCGCTCCTGTGCGATGCCATCGGCGACGACGAGCTTGCGCGCGCCGTCGGCCAGTCGCGCGAGGAACGTGTCGTAGACCGCTTCCTGGACGTAGGCGCGATTGATCGAGATGCAGATTTGCCCGGCATTGCGGAACGCGCGCCGCAGCGTGCCCGCGACCGCGAGATCGAGGTCCGCGTGCGCCGTCACGATCAGCGGACAGCTTCCGCCGAGTTCGAGCGACAGCCCCGTGATGCCGCGCACCGTCCTGTAGATGTCTTCGCCCGCGCTGCCGGAACCCGTGAACGCCACCTTGTCGATGCGCGGATGCCCGACGAGCCGCTTGCCCGCGTCCTTCGCGCCCATCACGAGATTGGCGACGCCCGCCGGCAATCCCGCGCGATGCACGCAGCGGAATACGGCCTCGGCGCTCGACGGCGTGAACTCCGATGGCTTCACGACGATGGTGCAGCCCGCCGCCAGCGACGCCGCGAGCTTCCAGCCGATCAGTTCGACCGGATAGTTCCACGGTGCGATGGCCGCCACCACGCCGACCGGCTCCTTTTCCACGAAGCTGACGAAGCCGTCCTCTTCGTTCGGAATGGTTTCGCCGTAGATTCGCACCGCCTCTTCCGCGTAGTAGTGGAAAGCCTTCGCGAGCTTGCGGGCCTCGCCCTGCGCTTCGGCGAGCGGCTTGCCCATCTCGGTCGTGATCGCCAACGCGATGACGCGTTCGTCCTGCGCGATGTGATCGGCAATCGCATGCAGCAGGCGCGAACGCTCGAACGGGTTGACGCGGCGCCAGCTCTTGAAGGCACGCGATGCGGCATCGACGGCTTCATCGATGATCTGCTGGTCCGCATCCGGCGCACGGGCGACGACTTGCTCAGTCGCCGGATTGACGACATCGATCCACTCGTGGACGCTTTCGCTGCCGAAGCGTCCATCGATATACATCTCGCACGCACGAGGTTCTGTCATGGTCCGGATCAAGGTTATTGCGAAACGAAGTTGACGCGGATGGCGTCCACCGCGACCGCGATGAAGATCAGAATGCCGCCGATCATCTGCACGTAGAACGAGGGCACTTCGGTGATCGCGAGGCCGACGTGAATCACGGTCAGCAGCAGCACGCCGCCCAGAATGCCGAGCGCGCCGCCGCGTCCGCCGAACACGCTCACACCGCCGATGATCGGCGCGGCGATGGCGTAGAGCAGGAAGCCTTCGCCCTGATCCGACGTGATGGCCATCTGCCATGCGGCGAGGAGATAACCCGCGACGCCCGCGAGAAAGCCCGACAGCGTGAACGCAATGATCTTGACGCGATTCACGCGGATGCCCGCCGAGTTGGCGGCGAGCGCGTTGCCGCCCGTCGCGTACAGATAGCGGCCGAGCACCGTCTTGCGCAACATGAAACCCATGCCGATCAGCACGACCAGAAAGACGATGGGCATGACCGGCCAGTTGTCGATCGTGTACTGGCCGATCCAGATATAGCCCGTGGACATGTCCGAGATGGTGTTGCCCTGCGTGACCGCGAGCAGCGAGCCTTGCAGCACGATCATGACCGCCAGTGTCTGAATGAGCGACACCATCTTGAGCCGCGTCACGCACAGGCCATTGAAGAAGCCGATTGCCGTCGCCACCGCGATGCCCACCGGCACGCCGACGCCGGGCGTCAGTCCGAAGCGCGTCGAGAGAATCGCGCCGATGGCGGCGGAGAAGCCCATGTTGCTCGCGATCGACAAGTCGATTTCGGCGACCATCAGCGGCATCGACACGGCGAGCGCAAGCAGGCCGAGCACGGTCGCCTGAACCAGCACGTTCTGCAAATTGGACAGCGTGAAGAAGAACGGATTGAGCACGCCGAATACCACGACGAGCGCCGCCAGCCACAACCACACGACGTTCTGAAAGACCCATTGCACGCCGGCCTTGCCGCGTCTCGCGCCGGGCGCGCCGCCGGCATGAGCGGCAAGGGCTGCCGGGGCGTGCGACGAAGGAAGGTCGCTTCCTGTTTGCATGGACTGTCTCCTCATGATTGGCTCACCAGCGGCTCCGGCCGAGCGCTATCGATCGATGCCGGCTCCACGTTGAACGCGGCCTGCAGAATGGCGTCCTTTTCGATATCGGCGCCGGTGTATTCCCGTTCGATGCGCCCGCCGACGAACACGGACACGCGATCGACCATCCGCACCATCTCGTCGAGATCGCTCGTGATGACGATCACGCTCAATCCTTCCCGCGTCAGCGTATCGATGATGCGATGCACTTCCTCTTTCACGCCCACGTCGATGCCGCGCGTGGGTTCGTCGAGAATCAGCAGCTTCGGCGAGGTCGCCAGCACGCGGCCGAGGCAGACCTTCTGCTGATTGCCGCCCGAGAGCGTGCCGAGCAGCACTTCGGCAGTCGGCGCCTTCACGCGAAACCGTTCGAAATAGCGCTGCACGACGCCGCGTTCCGCATTCGAATCGATGACACCGGCGCGGGACACGTGATTCAGGCTCGACAGCGTGATGTTGTGCGCGATGCTTTGCAGCCCGACGAGTCCGTCGCGATGACGGTCGTCCGACAGATACGCGATGCCGCGCTGGAACGCCTCGCCCGGATGATCGGCCGGCGCGCTCGTGTTGCCGTCGTGCGTGATCCGGCCGCGCGTCGCGCGATTCGAGCCGAAGAGCGCGAGCGCGAATTCCTTCGCGCCCGAGCCCGGCAGTCCCGCGAAGCCGACGATCTCCCCCGGCGCAATGCCGAACCGGTCGACTTCGATGCCCGGCGCGGCGAGCCCTTCGACGCGCCAGCCTTCGCGCTCGACTCGCGCGACATCGCGCCGTTCGCGATAGAACAAGGGCACATCGCGCCCGATCACCAGTTCCGACAGTCCGTCCGAGTCGATCTTCGAGAGGTCGTCGTGCTCGCCCGCGAGCCTGCCGTTGCGCAGCACGGATACGCCATCGCAGATATCGAGGATCTCTTCGTTGTAGTGCGAGATGAAGACGAAGCTCACGCCCCGCGCCTTCAGGCTGCGCATGAAGTCGAACAGATGCTCGCGGTCCGCGAGCGTGAGCGCGGTGGTCGGTTCATCGAGGATCAACAGCTTGCCGCCGCTGTGCAGCGCACGCAGGATGTTGAGCTTGCGTTTGGCGACCGCCGAAAGCTGCCGCGCGGGCATGAGCGGATCGAAGTCCGTGCCTTCGAGCGCGGCTTGCACGTTGTCCATCAACGCGCGCTGATCGACACGGCGCGCGATGCCGCGCTTGAGCGGCCAGCGGCCGAGCATGAGGTTGTCCGCGACGGACATGGAATCGACGATCATCGGTTCCTGCGTGACGAGGAACACGCCGCGCGCTTCCATCTGCTGGACGTCCGAGCCTTGCACATCCTCGCCATCCAGGACGATGCGCCCCTCGCTCGGCGCGGTCTGCCCGCTGATGAGGCGCACGAGCGTGGACTTGCCCGCGCCGTTCTCGCCGAGCAGGCCGTGGATCGTGCCGCGCCGGATGTTGATCGATACCTGGTCGAGCGCGAGCACGGCCTTGTATCGCTTGACGACATCATGGGTGCGCAGGATGTATTCGTTGCTGCCTGTATCCGCCATTCAGAAAGTCTCCGGTCGGCGTTCGGCGCGCGGTGCGCGCGCCGTTCAACTCACTCGCACTGGCGCAAATCAGGAGTAACGGATGCCCCATTCGTTATAGGCGATGTTGCCCCACTGCCGCTTGTCCTTCACCGAACCGGCATCGACGACGAACGGCTGAATGACGAGGCTCGGTCCCGTCTCCGACTTGGTCACGACCGCCTTTTCCCAGAAGTACTGACTGTTCTGATAGTCGCCGTGCGGCACCGGCTGGCCCTTGAGCGAATACTTGTCGAGCATTTCGACGGTGATTTGCGCATAGGCGATCGGGTCCTGCGACACCACGGCGTCCATGTAGCCATCGGCGATCCATTGCAACGCGGCGGGTTCACCGTCGATGTTCACGAAAATGACATGGCCCTGCTCGCCGACCTTCTTCCACTTGCCCTTCTGCTGCAACGCCGTGACGATGCCGCGCGCGGGCGAATCGCTGGGCGCGTGAACGGCGTCGAGGTCGGGATATTCGGACAGCGTGGAAAGCGTGACCGACAACATGTTCTTCAGCAGACCTTCGGTCGGACGGCTGATGAGCTTGACGTCGGGATACTTCTTCATCGTCTCTTCGAAGCCCTCCTTGCGCAGACGCCACGCGACCGACTGCAGCGCGCCATAGCAGTTCAGTACCGTGCCCTTCGCGGAACCGTTCTTCTTTTTCAGGGCCGCGACGATGGTTTCCGCGGCCATTACGCCGCCCGCCTTGTTGTCGAAGTCGACGGTGATCGCGACATCGCCGCCGAGCGCCGGGGTATCGATGATGCCGACCGGTATCTTCTTGAAGTTGAACTTCTTGATGACGCTGACGATGGCCTGACTGTCGATCGGATCGGCGATGATCGCCGAGGGGTTCTTCAGCATCAGGCTGTTCCACTGCTCGAGTTGCGTGGTGTTGCTGAAGTTGGCGTTGACCGCCTGAAACTGCCAGCCCTTCGCTTCGACGGCTCGCTTGACCGCTTCCTGCTGCGTGACGAAGAAGTAGTAGTCGAGGCTCTTGTTGCTGAACGGCACGAACACTTTCTGCTGGGCGAATCCGAGCTTCGACACCGACGACAGCGCAACGCCGCCGGCCGTGGCGGCGAGTCCCGCCAGAAACTTTCTACGCGATGCGACTTCTGATGCTTCTTCCATAGTTGTTGTCTCCTCAACATCGGTATGGACCAGCGACGCTTGCTCGGACAGGCTCGACAGGGTTGTTAGTGCCGTTCCCTCTCGACGTAGTATTACGATCAAAATATACCGATGAAGCGTTTCGGCGATCAAGCTAGGGTTTACTACTTGATGCGGCGCAGCGCCTTGCATATTCAGGCTTCGGCTTGATTTCGGGTGATGTTCAGCATGAATCGCCACGGCTTGCTTGACGTAGTTTTACTATCGTTTGTGCCGTTTCGACGGTTCCCGTCACATGCGCGGGTTGATGCATCGTTGCGGCCGGTTGAACCTGTCGGCCGGCGTGTAACGCCGGCTTCGGCGTCACGGGGCTGAAGGTCGCGGTTGCGCGCGCAGGGCGGCTCGCCGTCGTCTCGACGCTTGCCGGATTAGATTGAAAAAGGGTCGCGCCACTACCGAGGTGGCTACGCCGATTGCTAGCATTCCACTATCGACGCCTGGTGCGTAGTCAATCAAATCTGGACAGAAACACCATGAAACACGACGAATACGACGTACTGAACGTCGACGGCGGCCGCCCGGTAAAGATGTGGACCCGGGGCGTGCCGGTCGAAGAGGAAGCCAAGCGCCAATTGAGCAACACGGCGAAGATGCCGTTCATCTACAAGCACATCGCGGCGATGCCCGACGTTCATCTCGGCAAGGGATCGACGATCGGCAGCGTCATCCCGACGCTCGGCGCGGTGATTCCGGCAGCGGTCGGCGTGGATATCGGCTGCGGAATGATGGCGGCCAAGACCACGCTGAGCGCAAACGATCTGCCGGACAATCTGGGCGCCTTGCGCAGCGCCATCGAAAAGGCCGTGCCGCATGGCATGTCGCCGAAGACGCGCGGATTCAAGGGCCGCGACAAGGGCTCGTGGGAGACGCCGCCCCAACCTGTCGATCACGCATGGGCGGCGCTGAAAGACGAGTTCGACGTCATCGTGCAGAAAACGCCGAGGCTCAGGAACACGAACAACTACAAGCATCTCGGCACGCTGGGAACGGGCAATCACTTCATCGAAATCTGCCTCGATGAAGAGGGCTTCGTGTGGTTCATGCTGCATTCGGGTTCGCGAGGCGTGGGCAACGCAATCGGCTCGCACTTCATCGAAGTCGCGAAAGAGGACATGCGCGCGCACTTCATCAACCTGCCCGATCAGGACCTCGCGTATCTGCCCGAAGGCACGCAGCATTACGACGATTACGTGCAGGCCGTCGGCTGGGCGCAGAAGTTCGCCCGCATGAACCGCGAAGTGATGATGTCGAATCTGATCGCCGCCGTGCGGACGGTCATCACGAAGCCGTTCGAGACACACGTCGAAGCGGTCAATTGCCATCACAACTACGTGCAGAAGGAACATCACTTCGGCAAGGACGTGCTTCTCACGCGCAAGGGCGCGGTGTCCGCACGCGCGGGCGAGCTCGGCATCATTCCAGGATCGATGGGCGCGAAGAGCTATATCGTTCGCGGCAAGGGCAATCCGGAGAGCTTCCATAGCTGCAGCCACGGCGCGGGACGCACGATGAGCCGCACGGAAGCGAAGCGTCGTTTCAGCATCGACGATCAGGTGCGTGCGACGGAAGGCGTCGAATGCCGCAAGGACGCGGACGTGATCGATGAAATTCCGATGGCCTACAAGGACATCGACGCCGTGATGGAAGCGCAGCGGGATCTGGTCGAAGTGGTGCACACGCTGAAGCAGGTCGTTTGCGTGAAGGGCTGACGTTCACTCTCGCGCTTGCCGGCTCCGGGCCGCTTTACCGCGTCGAGCATCCGGCCCTTGCGCGAACCCATTCGGCCGTCATCGAACGATTCCTGGCGGTGGACATGACTTCCGGGGCGTGATCGTCAACGTGCGGCACGGCCGCGATGAACACGGCATGTCGGTCGAAGGACCGACATGCCGGTTCGCTCGAGGAACGGATCGGTTCATCGGCCGGATAGTTTACAAACCGATATCACTCCGTCAGAATGCGTCCGTGCAAATGCGAATGGTTCGCATTTCCCAAGACGAGAACGACGAAGAAAATGACCTCAGCAGCGCGCGACGCCGGTGCTCCCGGCGGGTGGACCTTGCGGCCATCGATCCTGGCGGTACTTCTGCTCTTTGCCACCAGTCATTGCGCGCTCGCGCAGCAAACCGGCCCTGCAGCGGCCGATACGACGCTTCCCGCCGTCTCCGTCACCGCCGCGAGCGACAAAGACCAGGGACAGCACCTTCGGAGCGACGTGAGTGCCGGCGCGCTCGGCACTCGCACTCAGCTCGACACGCCCTACTCGACCACGATCGTCACGGGCGAAGAACTCGCGGATCGCCAGGCGAAAAAGCTCGGCGATGTCTTCGCGCAGGACGCGTCGGTATCGGACAACAGCAACCCGTATAACGCATGGGCGAGCTACATCACCGTGCGCGGCTTGCAGCTCGACTGGCAAAACGGCTTTCGCATCGACGGGCAACCGATCAATGCCTACGGCATCACGATGCCTTACGAGCAGCTCGAAAGCGTGCAACTGTTGAAGGGCCTGTCCGGCTTCATGTATGGCTTCGGCGCGCCGGGCGGCGTCGTGAATTACGTGACGAAGAAACCGCCGCTCACCGACCGGCAGATTGCGAGCGTCGACGTGGGCTATGCATCGACCAACATATGGTCGGAGCATATCGACCTCGGGGGACGCGTCGGACCCAACGCCATGTTCGGCTACCGTTTCAACGCGACCCACGAGGAAGGTAAGACCTATAACGACGGAAACGTGCGCCGCGATTCATTCTCGCTGTCCGCCGACGCCCGCCTCACGCGCGATCTGACCGCGACGTTCGGCGCGTTGTATCAGGAGCGGCATGCATCCGGCATCACGACGGCGATATCCACCTCCGGCCTTACGGGCAACGCGCTGCCCGTACCGTTGAGCGGTGGCAGCAGCACGCTCGTGACGCCCGATCAGCACCTGAACACCAATCTGCAGCTCTACACGGCCGGCCTGCGCTACAACCTGAATCAGGACTGGACGATCTCGGCAACCTACGGATTCAGCAAAAGCACGCGCTATCGAAATGAAAGCACGTTCTATCTGACCGACCTCGCGGGCGATTACACCGATACGCGCTTCGAAGGCAATGAAGGACATCAACTGAACGCGTGGCAGATCATGGCGGAAGGACTCGTGAAGACAGGGCCGTTCCAGCATCAACTCGTGTTCGGCGCGTCCTATCAGAAGCAGACGAACGACAATACCGCCAACTCGTTCTATGAGCAGATCGGCGTCGGCAACATCTATCAGCCGAACGTGAACCGCTACAGCGGCGGCGGCTATATCACCTATCGCAATGCGGACATCGTGCAGAAGGCCATTTTCGCAAGCGATACGATCGCGCTGACATCCCGCTGGTCCGTGCTCGGCGGCGTGCGCTTCACGAACTATGAACAGCACGGTTACGCCGTCGACGGCACGACGAGTTCGACGTATTCGAAGAATGGCGTTGCGACGCCTTCCGTCGCATTGATGTACAAGCTCACGCCCGGCACGACGCTCTATGCGAGCTACGTCGAATCGCTCGAAGCGGGCAACGTCGTCGGCACGACTTACGCGAATTCCGGCGCGGTGCTGAATCCGCTTCGCAGCAAGCAATACGAAGTCGGCGTCAAGACACAGAACGAACGCTGGAGCGCGACGGCTGCGCTGTTTCGCATCGAGCGCGGCGCGCAGTATGCGAACAGCGACAACGTCTTCGTGGAAGACGGCGAGTCCGTGTTTCAGGGCGTGGAGGCAGGCGCGGACGTGCGGCTCGGCCGCGATTGGACCATTGGCGGCGATCTCATGTGGATCGCCACGAAGTACAAGAAAGGTTCGGACTACGACGGTAATCGCGTCGCCGGCGCACCGGGGTTCATCGCAGCCGCGCACGCGGCGTATGCCGTGCCCGTGGTGCCGGGCCTGACGCTCGGCGCGTCGGCCAAGTTCACGGGCAACACGAGCCTGCGTCCTGCAGGCGACATCAAGGTGCCGGGCTACATGATCTACAGCCTCGGCGCGACTTATGCGACGAAGATTGCAGGACATAACGTCGGCGTTCGTGCGGCCATCGATAATCTGACGAATCATCGCTACTGGGAATTCCAGTACGCGAACTATATTCAGCCGGGCGAGCCACGCACTGTCGCGATCAACGCACGCGTGGAGTTCTGATTCAACGACGCGCAGGAGGGGCGGGCGTCGGAGGGTTGACCGCATGACAACGCGTTCAACCCGTCATCCTCGCAACGCGAATCAACGCACCTGAGTGAAGGCGATGGCGAGCACCATCGCGCCGATCGCGCCATCGAAGACACGCCACGCGCCCGCACGACGGAACAGCGGAGCCAGCACTCGTGCGCCATAGCCGAGCGCGATGAACCAGACAAGGCTCGCAGCCATCGCCCCGATGGCGAACGTCAGTCGCCCTTCGGCGGGCTCGCGAGCGCCTGCCGTGCCGATCAGCAGAAACGTGTCGAGATAGACGTGCGGATTGAGCCACGTCAACCCAAGCGTGGTCAGGATCGCCGCGCCCGCGCCGACTGTCGACGTGGCCTTGGCGCCGGCTGCGGCATCGATCGTCGCATGGGACGGCTTCCATGCGCGCCACAGCGCGTTCAGGCCGAACCAGAGCAAGTAGGCGAGACCCACATAGAGCAGCGCGTGGACCACGCGCGGATAGCTTTCGACCAGTGCCGATGCGCCGCCCACGCCCGCTGCGATCAGCGCGAAGTCGGACAGCGTGCACAACACGACGATCTTGCCGACGTGAGAGCGCAGGATGCCCTGCCGGAGCACGTAGGCGTTCTGCGCGCCGATGGTCACGATAAGCGATGCGCACAGCGCCGCGCCGTGCCAGAAGGAAAGCGAGTTCATGGATGCAATCGGAAGAGAGTTGGACAGGATCGACGACTTCCGGTAGATTGCCCGACAGCTTCGACGAAGCAAAGCTAACTTTCCTAACGCCGATTAAGCATCGCTAATGCTCGACTACGCTCTCTTCGATGCACTATGCGCCGTCGTTCGCCACGGCTCCTTCGAGCGGGCGGCGCGTGCACTGAACGTCACGCCTTCCGCAGTCTCGCAGCGCGTAAAACTGCTGGAGGAACGCGTCGGCACGGTGCTGGTCAGGCGCGGTACGCCTTGCGTCGCGACGCCGTCCGGCGCGCTGCTGTGCCGACATACCGAGCGCGTGCAGATTCTGGAAGCCCAGCTTGCGGGCACGCTGCCCGATCTGCCGGGTTTGGCCAAAGGGCGGCCCACGTTGCGCGTGGCCGTCAATGACGACAGTGTCGGCACCTGGTTCGTCGATGCGGTCGCGCCTTTCTGCGTCGAGCGACAGATTCTGCTCGATCTCGTCATTGACGATCAGGATCACACGGCGCAACTCATTCGCGAAGGCGCCGTGCAGGCCGCCGTCACCACGCAGGCCGAGCCGGTGCAGGGCTGCCGTTCGACGCATCTCGGCCGCATGCGCTATTTCGCGGTGTGTTCGCCCGGCTTCTTTCAGGCGCACTTCGCCAAGGGCGTGACGCGCGAAACGTTGCGGGCCGCGCCATGCGTTTCGTTCAATGCGAAGGACGAGTTGCAGAAGCGCTTCATTCGCCGCATGACACGCGCGGAAGTGAATCCGCCGCTGCACTGGATTCCGCACGTCGCGGGTTTTCTTCGGGCTTGCGTAGCCGGACTCGGCTGGGGCATGTGTCCCGAACGCATGATCGGCGAGCAATTGCAGCGTGGCGAACTGGTGCAGATGGCGCCCGGCCGGCACCTCGACGTTGCCTTGTACTGGCAGAGCTGGCGGCTATCCATCGGCTGGCTGGACGAGTTCGGCGGGATGCTGCGCACACGCGCCGGCGAATGGCTTGGATGATGACGACATTTCGGCCACGTGCTGCGCTGTTGTTCGCCGCAATCACGGTGTCTGTTTCGCCCTTACGTATCGATGTAAAAGTTACAGTTCGGCCGTTCCTCGTTACACTCCTCCGATCAATTGCGGTATAAGCTGCCGTCACTTCAAACAAAAACAAAGGTGACGAAATGAATCGAGGATATTGGCGAAGACTCGGCCTGACCGCAGCAATGTCGACACTGCTCGCTGCCTGCGGAGGCGGTGGCAATGACGGATCAAACGCCCCGACGGGTACGCTCCACATGGCCATGACCGATGCACCCGCGTGCGGCTTCGATCACGTCTATGTCACCGTTTCGCAGGTGCGAGTCAACGCGAACGCCCAGGCCACGGACAGTGACGCAGGGTGGACCGCCATCGTTCCGTCCACGCCGCAAAGAATCGATCTGCTCTCCCTGACGAATGGCGTGCTCGCCGATCTCGGTCCAGTCGCGCTGCCGGCTGGTCAATATCAGCAGGTGCGCCTCGTCCTGGCTCAGAATACCGGCAACACGCTCGCCAACTCGGTCGTGCCCACGGGCGGCGCCGAACAGCCGCTCGCGACGCCCAGCGCGACGCAAAGCGGTTACAAGATCATCCAGCCCTTCACGGTGCAGCCGAACACGCTCGCCGACCTGGTGCTGGACTTCAACGCCTGCAAGTCGGTTGTCGCGCGCGGCAACGGGTCGTATGCATTGAAGCCGGTCGTGACCGCAACCCCGGCCACGGTGAGCGGGCAAATCTCCGGCTATGTCGCGGCTGCCGAAGCGGGCGCCACGGTATATGCCGAGCAGGGCGGGAAGGTCGTCCGGGGAACCATCGCCGATACCACCGGCAAGTTCGTCCTTTCGCCGCTCATTCAAAGTTCGACGCAAGGCACCTACGATGTCGTCATCGTTCAGAACAACGTCGCCTCGGGCATCGTGCGCTCGGTGCCGGTCGTCGTGAATGCGAACACGGCAATTTCGACGCCCGCCGCGCCTATTGCCCTGCCCCCTTCGCCGATGAGCATCGTGAGCGGGACGGCGACGCCGACCGCGAACGCGCTCGTACGTGCATTACAGACGCTCGATGCGAACCGCTACGAAATCGCGTCTGGCAACGCGAATCTGGATAGCGGCGCATACCGGTTGTCGTTGCCCGCAGCGGCGCCGCTGATCAGTACGTATTCGTCATCGCTGCCGCTCAGCTTCGCTGCAGTGCCCGCCGCAGCCGGTCAATACACGCTGGAGGCGGATGCTGCTTCGGGCGCAACGCAGTCCGCGCCGGTCGACGCCACGATGAGCCAGACCAGCGTCGACTTTACTTTCTGACAAACCACGATGGGGCGGCCGGCTTTGCGGCGCCCCTTCCCTAATGGAGCTGCTTAATGAAGAAATCCGTCGTTCTCGTTTCATTGCTGGTTGCCGCCGGCATGTTCAGCGGATGCGCCGTTTATGTCCCCGATGCGCCGTATGTCACGGTCAAACCGCAAGGCGGTCCGGGCAACGGATTCTGCCCGCCGGGGCAAGGAAAGAAAGGCAACTGCTGAGTGAGCCGGCTAGGCACGAAATGGGAGCGTCGCGAGTGCGGTCAACGAACGAGTGCAGCAGCCGTCGACGTGTCCGCTCTCGCGTTGCCGAGCCTGGTGTCGAGTGGCGCACCGCACGGTGCTTCGATAAGACTTCCATCAGTGGCCCGGTGTTGACACGCGGCCCAACTGCGTGCCGTGCGGCTCGATAGCGTGTGTTGCGTATTGCAATCGGAACGACGCGTTGCCGAAGCGCCGACGAAGTGAAGTCCGCTGCACTCACGCCGCTTGGCCGGAGACGATCGCCGTACGTTCGCGCAACCTGCCGTCCGCCACTGCGAGGCGGGCGGCGTCGAATGCGCCACCGATGATCCGATTCACGCCGCCGCTTTCGTCGCCGGATGACCCCGCTCGTACTGCCCGCGCAAGGCGGCACGCTTCGCTTCGGCGATGCCGGCATTACGCTCCTTCACATGGCCGTAGCCCCGAACGCTCTGCGGTAACCTGGCAAGCTCGATTGCCGTGTCGAGCCGTTGCGCATCGAGCGATCCGACCACCTCGCGCATCGATGCCTCGTATTCTTCTATCGCCTTGCGTTCGCGCCGGCGCTCCGCCGTATATCCGAACGGATCGAACACGGACCCTCGCAGCACCTTCGCTCGCGCGAGCACCCTGAAGACGGACAGCATCCAGCTTCCGAACTCCTGCTTGACCAGTCGCCCCTGCTTGTCCTTCTTCGCGAGCAACGGTGGCGCAAGATGGAATCGAAGACGGAAATCGCCTTCGAACAGCGTGGCTGCGCGCCGGGCGAAATCCGTGTCCGCATGGAGACGCGCGACTTCGTATTCGTCCTTGTACGCCATCAGCTTGTACAAGCTCACGGCGATCTCGCGGCTGACCTTCTCACCGCCCACGCGTTGCTGCTCTTTTTCGGCGGCCTCTCTGACGTAACGTTCATAGCGATGTGCGTAAGCGGCATTCTGATAGGCCGTCAGCCGCTGCACGCGATCCGCGATGATCTGCGCGAGCGTTTGTCTCCTGGGCGGCATCGCGATGACGCTCACCGGCTCGCCGATACCCGCTGCCGCCTTGACCGTGTTCACATCGAGCGCGGCGTGCCGGCCCCACGCGAATGCCGCCTTGTTCATCTCGATGGCCGCGCCGTTCAGTTCGATGGCGCGCATCAGCGATCGCTCTTCGAGCGGAACGAACCCGCGTTGCCATGCGAAGCCGAGCAGGAACATGTTGGTCGCCACGGCGTCGCCCATGAGCGCAGTTGCGATGCGAGTCGCTTCGAGCGAGTGCGTGACCAGCGAATGTTCCTGCACCTGCGCAATCAGGGCTTGCGGCGACGCGGACCAGTCGGGATCGCGGGCGAAGCTGCCGGTAGGCGCGACATCGGTGTTCACGACGGAGACCGTGCGAGCCGGATCGCACAGGCCGATCGCATCCTTGCCTGCCGCCACCATCATGTCGCAGCCTAGTATCAGGTGCGCTTTCCCCGCTGCGACCCGTGCGGCGTGGAGCGCCTCGGGCGCGCGCGCGATCCGGATGTGCGACATCACCGCGCCGCCCTTCTGCGCCATGCCGGCCATGTCGAGGACGAGCACGCCTTTGCCTTCGATATGCGCCGCCATGCCCATCAACGCGCCGATCGTCACCACGCCCGTTCCGCCGACACCGGTCACGACCACGTTGTACGGCTCGCTCAAGCCGGGCAACTTCACCGCCGGCAGATTGGACGGAACGGCGACTTCCGCCTTGCGCGGCTTGCGCAACGTGCCGCCTTCCACCGTGACGAAGCTCGGACAGAATCCCTTCACGCACGAGAAGTCCTTGTTGCACGAGCTCTGGTCGATGGTCCGCTTGCGGCCGAGCGGCGTTTCGAGCGGCAGAACCGACACGCAATTCGACTGCGTGCCGCAATCGCCGCACCCTTCGCAGACTTCCTCGTTGATCAACACGCGACGCGCGGGATCGGCGAGTTTCTTTTGCTTGCGGCGTCTGCGCTTTTCGGCGGCACAGGTCTGCGCATAGACGATGACCGTCACCCCGGCGACCTCGCGCAGCTCGCGTTGCAGTTCCTCCATCCTGTCGCGATGCAGAAGCCGCGTGCCCGCGGGCAACGAAGCCGCATCGAACTGCGCGGGTTCGTCCGTCACCAGATGCACCTGCTTCACGCCCTCCGCCGCGACCTGATTCACGATCTGGAGGACGCTCGGCCCGCCCTCCACGGGTTGCCCGCCGGTCATGGCGACGGCGTCGTTATAGAGAATCTTGTAGGTGATGTCGATGCCCGCCGCGACCGCCGCACGGATCGCCAGCGATCCCGAGTGCATGTAAGTGCCGTCGCCCAGATTGGCGAAGATATGGCGCGTCGCGGTGAACGGCGCCTGGCCGATCCACGAAACGCCTTCGCCGCCCATCTGCGTGAACGTCTCGGTGCTGCGGTCCATCCACATCGACATGAAATGGCAGCCGATGCCCGCGACCGCCCGGCTTCCGTCGGGCACCCTGGTGGACGTGTTATGAGGGCATCCCGAGCAGAAGTACGGCACGCGTTGCGGCAGCTTCGTGTTCAGCGCGGGACGCGCTTCGTTGCCGGCAAGCGTTTCGAGGAAAGCGTGAACGCCCGATGGCAAGCCATCTTCGCCGAAGACACGCGCCAGCCGCGCCGCGATGGTTGCCGCGATGGTCGAAGCATTGAGTTCGCCGTTCGGCGACAGAAGAATGCCGTCCTTGGGAACTTGCACCCATTCGCCGGCTTCGGCGTACTTGCCGACCACGCGCGGTCTCGACGACACCGGCTCGTTGTACAACTGCTCCTTGATCTGATACTCGATGATCTGACGCTTCTCTTCGACGACGAGTATCTCCGACAGCCCGTCCGCGAACGCCCTGACGCCTTGCGGCTCGAGCGGCCAGGAGACGCCGATCTTCAGCACGCGAACGCCGAGCGCGCGTGCAGCTTCCTCATCGAGCCCGAGCAGCGCGAGCGCTTCACGGGTGTCGAGATAGCTCTTGCCGGTGGTCACGATGCCGAAGCGGGCCTGCGGCGCGTCCCAGACTTGCCGATTGAGCCGGTTCAACCGCACGTATTCGAGCAGCGCGTAGAGCCGTTCGCGTTGCAGCCGGTTCTCCTGTTCCAGCGGCGCGTCGGGCCAGCGCAGCGAAAAGCCATCGGGCGGAACGGGATAGCTATCGGGAATCCGGATCTCGACCGATGCCGGATCGACCTCGAACGACGATGATGTTTCGATGGTGTCCGTAATCGTCTTGAAGCCGACCCAGCATCCCGAATAGCGCGACATCGCCCAGCCGTGAAGGCCGAACTCGACGAATTCCCGGACGCCGGACGGATTCATCACCGGCATCATCGCGGCGATGAACGCGTGTTCGCTCTGATGCGGCAGGCTCGACGACTTGCAACTGTGATCGTCGCCCGCGACGACAAGCACGCCGCCGTGCTTCGATGTGCCCGCGATATTGCCGTGCTTGAACACGTCGCCGGTGCGGTCGACGCCCGGCCCTTTGCCGTACCACATCGCGAATACGCCGTCGACCGTCGCGTTCGGGTCGAGGTTGACCATCTGCGTGCCCCACACGGCGGTGGCCGCCAGTTCTTCGTTGAGGCCCGGCGTGAACTTGATGTTGCTGCCCTCCAGATGCTTCCTGGCTTTCCATAGCTCCTGGTCGACCGCGCCTAGCGGTGAACCGCGATAGCCCGATACGAAACCGCCCGTCTTCAGGCCCCGGGACTCGTCGCGCGCTTTCTGCGCGAGGAGCATCCGCACGAGCGCCTGAGTGCCGGTCATATAGACGCGTCCTTGCGGCTTCAGATACTTGTCTTCCAGCGAAACGGAACTGGAAAGTTCGGCTGTCATCGTCGAGTCTCCGGGCATGTCATTGGTTTCCACGGAGTTTAGGAACCGCCCCGCCTATCGTAAAATCATAAATTCGAAAACCCGCTATGACTTTTTCGAATGCCGAGCGACATCACGATCCGTCAACTGCGGTACTTCGTCGCCGCCGCGCAAAGCGGTCAGATTTCGATGGCTGCCGCAAACGAGCATGTGTCGCAGTCCGCGGTGACGAACGCGGTGTCGTCGCTCGAAGGCGCGCTCGGGACGAAGCTCTTCGAACGCCTGCCTCATGGCGTCGCGCTGACGCTGGACGGCCACGACTTCTACAACCACGCGCGGCACGTGCTCGACTCGCTCAGCGACGCGCTCCACAAGTCCCGCTCCCGTTCGAAGGAAGCTCAGGGCACGGTGCGGATCGGGGCTTCGTACACGGTGCTCGGCTACTTCCTTCCCGAAGTGCTCGCGCGATTCGCCGCGAGCTATCCCCAGGTTCACTTCGAGTTGCACGATCTCGACCGGCCGACGCTGGAAGCGTCCGTGGCGTCGGGCGACATCGACGTGGGCGTGGCCATCCTGTCCAATCTCGAGTCGATCGGCCGGTTCGAGCATCGCAGCCTCGTCAGCTCGCCGCGAAAACTGTGGGTCGCCCCTTCGCATCCGCTCGCCAGGATTCAGCGCCCGACGCTTCGGGATATCGCGGCGCATCGGTACATCATGCTGACCGTCGACGAGGGCGAGGAATCCGCGCTGCGCTACTGGAAGAAGGTGACGCCCCGGCCCGACATCTTTTTTCGCACGGGATCGATGGAAGCGTTGCGCGGACTCGTGTCGCACGGATTCGGCGTGACCATCCTCTCGGAGATGGTGTTCCGCCCGTGGTCGCTCGAAGGCAAGCGCATCGAGGCGCGCGAGATCGCCGACGCCGTCCCGCAGATGGACGTCGGCATGTTGTGGAAGAAGGGCTCGCCGTTATCTCCTGCAGCGAACGCCTTCGCCGATTTTCTCGGCTACGGGCGCGGAGGCTGAGAAGACGCCATGCGAATCGATCATTACAGCCTCGAACTCTTCATCTCTGTTGCGCAGACCGGTTCGATCGCGCGTGCCGCGAGCCTGAACCATATCGCCGCGTCCGCGCTGAGCCGGCGGTTGACCGATCTCGAAGCGGTGATCGGCCTGCCGCTCTTCATCCGGTCGGCGGCCGGCGTCGAGCTGACGGAAGCGGGACGTCATGCGCTTTCGTGCGCGAAGTCCGTCGACGGGCAGCTCAGGCAGATGGCGCGCGAGATTCAGTCGCTCGGCGGTCAGGTGGCCGGGACGGTGCGGCTATTCGCGAACGCTTCCGCGATCGTCGGCTTTCTGCCGGAGCTTCTCAAGGGCTTTCAGGCGGCGTATCCGCTCGTGGAAATCGCTCTCACGGAGCAGATCAGCGACGAAGTGATTCGCGCATGCCTCGACGGTCGCGCGGACGTCGGGATATCGGCGAATCGCGAGGCGCCGTCGCAACTGCAGACGTGGCGCTTCGCCCATGATCCGCTGATGGTGGTGCTGCCGCCCGGCCACGAACTCGAGCAGCACGACACCCTTGCTTTCGACGATGTGATTCGCTATCCGGTCGTGGCATTGCAGGCCGGCGGCTCATTGGATCAGGTCCTCAAGGAACGGGCGGAAGCGGCGAGAACGCCCTTGCACCTCGTCGTCACCGTCAACAGCTTCGACGCTCAGTGCAGGATGGTCGAAGCGGGTCTCGGCATCGGCGTCGTGCCGACGAGCGCCGCTTCTGCGTTCGCGGGATCGCGCAATTTCGTCCGCAAGCCGCTCGATGAAGAATGGGCGCGGAACCGCTCGTTGCAGGTCCATGCCTATCGCAAGACGCCGGCGCTGCGCGCGGTTCAGGCGCTGATCGATTTCCTCACGCAGCATAAGGGTTAGTTCCGATCTCGCAATCTGCGAGATGGTCCCTGCTTAATCAGCACTTCCACCGTGGCGCGCTTGCCGTCTACAGTCTCCTCCCAAGGAGATGTTCGATGGCAAGCCTAACCCTCACGGGCCGGATTCTGTTTCTGAGCACCGACCCGGACCTCGTTCAGCAGCAATTCGAAGGCCGCGACCTGACGCTCGCCACGGCGGGCGCGTTGAGAGACGACATCTCGACCGACGAGATCACGCCGATGAGCGTCCTCACGCGCTTCGACGAGCGGCTCGGCGCGGTGCCTTACGTCGGG
Source organism: Caballeronia sp. LZ016 (assembly GCF_031450805.1). Classification (NCBI taxonomy): domain Bacteria; kingdom Pseudomonadati; phylum Pseudomonadota; class Betaproteobacteria; order Burkholderiales; family Burkholderiaceae; genus Caballeronia; species Caballeronia sp. LZ016. The sequence goes on from NZ_JARTVY010000005.1 coordinate 357,941, forward strand.
TTCCATGCTGGCGATCGCAATCCCATCGGCCACCACGCGGTCCGGGACGGCGGGTTCTGCGTGACGGTCGGCGGCAATCGCTACGGCAAGGGTTCATCACGCGAGCATAGCCCGCTGGCCGAGTACAGCGCGGGCATTCGTCTCGTCATCGCCCGCAGCTTCGAACGAATCTATCGGCAGAACGCGGACAACCTCGGACTCTTCACGTCGACGGACTTCGGTTTGATCGACCGCATCCAGCGGGGCGAGGCCGTCGATATCGAAGAGCTCGTCGGCTCCCGCGACGCTCTTGCGGCCGCGATTCTCAGGAACGGCGGACTCCTGCGATACGGCGCGGCGCACATGAAGCAGATCGTTCCCGCATCGGCGCAACCGGATGCGGGGCCGCGAACGCTTACCCAGAAGATTCTCGAGCGTCATGCGCTGAAAACCGAAGGGACGGACGCGACGCTCGCGCCCGGCTCGGGGACGTTCATGCGCGCCGACTGGCGCTTCATCCACGAGTACTACACGGGGATGGCCGCGCACATGCTTCACAAGACCTTCGGCCGCCCGCTGACCTTGCATCAACCCGAAACGATCCTCGCGTTCGAAGATCATCTCTCGTATTCGCACAAGAGCGAGCTGCATATCAGGAACGGCCTGCTTCCTAACGTGCGGGAACTGTCGAGCGCGCATCGCGCGTTCGCGAAGGACTATGGACTCGTCGATCACGGCTATCTGAACGAACTGGATGGCGGTTTCGACGAAGGGTCCGAAGGCATCTCGCACGCGATGATGGCCGAGCAGTACGCGCTTCCGGGCCAGGTCGTCGTCGGAACCGACTCGCATACGCCGCACAGCGGCGCGCTCGGTTGCGTCGCTTTCGGCGTTGGCACGACCGACATGTCGAATGCGTTCGTCACGGGCGCCGTTCGCCTGACCGTGCCGCAGTCGCTGCGCATCAATCTCGACGGCCATGTTCCCGCAGGCGTCACGGCGAAAGACATCGTCCTGCATCTTCTCGCCGATCCCGCCATTCGAAAGGGCTCCGGCGTAGGCAAGGTCTTCGAGTTCGCCGGCTCCGCAATCGCCGGTCTGAGCACGGACGAACGCACCACGCTCACGAACATGACCGCCGAACTGGGCGGCTTCACCGGCATCGTCGCGCCGGACCGCGAGACGGTCCGCTTTCTCAAGGAGCGACGCGGCATCGATTTCGCGCTCGAAGCCTGGATGTGCAGCGATGAAGGCGCAGCGTACGTGGCCGTGATCGATATCGACTGCGCCGCGATCACGCCGATGCTCGCCGCGCCGGGCGATCCCGGTAACGGCGTGCCCTTGTCCGCGCTGAGCGAACGGCCGGCGGTGGACATCGCCTACGGCGGATCGTGCACGGCGGGCAAGCGCGAGGACTTCGATCACTATCACGAAGTCTTGTCATGGGCTGCGGCTCACGGGCTGACGGTTCCATCGAACGTTCAGCTTTTCCTGCAGTTCGGCACGTCCGACGTGCGCGACTATTGCGTCGAGCGTGGCTACCTGAAGGCATTCGAGCAGGTCGGCGCGACCCTCCTGCAACCCTCTTGCGGCGCGTGTGCGAACTGCGGCCCCGGGTCATCGACGCAGTCGTCGCAGGTCACGATCAGCGCGATCAATCGCAACTTCAACGGCCGCTCGGGGCCGGGCAAGGTATGGCTCGCAAGCCCGCCTACCGTCGCGGCGAGCGCGATCGCAGGCAAGGTGATGTCGTTCGACGAGTTGCAGCGGCTCTGCGCGTGACGCGTCCGTGCGCTCTCCGATGCGGCAACAACGCGGGCAATCGCCCGGCGTGCTTTCAGTTTCAGTGAACGATCACATCATTATTCAGGAGACACCCATGGCCATCGCGGACAGTAGCTCGGGCTTTCGAGCGCCAGCCCAGGGCGCGTCGGAAGCGGCAAATACCGGCGGCGAAGTCGGTGAAATCTCCGCCCGGCTCGATCGGCTGCCCGCGACGAAAGCGGTATGGAAACTGATCCTGCTGCTGAGCCTCGGCTTCTTCTTCGAGCTGTACGATCTGCTCTTCACCGGCTATATCGCGCCGGGGCTGGTCAAGAGCGGCATTCTTTCATCGACGACGCACGGGCTGTTCGGCACATCCGGCGTGGCAAGCTTCATCGCAGCGCTGTTCTCGGGACTCTTCATCGGCACCGCTGCATGCGGCTTTCTCGCCGATAAATTCGGCCGCCGCGCCATCTTCACTTACTCGCTTCTCTGGTACGTCGCGGCCAACACCGTCATGGCGTTCCAGGACACTGCATTCGGGCTGAACCTGTGGCGGTTCATCTCGGGACTCGGCATCGGCGTGGAACTGATCACCATCGGCACGTATATGTCGGAACTCGCGCCGAAGCATTTGCGAGGCAGAGCGTTCGCGGTTTGTCAGGCCATCGGCTTCTCGGCTGTGCCAGTCGTCGCCTACCTGTCCTACCTGCTCGTGCCGATCGCGCCGTTCGGGTTCGACGGCTGGCGCTGGGTCGTCCTGATCGGCGGCGTGAGCGCCCTGTTCGTGTGGTACTTCCGCCGCAATCTTCCCGAGAGCCCGCGATGGCTCGCGAGCAAAGGCCGTATCGACGAAGCGGATGCGGCGCTGGCGCAACTCGAGAGACAGGTCGAAAGCCAGTCCGGTCAGCCGCTGCCGCCGCCCGGTCCGTCCGAACCTGTTCCGCGACGCGCCGGTTTCGCCGATATGTGGAAGCCGCCCTATCGTCGCCGGACGGTGATGCTCATCATCTTTCACATCTGCCAGACGGTCGGCTTCTACGGCTTCGCGAACTGGGTGCCGACCTTGCTGGTGAAGCAAGGCATCACGGTCACATCCAGCTTGCTGTACACCACTGTCATCGGGCTCGCGGCGCCAATCGGTCCCTTGCTCGGATACTGGATCGCAGACCGCTTCGAGCGCAAGCATGTGATCGTCGCGATGGCGTCGGTCAATATCGCCGCCGGTCTTCTCTTCAGCCAGGCGGGTTCACCGGCCACGATCGTCGTGTTGGGCGTGCTCCTGACGCTGGCCGGCAATATCATTTCATTCACGTACCACACCTATCAGCAAGAGCTTTATCCGACGACGATTCGCGCGCGCGCCGTGGGCTTCGTGTACTCCTGGAGCCGACTGTCCGCCGTATTCAGTTCGTTCGTGATTGCGTTCGTCCTCAGAGATTTCGGCGTGCACGGCGTCTTCGTCTTCATTGCAAGCGCGATGTTCCTCGTGATTCTCGCAATCGGCCTGATGGGTCCGCGAACGCTGGGCAAGTCTTTGGAAAGCATTTCGCACTAGCCGCGCAATTGCCCTGATTGCTTCTCGATCGTCCTTGTGAGCGGCGATCGAAGATCGCCCGTGTGCCTCGTCCGCACCGGGCGAGCGTGCGCTTCGTGCGCGAGTCGATAGCGGACGACGCGACAGCCTGACGCGGCCGCCGTGATCAATGCGCGCGAAAATGCCGGACATAGTTCAGCGCCCTTCTTATGCGGACGGCGCGATCTTCGAACACGTATGAAGCGATTAGCGCAAGCGCACCGGCGACCACTCCCGTCAGCACATGTTCGAGATAAGGCGCGCGATACCGGCTCGCGTGCGAATACGCATCGCCCAACATGCTCAGCACCGCCACGACGGCTGCGTTGCCATAGCGATTCGCGTACAGCTTGCCTGCGGGAGTGAACGTGACGAGGACCGCCAACAGTCCGGTAAAAAGCCCTGTCTCGAGCGCAGTCGTCCAGTGCGCGAGATTCATGACCTGACTCCAGCTTCCGGGCATGCACGTCATGCATGCGCACGCGGGCTGCCAGAAACGCTGGATGAAACGTGTCGCGCGCCGCTTCCACTCGCTGGCCATGATCGTCCTTTCGCTTCCGCGTCCGATTCAATCGACGCCGTCGTTCGCTATCGCTCCTGACATCTCCTGAACTATACGACTCTCTGTTGACAAGGTGGATGCGCGTCCACGTTGCAACAACCGGCCGGTTCACGGTGCCGCGACCGGTATTCAAGAAACGTGTCGAAGTGCAAGTGTCGATCCGGTAAATCTCAGTTGCCGTGCGCGTTGCGGCAGAGTTCGGCAAAAGACTTCACACTTGATTGGCTATCGGATTCAGGCAATCGTCACGCTCTCGATAGTTAGGTTTCCTTTCAATGACCGTTGACGTGCGCGCTTTCGAACGTATGCGATACAGACCGAATCGCCATCAGCACCGGAAACGTTCATAGCCCAACTCATTGCAATCGCATTACTCAATGAAACAACGTGGCAAGCGTATCGAACAACTCCTGCATTGCAGGACTGTTCACCAACGGTTGTCCCGCCGCGCGTTCCTGTGTCTGCTGATGGCCGAAGCCGGCGGCGCGGCGTTATCGGCATGTGGAGGCGGCGGCAGTCCGCCATCCGGGACCGTTGCTTCGAGCAGCGTCGCAAACGGCGCATCAGGAACAGGAAGCGCGACGGAGTCATCCGGCAACACGGTTTCGGTCGATGCAACGCATCCATCGAGCAACGCGGTTTCGCCGAGCGCAACTTACCCGCCCGCTATCACTATTCCACCGGCCGCATCCATCACCGATAGCGCGGGCGCGGTGTGGACGCTGGTCGACGGTCGCGTGATGAAGGACGGCGTGAACGCGCTGACCGGTTCGAGCGTTGCACTGTCACTGGTGCTCTATTTCAACGGCATCATCTACGCGCAGAACCTGAGCGGCGTGTGGTATCAGAACGGCTCGCCGTGGAAGAACATCGGGAGCATCGATCCGCGCAACGTCGTCAAGCCCTCGAACACGTCGCTGTTCTATGGCATCAACGGTCACATGGCCTGGGGCGCGGGCGTCTACGTCACCATGACCGCCGAGCGGCAGCTTGCGATTTTGAAGGACCTCGGCGTGACGATGTATCGCTGCGACACGGCCGACGCCGGCATGTCGGCGACGCTTGCCATGGCGCTGCGCGGCGCATTCGCGGGCAGCGGTGTCGGCATCATGCCGGTGCTCAATCCGCGTTCGGCGGGCTGGAATCCGACCGGCACCGAAGCCGCGGCGTACTCGCTCGGCTATGACCTTGCCGTGCGCTGCACGCAGCCGCTGAAGGGCCTCGTCACGCATATCGAATGCGGTAATGAACTGGATACCGTGGGCCTGCAGATTGGCGGCGACGGCAGTCAGACGTCCGACTGGAACCCGGCAGAGTGGCCGGCGTTCCGTGGCGTGATTCGCGGCATGATCGCGGGCGTCAAGGCGGTCGATCCGGCCATCAAGTGCGGCGTGAACGTCGGCATTCCGATGGCGTATCGCGCGCTGCAAATGCTGTGGAACGGCCTTTCGCCGAACGGCACGGCAACGGGCGTATCGGGCGCGGCATCGGTGCAGTGGGACTACACGACGTATCACTGGTATCACAGCTCGGGCAAGATCGAGTGCGCGGGTCGCAACAACGCATGCATCAACGTGCTGCAAGTGCTGAAGGACTCGTTCAACGTGCCGATCTGGCTGACCGAATGGGGCTGGTCCGGCTCGGCGGATTCGCCGGCGGCGCGATCGGCGTATGTGCAGGAAACGATGGCGTCGTACTACGCGATCAAGGACAAGTACAACCTCGAAAGCATCATGTTATTCACGATGATCGACGCGGACTACGGCCTGATCGAGAGTGACGGGGTAACGAAAGGCCCGGCGTACGAAGCGTTCAAGAACTCCATCGCGGCGAATCGGGTTGAGTGAATTAGGTATCTATTACATAGCACAGCCGTGCGATTAACCAAATAGGTAAAGTTTCCGCGAGACGGGTCGATAAATGTAATGAAGGCGACAGTTTCGCAGCATCGGTTTGTCAGGCGACCCTTGGCGAACTCAGCGACCGGCGACCGGCCGTGACTCTCACTGTTCCTGCCCAACCTTAACAACCGGTCCTCGACTATCAATGAATAAACTGCACCACCTCAAGGTCGGCACCCGGCTGACTGTCGGCTTCGGCGTTCTCGTTGCGATGCTCGTTCTCGTCGCCGCAATCAATCTCTTCAACATGCGCGGTCTCAACAATGAGATCACATTGATAACCGATGATCGAATGGTCAAGGCGGCCGAGGTATCTAAAGCCAAGGACTCGGCGAGCCAGACGGTATTGCGATTGCAGCGCGCTGCAATCACTGGACGCCCTGACGACATCGAGGCCATGAAAGCCGGTGTTATTGAGGCATCCAGATCAACGTCACAGCGCCTGGAACGCGTGCAGCGGCTGATTTCGTCGTCACGCGGTCAGGAGCTTTTCAACGCGGTGGTCGAGGCACGTGGCCGCAACACCGCTGCGCGCAATGTCGCCGTGGACATGCTGACGGCAGGAAATGTCGACGATGCCCGGGCGCAGATCGCCGGGCCGCTGGCGACCGCTCAGAGCCAGTATTTCGCGGCGCTCGACGCGCTGGTTTCTTACCAGTTCGAACTCGCCGACGAGTCCGCGAAGGAAGCGCATGCCGCCTATGGCCGCGCGTTCGTGCTGTCGATCGGGGCGACCATCGCGGCCGTGTTCATGGCGATTGCCGCGATGCTGGTCATCACCCGCTCCGTGACGAAGCCCGTGAAGGATGCACTCGATGCGATGACCGCACTCGAGCAGGGCGACCTGACGCATCGAGTGGAAGCGGTTGGCCGCGATGAACTCGCCGATCTCATGCGCGCGATACAGGCGGCGTTCGCCAGGCTGTCCGCGCTTGCAAACGGCATCAAGGAGTCGGTCGACGTGATTCGAACGGCATCGGGAGAGATCGCGGCCGGGAGCACGGACCTGTCTTCGCGCACGGAACAGCAAGCCGCGTCGCTGGAGGAAACGGCAGCGAGCATGGAAGAGTTGACTGCGACCGTCAAGCAGAACTGCGAAAACGCGATGCAGGCGAGCGGCCTCGCCGACAACGCGAACGTCGTCGCGAACGAAGGCAGCGCGATCATCGGACAGGTCATTCAAACGATGGACGCAATCGAGCAGAGTTCGGGCAAGATCGCGGAGATCATCGGAATGATCGAGGGCATCGCATTCCAGACGAACATCCTCGCGCTGAATGCAGCCGTCGAGGCCGCGCGTGCAGGCGAGCAGGGGCGCGGTTTCGCGGTCGTTGCGAGTGAGGTGCGCAGTCTTGCACAGCGGTCGTCGGCTGCGGCGAAGGAGATCAAGGACCTTATCGAAACGTCCGGAGGTCGCGTGGAGGCCGGTACGGAACTGGTCGCGAAGGCGGGCGAAACGATGCAGCGGGTCGGCACTGCGATCCAGCGCGTCACCGACATCATGGGCGAGATAGCGTCCGCTTCGAACGAGCAGACGCGCGGTATCGAGCAGGTGAATCAGGCCATCTCGCAGATGGACGAGGTGACGCAGCAAAACGCGGCGTTGGTCGAGGAGGCGGCTGCGGCGGCGGGATCGATGGAGGACCAGGCGAAGCAATTGAGCGCAGCGGTTGCAGTGTTTCGGACGGGAGAGACGGTTGCGGCTGCTGGTCCCGTAACGCGGCCGTTGGTGCGTGAAAGGGCGCGCGCGGCGGTCGGTGCGGTGAAGGCGTCGGGTGCGCCGGTGCTTTCGGGTAATGGCGACTGGTCGACTTTTTGAGCTCGAAGTGGATGTTGGGGGGGAGGCGGGCCTTGCACCGTGCTTCGTTAGTGCGAGCGTGGCGGCGCGGCGAAACTGATCGTGCGGGTTCCGTCGCGGGGTCACCATACGTCTGCGGCGATACATCGATCGCATCGGGCGTCATCGCACGCCCCCGGCACACCTCCTGCTCCTCACTCCGAAACCGCACGAGCCGCCCATGCCCCTTCCCTTCTACACCATCGGCCATTCCACCCGATCCATCGACGAACTGGCCGCACTCCTCCACGCAGCGAACGTCGAGCGCCTGATCGACATCCGAACCGTACCGAAATCGCGCACGAACCCCCAGTTCAACGCCGATACCTTGCCCACGAGCCTGCAACCCCACGGGATCGTCTACGAACGCATCGCCGAACTCGGCGGCCTGCGCAGCAAGGCCAGAGACATCCCGCCCGAAGTCAACGGCTTCTGGGAGAACCGCAGCTTCCACAACTACGCGGACTACGCACTGTCCGACGCCTTCCGCACCGGTCTCGATCTCCTCATCAGCCTCGGCCGCGAACAGCGCTGCGCCATCATGTGCTCCGAGGCCGTCTGGTGGCGCTGCCACAGGCGCATTGTCGCCGACTATCTGCTCGCGCACGGCGAGACCGTGTTCCATCTGATGGGCGATGACCGCATCGAAGAAGCGCGTCTCACACAAGGCGCGATCGTCCATTCGCCCACCGCCGTGCAGTACCCGGCTGCGTGACGCAGCAGGATCGTCCTATCCGCGCTCGGCGCAGCGTGCCAAAGTGACAGGCATCTTGCAACGTGGAGCATGCCGTGTCCGCCGCCGAAACATCCGCTCTTCTCTACCGCCCCTTCACCGCCGACGACATCCCCGCGGCGCACGCGTTATCCGTCGAAGTCAAATGGCCGCATCGCGCCGATGACTGGCGCTTCGTGCTCGATCTAGGCGAGGGCTTCGTCGCGCAGGAAGGCGAACGCGTCGTCGGCACGGCGCTCTGCTGGAAGCACGGCGACGATGGCGGATCGCTCGGCATGGTCATCGTCGCGCCGGATAGCCAGGGCAAAGGCATTGGACGCAAGCTGATGGAACTGCTGCTCGACGCGCTCGGCAACCGCATCACCGTGCTGCACGCAACACCCGCCGGCGAGCCGCTCTATACGAAGCTCGGCTTCCGGCGCATCGGCGCGGTCCATCAGCATCAATCCGCCGATTTCTCCGTGCCCTTCATCGATCTGCGGCCAGGCGAACGCATCCGCGCAATCGATGCAGGCGATACCCCCACGCTCGTCGCACTCGCATCGCGCGCAAGCGGCTTCGATCGCAGCGCAGTATTGCCCGCGCTGCTGGACGCCGCGCAAGGCGTGGTGATCGAACGCGACGGCCACACGCTCGGCTTCGCGCTCATCCGCGATTTCGGGCGCGGCCGTGCAATCGGCCCCGTCGTTTCCATCACCGCCGATGACGAACACGTGCGCCACGCCCAGGCGCTGATCTCGCACCTGCTTGCGCGTAACGAGGACCGCTTCACGCGCATCGACACGCCCGGCGACAGCGGCCTGTCGGACTGGCTCGCGACCGTCGGCCTGCCGCGCGTCGATACCGTCATCAAGATGGCGCGCAACGGTACGCCGCCGCACGATGCATCCGTCGCGCAATTCGCGATCATCAATCAGGGGCTCGGCTGATCCATGACGATTCTCTATAAGGCCGATCCCGAACGCGGCAGGCAATGGGCGCAGCACTTCGCACAAAAAGCGCCGGACGTCCCCTTCCGTGTGTGGCCCGATATCGGCGACGCCGCCGCCGTCCGCTATCTCGCCGCATGGCAGCCGCCTGCCGACATCATGCAGACGCTGCCCAACCTCGAAGTGATTTTCTCGGTAGGCGCGGGCATCGATCAATTCGATCTGTCGAGCGTGCCGCCGCATGTCGCCGTCGTGCGGATGACCGAGCCGGGCATCGTCGAAGGCATGACGGAATACGTCACGCAGGCGGTGCTCACGATTCACCGCGATCTGCCCGACTACGCAACGCTGCAGCGCGAGCGCGTCTGGCGCGAGATGCCCGTGCGCCCAGCCGCGACGCGGCGCATCGGCGTCCTCGGTCTCGGCATGCTCGGCACGGCGGTGCTTCAAACGCTGCGTCTCTTCGGCTTTCCGTGCGCGGGATGGAGCCGCTCGCAGCATCACATAGAAGGCGTCGAATGCTACGCGGGCGATGCTTCCTTCGATGCCTTCATCGCGCGCACGGATATCCTCATCTGCCTGTTGCCGCTCACCGATGCGACGCGCGGCGTCATCGACAGGCACGTCTTCGCGACACTGCCGCAAGGCGCATCGCTGATCAATGTGGGGCGCGGTCCGCACGTGATCCAGCAGGACCTGCTCGATGCGCTCGACAGCGGCCATCTGCACGCCGCCATTCTCGACGTGACCGATCCCGAGCCGTTGCCGCCGACACATCCGTTATGGACTCATCCGCGCGTGCGCCTCACACCGCATATCGCGAGCGCGACGCGCCCCGAGTCCGCCGTCGAGGTCGTGCTCGACAATCTGCGCCGCCATCGCGCGGGAGAACGCATGACCGGGGAAATAGACCGCACGCGCGGCTACTGAACAGTCGTGCGAATCGCGCAGCACAAAATGCTGCGCGGCCCCTGAAAAAAGCCACATTTGCGCTTTTTGGCGATTTTTTTGGCGATGCGCGCGATACCTTCCTGCCGATAGTATGAAAGCGGTCAAGAGCCATTCCGAACACTTCGCGAAGAGGAAAGCCGCATCATGTCGATCAAGTCGCTCGTCGAATCCGACCGCAAGCATCTGATTCATCCCGTCGTCAGCTATCGCGCGCACGAGGCGCGCGGCGTCACCGTGCTCGATTCCGCCGACGGCGTGTTCCTGCGCGATATCGAAGGCAATCAGCTACTCGATGCGTTCTCGGGCCTATGGTGCGTGAACACCGGCTACGGACACGCGAGCATCGTCGAGGCCGCGTCGAAGCAGATGGCGAAACTGCCGTACGCAACCGGTTATTTTCACTTCGGCTCGGAGCCCGCAATCGAACTGGCCGCGAAGCTCGTCGAGCTCGCGCCCGCGTCGCTGCAACACGTGTACTTCACGCTCGGCGGCTCCGATGCGGTCGATTCCGCGCTGCGCTTCATCACACACTACTACAACGCAACGGGCCGTCCGTCGAAGAAGCATTTCATCGCGCTGCAACGCGGATATCACGGGTCGTCGTCCGTAGGCGCAGGGCTCACGGCACTGCCCGCGTTCCATCGCAACTTCGACCTGCCGCAACGCACGCAGCATCACATTGCGTCGCCGTATGCGTATCGCAGCGATTACGCCGATGACGCCGCGCTCATCGATGCATCGGTGAAAGCGCTCGAATCGAAAGTGGCCGAACTCGGCGCGGAGAACGTCGCCGCATTCTTCTGCGAGCCGATCCAGGGATCGGGCGGCGTGATCGTGCCGCCTGCCGGCTCGCTGAAGGCAATGCGCGAAGCGTGCCGCAAGCTCGACATTCTCTTCGTCGCCGATGAAGTCATCACCGGCTTCGGCCGCACCGGCCCGCTCTTCGCATGCGAAGGCGAAGGCGTGGAGCCGGACCTGATGACCGTCGCGAAGGGCTTGACCGCCGGCTATGCGCCGATGGGCGCGGTGCTCATGTCCGATGCGGTCTATCGAGGCATCGCGGATGGCGGCGATGCCTCTGCGCCGATCGGTCATGGTCATACGTATTCGGCGCATCCGGTGAGCGCGGCCATCGGCCTCGAAGTCATGCGGCTCTATCACGAAGGCGGCCTGCTCGCAAACGGCCAGGCGCAAGCGCCGCGTTTCGCGCAAGGGCTCGATGCGCTGCTCGATCATCCGCTCGTCGGCGATTCGCGTCATCGCGGCTTGCTCGGTGCGCTCGAACTCGTCGCGGACAAGGACAGCAAGCGCGGCTTCGACGCCTCGCTCAAGCTGCCCGATCGCATCGCGGCGGCGGCATATCGCAACGGTCTCGTGTTTCGCGCATTCGGCGACAACATCCTCGGCTTCGCGCCGGCGCTCTGCTATACGGAAGCGAACTTCGACATGCTGTTCGAGCGCCTCACGAAAACGCTCGACGACGTGCTCGCCGCAAGCGAGGTCCGCGCCGCATTGAAGGGCGTTTCCGGATGTAGTTCTCGCGCGGCCGCGTGATAACATCGACCGACCGCCGACATGCAAGACCGAACCCGCCACGATGAGCAACGACAGCAAGCTGGACCGCATCGATCTCCGCATCCTCTCGCAATTGCAGAAGCGCGGGCGCATCACGAACGTGGAGCTTGCCGATGCGGTCGGTCTGTCGCCGAGTCCTTGCCTGATCCGCGTAAAAAGGCTGGAAAAAGCGGGGTATATCGTCGGTTACGGCGCGCAGATTCAACTCGAGAAGCTCGGCGACGTGCAGGTGGTCTTCACCGAAGTCACGCTCGCCGATCATCGCCGCGAGGACTTCATCAAGTTCGTGAATGCCGTGAAAGATGTCGACGAGATCGTCGAGTGTCATCTCGCGAGCGGCGGCTACGACTATCTGCTGAAGTTCGTCACGCGCAGCGTGAGTCATTATCAAAGCATCATCGAAGGGCTGCTGGAACGCGGCATCGGCATCGAAAAGTACTTCAGCTACGTCATCATCAAGACGTCGTTCGTGAAGTCGCACTATCCGCTCGAAACGCTCTTCTCGCAGCCGCAACACTGAGGCGCACGCCTCGTCCCCCTTTCGTTTTGTCAAAGGCAAGCTCGCGCTCATGCATTGCTTATGCACGCGCGTGCTTTTTCACGTCGATCAACTTCACGCGGAGTAATCCATGTCCAGCACCTATCGTATTGCCGTGATTCCGGGCGACGGCATCGGCAAGGAAGTGATGCCCGAAGCATTGCGCGCGCTCGATGCCGTGAGCAAGCGCTTCGGCATCGGGCTCGAGTATCGGCAGATCGAATGGGCAAGCTGCGACTACTACGCGCAGCATGGCCAGATGATGCCCGACGACTGGAAAGCCCGGTTGCAAGACGCGGACGCCATTCTGTTCGGCGCCGTAGGCTGGCCGCAGACCGTGCCGGACCACGTCTCGCTGTGGGGTTCCCTCCTCAAGTTTCGCCGCGAGTTCGACCAGTACATCAACCTGCGCCCTGCGCGTCTTTTCGATGGCGTGCCCTCGCCGCTCGCGAATCGCAAGGCGGGCGACATCGACTTCATGATCGTGCGCGAGAACACCGAAGGCGAGTATTCGTCGGTGGGCGGCGTATCGTTCGAAGGCACCGAGCGCGAGTTCGTCTCGCAGACCTCGATCTTCACGCGCAAGGGCGCCGAACGCGTGCTGAAGTTCGCGTTCGACCTGGCGCAGCAGCGCGAGAAGAAGATAACGGTCGCGACGAAGAGCAACGGCATCTCGATCAGCATGCCGTGGTGGGACGCGCGTGCCGCCGAGATCGCGCAGCAGTATCCTGAGATCGTGTGGGACAAGCAGCACATCGACATCCTGTGCGCGCGCTTCGTGCTGAATCCGGATCGCTTCGACGTGGTCGTCGCGACGAACCTCTTCGGCGACATTCTTTCGGACCTCGGCCCCGCATGCACGGGCACCATCGGCATCGCGCCGTCTGCGAACATGAATCCCGAGCGCAACTTTCCGTCGCTGTTCGAGCCGGTTCACGGTTCCGCGCCGGATATCGCGGGCAAGGGCATCGCCAATCCGGTCGCGATGATCTGGTCCGCTGCGATGATGCTCGACTTCCTCGGCGAGCGCGAAGCGCATGACGCGATGCTCGCCGCCATCTCCGCGGTGCTCAAGGAAGGCCCGCGAACCGGCGATCTGGGCGGCACGGCGAAGACGGCGGACGTCGGCGCAGCGATCGCCCAACTGCTCGCCTGATGCTTCCGGAGAACCATCATGACGCAACGATACGAACTGAGCGATCTGATCCGCGCCGATAACTTCATCGACGGCAAATGGGTCGCGGCGGCGAGCGGCAAGCGCTTCGCCGTCACCGATCCCGCGACGGGCGAAGTCATCGCGCAGGTCGCGGACAGCGGCCCCGCCGATGCGCGCGCCGCCACCGATGCCGCCGCACGCGCGTTCCCCGCGTGGCGCGATGCGTTGCCGAAGGATCGCGCGGCCGTGCTGCATCGCTGGCACGCGCTGATCGTCGAAAACGCGGATGCGCTCGGGCGTCTCATCTCGCTCGAACAGGGCAAGCCGTTCGTGGAAGGGCGCGGCGAAGTGATGTACGGCGCATCCTATGTCGCATGGTTCGCCGACGAAGCCACGCGCATTTACGGCGACATCATTCCGCAGCAGCAGCGCGGCAAGCGCATGAGCGCGGTGAAAGAGCCGGTCGGCATCGTCGCGGCCATCACACCGTGGAACTTCCCGCTTGCGATGATCGCGCGAAAGATCGCGCCGGCGCTCGCGGCGGGCTGCACGGTCATCGGCAAGCCAGCGGAAGACACGCCGCTCACCGCGCTCGCGCTCGTGATGCTCGCGCACGAAGCAGGCGTGCCGCCGGGCGCGTTGAACCTGATCAGCGCGTCGCGCGAGCACGCGCAGGAAGCGGTGGCGGACTGGCTCGAAGACGGCCGCGTGCGCAAGATCACCTTCACCGGCTCGACGCCCGTGGGCAAGTATCTCGCGCGTGAATCGGCGGGAACGCTCAAGAAGCTGTCGCTCGAACTCGGCGGCAACGCGCCCTTCATCGTGTTCGACGATGCCGATATCGACGCCGCTGTCGCGGGCCTCATGGCATCGAAGTTTCGCAATGGCGGACAGACCTGCGTGTGCCCGAATCGCGTGTACGTGCAGTCGTCCGTGTATGACCGCTTCGCCGACTTGCTGGCGAAGCGCGTCGCCGCGCTGAAGGTCGCGCCCGCCACCGACCCCGATGCGCAGATCGGCCCGATGATCAACGCACGCGCGGTCGAGAAGATCGAGCGTCATGTGAACGATGCGGTGAAGCGCGGCGCGCGCATACTCACGGGCGGCAAGCGGCTCGATATCGGGCCGAACTTCGGTCCCAACTATTACGCGCCCACGGTGCTCGCCGACGCCACGCCCGACATGCAACTGAGCTGCGAGGAAACCTTCGGTCCTGTCGTGCCGCTCTTCCGTTTCGACGATGAAGCCGAGGCCATTCGCGCGGCGAACGATACGCCGTTCGGGCTTGCATCGTACTTCTATAGCCAGGACGTGAAGCGCATCGATCGCGTGGCTCGCTTGCTCGAAGCGGGAATCGTGGGCATCAACGAAGGCGCGCTTGCGAGCGAGGCCGCGCCGTTCGGCGGCGTGAAGGAGTCCGGCTACGGACGCGAAGGCTCGAAATACGGTCTCGACGATTATCTGTCGATCAAGTACCTGTGCCAGGGCGGTCTCGAATGAACGCCTATCCGATCGAGATCGCGTTTCCGGACATCGGCTTGCATGAAGCGGGCAATACGGGCGTGCCGTATGTGCATACCTTCGATTCGGGCATCGACGGTCCGCACGTGATGATCAACGCGCTCACGCACGGTAATGAAGTGTGCGGCGCGATCGTCGTGGATGAACTGCTGCGGGCCGAACTGCGTCCGCGTCGCGGCAAACTCACGCTCGCGTTTGCGAACGTCGATGCCTATCGCCGTTTCGATGCCGGCAAGCCCGATGCTTCGCGCTTCGTCGACCAGGACTTCAATCGCGTGTGGACCGCGCAAACGCTCGATGACGCATCGCGCGATTCGAGCGAACTGCGCCGCGCCCGCGCGATGCGGCCCGTCGTCGACACCGTCGACCTTCTGCTCGACCTGCATTCGATGCACGAGAAGAGCAAGCCGTTGATCGTCGCAGGGCCGCTCGACAAGGGCATCGAACTGTCGGCGCAGCTCGGCGCGCCGGCCACCGTCATCTGCGACGAAGGGCATCCCGAAGGCCGCCGCATGCGCGATTACGAAGGCTTCGGCGATGCATCGAGTGCGAAGAACGCGCTGCTGATCGAATGCGGACAGCACTGGGAAGCGAGCGCGGTGACGGTCGCGCGCGATGTGACGGCGCGCTTTCTCGTGCTCTCCGGGGTAATCGACAAACAAGACCCGCCCGACGGATGGATACAGCCATCGCCGCCGGAAATGCTCGTCGTGCGCGTGACGCAACCCGTCGTCGCGACGAGCATGGATTTCCGCTTCGCCGGCGAATTCACCGGGCTCGAAGTCTTTCCCGATGCGGGCAGCATCATCGGCTGGTCCGAAGGCAAGCCCGTCGAAACACCGTACGGCGACTGCATGCTCGTCATGCCTTCATTGCGGCAATTGCGGCCCGGCGTCACGGTCGTGCGGCTCGGCAAGATCGAGCGGCGCATTTAACTCAACTGAGAGCGAGAGATGAAAGTTCAGCAGATCAGGCAAAGCGTGGCGATCGGAGGACTGGAAGACTGGGGCACGGCCGGACTGCCCGGCACGCAGGAAATCAGGGTATCCGGCGTGCAGAAGGTCATTCCGGGCAGCGAGGCGATCGATACAGGCGTGTTCGAATGCACGCCCGGCACGTATCGCCGCTCGGTGAAACAGGCGGAGGTCATGCACTTTCTGGCGGGCAGCGGCCGCTTCACGCCCGACGGCGAAGACACCGTCCACTTTGCAGGCGGCGATACGCTCTTCTTTGCGGCGAATACCGAAGGCACATGGGAAGTCGATGAAACCATGCGCAAGGTCTATGTGATCTTCTGAACGACATAACATCAGGTCATGGTCACTCCAACAATTGCGGCGTTGCCCTCGTCTATTTGACTCAATATATTTCGAATCATCCCCGCGTCGTCGCCGCTTCGGACTGAAACCGGGCGGGACTGCGCGACCTGCAACAGGTCCACTGCTTCAACCTTTGTCGAGGAAAACGCCGTGATGAAGATTGCAAGGTTCCGCTGTCCGCACATTCCCCTTCGTCCGCTTGCGATGACATTGCTGCTGTCCGTCGCGGGTGCGGCGCCCGCCTTCGCGGCCGGCAAGATCACGTTCGTGTCGCAAGGCGGCGCCTATCAGGAAGCGCAGACCAAGGCGATTCTCGATCCCGCCGCGAAAGAGCTCGGCATCACCATCAACCAGGACAGCATTCCCGATGCGTGGCCGCAGATCAAGGCGCAAGGCGCGACGGGCAAGCCGATCTGGGACGTCGTCGATACGCCGACATCGAACTGCCTGCGGGGCGGGCGTGAAGGGCTGCTCGAGAAGCTCGATTTCTCGAAGATCCCGAATGCCGCGACCATTCCCGAGAAATACCGCACGCCTTATTCGGTGCCTTACGAGTTCTATTCGACCGTCATCGGCTACAACAAGAAGACGCTCAGGAAAGTGCCGCAAGCTGGAAAGACTTCTGGGACGTGAAGAACTTCCCCGGCACGCGCGCACTGCGCAACGATCCGACAACCGTGCTTGAAGCCGCGCTGCTCGCCGACGGCGTTGCGCGCGACAAGCTCTATCCGCTCGATGTCGATCGCGCGTTCAGGAAGCTCGAAGAAATCAAGCCGCATGTCACGGTATGGTGGACGTCGGGGGGCCAGTCCGCGCAATTGCTGCATGACGGCGAAGTCGACATGACGATGATCTGGAACGGCCGCGCGAGCGCCGTGATGAAGGACGATCCCGATGTCGCGTTCACCTTCAACGACGGCATCCTGCAGAACACGCAGCTTTGCATCCTGAAGAACGCGCCGAATCTCAGCGACGCCGTGCGCTTCGTGAACGCGGCCGTATCGCCGGAATTGCAGGCCAACCTTCCGCTTTATATCGACTACGGTCCGGGCAATCCCGCTGCATTCAAGACAGGCAGATCAGCGACAAGCGCGCGGCCGAGTTGCCGAGCGCACCGGCCAACGCCGCGAAACAGGCATTGATGTCCGAAGAATGGTGGGCGTCCGAACCGGGTATTCAGGCGAAGGCGCGCTGGCTCAAGTTCATGCAGTAGCGCGGCTTTCGCCCGGGGACGTTTCGACGTGTTCGACTATCTGATACTCGGCGGCGGCTCGGCCGGCTGTGTGCTGGCCGCGCGTCTTTCCGAAGATGCGCGCGCGAGCGTCTGTCTCGTCGAAGCGGGCCGCGATATCTCCGCGCAATCGATGCCCGATGCGATCCGCAGCCGCTATCCGGGCCGCGCCTATCTCGACACGCGCAACATCTGGCATGCGCTGAAAGCACGCATGAGCGCGCGCGCCACCTTGCGGCGCTACGAACAGGCGCGGCTGCTCGGCGGCGGCTCCGCGATCAACGCGCTGATGGCCAATCGCGGTCGCCCCGCCGACTACGACGAATGGGAAGCACTCGGCGCATCGGACTGGAACTGGGCAACGTGCCTGCCGTACTTCCGCAAGCTCGAGTCGGACTGCGATTTCAGCGGCGATCTGCACGGCAGCGACGGACCGCTGCGCATTCAACGCACGCCGCTCTCGCGCATATCGCCGTTCGTGCGCGCAGTGCTTGCCTCGCTCGCCGATCGCGGTCACGCGATGCACGAAGACCAGAACGGACCGTGGCAGGACGGCACGTTCGTCGGCTCCATTGCGGTGAGTCCGCAAGGCGAACGCATCCCGACTTCGGTGTGTTATCTCGACGATGCCGCACGTGCGCGCCGCAACCTGACGATACGCACCGGCGAAACAGTCGAGCGCATTCTGTTCGATGGGCAACGGGCGATCGGCGCGCGCATCGTTCGCGCCGACGGCACGCATCACGATGTGCAAGCGCGGCGCGTGATCGTATCGGCGGGGGCGATTCACAGTCCCGCGTTGCTGATGAGAAGCGGCATCGGGCCGGCGGACGAGCTCGCCGCGCTCGGTATCGATGTCATAGCGGATCGGCCGGGCGTGGGCCGCAACCTGATGGAGCATCCGTCGATTGCCGTGTCCGCGTTCCTGCCGCGCGCCGCGCGCACACCGTTCCCCGACGAGCATCACGAGCAGGCCATCGTGCGTTTTTCTTCCGGCCTTCCCGATACCGTTCAGGGCGACATGCACGGCGCCATTCTTTCTCGATCGGGCTGGCATTCGGTGGGCTATCGCCTGGGCACGATCTTCTTCTGGGTCAACAAGTCGTATTCGCGCGGACGCGTCACCCTTGCTTCGCCCGATGCAGGCGATGAACCCACGGTCGATTTCGCCATGCTGTCGGATTCGCGCGATCTCGAACGATTGAAACTCGCGCTGCGCTTCGGCGCTTCGGTGCTTGCATCGCCGGCGATGAACGCGCACCGCGATGTAGTCTTTCCGTCGAGCTATTCCCCGCGCGTGGCGGCCGTCGCAGTGCCGGGCAAGTGGAACGCGCTGCAGCGCGGCGCATTGAGCGCGCTGCTCGATGCGGCAGGCCCGATGCGCCACGCGTTGATCCGAAGCGTCGTGACGCAGGGCGTGACCATCGGCCAACTGCTCGATGACGACGACGCGTTGACCGCGTTCGTCATGCGTTCGGTGGGTGGAACATGGCATCCGTCGGGCACGTGCCGCATGGGTTCATCGAGCGACAGATACGCCGTCACCGATTCGCGTGGCGCGGTCTACGGCGTCGATGGCCTCCACGTATGCGATGCCTCGCTGATGCCGTCCATTCCGTGCGCGAACACGAACGTCCCGACGATCATGATCGCGGAGCGCGTAGCCGATGCGTTACGCGGCGCGCTGCAAGCCGAACTCACAGCGCATACGGAGCACTACGCGCCGTAGCCCACGATGCCCTTCACTTCGAGAAACGCCTCCAGTCCCCACTCGCCGTACTCGCGGCCGTTGCCCGACTGCTTGTAACCGCCGAACGGCGAGCCCGGGTCCCACGCCGGATAGTTCACGTAGACGCTGCCCGCGCGCATCTTCCTCGCGACGCGCCGCGCTCGTTGCAAGTCCTTCGACTGCACGTAGGCCGCGAGGCCATACGGCGTGTCGTTGGCGATTGCAACGGCCTCTTCCTCGTCGCGATACGGCATGATCGCGAGCACCGGTCCGAAGACTTCCTCACGCGCAATCGTCATCGACGGATGCACGTTCGCGAACACCGTCGGCTTCACGTAGTATCCGCGCGCGAGTCCGTCCGGGCGTCCGGGACCGCCTGCGGCCAGCGCCGCCCCTTCGCTCATGCCGATCTCGATCATCCGCTGCACGCGTGCGTACTGCACGTCGCTGACCACGGGCCCCATCGTCGTGCCGGGCGCATCGGCCGGGCCTACGCGATGCTGTCCCGCCGCGCGCGCCGCGATCTCCACCGCTTCATCGTGACGCGATGCCGGCACGAGCATCCGCGTCGGCGCATTGCACGATTGACCGCTATTGCCGAAGCACGCGTTCACGCCCGCTGTCACCGCTGCTTCGAGATCGACATCGTCGAGCAGGATGTTCGCGGACTTTCCGCCGAGTTCCTGGTGCACGCGCTTCACGGTCGGCGCGGCGAGCTTTGCGATTTCGATGCCCGCGCGCGTCGATCCGGTGAACGACACCAAGTCCACATCCGGATGCGCGGAAAGCGCCGCGCCGACGGTCGGGCCATCGCCGTTCACGAGATTGAACACGCCTTTGGGCACGCCCGCGGCATCGACGATTTCCGCGAAAAGCACTGCGTTCATCGGCGATACTTCGCTCGGCTTCAGGACGACCGTGCAGCCCGCCGCGAGCGCAGGCGCAACCTTGCACACGATCTGATTGATGGGCCAGTTCCACGGCGTGATGAGCGCCGCCACGCCGACCGCTTCGTGATCGATCAGCGTCGAGCCTTTCATGCGCTGCCATTCGAAACGCGCGACCGTGCGCAGCGTCTCCTCGATATGCCGCTTGCCGAGTCCCGCCTGCCACGCATGTGCGAGCTTCTTCGGCGCGCCGATCTCGCGCATGATGACGTCGGCCATCTCGTCGTAGCGCGCGAGATACGCGTCGAGCAGACGCTCGAGCATTGCAACGCGCTCTTCGATGCGCGTCGTGGCGAACGATGCAAACGCGCGGCGCGCGGCGGCCACGGCGCGATCGACGTCGCGGGCATCGCCGAGTGCGACTTCCGCTATCGTCTCTTCCGTCGATGGATCGATGACGGGCAGACGCCTGTCGCCGGAAGGATCGACCCATTCGCCATCGATATAGAACTGCTGCAAATGTCGCATGTTTTTCAGGGGTGAAATGATCACGCAATGGTCAGGCTCGCGCCGCGGGAGAAGAACGCCGGCTCACGACGACGATCATCACGAGGCACAAGGTCAGGGCCGTCAGCATCGTGCTGATGGCGGCGATGGTCGGATCGATTTCATCGCGCAGCGTGACGAACATGCGGCGCGTGAGCGTCTGATTGTTGCCGCCCGAAATGAAGAGCGCGACCACGGTTTCATCGAGCGCCTGAATGAACACGAAGACCGCGCCCGAGATCACGCTCGCCTTGATCTGCGGCAACGTGACCGCCATGAACGCGCGAAAACGATTCATGCCGAGACTGCGCGCCACCATCTCCTGCGTGCGATCGAAAGTGCGCAAGTCCGCGCCCACGGAGATCAGCACATAAGGCAGGCCGAGCATCGTATCCGCGACGATGAGACCGCCGAGCGTGTTCACATACCCCATTTGCGTGAAGACGAAGAACACGCCGACCGCGACGATGATGATCGGCACCATCAGCGGCAGCATCAGGAGCGGGCGCAGATAGCGCAAGGACGGATGCGATCCGTACTGGATGCCATACGCCGCCGCGATGCCGAGCGGTGTCGCGATCAACGCGGCGCATGCGGAAGCCGCGAAGCTCGTCTTGGCCGCGTCGATCCAGGCGGGGTTGTCGAAGAACGCGTGATACCAGCGCAGCGAATACGCGGGCGGCGGAAAGGTGAGAAAGCGCGCATCGGAAAAAGAAAGCGGCACGACGATCACCACCGGAATCATCAGGAACGCGAGAATCAGCATCACCGATGCGCCGAGCGTCATGCGCCCGAACGACCATGTATTTCTTATCGCCATCATTTCGCCCCCAGCGTTTTCTCGAGCGGAATCACGCGGCTGACCGCATAGAAGATCGCGAACACGCAGATCAGCAGCACCACGCTCACCGAACTCGCCGCGCCCCAACTGTTGTAAATCTCGACGTTGCGGCTCACGATCATCGAGACCATCATCGATTTGCCGCCGCCCATCAGCTCCGGCGTGATGTAAAAGCCCAGGCACAGCACGAAGACGAGCGTCACGCCGGCGAGCACGCCGCTCATCGAAAGCGGCAGGAACACGCGAAGAAACACATGCAGCGGCGACCCGCCGAGGCTCGCGCCCGCCTGCGAGAGATTCGGCGCGATCTTCTGCATCGCGGAGAAGAGCGGCAACACCATGAAAGGCAGGAGAATGTGCACCATCGCGATGATCGTGCCGAACTGGTTATACGAGAGCTGCAAGGGACGATCGATCAGGCCCATGCCGAGCAGCGCCTTGTTGATGAGACCCGTGCGCTGCAGCAGCACGAGCCACGCATAAGTGCGCACGAGCACGCTGGTCCAGAATGGCAGGATCACCATGCCGAGCACGAGCGCGCTCCATCGCGGCGATATCGAGGCCGCGAAGTACGCGACCGGATAACCGAGCAACAACGTGATGACGGTCACGACGAAGCTGAGCTTGAACGTCAGCAGGAAGGTGTCGAGATAAGCGCCCGTGAAGACGCGCTTGTAGTTCACGAGCGAGAACGCGCCATCGTGCACGAACGATTGCCACGACAGCCACGCGAGCGGCGCGACGAGCAGCACGATCACGACGAGCAGCGCCGGCGCCATCAGCAGCAGCATCGTGCGGTCTTCGCGACGTTGATGGCGCACCGTTGGGTCGAGCGTCGCCGCATGCATCCCGGCGGTGTTCTGGAGTACGCGTTTGGCTGTGGTCATCATGCACCTACGGCGTCGAGAAACTGATACCACGCGGCGACGAGCCTCACGCCCGGCGCGCGCAGCGTATGAAAGGGCACCGGCCGCAGACCGTCCTGCGCGAGCAATGCAAGCTCGGGCTTTTCGCCGAGCGCAAGCGCAGCCGCATGCTGACCGATGAGACTCGCCATCGCCACGCCCGCGCCGTTGTAGCCGAGGCAGAACGTCGTGGCGTCGTCGCTGCGGCCTACGTGCGGCAGCGCGTTGAAGGTCATGCCAACATAGCCCGACCAGCGATACTCCACCGCTACATCCTGCAACTGCGGAAAGAGCGCGATCATCGCGCGTTGCAGCGCATCGAAGCCGGTCGGCTCGCCCTCTTTACCGAACGCATCGCGTCCGCCGAAGAGCATGCGGCCGTCGACCTTGCGGAACCACTTCATCATGCGCCGCGTTTCGGTATAGCTGCGGCGATTGACCATGAGTTGCGCGTCGATCTCTGGCGGCAACGGCGCGGTGGCGATCATCGCGCTTCTGAACGGCACGAGCTCGCGATGATACGAAGCGGTGGCATCGGTGAGATTGGAGTACGCGTTCGTCGCGACGATGACCTGCCGTGCACGAATGTTTCCGCCCGGCGCGCTCAGATGCACCCGGCCGTCCTTCGCACGCGACATCTCCGTGACGGGCGTCGATTCGTGAATCGGCACGCCGCGCGCAGTCAAACCCGCCGCGATGCCACGCACATATTCGAGCGGCAGGATAGTGCCCGCATCCGCGCTCAGCACGCCGCCGACGAAGCCCGCCGATCCCGTCTCATGCGCCACTTGCGCGCGCGACAGCACGCTCATCGACGTATCGTTGAGCGACGTGCGCAGCCAGTCCGCTTCGGCGCAAATCGACGCGAACGCACGCTCGGTATGCGCGCACCGCAGGCTGCCGGTCCGCTCGAAGCGCGCGCGTTCGATCCCGAATTCCTCGACGAGCGCCTCGACCGTGCGCACGCCATCGTGCGCAAGCCGATGCATGCGCTTCGCCACGTCGATGCCATGCGCGCTCGCGATTGCCGGAAACGACACGCGGAACTTCGACGACACGACACCGCCGTTGCGCCCGCTCGCGCCCCAGCCGACCGGATTCGCATCGAGCACCGCGCATTCGACGCCGCGCTTTTGCAGCGCATAGGCGGCGCTCAAGCCCGAATAGCCCGCACCGATGATGGCCACTTCGACATCGATATCGCGGGCGAGCGGCGCGCCCGTGCTGACCGGCGCATCGAACGCGGGCACGCGCGCGGCCATCGCGCGCCACAGCGATTCCGGTTGCGGGCGAAGCGGAGCAGACGGGGCGCGCATCGTCAGGCAGCGGCGCGGACTTCGTCTTCGACGGCATCCGCGAGGGCGGCAAGCGTCGCGAACTTCCACGTCGGCTCCGTGACGGTCTCGGGCACCGGCGTCGCGCCGAAGCCCTTCATGCCCTGGCGACGTTCGATCCAGCACGTCGCATATCCGAGCTTCGTCGCAATGCCGATGTCGTGATACTGGCTCTGCGCCGTGTGCAGGATCTCTTCGAACTTGTAGCCGAACGCGGCCTGACGTCCACGGTTGTAGGCGAAGAATTGCGGATCGGGCTTCGCGACGCCGGTTTCATCGCAACATACGGTGTCGTCGAACGGATTGCCGAGCGTATGGGCATACGCTGACAGTGCGACGCGATCTGCATTCGTCATCGCGACGAGACGGAAGTGCTTGCGCAGGCGCTTCAACGCCGCGACCGAGTCTTCGAACGCAGGCCATTCGAGCACGTCGCGCTGGAACGCTGCGGCGGATTGAGCATCGTCAGGCAGTCCCAACTTTCTTGCCAGATGGAGATACACGTCCGCCATTGCATGGCTCGAACGGCCGGGATGCGTCGCGCGCCCTTCCATATACGGCTCGAAAATCTGATCGTCGGTCAGGTCCTTCGCCTTCGGGCCGCCGAGCCGGCGCACGGAATCCAGCACGCCCTTCTCGAAGTTGATCAGCGTGCCGACGACATCGAACGTCAGAACCTTGAAATCGGTGAGATTCATTGCTTCATCCTCTACGGGTTGCATCGCTACGTTGACAGTCGAAATCGCCCGTGCACAGGCGGTGAATGGAAATCAGGCTGCGACTACGATCGTGTCTTGCGGATCGAGCGCCACGGTCATCGATGCACCCGGCGCGGGAATCCGCTTGCGGGCATCGTGACCGCCCGGCTGGCGAAGACTGATCGCGGTGCCGTCGGGCAAGGCCGCGAACACACGCAGGCTCTCGACCTGATACAGCACTTCGGTGACGCGGCACGAAAGCCGGTTGGCATGTGCATGACGATTCTCGCCGTCGATGACGAGCTTTTCCGTTTGCACCGCCAGCAACAGCTTCGGCGCGTGCGGCAGCGGATGCGCCGTGCGCAGGATGATGTCGCCGAGCCGCACGGCATCGTCGCCGGCGCGCGTGACGTCGAGCATCGTTGCTTCGCCGATGAAGCTCGCGACGAACGCATCGCAGGGGCGGTCGTAAAGGCGCTCGGGCGTATCGATCTGCACGAGCCTGCCGTCCTTCAACACCGCGACGCGATCGCTCATCGTGAGCGCCTCGCGCTGATCGTGCGTCACGTTGACGATGGTCGCGCCGAGCTGCCGATGCAGCCTGCGCAATTCGATCTGCATGGTCTCGCGCAATTGCTTGTCGAGCGCGGACAGCGGTTCGTCCATCAGAATCAGTTGCGGCTCGAAGACGATTGCCCGCGCCAGTGCGACGCGCTGCTTCTGCCCGCCCGAAAGCTGATGAATGCTGCGGCTCTCATAGCCTTTGAGCTCGACCATCGCGAGCGCATCGGCCACGCGCCTGGCCCATGTCGACTTCGGCTCGCGACGCGCACGCAGCGAGAACGCGACGTTCTCGCCGACCGTCATATGCGGAAAGAGCGCGTAGTTCTGAAAGACGATGCCGATGTTCCGCTTGTGCGGCGGCGCGAATGTAATGTCACGCTCGCCGACCCATACGCTGCCCGAAGTCGGCTGCACGAAGCCGCCGAGAATGCCGAGCAGCGTCGTCTTGCCCGAGCCCGAAGGCCCGAGCAGCGAGACGAATTCGCCGGGCGCGATATCGAGCGACACGTCATCGAGCGCAGTCACCGCGCCATAGCGCCTGGTGGCGGACCTGATCGACACTCCGGTTTTTGCGCGTGCGTCCATGGCATTCGTCTCGTCGAAAAGAGAGAGGTTGGGAAAATACTAAGTCGCGATGTTTTTGACGGCAATTCCAAAATTGTTGGATCGGGCATAACATCAAGTCATGCCTAACCTTCGAAAGAAACTGCCCAGCGCAAACGCGCTCTTCGTGTTCGAAGCGGCCGCGCGCTGCGGCAACTTCACGCGTGCCGCGCAAGAGCTTTATGTGAGCCAGCCTGCGGTCAGCCGCATGCTCGCACGCATGGAAGACCATATCGGCGTGCGGCTTTTCGAGCGCGTGCGCGGCGGCATCGAACTCACGGAAAGCGGCGAGATTCTTTATCGGAAGATATCGGAGGGTTTTAGCGGCATAGAAGGCGCCATACGTGAAATCGAAGCGCGTGCAACGGGCATCGAAACCGTGACGTTGTCGGTGTCCACCGGATTCACCACGCACTGGCTCATGCCGCGCATGAGCCGTCTTAATGAGGCGTTTCCTTCCATCGACCTGCGCTTTCAGTTGATTTCCGGGCGCATAGGCGGGCCGCTCGTCGACGTCGATCTCGGCATGCGCTTCGTACACGACGACGAGATTGACGAAAACGCCGTGCTCGTGATGCCCGAGATGCTTTTGCCGGTGTGCAACCCGCGTTATCACGAACTTGCAAAGACGCAAGCGGCGCGCGCTCACGGCGACACGGTCATCGTGATGGACGACGAAGAACGCGGCTGGCACGAGCGCTTTCATGCGTTCGCATCGAAACAGCGCCATGCGGCCGGCATGCTGCGTTTCAACGACTATGCGATCGTCGTGCAGGCGGCCTTGCTCGGTCAAGGCATCGCGCTCGGCTGGCTCAACGTGACATCGCACTGGCTCGCGCAAGGCGCGCTCGTGCCGGCCGAAGAAGAGCTGATCGTCACGAGCCGGCGCTGTTGCCTGCTTACGCCGCCGAACCGGCCGGTAAGGCCCATCGTCGCGGACGTGCGTGAATGGATCATTCAGGAAGCATCAAGCGACATGCGCACGGTCGAACGCACTTATCCGGGGCTCGGCTTGCGCCACGCGCTTCAACAGACCGGCATCGAACTCGGCTGAACGCGCCTTCTCGCGCGTGCGTTCGATGAACGCGCTCGGCGTCATTCCGCAAAGACGCTTGAAATGCCGCGCGAGATGGCTCTGATCGAAGAAGCCCACTTCGGTGGCCACGACCGATCCCGGCACGCCCGCGAGCAACAGGGTCTGCGCGCGGCGCACGCGCAGCTCGCACAGATACTTGTAGGGCGACAGCCCGAATTGCTCGCGAAACACGGTTGCGAAGCGCGATACGCTCAATGCCGACAGATCCGCGAGTTGCGCGAGACTCACGGTCTTGTCGAAATTGCTTTCGATGTAGGCGAGTGCGTCGACCAGATTGGCTTGGCTCATGGCGAAGTCTCGGAAGTGACCGGTTCTGCGTGCGTCGGGGATGACCGTTGAAATCGTCTGACGGAGAACGATGAAAGATCGATGGACGTGCTGCCCGTATCGAGCAATTCGGCAAGCGTTTCGCCGACGCCCGGCCCGATCTGAAAGCCCGATCCGCTGAAGCCGAACGCATAGAAAAGGCCATCGACTTTCGAACTCGGACCGATGACCGGTTCCGAATCCGGCAGATAGCTTTCCACGCCGCTCCATACGCGGATCACATGCAGCGGCCGCATCGCGGGCACCATGCGAAGAAACTGCGCCATCTGCGCGACGGTGTTCTCGGGCAACACGGATGCGCGCCGCGTGAGCGCATCGGCGGGACCAGGCGGGCCGCCGCCCAGCACGATATTGCCGCGCGCCACCTGCCGGTAATACACGCTCTCTTGCTTGATCGACGTATAAACGCCCATCGACGCGCTGAGCACGTAGGGCACCGGTTCGGTCACGGCCATTTGCGGTCCGCGCGCGACGAGCGGCACGGGTTCCCCGGCTTGCGTGCAGAGCGTATCGGCCCACGCGCCCGCGCACACCAGCACTTGTTCCGCGCGATACACCTCGCCCGCCGCACTCTCCACGCGAAAGCCGCCCGCTTCCTTTTCGATGCGAACCACTTCCGTGTTTTCGACGATGCGCGCCCCGAGCCGCGACGCCGCGCGTCCGAACGCGGGCGCGGCAAGCCGGGGATTCGCATGACCGTCCAGAGGCGAAACGGATGCCGCGAGCACATCGCGGCCCAGATGCGGAAAGCGCTTGAACATGGCCGCGCCGTCCAGCACTTCGAGATCGAGTCCATAGGCGCGCGCATCGGCGGCATAGCGATGAAAGTATTCCGCGTCATGCGCGTGATAGCACACGCGCGTATGACCCGACGGCATGAACTCGACATCCTCGCCCAGCAATTCGCGCGAGCGCCGCCATGTTTCGAGCGCGCGGTTGGACATCGCAAGCTGTTCGAGCGCGCGCCCTTGCCGCCGCACGCCGCCGAAGTTGACGCCGCTGGCCTGCTGCCCGGTCAGGCCGCGCTCGAGAAGGATCACCGATCGCTGGCGGCGGCGCAGAAAGAAAGCCGTCGCCGTGCCTATGATTCCGCCGCCGATCACGATGACATCGGCCCGATCGCTCATTCGCTCGTCTCCATGTTTTCTTGCGTCGTGACTGCCATGGGCAGCGGCTTGACGGGCGCTTGTCCGCGCAACCGGCCGACTGCTTCGAGCGGCACGCGCGCCTCGGCTGCGATCACTTCAGCGCCTGCGTGTGCACAAAAGCGGCCCTGGCAACGGCCCATGCCGACGCGTGAAAATGCCTTCGCGCGATTCGCTTCGGTCGCGCCCATCTCGTTCACGACGCGCCGCAACTCGCCTGCGGTGATCGCCTCGCATCGGCAAACGATGGTCTCGTCCGGCAGTGCGGCGGCGAATCGCGCAGGCCAGGGAAACGCGGTGCGCAGGCCCGCCGCGAAGCGCGTGAAGCGCTGCAATTGCATGCGCAAGCGGCCAGCTTCGTGTTCGTTGCGCGTCACGCCGATATCCGTCAACGCGGCCAATGCAGCGAGACGTCCTGCGTGTTCGGCGGCATCGGCGCCACGCACGCGCGCGCCATCGCCCGCCAGATAGACGCCCTTCACGCTGCTGCGGCCGTCTTCATCGGCGACGGGAAGCCATTGCTGCAAGTCTTGATCGAAGCGGAACTGGCAGCCGGCCAAGTCCGCAAGCTGGGTCTCGGAGCGAAGGTGATAACCGAGCGCGACCGCATCGCATGGCACTTGCAGCGTCGCGCCATTGGCCTTTTTAACGCGCAGGCTCTGCACACCGTTCTCCGGCGTTCCTTCGATGGCGAGCGGCGTAATGCCGCGATGAACCGGCACGCGGGCGTCCCTGAGCACGCGCATCAACGCGATGCCTTTCTTCAGCGCCGACGGTATGGCAAGGAGCTGCGGCAATGCGCGCACACGATGAGAGAACGTCGATGTATCGAGCACGGCGCCGACCGTCGCGCCCGCCTTCACGTATTGCGCGGCGACCAGATACAGCAGCGGACCCGTGCCCATCATCACGACGCGCGAGCCGATTGCGCAACCCTGCGACTTCAACGCGACCTGTGCACCGCCGAGGCTGTACGTGCCCGCGTGATGCCAGCCGGGAACCGGCATCAGCCGGTCCGTCGCGCCGCTGCAGATGATGAGCGCATCGAACGCCAGCTTGCGATGGCGCGCACCGCACACCACATGCACCGCATTCGGCTCGATGTTCCACACGAGCGTATCGGGCACATAGTCGATGTTCGCGCGCAACGCGTCGAAGTCCCGATGCAGTGACCGCGCGCGGTCCGCTTCCGTTCCATAGAGCGTTTCGTATGTGCGCGTGAAACCTTCGGGCTGCCGGCGATAAATCTGCCCGCCATCGCGCCTGCCTTCGTCGATGACCACCGGACGCAAGCCCGCTTCGACGAGCGCCTGCGCGGCCCGCACGCCCGCCGGTCCCGCGCCGATCACGATTACAGTCGCGGCCATAGGCCCTCCGTGTGCGCGAGCCGCGTGACGATGGACATGCCTTCGACCGCCGGCGTCGTGCATGCGCGCACGCGTTCGCCGTCCGCGGTCCACACCCAGCAGTCCTGACACGCGCCCATCACGCAGAAGCCGGCGCGCCGGCCATCGCCGAACTCGGAATCGCGCAAGGCTTCCTGCGATGTCAGCAATGCAACCATCAACGTATCGCCTTCCGCTGCGAGCGCGTGCTTTCCATCGATAAGGATGGCGAACGTTCTGCGCCCTTGCTCCGCGACTCGCACGAAACGTCCGCTCATGCCGTCACCGTGTCGGGCGACTGCATGCGCGCGAGATCCTCCGCGCTGTGATGACACAGAATCTGCGCGCCCGACGGAAGCGTCTTCTTCGCGGGCGGCGTCACATTGCATCGACCGTCGATGCGCGCGGCGCAGCGCGAGCGGAAGCTGCATAGTTCATGAGCATCGCTTTCCGGTCCCATCGCGGGCAACGGAGCGAGCGCCGTCGCGCGTCGCGCATCGAGCCAGCCGGGACGCAGCGCGGGCACCGAATCGACGAGCAAGCCCGTGTACGGGTGATACGGCGGATGCGAGAGCGCATCGCGCTGGCCCGCTTCGACGCACTGGCCCGCATATAGCACGATGACGTCGTCGCAAATCGCGCGCACCGTCGATATATCGTGGCTGATGAACATGTACGACACGTGCAGTTCACGGCGCAGTTCCGCGAGCAGGTCGAGAATCGCGGCGCCGACGACCGTATCGAGCGCGGACGTCACTTCATCGCAGAGTATGAGTTCGGGATTCGCCGCGAGCGCGCGCGCAAGATTCACGCGCTGTTTCTGTCCGCCCGACAAGCCGCCCGGCTGACGCTTCGCGATGGAAGCGGGCAGCTTCACGAGATCGAGCAGTTCGAGCATGCGCTTTTGCGCCGCCGCGCCGCGCAGGCCGTGATAGAAGTTCATCGGCCGGGCAAGGATGTCCGCGATGGTGCGGCTCGGGTTCAGCGCGGTATCGGCGTTCTGGAACACGATCTGCACACGCCGGTACTGATCCAGCGTGCGCGCCGAGAGCTTCGCGGGCAACGGCTTGCCGTCGAGCAGCACGTCGCCGCGCGCGCGGTCGACGAGACCCGCGATCACGCGTGCAAGCGTCGTCTTGCCCGATCCCGATTCACCGATCACGCCGAGCGTCGCACCGCGTGCGATCTTGAGGCTCACGTCATCGAGCACGCGCACGGCGGGCACGCCGTTGGCATCGACACGGCCGTAGCCCGCGCTCAGATTGCGTATTTCGAGCAGCGGCGTCTCCTTCGCGGTATTCGTGGCGTCCAGTTCGACTTCGGGGCGGCGCGTCGCGGCAAGCAACTGGCGCGTGTACTCGTCGACGGGGGCGTCGAGCACCTGGGCCGTCGCGCCGTTTTCGCGCACGCGCCCGCCATTCAGCACGACGATGCGATCCGCCATCTGTGCGACCACAGCCAGGTCGTGCGACACGTACACCGCCGTGGTGCCGAGTTCGCGCACCACGCCCTTGAACGCGGCGAGCACTTCGATCTGCGTGGTCACATCGAGCGCGGTAGTCGGCTCATCGAACACGACGACAGCGGGATCGGTGATCAGGGCCATCGCCGCCATCAAACGCTGCAACTGCCCGCCCGACACCTGATGCGGATAGCGATCGCCAATCGTTTCGGGGTTCGGCAGCGCAAGCGAGCGAAACAGGCCGATGGCTTTGCGGCGCGCGGCGGCAGGCGTCGTCAGCTTGTGCAGCAACGCGGGCTCGGTCACCTGATCCATGATCGTGCGCGCCGGATTGAAGCCCGCGGATGCGCTCTGCGCAACATACGCGACGGTACGGGCACGCAACGCGCGACGGCCCTTTTCATCGAGCGAGAGGACATCGACATCGCCGATCTTCACCGAGCCGCCCGCGATCGAGCAACCACCGCGCGCATGGCCGAGCAGCGCCAGTGCGATCGTCGTCTTGCCCGAACCCGACTCCCCGATCAGCGCGAGCACTTCGCCCTTCTTCACCGTGAAACCGACGCCCTTCACGATTTCGACAACCGGATCGGGGGCGCTGCCCGCGACCACGCGCAAGCCCTTCACTTCGATCATGTTCGTCGTCATTGCCCGCCTCCTTGCGAACGCGCGCCGTGACGACGCAGGCTATCGATCAGCAGATTCACGCCAACGGTGAGCGTCGCGATTGCAACCGCCGGCATCAGCACCGCAGGCGCGCCTTCCGCCAGACCGCCGATGTTCTCGCGCACGAGCGATCCCCAGTCCGCATTGGGCGGCTGCACGCCGAGGCCGAGAAAGCTCAGGCCCGATAGCAGCAGCACGATGAACACGAAGCGCAGGCCGAAGTCCGCGAGCATCGGATGAATCATGTTGGGCAGCACCTCGACGCGCGCGATATAGAACAGCTTCTCGCCGCGCGCCTTCGCCACCTGCACGTATTCGAGCGTCATGATGTTGACCGCGAGCGAGCGCGAAATGCGGAACGCGCCGGGGATATAGGCGAGCGCGGCGACGGTCATCAGCATCGGAATCGACGAGCCGAATGCCGCGATCACGACGAGCGCGAGGATCTTGCTCGGGATGGAAATAAGCGCATCGAAGAGACGGCTCAGCACTTCGTCGACCCAGCGGCCGGAGACGGCGGCCACCAGTCCGAAGAACGTGCCGGTCACGCTCGCCGCGACGGTCGCGGCCAGCGCGAGACCGACCGTGTACTGCGTGCCGTAGAGAATGCGGCTCAGCATGTCGCGGCCCAGATAGTCCGTGCCGAGCAGGTGCGCCGCGCTGTACGACGCGAATATCTCCGTCGATGTGAACGCCCCGCCTTTATACGGCGCGATGACCGGCCCGACGAACGCGACCACGAGCCAGAACACGACGATCGCAAGACCGATGAGGCCGAGCACGGAAAAGCGATGCACGAGGCGGCTGAGCGCACTGCGCCTGACGGCCGCGGGCGCCGGCTCCTGCGGGGCATCGGCGGGCGGTTGGTCGTATAGCACGGTCGTGGCGTGAGAAGAGACGTTCCGGTTCATCGTTGACGCAGCCTCGGGTTGGAGACGATCTGAGCCAGATCGGCGATGAGAACGAGTGCGAGATACGCCGCGCAGAACACCATTACGCAGCCCTGCACGAGCGGCATGTCGCGGTTGGTGACGGCATCGACCATCAGGCTCGCGAGACCGGGATAGTTGAAGATGGACTCGACGATCACCACGCCGCCGAACAGATACGACAGCGACAGCGCCACCGCATTCGCAATCGGCCCGATGGTGTTCGGCAACACATGGCGCAACACCACGCGCATCGGCGATGCGCCCTTGAGCACGGCCATCTCCACATACGATGCGTTGAGCTGGTCGAGCACGGCGGCGCGCGTCATGCGCGCCATCTGCGCGACGATCACGCAGCAGAGCGTCATCACGGGCATCGCGTAAGTGCGCAGCAGCGCGCCGAACGACGATACATCCGACAGATACGACAGCGCCGGCAGCCAGCGCAGCTTCACCGCGAAGATCAGCACCGCGATGGTCGCGACGAGAAACTCGGGCACCGCGACCGTCGAAAGCGTCAGGACGTTCAGCGTGCGATCGAGCAGCGAGCCGCGATACATCGCCGAAAGAATGCCGATGGTGAGCGCGAGCGGCACCGAGACGAGCGCCGTCAGTCCCGCGAGCACGAGCGAATTCGGCAGACGCGTCGAGATCAGTTCGCTGACCGGCAGGTTGTTCGACAGCGACGTGCCGAAGTTGCCCGTCACCACATGCAGGAGCCATTGCACATAACGCGTGACGGCGGGCTGATCGAGACCGAACTGATGCCGCAGCGCTGCGACCTGCTCGGGCGTGGCCGCCTGGCCGAGCGCCTGCTGCGCGGCATCGCCCGGCAGAAGACCGGTGATGCCGAATACGATCATCGACACGATCCAGAGCGTCAGCAGCGCGAGGCCGAGGCGCGCGGCGACGAGTCGTTGCGCGTGAACTTTCATCGGATATCGCCTCTCGTTCGAAGGGTTGATATCGCGCGCCGTATCGTCGACACGTCGCGCGTCCGCCGCTATTGCACTTCCTGCACGCTCATGCCTCGAGCCACACGTTCTCCGCGAACATCCAGCCCATCAGGCCCGCGAGCGGAATGCCGCCCAGGCCCTTCAGCTTCGTCGTGTGTGCATCGAGCGAACTCTGGAACATCGGAATGCCGATGCCGCCGTCCTTGTGCACGAGCTCCTGCATGTCGCCGTAGATTTTCTTGCGCTTCGCATCGTCCGGCTCGCCGCGCGCCGCGACCAGCATCTGATCGAACTGCGCGCTCTTCCAGTTCGCTTCGTTCCACGGTGCGTCGGACTTGAAGAACTGCGTGAAGATGACGTCCGCGCTCGGGCGCGCATTGATGTTGCCGAAACCGAGCGGATGCTTCATCCAGTGATTCGACCAGTAGCCATCGGACGGCACGCGCACGACCTGCAGGTTGATGCCGGCTTGCGGCGCCACTTGCTGCATGAGCACGGCCATTTCGACGGAGCCTTCCGCCGCCGGCGATGCGTATAGCTGGATCGGCGCGTTGCCGAGCTTCGCCTTCTGGAAGTGGAACTTCGCCTTCTCGGGATCGAACGTGCGCTGCGGCAGACCGGACATGTAGTACTTGTTGCTCGGATCGATCGGCTGATCGTTGCCGATCGCGCCATAGCCGCGGAAGATGGTCTTGCGCATCTGCTCGCGATCCATCAGGTGCATCATGCCGCGCCGGAAATCCGCATTGCCGGTGATGCCGCCGTCGTCGCGCATGATGAGATCGGTGTACTGGCCGGTCTTCGTTTCGAGCACCGCAAAGCCCGGCGTCCCCTTGATGCGTTCCGTCGAACGCGCGCTCACCGCGTTGATGAGCTGCACGTCGCCCGACATCAGCGCATTCACGCGCGCCGGTTCGTCCGCGATACCGATCAGTTCCACTTCGTCCAGATGCGGCATGCCGGGCTTCCAGTACTTCTCGTTGCGCACGCCCACGGTACGCACGCCCGGTGCGAATTCCTTCAGCTTGAACGGTCCCGTGCCCACCGCCGTTTTGAAATCCGTCGTGCCGTCCTTGATGATGAGGAAGTGCGAGTCCGCGAGAATCACCGGCAGGTCCGCGTTCGCGCCCGTCAGCGTGATGGTCAGTTCGTTCGGGCCGGTCGCCTTGACCTCCTTGAACTGATCCGCGAGCGTCTTTGCCTTCGAGCCGATCGCCGGGTCCTTGTGACGCATCAGGGAATAGATCACGTCCTGCGGCGTGAGCGACTTGCCGTCGTGGAACAGCACGCCGCTGCGCAGCTTCGCGACCCACACGGTCGCGTCCTTCGTCTCGAGCGACTCGGCGAGCGCCATCTTCGCGCCGAGGTGGTTGTCGAGTTCGGTGAGACCGCTATAGAACATGAACGCGCGGGCGTAATCGGTGCCGAGCGCGCCCTTCGCGGGATCGAGCGTATCGGCTGCGGACGACGATTGCGTCGCCACGCGAATGCGGCCGCCCTGCTTCGGCTTGTCCTGTGCGAAAGCTGCGCCGCTCGCGGTGAGGAGACCCGCGCCCGTCATCGACAGCAGGCCGCCCGCGGCCATCGCGCGAAGGACGTTGCGCCGCGACGCGCCACGGCGCGTCAGTTCTTCGAGCCGCGTGCCGGCATCGGCGTGGGCGAGTGCTTCAGGCGATTTGTCGATGCTCATGGACTTCTCCGCGATAGGGGCTATGAATGTGCGGCGGCTCGTTCGGTGCTGGCCGCCTGTCTTTGCTTCCGATGCTTCAATAGAACACGTCTTTGATCGAGTAATACGCGCCGACGAGCGGCAGGAACCAGGGCTTGCCCGTGTGGCCGGGAATCGCGGGCCAGTGGAACTCGCGCCACGGGTTCGCGTCGGCGTTGCCGTTCATCACGTCGGCCATGACCTGGCCCATGTGCGTCGACATCTGCGTGCCGTGGCCGCTGTAGCCCATCGAAAAATAGATGCCGTCATGCTGGCCCGCACGCGGCAGGCGGTCCGCGGTGATATCGACGAGACCGCCCCAGCAATAGTCGATACGCACGCTGGCGAGGCTCGGAAAAATCGATGCGAGATTGCCTTGCAGAATGCGTCCGCTCTTTTCATCGGAGGGGCGCTCGGATGCGGTGAAGCGCGCGCGTCCGCCGAGCAGCAACCGCGAATCGGGCGTGACACGAAAGTAGTTGTGCATCAGGCGGCTCGTCGTGTACGAGCGGCGGTTCGGCATCAGTTGCGTCAGCCGGTCGGCGGGCAAAGGCTCGGTCACGATGATGAACGAACCGACCGGGGCCATCCTTCGCCTGTACCACGAGAACGGGCCGTGTTTCGACGGCCCCGTCGCGATCAGCACCTGCTTCGCGCGAACCGCGCCGCGCTTCGAATCGATGCGATATGCGCCGCCTTCCTTCGCGATTTCCGTTACTTCGGCATGCTCATAAAGACGCGCGCCTTGCCTGGCCGCCGCCATCGCAAGTCCGGCGGCGAACTTGCCCATGTGCATCTGGCCGCCATGACGCTGCAACAGGCCGCCGTGAAACGCGTCGGATTGCACTTCATTGCGGGCCTGCTCGCGGTCGAGCAGGTCGATGTCGGGATCGACTTCGCGGCGAATGAGTTCGGCTGTCGTCGCGATATGTTCGAGATGATGGGGCTTCGCGGCGAGCTTGAGCTTGCCTGACGCGAGGTAATCGCAATCGATGTTCTCCTCGCGAATCAGACGCTCCACCGTGCCGACGGCCGCCGCATACGCGCGATAGCAGCCCTGTGCGCGTTCGACGCCGAGCTGCGCGCGCAGCGCCGCATAGTCCTGCGCGACGCCCGTGTTGCACTGACCGCCGTTGCGCCCCGACGCGCCGCCGCCGATGCGCCCCGCATCCAGCACCACGACCGACGCGCCGCGTTTGCCCAGCGCGAGCGCCGCCGACAGACCCGTGAACCCGCCGCCGATCACCGCGACATCGGCGTGACCGTCGACCGGGCCTTCGCAGGCCGACGTCATCGAAGGCGCCGTGTCGAGCCAGTAGGAGTCGAGTTTCATCGGCATTGCTCGCGTGAAGGGGTGCGGTTACAGACCGAGTTGCGTGGCGAGATCGCCGATGGTGTCGACTTCGTAGTACTCGTAGTAAGGCGTGCCAGGCTCGTGGCCGCGCTTGACGAAAGCCTTGTGCTTGATGCCCATGTCGTGCGCGGTCATCAGGTCGTAGCGCAGGCTCGACGAAACATGCAGCACGTCTTCCGGATTGCAGTTCAACTGATCGAACATGTACTCGAAGCCCTGCATCCGCGGCTTGTACGACTGCGCCTGCTGCGCCGTGAACACGCGATGAAACGGCGCGCCCAGCTTG
Source organism: Caballeronia sp. LZ016 (assembly GCF_031450805.1). Lineage (NCBI taxonomy): Bacteria > Pseudomonadati > Pseudomonadota > Betaproteobacteria > Burkholderiales > Burkholderiaceae > Caballeronia > Caballeronia sp. LZ016. The sequence goes on from NZ_JARTVY010000005.1 coordinate 394,934, forward strand.
TCGACGTTGCTCTGAATCTGATCGTTCGATGCGTTCGACAGAATCACGAGCTTGTACTTCTTCGCAAGACGCGAGAGGCCTTCGGGCACGTCCGGATGCGGGCCCCACGTCGGCACGGCGAGATAGAATTTCTCGGCTTCCGTCTCGTTGAATTCGACGTTCATGCGCGCGCACGCGCGGCGCACCGAATTGACGATGACATCGCGATACGGCTTCCACGCACCGAGCACTTCATCGCGACGATAACCCGCGAAGAACTTGACGAATTGCTCGAGGTCGTCGCCCTTCAGGCGGTCGGCGTACATCTCGCGGGCCATGTCGGCCATGCGGAATTTCGTCAGCGTGCCGTAGCAGTCGAACGTGATGTACTTCGGCTCGAAATCGATCATGGTTTCAGTCCTGTCGTGTAATGAACCCGTCCGGAGTTCGGTGGTGAAAACAAGGAACAGCGAACTGTTGAGAAAAATTTAAACAAGGCAAAAATGACTGCTGGCGTTGAATGCATGCCTCTTTACGATACAAGTCATGCGTTTTGAAGCGCCGCGACAGCACAAAATGCGGCGTCTTTTTCGCGCACGATCGTGCGTCTCAACCGTCCGTGTCGATGAGCACGCTCTTGAAGCGCAGGTTCGCCTCGTATGACTGACGCCCCAGGTCCTTGCCGATGCCCGAGCGCTTGTAGCCGCCCGTGGGAATCACGAAATCGCTCGTGCGTCCATAGCGATTGACCCAGACGGTGCCCGCTTCGATGCCGCGCACCATGCGCAACGCGCGGCCGATATCGGCGGTATGCACGCCGGCCGCGAGCCCGTATTCCGGATGCGACGCGAGTTCGAGCGCTTCCTCTTCCGTGTCGAACGACTGCACGGTCAGCACCGGGCCGAAAATTTCGCTGCGCACGACTTCGCTCTCCTGTGTCACGTCGCATAGCAAGGTCGGCGAATAGAATGCGCCCGGCGTCGCGGCATCCGCGCGTGTGCCGCCGTGCCGCAAGGTCGCGCCGCTCGCGATGCTGCGCTGAACGATCGCATCGATGCGCTGCGCCTGCGGCTCCGAGATGATCGGCGGCAAGGTCGTGCCGGCGGCCCATGTGGGTCCCGCCTTCAGTTCGCCGAACGCCTGGGCGATACGCCCGATCACTTCGTCGGCGACCGCGCGCTGCACGAGCAGGCGCGAACCCGCCACGCATACTTGTCCCGCATTGCCGGTGATCGCGCCGGCGATGCGTCTTGCCACTTCGTCGATGCGCGGTGCATCGGCGAATACGATCTGCGGGCTCTTGCCGCCGAGTTCGAGCGTGACCGGCTTCGTGCCCGTCTCCGCGCATGCGGCCATGATCGCGGCGCCGGTGCGCGTCGAGCCGGTGAACGTGACCTTGCCGATGCGCGGATGACGCACGAGCGCATCGCCGGTCGTGCGGCCATCGCCCTGAACGACGTTGAACATGCCGGGCGGCACGCCTGCTTCGATGGCAAGCTCCGCCAGCCGCAACGCGGAGAACGGCGTCATTTCCGACGGCTTGAGCACGACCGCATTGCCCGCTGCGAGCGCGGGCGCGATCTTCCATGCGCCCATCACGAGCGGAAAATTCCACGGTGCGATCGCGCCGATCACGCCATAAGGTTCCGCGATCGTCATGCCGAGATGACGATGATCCGTCGCCGCGACGTCGCCGCCGATCTTGTCGGCAAGCTCCGCATAGAAGCGGATGCTCTCGGCGGTGAACGGCACGTCCCAGTTGTATGCGTCGCGCACCGGTCGCGTCGAACCCACGGCTTCGAGCGGCGCGAGGTTCGCTGCATCGGCAGCGATGAGATCGGCGAACTGGCGCAACACGCGTGCGCGCTCGCGTGGCGCTCGCCGCGCCCAGTCGCTTCGCCTGAACGCGGCGTATGCGTTCTGCACCGCATAGTCGATCATCGCGTCATCGGCGAGGGGCACCGATGCATACGTGAGGCCATCCGATGGCCGCCGTACATCGATGCGCGACGCGCCCGCATCGATCAGTTCGCCGCCGATGAAATGCCCGCTCCTGATGCCGATGCTGGCGGGATCGAAACGGTCCATATGCGTGAGTCCTCCTGAGGCTGCTGCGTTGGCATGACATCATCGTAGGACCGGAAGCCCGGCATATTTCGCCGACAAAATTGCCGAATCAGCACAGCGCGCGCGTTGTCGGCCCGATAACCGGCCGTTTTGCGTTGCATCACACGCGAAGGCCCGCTGGCTATGTGGGACAGGAAGATCGTCCTAGCCATGCGCGATGCGCGGTGTCACAGTCACGGTAAATGTCTTCAAGGTGAGGAGGCCGGCGTGCCCGACTCGAACAATCGCGATGTGGTCGAATACCGGGCTTTCACGCTCGACGACATCCCCGCCGGTCATGCGCTTTCCATGTCCGTCAAGTGGCGGCATCGTCTGGACGATTGGCGCTTCGCCGCGCGACTCGGCCGCGGTTTCGCCGCCGTCGACGGACAAGGCGCGCTCGTCGGCACCGCGCTCGCGTGGCAATTCGGCGAAAGCGCTGCGACGCTCGGCATGTTCATCGTGTCGCCCGAACGTCAACGGCAAGGCATCGGGCGCGGCCTGCTCGACCGTCTCATCGCGTCACACGGCTCGCGCATGCTGCTCATTCATGCATCCGAGGAAGGCAAGCCGTTGTGCACGGAGCGCGGCTTCACGCGCATCGATACCATTCATCAACATCAGGGCGCGGCCTTTCAGCCACCGCTCGTTTCACTGCCGCCCGGCGAGCGGCTTCGTCCGATCGGCGCGAAGGACACGCCCCGCCTCGCCGGCCTCGCCTCTCGCGCGACCGGCATGGATCGCACCGAGTTGATGCCGCATCTGCTCGATGTCGCGAGCGGCATCGCGCTGGATCGCGACGGCGAGCTCATCGGCTTCGCGCTTTTCCGGCGCTTCGGCGACGGTCATGTGATCGGTCCGGTGATCGCGCCCGAATCGCCGGACCAGAGCCGTGCGAAAGCACTGATCAGCTACTGGCTCGCGCTGAACGCGGGCATGTTCGTGCGCGTCGATACGCCGCTGCGTCACGGGCTTTCATCGTGGCTCGAAGGACAGGGGCTGCCGCTCGTCGATACCATCGAGCAGATGGCGCTGAACGGCACGCCATCCACCGATGAATCGCTCACGCAGTTCGCCGTCACGAGCCAGGCGCTCTGGTAGAGCGAAGCGCGCCTACGCCTTGGCGAGCCATGCGAACTCAGCGAAGCGATAACCCATCACGCGGCCCGACGGACTGCCCTTCAATCCACGCAGCGTCGAACTCTGCGCATCGATGAAGTTGATGAACGCGGGAATCACGAGACTGTTCTTCTCATAGACGATGGTTTGCATGTCGCCATACATCTGCTTGCGCTTCGCATCGTCGCGCTCGCGGCGCGCCTGCACGAGCAGTTGATCGAACTGCTCGTTCTTCCACCCCGATTCGTTCCAGTTCGCATTCGAGCGGAAGAACTGCGTGTACAGCAGATCGAGCGTCGGGCGCGGCAGGATGGAACCGTAGGTCATCGGATACTTCATCCAGTACGTGGTCCAGTAGCCATCCGCCGGGACGCGGCGCACGTTGATGTCGACGCCCGCCTGCTTCGCCGCTTGCTGCACCAGCATCGCGGAATCGAGCGCCGTCTCCACCGATGGCGGCGCGATGATCTCCGCACGCGCGGTCTGCGCGCCGGCCTTCTTGAAGTGAAACTGCGCCTTGTCCGGGTCATAGGCGCGCTGCGGCAGTCCCTTCATGAAATACGGATGCCACTCCGGCACCGGATGATCGTTCGCGAGCGTGCCATGTCCGCGCAGCATCACGTTCACGATGCGCTGCCGGTCATGCAGATACTTGATGCCCTCGTTGAAGTCCGCACTCTTCGTCGGCAGCATGTCCTGCCGCAACGCGAGGTCCGAATAGAGCTGCGACGGGCTTTCGAGCACGGTCGCCTTGCCGGTCTGCCTGATGCGATCAACATCGCGCGCGGGCAGCGGCGAAATGAGCTGCACGTCGCCTGCGAGCAGCGCGTTGGTGCGCGCCGCATCGTCGCCGATGCCGATGATCTCCACTTCATCCAGATAGGGACGCCCCGGCTTCCAGAAGTTCGGATTGCGCGTGCCGATGCAGCGCTGCGCCGGCGTGAACTCCTTGCATACGTAAGGGCCGGTGCCGTTGCCCTTCGAGAAGTCCGTCGTGTTCGCCGCGACGATCACCAGATGCGGGATGGCGAGCAGCGCCGGAAGATCGACGTTCGGCTCCGTCAACGTGATCTCGACCTTCAGCGGCCCCGCCGCTTTCACGGATGCGATGCCGTCCGCAATGGACTTCGCCTTCGAGGCCGTCGCCGGGTCCTTGTGACGCATCAGCGAGAACACGACATCATCGGATGTGAACGGCTTGCCGTCGTGAAAGTGCACGTTCGGCTTGAGCGTGACGTTCCACTTCACGAAGTCGTCGGATTCGAGCTTCTCGGCAAGCGCGTTCTGCGTCTTGAAGTCGGCATCGAGTTCGGTGAGGCCGCTGTAGAACATGTAGGCGCGCGAATAGTCGCCCGTATGCGTGCCCTTCGCGGGATCGAGCGAATCCATCAGCGACTGATGCGCAAGCGCCACGCGAATGCGTCCACCGCGTTGCGGCGCGCCTTCCGTCGCGGCGAACGCAAGCGACGATGCCCCCGGCAGAATCAGCGTGGCGGCGCCGGCTGCGGCCAGCGTCCTGATGGCCCGGCGGCGGGAAGGATCGGCGACAACGAAGTCTTTCGGCAATGTCATGGGCAGCCTCGCTCGGTGATGTCGTCATGCGGATGAATGGAATGGTCCGTCACAGCGCGAGGCAAAGCCGGTACGCGTCGTAGATGGCCGTGTGGATGTCGCGCGATGCGCTCGCATCGCCGATGCGGTAAAGATTGAATTGCCCGGCCTCGCCTTCCTGTGCGGCGGGCTGCGGCTTCGCTGTCGCGAATGCTTCGAGATCCGTGTAGCCGTCGTTGACCGAATACATGCGCGCGGCTTCGTAGAGGTCGTCGACTGCGAGCATGCCGCGCTCGACGACCACATGGTCCGCTTCCATCTCGAGGAGCTCGCTCGTCAGATGATGACGGAACACCGCGCGCCGCTTGCCGTTCTCCGCTGCGTTCACTTCGACCAGTTCGACATTGGCGCGCACCGGCACGTCCCAGCGCGCAATGTCGCGCATCCACGCCTGGTCGTCGCCGCGTCCGCCCGTCTCCTGCGCGGGCGTGCTGTCGATCAACGCAAGCGATACGTCGAGGCCCGCATCGACATAACGTTCCGCGCAAAGATAGGCGTTGTGCCGGCCGGTGCCGTCGTACACGAGCACGCTGCCCGCGCGCGGCGGGGTTTCCGTCAGCGCGTCGAACACCGACTTGCATAGATCGCCGCCGGGCAACGTATCGAGATCGGGCAGGCCGCCCGTCGCGATGATGACGACATCCGCGCCGTGATTGAGCACATCGCTGAGCTCGGCATAGTGGTTGTAGCGCACGTCGACGCCCAGCTGCGCGAGTTGCGCGACGCGCCAGTCCACGATGCCGATGAGATCGCGCCGCCAGCTTCCGGTCGCCGCGAGCAGCATTTGTCCGCCTGCCGTCGAGTTCGCTTCGAGCACGGTCACGTCATGGCCGCGTTTCGCGCTGATGCGCGCCGCCTCCAGTCCCGCCGGTCCCGCGCCGACGATGAGCACGCGCTTCTTCTGCGCGGCCGGTGCGATGTCATGCGTGAGATAGGTCTCGCGCGATGTCGCCGGATTATGGATGCACGTCGCGCGAAAATTGCGGCAGAACGATGCCCCGACGCACGGCCGCGCCTCGTCTTCCTTGCCCGCTTCGACGAGCCGGACGAGATGCGGCTCGGCGATATGCGCGCGCGTCATGCCGACCATGTCGAGCAGGCCTTCGCGGATCGCATAGCGCGCGGTGGCGAGGTCGGCGATCTTCGCTGCATGGAACACGGGCAGGTCCACCGCGCGCTTGAATGCCGCGGCTTTGGGCAGCCACGGCGCGGACGGCACGAACATGCCGGGCATCGAATTCACCGCGAGCGACATCTTCGTGTCCATGCGTCCGAACGTGACATTGAAGAAATCGAAGAGACCCGTGCTTTGAAGAATGCGCGACATCTCGAGCCCTTCTTCGAAGCTGCATCCGTCTTCGAGTGCGAAGCGGAATCCCACGATGAAATCGTCGCCCGTCTGCTTGCGTATTTCCTCATGGACTTCGATTGCAAAGCGCACGCGGTTGGCCGTCGAGCCGCCGTATTTGTCGGTGCGCAGGTTCACGGTCGGGTCCATGAACTGGCCGATGAGATGCCCGCCCGCGTGCGTTTCGACGCCATCGAGACCGCCATCGCGGCAACGTTTCGCCGCGAGGCCGAAGTCGCGGATGACGCGCTTGATGTCGGCGTCGTGAATGGCCTGCGGGATCGCGCGATGCAGCGTTTCGCGCACGGCCGACGGCGCGATCATCGGCAGCCACGGCTCGGTGTAGGCATCGCCGCGCCGGCCGAGATGCGTGATCTGGCACATCAGCGCCGCGCCGTGCGTGTGAATGCGATCGGCGAAGCGCCGCAAATGCGGCACGACGGCATCGGTCGATACGTTGATCTGCTGGAACGTGTTGGGACTGTCGAGACTCACATTCGACGAACCGCCGAACATCGTCAGCGCGAGGCCCCCTTTAGCTTTTTCCTCGTGATACCGTTGATAGACCTCTTGCGGGAATTCGTCGCGCGTCAGGCGGCTTGCGTGACTCGTGCTCATCACGCGGTTCCTGAGAACGAGATGCCTGAGGGCGAACGGCTGAAGCAATGGGTCCGACGATGCAGGTGCGGCGGCGCGGTGATCGGTGTCGTGGGTCATGGCCTGCCAGATGAGTTGAGCGTCGGACTCAAGGTAAGGAGACCAATATCGGCCGTCAATTTACAAATCGATGCATGCCCCATAACATGGTGTTGTATGAGTCTGCGACTTCCTTCGCTTCAGGCACTGCTCGTATTCGAAACATCGGCGCGGCTTCTGAGCTTTACCAAGGCAGCCGGCGAGCTCAACGTGACGCCCGTCGCCGTGAGCCGCATGGTGGCGCGCCTCGAAGACGCGCTCGACTTCAAGCTGTTTGAACGCACGAAACTAGGGCTAACCCTGACGGATCGCGGCGCAACGTTGCAGCGTGCGGTCGCATCGGGCTTCGGTCAGATCGGCGACACCATCGACCAGCTAAAGCGCGATCATGCGCGAGGCGAGATCGTCACCTTATCGCTCGCGAGCGGGTTCGCCGCGTTGTGGCTTCTGCCGCGTTATGCCGAGTTCCGCAAGCGCTTTCCGTCGATCAACCTGCGTCTGCAAGTCATGCCCGGCCGCCTGTATGGACCGCTCGAAGATGCGGATCTCGGCATCCGGCTGCATGGACCCGGCTCGGAAAGCGATCCTTCGTGTCTTTGTCCCGAGATCATCGTTCCTGTGTGCAGTCCGAACTATCTCGCAGAGTCCGGACCGCTCGATGCACCGAGGCACAGCGAAGGCCACGCCTACATTCATCTGGACGTGACCACGCATTCATGGGCAGATTTTCACCGCGCGACGGGGCTGTCGGACAATGGCATCGGTGAAGCGGTGCATCACACGGACCCCGGCCTTGCCGTGCAGTGCGCGATGCTCGGTCAGGGCGTCGTGCTCGGCTGGCTGCTGGCCATCGCCGCGCCGCTCAACGAAGGCAAGGTGGTTCCCGCATGGGACCGCTATATCGAAACGGGCTGTCACTACGTGCTCGAATATCGTTCGTCGAATCCGTCGGATGGCACGCGCCATGTCGCGCGATGGCTGATCGAACAGCTCGGCGAGGAAGTCGATCGCGCGCGACGCCTGCTCGCGCCGATGAAGGCCGTGTCGAGAAACCGTGCGGGGCAATCGGCGCATCGAACCGACATCAGCGATTGCCCAACGCGCTAAAGAAGCGCGCGACGACGCCGTTAGTACGTCGAGGCAAAGCCGGAGCGATTCGGCGACGTAGAGAATCAGATTGCCCGTCGCACTGGCGGCCGGCGTCAGGAGAACAGATGAGAGTCATCAAGTTAAGCGCAGTTGGGTCGTCAATTGCGCTAAGCGGCGCTGCGCTCGCGGGCACCGTGGCGAGTACGCCGGGCGCACCCGTCACGCTGGTCGTGCCCGCCTATTTCGATGCAGCGAGAGGCGTCGCCAATTGGGACGCGCTCACGGCAACCGCGCGCAAGATACCGACCACTGCCATTCTGAATCCCAACAGCGGGCCGGGCGTTACCGCCGATGCGAACTACACGGCCGCCATCACGCGATTGCGGACCGCAGGCGGCAAGGTGATCGGCTATGTGTCGACGTCGTACACGAAGCGGTCGCTCTCCGCGGTAGTCGGCGACATCAACCGATACATCGCGCTATATCCCGTCGACGGGTTCTTCATCGACGAAATGACGGCGGATAACCAAGCGTCGCACATTCAGTTCTATCAGTCGGTCTACAACTATATCAAGGCGCTGAAGCCGACTTATACGGTCATCGGCAATCCGGGGACGAATATTCCCGAGCTTTACGCGAGCCTGCCGACCGCCGATCAGTTCGTCGTGTTCGAAAGCAATGCGAAGAGCTATGCGACTTATCAGACGATGGGATGGCAGGCTGCTTATCCGAAGAGCCGGTTCGTGCATATCGTCTATAACGTGAGCGCCGCGCAATTGCCGCGCGTGGTGACGTATGCAAAGACACATGCCGCTGGAAGCGTCTACGTCACGTCGCTTACGCTGCCGAATCCGTACAAGGCGCTTCCCGCGTACTGGAACAACGAGGTAGCGGACGCGCTCGCGCCGTGACCTGCCGCCGTTACGCCCTTGCGCGATGCACCGCCCCTGCCGCTCTCGCCTGAACCGGCGGCCAGTCAGGAAGCGGCGGTTCGCGGTGGTCGACATCGGCCATGCCGTAGGCCAGTGCATACCGCCTCGCCGATAACGCGCACGCGAACTGGCCGAGTGCGCCGCTCGCGCGCATTCCGCCATCGGGCGCACGCAAGATGAGCATCGCCGTGTAGAACGCACCGTCCTCGACGGCGAGCGGCGTGAGGGTGCACCCCTTGTAGAGCACTTCGTATTGGCTTTCCATTACCGCTTTCTCTCAGATATGTTGGAATGTTTTACCTGCATTTTACGAAAGTCAGGCGGTAATTAAGACCCTGCGTATACCCCTAGTAACGGCAAAAACTTCATATCATCGGCAAGCAGCGAAGTGACTCATTCCAGCGACAGGCGCGCAACAAAGGCGAGCAAGGTCGCGCCGAACGTCCAGCGTTGCACTTGCTGCATTCGGGGATGGCGCGTGAGCCAGCGTGACAGACGCGCCGCGCCGGCGGCGAGCGTCAGAGGATAGAGCATCGGACGGCATCCTTATGAACGGCGCGTGCTGACGATAGAATCAAGCTCGACGCGCGCGCCGAACAGGATGTTTTCGCGCCGTCGCCCCGGCGCAGCAGACGAGCCCGGTTTTCCGCATCGTCGATGATCGCCTGAAGCCTCTTCTGCCCCGACGAGTTCTCCGAGCATTCTCCACCCTTGAGTTATCACCGACACCATCATGCATATCGATCAAGACGTCGTTCGAAAGATTGCGCCTGAAGGCAGATTGCGGGCATCCATCAACCTCGGCAATCCGATCCTCGCCAACAGGCGCGCGGATACCGGCGAGCCGTTCGGCGTATCGATCGATCTCGCGCGCGAGTTCGCGCGGCGGCTGAATGTCGATATCGAACTCGTCGCCTTCGATACCGCCGGCAAGTCGGTCGAAGCCGTCGCCAACGAGCAGGCGGACATCGGCTTCTTCGCGATCGATCCGCTGCGCGGCGAAAGCATCGCATTCACGGCGCCGTACGTGCTGATCGAAGGCTGCTATCTCGTGCGCGACGAATCGAGCATCCGTGCCAACGATCAGGTGGATCGTGAAGGCGTTCGCGTGACGGTCGGCAAAGGCAGCGCGTACGATCTCTTTCTGACACGCGAACTGAAGCATGCACAAATCGTTCGCGCGCCGACATCGCAAGCGGTCGTGCAGACGTTCATCGACCAAGGGCTGGATGTGGCGGCGGGCGTGCGTCAGCAACTGGAAGCGGACGCCGCGCGCACGCCCGGATTGCGGCTCCTTGGCGAACGCTTCATGGTCATCCGGCAAGCGATGGGCACGCCGAAAAGCCGCGGGGACGCGGCGGCCGACTTGCTGCGTGCATTCGTGGAGGAGATGAAGGGATCCGGCTTCGTCGCGGAAGCGTTGAAGCGGCATGGAATTGCCGGTGCGTCCGTCGCGCCGCTGGAGTAGCAGCGGCTGCGTACAAAGCAGCGCTTCGATTCACCGGCCGAGCGCCCATTCCAGCCGCCGCGCCTGATCCAGATGCAGGATGCACGCCGGACGCGACGCCGCCAGCAGCGCCTTGACGTCGGCGCTCGTCGTCGTGCGGATGAAGCCGTCGAACGCCGCGATCGATCGCTGATGCCACCCGATTTCATGCTCCAGGTACGCGAGATCGAAATCGCGGCTTTGCACATCGTCGAGCGCGGCGAGGTCGTCGCGTAGCTGCCGCGCCATCGACTCGCTCATCGCGCTCGATTGCGCCCGCTCGCCCAGCCGGTCGAGCATGGCGGCCATCTGACGGTTCATGCCGTCATGTTCGGCGATCATTCTGCGCGCGTAGTTCTGAATGCTGAGCGACTGCGTTCTGCGCAAGGCGAGTTGGCCAACTGCCATTTCCACCTGATTGGCGACGATGAAGACGCCAGCCATTTGGGCATCGGTGAGACGTGTGCCCTGCGCATGGGCGTGCAGATTCGCTGCGATCAGCAAAAGCATCACGGCAACGAGCGATAGGTGCTTCATGGATCGCCTCATGAGTCCACGCGATAGCAGCGTGAAGACGAGGCTAGCACAGCACCGGTCCGCTCGCGCACGTCGCCTTAGAACGTCTCCCAGTCTTTGTCGGACCCGGTGGCGGCCATTGCCGGCGAAACTGCATCGGCCGTCGCGCGTTTCGTCGCTTTAGGCGCAATACGGCTCTTGATGTTCGCCGGCGCGGCAACCGTAGTCTTCGCCGGAGCGGCTTCCGCACTGGCGCGACTCGTCCGGAAAATGGCCACCGCTTGCCGAAGCTGCTTCGCCTGATCGTCGAGTGACCCGGCCGCTGCGGCTGCCTGCTCGACGAGCGCGGCGTTTTGCTGCGTGACTTCATCCATCTGCGTGATGGCCTGATTCACCTGTTCGATGCCGCGGCTTTGCTCATGCGACGCCGACGCGATCTCGCCCATGATATCGGTCACGCGCTGAATGGCGGACTGCACGCTGCGCATCGTCTCGCCTGCCTGCGCGACCAGTTCCGTGCCCGCGCCCACGCGATCGCCCGATGTTTCGATCAGCGCCTTGATTTCCTTCGCGGCGCTCGAAGAACGCTGCGCGAGACTGCGTACTTCGCTCGCGACGACTGCGAAGCCCCGGCCCTGCTCGCCCGCACGCGCGGCTTCCACGGCTGCGTTCAGCGCGAGAATGTTGGTCTGAAAAGCAATGCCTTCGATGATGCCGATGATGTCCGCAATCCTGCCTGAGCTTTCCTGAATGCCGGCCATCGTATCGACGACCTGACCGACGATCGCCGCGCCTTCGTTGGCCACCGCACTGGCGTTATCGGCGAGGCCGCTTGCCTGGCGCGCGTTGTCCGCGTTCTGCCTGACGGTGCCAGTGAGTTCTTCCATGCTCGCCGCTGTCTGCTGAAGCGACGCGGCCTGCTCTTCCGTGCGCGCGGACAAGTCCGTGTTGCCCGCCGCGATCTCGTTGGTCGCGCTGGCAATGGCGGTCGCGGATGTCGTGACCGCGCCGATCGCGTCGAGCAGGCGGTCCTGCATCGCACGCACGGACGCCATCAGGCTCTTGTCGTAGCCGGCGGGAACGTGAACCGGTTCGGTGAGATTGCCCGCTGCGATACGTTCGCACGCATCGGCGACGTCTTGCGGATCGCCGCCCAGCTTCTTCAGCACGTTGCGGATGATCCAGCCCATCGCCACCGTCAGCAGCAGGCCCACGACGCCGACGATGCCGAGCATCTCGAGCAGCCGCACGCCGAATTCGCTATCGATGTCATCGACGTAGGCGCCGGTATAGACGTGCCAGTCCCATGCGCGCACGTATTCGCCGTATGCGGTTTTCGGCAGAGCGTCCGTCTCGCCCGGCTTCGGGTAGAGATAGCTCGTGAGATGGGTGCCGTCGAGCCCGTGCTTGACGATTTCGGCGGTGAAATGCTTGCCCGTCTTGTCGACGAGATCGTTGATCTTGTTTTCGGTTTCGGGGCGAATCGGGTTCAGCAACTGCAGCATGTTCGAATCGACGACGAGCATGTAGCCGCTTTGTCCGTAGCGGACGGGGCGCAGATGCGCGATGGCTGCCTGCTTCGCGTCGGCCTCGGACATCGCGCCGCTCTGCGCCTGTTTGACATAGTGGTTCACCACGCTCACCGCGGACTGCACTTGCTCGGCGAGGCCGCGCTGGCGGTCGTGCATCATCAGCGTGCGGGTCATCGTCGCGCTCAACAGCGACAGCACGATCAGGCTCACCCAGATGAACCCGACGGTACTCCACAGCGTCGCCCTGAAACTCAGTCTTCTCATTTCGTCCTTCCTCTTTGCTTTACGCATCCGTCCCGATCTTTCGTCAGCCTTTCGGCTGCTGGGTGAAATATCGGCGGGGAAAGAGGAAAGTTGAGTCTGGCGGCGATGCTCGAGCGCCACGGCTCTCAGATGCGACGCGCACAGGCCGGACAAGCAGAGACATTGCCGGCTCGCGCATCAAGAATTAACGCGCGTTGCCGTCAACCAAGGGAGTGCCGTCGTTCACGGTGCAGATTGGGATTCGATTCGCGCTCGCAACTTCCGGTGCATCGCGGCGACTTTCTCTCCGGCTCTACAGAAACTCACTGCGCGATACGCTTGAAGGTCGCGTAATAATCATCGGTGTAATAGCAGTCACTCGTCTGCTTGCGCGGCCCGCCGCATACGATGCGCCGTTGCCCCCGATCGGTGGAACCGGGCGTACGCACCGTGTATGCATGGTAGTAGCCGCGAGGATGTTGCGGCAGCAACACCGCGCTGTTGCGGAACAGGACACCGTCTTCGCCGAAAGGAAATGGTCCGCCCGCTTTGATCAGACGCAGCGTTTCGGCAGCTTCTCCCGGCAACTGCGCCTGGGCGATGGCCGACAACGCACCGCGTTCCTGTGTCCCCGATGCAGGGACGGCGGCGCTCGCACTCTGCGCCGCCGAACTCGCCGATGCGCCCGAATCCTGAGCCGCGTTTCGCGACCCGTCCTTGTTGCATCCGCAAAGAATCGCGCTTATGGCGATCGTGCAGGAGAAAGCCAACGCGCGGTTCATCAAACGGTTGTCTCCGGTTGACCTGCATTCGACGACGACGAACGAAGCAAGAATATCCTGAGTGACAGACCGGATCAATCATCGGTTCCACACGCGCTTTCTCCCCCGACGCAATCAGACAGCCTGCTCCGCGCCTCCGAGTCCCGACGCGTCCTTGCTCGCTCCGTTTGCGCCATTCATCGCAGCGCCGGGCGCGGCCTTCCGTGCAGCTTTTTTAGCAGTGGCCTTCTTGCTTGCGGGCTTCCTGGCGGAAGCTGACGTTTTATTGGCGGCCGCCGCTCGCTTTGCCGGCGCTTTCTTAGCCGTGGCGGACGACTTCTTCGCAGCGCCTTTCTTGCGAGCAGTCGCCAAAGCGCCTTTACCGCCCGATGACTGAGTTTGCGTGTCGGCTTCCGCCGCATCGATCAGGAATTTGTTTCTGTCTTTTGCGCCCGCGAGCCAGGCCGGCGCTTTGCCTCGGCCGCTCCACGTCGCACCGGACTTCGGATCGCGATACTTCGCCGGCTGCGGACCCCTGACATAATTGCCGGCCTTGGCGGGCGCTTTCTCGGCAGATCCCGTTGCACTCGCCGCATTACCGTCGATCAAAAAGCGGTTCCGATTCTTCGCGTTCGCAATCCAGCCCGGCGCGCGGCCGCGACCGCTCCATTCAGCGCCGCTTTTCGGATCACGATACCGCGCCGACGCATTCGATTCGCTTTTCGCTTCGGTGCCCCGGCTTTTACTTCCGCTGTCTCGCCCGAGATCATCGACGGTTAAACCGTGTTCTTTCATTAGGCGCTGGATTTGCGCGATGACACCGGCTGACTGCTTCTTTCTAAGCACTTCGGCCTGAGCCTGCAGCTTCGCAATCCTTGCATTCAGGCTATCAATTGTTGCCATTCTGATTCTCCCATTCAATGACGATGTCGCGACTATGCCATATACGCGCGACACCGAGCGAATTAATCGCAAACGCAGTCCGACTGAATCGCCGAATACATTGCTGCGATGATTCGCGAACCGGTTTCTCAGAGACACTCGCATTTACGTTAAAAAGAGTTGCAGCCAGGCAAACCGACTCGGCGTTAGAAATACGGCAATGAACCGCGCGCCGTCAATCGACGCGTATTCGAAGCGCAACGCGATCGCCGCCCTGTCGCGCATCTCGCATCGGACACCCCCGATTACCTAGGTAATTGACACGTATGGACCTAGGTAATTTGAGCCTCTACTCTCGTTCGGACACCGCAAGGCATCGACACTTGAAGAGGAGAGGCACCATGCCAGATCAACGCAGCCAGGAAGTCGACACCGGAACGTTGCGACGCGTCATCGCGGCAGCCTCGATCGGCAACTTCGTCGAATGGTTCGACTTCGCCGCGTACGGATTTCTCGCCACCATTCTCACGCGCGAGTTCTTTCCGAGCGGCGACCCCACGGTCGGCCTGCTCAAGACCTTCGCGGTCTTTGCCGTTGCGTTCGCATTCCGGCCGCTCGGCGGGCTGGTCTTCGGCATCGTCGGCGACCGGATCGGCCGCAAGCGCACCCTTGCCTTCACGATCCTGCTGATGGCCGGTTCGACGACGCTCATCGGTCTGCTTCCGACCTACGCGACCATCGGTTACTGGGCGCCGCTGCTGCTTACGATCATCCGCTGCGTGCAAGGGTTTTCCGCAGGGGGCGAGTATGCGGGCGCCTGCGCCTATGTGATGGAACATGCGCCGCGCCGCCGCCGCGCATTCTTCGGCAGCTTCGTTCCGGTCTCGACGTTCTCGTCGTTTGCATGCGCCGCCGTGGTGGCGTATCTGCTCGAGTCGACGCTGTCCGCGCAAGCGATGATCGAATGGGGCTGGCGCGTGCCGTTCCTGATCGCGGCGCCGGTCGGTCTCATCGGCGTCTATTTGCGCGTCAATCTCAACGAAACGCCCGCGTTCCAGGCCCTCGAAGGCAAGCATGAAGTCGCGCATGCGCCGCTCATGGAAACCCTGCATTCGCAGTCGTGGAATATATTGAAGCTGGGTGCGTTCGTGTCGGTGACGGCGTTGTCGTTCTATACGTTCACGACTTACTTCGCCACCTATTTGCAAGTGGCCGGGCATCTCTCACGCGGCACGTCGCTGCTCGTGACCGTGCTCGCGCTCTTCTTCGCGGCGGCCCTGTGCCCGCTCGCCGGCCTCTTCTCGGATCGCGTGGGCCGCCGCGCGACGATTGCAACGACGTGCGTCTTCATCATCGCGTCGGTTTATCCGGCTTTCTCACTGGGCGGCTCTGGCGTGCTCTCGCAGTCGTTGCTGGGCGTCGCGCTGCTTGCCATCGGCGCCGTGCTTTCGGGCGTGGTGACTGCGCCGTTGATGTCGGAAGTGTTCGCGACGAAAACGCGCTACACGGCGTCCGCCATCACCTACAACCTTGCGTACACGATTTTCGGCGGCACCGCGCCGCTCGTCGCCACGTGGCTCATTTCCTCCACGGGAACGAACCTGTCGCCGGCGTACTATCTGATCGCGATATCGATCCTCGCGATGATCGGCGGTCTCTCGCTGCACGAAACGTCGAAGACCGCGCTGGAAGATGCCGGCGCCGCGACGAATAACCGAAACCAGGCCGCGTCCGTGAAACGCGCATACAAGCGCACCGTCTGAGCGACGCCACTCTTTCAGGAATGAATCGATGAACAGCCTGCACGATTCGAGCATCATCATCGACGGATTGAACATTTCGAAGTTCGAACGTTCCGTCTTCGAGGACATGCGCAAGGGCGGCGTGACCGCCGTGAACTGCACCGTTTCGGTGTGGGACGACTTCCAGAAAACCATCGACAACATCGCGGAAATGAAACAGCAGATCCGCGAATACAGTGAGATTCTCACGCTCGTCCGCACCACGGACGACATTCTTCGCGCCAAGAAAGAGAACAAGACCGGGATCATTTTCGGCTTCCAGAACTCTTACGCGTTCGAAGACAATCTCGGCTATATCGAAGTGTTCAAGGAACTCGGAGTCAACGTCGTACAGCTCTGCTACAACACGCAGAACCTGGTCGGCACGGGCTCCTATGAACCGGACGGCGGACTGTCGGGATACGGCCGCGAGGTGATTCAGGAGATGAACCGCGTGGGCATCATGGTGGATTTATCGCATGTCGGTGCGAAGACTTCTTCGGATGCGATTGCGTGCTCGAAGAAGCCCGTCACCTACTCGCATTGCTGTCCATCGGGATTGAAGGAGCACCCGCGCAACAAGACGGACGACCAGCTTCGCGAGATTGCGGAAGCGAACGGCTTCGTCGGCGTGACGATGTTCATGCCGTTTCTGCGGCGCGGCGCGGACGCAACCGTCGATGACTATCTCGAGGCAATCGAATATGTCATCGATGTGATCGGCGAAGACAAGGTCGGTATCGGCACGGACTTCACTCAGGGTTATAGCACTGAGTTTTTCGACTGGATCACGCATGACAAAGGCCGTTATCGTCGTCTCACGGACTTCGGCAAGGTCGTGAATCCGGAAGGCATTCGCACGATCGGTGAATTTCCGAATCTCACTGCCGCGATGCAGCGCGCGGGCTGGAGCGAATCGCGCATCAGGAAAGTGATGGGGGAAAACTGGCTTCGCGTATTCGGTGAAGTCTGGAACGGCTGAATCGGACACGGTCAGGCTACACTGCACAGGAGCTACGCACGACAAAGACCCCATGCCGACCACGACCGATCCGACGCGCACGCTCGATTACGAGGACCTTTTCAGGCACTTGCCCGTCGCGGTCATCGTGGCTCGCGAACGGATCATGGTCGACTGCAATATGCGCGCGCTGGAACTGTTCAGAGCCGAACGCAGCGACATCGTGGATCAGTCGTTCTCCAAGCTCTACCCCCAGCAGAAAGACTTCGCGACGACCGGCCGCCGTCTCGCGCCGCTCATCGCGAAGCGCGCGGTATTCAGTGACGATCGCATCATGCGCCGCATTGACGGCAGTCATTTCTGGGTAACGGTGCGCGGCTTCGGCTACAACCCGAAGCGTCCTTTCGAACTGGCGATGTGGACGTTCACCGATCTGTCGGACAACGGCAAGCAGACCGATGTCGCAAGCACGCTGACCGAACGCGAGCGCGATGTGGCCGCATATCTCGTGCATGGGATGACGAGCAAGGAGATCGGCAAGGAATTGAACATCAGTCCGCGCACGGTCGATATTCATCGCGCGAGCCTGTTGCGAAAATACAAAGTGCGGACAACGCCCGATCTTATCGCGCGCTTGCTTGCGTGAACGCGCCTGGCTGATCGAGACGTTCTGCGTGGCATATGAACCGCTAGTCACAACTCACTTGATTAGCGGGGCAATGTCAGCGCTCGGCACGGGATTTTGCTGGGCATGCGCGGGCAATTGATATCGCCATGCAGTGCACCATCGAATCTCGGTTGAGCGATTCCACTTTAGTCTAAAACAGTAAGGCAAAGACAAGGGAAGCGCTTAAACCAAACCGAGGAGTACGGCATGCGTAGTCGTGATCTTTTTGCCGATGTGCATCGCAGGTTCGCTATCGATCGTCCTCTCTTACCGCTTCGCCTCACGCGCGATGCCATGTTCGCCGCACTTCTTTCCGCACTGGTCAATACGTCCATCGCAGCCGGGCCGCTGCCGCAGGGAGGTCAGTACGTCGCGGGCACCGGGTCCATCACGACGCAGGGCAGTACCGTCAACATCGTGCAGAACACGCCGCGCGGCGTGATCGACTGGCGCAGCTTCTCCATCGGCAATGGCAACACCGTCAACGTATTCAACGGCACCGGCGCCACGCTGAGCCGCGTGACCGGTACGGAGCGCTCGGTCATCGATGGCAAGCTCGGAGCCTCGGGCAGCTTCTATCTCATCAATCCACAAGGCGTCGTGATAGGCGCGAACGGCATCGTGACGACAGGCGGCCGCTTCGTCGCATCCACGCTCGATGTCGACAATTACGCCTTCATGAGCGGCGGAACGCTCGGTCTCACCGGATCGAGTGATGCCGTCGTCGTCAATCTCGGCAAGATCGACTCGACCGGCGGCGATGTATTTCTCATCTCCCGGAAGCTCGTCGAGAACGATGGCAGCATCACCGCGCCAAAGGGATCGGTCGAACTCGCCACCGGCAATCAGATGTTGCTGCGTGATTCGGCGACCGGCCCGCAAGTCTTCGTGCAGGCCGGCACACGCGGCGATGTGGTGAACAAGGGCACGATAGACGCCGCCCAGATCGATCTGCGTGCAGCCGACGGCAACGTGTTCGCGCTCGCCGGCCAGCACGCCGATTTGCGCGCCACCGGCACGGCGATTCGTGAAGGCAAGGTATGGCTCGTCGCGGATCGCGGCACGGCGCACATCCATGCGAAGGTCGAGGCATCGAATGTGGATGGCGCTGGCGGCACGGTGATCACGACCGGCGACGCGCTTCATCTCGACGACGCAGCGATCAGCGCCGCCCTATGGAACATCAGCGCGCCGGTCTTCAATGCAGGACCGCTCAACTCCGCGACGCTTGCGCGCAATCTGTCGAGCGGCACGTCGATCACCGTCAACGCGACGGGCGCGCACAACGCAAGCGGCGATATCGACATGAGCGCGCCGCTGCACTGGACCGGTGGCGCCAGCCTCGTGTTGAACGCACTGCATAGCGTGACGCTCGGCCCGCTCGCGACGCTGTCGAACGCCGGCGCCGGGAATCTGACGCTGCGCGCCGATTCGGCGGCACGCGATAACGGCGGCAGCGTAACGAATGGCGGCACCATCGACTGGTCGCAAGGTACGGGCATCGTGTCCGCCTACTTCGACCTCAACGGGACCTACACAGCGGGGAACGTGCTGCAGAACGCATCGTGGAAACCGGCGCCTTTCAGCGGCATGACCACGCAATACACGCCCTATTACCTCGTCAATTCGAACGCCGACCTCGTCAAGATGGGTGAGAACCTCATGCCTAACTACGCGCTCGGCCGCGATCTCGATCTGAGCGCGGACGCGGGCAAGATCAACGTGATCGGCGGAGGCATCGCGCTATCCGGACAGTTCGACGGCATGGGTCACACCATCAGCCAGTTCCACGGATATAGCGTCGGCGAGGATCCGAGCTACGTCGGGCTCTTCGGCGCAATTTTCTATGGGGGCGTCGTGCGCAATCTGGGCATTATCGATTCGACCGCCTACGGCTCCTACAATGCGGGTGCCGGCATACTGACCGGCATCAACCGCGGGCTGGTTTCGAACGTCTATACCACCGGAAGCGCAGGCTCGCCCGAAGTCAGCGGACCCGGCGGCGGCGGGCTGGTCGCGCAAAACGAAGGCACCATCGAACGATCGTGGAGCAGCGCGAATGTCGGCAGCCAGGGCGAGTTCGGCGGTCTCGTCGGCATCAATAACGGCAAGATCGTTCAGTCGTTCGCCACTGGCGCCGTGTATGGCGGATCGCATTCGGAAGGCGGCGGGCTCGTTTCGCAGAACAACGGATCGATCACACAGTCGTATGCGTCGGGCAGCGCGCAGATGTACTACAACGGCGGTCTCGTGCTCGATAACAACAAGACAGGCACGATCAGCGAATCGTTCGCGAGCACGAACATCGTTCCGCAATTCAATGCCGAACTCAAAGGCGGCGTAGCGTTTTCAAATGCGGGATCGATTGCGAACAACGTCTACTGGGACCGGACAATGACCATGACGGACAAATCCGTCTACGGCGGCACGCCGGTTCCGCCTGCGAACGGTCTCACCACGGTCGAAATGCGGACGGCATCGAGCTTCGATGCAAGCTGGAACTTCGGCCCGAACGGCACATGGGTCATGCCCGCAGGCGCGCAGCATCCGATCCTGCGCTGGCAGCTCGACGCCAGGTGAGGATCCTTCACTGAAAGCCGATTGAGAGCTTCCGGACATATGACGGTCACCGCGCTCTCGCATCATGCGCGGGGACCATCATAAGGACACGGAAAGCCGATGAAGCGCGATCGAAAGCACGCTCTACCCGCAATGCCGAAATTTTCGCTGGCACTGACTGCATTCACCCTGACGCTTGCCGCCTGTCATGGCGACGGAAGCGACGCTGCGCCCAATGCGCCCGCCCCCGCCGCATTCTCGACGCTCGATGGCAGGATGCCGCTCGTCATCGGGCATCGCGGCCTGCCGGGCTTGCGGCCCGAGGAGACGCAGCCATCGTATGAACTGGCCGCGACCAGCGGCGCGGATGCACTCGAAGAAGATTTGCACTTGTCGAAGGATTGCGTGCTCGTCGCGCGGCATAACCCGTGGCTGTCGGACAATACGAACATCGCGGAGGTCGCCAAAACGAACGCATCCGTTGCCGCGAGAAAGCGCACGGTGCCCGGCGTGCTCGTCAATGTGAAATGGCAGAGCACGCCGCAGACCGGGCCTTCGCAATATCTGACGGACCTGACCGATCCGAACGATCCGAAGTCGGTGCTGAAGTCGCTGATCGTCGATGGCGAGGATCACACCGGCGACTGGTCCATCACGGACTTCACCGCCGCCGAACTCGGCACGCTGATCGGCGGCACCACGTACGATGCCGCGAACGAGCGTCCGTCCGAATACAACGGCAAGTATCCCGTTCTGACGTTCCAGCAGATCATCGATATCGCGAAGGCGCAAAGCGCTGCAACAGGCCGCACGCTTTCCGTGTATCCGGAGACGAAGAACCCGACGTGGAACAACGCGCAGGCCATCGCCAACGGATGCGGCGCGCCGGGCAGCCATCCGCTCGAAGACGCGCTCATCAAGATTTTGAACGACAACCAGCTCAATACTCACGACGCCGCCGTGTTCGTGCAGAGCTTCGAGCCGTCGAGCCTGCAATACATGCGCGCGCACGGCCTCAATACGAAGCTCGTGCAACTGATCGATGGCTACGACGTCGACTATCGCACGGGCGCGGTCATCTACAACGAGATCACCGATAGCCGTCCGTTCGACTGGACCGTTGCCGGCGATCCGCGCTGGTTCGACGCGATGCTCACGCCGCAAGGTCTCGCGCAGATCAGGACGTATGCGGATGGCATCGGTCCGTGGAAGCCGCAGATCGTACCGCTCAGGATCGCGCCGTTCCCCGCGACCAACGCCGACGGCTCGCCATTCACCGGCTCGACTGCGCAAGCGACCTCGCAGCCCGCCACGAGCGTCGTCAGCGACGCGCACAAGGCCGGCCTCTTCGTTCACGTCTTCACGTTCCGCAACGAGAAGAAGTACCTTGCTGCGGACTACAAAGGCGATCCGTCGGCCGAGTATCTGAAGTTCTACCGCACGGGCGTCGATGGCGTGTTCACCGACTTCGCCAACACCGCCTATGCAGCGCGTGCAGCTTATCTCAAGGAACTCGGGCGATAGCGCGCACCGCCATCACGTTCCGCGCCGCGTGACTCGTGCATGACCCCGAACCGCGGGCGTCATGCGCGCGAAGAAGACGATGACCGAAGCCGCCACCGACATCGCCGCGAGCGCGGTCAGCCCGCCCTGAATCGAGCCGGTCTTCTGCTCCAGAAAGCCGAAGGTCGCGGGCGCGACGAAGCCGCCGAGATTGCCGATCGAGTTGATGAGCGCAATCACGGGAGCGGCGATGCGCGCATCGAGATAGCCCTGGGGGATCGGCCAGAACAGCGAAGAAGCCGCCTTGAAGCCGATTGCCGCAAAGCAGATCGCGACGAACGAAAACACTGCGCTGCCCGTGCCCGCCGCATACATGCCCGCCGCCGCGATCAGCAGGACACATGCGACCCACGCCTGCTGGAACTTGAAGCGCGCCGCCAGTGCCGCGAACATATACATCGCGACGATCGAAATGAGCCACGGCACCGAGTTGAACAGGCCGACCTGGAAGTCGTTCAGATGCCCCATCTTGCGGATGATGCTCGGCAGCCAGAAGGTCGCGCCGTAGATCGTCAGGGATACCGAGAAATAGATCAGGCAGAAGATGACGATCTGCGGATCGCGCAGCAGGCTCAGCGCCGATGGCTTCGCCACATGCGTGGATTCGCGCTCGCGCTGCTCTCCTTCGATTTCGGCGACGAGCGCATCCTGCTCGGCGCGCGTGAGCCACTTCGCGTCATGCGGCTTAGAGTCGAGCCAGAACCACACGAAGCCCGCGAGCACCACCGAGGCCATGCCTTCGATGATGAACATCCACTGCCAGCCGTGCAGGCCGTGGCCTTCGATCAGCAGCAACGCGCCGGAAATCGGCCCTGAAAACACCGAGGCGAGCGCCGAGCCGGACAGGAAGATCGCCATTGCGCGGCCCCGCTGATCGCGCGGCAGCCATTGCGTGAAATAGAAGACGACGCCGGGAAAGAAGCCCGCTTCCGCCGCGCCGAGCACGAGACGCATCACGTAGAACGAGGTCTCGCCGCGCACGAACGCCATGCCGACCGCCGCCAGCCCCCACGTCACCATGATGCGCGTGAGCCACGCCTTCGCGCCGAAGCGCTGCAACAGCATGTTCGACGGCACTTCGAACACCGCATAGCTGACGAAGAAAAGCCCCGCGCCGAGACCATACGCCGCCGCGCCAATGCCGAGATCGGCGCTCAAGTGCTGCCGCACGAAGCCGATGTTCACGCGGTCGATGTAGTTGACGATGAACATCACCACGAAAAGCGGCAGCACGTGCCACTTGATTTTCTTGACGGCGCTTTGCAGCGCGTCGGCTCGGTTGCTCATGAAACTGTCTCCTTCGTTATGGGTGTCGAGCGTCGAGCCGGTCAGAAGCGCGGGTTCTTGCCGCTGAAGTCCGGCTGATACTTGCGCATCTGCGTCAGGTCATCGCGATTGCGCACGCCGCACGCGAGGTATTGCTCGTGCAGCACGGCGAGCTGCTCGCGGTCCAGTTCGACGCCGAGACCCGGCGTCGTCGGCACGCGCACCGCGCCGTTATCGAACTTCACGCGGCCGCCCTTGATGACCTCTTCCTCCTGCCACGGATAGTGCGTGTCGCAGGCGTACGTGAGATTGGGGATGCTCGCGGCGACGTGCGTCATCGCCATGAGGCTGATGCCCAGGTGCGAGTTCGAGTGCATCGACATGCCGAAGCCCCACAGACGGCACATGCGCGCGAGCGTCTGCGTCGCGCGCAGGCCGCCCCAGTAGTGGTGATCCGAAAGCAATACTTTGATCGAGCCCATGTTGCAGCCGCGACGGAAATCGTCCATCGTCGTGATGACCATGTTGGTCGCGAGCGGCAGCTTCGTATGCTTCTGCAACTCGGCCATGCCTTCGAGACCGGGGCAAGGGTCTTCGTAGTATTCGAGGATTTCGTCGAGCTCGGGTGCGGCCGCGATACTGGTCTGCAGCGTCCAGTTCGCGTTCGGATCGAGGCGTAGCGGCATGCCGGGGAACGCCTTCGCAAGCGCCTTCATGCAGGCGATCTCATGCGACGGCTCGAAAACGCCGCCCTTCAGCTTGATACTTTGGAATCCGTATAAATCGATCATGCGCTGCGCCTGCGCCACGATCTGTTCCGGGCTGATGCCCTCGCCCCATGCATCGGGCGCGTACGGTTTATCGATATGCTCCGCGTACTTGAAGAACAGGTAGGCGCTGTACGGCACCGCGTCGCGCACTTTGCCGCCCAGCAAGTCCACGACCGGCGCGCCGACGATCTGCCCTTGCAAATCGAGCATCGCCACCTCCAGCGTGCTGATGACCTTCGGCGCGTTCTTCGCCGCATGGGAGCCTGGGGCAAGCTCGAACTCGACCGCGCCTGGCGTCGCCCTGATCGTCGCGCGCACGCGTTCTTCCATCGCGTTCAGATCGAACGGCGAAAGGCCGATGGCCAGCGACTTCGCCTGATCGAGCACGCGCAGCATCGGTTCGTCGCCGTAGGTTTCGGAGATGCCGACGCGGCCGTCGCTCGTCTCCAGTTCGACGATCGCGCGCAACGCCCACGGCTCGTGAATGCCCGCAGCGTTGAGCAACGGGCCGTCGCGAAAGGCGATCGGCGTGATTCGAACCTGGGTGATGGTGATGTCGCGCGTCATGTCGGAAATCCAGTTAGCGAGGAAGTCCGTGCATGTTAAACACTAATATATTAGTGTTTCATTGGGGAAAGTACTGAGCAGGGCAGACCGTTCGGCTCCAATGCGCGGGTTGGTATGCTACGGACCGAATCCGTCTTCGATTAAGCTTTCAGCATGAATCTCAACGACGCACCACCGATGGCGCATCGCCTCGACCGCTCCCGCCACGCCGCGCCGCAAGTCTTCGAACGGCTGCGCGCGATGATCGTCTCGCTTCAACTCGCGCCCGGCAGCGTGCTTTCGCGCGCCGATCTCGCCGCCCAGTACGGTCTCAGCCAGACGCCGGTGCGCGACGCGCTGATGAAACTCGGCGAGGAGGGTCTCGTCGACATCTTTCCGCAGCACGCGACGGTCGTGAGCCGCATCAGCGTGAGCGCCGCGCTGCAGGCGCACTTTCTGCGCCGGTCAATCGAAATCGAAGTGGTCCGCACGCTGGCGATCGAGCGCGACGCCGCGCTGATCGACCGCCTGCGCGCCACCATCGACGCGCAAAGCCGCGTGCTCGATCCCGCCGACAACGAGCGCTTCGTGCTGCTCGATCAGGAGTTTCACCGGCAGATGCTGGAGGCTGCGGGCGTGCCGCAATTGTGGGAACTGGTGCGGCGGCGCAGCGGCCATATCGACCGGCTGCGGCGGCTGACCTTGCCCGTCGAAGGCAAGACGACGGCCGTGGTGCGCGATCACACGGCTATCGTCGACGCCATCGAAGCGAGCGATCCCGACGCCGCGCAAGCCGCGATGCGCAGCCATCTGTCGGGCACGCTCGGCCAGATCGATCAGATTCGCGCGAGTCATCCGGACTTTCTGACGGATCACTAGCGCTCGATTCGTCAGAACGTCGCCCAGTCGCCTTCGGCTGCGGAAAGCGTCTTCACGGCGCGCTTCGGTTGCGTGGCGCTGCGCGCCGGGGACGTAATCGCGGGCACCGGCGTCCCCGTCCGAAACACCGCGACCGCCCCGCGCAGTTGTTCGGCCTGGTCCTCCAGCGAGCCGGCTGCGGCCGCCGCTTCTTCGACGAGCGCGGCGTTCTGCTGCGTGACCTCGTCCATCTGCGCAATCGCCTGATTCACCTGCTCGATGCCGCGACTCTGTTCATGCGATGCCGCCGCGATCTCGCCCATGATGTCCGTCACGCGCTGAATCGCGGTGCCGACCTTCTGCATCGTCTCGCCTGCCTGAGCGACGAGTTCGGTGCCCGCGTGCACGCGGCTGCCCGACGTTTCGATGAGGTCCTTGATCTCCTTCGCGGCACTCGACGAGCGCTGCGCAAGGCTGCGCACTTCGCTCGCCACGACTGCGAAGCCGCGGCCCTGCTCACCGGCGCGGGCCGCTTCGACTGCCGCGTTGAGCGCGAGGATGTTCGTCTGAAACGCAATGCCTTCGATCATGCCGATGATCTCGGCGATCTTGCCCGAACTCTGTTCGATGCCGGCCATCGTTTCGACCACTTGCCCGACGATCGCGCTGCCTTCGCTCGCCACTGCGTTGGCATTGTCGGCGAGGCTGCTCGCCTGCTTCGCGTTGTCGGAATTCTGTTTGACGGTGGACGTCAACTGCTCCATGCTCGCCGCCGTTTCCTGCAGCGACGCCGCCTGCTCCTCGGTGCGTGACGACAGGTCCGTGTTGCCCGCCGCGATTTCCTTGCTTGCGCTCGCGATCGCTTCGCCGCTGGCTCGCACGCTGCCGACCGTCACCGCGAGCTTGTCCTTCATGGCCGCGACGCCGGCAAGCAAGCGCCCCATTTCATCGTGTGTCCTGACTATCACTTCTCGTGTCAGGTCGCCGCTCGAGATATGTTCGAAATGATCGAGCGCCTCTGCGAGCGGCGTCATGATCGCGCGTCGAAGGAAGTACCAGCCCGATACCGCAGCGGCGATACCCACGAGCAGCGAAACCAGGCCGATGATGCGCAGCGTCGATACCTTGCTGTCGTTCTCCGCATCCTGACGCGCCGCGTCGGTAAGCTGGAATTCGCGCAGCTTCCTGAACGCCGCGCTCACGCGGTCATACGACGCCGGCAGTTCATTCAGCGCCGAGCGGCGGACCTGCTCCTGATCGTGCCTGCCGATGGCCGCGCCGAACGCTTCGATGGCCTTGCGCATGTCCGCCCGCGCCGCGACGACCTCTTTCGCGATCATGTCTTCATCCGTGCCGCGCGGGATCGCATCGTATTTCCTGTACCAGTCGTCGGCGCTGTTCAGGAGGCTCTCGGCGCGCGCACGCGCTTCGCCCGCGCCGGGTGCGTCAGGCTCGAGCGCATAGGCATCGAGTTGCATGCGCGCGCGGCTCAGGTAGATGTCGGAGACGCCTAGCGCATTCACGGACGGCAGCGTGCTCAGGCCCAGATCTCTCGCGGACGCGTCGATCGCATTCATTCCGTAAAGGCCGAAGCCTACGCAGACGCAAAGCAGACAGCCCAGAAAGGTCATGGTGAGCGCAAGCCGCGCCCGAATGGTCAAAGTGTTCATCTCTCTCGTCTATGCGCGCGCAAGTCAAACGATCCTGCGCTGGGTCTTGGGGTCACTTGCTTATCGGCGCGCATACGCGAAACTGTAATGAGAATGTAGTGATCCGAACTCACTCATGTCTCTGCGATAACCACGGTTGCCTGCATCGCGCCTTCGATGGCTTCGTGTCCGAACTCATCGGCGATGGCGGCCGCGCAGGCATCCGTTGCAATCGACAATGCATCTGGCCCGCGCGCTTCGATCTCGAACCGCAAAGGTGTGCCCTGACAGAAGCCGATGGCCGCTGTCATCGCCGAATCAGCACGATTGTGACCAGCCACGTCGTCGAACGTCGGGCTTTTGTCGAAGCTCCCTCCACGCAGGTCGCGCTCGATGACCGAACGTTCGTAATAATCGTGCGGCGTACGAACGAAGAACATCGGCGGATCGGTGGCGAAGATGCGCGACATCGTCTGTGTCACGGTTAAAGCGAACGCGTTGTGCTCGATGCGGTCCCACACGTTGAAGATGAACACGCCATCGGTGCGCAAGACGCGGCGCATCTGCGCGAAGGCTTTGGGCTTGTCGGGAAAGAACATCGCGCCGAACTGACAGACGACCGCATCGAAGGAGGCATCGTCGAAGGGCAAGCACAGGGCGTCGGCTTGCCGCCACTCGACGGGCCTCGCGGTGCCGTTGGCTCGTGCGCGTTCGAGCATCGCCGGATTGAGGTCCGTTGCGACGATGCTGGCCGATTCGTCCAGCGCGTTCGACAGCGCGCGCGTGACGACGCCCGTTCCCGCCGCCACTTCGAGCACGCGCGCGGGTCTTCGCAACGCGACGCGAGCCGCGATGTCATCGGCATAGTGCTGGAACATCAGCGGCACGAGGTATGCGTCGTATATCTCGGGGATCGCGCCGCTGAAGCGCTTGTCGGCAATGTCGTGAGCGACCATATCGCCTCCTTCGCCGTGCAGGCGTGGGCGGTCCTATGAGTCTAGGCGATCGCGTCGCATCCAAGCAGGGTCGGGCGCAATCCGTCACACTAACGCGATCACGTCGTTAAACCGAAGCACGAGCACGGACTGCAATGGACAATCGAGCACTCATCATCGGCGCAACAGGCGTCGTCGGACGCAATCTTTTCGAGCATCTTCAATCGCGCGGCGACTGGTCGATCACCGGGCTATCGCGTGGCAGAACGCCTGCGCCTGCCGGCATGGAATCGATCACGGCGGATCTCACATCGGCGTCGTCGGTGGCGGATGCCCTCGGGGGTCAGCAATTCAGCCACGTCTTCTTCACCGCATGGTCGCGGCAGGCCACAGAAGCGGAGAACATCCGCGTGAACGGCGCGATGGTCTCCAACGTGCTCGGTGCGCTGGGGCCGACGGGATCGATCGAGCATGCCGCGCTCGTCACGGGCCTGAAGCATTATCTCGGACCATTCGAGGCGTATGCGAAGGGCGCCGTGCCGATGACGCCCTTTCGCGAAGAACAGGGCCGGCAACCCGTCGACAACTTCTACTACGAGCAGGAAGATCGGCTCTTCGAAGCGGCGGGACAGTACGGCTTCGGCTGGAGCGTGCATCGTCCGCATACGATCATCGGCTATGCGGTCGGCAATGCGATGAACATGGGCGTCACGCTCGCCGTCTATGCGACGCTTTGCAAGGCGACGGGCGAGCCTTTCGTGTTCCCGGGTTCGGCTGCGCAATGGAACGGACTCACCGACATGACCGATGCGCGCCTGCTCGCGCGTCAGCTCGAATGGGCCGCGACCTCGCCGATGGCGCGTGACGAAGCGTTCAACGTCGTCAATGGCGACGTGTTTCGCTGGAAGTGGATGTGGGAGCGTATCGCCGGTTATTTCGGCGTGGAACCCGCGCCCTTCGACGGTCAGACGCGGCCCCTCGAAAACCGCATGCAGCATGCCGCCAGGGTCTGGGCCGACATTGCCGCGCGTCATTCGCTTGCCGAAGCGGACATCGACAAGCTCGTCTCGTGGTGGCATACGGATGCCGACCTCGGCCGCCCGATGGAAGTGCTGACGGATATGGCGAAGAGCCGCAAGGCCGGCTTCCTCGACTATCAGAGCACGCCTGATTCGTTCTTCGACCTGTTCGACCGCCTGAAGGCGGAGCGCATCATTCCGGCCTGATATCGGCGCGAAGGCGTGCATCACGGCACGCCTTCATCCGATGATCGCACTGCCTCACACGACGCGAATGGTCACGTCGATATTCCCGCGCGTCGCCTTCGAATACGGACACGTGCCATGCGCGCCCTCCACGATGGCCGCCGCCACGTCGCGCTCGATGCCCGGCAGACTCACCGCAAGCCGCGCACGCAACTGATAGCCGCCTTCGTTGGTGCCGAGATCGACTTCGGCATCGACGGCGGTATCGGCGGGCAGCTTCACCTGCAGTTTCGCGGCGGCCTTGCTCATTGCGCCGATGAAACAGGCCGACCAGCCCGCCGCGAATAGCTGCTCGGGATTGGTGCCCGCGCCCGCCGATCCGGGCGGCGAGAGTTGAATGTCGAGCCGGCCGTCGGTGCTGCGCGCGTGGCCTTCGCGGCCTCCCGTCACGTGAGTGCTGCCGGTGTAGAGAACGGTGTCGATGGGCTTCGTCATGGTGTGTTCCTCAAAGTATCGTGTTGATCGACCGTCTTAGCTGCCGCGATACAGGCTCGACAGCGCGGCGATCTGCCCGCTTTTTTGCGCCTGCACGAGTTCGTTGCGCACTTCGGCGCGCGTCTTGCCCATGTCGCGATGCGCCTGCTGCGCAACGGAGGTGTCCGGCATGGCGGCAGCGCTCGTGACGGCGGCTTGCGCGGCTCCGGCGAAAGCACTGGCGGCGAGTACGAAAGCGATGATCGAAGTCTTCATGATGGTCCTCTGCGATTGAATGATTGAACGGTTGAACGTCTTGACGGCGCCTGCTTCGCTTGCTGCCGTTGACGTATTGGAACGCCGCGGTGTATCCGTCATGTTTCAGCGAAGCGGGGTGTTCGAATCGTCATGTATCGCGTGCGACAGCGGATACACTGCGATACAAAACGCTTCCGCCGCGAGTCGAATGCCGGCGCGTTTCGCGATATAAAGCTTCCATCATCCATGCTGGAGCAATGTCGTGAAGCGTATGCTCGCAATCGTCGCCCTCGTCGCTGGAGGGATGGCAACCGAACTGGCGCATCCGGTGCACTGTCTGCTGATCCATCCCGCCCGGCTGCAAATCAAGCGCAAGAGATCCTGAACGAGCGATGGAACACACCGACCATGTGCTGATCGTCGACGACGATCGCGGCATCCGCGAATTGCTCGCGACGTATCTCGAGAAGAACGGCATGCGCGTGTCGCTCGCCGCGAATGGCCGTCAGATGCGCGCCGCGCTCGAACAGGGCGCGCCCGATCTGATCGTGCTGGACCTGATGCTCCCCGGCGAAGACGGCCTCGTGCTATGCCGCGAACTGCGAGCGGGCAAGTTCCGCGCGGTCCCGGTGCTGATGCTCACCGCGCGCAACGAGGAAGCGGACCGCATTCTCGGGCTCGAAATGGGCGCCGACGATTACTTGCCGAAGCCCTTCGCCGTGCGCGAACTGCTCGCGCGCATGCGCTCGGTGCTGCGGCGCACGCGCATGCTGCCGCCGGGCATGGAGGTGACGGAGACCGCGCCGCTGCTCGCATTCGGCGACTGGCGGCTCGATACCACCGCACGCCATCTGCTCGATGCGGAAGGCACGATGGTCGCGCTATCGGGCGCCGAATATCGCTTGCTGCGCGTGTTTCTCGATCATCCTCAACACGTGCTCACGCGCGACCAGTTGCTCAACCTCACGCAGGGCCGCCAGGCGGATGCGTTCGATCGCTCCATCGATCTTCTCGTGAGCCGCCTGCGTCAGCGTTTGAGAGACGAGGCGCGCGAGCCCCGCTACATCAAGACGCTGCGCAGCGAAGGTTATGTGTTCTCCGCCGCCGTCACGCCGCTCGGCGGCGCTCAATGAGCGCGGAGATGGGTGCATCGACGAATGCGCCGGCCATCGCATCGGCATGGCTGCACTGGCCGCGCACGCTGTTCGCGCGGCTCGCGCTGATCCTGCTGATCGGGCTCGCGCTCGCGCAGACCGCCGCGTTCTGGCTGACGATGACCGAGCGCGACCAGAGCATGACGAGCGTCATGACCGGTTATGTCGAGCGCGAAGTGGCAAGCTCGGTCGCGCTGCTCGATCATCTGCCGCCCGACGAGCGCGCCGCATGGCTGCCACGGCTTGCGCGGCGCAGCTACGAATTCATGCTCGGGCCGGGCGTGGGCGGCGCGGCGCCGGACGCCGCGTTGTCGGCGCGCTTTGCGCAGTCGATTGCCGATGGCATCGGCAAGCGATATCCGCTGACCGTGAATGCGGTACCCGGCGATACGCAGCGCTTCCAGGTGCATTTGCGTCTCACCGACGGCTCGCCGCTCACCATCGACATGCGGCCGATGCAGGGCACGCCCGTATCCGGCTGGCTGCCGTTCGTGCTCGCGCTGCAGCTCGCGGTGATCGTCGCGTGCAGCTGGCTCGCCGTGCGGCTCGCGACGCGTCCGCTCGCGCAACTCGCCCGCGCCGCCGACACGCTCGGCCCCGATCTCAAAGGACAGCGCCTGCCCGAGCACGGACCCGAGGAAGTCGTGCGCGCGGCGAAAGCCTTCAACGCGATGCAGGACCGCGTCGCGATGTACATGGCGCAGCGCATGCAGATTCTTGCCGCCATCACGCACGACCTGCAAACGCCGATCACGCGCATGCGTCTGCGCGTCGACGTGATGGACGACGATGCAACCGGCGCGAAGCTCCGGCAGGACCTTCAGGAGATGGAGACGCTCGTGAAGGAAGGCGTCACGTATGCACGCACGCTGCACGGGACGCAGGAGCCTGCGGTGCGCGTCGATCCGGACGCGCTCATCGAAAGCATCGTTGACGATTATGTCGATGCGCGCAGGAACGTGTCGCTCGAAGGACGCATCGGGCATCCGCTGGTGACACGGCCACAAGCGTTGCGGCGCATCGTCGGCAATCTGGTCGACAATGCGCTCAAGTTCGCGGACGCAGCCGAGATTCACATCGAGTCATTGGCCGATGGCCGCACGCGCGTCTCGGTGATGGATCGCGGCCCCGGAATACCCGATGCATCGCTCGAGGCGGTGTTCGAGCCGTTCGTGAGGCTCGAAGGCTCCCGCAACAGAAGCACGGGCGGAACCGGGCTGGGACTCGCCATCGCGCGCCAGCTTGCGCGCGCGATGGATGCCACGCTCACGCTCCATAACCGCGAAGGCGGCGGTCTGGAAGCGCGGCTCGTGCTTTGATCGTCTTGCGATCAGCCGAAGGTGAACGCGTAGGCCCGCGCGCCGGCATCGAGAAACTCGATCCCGAACGTGCGATCGACGATGGGACCGCTTTGCCGCACGAGCTGATAGAGACGCGCGGCGGTAACGGTTCCGTTGCCGTCCGCATCGATATCCGCGCCATGCGATGCGCCCGGCGGCTTGCCGTCGATCGTGACACGAATGCGTACCGGCTTGCCATCGCCGGCGGGCGCGAGCACGAGATGCAGGTCACGCGCATGGAAGCGATAGGCGACGCGCGCGTGCGGTGCGGCGGGAACGGCGGCTTCTGCGCCGACGGTCCATTGTCCGCCGAAGGCCCATTCGTTGAGCGCAAGCTGTTTCGGTAATGCGTAGGTTTCCGAAGCGTTCTGGATGATGCGCTGCGCAGGCGTGAGTCCTTGCGACTCGCGATAGCCGAGATACGTTTCGTTCGATGCGACCTGCGCGACATCGGCGGCCACTTGTGCGCCGCTCGCCGCCACTGCACCATCATTCGTTGCGCCCGGCGTCTTTCCGAGCAACTGACGAATGACGCCTTCGGCCTCGTCATAGCCGCCTTCGCCGAACTGGTGATACCGCACGCGCCCTTCTGCATCGACGATATAGAACGCCGGCCAATAGCGATTGCCGAACGCTTGCCAGATGCGGTAGTCGTTATCGACGGCCACCGGATACGACACGTTCAGATCGCGCAATGCTCGCTTCACGTTGCGCGTGTCGTGCTCGAAGCCGAACTCGGGCGTATGCACGCCGAGCACGACGAGCCCGTCGTTCCCGTACCGCTGCGCCCATGTCCTGAGATAAGGAAGCGTGCGCAGGCAATTGATGCACGAGTACGTCCAGAAGTTGACGACAACCACTTTGCCGCGCAATGCATCGCGTGAAAGCGGCGATGTGTTGAGCCATTCGGTCGCGCCATCGAGGGCGGGCAGCTTGCCTTCCACCGGCAAGGTCGATGGCGGCTTCGGCGGCATTGCGGAAGCCAGGCCGACGAGCCTGCTTTCGATGCCATCCGTCGATACGCCCTTCACGCTAGCGAGCACGCGCGTGTCGACGCCCGATGCGATCGCCGCAACGGTCAGCAACACGAGCGCGCCCATCGCGCGGCGCACGTGCTCGCCGATGCCGAACGAACGCTTGAGCGCATCGAGCGCGCGCTTGCCGAGCGACGACGCCACCGCGAGCGCAACCGCCGCGCCGCTCGCATACGCGGCGAGTGCGGCGCCGGTCGTCCACGTTGCGCCATCGAGCGCCGCGCCGGACAGGATCGCGCCGAGGATCGGTCCCGCGCACGGCGCCCACAGCAGGCCCGTGGCCGCGCCGAGCAGCGTTGCGGACAGAATGCGGCGCGACGCGAGTTGCGACTGGGAACGCGCGATGATCCGGTCGGCAATCGACGACAGCGGACGCGCGATGCGCGCTGCGATCGACGGAAACACCAGCGATCCGCCGAAAAGCGCAAACGTGGCGAGCGCGATCCATCGGCCATACTGGCTCAATTGCGCGGCGCTTGCGAGCCCCGCGGCACCGAGGCCGGTGACGATCGTGAACGTGCCCGCGAGACCCGCCAGAAGCGGCAGACGATCGGTAAGAAAAGGCCGGTCCGTGCGCGCGAAGACGAACGGCACGACCGGCAGGATACATGGACTCAGCACGGTAAAAGCGCCGCCAAGAAACGCGATGACGATGAGTAGCACGAGAGTCTCCACGAGGTTGAGCGATGGCCCTTATTTCACGGCTCCCATGTATCGCGTGAATGTCCGCAGTGCTGTGGTTGTGTATCGCAATGTATCTGCGCGAGGCGCCGATACACGTTGACGCGATCGCCTTCCATCGCCGACACAGTGCCGATACACCGGGGCGCTTCAATGCACTCCATCGTTAATCACCGAGGAGGTCGTCATGTTGAATCGTCTCAGGATTGCAGCCGTCGCCGTGGGAATTGCAGCGACCGCTGGTGTTGCGGCCTTTGCATCCGGGAGCGTGTCGGCGCTTGCGCCCGCCGCCATTGCGACTGGTGCGGATGCGCCGAATTTTCGGGGCATCGACAACTGGTTCAACAGCGCGCCGCTCGATCTTGCGAAGCTGCGCGGCAAGGTGGTGCTCGTCGATTTCTGGACCTTCGATTGCATCAACTGCGCGCATACGCTGCCCTATATCAAGGCGTGGGATGCGCGGTATCGCGACAAGGGGCTCGTCGTCGTAGGCGTGCACTCGCCGGAATACGCGTTCGAACGAGACACCGGCAATCTGAAGAAAGCGATCGCCCGCAACGGCATTACGTATCCGGTCGCACAGGACAATGGTTTCGCGACCTGGCGCGCGTACGGCAATCAGTACTGGCCTGCGCTGTATCTGATCGATCAGAACGGCAAGCTCGTTTATAGCCACTTCGGCGAAGGGCAATACGCACAAACCGAACAGAAGATACGCAGTCTGCTTGATGGGAGGTGATCGAAACGTGTCGTGAGCACGGTTTTCGACGAGCGTGGCGTGGCGTGGCGTGGACACAAGCAGGATGCCATCTGCCGACGTGGCCTTGCTTCCGCTCGACGAAGCTCCTGAGAAGCAACGCGCGCAGACGGTCCATAGCAATTTCGGCGAAGTTGCACCCGGCGTCGTTCACTACATCCGCGCGACAGGAGCCTCGTCGCAGTCAGTGCGCTCGTCGCGAACGGCAGGTCGCGCAGAATCCGTATCACCTCAATCGTGCGATGGACAATGTTTTGACTCGGATGGAGGCGTCGGAAGTGCTGACTCAGCTTGCGTTCCATGCGGGATGGCCGAATGTGTTGTCAGCGATGCCGGTATTCAAGGATGTGAGGAGCAAGCGAGATGGTTGAATCGCCGGCTAAGCGCTTCGCGATCGAGGGCCACAAAAGAACGAACGCGCGGTCGTCCTCAAGCCCTGTCAACATCGCACTCTTCTTGCTTATCCCAACCTCGCGTCCCTGAGCGAAGCACCGCCCATCGACGACTATCCTGAACACATTCGACCGGTCGACCGCCCCGGCATGGAGAAGCGATGCATCGCGCCGCAGTCACATCCCTTATCCGTTCTGCAATTCTTGCTGCGCTGATTGCAGTGCTTACAGCATGCGGAAGCGGAAACGATTCGAATCCCGTGAACCCGTCCGGGCCCGCAGGCGGCATCCGCCTGCAAGTCGTGGCGTTCGGCGACAGTCTCTCGGACGCAGGCACCTACGCCCCGATTGCCGGCGTCGTCGGCGGCGGGCGCTTCACGACCAATCCCGGCCAGGTGTGGGCGCAGGACGTCGCGCAGTATTACGGCGATACGCTGTCGCCCGCCTATACGATCGATCTGGGTCATCAATTACGCGCGCAAAGCGGTCTCGACTACGCGCAAGGCGGCTCGACGGTCGCCACGCCCGCGGATCAGTATCAATACCTGACCGATGTGATCGGCGACATTCAGATGCCCGTGACGCAACAGCTGTCGAGCTATGTCGCCACGCACGGCAGCTTCAATGCGAACCAGCTCGTCCTGGTCTGGGCCGGGTCGAACGACGTGCTCCGCGCAGGCAGCCCGCCTGCCGCCAACGGCACCGTCGAGACGGCAGCTACGACGCTCGCGCAGCTCGTCGCGCAGATCGTGCAGCGCGGGGCGACGCATGTGGTGCTAGTGAATTTGCCGAACATCGGCTTGTCGCCGAAAGGCATCCGGTCCGCCGATGGCGGCGCGAACTATACGCAGCTCTCGCAACTCTTCAACGCAACGCTCAACGCCGCGTTGCAGACCAACGGCGTGCAAGGCAAGGTCATCCTCGTGGATGCGTACACATGGACGACGCAGACCATCGCGAACTATCAGGCCAATGGCTTTGCCGTGTCGAATACGGGCCAGGCCTGCGATCCGTCGAAGACACCGCGCGATACGTCGCTGCTCTGCTCGCCCGCCACTTACACGACGTCGAATGCGGACCAGACCTACATGTTCGCCGATGAACTGCACCCCACGACCCGCATGCACGCGCTCTTTGCGCAGTACGTGCAGGCGCAGATCGCAGCGAGCGGGCTCGGGCGCTGAGGCACGAAACAGCGCTGAGTCAATCGGAAGATAGCGCCATCTGGCGATCGATTTCTTCCATCCCGACCGCCAGCGCGAACTGACACGCCTCGTTCGCCGATGCGAATTGCCCCAGCATGCCGGTCGCGCGCTGACGACCGGCCTTGTCGCGCAGAATGAGCATCGACGTGTAGAGGCCGTCGTCGAATGCGGCCAAAGGTGTGATGACGAAGCCCCGATAGTCCGCATGCACCTGGTTCATGCGCGTCTCCTTCATTAGGGATAGACCTAGTTCAAGGGACCGGCGAAGCGCTTGCCTGCCCGTCCTTCAGGTCACTTAACTATACGGCGGCGAGCGAAAAAGAAGCGTTGAAAGCGATTCCATGACGCGGTCCGAAAAACGCCTGTTTCGGACCGCAAGCCCGTGCAGTTTCGCGGGTATCAGCTGGATTGCCGGGCGCTCACGGCACCGATGCGCGGGGTGCGCGCGTCGGCTGCAAACCACGCTTGCCCGATCGCATACTCGGCCGCCGCACCGAGCGCGAGAATGGCCGAGCCGATCTCCAGCAAGTGCGCCGGCGACATCGCGTTGGACAACCACCAGAACGTGAGCAGGGAACCCATGCGCATGACCCACATCACCAGATCGCGTGCCACGATGCGATCCACGAGTTCGCCGCGAATGTCCAGCGCGCGCTGATTCAGTACATGCTCACTGGCGTTAAGGAACGGCCCCGCAGCGGATCGGAGGATCGAATGCGCGACGAACAGTGCAGGCAGCCACGCGCTCGCGCCCAGGAGGACGAATGAGATCGCCACCGCGAAGCACGACCAGCCGAGCCAGCCCGAACGGTTATGCACGCCGCGGCTCTTGCGCGTGACATAGAGCGCAGCCGCACCGGCGAGGCCGGCGACGCTGGAAACCCATCCGAGATCGCTCGCCGATCCGAGCGACATCGCCGCCCCGACGGAACCCACTGCGCCGCCGACGCCAAGCAAGCCCGATTCGAGAAAGAACAGCGGCAGGCAGTTGCGAAATTCCGGTTGCGCGATGACCGCGAGTGGATTCTTCGCGGGAACCATCGGCGCTTCGGTCACGTTGCGTCCGAGCATCAGGCCGGCTCCGATGCAAACCATGCCATACAGCTTGTAAAGTGCATGGCTGCTGTTGCCGGTCTTCGCGAGGAAAAGCGTAGCAACGAGCGTTGCGACGATGCCCCCGGCAACTGCAAGCGCGCCTGAACGCGACGCATAACTGTCGCGTTCCGCGTCGCTCAGCACGCTCATTTCCAGCCAATACCGCGCGCTCCATGTGAGCCCGAGGAAAAGGCCATAGACAGCGGCCATCATCGGAACGGATTCGTTTCCGGTCAGCAAAAGCGCACCCGGAATCAAAAAGCTCAGTCGCATGAGGCGGCGCCCGGTCAAGCCGAAATACGGGCCGAGCAGATAAACGAAGAGCGCGCAGCCGCTGGCGTCGCTCAGCATGTACGCGGTGAAGCGAAACATCGCGTTAATGTCGTCGACACCAACGACGAAATAGCCGATAAACGCGGCCAACGTGCCAATCGCTCCCTGAAACGCTACAAAGAGGAGCATTTCCTGCTCGTGCTTCAACATGGTCTTGCGTGTACTCGTGGATGTCCCCGCGCGAAAGCGTCGCGCTGGGACCGGCTTGAGGCCGGAGACAATCGATTAACGGGGATCAGGCTGGGAAGATTGGTGCCGGCGCTGGCGTCCGGTAAAACCTGCCGATCCCTTAGGGAAGGCGATCAGCATTTCCGACTAGCGATCGCGCGGGAGCAAAGTGTATTCGCATCGCCGAGCAATTGGCAAGGATTTCTAGGGGTTTTTATTTAGGAGAATTATTTACCGCGTCGCTGGTGGCTCGCAGCACGCCGGCCGCCGGAAGGCGATATGGAAAAGATGACCGATGCCGGCGCGTTGCACGCCGGCATCGTTGAGTGTTACGCGGCCTGCTTCATGCCTTCCTTTTCGGCGATCCGCTGAACCATGCTCAGTGCCTGCGCGACGACCTGGTCCATGTTGTAGTAACGATAGCTTCCGAGCCTTCCCGCGAACGTCACCTCCGGCTTTGCGTCGGCGAGTTCCTGATAACGCCGGAAAAGCTCTGCGTTCGCAGGCCGCGGGATCGGATAGTACGGGTCGCCCTCGTCGCTCGGATACTCGTATGTGATGCTGGTCTTGGCGTGCGTCTGGCCCGTCAGATACTTGTACTCGGTAATGCGCGTATGCCGCACATCCTCCGACGGATAGTTCACGACGGCAAGCGATTGAAAATGCGCCTCGTCGATCGTTTCATGCCGAAACTTGAGCGAGCGATACGGCAGCCTGCCGAGACAGTAGTCGAAGTATTCGTCAATCGGGCCGGTGTAGATGAGCCGGCGGTATCGAACCTGCTCGCGCACGTCCTTATAGTCGGTTGCTAAACGCACTTCGATGTTCGAATGCGAAAGCATCTTCTCGAACATGCGGGTATAGCCTTCGAGCGGCATGCACTGGAATTCATCGTTGAAGTATCCGTCTTCGGCCGTGGTCCGTATCGGTACGCGCGACGTCACTGACCGATCCAGATCGGATGGATCGATGCCCCATTGCTTGCGCGTATAGCCGCGAAAGAATTTCTCGTAGAGCTCGCGCCCGACCTTGCTGACCACGACGTCTTCCGACGTTCTGATATCGGCCACAGGCTCGGCGCGCGCCGCCAGAAAAGCCTCGGCCTGTTCAGGCGACATGTTCATCGAATACAGCATGTTCAGCGTAGTCAGGTTGATCGGCATCGGTACGAGCATGCCGTCGACCGATGCCAGTACGCGATGCCTGTACGGTCGCCACTGCGTGAATCGCGAAAGATAATCGACGACACGCTGCGCGTTCGTGTGAAAGATGTGCGGCCCATAGCGATGAATCAAGATGCCGTCGCTGTTGTACTCGTCGTAGGCGTTCCCGCCAATATGCGGACGCCGGTCCACGACCAGCACGCGCTGGCCATATTGCGCGGCCAGTCTTTCGGCCATCACACTACCGGCGAACCCCGCGCCGACGATCAGGTAATCGAAGCCCCTGCCGCCCTTCTGGCCCGAACCTGACCATTGATTCGTACTGTCTAGCGTGCGCATTTTTGGACCTCCGCCAGCATCGCCGCGCAAGTGTTATCCCATGACATCCCTGCAAGCACGGCCCTCGCGCGAGCAACGAACGCGGAGCGGTCTGCCGAATCGATCAACGCCTCCTCGATAGCCCGCTCGAAGCCGCTCGCATCGGAAGCGATTCGCACGACGCCCGTATCGCCGTAACGCGACACGACATCCGCAATCGGTGTCGACACGACCGGACGTCCTGCCGCAAGATATTCGGGCGTCTTCGTCGGACTGATGTAGCGGGTGGACTCGTTGAGCGCGAACGGCATGAGCGCGACGTCCCAGCCCGCGAGATAGCGCGGCAAGTCGTCGTAGGTTTTCTGGCCCAGGTAGTGAATATTCGGGGCTTGCGGCAGATCGGCGGGATCGATCTTGACGACCGGGCCGAGCATGATGAACTGCCAGTCAGGCCGCGCAATCGCCAGTTCGCCGAGCAATGCGGTATCGAAGCGTTCGTCGAGCACGCCATAGAAGCCCATGCGCGGTCGCGGCAGCGCTTCCTGATCGTGCGGTTCCTCATGCCCTTCACAGGCCTTCTGGAAGTGCGCGACGTCCACGCTGCTCGGGAAAGCGTGAACGTTGCGATGAAACCGCCGCTTGGATTCGTAAAGGCTTTGCCCGCCGGTGAATACCACGTCCGCTCTTTGCATGAGACGCGCCTCGCGTTGCGAGAGCTGCGGCGGCGCCTTCTTGAAGGCCGACAGTTCGTCCATGCAGTCATAAACGACGAGACGCGCATCGAGATGGTCCGTGAACGCGAGCATCATCGGCGAGTAATACCAGAGCGCGAGATCCTGCACGTTTTCGAGCGCGAGATATTCGTCGAGCAATACGCGCTGGGATTCTTCGTCCTGTTCGCTTGTCTGGCCGGCAGGCAGACAGGGCGTGAGAATCTGTATTCGGTCGCCGGCGGCATGCACGTCGAGCCGGGGCCGCGTCTCATCGATACGTCTGGGTTCTTCGAAAAACAGCACCCGTGCATGCTTTGCGAGCCGCGAGAGCAGATGCTGCGGCCGTTGATACACGAAGTCCCATCGCAAGTGCGACAGGCACAGTACCGTCCGTGGCAGTCCCGATCTCGCCGGCACGATGCGCGGGCGAACGACATTCGACGGACGATGACCACCGCCGGACTCGGCAACGTCAGGCACGATTTGTTGTTGGGCTAGCGACTGGGGCAAGGAAGGCCTCCGTTCATACGCATGGCGGTTAATTCTCACCCGACCCGCAATTCCGCCTGTGTCCGAACGTGCAACGTTGGACCTTCAGCGCTCCTGAGAGCCGGTTGCCTTTTGCTTCCACAACGACGACGATTGCGCGAAGCATTCCATCGAACAACTAAGAACCGGGCAGACACGAGCACATCGGAGGGTTCCATTCGACGATGGGCAATCGTCGTTCCCGAACGGCTCGACGAAAAGTGAAGCGCCAGTTCGAAGCAAAGGCATATGAACTGCTCAGAGGGATGCGTCGCGTTAAATCAACGTAGAGTGCAAAGACATGGAAGAAAGGCTGGTGCTATGGGGCGGGCTGGAATGCACGATCAACCGCGTGCGGGACAGGTTCTTCAGTCAGTTGGACCGCAATGGCCACGCAACGCGCGAGAGCGACCTCGAACGCTTCGCCTCATTGGGCATCGAGGCGTTGCGTTACCCGGTGCTGTGGGAGCGAACCGCTCCGTCCGGCATCGAAGCAGCCGACTGGTCGTGGCTGGACGCGCGCTTGCCTGAACTGCGCGATCTGGGCGTCGAGCCGATCGCCGGGCTTCTGCACCACGGCAGCGGCCCCTTGCCCGGTGGACTGCTGGACCCCGATTTCGTCGAGCGTCTCGCGGAATTCGCACGTGCGGTCGCACAGCGTTATCCGTGGCTCGAGTACTACACGCCCGTCAATGAGCCGAACACCACGGCGCGCTTCAGCGGGCTCTATGGCGTGTGGCATCCGCACGGCACCGATGACCGAACCTATTTGCAGGCATTGATCAATCAATGCAAAGCCACGGTGTGTGCCATGCGAGAGATCCGCGCCTTCAACCCGCGCGCGAAGCTCGTGCAGACGGACGATCTCGGCAAGACACAAGGCACGCCTGCGATGGCGAAGCTCGTCGATTTCTACAACGAACGGCGCTGGCTTTCGTGGGACTTGCTGTGCGGCATGGTGGTGCCGGGCCATCCTCTGTGGCAATACTTCATGGACGCGGGCATCGCCGAAGACGAGGTTCTCTGGCTGGCCGACAATCCCTGTCCGCCAGACATCATCGGAATCAACTACTACATCACCAGCGAGCGATGGCTCGACGATCGCGCCGAGAATTATCCCGAGGCTTATCGTTGCGACTGGTACGGGCATCGCCTTGCGGATATCGAAACCGCGCGCGTCCTCGCAGGGCCGACAGGCGGCATCCGGGCTTTGATCGACGAGGCATGGCGGCGCTACGAGCGGCCGCTTGCGATCACGGAAGCGCATATCGACGCGACGCGTCAGGATCAGATGCGCTGGCTGCATGAGATATGGACCGCGGCAAGCGATGCACGCGAGCAAGGCGTCGACATCCGCGCGGTGACGGTCTGGGCACTGCTCGGGTCATACGACTGGAATTGCCTCGTCACCGACGATCGCGGCTACTATGAGTCCGGCCCGTTCGATGTGCGCGGCACGACACCGCGCGAGACGGCACTCGCCGCGCTGATGCGCGATCTTGCTGCAGGGAGAGCACACGATCATCCGGTGCTGCACGGCACCGGATGGTGGCGCAGGCCGGGGCGCTTTCTTTGCGAGCCGGTCGTCTACGATGCGTCGGGCGTCGTCTCGCTGCACGCGAGGCCGAAGATCGCGCCGGAAACCGCACCGCCGATACTCATCATCGGTCGCGGTCCGCTCGGTCGAGCGTTCGAGGAAATATGCGCGCAGCGCGACTTGCGATACGAGCGGCTTCCGTCGGACTTCATGCGCGGCGCCGATGCAGGTGCGATCGATCGCCTCATCGACAGGCATTCGCCCTGGGCCATCATCAATGCAGGCGAACTCATCGACGTGGACGAAGCCGAGCGTGGCGGCGGCGAGCAGCTTCGTCGCATGATGGCGCATGCAACCCGCTTCGCCATGGCTTGCGCCAAACGTTCGATCCGCTATGTGATGTTTTCGTCGGACTACGTGTTCGACGGCCTGCGCGCGCGTCCCTATGTCGAGACCGACGATGTATCGCCGGTCAACTGCTACGGCAGCATCATGGCTCAGACGGAAGCCAGTGTGCTGCGTGCCTGCCCCGATGCACTCGTCGTGCGGACGAGCGGCCTCTTCGGGCCTTGGGACGACAGCAACTTCCTTCTGGGCGCGCTGCAGGCGCTATCGCAGGACCGGCCTTTCGCCGCGGCGCATGATCTGACGATATCGCCGACCTACGCGCCCGATCTCGTCCATGCTTGCCTCGACCTGCTCATCGACGCCGAAGCGGGCATTCTTCATCTGAGCAATCGCGGCGCCGTGACGTGGGCGGACCTCGCCATTCAGGCCGCGACCATCGCGAACCTGAACGCCGATCTCATCAGCAGGCGCACTGCCAAAGAGATGAAGTTCGCGGCGGCGCGGCCTGCATACAGCGCGTTGACGAGCGACCGCGCAGCCGTCCTTCCGACACTCGACAGCGCGCTGTATCGTTATATGGAGCATTGGCGCATGCACTTGCGTGACGTCTCGGACGATGCATCGAGGCTGCGGATCGCGCGATGACTGTCGGACGCACGTTATTCGATCGGCGGCTCGAAGAAATCGGCGGAATAAGTCATGTTGAAGTATCCCGCCTGCGCGAAGAGCGCGATGCACCGAAGCCGTTCGGCGCGGGATGCCTCGCTGTCGCTGTCGTTGCGGTTCGAAGCGGCGCAACCGCACCCGCTCATCGCGCGTCTGGCTTCACGCAGAAAGCGGCGCTCGCGCGCACGTTCGGCGCGCTGGAACAAGCTGTTCAGAATCGGATGCATCGTAGTCACGCGGTCTTCAGATCGCGCCCGGTAAAGAACCGATCGTCCGGCACCACGTTCAACGCAATGGTCAAGCGGTTCGCGTAATTGAAAAAAGCCGCTATTTCCAGCACTTCGGTGACCGCTTGCTGCGTGAAGCCGATCTCCCGCAAGCGCTGCAAGTCGTCTTCGCCGATGCTCGCCGGATCGCGCGTCACGCGCTCCGACACTTCCGCGAGGGCCGCTTCCTTCGGCGAGAGGCGCACATGATGAAAGCCCTGCGCAATGCGCTGCGCGCGCACCGTATCGCCGGTCACGTTCGCGAGCGCCTGCGTGTGATTGAACACACAATAGCTGCATCCGTTCGCCGCCGATGTCACCACCGCAATGAGTTCGCGCTCGGCCGCCGTCAGATGACTGCGATGCGGATCGAAGAGATGCTCGTAGAACGTGACGAGCCGATAAGCGGTATCCGGATTCACCGATAAAGCCGCAAGCCAGTTCGGCACGAAGCCATACTGTCGCCGG
This sequence comes from Caballeronia sp. LZ016, assembly GCF_031450805.1. Lineage (NCBI taxonomy): Bacteria > Pseudomonadati > Pseudomonadota > Betaproteobacteria > Burkholderiales > Burkholderiaceae > Caballeronia > Caballeronia sp. LZ016. The sequence goes on from NZ_JARTVY010000005.1 coordinate 438,892, forward strand.
AATTGCGCATGAATCGACGCGACGTGCGGCGGCAGGCGCGCTTCGTCGGGCACGACGAAGCGCGAGATCGGCTCGCGACTCACGGTGGCATCGGCGAGCGTGTCTTGTTCGGGCGCGAGCGTGGACATCGTCGGGTTCTCCTGTCGCTTCTGAAAGTGCTTCAAGGTAGCGCACGAACACGGTCACCGGTACGACCCATTTTTCATAAGCTAATCGGTGAACGCGCTGTTCCACTCGTCGCGCCGGCCGAATTTGCAAATCGCAAATCGATATTGGATCGCGCCAGAGGACGCTGCGCATAATGAATCGCAGTCTTTCCCGAACGCCCAAGACGAGGAATGCGACATGGCAGAAGTCCTCAGCGCCGATGCTCACGTCATCGGACGGCTCGACGTGCCCGATCACGACACGCTCGGCGACGATATCCGCGATCTCGTCGACAAGCACGACGGCGACAACTGGATTCGCGCGCTGTCCGTGAACCCGGAGACGGCACGCCGCTTCACGCAGTATTTCGAGAAGCTTTTCAGCGCGACCGAAGGGCGCCTGCCGCTCGACGAACGGGAACTGATCGCGGTGATCGTATCGCGCACGAACGGCTGCGGGCTATGCACGATTCATCATGCACATGCGCTCGCCGCTGCTTTGCGGGACCGCGTGCGTGCACGGCGCATCACGCTCGATCATCACCTCGCCGATCTTTCGCCGCGTCAGCGCGCACTCGCCGAAATTGCCGAGACCATCACGATATCGCCGCGTTCGATCACGCCGCATCACATCGAACGATTGCGACGCCTCGGCCTCGACGATGCCGACATTCTCGAAGCGATCGAAACGGCATCGTGGTTCAACCATACCAATCGCATCTTCATTGCAACGGGCGTCGTGCCGGACGAGAAGTATTTCTCGACGCTTGCCTGAACCCCGCACAGGAGACTCTCGATGAGCGCAGTGCTCGAACCGGCGATCACGCCGTCATCTGCAAGCGGCGCATCGCATCTGCTTTCGGACGAACTGCTCGACGCAATCGGCAAGCGCGCCGCGAGCTATGACCGCGACAACCACTTCTTTTCCGAAGACCTGCGCGACCTTCACGAAGCCAACTTCCTGCGTGCGAGCGTGCCGCTCGAATTCGGCGGCCTCGGACTCACGCTCCCGCAACTGCTTCGCGAACAGGCGCGACTCGCGGCGCGTGCGCCATCGACCGCGCTTGCGCTGAACATGCATCTCTGTTGGGTCGGCGCGGCGCTGCATCTTTATCGCCGTGGCGATACCTCCGCACAATGGATCCTCGAAGAAGCCGGCGCGGGCAAGGTCTTCGCGGCAGGTCACGGCGAACCGGGCAACGATCTCGGGCTCGCATGGTCATCGGTGAAGGCGACGCCGCTGCCGGACGGCGGCTATCGCTTCGATGGCCGCAAGATATTCACGTCGCTTTCGCCCGCATGGGACTGGCTCGGCGTGCATGGCATCGACGAAACGGACCCGCATGCGCCGAAGATCGTGCATGCGTTCATTCGGCGCGATGCAGCGGGGCATCGCACGGTGCAGACATGGGATGCGCTCGGCCTGCGCGCCACACGCAGCGACGACACCTTCCTCGAAGGCGCAATCGCGCCGCGCGACAAGGTCATCCGCGTGCTTCCGCTTGGCATTCCTGACGATCCGTTCGTCGACGGTATTCTCGGCGCGGTGCTGCCCGGCCTGGGCGCGGTGTATTACGGCATCGCCAGACGCGCGTTCGATGTGGCCGTCGAATCGGCGAAGCAGCGAAGTTCGCCCGCTATTGGGGGCAAGACCTTCGCATACAAGCCGCTGACGCAGCATGCCGTCGCGCAGGCGGCGATCGAGCTCGCGAGCATTCAGGCGCTGGTCGAGCGTGCGGCGGACCAATGGTGGAACGGCTATGCCGATGACGATCCGTGGATCGCGCACTTGCTCGCGGCGAAGCAGCATGCGGTGGATGGCGCGTTGCGCGTGGTCAATCTCGCGCTGAAGATCGCGGGCGCAGCGTCGCTGTCGCGAAACAACGAGCTGGAGCGGCTTTATCGCGATGTGCGCGCCGGCGCGTTTCATCCGCCGAATGCGGATGCGGCGCACGAAGTCATCGGGCAAGCCTGGCTCGGGGTGCTGGGCAAGGCGTGATCGGCCTTTCGCTTAGATGCCGGCTTCGGGCGAGACGGCTTGCGTTGCTATGCCGTCCGCTGTGCGCGCTGCTTCAGAACGGCCGTCCGCGACTGCATCGGACGGCCGTTCGCATCGTCATGCAAACAGCTTGTCGAGCGTGATTGGCAGGTCCCGCACGCGCTTGCCGGTCGCATGCCAGATCGCGTTCGCAACTGCGGCCGCCACGCCTACCACCCCGATTTCCCCGACGCCCTTCGCGCCGAGCGGATTCACGATATCGTCGTGCTCGTCCACGAATATCACGTCGATGTCGTGCACGTCCGCATTCACCGGCACGTGATACTCGGACAGGTTGTGGTTCATCTGCCGGCCGAGCTCGTGATCGAACTGGCCATTCTCGTGCAGCGCCATGCTGATGCCCCACACGACGCCGCCCGACACCTGGCTCGCCGCCGTCTTCGGATTGACGATGCGCCCCGCCGCCACGGCGCTCACGACGCGGGTCACGCGCACCGCGCCGAGCGCTTCGTCGACACGCGCCTCGACAAAGACCGCCGAATGCGTGCCCATCGAGTACGACTGCTGCTTGTCGTGAGGCGTCACTGTCACCTGAGCATCGATGGTGTCCAGCCCAGCGCGTTTCATCAGCTCCCCTAACGGGAGACGTTCTTCAGCGCCATCGCCGCACGCCACATGATCGCCGTCTATCCGCACCGCTTCGGGAAGCGCGCTGGCGAATGCCGCACCGCCGTGTTCGCGTGCGAGCGCGACGACCTTGCCGCACAGGCGCACGCCGGCGGCATGCACCGCGCTGCCCACCGACGATACCGTCCACGACCCGCCTTCCAGCGGCGCTTTCGACAGACGGCTATCGCCCAGGCGAAAGTCGACTGCCTCGAGCGGCACGCCGACCGCATCGGCAGCGAGCTGGCTCATCGCCGTGTACGTGCCGGTGCCGATATCGGCCGTCGCGCTGCCGACGATCACGCGGCCATCCGCCGTTATCTCCGCACGCGCGGATGCCTCGTTCTGCATCGCGTCCCATATGCCGGTCGCAACGCCCCATCCTATTAGTTCGTTATCCTCACGCATGGAACGCGGTGCAAGCGGACGATTCTCCCAGCCGAATCGTGCGGCCCCTTCTTCGAAACATTCGCGCAGCGCCTTGCTCGAGAACGGCAGATTCTTGTTGCCATCGCGTTCGGCGTAGTTGATGAGGCGCAGCTTCAATGGGTCGATAGCGAGCGATTCCGCCAGTTCGTCCATCGCCATTTCGAGCGGAAACAGGGCTTGAGCCGCGCCCGGCGCTCGCATGTCGGCGGGCGTCGGCACATCGAGCTTGCTGACCTTGTAATCGAGCCTGACGTTATCGCATGCATAGAGCTGACCGGCCCAGTTCACCATCACGTCGCAATAGTCCTCGTATTGCGATGTCTCCGATACCGCCTCGTGGATCACCGCCTGCAGCTTGCCGTCCTTGTTTGCCGCCAGCGCGACGCGTTGCAGGCTCATCGGCCGATGCGCGAACGTGAACATCTGCTGGCGCGTCAGCACGACGCGCACGGGGCGCTTGAGATCGCGCGCGGCCATCACCGCGAGCGGCAGGTGATACTGCGGACGCAGCCCCGAACCGAACGCACCGCCGACGAACGGCGAGATCACTTCGAGCTCGTCGTCGGCAAAGCCGAACACTTTCATCAGATACTGCTTCGTGTTGAGCACGCCCTGCGTCTTTTCGTAGACCGTGAACTTGCCCGACGGCTCCGGAATCACCGTGCAGCCGTGCAATTCGATCGGGTTGTGATATTCGGCGGGCGTCGAGTAACGTTGATCGATGCTGACCGGCGCGGCCATGAGCGCAGCGTCCGCATCGCCGCGTGGCGCGGGCGGCGGCTCGAACCCGCCCTTTTCTGTCGACGGCGGATAGGCATCCGCCTCGGCCTCGCGGAAATCCGTGCGGTGATCGGTGCGTTCGTAAGTCACGTCGATGAGCGATGCAGCATGACGCGCGAGCTCATGGCTCTCTGCGATGACGAGCGCAACAGGCTGCCCGCTATACCAGATGCGATCGTCCCACAGCGGACGAAACGGCATGCCGCCGGGAGCGGACTGGTCCTTGTAGGCATCGTCGTGAAGCGGCATGTTCGGGCGGTTCTCGTGAGTGAGCACCATGAGCACGCCGGGCAGTTCGAGCGCGCGTGCAGCCTCGATCGATACGATGCGTCCGGTCGCGATGCGGCTCGGTAGCGCGAAGCCATAGGTCATGCCATCCGCGAAAAACTCGCCTGCATAGCGAGCTTCGCCCATCACCTTCTTTCTGCCGTCGACGCGATTGACCGGCTTGCCGCTCGATTGCGCGGCCTGCGCCGCGATGCGTTCCAGTGCGGTCGTGGAGTTCATGTCGGATCGTCCTCGCTTGCGGCCAGCTTGTTTCCCGATGCGTGTTCGAAGGCGCGCACGATCGCGCGCGTCGTCAGTTCGATCTTGAATGCGTTGCAGGGCCGGCCGCGTGCGTCGCTTACCATCGCGCTCGCAAAGTCACGCACCGCCGCACGCGTAAGCGTCTTGCCGCGCAGGGCGGCTTCGGCATCGCGGTTACGCCACGGCTTATGCGCGACGCCGCCGAGCGCGCATCGCACATCGTCGATGCGGTCGCCATCGAGCTTGAGGCCAAGCGCCACGGCAACGAGCGCGAACGCATACGATGCCCTGTCGCGCACTTTCACGTAAGCGTGATGATCGGCGAATCCTTCGGCGGGCAAGTCAACGGCGAGGATCATTTCATCGTCGCGGAGGTTCGTGTCTTTCTGCGGCGTATCGCCGGGCAGCCGGTGAAATTCGTCGAATGCAATCGTGCGATCGCCGCTATCGCTCGTCACGAGGACGGAAGCATCCAGTGCCGCGAGCGCGACGCACATATCGGACGGATGCACGGCGATGCAGTGTTCGCTCGCGCCGAGGATCGCGTGAATGCGATTGACGCCGTTCATCGCGCCGCAGCCGGCGCCCGGCTCGCGCTTGTTGCAGGGCGTCGCGGTGTCATAGAAATAATGACAGCGCGTGCGTTGAAGCATGTTTCCGCCGACGGTCGCGACATTGCGAATCTGCGCGGACGCGCCGGCGAGAAGCGCCTTCGAGAGCAACGGGTAGCGCGACTGGATGCGTTCGTCGTAGGCCACGGCGCTGTTCGTGGCGAGCGCGCCGATACGCATGCCGCCGTTATCGGCTGCTTCGATGGCTTTCATCGGCAGACGGCGGATATCGACTAGTCTATCCGGGCGCGCAACGCCTTCCTTGATGAGGTCGACGAGATTCGTACCGCCGGCGAGGAAGGCGGCGGCCGGTGCGTTGTGGGCGTTCAGCGCGGAAGCAATGTCATCCGCGCGTGTGTAGGAGAATCGGTTCATGACCGGTCCTTCTTTTCATGCGAACGATCACGCGAACGCGAGACTTCGACGATTGCTTGCACGATGTTGGGATAGGCGCCGCAGCGGCATACGTTGCCGCTCATCGCCTCGCGAATGTCGGCGACGTCGTGTGCGTGGCCTTCGGCGAGCATGCCGACGGCCGAGCATATCTGGCCTGGCGTGCAGTAGCCGCACTGGAAGGCGTCGTGGTCGATGAATGCCTGCTGCATGGGGTGCAGCTCGTCGGCGCTTGCGAGGCCTTCAATCGTCGTGATCGACGAGCCATCGTAGGACGCGGCCAGCGCGAGGCACGTGTTGATGCGCTGGCCGTCGACCAGCGCGGTGCACGCGCCGCATTGGCCGTGATCGCAGCCTTTCTTCGTTCCCGTCAACTGGCAATGCTCGCGCAGCAGGTCGAGCAATGTCGTCCAGGGTTCAATGTCGAATACTCGTTCTTGGGTGTTGATCGTCAGGGTGCAGCGGACGTGCTGCGGTTCTGGCGCTGTCGTGTCGAGCGCCGGCGCGGTGGGGGCGGTGGTCATGGGAGGCTCTCTTTGGGAGTCTTTTGCTTAGCACGCCGCGTGCCGGATTGTTCGTGCCGGCTTGCAGGCGCCCCGCCCAGGACGAGGGAAATAGAGTCTAGCCCCGAACAACTTCGTCAGACGATCGCTGGCGCAACGTCTGTGGCAGAGAAAGCTCGACCGCGGCGCCGTCCGACGCAACCGGACCTTCGCTCAACGCTTTCGAATTCCGCCGCCACCCCGCCGGCGGCATCCCGAACTCCCGCTTGAACGCGCGATTGAACGCGGCCTCGGACTCATAGCCCACATGCTCGGCAATCCCGGCGATCGACCGCGTGCCGTTACGCAATTCCTGCGCTGCAATCTGCAACCGCCAGCGCGCAAGATACTGCATCGGCGGTTGCCCGAGCAATTGCGTGAACCGCTGAGCGAGCGCCGACCGCGACAGGCCCGCCTTGCGCGCCAGCTCATCGACGGTCCAGCCATGCTCCGGCCGGGCGTGCAGCATCGCAAGCGCACGGCCCACGAAGCGATCGCCGACGCCCGCGAGCCAGCCCTTGCGATCCGCCGGCAACGCATCGATGCAACGCCGCACCGCCTCGACGAACAGCAACTCCGACAGACGCGCAAGCACGATCGCACTGCCCACGCGCCATTCGGCCGCCTCGACCGTCGCCAGGCTCAACGACGATTCCAGCCACGCCGAGCGCGGATCATTTCGCATATCTACCTTGAACAGACGCGGCAAGACCGATAACACCGGGTTCGTCAACGTGTCGTCACTCGCAAGAAAGCCGCATATCACCCGCGTGCGCGGCTCGCCGCCGCCGCCATACGTCAGCTTCATCACTTCGCCGGGCGTGGTCTTGAGATAGTGCGCCATCATCTCTTCCGAACGCGCAGGCGTGATCGAAAGCGAACTGCCCATCAGATGCGGCTCACCTTGCGGCACGACGAGCAATTCGCCGGCATCGACGCGGATTGCGGATGAGGGATCATCGACGAGAGAAGCCCAGCAGGTTCCTTCCGTGACGAGGTGATACGAGACGATGCGCTCGGCGCGAGGCAGGAACGTCGCGCTCAATTCCTGTGAAGCCTGGCCGACCACGCACCACGGCGCTGTGAAGTCGCCGTTTAGATAAACCGCCCCGCTGAGCCGCACGAGACGAAGAACGTTCGATAGCGCATCCATGATGCTCGCTCGTCAAATCTGGCGTCCTTCACAAAACTTCTGGACGCGCAGTCATTCATTGATTCGGCTTGCGTGCCGATACTAGCACTCACACGAACCCGCAACAACGAACTCTGAAGCACGCCACCACCGGAGGCCGATGTGAATCATCCCGACGTCTATCGCGCTCGATGCATCTGCGGCGGCGTGCGCTTCACGCTGAACGGCGAACCCGCGGGCGTCGGCTATCAAGGACGTATCGTGCCCCTCGACGCATTCGTGCTCTGGACGCGTAACGCGTTGCACGTCACGCGCGGCATCGATGACATCGGCGCTTACAGAACGAGTCCGCGCGACTCGCGTCACTGGTGCAGGTCGTGCGGCGGCTATCTGTTCACCGAGCATCCGAGGCTCGGTCTCGTCGACGTTCATGCGTCCATCCTCGGCGACGCGCGATGCGAGGAAGCCGCACGTCTCATGGACGATATGCGCATCGCGTACCGCGATTCATAGTTTCGATTGCGATGTGCCCGATTGCCGCGCGGGCCCATTCGTATCGCAGTGTCGCGGCGCCGATCGAACGTGCAACACGGATGCATCGCGCATTCATGCCGTTCGCGTACTGTCCGCCTATCAGGAGCCTGTTATGTCCGCTGTCGAATCCGCTCTCTCGCCCGCCATCGATCTCGCCGCCGTCAAGGTCCGCCAGCAAGCCGCCTGGTCGACGGGCAACTATGCCGTCGTGGGCACGACGCTACAGATCGTTGGAGAAAGCCTTTGCGAAGCGCTCGACGTGCGCGCCGGCAGCCGCGTGCTCGATGTCGCAGCGGGCAACGGCAACGCGACGCTCGCCGCCGCGCGACGCTGGTGCGATGTGACCTCGACCGACTACGTGCCCTCGTTGCTCGAAGCCGGCCGCGCACGCGCCGCTGCCGAAGGTCTCAGCGTGCAGTTCCAGGAAGCGGACGCGGAAGCGCTGCCCTTCGCGGATGCATCGTTCGATGTGGTGATGTCGACCTTCGGCGTCATGTTCACGCCGGATCAGCAGCGCGCGGCCCACGAACTTGCGCGCGTGTGCAAGCCGGGCGGCAAGATCGGCCTCGCGAACTGGACACCGGAGAGTTTCATCGGTCAGGTCTTCAAGACGATCGGCCAGTACATTCCGCCAGCCCCGGGAATGAAATCGCCGGCGCTATGGGGCACGCGGGCGCGGCTGGAAGAACTCTTCGATGGCCGTGCGCGCAGCATCCATACGACGAGCCGCGACTTCACGTTCCGCTACAGGTCGCCCGCGCATTTCATGGACGTTTTCCGCACTTACTACGGGCCGATGAACAAGGCGTTCGCCGCACTCGAAGGCGAGCGGCAGGAGGCGTTCATCCGCGACCTGACGATGCTGATCGAGAGCCGTAACCGCTCGGGCGACGCCACGCTCGTGCTGCCGAGCGAATACCTCGAAATTGTCGTGGAGCGATCGTGAACACCATCAGACGCGGGTTTTCCGCATTCCCTGACTATGCACTGCACCTGTGGTGGTCGGCTTGCATGATTCGCCTTCGCTACGGCTCCGCGCTGCTTGCGCTGCCGCTGTGCTCGTCGTTATGCTTCTTCGGGCTGCGTTTCGTGCTGGAGTCGGCGGGCGTATCGGTCTGAGCGTTTCCGTATGCTGACGATCGTGACCGCACCTTCGTCAGCCGCTGTGTGTCGAATCGCGGCGCGGGCGCATCGTGATTCGCCATCCGGGCCACCAGATGCCGGACTGTCCCCGCCAATCACGGCCATGTCGGGGCACATCGCGCCGCTCGGCACGACAGCGATCTCTCGCGTCTATCGGCGGTAGTCCTTATTTCCATACATCTTCGGGTAACGGCGCAGAGTGCGTCGTTTCATGAATCGAATCCGACGGGGGGATTATTCGAAAAGCGGTGGCGCATGACACGCGTGCGAACGAGCGTTCGAAGTGACAAGCTGAATGATTTCTGATGCGGTTAATCCCGATCGCGATTATGCTACCGCGTAATGCAGCGTCATCCGGTTGTCCTTACTAACGCGAGGTACGGTTTTCATGCATGCCGATGCTGTTCAGCGGGCTTTATCCGATCCCTTGCGAGCGCTCTCGTATGTCAGGAACCTGGCATTGATCGACAGAAGAAATCTCTATCAGCATTGGGAGACGACTCACCTCGAAAAGCTGTTCGCCTACCTGAATGTGGACTGCGTGTTCGACATCGGCGCAAACCAGGGGCAGTATGCGACGATGCTCCGCCGTAAGGTCGGTTACGGCGGCCTGATTTTCTCCTTCGAGCCCAATCCTGAGGACGCGGCCATCGCGCGCGAGCATGCAAAGGGAGACGACAAGTGGGAGGTAGTCGAACTGGCGATCTCCGAAACAGAAGGAGAGGCGCAGTTCAACGTCATGCGGTCGAGTCAATTCAGTTCGCTGAGCGCCCCGAGGCACGACGAAGTCTCGCTATTTGAAGAGATGAACTCCGTTTCTCATGTCGTCACGGTCAGAACCGAGCGCCTGGAAACCGTATATCGGCGGCTGAGACACGAACATGGCTTCGAGCGTCCATTCCTCAAGATGGACACGCAAGGGTTCGACGTCAAGATAGTCAAGGCATCGCCCGATGTCATGCGCAGCTTCGTCGGACTTCAGAGCGAACTCGCCATCAACAAGCTTTATACGGACTCCGTCGATTTCCGCGATGCATTGACCGAATACGAGCGATGCGGCTTTCTGCTCAGCGCGTTCGTACCGAACAACGCCGGCCACTTTCCGAGGCTGGTCGAGACGGATTGCGTGATGATCCGGGCCGATCTGGCTGGCTGACGCGCTTCATGGCAGTTCGTTTGCGTCACGTCGATAGCGAATGAAGGATATTTCCATGACACAAGAAAAACGCGCGGTCATCATCTGTTCGCAGGATGCTTTCGCTAACGGCATCAAGCCGAAGGAGCTCGAAGCCTACCTCAAGCGTAACGGTTTCTCCTCCGTGCTCCGCTTCGATTCCGGCAAGCTATCGCGTCTTGCGAAGACAGGCGTGCGTCGGCTTCTTCCTGCTTTGCATCCCTTGAAGCTCCAGTTGTATCTGCACGAAGCGTTGCTCGCTGTCGCGGTGAAGATGGGCGGTTCCGCGTGCCTGTCCGCAACATCGGGTCTACTCTGGCGCATCATGATGTTGCGCGGCAAAGTGTTGGGGAAGACGCTCCGCGCAAGAGGCCATTTCAATCTGCTCATTTGCGAAAGCAACATGGATCAGACGGTGACGCTCGGCAAGCGTGTCGCCGATGTGCAGATCCTCGACCTGCCATCCCCTTTCGCGGAAGAGATGCTCTTCGGCGGCGAACTGACGCCGGCCGGATACGAGAAGCTGCGCGATGTGGAAGTGGCGTCTTATACCGCCGCCGATTATCTTTCTTTTCATTGGCACACCTACGCCGACTATGTCCGGCAGAAGAAATACGACGGCAGCAACTTTCTGCCGATCACCTACGGCACGCATGAGAAAACGAAGCTGGCCCGGTATAGCGAGCAGCCGCGCATCATATTCCTGGGCTATCTCGGCGGCTATTGGGTCAATCTCCCGCTGCTGTCGCGGCTATGCAAGCTATACCCGAAGCTCGACGTGTATGGCGGCCCCGAGCCCGACGCGTCGCTCGGCATCAATTACAAGGGATATGCGCCATCCATCGATGTGATCGCGGACTATCAGTTCGGTCTTGTCACCATCAGTGACGACGAACTGCGGCAGCATAGCTTCTCGTCCAAGCATCTCGAGTACATCTCTTACGGCGTACCTGTGCTTACGCCGGCCTGGCGAAGAGATGCGGCGCTCGATGATAGTTCGATCTACTACACGGCTGACGATTTCATCGAACAGATTGAACGCGCCAGCACTCGCGAAGCCTGGGAAAGCCTTCATGCCGCCGCGCTGAAGGATGCGGCGCGCTTCAGCTGGGACAATGCGCTGAGGGCGCTGGAAGTGAGTCAGAAGCGCAGCGAGGTCTGGGAGGCCAGCACCGATCAGCTAGAGCCTGAGCAAGCGGTGATGCGGACGTATCCCTGATCCTGCTCAATCGCACCCGAGTCCGCTGACACTACGGGCGACAAAGCGGCGCAAACGAAATGCATATGACGCCACGCACAATAGCGTTATGCATATTCCTACGTTTGCCCGCAGGTCCGGGCGCTTTAGCATCTGAAATCTTTCAATTGCCAAAGCGCCGATTTCCTCATGTCAGAAGCCAAGAAAACCACCGACCGTCGCGCGTTCTTATCTCTCTCCGCCCGCACTGCGATGGCCGCCGCGACGTTCGCGGCCGTTCCCGCTTCTTTCGCGCAGCAAGCCGGCCAAGGCCAGTCGCGCGTACTGAGAGTCGGGAACCAGAAGGGCTATCTGAATCTGCTGAAAGGACGCGGAACGCTTGAAAAGCGGCTTGCCCCGCTTGGCGTATCGGTGAGCTGGACTGAGTTCTCCGCCGGCCCCGTACAACTCGAGGCGCTCAACGTGGGCTCCATCGACTTCGGCGACGTAGGCGAAGCACCGCCGATCTTCGCGCAAGCTGCCGGCGCACCGCTCACCTACGTCGCGGCCACGCCGACGCGGCCCAAGTCCGAGGCCGTGCTCGTTCCGGCCCAATCGTCGGTTCAGACGGTCGCGGACTTGAAGGGCAAGCGCGTGGCATTGAACAAAGGCAGCAACGTGCACTACTTTCTCGTCAAGCTGCTGCGCCAGCACGGCCTGCAATACAAGGACATCGAGCTGGCCTTCCTGCCCCCTGCCGATGCGCGCGCCGCCTTCGAGCGCGGATCGATCGATGCTTGGGTCATCTGGGACCCGTTCCTCGCCGCCGCGCAAAAGACGCTGAATGCACGCATCATTGCGGATGCGAGCGGCGTCGTCGGCAATCGCGCGTACTACTTCTCGTCGCAGAACTACGTGGCGAAGAATCCCGATGTGATTCGCGTCGTCATCGAGGAGATCAGGGCGGTCGATCAATGGGGCAAGCAGAATCCCGACGCGCTTTCGGGCGAACTCGCGCGGCTTTGGGGTCTGCCGAAGCTCGTCGTCGATCTTGCGGTCAGCCGCCAGGTGTTCGGCACGGAGGCGATCACGAGAGAGATCATCGGCGAACAACAGCAGATTGCCGATACGTTCCTGGACCTCGGCTTGTTGCCCAAGCATGTCGATGTCGCGAGAGCCGCGCCGCCCGGCCTCGCGTGAACGCCGTGCAGCGCGCGCCGCGTCACGAATCGCGGCGCGCGGAGTGACTGCGCTGGTCGATCCATAGACGCGCCCAGCGCGCTGCATACGCGATTGCGTGGTCGGCCTCGAAGAAGTAATCGAGCGCATCGAATGTGAAGGATGCGCCGCGCGCCGACGTACTGTTCTCGATGATCAGGTTGGCCGCGTACAAGCCGCTCGGCAGCGCGTGCGCGGATGGTGCAACGTCATATCCCTTGTATCGCATGAGGCGTTTCCTTGCATGAATACGATCGCGGACGACATCGCCCTCGAAGCACCATGCTAGTGACCGGCTCGCACTCCGCAAACGAATGCTTTGACGTAAGCAAATCAGCTTGAGCGTTAATTGATCCGTTGCACCGGTGATTTCTGCAAGCCAGAGCTTCTCTACTGAGTCTCTTCTGTATTTCGTGCGCCTGATCGGAAGGCGCTATTGCGAGGGACAGTTAGTTGCGGGCATAAGTGACTCTTCGAAACCTGCACACCGCGTCCGCAAGTCACGGAATACGGACATCCCACGGGCTTTCGGACCATTCATAGAATGCGGCCTAACGAACCCTGCAGATTGCGCCGGTATGGGCCGCGCCGCCAACGATTGGGAGGGACAACATGATCATCTATCACCGAGGCGCGGCCTTCGAGCCCTTCGTCTCCCGCGTGGGGACTGCATTCATGGCCAAGGCCTCGATTCTCGAAGAAGATGGCCACCTGACATCGCTTGGCGATCTGGGCGTGTTCGCCAACGAGGAGAGCGCGTTCAAGTTCGCCGTCTATTCGGCCACCGCGTTTATCGAAGGCGAACAGCTGCCGACACCCGCCTCGCAAAGGTACACGGCGTAGCCCGCCTTTATAACGAACGCACGTTCGACGCCGCGTGTGTCCGCTGGTCTGCGGTTTGCTCGACTTCAGTCGAGCTACTCATAACACCGCAGATAGGGAGCGAACGCCGTGACGCCATCAGGAACCATCATCCTTGTCCAACGCGAAGACCCGTGGTCGAAGGACGCACAGGCGCTTCTCGATGAACTCAGCGCCATGCTCGCCGTCTTCTCTGGCGATAGCGGCCAATCGCGCTTCTGTCTGCAGGACGTCTGCTCCGCGCGAGGCGCGTTCCTCGTCGCGCGAAACGAACAAGGGATCGCGCTAGGTTGCGGCGCATTCCGTCGCTTCGATTACGGTGTCGCCGAAGTCAAGCGACTCTACAGCCGTCCGGACACATGCGGCGTAGGCACCGCGCTCCTCGCGCAACTCGAAGCCGAAGCGGCTGCGGTCGGCTATCACAAGTTTCTGCTCGAAACGCGGGCCGTCAACCGGAAGGCGATCGCGTTCTATGAGCGCAACGGCTTTCAGGCGACGAGCCCGTACGGCATCTACGTTCATCAACCCGATGCGCGCTGCTTCGAGAAGGCGATCATCGTTCCGGCCGAGCAGCGTCGAATGGACCAATGCTGAAATCGCCGGAAACCCGCATAACGAAGCGGTGTTTATGCGAACGCCGCATGTTTCGTGATACCGTACCTTCGTTCTTCGACACCACGGAGGACACGTTCTCGGGGCGGGGTGTGATTCCCCACCGGCGGTAATCGTCGTGATGTTCAGTCACGCGACGTAGCCCGCGAGCGCTCATCGGTGCGCAGGCAAGTTGCATCGAACGAGGTCAGCAGACCCGGTTGGATTCCGGGGCCGACGGTATAGTCCGGATGAAAGAGAACAGGACAGCCAGCATTTTCACGCCCGACGTGCGCGCTTTTCAGCGTGCAAGGGCGCGGTTGTCCTTCGCCCTGTTCACACAAAACAGGCTGAAGTCCATGAACGCACCCAATATCATCGAATCACAAGCGGTATCCGCTACCCGTTCCAACCGTCCTCGCATTGCGTTCGTCCAGGCTTGCTGGCATCGCGATATCGTCGATCAATGCAAGACGTCTTTTCTCGAAGCCATGCAGCAATACGGCTACACGAGGGACGATATCGATCTCTTCGAAGTCGCCGGCGCATTCGAGATTCCGCTGCATGCGAAGCGGCTTGCGTCGAGCGATCAGTATGCGGGGATTGTCGCGGCGGGGCTGGTCGTCGATGGCGGCATCTATCGGCACGAGTTCGTCGCGCAGGCTGTCATCAATGGCTTGATGCAGGTGCAGTTGGACACCGGAACGCCGGTGTTTTCGGCGGTTTTGACGCCGCATCACTTCCATCACGGTGAGGAGCACGTCGGGTTCTTTCGCGAGCACTTTCTCGTGAAAGGGCGGGAGGCGGCGCATGCTTGTGCCGATACTGTCGGCAAGTTGAGCGCATTGCCGGTTGCTTGACGGTTCGTATATTCGCGTCGGTTTATTAGCTCGCCCCTCCCCGGGGCGGGGCGACTTTCTCGGCTGTCGACCAGAGTTGGCGCTTGAGCGCCATCACTCTGGTCCCATGCAAGGAAAGCAGCTATTCTCGAACCGCACGATGCACTGACTCATGTGCTCACTCCGTAGAACATCGGTGGCACTCGGATTACTTAGCAGCCTTGAATGACCTTCCGCGCCCCAAGCGAGCCCCTCGGCTCGTCAAAGCCATCGGAACGCTCGTCTGTCATGACATGAACATGCCACCATCCACGTTCACCGTCTGCCCCGTGATATATCCGGCGTCCTCCGATGCAAGGAACGTCACCAACCCCGCGACATCGCCTCCATTCCCCGCACGCTTCATCGGAATGTTAGCCACCCACTCCGCCATCAGTTCACCCGGCTTGTAGTCGCCGAGCAACTTGCCCCAGGCCTCATCGTTATATGACCACATGTCCGTCGTGATGATGCCCGGACAAAACGCATTCACGGTGATGCCCGTCGGCGCAAGCTCCTTTGCAAGACTCTGCGTGATTCCCAACACTCCGAACTTGCTCGCCGCATAGTGCGGCGTGTAGACGAAACCCTGCCGCGCCTGTCCCGATGCCGTGTTGATCAAACGGCCGCCCTTGCCAGCGCGCAACATGCGCGTCGCCGCTTCCTGACAGCACAGGAACACGCCTTTGGTATTCACGGCCATGACCTTGTCCCACTCGCTTTCCGTGAGATCGGGCAGCTTCGCAATCGTGATGACGCCCGCGTTCTGCACCGACACATCCACTTCGCCGAGCTTGGCCGCGACTTCTTCATACAGCGCGACGACCTGGCTCTTGTCGGTCACGTCCATCTCGACCGCGAGCGCATCGAAGCCCGCATCGCGCAGATGCGAGGCCGCATCGTGCACGCTCTTCTCGTTCGCGGTCACGCAAACCTTCGCGCCTTCCTGCGCGAAGCGTTCCGCGATCGCCAGACCGATGCCGCGACTGCCGCCCGTCACGACGGCCACCTTGTTCTCGAACCGCTTTGCTTCGTAAGCCACGTTGCCCTCTCCTGAAGACGAATTTACAGACGTTCGATCCAGCGCAGCCATTGCGCATGATTCGCAGCCGCCGCATCGACGCCGCTGCCCGGTTCCACACGCCGCGCAATCACGCGCTTGCTTTGATACGTTTCGAGCGATGCGATCAATCCGCCCTTCCATGCCGCAAGCGCAGCCGCACCCGCCGCCGATATCTCGCTCAGCGCGAGCGTGCTGACCGGGCGATCGAGCGTATCCGACAGGTACTGCAGCAGGAACGGACGCTGCACCAGGCCGCCATCGAGATACAGTTCGCGCAGCCGCACGTTGGCCGCCTGCTCCATCACGGTGATGACGTCCTTGATCTGATAGACGATGGATTCATACGCCGCGCGCGCGACGTGCTGCCACGACTTCGAAAAATCGAGCCCGACGATCTGCGCGCCGCCCGGATACTTCCAGTGCGGACAGCCGATGCCGGAAAACGCGGGCAGCACGAACACGCCCCCGTTGTCGTAGTCGATGAAGGCCTGCTCCGCTTCGGCGAAATCATCGAAAAGACGCAGCTTGTCCTTGAGGAACGCGGGCGTCGAACCCGCGCTGATCACGATGCCTTCCAGCGCATAATCCACGCGCTCGTCGCTTGCGAAGCACAGTGTCGAGACGAGGCCATGCGCCGGTTCCTGCGGATGCGCCCCGACGTTCATCATGATCGACGAGCCGGTGCCCATCGTCGCTTTCGCCACGCCCGGATGCAGGCATCCTTCGCCGACGGCCGCCGCATGTGAATCGCCGATCATCGATAGCACCGGTATCGCGCGTTCGAGCAGGCCGTCGAAGTCGGTCGCACCGAAGTCGGACGCGGACGGCATCGGCTCCGGCAGACGCAAGCCTTGCAGGCCAAAGCTATCGACCAGTTCGCGGTCCCATTGCAGCGTTGCGAGATTGAACAGCATCGTGCGCGACGCGTTCGTATAGTCGGTCCGGTAGGCATGGCCCTTCGTCAGCCGATACAGCAGCCAGCTATCGACCGTGCCGAAGTACGCATCGCCTGCGGCGATCGCATGGCGCACGCGCTCGTCGTTCTCATTGAGCCAGACGAGTTTCGACCCTGAAAAATACGGGTCGATCAGCAAGCCTGTCTTCTGCGCGATGACCGGTCCGAGTCCGTCCGCCTTCATGCGCTCGCAAATGCCGAGCGATCGCTGGCATTGCCACGACACCGCCGGCACGATCGGCTCGCCCTGCTCGTTCCACAGCACGACCGTTTCGCGCTGATTCGAGATGCCCACGCCTGCTATCTCGTCGCGCGGTCCTTCGAACTTGCCGATACACTCGGCCACCGCGCGCAACACCGACTCGTAGAGCGCATCGGCATCCTGTTCGACGAAGCCCGTTCGGGGATGCGTGCACGTCACCGGCGCAAAGCCGCGCGCATGCACCTGGCCTTCGCTATCGAACAGCAATGCCTTCGTGCCGCTCGTGCCCTGATCGATCGCCAGAATGGTTTTCATGTGATGACCCTCGTATTGACGCGCATCACGCGGTGAGCGAAACCATGCGCGACTGCAGGCGCTGCTGCAACTGGTCGATGACCACCGCGAAGATGATCACGAGTCCCTTGATGACCATCTGCCAGAAGTCGCTGATGCCGCACATCACCATGCCGTCGCCGAGAATGCTGATCACGCACGCGCCGACGACCGAGCCGAACACGGTGCCGCGTCCGCCCATCAACGCGGTGCCGCCCAGCACGACCGCCGCGATTGCGTTGAGTTCGTAGGTCTGTCCGGTCAGCGGGTGAGCCGTCTGCAACTGCGCCGTGATGACGAGGCCGACGAGCGCCGCGCAGAAGCCGGAGAACATATAGACGAAGAGCTTCACGCGATTCGTGCGAATGCCCGAGAAACGCGCGGCCTGTTCGTTGCCGCCGATTGCATAGATGCGGCGCCCGAGCGGCGTCTTGCGCGCGATGAAGATGGTCACGACCGCGAGCACGAGCATGATCCAGACGGGCATCGAGAGACCGAGTATCGTGCCGTTGCCGATGAATTCGAAGCCCGTGTTGCCGAGCGCCGGATTGCCTTCGAGGTCCGCAAACGTGCTGCCGTTGTTGACGAGCAGCGCCGCGCCGCGCACGACATACAGCATGCCGAGCGTCGCGATGAACGGTGCGACGTTCAGCATCGTGATGAGATAGCCGTTCACCGCGCCGATGAGCGCGCCGAGCACGCACGCAATGATCGTCACGCCGAACGGACTGAAGAACACGATGTGATGCCCGATCTTCACGCCTTCGAGCAGCAGATACCCCGCTGCCATCCCGCTTATGCCGACGATCGACCCCACCGACAAGTCGATTCCCCCCGTCAGTATCACGAGCGTCATGCCGATGGAAAGAATCGCGACGACGGTCACGTGCTTCGCCATGATGAGCATGTTGCTCGTCGAGAGAAAGTTCTCCGTGGCCAGCGAGAACACGATGATGATCGCAAACAGTGCGATGAAGATCCGCAGCTTGAGCAGGTTGACCGCGATCCGCGACGCGACATACGCGCCATGCCGGCTATGCTTCGCATGCACCGGATGCACCGGCGGGTTGCTACTGTTGGGAGTGTTCATGGTATCGATCTCGGTTTGCTTCTCTCAGACCACGGCGGTCGCGGGCGTCGATGCCCGCACGATCCGCTCGCTGTCGAATTCATCGCGCCTGATGTCGGCGGTGAGCTTGCCGCTCGCCATCACGAAGACGCGATTGGAGACGGCCATTGCTTCGTCGAGCTCGGACGTCGCATAGATCACGGCGATGCCCGATTGCGCGAGCAGGCTGATCGTCTTGTAGACGTCCTCTTTCGCGCCGACATCGATGCCGCGCGTGGGTTCGTCCATCAGCAGCACCTTCGGCTTCGTGAGCAGCGCCTTGCCGATCACCACCTTCTGCATGTTGCCGCCCGAGAGCGACGTGATGGGCGCATCGACGGATGCCGCCTTGATCGCGAGCCGCTTGACGATATCGTTCGCGGCTTCCACTTGCCTGTCGCGCGCGAGCGACCCGACGAAGCGGCGCGTGAACTTGCCGAGGCTCGACAAGGTCATGTTCTCGAGGATGGTCATCAGTTGCACCATGCCCTGCTTCTGCCGGTCTTCCGGCACGAGCGCGATGCCGGCTTCGATGCGCTTCGGAATGGGCAGGTCTTCGATCGCCTTGCCCGCCAGCTCGATCTCGCCGAGCGCGAGCGGCTGCGCGCCCAGCAGCGATTCGAGCAACTCCGTGCGGCCCGCGCCCATGAGTCCGTATATGCCGATGACTTCGCCCGCCTTCACGGAGAACGAAACGTGATCGACCGCGTAGATGCCGTTCGAACGCTTGAGCGCGAGGTCTTTCACGTTGAGCACTTCATCGCCGATGGCGTGCTGCTCGAATGCGAAGCGCTTTTTCGACGAACCGACCATCGCCTCGATGATCCACGGAATGTCGATGTTGGGGATATCGTCTTCGGCGACGAGACGCCCGTTGCGCAGAACGGTGATGCAATCGCCGATCGCCATGATCTCTTCGAGACGATGCGAGATGTAGATCACCGTCACGCCTTCTTCCTTCAGCTGCCCGATGATCTTGAAGAGAATCTCGACTTCGGTCTTCGACAGCGCGGACGTCGGCTCGTCCATGATCAGCACCTTGATGTGCTTCGACAGCGCCTTCGCGATCTCGACCAGCTGCTGCTGGCCGACGTAGAGATCGCCGAGGCGCGTGCGCGGACTGATCGGAATGCGCAGGCGGTCCAGCAGCACTTTCGCCTGATGGTTCTCCATCTTCGCGCGGATCATGCCCGAGCTCGTCAGCTCGTTGCCGGCGAAGATGTTCTCCGCCACCGTCATGTCGGGGAAGAGATTCAGCTCCTGAAAAATGATGCCGATGCCATGATGCTCCGCGCTGCGTACATCGGTGATATGCGCGATCTTGCCATCGACCCATATCTCGCCGGACGTCGCCGTCTCCGCGCCTGCGAGCAGTTTCATCAACGTGGACTTGCCCGCGCCGTTCTCGCCGATCAGCACGTTGACCTTGCCGCGACGCACCTTGTAGTTCACGTCGACGAGCGCGGCGGTGCCGGGATACTGCTTCGACAGTGCGCGCGTTTCAATCACGTTCGACGTGTTCATCGTGCGCGGTTCGCTCGGAGTTTCGTTCATTTCCAGGCCACCGGTATCGCGCGAATCTCGCCTGTCGGCTCGGTCCATGTGCTGTAGACGGCGGCGACGTCCACCGTCTCGCCGACCTTCAGCTTCATCGACTGCACGCGATTCACGACGAGCTTGTTCAGCTCCTGGCCGAACGCGGCGAAGCGCGTCTGGTCATCGAAGTCGCTGTACTTGACGCCGGGGAAGCCATCGCGCACGCCGGTGCCGACCACGACCGGGCCGGTCTGCAACACGACGTGCACAGGTTCGCCGCCCGATGCGGGAGCCACGTCGACATAAGCCTTGCCGACACGCGAAGAACCATCGATGCGCGTCACCTTGCCCTGCACGCGCAGCCAGAAATTGCACGGGAACGCCGTGCTCTGACGGAAGCCGTACTGCTTGCACGCATCGTCGAAGTTCGAGTTGAGCGCGGCGATCACTTGCGAAGCCGGCTTCGCATTCTTGTCGGCATAAGGGATGAGTTGCTCGCTCAGCATCTTGCCGGCGTCCGGCCCCTTGTGCTGACCCTGGCTGCGTATCGCCGCGAGTTCGGTATCGGTGACGACGTGGCACGCGCCGAGACCCGCCGCACCGAGCACGAAGAGCACGGTGAGCGCGCGCCGGGTGGCGTAGATTGGATGAACCATGACGACCTCACATGACAAGCCTTGCACGGGCGCGGCCATGACCGCGCCCGCCGAACGGCGCAACGCGTTACTTCGTGTAGTAGAAGTCCTTGACCTTCGACGCGTTGTCCTTCGTGATCAGAATGCCGCGGAACAACTGGCGCTCCTGCTCGCCGGTCTTGCCGGTCGTGATGTACTTGTCGAGCAGGTCGACGCCGTGAATCGCAATGCCTTGCGCCTGCAGCATGACCGTTGCCTTGAGCTTGCCCGCGAGGATGGAATCGCGCTCGTCGTTGCTGCCGTCGATGCCCATCACGACGACATCCTTGCGTCCCGCCGATTCGAGCGATGCAATCGCGCCGAGCGCAACCGGACCATTGCCGCTGATGACGCCCTTGATCTTCGAATGCTCCTGCAGGATGGAATCCATTGCCTGCTTGCCGGGCAGAAGCGCACCCTTCGCGTCCTGACGCGCGACCATCTTCAGGTCGGGGTATTGATCGAGCACCTGATGGAACGCCTGCGAGCGCGTCACGCAGTTCTTGTCCGCGAGATTGCAGGTGAGCTCGACATATTCGCCCTGCTCGCCGATGGTCTCGACGAAGCGTTGCGCCACTTCCGTTCCCGCTTGCAGGTTGTTATGGCTCAACTGCGCAAGCGCGATACCGTCCTTCGGAATCTCGCGATTGATCAGCACGACCGGCACTTTCTTGTCGACGGCGGTACGCACCGTGGCGACGCTCGCGTTCGAATCGGCGTTATCGAGAATGATGCCCTTCACGCCCTTGCCGATCACCAGATTGACGAGCTCGTTCTGCTTGTTGACGTCTTCGCCATGCGAAAGAACGATGGTGTCGTAGCCGAGCTTCTTCGCTTCGCTTTCCGCGCCCTTCGCTTCGGCTGCATAGTACGGATTGTCGAGCGCGTTCACGAGAATCGCGATAGTGCCCTTGCCCGCCGCATTGGCGACGCCGGGCACGGCGGCGGCGAACGAAACGGCCACCGCCGCAGCGACTGCTAGCTTCTTCCACATGGTGTTGTCTCCGGTTGATTTGTGTTGTTCGAGCAATGCCACATCAGGCGATCGTATAGCCGCCATCGATCATGATGTCCGCGCCGGTGATCATGTCCGCGCCGTTCGAGAGCAGGAACAGAATCGCGGCGGCGATTTCATCGGTATAGGCGAAGCGGCCGACGGGAATCAGCTTCTTCATGTTCTCGCCCTTCTCGCCTTCCCATGCGGCCGCGCCCATCGGCGTGAGCACGACGGTCGGCGATACGGTGTTCACGGTGATGCCGCGCCCGGCCCATTCTTTCGCGAGCACTTTCGTCATGCCGATGAGCCCGGCCTTCGCTGACGTATAGGCGCAATGCTGATCGATCGCGACGGTCGCCGCCTGCGATGCGATGTTGACGATCTTGCCGCCATGCCCGCTCGCCAGCACGACGCGCGCAAAGTGCTTCGAGCACAGAAACGGGCCGGTGAGATTGACGTTGATCTGCCGCTGCCATTCGTCGTAGCCGATGTCTTCCGCAGGCGTCAGCGTGATGCAGCCCGCCGCGTTCACGAGCAGATGCAGATCGCCGAAGTGCGTATGCGCGGCCTGGATGGCGCGCTCGACATCGGCTTCATTGGCGACATCGCAAGCGAAGGCTTTTGCGTTATCCGCGCCGAGTTCATCGATGGCGGCCTGCACGCGCGGCTCTTCGAAGGCCGGATAGAGAATCGCGACGCGCGCGCCCTTCGCGATCAGCGCGGCGTTCGTCGCCATCGCAATGCCGCCGAGACCGCCCGTCACGACCGCGACCTTGCCGTCCAGACGAAAATCGAAATCGACGCCGTGGCGCAGCGACATGTCGTACTGAATGCCCATCTGTGTCTCCTGATCCTGTGTCTTGTCTGCGCGCTCAGTTGGCGCACTGCGCGCGGATCGCATCGGCGATGCCGGCTGCATCGATACCATAATGGCGGCGGATGCCCTTGCGCGTGCCGTACTTCGCGAACTCGCCTTCGGTGATGCCGAGCATCTTCAGCGGCCGCGCAAACTGACGCCGCGCCATCAACACGGCCACCGTCGCGCCGATGCCGCCATGCAGCGAATGCTCCTCGACAGTGACGATCGCATCGTGGCGTTCGATGATCGCGGCGAGCGCGTCATGATCGAGCGGGCGCAGCGACGAGAGATTCACGAGGGTCGGCGATATGCCGCTGTCTTTCTGTACCGATTCGCACGCATCGAGCGCTTCGCCGACGACCGAACCCATCGCGATGACCGCGACGCGCGAGCCTTCGATCAGCACATCGGGGCGGCCCGGCACGAAGCGATACGACGCGTCGTGCACGACCGGGAACTTCGCGTTGTCGAGACGGATGTAGACCGGGCCATCGAAGGATGCGGCGTAGTCGATCATCTGCACGACCTCGACTTCATCGCAGGGCGCGAAGATCTGCACGTTGCCGAAGCCGCTCATGATGGAGAGGTCGTCGATGGCATGATGCGTCGATGCGAGCGGCCCATAAGCCACGCCCGCATTCAGGCCGAGCATCTTCACGTTGGTGCCGCTATAACAGACGTCGTTCTTGACCTGCTCGTTCGCGCGTCCGACCAGAAACGGCGCAGCGTTCGCCGTGAACACGATATGGCCGCCGAGCGCGAGACCCGCCGCCATGCCGACCATGTTCTGCTCCGCGATGCCGACGTTGATCACGCGCTCGGGATAGTCCTTCATGAACGGGCCAATCTTCGAGGTGGACGTGGAATCCGCCACCATCACGATGATGTCCTGCCCGGAGGCGGTCAGCCGGCCGAGCGCGCTTACCGCGCCGTCCCGCAAGTCAACGAATTCACGCATGGTCGAGCTCCTTCAGCGCCTGCTTGAGTTGGTCTTCGTCGGGGAACTTGTGATGCCAGGCCGGCACGTTCTCCATGAACGATACGCCGCGTCCCTTGATGGTATGCGCGATCACGACTTTCGGCTTTCGGTTCGCGTAGTCGAGACTTTCCAACAGTTTCCAAATGGAGTCCGACTGGTTTCCGTTCACGTCGTGAACCTCGAAACCGAAAGCGCGGAATTTTTCGTCGAGCGGATCGAGATCCATGATGTTGTGCGTGAAGTCCGCCAGTTGCAGGCGATTGCGATCGACGATCACGACGAGGTTCGACAGCTCGAAATGCGCCGCCGCCATCGCAGCTTCCCAGTTGGAACCTTCCTCGAGTTCGCCGTCGCCGGTCAGCACGAACACTCGTCCGGCCGGGCCTTCCTGTTGCGCGGCATGACGCTGCTTGGCCATCGCGAGACCGGCGGCGATCGGCAAGCCGTGGCCCAGACCGCCCGTGTTGACCGTCACCCACGTCGGCAGTTTCTGTCGCACGGGATGGCCCGGAAGACGCGAATCGTCCTTCAGATAGGTAAGCAGTTCATCGTCCTTCAGCCAGCCGAGTTCCGCAAAGCAACCGTAGAGGCCGCCGACACCGTGCCCCTTGCTCAGGATGAACTCGTCGTGCCAGCGCACGCTGCTGTCCGCATCGATCTCATAGCGAAGCACGTGAAAATAGAGCGCGGCGAGGATGTCCGCCTCCGACATGTCGCCGCCCGTGTGACCGCTTTTGGCGGCGGCGTTCATGACGCAGATTTTCTTGCGGATCTCTTGCGCCCGGCGATGCAGCGCGTCGCCCGACTGCTTGAAGGGGTTTTCCATTCCCTGCTCCCAGACTTCCCGTTTGCTTGAGACAAAGTTTCTTTTAGTTTCTTTCGAAAGTCAAAGACAAATGAATCGAAAGAGGGAAAACCCCTAAAACGAACGCCGCGGCGTTTCTGATCAGGCAGAATACGGCTTGGGGCGGCGCGGGATAGCGCATGTGCAGGAAGGGCGGAATGGATCAACGAACCAGAACAGAGAAGATTTTCGAACGTGTGCGGGCGGCGAAGCTCGTGAAGCTCTCGGAGTTGTCGAGCGAGTTTGGCGTTTCGATGCCGACGATTCGAAAGGACATCGACGAACTGCAGCGGCTCGGGCGTGTCGAGCGCGTGCATGGCAACGTGCGCCTGCGTGCCGAGCGTCCGGAGCCTGCGAGGCGCAGCTATGAGACGCCGGTGCTGCCGACGAGCGAGGAGAAGGCGCTGATCGGTGCGAAGGCGGCGAGTCTGATCGAGAACGGGGATTCGATCATTCTGGACTGCGGCGCGACGGCGACGGAGCTTGCGAAGAATCTGCTGGATCGCCAGAACCTGCGCATCGTGACGAACGCGTTGAACATTGCGATCCTGCTCGGCGCGGAGCCGACGAATCGCGTGATGCTGACGGGCGGCCTCTTCAAGCCGGAGACGATTGCGGTGTCGGGCGAGAAGGCATCGACGTTCTTCGAGGGCATGTTCGTCGACAAGCTGTTTCTGGCGGCGGGCGGCGTGTCGATGGAATCGGGCATTTCATATCCCGACTTCATCGATTTGCACGTGAAGCGCGCGATGATCGACGCCGCCAAGACCGTCTATTTGCTGGCGGATTCGAAGAAGTTCGGCAAGCGCGAGTTCGCGGCGTTCGGCGCAATGGACCGTATCGATTACCTCGTCACCGACGACGGCCTCGGCGACGAGTTCGTGCGATGGCTCGATGGCAACGGCACGAAGATTCTGTATGCGTGAGCGCGGGCCGCGCGGCGTTATTTGCCGTTTCGAGTAGAACCCGTAGATTGTTCCTGATGCGTGGCGGTTCCGGCGCCGCTGCCGGGCGTGGCGGCGGCTCGGCCGGCGCCGGTGCCGCCCGCGTTGCCGGTTCCGCCGGCGCCTCCGGTGGTGCCTCCGGGGCCGCCTGTCGCGCCGGTGGCTGCGGCGGAGGTTCCTCCGTTGCCGCCGGTGTTTTCGCCGGCGCTGACGCCGCCGGCCTTGTGGGCATCGCCGACGCCACCGAGCCCGGCGCTGCCAGCGGCGAGGGCGGCGGCGGAGACGGAAAGTATCGTGGCGGCGAGAAGAGTGGCGGGGAGTTTGGGCATGGGGGGCTCCGGTGGAACGATCGACGCAAGGGGAGCCGCAATGCACATGCCAAAGGCCAGCGTGGTGTTAGCGAGCCAAGGAGTCTGAGGATGTGGATGCTCGGCGGGCGCAGAAGATCAATCAAGGCTGCTAATTAATTCGATAGCCTGCGGAGTGACCGAACGAATCAGTGCTTCGAGCCGGAAACGCTGCTTTCTTCGGTTACTCTCTTTGCATGCGACCAGAACAAGGCGCTAAAGCCCCAACTCTGGTCGACAGCCAGAAAAGTGCCCCGCCCCGGGGAGGGGCGAGCTAATAGACCGGTACGAACAAGAGCTCCACGGAAAAGGAACCCCTACTTCTTCCCGTCAACAACCGCGACGACCTCCTCCCGCGAATATTCCTTATTAGCCAACGCCCCCGTCGGCGTCTTGGCCAGCACGGCGTCGAGTTCCTCGGGCTTCACCTCGAGCACCGGCATCCGGATGTCATGCGGCACCTTCTTCCCCGCCAGCACCTGCTGCGTGACCCAGAACGCAAACGAGGAAGCCCCCGGCGGAATCGTCACCGACATCGTTTCGTAGCCGCTCTTGCGCTGCTCCGCCCACCACGCCAGTTCTTCCTGACGATTGCCGAGGATGATGATCGGTGTCGGCCGCCCCGCCGCCTTGATCGCCTGCGCCGCGCCGAAGCCATCGCCGCCCTGCGTGACGACGCCATCGATCTTCGGCAGCGTCGGCAAAATACCCGCGACCTGTTTCTGCGCGACGGTCTGCGTCCAGTCGCCATGCACCGAGCCGACGATCTTCAGCCCCGGATACTTCTTGATCTGTTCGACGATGCCCTGGTGAATCTCGTCATCGACCGACACGCCCGCCAGCCCGCGAATCTCCAGCAGGTTGCCCTTGCCATTGAGACGCTTCGCCAGATAATCCACCTGCATGCGCCCCATGCCCTGGAAATCCACGGCGATGCGATACGCGCACGGCTCCGTCGCAATGCCGTCGAAAGATACGATGGTCACGCCCGCGCCGCACGCCTGCTTGATCACGCCATTGAGCGCGGTCGGCGAGACGGCATCGACGGCAATCGCCTTGTAGCCCTGCAAGATGAGATTCTGTATCTGCTGGACCTGTTCCGTCGCCTGACTCTCGGCGGTCGTGAAGCTCGGCGCGGACGCCACGATCTTCTGCTTCACCGCGGCATCGGCGACGTTGGACCAGCTCTTGAGCATCTGCTGACGCCAGCTATTGCCCGCATAGTTGTTCGACAACGCGATCTTCATCGACGACGTATCGCCGTTCGCCACCTGCGCCATCGCCGATGCGCTCGCCAGCGCCACGCATGCCGCCGCAATCGTCTTGAGAATCTGCACTCTCCGTCTCCTGTCGTTATTGATTAGCGCGCCGCGCCGCGCACGCCCACATGAAGCGCGTAAACCGATGATGTCGCGGTGATGAACAGCCGGTTGCGCCGCAGCCCGCCGAACGTCAGGTTCGCGACGACTTCCGGAATCAGTATCTTGCCGAGCAGCGCGCCATCCGGCGCATAGCAATGCACGCCGTCTTCCGCGCTCGTCCACACGTTGCCGTGCTCGTCGGTGCGCAGGCCGTCGGGCACCCCGCTTTGCATCTCGATAAACACGCGGCCATTGCGCAACGCGCCATCGTTCGCGACATCGAAGACGCGTATGTGACGCGGTGCATCGTCGTCGTGCGATGCAGCGGAATCCGCGATATAGAGCTTCGATTCGTCCGGCGAGAACGCGAGGCCGTTCGGCTTCGCGAAGTCGTCTGACACGAGGCGCACTTGCGTTTCTCCCGGCGCGACGCGATACACATTGCATCGCCCGATCTCGCTATCCGAACGATATCCTTCGTAGTCGCTGATTATTCCGTAGTCCGGATCAGTGAACCAGATCGCGCCTCCGGAATCGACGATCACATCGTTCGGCGAGTTGAGCTGCTTGCCTTCGAAATGCGATGCGATCACCGTGATACTGCCGTCGTGCTCGGTGCGCGTCACGCGCCGCGCGCCATGCTCGCAACTCACGAGCCGGCCTTCGCGGTCGCGTGTATTGCCGTTGCTGTAATTCGACGGCGCGCGATACACGCCGACACCCATTCCCGGCGCCCAGCGCAACATGCGATTGTTCGGAATGTCGCTCCAGATGAGCAGGTCCGTCGCCGGAAAATACACGGGACCTTCGGCCCACAGGCAATCGCCGGTCAGCTTTTCGAGGAACGCGTTGGGCTGAAGCAGCAGCCGGAAGCGCGGATCATGCACTTCGTAGTCTTGGGCTTTCATGTCTCCTTGTCCTTCTAGTTGTCTTTCCCGTTCGTTGATTCAGCGCGCCGCCTTGCCGCCCGCCGCCACCGTCACCGCGATGATGAGCACGCCATACACGATCGAGCGCACGCCCGCATCGGCGCCGACCGCGTTCAGCACGGCATTGGTCAGAAAGAGGAACATCGATGCGCCCCATACGCCCGCGATCGTCGCCTTGCCGCCGGCCACGAGCGTGCCGCCGATCACCACCACGGCGATCGAAATGAGCATGTATTCGACGCCCATGTCGAGCGACGCCCCGCCCGATGTGGCGGCGATCAGCAACGCGGTCAGCGACGCGATCATCGACGACATCACGTAGGCGAGGCAGCGCGTGCGATGCACGTCCACGCCCGCGAGCCACGCCGCCCGCGCGTTCTGTCCGATTGCCGAAAGCCTGCGCCCGTACACCGCGCGATGCAGCAGCACAGCGAGCGCGATCGATAGGACCAGCGCCACCAGCGCGATATACGGCACGTTGAGAAAGCGGCCCGTCGCGAATGCGCCCAGGCCCGGCGGCGGCGGCGGAAGCTGCCTGCCCTGCGTGATGGCGACCGACTGAATGATGAAGCTCGAGGACAGCGTCGCGATGATCGGCGGAATGCGCAGCATGCGAATGAGCGCGTAATTCGCGAGGCCGATCGCGATGCCCACGCCGAGCGCGGCCGCAATGCCCAGCGCAATGTTCCCGTTCGCGCCGCCCATCACGTGCATGCCGACGACACCGGCGAGCGCGATCGTCGATGGCACCGACAAGTCGATGTTGCCCACGCCCGATGTGATGACGAGCATCTGCCCGAGCCCGACCAGCACCATGAATACGCCGTAGGTCAGCGCCGTCTGCGCCACGTTGCTCGCGATGCCGAAGCCGAAGATCGCGACGATGGCGAGCCACACGAGCACCGCGCCGACGAACGACCAGGCCCACGGCGCCTGAATGGCCTTGATGCGCGACCACGCGCTCGCGTTGTTGTCTGCGATGGTGTTCATCGGCGCTCTCCGCGTTGCAGCAGCACGCGCAACGACAAAACCACGATCAGGATCGCACCCTGCATGCCGACCTGCCAGTCCGACGAGATATTCAGGAATGCGAGGAATGATGCCGCGAGCGTCAGCGTGATCGCGCCGAGCACCGCGCCGATCACCGAGACGCGGCCGCCCACGAACTCACCGCCGCCGAGGATCACGGCTGCGATGGAAAGCAGCGTGTAACGCAACGCGAGATTGGCGTCGGCGGATGTGGTGAGGCCGAGCAGTGACAAGCCCGACAGCACGCCGAACACGCCTGCCACGCCATAAAGAGTCGCCTTGCTGCGTACGAGCGACCAGCCGAAGCGGCGCATCGCGCGCGGATTGCCGCCCGCACCGCGCACGCGCACGCCCGCCGACGAACGCATCAGCAGGAGATGACCGATGATCGCGATCAGCACCGACCATACGATGGGCGCGGCGATGAACGGCGTCTGATAGTTCATCGCCGCGCCTAGCCACGCAGGGCTCGTGCCGCCCGGCGACGGCAACAGTACGATTGCAAGCCCGCTCCACACGAACGAAAGCCCGAGCGTCACGACGATCGACGGTATCTGCCGCAATTCGATCAGCGCGCCGACCGCCGCATAGGCCAGCACGCAGCCGGCGAGCGCGAGCGCACCGAGCCACGGCGTCTTCACGAGCAGCGTCGCGCCGATGCACGCGACGAGGCTCACGAAGGGCCCGATGGAAAGGTCGAGATCGTTGACGGTGATGATCGCAAGCTGGGCGAGCGTTGCAAGGACGATCGGCACGGCGAGATTCAGCAGCAGGCTCGAGCCGAAGTAGCTCATCACGGCGGGCTGCATGACGAGGATCGGGATCAGCACCGCGACGAGCGATATCGCGGGAAGCATCGCGCGCAAGCGCGCTTGTGTAACGGCGAGAGTCATGCAGCCTGCTCCTCGAAACTCGCCGCGAGCAACGCTTCCTCCGTGCATTCGTCGGCATGAAGCACGCGCGTGACGGCGGACGAACGGAACACGTAGGTGCGGTCGCAATGCGACAGTTCTTCGTTTTCGGTGGTGTACCAGATGAAGGTGCGCCCTTTCGCGGCTTCATCGTGGACGAGCTGATAGATGTCGCGCTTCGTGCCGACATCGACGCCGCGTGTGGGATCGTCCATCAGGATCAGGTCGGCATCCGATGCGAGCGCCCGCGCGAACAGCACCTTCTGCTGATTGCCGCCCGATAGCGACAGGATGCCCGCGCTCATTGCCGCGCCGCGAATGCCGATCTTCACGCGCCATGCTTCGACGATCGCCCGCGCCGCCGCCAGATCGACGAGACCGCGCTTGCGCGGCGCACCGCCCGCGAGCCATCGCACGTCGAGGTTCTGCGCGATCGACCAGATCGGGAAGACGCCGTCGCGGCCGCGATCGCCGGCGACGAAAGCCACTTTCGCGCGGCCCGGACCACGGCTCGACGCGGCTTCATAGATGGCGAGCAACGCTTCGGTCTGGCCCTGGCCCGCGAGTCCCGCGAAGCCGACGACTTCGCCACGCGACGCTTCGATGGACGTGTGACGCTTGACGCCGACGTTCCATTTGAAGTGCCGTTCACCGCTCTGCGCAGCTTGCGAGCGACTTTCGCTCGGCGTCTTGTCCGCCTCGAGATGCTGGCCCATCGCCTGAATGATGGATGCGCGGCTCGACTGCGCACGCGGCAGCACGCTGACGATGCCGCCGTCGCGCATCACCATCACGCGGTCCGCCACGCGCTCGATCTCGCCCAGCATGTGCGTGATGAGCAGGCACGTGATGCCGCCCTGCGCCGCCTTGCGCACGAATTCGAGCAGTTGCTCGGCGGTATGCGCGTCGAGGGATGACGTCGGCTCGTCGAGGATCACGAGGCGCACGGGCGCATCGGTGACGGTGAAGCCTCGCGCGATCTCCACCATCTGCTGCTGCGTCAGCGTGAGATCGGAGACGAGTTCGTTGCCCTTCAACCCGTTGCCCGGAAAGATTTCTTCGAGCTTCTCGCGCATCAGCTTCGTCGCGGTGCGCCGCCATCCGCGGCCATGCAGTTGCGGATGCACGATGCACATGTTCTCCGCGACCGTCAGATTCGCGCACAGCGACAGCTCCTGGAACACGCAGCGCACGCCGGCTTCGCGTGCAGCGTTGGCGTCGTAATGCGGCGCGTCCTTGCCCTCGACTTCGATGCGTCCCTGCGTCGGCGCATGCACGCCGGCCAGCACGGCCATCAGCGTCGACTTGCCCGCGCCGTTGTGCCCCGCGATGCCGACGCATTCGCCTCGCATGAAGGCGAAGTCGATGCCGTCGAGCGCGCGCACGCGCCCGAACGTCTTGCCGATGCCTGCAAAGCGAATCAGCGCTTCATCGCCGGCAATCGTGTCTCCTGCTCCGCCCATTCACATGCTCCATGCGTGGCGTTACGTTTTTACTATTCAGCTATCCGAATCACTTCTTCTTGTCGAGCAGCGCGACCGTTTGCGGCAGCGTGTACGTCACGTCGCTGATCCCGCCGGGCGGCGTCGCCGCGAGCTTCGCCGGCAACTCCTGCTGCGATATCTCGAGCAGCGGCA
The DNA here is from genome assembly GCF_031450805.1 of Caballeronia sp. LZ016. Taxonomy (NCBI): domain Bacteria; kingdom Pseudomonadati; phylum Pseudomonadota; class Betaproteobacteria; order Burkholderiales; family Burkholderiaceae; genus Caballeronia; species Caballeronia sp. LZ016. The sequence goes on from NZ_JARTVY010000005.1 coordinate 470,402, forward strand.
CGTTGATGGTCACGTCCTTCGGAATCTTTTTGCCCGCGAGCACCTGCTGCGCGACCCAGAATGCGAACGTCACCGCGCCCGGCGGATTCGACAGCGAACGCGACTGATAGCCGTTCTTCGTCTGCTCGTTCCACCAGTTGAGCTCGGGATACGTGCTGCCGATGATCATCGGCGGAGTCGGGCGATTCGCCGCCTTGAACGCCTGCGCAATGCCGAACGACATCTCGCCTTCGGTGGCGACGCCATCGACTTGCGGCAGCGTCGGCAAGATGCCCGCGACGGCCTTCTGCGCGACCGATTGCGTCCAGTCGCCGTTCACCGATCCGACGAGCTTCATGCCCGGATACTTCTTCATCGCCTCGAGCACGCCTTCGTGCATGAGGTTGTCGACGGAAATGCCCGCCACGCCGCGCACTTCGAGAATATTGCCCTTGCCGTTCAGACGCTGCGCGAGATAGTCGACGCCCTGCGCGGCCCAGCCCTTGAAGTCGAAGTTCACGCGATACGCGCACGGCTCGTCGACGATGCCGTCGAAGGACACGACCACCACGCCCGCCGCGCACGCCTTCTTGATGGTGCCGTTGAGCGCCGTCGGCGACACGGCGTCGATGACGATTGCGTTATAGCCCTGCAAGATCAGGTTCTGCACCTGCTGCGCCTGCTCGGTCACCTGATTTTCCGCCGTCGTGAAGGCGGGCGCGGCCGCGACCTTCTTGTCGGCGACGGCCTGCTGCGATACGCCGTTCCAGCTCTTCAACATCGACTGACGCCACGCGTTGCCCGCGAAGCTGTTCGACAGCGCGATCTTCTTCTGCGACGTATCGCCGGTAGCGACCTGCGCGTGGACCGCGCCGGACATCATGCATGAGGCCGTGGCGAAGGCCATCGCCGCGTGTTTTGCTGAACGGGACATCGTGTCTCCTTTGTCGTGCTGCGTGTTTTTGTCGGTTCAATGCGTGCAGCGCGCGTGGCGAATGCGCGTGCGTTTCAGCGCGATTGCCGTGAAGCGCGCCGAAAGGAAAGCGAATGGGGAGAAGCGGTACGTGCGCGCTCGATGCGAACGCCGGAGCGGAATAGCTGAAACGACATGGTCATGAGCACGCCTCTTCAAAGCGCATCGGCCAGAGCGCCGATGCAATGCTTTCAAACAGTTGCCTTCCAGGACTGCCTTCAGTTGCATTGCGGTCAGGCCAATCACAGTGGTCAGGCCACCGCACCGCCGAGGCAGTATAGCGACTGCCTTTGCGCGATGCAATTCGAACTACGTGACCGGTAACATCGCTGCCCGCCAACCGCCCGTTCGATGGAACGAAACGTGCAGACGCGTCTGTACTGACTCAATCGGACAGGCCATGAATACCTTACGTTTCACATCCAGAGTAGTCGTCGTCACGGGCGCGGGATCGGGCATCGGCGAAGGGACGGCGCGCCGCTTCGCGGCGGAAGGCGCGAACGTCGTGCTCGCCGGGCGCACGCAAGAGAAGCTCGAACGCGTCGCACGGGACCTCGATCCGTCCCGCACGCTGATTCACCCTTGCGATGTCTCTCGCCATGAAGACGCGGAGCGGCTGATCGAAGCGGCCGCCGCGCGCTTCGGGCGCATCGACGTGCTCGTGAACAACGCGGGCGTCGCGCCGACGGGACGCATCGACGAAGCATCGCTCGACGACTGGCGCGCCATCATGTCGACCGATCTCGACGGCGTGTTCTATTGCAGCCGCGCGGCCATCCGTCATCTGATCGCGGCGAAGGGGTCGATCGTCAATGTGTCGTCGGTGTCGGGGCTGGGCGGCGACTGGGGCATGAGCTTCTACAACGCAGCCAAGGGCGCGGTGACCAACTTCACCCGTGCGCTCGCCATGGACCACGGCCGCGACGGCGTGCGCGTGAACGCGGTGTGTCCGAGCCTGACCGCGAGCGACCTCACGCAGGACATGTTCGACGACGATGAACTCATGGCGAAGTTTCGCGAGCGCATTCCGCTCGGCCGCGCCGCCGAACCGGACGACATCGCGGCGGTCATCGCCTTTCTTGCCAGCGACGACGCGCGCTTCGTGACGGGCGTGAATCTTCCCGTCGACGGAGGCCTGAGCGCATCGAACGGACAGCCGCCGCAAGCATGAAACGCGCGCGGCCGTGATTCGGTATGTCCATTGCTCGATCTTCCGGCAAGGAGGAATCGGGCATGGAGCTGGACTCGGCCGCATGGTTCGGCAAGACGTTCTCGGAGTTGTGCAGGAAGCAGCGGTCCGCCGCGACGACCATCACGTTCGTGCTGGGCGCGGGGTTCTCGAACTCATGGGACCCGCGTTACCCGACCGGCGCGGCGCTCTTCAATCTCGCCGATGACGACTGGACCGCGTGGTCGCCCATTCTTGCCGAATTCCTCGCGATGATCGGCTTTCCGGCCGATCGCACGACGCTGGATCGCGAGTTGTTTCTCGACATCGTGTATCAGGTGGGCATGTTGAGAAAGTATCCGCCGATACGCAACCGCTTCGTCGACGACTCCTGTCTCGACGCCATCGAGCGCGAGCTCCGGTATATCGTGTACCGGAAATTCAACGAGACCGCGCCGCCGCCGAAGCGAGTCGATAACCGGTTCCGGCTCGACGCCACCGGTTCGCCGGAGAAGGACGCGATCCTCTCGCTCTTCTCGGCGCTGATGCATCCGTCGTGCGCGAGCGCGGATCACGGGGCCGATCATGCGCTGCAGGTGAGCTTCGTCACGACGAACTATGACTTCGTGATCGAAGCCCTCGTCGACAGCGCGAATCCGCAGGCGCGGCATGCTTCGCGCCGGCTTTATCGCGGCATTACGCCCGTTTCATGGTGCGGAGAAGATGCGTTGATCGCGGGGCATCTGCGACCGTCCGGCAATCTGTTGAAGGTCAACGGCGGCTTCGAGCTGATCATGACGCAAGAAGGCTTGCAGATCGATTACCGCGAACGCGATGACGAAGCCGTGCGACGTCATCCGCCGCAAATCATGCTGCCGTCCCGCGCGCAGGACTACGACCAGCCCTATTTTCAGGCGCTTTTTCCGAAGGCGGTGCGCCTGCTGCAGGAATCACGCGTCGTGGTGCTCGTGGGCTACGGGTTCCCCGAAGAAGACGCGCTATTGCGGCTGCTGCTCCGGCAGTTCGCGGAAGCGCCCGCCGATGGCCGGCAACGCGTGCTGCATTACGTCGATCTTGCCGACGAACGCACGCAACTGGTTCGCGCACGCCGCGCGTTTCCGCATGTCGGGCGCGATGGCGGCCTCGTCGTCAAGCCCTTCGAAGGCTCGTTCGGGCAGTGGTGCAAGGACGTGCTGAGAAGCCTGTCGATATGATGAAGCGTGACGAGCGCGCGCTGACGACACGCGCGTTTGCAACGCTTACCAGCCCTGCGACCCGCCCGCGTCGTGCTTCGTCGCGGGCGACGGCTTGCCGCTTTGCGCGCCCGGCACGCCGGTGCCGCCCGTATCGCGGCTCGTGCCGCTGCCCGCGCCGCCCTTCGATACCGTCCCGTCCGACTGCCCGTTCGGCGCGGCGTGGATGCGTGGTCCTTCCGTGGACGCGCCCGACGTATCGCCGTTGCCGGATGGCAGGCCCGCGCCCTGTCCGCCCGATCCGCCGCCCGGACAGCCCCCGCCGCCGCAGCCGAGGCCGCCGCCCGCCGCGTGAACGCTGCCTGCGAGCGCCAGCAGCGCGCCCGACAACATGAGTTTGATGGCGTCCGCTTTCATTGGCATCCTGCTCACAGCGCGAGCGCCTCGTGCTCGTCGATCCACGCGATCGCGCCTTCTTTCGCGAAGGCCATCGCTTCGTTTTCATCGACGAAGGACAGGCGGAACTCCATGTCGTGCGACTCCATCGCGTCCCCGTCGTTCGCGGTCGGCAGATAGATGCGCGCATTGCCGACGATGCTTCCGTCGTCGATGCTCGCCGATGTGTGGATCGTGCATGACCGGTACTTGATTTCCATGACGTGCCTCCGCGCCGAAAATGAAAGATTGCGCGACAACGCAGCATAAGCCGTGCCGCTTGCGCCGATGCCGGGCACGCTGAATGCATCGACACGCTGCATCGATGCATTCATGAACATAAGCGAGGACGCAATGCAGAACGCCGAAGGAAATCCGTCACAGGCACAACAGAACGAAATGGCGGCGAAAAGCCCGGTCAAGACGCCCGCAACCGGCACGGTCGGCCCGGACGCCGCGAAGCAGGCCGAAGAATTCGGCAAGACGAAGCACGCGGGTTCCGCCGAACCTGGCGCGGCGGACGACAACTCCCCGCTGCCATCGTTCGACGAGTCGGGCAACCAGTCAGCCGCGCGCGATTCGGGCGATCCGGTGCAGCGCGCGAGCGGCCGCATCCGCTCGGTCGATTCGGACGGCATGGAATCCACCGACGACACCGTCGATGCGGATGCGAAGTCGATCGAAGCGAGCCGCGATCTCTCGGGATGGCACGACAACGTCATCTCATCGAACGCAACGCTCTCGAACAATGTTCCGGCGCCAGCGGCCGGGCTCGGCGGCATTGACAGCCGGCCGACCGGCAACATGCCGTCGATTCTGCCGAAGCAGGGTTATCGCGTGGTGATGGGCGAGACGGAGTATGACCGGGAACTGAACGGGTCGAAGACATCGCACGTGTTCACGCTGGAACGCACGCAAGAGACCTGAAGCGACGAACGAGAAGGAGAAGGGAAGTGGGCATCTTCACGAAAGGCAATCTCTATGTATCGGAGTTCGAGCAGTTCCTGAACCGGCTCAAGCACGATCATCCCGAGATCGACCGTAATCAGATGATGGGCCGCGCGTTGTTGTGGGACAAGCTGCCGAATCTTCCGGACTCGGGCGACGTGGCGGGAAAGGAAGGCGCGGTGAAGCAGCCGTCGTACGTGTACTACAGCAACAACGACTGACCGCTACTGCGCGCCTTCCTCTTCGAGCCAGCCGCAGAACGACGTCACGACGTCGTCGGCCGGCCGGCTTTCCGGGATGTACGTGCAGTAGGTCCGCGACGGCAGACGCGGACCCGCGAACGGCATCACGAGCCGGCCGGCCGCGAAATCGTCGGCGACGAGCGCGGTCGGTCCCATCGCGACGCCTATTCCGTCGATTGCGCCCTGCAGGGTCAGAAAGAAGTGATCGAAGGTGACGACAGCCGCCGGCCGCAACGCGGGAATCCTCGCCTTCGTCAGCCAGTCGGGCCAGAGACGCGGCAGGCTCGATGTATGGAGCATCGTATGGCGATGCAGGTCGTCGGGCGTGCGTAGCGGCACGCGCGCGAGCAGCGCGGGACTGCACACCGGCAGCCGTTCCTCGGACAGGAACGGGCGCATCGAATAGCCGTAGAAAGTATCGGGACCGCCGCGAATGATCACGTCGTACCCTTCCTTCAGCGCTTCGAGCGGCTCGTTCGACGTCTCCACGTTCACATCGATATCCGGATGCGCCGCGCGAAACGCGACGAGCCTCGGTACGAGCCATCGCAAGGCGAACGTCGCGGGCGCATTCACGGATAACGTGCGCGGCACGGCTTTAGGAATGCCGTAGCGTGCCGTCGCCTGCGCAAGCTGCCCGAACAACGGCCCGATCTCCGCGAGATACGCTTCGGCCGCGCCCGTCAGCACGACGCGCCGGTTTCTCCGCTCGAACAGCGATGCGCCGAGCCATTCCTCCAGCAGACGCACTTGCTGACTGACCGCGCCTTGCGTCACGTGCAGTTCCGCTGCGGCGTCCTTGAAGCTGCCGAGCCGGCCCGCAGCCTCGAAAGCGCGCAATGCATTCAGGGAAGGCAGGTCTCGTTTCATCGCAATAGAAAATCTGACGCGTTCGGCGAATTTATCTGGTTTGCCGGACCGGAACAAGATAGATATTCTGGCGCATGTCCTGACCCACACCGGAACGCGCATGTTCAGCTACACCGGCGGCGTCGTGCTTTTCGCCGCTCTGCTTCACGCGAGCTGGAACGCGATGCTGCACGGCAATCGCGACCGCTTCCTCTCGATGACATGGATGAGCATCGCGATTGCGGCGGTATCGTCGGTTGCGGTCATGGCGCTTCCCTTGCCCGCCGATGCCGCCTGGCCCTGCATCGTCGCCTCCGGGCTCGTCCATATCGTCTACAACGTGAGCCTCGTGCGCTCGTATGGACGGGGCGATCTCGCGCAGGCGTATCCCATCGCGCGGGGATCGTCGCCGCTGCTCGTTACGCTCGGCGCGGCGCTGTTTGCGCACGAGGCGATCGGTCCGCTGCACGCATTCGGCATCGCGCTGATCTCGGGCGGCATCATGGCGCTTGCGTTGCTGGGACGTCGCGTGTCGCGATCGAGCGTGCTGGCGGCGCTGACCACCGGGGTGACCATCGCGATCTATACGGTGATCGACGGCATCGGCGTGCGTGCATCGAACGGACAGGCGCTCTCCTATACCGCGTGGATGTTCCTCTTCTACTGGCTGATGCCGCTGCTCTTCGCGACCATGCGCGGGATGCACGCGCTCTGGACGCCGATACGCACGGCGCCCGCAGCCATCGGCTCGTCGCTCGCGGGCGGGCTCGTCTCGATCGCCGCGTACGGCATCGTCATATGGGCGATGCAGGCGGGTGCGATGGGCGCGGTATCGGCGTTACGCGAAACGAGCGTCGTATTCGCCGCGCTGATCGGCAGGGTGTTTCTGCGCGAGACGGTCGACGCGAAGCGCTGGCTCGCCTGCGTCGTCGTGGCGGCGGGCGCTATCTGCCTGGGCTTGTGAGGCTTCGATGGCTTATCTGATGGTACTGACGGTCGGGCTGATGGCCGGCGTGTTGAGCGGGATCATCGGCACCGGGTCGTCGATGATGCTCATGCCCGTGCTCGTCATCCTCTATGGACCGCAACAGGCCGTGCCGATCATGGCGATTGCGTCGATACTCGGCAATCTCGGCAAAGTGCTTTCGTGGTGGCGCGAGATCGACTGGCGGGCGTGCATCGCGTATGCGGTGACCGCCGTTCCCGGCGCGATGCTGGGCGTTCGCACGTTGCTCGCACTGCCATCGCGCACGGTCGACCTCGCGCTCGGCGTGTTCTTCATGGCGATGGTGCCCACTCGGCGATGGCTGGCTCGCCGGTCCATCCGCTTCTCGCTCTTTCAGCTTTCGATGATAGGCGCGGTGGTCGGCTTTCTCACGGGCATCGTCGTCTCGACTGGGCCGATCACCGTGCCCGTCTTTATGAACTTCGGTCTCGTGAAAGGCGCGTTCCTCGCGACCGAAGCGGCCGCATCGCTCGCGGTGTACGGCGCGAAGGTCGCCTCGTTTCGTGAAGCGGGCGCGCTGCCGCCGGGCATCGTCGCGCAGGGACTCATCACCGGCGCGTCGATCATGGCGGGGACGTTCTGTGCGCGCGGCATCGTCGCGCGGATGTCGGCGAATGCGTTCCGGCTCGTCGTCGATGCGCTCATGCTGTCATCGGGCCTGACGCTGCTCTGGGCCGCCAGCCGATAAGACCGCCGACGCCACGGCTCCTTGCGAAGCCGCGGCATCGCTCGTCTCACTGAAACGTCATTGCAGACTTACTGCGAAGCGCACGTGAAGCTCGCCGCCACGTTCACATTGCCCGAGCCGTTATAGCGCGGGAACGTCGGATACTCGCACAGCGGCCGCGTGCGGCCCGGCACGCCCGCCGTGTCGGCGACGGTTTGCGCGGGCGGCGCCGTGCCCCGTTCGACCCAGTTCTCGAGCGTCGTCAGCGAGTCCCACGATGCGTTGAAGATCGTGCTGATCGAATGTCCGTAGCCCGGAATCTCGTAGTAGCGCACGAAGTTCGCGACCGTGGATACACCCATCGTCTGCTGCAGCCGCACGTAATACTGCTCGGTCGACTGCGTGCTGACGAGCGCATCGGACATGCCGTGGGCCATCAGGATCTTGCCGCCCTTCTTGTCGAACGCGGACAGGTCCGTCTTGTTCACGTCCTGCTCGGCCGTCAGCGCGCTGATGCGGGCCTGATAAGCGCCCGGATTCTGCGGATCGACATTGAGCGAATTGACGTTCGGATCGCGCGCCACGAAGTAGCGAATCCACTGGTCCCAGAAGACGCTGAAGTATGGCGCGGTCGCCGGCATCGGGTTATTCGGCTGCAGCAGGTTGAGCGCCAGCGCCGTCACCGTGGCCTGCGCCGGCGCGGGATTGTTGACGCCCAGGTCCGCGCCCCACACGTTGAAGCCGGGATACTGCGTCTCGCCGCTCGCAAGCGGATATGCAAACGTAATCGGCGTCGCATACACCTTGAGCGCGGCGATCTGCGCATCCGACAGACAGGAGAGACCGGTATCCGCGCCGCCCGGACAGCGCAGCGGCGCGCCGTTGAGCATGGCCGTCGATGGATCGAACGTCGCATTGCATGCGGGCATGTTGCTGATGAGGCCATCGGCGACGCCGTCGAGCGCATCGCACGTGGCGGTGGCCGAATCGAGCAGCGCCTTGCGCTTCAGCTGGCTCGGGTACGCGCCCGGCTGCGCGAGCGCCCGCGTGATGCGGCCGAACTGCAGATCGAGCGTAGCGGCGTTCCATGCCGGATAGAGCGCGATGATGCCGTCCCAGTCCTGCGGCCAGCGCTGCACGACCGCGAGCGCCTCGCGTCCCCCCGACGATCCGCCCGCGAAGTACGCGCGCTTCGGCTTGTCCACCGCATAGCGCCTGGACAGCAGATAGACGGCAGTGTCGCGCGTCTTTTTCAGCGCATCGCCGGAGAAGTTGGCGACGGCTTCGTCGTTGGTGCCGAAGGAGCCGTCACGGCTGCCGAGCGCGCCGGCCTGATGACCGGAATCGCTGCTGAACACCGCGTAGCCGCGTGCGAGCGGCGCGGGCTGCGTGGTCGGGCCCGCCGGAACGTTGGCCGTCACGGACGGCACGGTGCCGTCGTATCCGCCGCCGCCGAACATGACGACCTTGCTGTTCCACTGCGTCGGCATCGCGATGCGGAAGTTGATCTTCGGCGCTGCCTGATCGACCGGCGAAATCGAGCCGTCCACCTGACAGTATTCGGGCGTGGCGGTCACGCCCGTTCCCGATGCCGCGACGGTTGTCGCCGCCGTGACGGTCGCGCCCGTCGTCTGAAGGCCGATGGCGCTCGCCGGCACGGCCATGCCTGCGAGTTGCGCGCAACTCAGCGGTGTCTGCGCGGGCGTCGACGAACCGTTGTCGTCCCCGCCGGAACAGGCGGCGAGCGCGAGCGCGGTGAATGGCGCGGCGACGATGAGACCACGATGTGCTAAAGAGCGGCCGAGTGCTTCTGGCATGTCCCCTTCCTCCATGTAGTTTGCTTCGCTATGTCGACGGTTTTCACCGGACGCCCCGCTCGCGGGATGCCGCGGCAACGGCGTGACACATCGTCGTCGCGGCGCATGGAGAAAGTCAATTGGGTGTTTACTACACCCGGCCGCGCCCGATCAGTCGTACAGCACTGCGGCGATCTTCGGGTCGTTCATGTTGCTCTTGTCGTACCAGTAGAAGCCGGTATCGACCTTCTTCGGCAGCTTCTCGCCCTTCAGCGCCCTGACCGCCGAATCCACCACGCACTTGCCGATACCGATCGGGTTCTGCGTGATCGCGCCGAGCATCAGCCCGTTGTTGATGTCCGCCTTTTGTTCCTTGCCCGAGTCGTAGCCGATCAGCACGAGCTTCTTGCCCGACTCCTTGATGCCGATGGCCGCGCCCGCAGCGGAGCCTTCGTTCGCGCCGAAGATGCCCTTGATGCTGGGGTTGCCCTGGATCATCGCCTTGGCGATTTCCGCCGACTTCAGGTGATCGCCAGCGCCGTATTGCACCGATACGATCTTGATGTTCGGATGCTTCGATTTCATCTGATCGACGAAGCCATCGCGACGATCGATGCCGGTGCGGCTCGTCTGGTCGTGAACGATCACGCCGACTTCGCCCGCATTGCCGATTGCATCGGCCATCTTGTCGGCGGCGAGCGCGGCGGCGGCGACGTTGTCGGTGGCGCACGTCGTGAGCGGAATGTCGCCATCGACGCCCGAGTCGAACGCAATGATCGGAATCTTGTTGTTCTGAGCGCGCCTGAGCAGCGGAATCGTGGCCTTGCTGTCGAGCGCGGCGATGCCGATGGCCTGCGGCTTCTTCGCGAGCGCGGCGGACAGCATGTCGATCTGCTTGTCGACCATGGCTTCGGTCTCGGGTCCTTCGAAGCTGATCCTGACCTTGTGTTCCTTCGCCGACTGTTCGGCGCCGGACTTCACCGCCTGCCAGAACTGGTGCTGGAAGCCTTTGGAGATGAGCGGGATATAAGGCTCGTCCGCGTAGGCCGCGCCCGTTGCGCAGCCGAGCGCGGATACACCGATCAGGATAGCGATGATTCTTCTTTTCAACATGATGCGTCTCCTCCTTGGGTTTATATCGGTTCTTGCGAGATGTTCTTCGCGCGGTGGTCAGCGCTTCCTGCGCCGCAGGATGTCCGCATAGACCGCGAGAATGATGATGAGGCCGGTCACGACGATCTGCCATTCCTGCGCCACCGACATGATGCGCAATCCATTGGTCAGCACGCTCATGATGAACGCGCCGATGATGGTGCCGAGAATCGTTCCCGCGCCGCCGCTCAGCGACGTTCCGCCGATCACGACCGCCGCGATGGCGTCGAGCTCATAGCCTTGTCCGAGCGCCGGCTGCGCCGAGTTGAGCCGCGACGCGATCAAGAGACCCGCGACGCCGCAGATTGCGCCGCCCAGGCCATAGATGGCGATCTTCCAGCGGTCCACGTTCACGCCCGATAGGCGCACCGCTTCCTCATTGCTGCCGAGCGCGAACGTATAGCGGCCGAGCGCCGTGCGATTCAGCGTGATGGAACTCACGATCGCGATAACGAAGAGAATCAGCACCGCATTCGGAATCGGCACGCTCGGGAAGAAATAGCCGATCAGCGAGTCCTGCGAGATCATGTAGAAGTTCTCGGTGTCGGTGAAGTAGATCGGCTTGTTCGACGACACGACGAGGGAAAGGCCCTTCAGCAGCATCATCATGCCGAGCGTCGCGATGAAGGGCGGTATCTTCATCTTCGCGGTCAGCGTGCCGGAGATCGTGCCGCACAGCGCACCCGTTGCGATGGCCGCGACGATGCCGAGCCACATCGGCAGATGCCAGTAGGTGAGAAACACGCCGCATATGACGGCGGTGAAGGTCATCAGCGTGCCCACGGACAAGTCGATGCCGCCCGTGATGATGACGAACGTCGACGCAATCGCCAGCACGCCGTTCACGGCCGTCGCCTGCAGAATGCCCAGGATGTTGTCCGTCTGCATGAACGCGGGCGAGGCGAAGCTGAAGAACACGAGCAGCAGGATGAGGCTTGCGAAGGCGAGCAGCTTTTGCAGCGCGGTCGGAGAGAAAAGCCGGCCGCGCAGGCCGCTTGCGCGTCCCCCGGGGCTGAGCGCGGCGCTATCGGATGGCTGGGAAGGCTGCGATGGCTGGTTCATGGTCGGTCCTCGCGGCTTTAGGCCGCTTGCAGTGTGGGACGACGCGTCGCGAGCTGCATGATGCGCTCTTGCGTCGCTTCGCTCGCGGAAAGTTCGCCGGTGATGCGCCCTTCGCACATCACGACGATACGGTCACTCATGCGCAGAATCTCCGGCAGTTCGGAGGAGATCATCACGATCGCCTTGCCCTGTGCCGCAAGCGAGCGCAGCAGCCGATAGATTTCGCTCTTTGCGCCGACGTCGATGCCGCGCGTGGGTTCGTCGAAGAACAGCACGTCGCAGTCGCGCTCGAGCCATTTGGCAATGACGATCTTCTGCTGGTTGCCGCCCGAGAGCAGCCGCACCGGCTGCGTGGGCGAGGGCGTTCTGATTGCAAGCAGCCTGATGAAATGCGACGCCGACTTGCGAATGCGTGAACGCCGCAGGAACATGCCCGCCCAAAGAAACTTGCCGAGGTCCGACATGACGATGTTCGATTCGACATCCATGCCCGTTGCGAGGCCGAAGCGCTTGCGGTCCTCCGACAGATAGCCGATGCCCCGCGCGACCGCATCGCTCGGCCTCTTGATGCTGGCCTTCGCGCCCTTCACGAAGATCTCGCCGGACGCGATCGGATCGGCCCCGAACACGGCGCGTGCGACTTCGGTGCGGCCCGCGCCCATCAAACCGGCGAAGCCGAGAATCTCGCCTTTGCGAAGCGTGAAGCTCACGTCGCGCACGAGCGGTCCCGCGTTGAGATGCCTGACGTCGAGCGCGACATCGCCCTGGTCCGAACCGCCGAGGAAAGACGTCAGATCGGTGAGCGTGCGGCCCACCATCATGCCGATGATCGTCTCCACGCTCGTCTCGCGCGTGCCGACGGTAGCGACGTATTCGCCGTCGCGCATGACGGTCACGCGGTCCGATATCTGTTCGAGCTCGTCCATCTTGTGCGAGATATAGACGATGCCGACGCCGCGCTCCTTCAGTTGCCGGATGATGCGAAAGAGCTCGGCGATTTCCGCGTCGTTGAGCGCGGAGGTCGGCTCGTCCATGATGAGCACGCGCGAATCGAACGATAGCGCCTTCGCAATCTCGACCATCTGCTGGCTAGCGACGGTGAGCGTGCCGACCACGGTGCGCGGATCGAGATTGACGTGCATGCGCGCGAGAATGTCGTGCGCCGCGCGATTGAGCTTGTCCTCGTCGAGCAGGAGGCCCATCAGCTTGCGGGGCTCGCGTCCGATGAAGATGTTCTGCGCGACGGTCAGATGATTCATCAGATGCAGCTCCTGATGAATGATGCCGATGCCGAGCGCCTGCGCTTCACGCGGACTGGTGAACTCGACCGGCTTGCCGTCCACGAACATGTCGCCTGAATCGCGGCTGTAAACGCCGGCGAGAATCTTCATCAGCGTGGACTTGCCCGCGCCGTTTTCGCCCATGAGCGCATGGACTTCACCCGGCATGAGTTCGAACTGCACTTCATGCAGCGCGCGCACGCCTGGAAAACTTTTACTGAGCTTGCTGACAGAAATGAGCGGAGTCATGGAGTCCCGTTTCAAGAGGTTCGATACTGCGTGTCGATACCGCTGAACATCCACTGCCACTGCTACAGCTACTGCTCGAAGAGATCAGGCCTCTTCCCGGCCGAGCGGTGCAGCTCAGTCACGACCTGGTCGAGATGGTCGTGCATGGCTTTCGCGGCGGCATCGGCTTCGCCCTTTCGTATCGCTTCGAAAATGCGTTCGTGTTCTGCGAGCGTATGCACGAGCCGCTCCGGACTGGCCAGAATCTGCCGCGCGCGATCCAGCGCGTTGCGCGATACCGCGACGATTTCCTTCACACGCGGCAACGCGATTGCATCGAGCAGGATTTCGTGAAAGCCCAGGTCCAGCGCATGGAACGCAAGACGCTGCGTATTCGCGACGGCCGCGCGTTGCTGCTCCAGATTGCTGGCGAGTGACTCGAGCGTCGCCGGCGAAAGATGAAGCGCCACGTCGCGCACCGTTTCCACTTCGAGCGCACTGCGGATGAACAAATGCTGATGAATGTCGCGCAGCGCGATGGGTTTGACTCGCGTGCCGCGCTGCGGCAAGACTTCGACGAGGCCCGCGTGCTCGAGCCGCGCCAGTGCAGCGGAAACAGGAAAGCGCGACACGCCCATGCGTTCGCATACGGCAATCTTGTCGATCATCATTCCCGGTTCGAGCGCCAGCGTGACGATGGCTTCGCGTAACGCTTCCTCCACCGCATCGGTGAGACTGCCGCGCTGCGCGCCACCGATCTTGTGCAGTGCGTCATACGGAGTACTCATAGTGTTCGTATCGGACGAAGTACTCACGGGGCGCTTGATTTCCGATGAAGATGCTAGCATGCTAGAAAGCAGATTCGATGTTGTCAACGCGTGCAAATGCCTAGTCGTCGTTAAGCGCTTATGACGTCATCGAACTTCATTGGTGTTTTCCCGCAGACCGAAGTCGATCGCCATCGCCCCGGAGGGCGCCCTGATGACCACGATCACCAACCTGTCCGTTCGGGACATCCGCTTTCCCACTTCGCGCTCGCTCGATGGCTCCGACGCCATGAACGCCGCGCCGGACTATTCCGCCACCTACGTCACGCTCGAAGCGGATTCACCGTCCGGCGTGACGGGCCACGGCCTCACCTTCACCATCGGACGCGGCAACGAGATATGCGTTGCCGCCGTCAATGCGCTCAGGCCGCTCATCGTCGGCAGGACGCTCGAAGACATCACCGCGAACATGGGCGCGTTCTGGCGCGCGTTCACATCGGACAGTCAGTTGCGCTGGATCGGTCCCGACAAGGGCGCGATTCATCTCGCGACGGCAGCGGTCGTCAACGCGGTGTGGGATTTGTGGGCGAAAGCCGAAGGCAAGCCGGTGTGGAAGCTGCTCGTCGACATGACGCCCGAAGAACTGGTGCGATGTCTCGACTTCCGCTATGTCACCGATGCAATCACGCCCTACGAGGCCATCGCGATCCTGAATCGCCATGCGAAGACGCGCGGCGAACGCGAGAAGGAAATGCTCGACCGCGGTTATCCGGCTTATACGACATCGGCGGGCTGGCTCGGCTACGACGACGACAAGATTCGCCGGCTCGCACGCGAAGGCGTCGCGCAGGGCTGGACGCACTTCAAGCAGAAGGTCGGCGGCAATCTCGAAGAAGACGTGCGCCGTGCGCGCATTCTTCGCGAAGAGATCGGCGCGGATGCAAAGCTGATGATGGACGCGAACCAGGTGTGGGACGTCGATGAAGCCGTCGCCAACATGCGGCGTCTGGCCGAGTTCGATCCCTGGTGGATCGAAGAACCCACGAGCCCGGACGATGTTCTCGGCCATGCGGCCATCCGTCGAAGACTCGGTTCCATCGGCGTCGCGACGGGCGAGCACTGCCAGAACCGCGTGATGTTCAAGCAGTTGCTGCAGGCCGAAGCCATCGATTTCTGTCAGATAGACAGTTGCCGTCTCGGCGGCCTGAACGAAGTGCTGATCGTGCTGCTGATGGCCGCGAAGTTCGGCGTGCCGGTATGTCCGCACGCGGGCGGCGTCGGGCTATGCGAGTACGTTCAGCACATATCGCTGTTCGATTACATTTGCGTGTCGGGCTCGCTCGAGAATCGCGTGCTCGAATACGTCGATCATCTGCACGAGCATTTCGTCGATCCCGTCGTGATCCGCAACGGCCGGTACATGCCGCCGCAGCAGCCGGGCTACAGCATCGAAATGAAGGCGGCTTCGCTCGACCGGCATGTGTATCCGGATGGCGAAGCCTGGCGTTCGTGAACGCGTGCCCGGCCGTTCGAAGGCCGGGCGTGTATCGACCGCTGATTAACGCAGCCCGCCGCTCGCAATGATGCTTTCGCCCGTCAGCCAGCGTGCATCGTCCGATGCGAGGAACACCGCAACGGATGCGATGTCGTCGGGCTGGCCCAGGCGGCCTAGCGGCGTCTGCGCGACGATGGCGGCATCCATCTCCGAACCGATGATGCCCGCCGTATTCGTGCCTTCGGTCACCACCATGCCCGGGTTGATCGAGTTCACGCGAATCTTCTTCGGCCCGAG
Organism: Caballeronia sp. LZ016; assembly: GCF_031450805.1. Classification (NCBI taxonomy): domain Bacteria; kingdom Pseudomonadati; phylum Pseudomonadota; class Betaproteobacteria; order Burkholderiales; family Burkholderiaceae; genus Caballeronia; species Caballeronia sp. LZ016. Next base: position 485,939 of record NZ_JARTVY010000005.1, read on the forward strand.
CTCACGCGCGAGCGCCCCGGTGATGGCGTCGACCGCGCCCTTGGTGCCGCTATAGACCGCGCTTGCGGGCGGCGTGATGCGGCTCACTACCGAACTCACGTTGATGATGCTCGCGCCTTCGCCCAGATGCTCCGCGGCGGCCTGCGTCACGAGCAGCACGCCGAGCACGTTGACATTGAACTGCTTGTGGAAGTGTTCTTCGGTGATCTCTTCGATCGCACCGAATTCATAGATGCCCGAGTTGTTCACGAGGATATCGAGCCGGCCATACGTTTCGACGGCCGCATTCACGATGCCTTGCGCATCCGCCGCTTTCGACACGTCGCCGCCGACCGCGATCGCGCGTCCGTTGGCTGCTGTGATGTCGGCCACGACCGCATCCGCGCCCGCTCTGCTGCTCGAATAGTTCACCACCACCGAAGCGCCTTCCGCTGCGAGCTTTCTGGCGATTGCAGCGCCGATACCCTTCGATGCACCTGTGACGACGGCGACTTTCCCTGTGAGCTTGCTCATGATCGTTTCCTTTCAAGGATGGTTTGCGGCGGTTCATCGGTCGAACCGATCTGCTAAGCGCAAATGTAGACAGGTCGATCAATGCGATAAAGCGGCTCGCAACGAATTGACTGGCGGGAAATCACGAATAATCGATTCCTTCCGATGCGTTCGCTACAACGCACCCGGTCTCGGGTCGCCGACGAAGCCGTCGCGGTTCGGCATCTTCACGCGAGGCAACGACCGTGCATCGAGCCGCGCGTCTTCCGGCACGATCCTGTTCAGATAGAGCACATACGCGCTGACCGCATAGACCTCGTCCGCCGACAGCGATTGCGGCGCGTTGTACGGCATCGCGCGGCGTATGTAATCGAAGAGCGTCGTCGCATACGGCCAGTAGCTGCCGACCGTCTTCTTCGGCTTCGCGCTCGACAACGTGCCGATGCCTCCTGCGAGCGGATCGCCGATGCCGCCCTCGCCGTTCGCGCCGTGGCACATCGCGCACTTCGCGCCGAAGATCAGCTTGCCGTGCGCGACATCGCCGGAACCTGCCGGCAGGTTGCGACCTGCCGCATCGATGTCGATGTCCCATGCGGCGATCGCGTCTCGATCGACAGGATGACCGATGCCGTAATCGGTCGCGAACGCATACGAGGGAATCGTGAAGGCCGTCGCCATCAAGAGCGTCTTAAGCATTGCGCACCTCGCCGCTCGCATCGACATGCCAGTTATGAATGCCGTTGTAGTGATACTGCGTGTTGAGCCCGCGCGCGGCCACCAGCGCTTCACGCGACGGCTGCACGTAGCCGGTTTCGTCCGTCGCGCGGCTTTGCAGATCGGCGGGGCCGCCGTCCCATCGCCAGTCCGCTTCGAAACGCGTGAGCGCCCGGTCATTCACCGCACTCGTCAGACGCGCGGCGCGCCAGCTCCGGCCGCCATCGGCCGATACCTCCACGCCCTTGATGCGGCCGCGTCCGGACCATGCATAGCCGCTGATCGCATAGAAGCCCCGCTCTTTCAGCCGATGCCCCGCCGATGGACGCGTGATGACCGACTTCGCATCCATCTCGAAGACGAACTGACGCGCGCGGCCATCGGGCAGCAGGCTCGTGTACTTCGATGTTTCCTCTCGCGTCATTTCCGGCGCGCGCACGAGTTTCAGACGCCGCAGCCATTTGATGTTCGTATTGCCTTCGAAGCCGGGTACGACGAGCCGCACCGGGTAGCCGTTCTCCGCGCGCAGACGTTCGCCGTTCTGCGCATACACGACGAGCGCGCGTTCGAGGATTCGATCGAGCGGCAGGCTGCGCGTCATCGCCGCGCCGTCGGCGCCTTCGGCCAGCAGCCATTGCGCGGACGGTTCGATGCCGACCTCGTCGAGCAAGGTCGAGAGCCGCACGCCCGTCCATTCGCAGCACGACAGCAGGCCGTGCGTGAGTTGCACCGGCAAGCCGCTCGGCCCGTTCCACTCCGTGCCGGTATTGCCCGAGCATTCGAGGAAGTACACGTGCGATTCGGCGGGCAGGCGCACGAGATCGTCCATGCTGAAGACGCGCGGCTCGCGCACGAAGCCGTGAATCACGAGCCGGTGCTGGTCCGGATCGATCTTCGGCACGCCCGCGTGATGCCGCTCGTACACGAGGCCGTTCGGTGTGAGGGTGCCGAAGAGATCGGCGAGCGGCGTCATCGATGAGCCGGAGCCCGGCATCGCGGGAGCGCGCGCGCTACGTCGAATGACATCGCGTTCGAACGATGCAGGCCCGCCATACGCAGGCGACAGCAGCGGCGAGCCCGGCGCAAGCGTCCACGACGGCACGGCGAGCGGCGCGGACGGCGCGAGCACATCGGCCCGCAATGCAGCGCCCGAGGCGAACATGCCGGCCGTGCCGGCCGCGAGCTTGCGCATGGCGTCGCGCCGTCCTTCCGCCACGCGCGGAGATCGCGTGGTCTTCGTTGGTTTTCGCATCGTATGGAATCCGTAATGATCTCCGCCGCTCGATGAGCGAAAGAGCCGCGCGGCCCTGAAAGCGCAGGCGCATCATTCTAGTCAACGGACGTTCGTCCGCTAACCAACGAGGATTCATATCGTTATGAGAGAAGCCGGGACGTTCAGTAGACCAGCAACTGCTCGGCGGGAATGCCGGGCGAACGTCCCGCCAGTCTTTCGAATTCGAAGGGATCGTGACTGCAGAAGACAGTCAGCTCGGAACCCGCGCTTCGGCAAAGCTCGCGCAGGCGTGCCTGATTGTGCAGGCGCGCCGCGCGATCCTTCTCCATCATCCATTGATAGAACGCGAGGCCCGGCGTGCAGCGCGGGCGGTCGCGGTCCATCTCCGTATGGAAGAAGTAGGCGTCGGCGGCGAGCAGCAGCCATCCCGCGCCGTCCTTGCGCACCGCGATGCCCGCGTGTCCGAGCGTATGGCCGGGCAGCGGCACGAGCGCGATGTCATCCGCGAAACCCGGCAGCGGACGCACGGAGTCGAAGCCGCGCCACGTCTCACCGCCTCCGCGATGCACCTTCCAGTGGCCGCGCGTCGACCACTGCTGCGGGCGGAAGCGCTGCCGGTCGAGCCACGTCCTCTGCGCGAGCGCATCGTCGCGTTCGATCTCGAGCATATGCACGGTGGCCTGCGGGAAGTCATCGAGGCCGCCCGCGTGATCGAAGTCGAGGTGACTCATCAGGATGTGGCGCACATCGCTCGCCCTGAAGCCGAGACGCTCGATCTGCCGCACCGCCGTCATCTCTTCGCGGAACGCCGGCTTCAGCATGAAAAGAAAGAACGTGCTCAGGCGGCTCTGCGGATTCGCGACATCCCGCAGGCCGAAGCCCGTATCGATGAGCACGAGGCCGTCGTTCGTCTCGACGAGCAGGCAATGACACGTCAGCTCGCCGCGACGCAACAGGCTCGGCGTGCGGCCGTCGAACAGCTTGCCGCCGAGCGGACAACTCGAGATGCAATTCAGGTGATGAACGCGCATGAGGACCGCTCGCGCGTCATCAGGACTTGTCGCCGCCTGCGGGCTTCACTTCGGACAGATCGTCGGCCCTCACCTCGGCTTCGCGCACCGTGGTGCCTTCGTCGTCGGTTTCGGAGACATCGGTCGTAAAGGTTTCGTCGCTGCCGGTTTGCGCCTGATCGTCGGCGTTCTGCGATGCATCCGGTTTGCCGTTCTGGGGTGACGTGCTCATGATTCGCTCCTGAAGGTGAACGTGAGGGGGACGGATGCGGCACTGCGAGATCCGCACGCCGACCTTCAAGCAATCGCAGTGCCGCGCGCGCTTGCGTTCGCCCACGCGTGCCGGAACGCTTATTGCTGCCCGACGGACAAGGGAATGCATGACAAAACGGAGACATGGATGACCAACCGGCGCGTGCTGTCGAACCAATCGGACCCGCTGATGCCGCTCGCCGCAGGCGTGGTCGCGGGCCTTGCTGCGGCTGCGGGGCTCCTGATCGGCCGCCGTGCGAGCGCGCTTGCGCGCACGGGCGAGGGCCACTCGGCGAAGCATCGCCTGCTCGATCTCGCATCGGGCGTGATGCAGCCGAAGTATCCGCTCGACGCCATGAGCACGTGGCTCAACGGCTTCCACATGTATGCGGACGACATGGGCCGACAGGTCGAAGCTCACCACTTCTGCATTCATCTGAAGCACGACCTGCATCAATGCGTGATCTTCGATTCGAACCGGCCGGATGCGCGGCTCATCGGCATCGAATACATCATTTCGGAAGCGCGCTTCCGGCAACTGCCCGAGGAAGAGAAGCGCCTCTGGCACAGCCATCACTATGAAGTGAAGTCGGGCACTCTGATTGCGCCCGGCATACCGGAGATGGCCGAGCGCGCCTATTTCAACGATCTCGTGTCCACTTACGGAAAGACCTTTCATACATGGCAGATCGATCGCGACGACTTCCCGTACGGCCCGCCGCAACTGATGATGGGTTTCACGCAGGACGGGCAGCTCGACGAATCAATGCTCGCTGCGCGCGATGCGCGTCTCGGCGTCTCGTGGGAAGACCGGCGGCGCAAGCGCTACGACATTCCCGTGCCCGACATCGCGCCGGGTGCGAATGCGTGGGAAAGCGGCACCTCAGTGCAGACGACGCTCATGGACGTCCCGTTCAGGGACGGGCGCGATGCGTCGTGATCGGCCAAACGCAGTCCAAACCCAGAATGGAGGAAGGACAAATGCGCATGAACCCCATCACCCCCATTACTCGCATGGCAGTGCTCGGTGCAGTCGTCGCCGCGATGTCGCTCACGGCGGGCTGCAAGCGCGGCTCCGATAACGCCGCCGGCGGCGCAGCAAGCGACACCTCCGCAGCGTCCGCGCCGATGGCGTCCGCCCCTGCCGCGACGAGCTTCCCCGCGACCGCCGCCAGCGACGCCCCCGCCGGCGCGAGCCAGTAAGCGAGGCTGCATCGCGCAGGCGCTTTTCGAATCATCTTCTCAAGGAGAAATGCGATGGCCAAAGACGAGTCCAGCGGCTCGAACAACATGTTCATCGAGATGCAGAAGGCGCTCAAGGGAATCGACTATCCCGCGGACAAACAGACGCTCCTCGAGACCGCGCGCAGCAACGGCGCGAGCGAGGAAGTCACCAACGCGCTCGACGCGCTGCCCGAGCAGGAATACGACAGCCCCGCCGCGGTATCGAAGGCGGTCGGCCAGGAAGAGTGAAAGTCTTTCAATCACCTGCACTGCGCGGACTTCGCGCTGCTCCAACCAAAGGGGGAACACAATGAGCATTTTCTCGACGATCCTGAACAAGATCTTCCCGCATGACCATCCGGCCGCGACGACGTCCGGGGCGGCCACGCCGCCGGCGGCATCGAACGCGACGGGCGGTGCGCCGGCCGCGGCGCAGGCCAATCCGTCGGCTGCGCCGGCCACGCCCGGCACCGAACCCGCGCGTCCTCCCGTCACGCCGATGCCCGAAGTCGACGTCGAAGCAATCCTCTCGCAAAAGCAGCAGCAGAACGGCGCAAACCTGAACTGGCGCACCTCGATCGTCGATCTGATGAAGCTCCTCGGCCTCGACAGCAGTCTGCAGGCGCGCAAGGAACTCGCGTCCGAATTGCACTACACCGGCAATACCGAAGACTCGGCTTCGATGAACATCTGGTTGCACAAGGAAGTGATGAAGAAGCTCGCGGAGAACGGCGGCAAGGTTCCCGACGATCTCAAGAACTGACGCGCGGACTCGCGATGACCGGCTCTGTCGTGCGATCGGCAGTCGAAGCATTCGGCGTGCGGCATGCCGAGCGTTCGCGCCGTTTCTACTGAGGGATGTGATCGCCATGAAAGAACCGGTCTCGCGTCGCGCGAAACTCGTGCTGTTCCCATGGAAGAAGAACGTGTCGGCGAAACCCGGCCTCACCGACGATGATTACGCGATCTACGCGTCGTATCGGCCTCACGTGAGCGGCGCATTCGTCGGCACGCTGAAAGTCGTGCGGCTCACCGACGGGCGTCTGCTCTACCCCTTCGACGGCGCCGAGGAGATCGGCCCGTTCACGCTCAAGGACGACGCGAAAAACGCGGCGCAGGCGCGGGGCCGGGAAATCGTCGCAGCCGATCTGCGGATGCCGGAGATGTGAGCCCGCCCCGCCGCACGGGGACCGACGGGCGCGCTCGCGCCTTTTCTTGCGCGGCTTCCTCATCGCCAGCGCGCGTTTGCCCGCATCGCCGCGCCATGCTTGAACGGCACCCTCGCACGAAGAAGGCCGCAAGCCGCTAAAATGCCGGGTTGAGACAACTCCCGTCCATGCTTTGCGAATTGCCGCGTGAAGGGTCAACGAGTACAAGAACCGATGACGATTGCCATGCGCAAGAGCGACAACCCGAACGACCGTCACACCCTTCGAGACTGGGCGCGCATCTGGGTCGAATCGACGACGAACCTTGCCGCCTTCTTCCTGTCGCCCGAGGGTTTCGTCTCCACATGGAACCCGGGCGGCGGCGCCATCTACGGCTATGCACCCGATGAAATCATCGGACGCCATTACTCCATCTTCTTTCCCGACGAGGTTCGCGAACGCGGCATCGTCGAGACGGAGTTGCGCGAAGCGCGTGAGCACCGGAGCTTCGAGACCGAGGGCTGGCGCAAGCGCAAGGACGGCTCGGTGTTCTGGGCAAGCGTGCTGACGACCTCGCTCGTCGATAGGGACGGCTCGGTGCTCGGCTTCGTGAAGATCGTTCGCGACGAGAGCGACAAGCGCAAGGCGCACGATGCGGTCATCGAAAGCGAGCGGCGCTTCAGGCTGCTCGTGGAAGGCGTGACCGATTACTCGATCTTCATGCTTTCGCCCGAAGGTCTCGTGACCAACTGGAACAGCGGCGCGCGGCGCATCAAGGGCTATACCGCCGACGAAATCATCGGGGCTCACTTCTCCCGCTTCTATACGCCCGAAGACGCCGCCGCCGGCCTGCCGCAACGCGCGCTCGACACCGCCGCGCGCGAAGGACGCTTCGAGTCCGAAGGCTGGCGACTGCGCCGCAACGGCACGCGCTTCTGGGCGCATGTGATCGTCGACGCCATCCGCGACGAAAAAGGCACGCTGATCGGCTTTGCAAAGATCACGCGTGACGTGACCGAGCGGCGCGAAGCGGACCAGCTTCTGGAAGAAACCCGCGCGGCGCTCCTTCAGGCGCAGAAGATGGAAGCCATCGGCAAGCTGACGGGCGGCGTCGCGCATGACTTCAATAACGTGCTGCAAGTGCTGCGCGGCAATCTCGAACTGTTGCGCACCCGCTGTCTTCACGATAGCTGGAGCATGGAACGCCTGGGCAGCGCGATCGACGCTGTCGAGCGCGGGGCCAAGCTCGCATCGCAATTGCTCGCGTTCGGACGCAGGCAGGCGTTGCGGCCCGTATCGGTGAATCTCGCGGCGATGGTGCGCGGCATGGACGATCTGCTGCGTCGCGCGCTCGGGGAGACCATCGAAGTGGAGACCGTCGTATCGGGCGGGCTGTGGAATGCGTTCGTCGACCTGCATCAGCTGGAAAACGTGCTGCTGAATCTTGCGATCAATGCGCGCGACGCAATGCCCGAGGGCGGCAAGCTCACGCTGGAGCTCGCCAACGCGATGCTCGACGACCGCTACGTGCGCAGCTTGTCGGATGTGCCCGCCGGCCAGTACGTGATGCTCGGCGTGACCGACACGGGCGGCGGCATGACGCCCGAAGTCGTCGAGCGCGCATTCGATCCGTTCTTCACGACGAAGCCCGAAGGCGAAGGCACCGGCCTCGGACTGAGCATGGCGTACGGCTTCGTCAAGCAAAGCGGCGGACATATCCGCATCTATAGCGAAGTCGGTCACGGCACGACCGTGCGCGTCTATCTGCCGCGATCGTCCGTCGAGGCGATAGAGCCGGTGATCTGGCGCAACACCCCGGTCACGGGCGGCACCGAGACGGTGCTCGTCGTCGAGGACGACCGGAAGGTGCAGGCGACGGTGATCGAGATGCTCTCCGATCTCGGCTATCACGTGCTGAAAGCGGACAACGCCGATCAGGCGCTCGTGGTCCTGAGCAGCGGCGTTCACGTCGATCTCATCTTCACCGACGTCGTGATGCCCGGTTCCGTCAAAAGTCCCGAGATGGCGCGTCGCGCGGTCACCATGCAGCCGCATGTGCGCGTGCTGTTCACATCGGGTTATACGCAGAACGCCATCGTGCATGGCGGGCGTCTCGATCCGGGCGTCGAGCTGCTGAGCAAGCCGTACAGCCGCGAAGACCTCGCTTTCAAGCTCCGGCAGATGCTGGGCTCGCCGGCTGCGCCCGCTGCGGCGCCGGTCGATGAAGCATCGGCGCAATCGGCCCCGAAGGATGCGAAGCGCGTGCTCGTCGTCGAAGACGACGGCGCGACGCGCGAAGCGGTCGGCGAACTCATCGTCATGCTCGGACATCAGGTGGTCAGCGCCGCGAACGCGCAGTCGGCACTCGATGCGATGTCTCAAGGCCCGTTCGACGTGCTCCTCACCGACATCAACTTGCCCGACATGACGGGCATCGAACTGGCGCGACGCTGGATTCAGCGCTTCCCCGACATGAACGTGATCTTCGCGTCGGGCGACACCGTCATGCAGGAGGACGTGGGCGACTTCCCGTGGCGCGCGTTGCGCAAACCCTATACGCTCGAACAACTGGACTGCGCGTTGCGCGAGACGGGCGCAGCCTGAGCATGCGTCATCGCTGCGGCGCATGGCCGAGACCGCGATAGTCGCCCGCGTCTCGGCCGACGACCCTCGTTAATTCATTGCTCACTGCGGACGGGGCCGCGTCCGCCCCTGCAGGAATGATTTCGATTTATCCGACGCTTGTTACGGCGTCCAAAATGATTCGAACCAGCTTGTAAATCTGCTACGACGCTCGCCCCCTTCGAGCGTCGGCGCACTGTCGCGTGTCGCGGCACAACGCTTGCGGAAAGCGTTCACCTGAAGCGCAAGCGCCACCTGCGGCCATGCGGAAGGTGTGACCTATTAGGGGAACAACATGAAACTTCTCACCACGCGCGACGGCCTGCCACGGTTGTCGTGGGGCTCCATCATCGCGGGCGTCATCTTGTCGATGGTCGTCTATCTCATCATGAGCGTGCTCGGCACGGCGATAGGCGCATCGCTGCTCTCTCCGATGTCGAAGCCCGATACATTGCACGGCTTCGGCTTTGGCTCCGGCGTTTGGGTCATCGTCACGACGGTGCTCGCCGTATTCGTCGGCTCCTACTACGCCGGGCGATGCGCGCCCGTGCTCGGCTGGCTGCACGGTCTGCTCGCGTGGGCCGTCATGACGCTTCTGATCGTCTATGGAATGACCTCGATCATTACCGGCGCAGTGAGCACGGCAGGCAGCATAGCCGCGACGAGCGCGCAGGTCGGCGCGACAGCCGCCGACCAGTCGGGCACCGCGAGCCAGATGATCGACACCGCGAAGCAACAGGTGCAGGCGGCGGTCGCATCGGCGGCATCGGCGGTATCCAGTCCCGAAGCCGAGCAAAACGCGCGTCAGGCCGCCGACACGGCCGCTCGCAACGTCGCCCGCGCAAGCTGGTTCTCGTTTGCGGCGCTCGTGGTAGGGGCGATCATCGCCATCGTGTCGGGCAATGCAGGATTCAGGCATCAGCCGCCGTTCGAGGAAGGCGGCGGCTCCGCCACCACGCGCGATACGGCGGCCACGCGTAACCGTCCGCTGCAAAGCGGCGGACGCGCCTGAGCATCGACGTGAAGACCACCAAAGAAACGGAGACCCCGATGAACCCGGACGAAACGCCCAGGCACGTGAGCCCATCGACGGATTCGTCCGACGAAGTTCGGCTGGCGGCGGTTCAGGAAGAACTCGCCGTCGGCGTCCGCAAGACCGAAACCGGCTCGGTGCGCGTGCGCAAGGTCGTGCACGAGGAGATGCAACCGGTATCGATGCGCCTTTCCACCGAACAGGTCGAAGTCTCGCGCGTGCCGGTGAACCGGGCCGTCGATGAACGGACGGAACCGAGGCATGAAGGCGACACGCTCATCATCCCCGTCTTCGAATACGTGCCGGTAGTGCGGATGCAACTCACGTTGAAAGAAGAAGTGCATGTCCGGACGATCCATACGCAAGAGGACGTCGTTCGTCAGGTTCTTTTGAACTCCGAAGAATTGATTGTCGAACGGCGCGACGGCCCGGACGGCGAATGGAAACCCGATCGAAGCAGCGAGTGACGGCAGGCGGGAACGCTCGTTGCGCTTCTCGTGCACGCGCTTCAATCCTCGGCCTGCGTACGCCTTTCTTTAAGGAGATCATGCAATGACTCAGACCATCATCGGTGTATTCAACACCATCCAGGATGCGGAAATTGCCCAAGCCCGGCTCGAAGCAGAAGGCATCTCGAGATCGGACATGAGCGTTCACGCGCAGAACGCGACGAACACGACCGGCGCCGATCTCGGCACGCGCGATGTCACGACGGATACGTCGGACGCCGGCTATCACGAAGGCGCGATGGGGCGTATCGAGCACTTCTTCAAGAATCTGTTCGGCGATAACGACCGCCCGGAAGAGATCGGCCACTATCAGGAAGCGGTTCGCCGCGGCGGCGCATTGCTGACCATCGATATCGCCAACGAGTCGGATACCGAGCGCGTGCGCGATGCGCTGTATGCCGCGGGCGCCATCGACATCGACGCGCGTGTCGCCCAGTGGCGCAACACCGGCTACACCGGCTACGACAGCAGCGCGCCGGCCTACACCGCCGATGAAATCGACGCTGAACGCAAGGCGTTCCCGGTCGTGCAGGAATCGCTCGAAGTCGGCAAGCGCGAAGTTCAGACGGGCGGCGTGCGCGTGTACTCGCGGCTCACCGAGACGCCGGTCAGCGAGTCGGTCAATCTGCGCGAAGAACATGCGAGCATCGAGCGCCGCGCGGTCGATCGTCCCGCGACCGCCGCCGATCTGAAGGAAGGCTTCGTCGAGATTCGTGAGACGGCGGAGCAGCCGGTCGTGGCCAAGACGGCGCGCGTCGTCGAGGAAGTGGTCGTCGGCAAGGAATCGTCGAACCGGACGGAGACCATTACCGACACCGTGCGCGGCACCGAAGTGGAAGTGGAGCGGACCACGGGCGTCGAAGGGACGGGCGTCGGCACGCGAGTGGAAGGCGGCGCAGACGTGCCGCCGGTAAAGAAGACGCCGCTTTAAGCGCGGCAGCGTTCAGCGGTCCGTCACGCGCGGGCCGCTGAACGCGTACGGGCATCCCAAAAAGTAGTTGACTGAATCATTCGGGTTCGGCATAATTCAATGTGAAGTTCAAGAAGTCGATTGCTGTTCATCAATAGTCCGATTCCCCTCCGGTATTCGTTGTCCACTCCCTCCTTGCTGCTTCGCCCTGCTCACTGAGCGATCACACTTATTCATTTCAGGATTCTCATGGATACCGGTACGGTTAAATGGTTCAACGACACCAAGGGTTTTGGCTTCATCACGCCGGATAACGGCGGCGACGACCTCTTCGCACACTTCTCGGAAATTCGCGCTGACGGCTTCAAGACGCTCGCCGAAGGCCAGAAGGTGAGCTTCGAAACGAAGCGCGGCCCGAAGGGCATGCAGGCTTCGAACATCAAGCCGCTGTAAGTGCTGCACATCGGGAGCTGAATAATCGGCTCCCGATTTCTCGCTGGTCCGCTCCGCTCTCCTCCCCTCTGCGTTTCTCCCGGCCAGTCGTTACAGGCCCTTCCCCAATACGTCGTCAGACGCAGTGATTGCAGACTTTCCGCTCCTTGACGGAAGGCATTCACCTACACAATTAAAAAATGACATCGAATCAACATTACCGCGGTTATGCGGTGCACCCCTTCGCACATCGTCTCGGCGATAACAGTTTCTCGGCTAACGTACTGCTCGAACGCGCCGAACAAAATCCCGGCGATACCGATTACCAGTTTTACTCGCTCGATTACTTTCCCAAAGAAGCCGACGCAATCGCTTATTCGAGCCAATGGGCTCGCGAGTGGATCGACACGCGAGGCTGATCGCCCGCGCTCTTCTGGCTGCGACGCACCACTCGGTAACGTTCGCCCGCACCGTACTCGTCTCCTGCATTTTTTCCCTCGCGGAACATTATCGGATCGACCTTCCGATAATTAAGATTCAACGCGCCAAACGTTTGCTCGCGCAGACATAGCCTTCAGTCGTCGCCCTGCCTGCCGTTATCGGAAGAAGGAGGTTTATCCGGCTCGACCGTCGGATGCCTCGCCCCGACCCCGGCTTTGCAGTCGCATCGTTCCGTCGTTTGAGAGCGAACAAGAAAGGAAAACATGCGCGTTGCCTCGAAAACGACGAATCGGCAGTTATTCAACACAATCTGGCCGTTCCTGGCGGTCGTCATCTCCCTGCTGGCGATGGCGGCTACGAGCCTGGCGATCATGTCGTCGGTGCGTGCCTATATCGGCGGGGAAAGCACCTGGTCGAAGGGGCAGAAGGACGCGGTGTTCTATCTCGTCCGCTATGCACAGACCGGCGATGAACACGCATTCTGGGAATATCAGAGCGCGATTGCCTATCCGCTGAACTTGAAGCGCGCGCGTCTCGCGCTCGACCGTCCCGATCCGGACGAGCCCGCCGCGCGCGCGGCGCTGCTTGCGAGCGGCGTCTATCCGGCGGATGTCGGCGCAGTGATCTGGGTCTATCGCACATTCCGCCGCGCGAGCTACTTCCAGGAAGCCGTCGCGTACTGGACGGCCGGTGATCTGCTCGTCGACCAGCTCGCCGATGCCGGCCGCCAGTTGCGCGCCGCCGTGAAGCGCGGAGAGGCCGGGCGCGCCGACGTCGACCATCTCACCGACGAGGTCTGGAACATCAACGGCGCGATCGCCCCGATTTCGCGCGCCTTTGCCGACGTGCTCGGCTCCGCCTTCCGGCAGACGGCGATGCTGCTTTTCACGGTCAACGTAGTGATTGCCGTGCTGCTCGTCTGCTTGTCCGGGTGGTACGCACGGCGCTTCATCACCGCGCGGCTCGCGACGGAAAACGCGCTGCGCCGAAGCGAAGCGCGCGCGAAGGCGACGCTCGGCTCCATTGGCGAGGCGGTGATCTCGGTCGGTCCATCGGGTCTCGTCGAGTTCATCAATCCGGCCGCGGAAAAGCTCTTCTGCCGGGAAGCCGCCGCATGCGTGAACCGGCCGCTGGGGGCGCTCGTGACGGTCGCGCGCGAATGGGATCGCCGGCCCGTGGACGTGATCGACGAGGCGCTCAAGGAAGCGGAACCCGAAGACGTGAGCGGCGACCTGATCCTCACGAACGCGATGGGCGTCGATATCGTCGTGCAGGCGATCACGTCGGTCGTGCGCGATCAGTCGGATGTGCTGACCGGCGTCGTGCTGCTCCTGCGGAACATGACGCGCGAGCGCGAGTACGTGTCGAATCTCGCGTGGCAGGCGACGCATGACGGCCTGACCGGATTGCTGAATCGCACGGAATTCGAACGGCGTCTGAGCACCGCGCTCGATCGCGAATCGGATATCGATCCGTCGCATCGCGCGCAAATGCTGATGATGCTGGACCTCGACCAGTTCAAGGTCGTCAACGATACCTACGGTCACGCCGCCGGCGATGCGATGTTGCGCGAAGTGGCGCTTTTCATCGAAGAATGCCTGCGCGAAGACGACGTGCTCGGCCGCCTCGGCGGCGATGAATTCGGCGCGCTGCTCTGCAATTGCGACAAGCAGACCGCGATGCAGATCGCGGAGCGGTTGCGCAAGGACGTCGCGGCTTTCGAATGGTCGTGGGAGACGCATCGCCTGTCGACGAGCGTGAGCATCGGCGTAGTCGATCTCCGGCAGAACGGGCTCGATGTCGAGACCGCGATGCGCTACGGCGACATCGCGTGCTATCTCGCCAAGGAACGCGGCCGCGATCGCGTGCATCTCGCGGTGCCCGGCGACAAGGAACTCACGCGCCACGCGAGCGAGATGTCGTGGTGCGGACGCATCAAGGACGCGCTCGCGAACGACCGCTTCTGCCTCTATACGCAGGAAATCCGCGCAACCGATTCGCACCTGCATGAAGGCCTTGCCAGCAGCGTCGCTTACCCGCGTCATGTCGAAATCCTCTTGCGCATGGTGGGCGAACGCGGCGATATCGTGCCGCCGGGGCTCTTCATGCCGGCAGCGGAACGATATGGCCTGATGTCGGCCATCGATCGCTGGGTCGTGCGCGCGGTGTTCTCGACGTTATCGCAAATGCCGCAGCCCGAACGGATGGAATACGCGATCAACCTCTCGGGCGCATCCATCGGCGATGAACGCTTCCTCCAGTTCCTCAACGAGCAATTCGCGATCAGCGGCGTCGCGCCATCGTCGATCTGCTTCGAAGTCACCGAGACCACCGCTGTCGCCAATCTCGCCGCCGCAGCGCGGTTCATCCGCGAACTGAAGAAGCGCGGCTGCAAGTTCGCGCTCGACGACTTCGGCGCCGGCATGTCGTCGTTCGGCTATCTGAAGCACTTGCCGGTCGACTACATCAAGATCGACGGCGGATTCATCAAGGACATGCTTAAAGATGCCGTTAACCGGGACATGGTGGCGGCTATCAACGACATCGGCCATTCAATGGGCCGTCTGACCATTGCGGAATACGTGGAAAGCGAGGCGATTCTTCGCGCGCTTCGGGAGATGGGCGTCGATTTCGTTCAAGGCTTCCATGTCGGGCGTCCCGAACCCTGGGCGCAGCACGTCGAACCTATCAACATCTAACAGGAGAGTACGTTTTGGATCCGACTTTTCAGCGGGTTGGCGATCTGAAGGACATCGCCAGCTACCCGGCATGGCTTGGCGACGTTCTGGCCGAGACGAACGAAGCGAAGCAAGGCGTCGTCACGCATCCCATTTTCGCGGCGATGCGCGAGGCGAAGCTGGAAGCGCGTCAGGCGGAGGCGTTCCTCGTCAACGGATGGCCGGTCGTCGAGCAGTTCCCGCAATACATGGCGATGAACCTGCAAAAGGTGCGCTACGGCCATTCGCGCGGCGAAGACCTGGCGCGGCGTTACCTGACGCGCAACATCCGCGTCGAACAGAATCACGCGGATTACTGGGTCGACTGGGCTGCGGCCCACGACGTCAGCAAGCGCGCGCTGATGAAAGCCAACGGTCCGACGCTTGCCTATGCGCTCAGCCACTGGTGCTGGAAGAGCAGTTCGACGGACGCGCTCGCGGCCAGCATCGCGGCAACGAACTTCGCGATCGAAGGCGTGACCGGCGAATGGTCGACGCTCGTCTGCAGCAGCGATACGTACGCGAACAGCTTCCCGGTATCGATTCGCCGCAAGGCGATGCGCTGGCTCAGCCTGCACGCGCATTACGACGACGCGCATCCGTGGGAAGCGCTGGAAATCGTGGCCACGCTGCTCGGCAATGCGCCGGGCGTCGACGAGGTGCATACGGTGAAGCGCAGCATCGCGATGAGCTACGAGTACTTCAAGATGAGCCTCGACTGCTGCCTGTAGCAGCCGGCTTCCCGCTGTATCAAAGAGCGCCGTCCGCATCCGCACACGCGTTGTCGTGTGCGGAACGGATGCGCTCTGCCCGGCAAACTGGAACCAATCTGGACAAGAGATGAAAAAGAAGCAATTTGCGTGTGCTGCCGCAGCGGCCCTGTGTGTCACGGGCGCTCACGCACAGTCGGCGGGAAGTGTCGTCGTCAACGCCGGGTGGATGCACTTCGCACCGCAGGACTCGAGCGGCCCGTTCAAGATCACGGCGCTGGGCCAGACCACGACGGCGCCGGGCGCGGGCGCATCCGTAAGCGATGCCGACACGTTCGGCCTCACGGCGACGTACTTCATCACCGATCACATCGCGGCTGAAGGTGTGATGGGCGTGCCGCCGAAGTTCAATCTGTACGGCACCGGCACGCTGAGTCCGTTCGGCAAGCTGGGCTCCGCGCGGGAATGGAGCCCGACGCTGCTGCTCAAGTACTACTTCGGCGGCGCGCAAAGCCGTTTCCGCCCGTACGTGGCGGCGGGCGGTTCGTATGTGTGGTTCTCGGGCGAGAAGCTGAACGGCGCGATGTCGAGCGGCGCCTTCCTCTACTCGAGCCAGTTCGGCAACGCGCTGACGGGACCGACGACCGTCAAGCTCAGCAGTTCGTTCGCGCCGGTCGTGAATGCGGGCCTTGCGTACAACTTCAACGAGCACTGGTCGGCCGCCTTCTCGGTGTCCTACATGTGGCTGAAAGCCCGTGCGACGCTCGAGACGCAATCGGCGGTGGGCACGGTCAAGAGCGAATCGAAGATCAAGCTCGATCCGATCGTGACGTTCCTTTCGGTCGGCTACAAGTTCTGAGCCTCTTCGCGATGCCGCCGCCGTGACGGGCGGCGGTTCATCGCAGGGTCAGGATTTCTGTCCACGGCCCGTCTTTTCCTGCAATTCGTCGATCCTGCGGGAAGCGTCTGCTTTCGTCAGCGACGGATCGAACGGCTCTTTCGCCTCTTCCGACAACGTCTTCAGATACGACGCCTGCGCGCCGGTCATCGGCTCGTCGCCTGTGACCCATTCGTCGGGGTCCTTCTCGGCATTCGACGTGGGGTTGGCTTTCGGGTTATCGGCTTGCGCGTCGCTCTGCGTCTCTTCGGTGTCTTTCGATTTCATCGGTCGGTCCTCCTTGCCGGATGCGGGTCGTGATGGTGTGCCCGGCGCAAAGAACGTGCCTCCGCGCTCAGCTTCCCGACAGCGCCGCCCGTACATGCGACACGAATCGCGCAGTCACCGCATTGTCCCGCGCCGATGGCCACGCGAGCCCGACGCGCCATTTCGCGTGCCTGCCGGCGAGCGGCAGGACGGTTGCATCGCGCAGCAGATGTTGCGCGCGCGACGGAATGAACGCGACGCCCACGCCCGCCGCCACCGACGTCAGCACAGCCTGAACGTCTTCCGCATGCTGCGTGACATTGGGCACGAAGCGCCGCTCGCGGCACCATCGGTCGATCTGCGCCGCGAGGCCCGGCCCGCGTGCGCGCGACAACGCGATGAACCCGATGTCGTTGAGCACCGCAAGATCCGAGGGCAGGCGCTTGAATGTGCCGTGCGGCGGCATCGCGAGCGCAAGTCCTTCGTCGATGACCTTGAACGACGACAAGCCGGCGCTCGCCTGCAAGCGCAGGAAGCCGGCATCGAGCTTCCCCGCCAGAAGCCGCCGCTCCTGCTCGGCAGACGACAGATCGCTCAGCGTGATCGCGACGCCCGGATTCGCGCGCCGGAAATCCGCGATGATGCGCGGCACGAGCGTCAGCACCGAAAGGCAAATGCCGATGCGCAGATGGCCGGTTCGGCCGCTGCTCGCATCGCGCGCACGCGCAAGGATTTCGTCGGCGTCTTGAACGAGCGTCTCGGCGTCGGGGAGAAAGCGCTCGCCGAACAGCGTCAGCTCCGCGCCGTGCCGGCCGCGCTCGAACAGCTTGCCGCCGATGCTGGCTTCCAGCGCGCCAATTTGCTTGCTGAGCGCGGGCTGACTCATATGCAGGGCGTCGGCGGCGCGGCTGAAATGGCGCAGTTCCGCGACGGCGAGAAAGGTCTTGAGCAGTCTGAGTTCCATTCGTTTCGGTGATCGAATGCGGCAAATCATTCATTTTACAAATCGGATGCGGCGACGTTCAATGGCTGCCTGAACTTTCGTCCGAGGTAGCGTGATATGTCATCCGAAAAGCAGAAGCGTCCTGCCGATGCGGCCGCTGCGCGCGAAGTGCCTAAGCCCGCGACGCGCCCGCGGCGCATCCAGGTCGCGGAGGCACGGACGCACGACCGCCCCGCAGGCGGATCGATTGCGCTGAGCTTCGCCGTGGTCAGGCGAGATGTCGAGCCGTCATTGAAGTAGGGAGGCGGAGCGCCCGGTTGCCCGATACGGGCATGGACGCCATACTGCTGCATACCGAACAAGCGCACACGCCCTTCGAACATGACGCAAGACTCGCTCGTTTCCCTTTCCGCCGTCGATGCACGCGCACTCATCGGCAATCGCACAGTCTCGCCGGTCGAATTGCTCGACGCGTGCATCGCGCGCATCGAAGCAGTCAACCCCGCCGTCAACGCGTTGGCCGCGCGCTGCTTCGAACGTGCGCGGGTCGAAGCGCATCGCGCGGAAGCGGCCGTCATGCACGGCGAGCCGCTTGGCCTGCTGCATGGCTTGCCCATCGGCATAAAGGACCTGGAGGAAACGGCGGGCGTGCTCACCACCTACGGCTCGCCCCTCTATCGCACCCACATTCCCGAACACGACAACGCGATGGTCGCGCGCATCCGCGCGGCAGGCGCGATCGTCACGGCAAAGACGAACACGCCCGAGATGGGCGCGGGCGCGAACACGCGTAACGTCGTGTGGGGCGCAACGGGCAATCCCTTTGCGCCCTTGCTGAACGCAGGGGGATCGTCCGGCGGGTCGGCTGTCGCGCTCGCCACCGGCATGCTGCCGCTTTGCACCGGCTCGGACACCGGCGGTTCGCTGCGGATTCCAGCGGCGCTATGCGGCGTCGTGGGTTTTCGTCCGTCGCCGCGACTCGTGCCGGGCGATCGCCGGGAACTCGGTTGGACGCCCCTCACGGTAAGCGGCCCGATGGCGCGCACCGTGGCGGATACGCGTCTTCTGCTCGCCGCGCAGGCAGGCTTCGACGTGCGCGATCCGCTCAGCTATGAAGTGGACGTGAATACGATCGCGCAGCGCCGGCACGTCGATATCGGCGCCCTGCGTATCGGCATCACGGAGGACTTCGGCGCTTGCGCAGTGGATGACGCGTCGCGCGCCACGTTCCGCGCGAAGGTCGGCAAGCTGGCGCATTACGTCGATGTCTGCGAGCCCGTCAGCATCGACATGACCGATGTGCACCGCTCGTTCGATGTAATCCGCGCCCAGAACTTCATCGCGCAGTTCCGCGAGACATACGAACGCGATCCGTCGCTGCTCGGACCGAACACGCGCGCGAACTATGAGATGGGCATCGCCATGACGCTCGCCGACGTCGTCCGGGCGCACGCCACGCAGACGACGCTCTACCGGCGATTCCAGCAGCATTTCGAACGCTACGACATCGTGCTTTCGCCGACGACGCCCATCACGCCCTTTCCCTGGTCGCAATGGCATCTCGACGCCATCAACGGCGAGCCGCTCGACACGTACTATCGCTGGCTCGGCCTGACTTACGTCGTATCGCTGATGACGAACCCGGCGATGTCCTTGCCATGCGGCGTCGATCATGCGGGCATGCCTTTCGGCTTGCAACTGATCGGCCCGGCGCGCGCGGATGCGCGTTTGCTCGACATCGCGGAAGCCCTCCAAGCGGCAATCGCGGACGATGATGCATTCCGGCGCCCGACGCCCGATCTCGATACCTTGCGCGAACCGGTGGCGGAACTGACGTCGATCGTCACGCACCCGCCCGCGCACGGCTGAGCCACGTCAGCGTCAGACGCCAGGCATGATCGGATACGGAATCGTGTGATCCTCCACGCGCTTCACGCCGGGGATATTTCCGGAGGCGATACGCATCGCATCGAGCTGATCCGTGGACCACACCGTGCCCCACAAGTGCACGACGCCATTGCGCACGACGATATTGCGGCCCGGAAACGCCCAGCCGCGCCCCGCCAGTTCGCCCATCAGCATCGCGCGAATCTCCTTGTCGCTTGCCGATGTACCCTGAGCGCTCTCCGCCACCGGCGCCGGCACGGACGCGAGCGCCTGCACGAGATTCGAGCGGCTCACGATGCCGACGAGCCGGTGATCGCGCAACACGGGCACGCGCTTGATATGACGCGTTTCCAGCACCGAAGCGATCTCGGCAAGCGAAGTGTCCTCTTGCACGCACACCACGTCGCGGCTCATGATCTCGCCGACCGTGCGCGCATGTGACTTCACGTAATCCGCCGCGCCATCCGAGCCGATCAGGTCGAGCCACCACGAACGCCTGCCCTGGCGCTTCTCGGTATCCGTCTCGCTGCGATGAAGCAGGTCGCCTTCGCTGACCATGCCGACCACATGCTGGTTCTCATCGACGACCGGCGCGCCGCTGATGCGGTGCCTGACCAGCAATTTCGCCAGCTCATGAACGGTCGTGTCCGGCGTGACGGAAACGAGCGTCGAGGTCATCACATCGCGTGCTTGCATGATGGGCTCCGGTAGGGTGAATCATCAGTTGATCGAAACGATGCCGCCTTCGCCTATCACGATACGCCTCGCCCGATGTCAGGCGTTGACATGCGTCAACGGCGCACGAGATGCGAAGCGTTATCCGTCGATACCTGCCGATCGCGATACGTGCAGGCCGGCGCGTTTGCGTCGAAGCACATCGCACGCATCATCCGGCTCCATGCGGATTTCTTCCCGCGCGACGCTCCCGCTTCGACGGCGGCGATTCCGGCAACGCGGGTTCGGGCGGCAACGCATGTTCATGGCTCGATGAGTCCGCGCGGCGGTGCGTCCTAAGATTCGCGGGAACTGCGTCGCTGAAGCGGAAATAGCCGCTGCGAAGCATCACCGGCTTGCGTCCGACGCTCGTGAGCAATTGTTCGGCGGCCCCTTCGATGGCGGCGCGATTGCGCTCGAACGCGCGCTGCAAGTCGTCCTCTCGTGAGGACGCGGCCCCGAAATGATCCTTCAGCGCCTCCGCCGATATCGTGCATCGAACCCGCTCGCCGCCCGCGATGGCCTCGAACACGAGCGCGGGTTCGTCGCCCTGATAGACGGGTGTGGCGCCCGGAAACGTGATGTCCATGATGAGGAGCCCTCGCAGGACGATGAGAAGCGAGCGGCACATGCGCCGCGGCCGACGCTTCCAGTGTTCCCGCCGCGACGCCCGAGAGCGTTGATCCAGATCAATGCGCGCACGCCTGCCTGCGCGAAAACGACGGCGCGGCGCAAGGGATGCCGTCGCAGGCGGCCACTGTATTCGCCCGCGAAAACATACGGCAGCAGTCTCAGCGCGATGTCCGCGCGCCGCGCCGCGGCGGGACGACTTCCGCGAGCAGTTCGCCATGCAGTTCACGAAGAATCTCGACGAACGCCAAGGTGAGCCTTTCACGCGGCCGATGCGGCGGAAACAACAGATAAGTCGGGAAACGCGTGGCCGGAAGAAACGGACGAATGGCGATATCCGGCCCCGCGAAGTCCCGCGCGACGATCGGATGCGCGAGCGTCACGCCCATGCCGTGCCGGACCATTTCGCAGCTTATCGCGGTGTACTGCGCTTCTATCGCAAGCACGCGCTCGACACCGGCGCGCTGGAAAACCTCGTCCATCAATGCGCGCGTGCCGTCGCCGTGACACAACGATATGAACGATTCGCCTTCGAGATCTTCGGGCCGGATGCTGCGCTTGGCCGCCAGCCGGTGCGAAGCGGGCATCACGCATACAGCCGCCACGTTCGATAGCTGCTCGACCTCGCAATCGGATGCCTCGCTGACATACACCGCGACGCCGAGGTCGCAGAACTGCGATGCGGTCCAGTGATTCACGGTGCCGGACGTGTTCACGTGCAGCGACACCGTGACCTCCGGAAACTGCGCGACGAAGCGCTTGATGGCGTGCGGCACGAGCGTCATGCCCGCCGACGGCATCGCCGCGATGCGCAGACGTCCGCTGCCGAGATTGCGTATCTGCGCGGCCGCGTTCGCCAGTCCCTGCAAGCCGACGAACGCGCGCTCGACTTCGCGAAAGAACGCCGTGCCTTCGCTCGTCGGTATCAGACGCACGCCGCTGCGCTGAAAGAGCTGCAGGCCCGTATCGCGTTCGAGCTGGGAAATCAGGCGGCTCACGTTCGGCTGCGACGTGAAGAGCGCCTTGGCGGCGGCCGTCATCGATCCCGAGACCATCACCGCGCGAAACGCCTCGATGTGCTTCAGATTCATGCGTGCTTTCCTTCGCGTTTTCCCTGAGCGGAACAACCATGACCCATATCATTCCTGCATGGATACGTATTTTATTCGTATTGGACGATATGACACGCCGGCGCGACACTGCATCACAACGACAGGTTTAGAAGCCCGCCCCACACATACCGGTACTGGAGATCGTCGTCATGAAGAGAGCGCTGCATCGCCGTCTTTCCGCCCCTGCCCGCACCGCCGTCGCGGCGCTTTCGCTGGCTGCCCCCCTTGCCCCGCTTCTCGCGCACGCCGAAACCACGCTCTATGTCGCGAACGTCGGCGGCTCGAACGAGCAGTTGTATCGGCAGAAGGTGATTCCGCCGTTCGAGAAGGCGCATAACGTGAAGATCGTCTACGTCGCGGGCAATTCGAGCGATACGCTCGCGAAACTCCAGGCGCAGAAAGGGCATCAGCAGATCAACGTCGCGGTGATGGACGACGGCCCCATGTATCAGGCGATGCAGCTCGGCCTGTGCGCGAAGGTCGAAGACGCGCCCGTGATGAACGACCTGTATCCGCTCGCGAAGCTCGGACCGACCGCGGTCGGCGTCGGCATGGTGGCAACGGGCATCGGCTATAACGAGGAAGCCTTCAAGAAGGCCGGCCTGCCGCCGCCCGATTCATGGAAGGTGCTCTCGGACGCACGCATCAAGGGCAAGCTGGGCGTGCCGCCGATCACCAACACTTATGGGCTGCATACCCTCGTGATGCTCGCGCGCATGAACGGCGGCGGCGAGAAGAATATCGATCCGGGCTTTTCCGCGATGACGAAGCAGGTCGCGCCGAACGTCCTCTCGTGGGCGCCGACGCCCGGTGAGATGGACGGCCAGATGCAATCGGGCGACGTGATTCTCGCGCCGTACGGCAGCGGACGCGCGGTGGCCCTGCAAAACACGGGCTTTCCGCTCAAGTTCATCTACCCGAAGGAAGGCGCGGTCGCGCTGCAAGTGGCCGCATGCACCCTCGCCGAGAACGCGCAGCCGCAGCTGTCGCAGCAATTCGTGCAGTACTTGCTGAGCCCGGAAGTGCAGACGATGCAGGCGCAAGCCATCGGTCTCGGTCCCGTCAACAAGACGGTCAAGCTCACGCCGGAGATCGCCGCGCGCGTGCCTTACGGTCCCGAGCAGATCGGCAAGCTGACCGCGATGGACTGGACGAGCATCAATCAGCATCGCACGGAATGGACGGAGCGCTGGAATCGTTCGGTCGAACGCTGATCCCCCTACCCGCCTCGTGCACGTGATTCGATGAAGGAGCAAGGCGCATGGCCTTCCTGACTTTGCAGGGCATTTCGAAACGCTACGGCGATTTCACCGCGATCGAGCAACTCGATCTTTCGGTCGAACGCGGCGAGTTCTTGTCGCTGCTCGGGCCTTCGGGCTGCGGCAAGACGACGACGCTGCAGATGGTCGCGGGCTTCGTCACGCCGAGCACCGGGCGCATCATGCTCGACGGCCGCGACATCACGCACGAGCGTCCGGAGAAGCGCGGCATCGGCGTCGTGTTTCAAAGCTATGCGCTCTTTCCACACATGACGGTGGCGGGCAACGTCGGCTTCGGGCTCGAGATGCGCAAGGTCAGGCGCAAGGAGCGCGAAGCGCGCGTGACCGAAGCGCTCGCGCTCGTGCGGCTCAACGGCCTCGGGCATCGCTATCCGAAGGAACTGTCGGGCGGGCAGCGGCAGCGCGTGGCCATTGCGCGGGCGATCGCGATGGAACCCGAGCTGCTGCTGCTCGACGAACCGATGTCGAACCTCGACGCCAAGCTGCGCGAGGAGATGCACATCGAGTTGCGCGCGATCCAGAAGCGCCTCGGCATCACGACGATTCTCGTCACGCACGACCAGGTCGAAGCGATGACCATGAGCGACCGCATCGCGGTGATGCATCGCGGGACCATCGCGCAACTGAGCACGCCGTACGACGCCTATGAACGCCCCGCGACGCCGTTCGCATCGACGTTTCTCGGCCGCACCAATGCGTTCGCGGGCGAAGTGCTGCGGCGCAATCCGCGCTGCGCGGAGGTATCGGTCGCGGGCGCGACGCTGCACGTGCCGCACGAGGGCCGTCATGTCGATGGCGCGGTGAACGTCTATATCCGCCCCGAGAAACTGCATCTCGCCAATGGCGATGCCCGGGTGCGCGGCCGCATCTGCACGCGTGTCTTCGTCGGCAATCAATGGCTGCTCGAAGTGGAGACGGACCTCGGCAAGCTGCGTGTGGCGCAGCCGAATCACGGCGCGCCGCCGCCCGAAGAAGGCGATGAAGTCGGTCTGGCATGGACCGACGACGACCTGCGCGTACTCACGCAAGAGACGGCAGGAGGCGCACATGGCCACGCTTGACGACGCCCGTCCCGGCGCGGCGCCGTGGCTGCTGTCGGGTCCCGCGCTGCTGCTTTTCATCGGCCTGTTGCTGGTGCCGCTGCTGCTCACGCTGATGCTCTCGTTTCGCGTTTTCAGCGATACGGCCGGCATCCAGAGCACCTACACGCTGACGAACTATTGGGAAGTCGTTAGTGATCCGTACTATGGCGCCATCTTCCTGCGCACGGCGGGTCTCGCCTTCGCCGTCACGCTGCTGTCGATCGTGCTGGGCGTGCCGGAGACCATCGTGCTTGCGCGCATGAAGCGGCCGTGGCAGTCGCTGTGTCTCCTGATCGTGCTCGGGCCGCTCCTGATCTCGGTCGTCGTGCGAACGCTCGGCTGGCAGATTCTGCTGGGCAACAACGGCGTGCTGAACAACGTGCTGCAGGCGCTGCACATCACGGACGAGCCCATCCGCCTCGTCTTCACGATGACCGGCATGATCATCGCGCTGACGCACGTGCTCGTGCCGTTCATGGTGATGTCCGTCTGGGCCAACATGCAGAAGCTCGACAGCCAGGTGGAATGGGCCGGGCGCTCGCTCGGCGGCTCGTCTTTCGCGGTGTTTCGCCGCGTGGTGCTGCCGCAGATCATGCCTGGCGTGCTGTCGGGATCGATCATCGTGTTCGCGCTGTCGGCATCGGCGTTCGCGACGCCCGCGCTGATCGGCGGACGACGCCTGAAAGTGGTCGCGACCGCCGCCTATGACGAGTTTCTCGGCACGCTCAACTGGCCGCTCGGCGCGAGCATCGCGGTGCTCCTGCTGATTGCGAACGTGGCGATCGTGATGGGATGCAGCCGTCTCGCGGAACGCCGCTTCAAGCACATCTTCGACTGAGCGCGAGAGGACCTCATGAAACAGAACGGCATGCTCGGCCTCGTCTATAACGCCTTCTTTCTCACGTTCATCATTGCACCGCTCGCGGTGGTGATGCTCGTCGCGTTCACCGACAAGGGCTTCATCTCGATGCCCTTCGACGGCGCATCGCTGCGCTGGTTCCACGCGATCATCGAGAACGGCGACATCGTCTCGGCATTCTGGCTCTCGGTGCGCCTCGCATTCGCGGCCGCGACCATCGGCGTGTTGCTCGCCGTGCCCGCCGCGCTCGCCATCGCACGGTATCGCTTCCCCGGCCGCGCCGCGCTCACGAGCTTCTTTCTCTCGCCGATGATGATTCCCGCGGTCGTGCTCGGCATCGCGTTCCTGCGGTTCCTGTCGCTGCTGCACCTGTCGGGATCGTTCTGGTCGCTGGTTTGCGCGCACGTGGTCATCGTGCTGCCGTATGCGCTGCGGCTCGCGTTGTCGTCGGCGGTCGGGCTCGATCGCGATGCCGAGCGCGCCGCGCTCTCGTGTGGCGCGAGCCGCTTCACCGCGTTTCGCCGCGTGGTCCTGCCGATGATCCGCACCGGCGTCGCCGGCGGCTGGGTGCTGTCGTTCATTCAGAGCTTCGACGAGCTCACGATGACGATCTTCGTCGCGACGCCCGGCACCACGACGCTGCCCGTCGCCATGTACAACCAGATCGCGCAGACGATCGATCCGCTCGTCGCGTCGGTGTCGGCGGTGCTGATCGTCGGCACGGTGCTCCTGATGATTCTGCTCGACCGCATGGTCGGACTCGACCGCATCCTGATCGGAGAAGCGCGATGACACAAGCAAGCACCGCCGATGTGATCGTCGCCGGCGGCGGCCTCGTCGGTTCCGCCGTGGCTTACGGCCTTGCCCGCGAAGGCGCGCGCGTAACCGTGCTCGACGAAGACGACGGCGGCTTTCGCGCATCGCGCGGCAACTTCGGCCTCGTGTGGATTCAGGGCAAGGGCTACGGTCTTTCGCCTTACGCACGCTGGTCGCGCAGTTCGGCCACGCGCTGGCCCGGACTCGCGGAGGCGTTGCTCCAGGAAACCGGCATCGACGTGGCGTTGAAGCAGCCGGGCGGCTTTCACTTCTGCTTTACCGACGACGAACTCGCCGAACGCGAGAAGCGCCTCTCGACGCTACAAGCCGAACTCGGCGACTACCCCTACGAAATGCTCGATGCCGCCGACGTGCGCGCGCGCATTCCGCAGATCGGCCCCGCCGTGCTCGGCGCGAGCTATACGCCGATGGACGGCCACGTCAATCCGCTCAAGCTGCTGCGCGCGCTGCATGTCGCGATGCAGGCGCGCGGCGTGAGGCTCGTATCGGGCGAACGCGCGGAGCGCATCGAGCCGCAGGCGAACGGCTTCGTCGTGCACGGGAAACGCGGCGTCTATCGCGCGGGACGCGTGGTGCTGGCGGCGGGCCTCGGCAATCGCACGCTCGCGCCGTTCGTCGGACTGAATGCGCCGGTCGCGCCGAATCGCGGGCAAGTGCTGGTCAGCGAGCGCGTCGCGCCGTTCCTTCATTACCCGACGCTCAACGTGCGACAGACCGACGAAGGCAGCCTGCAGTTCGGCGATTCGATGGAAGAAGTCGGCTTCAACGATTTCACGACGACGCACGTGCTCGCCGACATCGCGCGTCGCGGCGTGCGCGCCTTTCCAATGCTGCAAAACGTACGGCTCGTGCGCATGTGGGCCGCACTGCGCGTCTACAGCCCCGACGGCTTTCCGATCTACAACGAATCGGAAGCGCATCCCGGCGCGTTCGTCGTCACCTGTCATAGCGGCGTGACGCTCGCCGCCGCGCATGTGATGCGCATCGCGCCGTGGGTCATGGGTGCGCCGATGCCCGACGAATTGCCCACGTTCTCCGCGCGCCGCTTCGACAACGCCGAACAACTGACACTCGCACACTGAACCGACATGACTTCACACACAACGTTGTTCAAGCCGCTCGCGGGCACGGGCGCGGGCGCGGCCATCGACATCTGGTTCAACGATCAGCGTTTGTCCGTGCCGGGCGGGCGCTCGGTGGCGGCCGCGCTGCTGGCGGCGGGCGTGTCGCGCTTTCGTGCGACGCCGGTCTCGGGCGCGCCGCGCGCGCCGTACTGCATGATGGGCGCGTGCTTCGAATGTCTCGTCGAGATCGACGGCGTGCCGAGCCGGCAAAGCTGCATGGTGGAAGTGAAGGCCGGCATGCGGATTCGCTCGCAGGAAGGCGCACGCGACCTGCCGCCGATGGATCTGACCGATGCCCCTCTGGAGAACGCGCATGGCCGCTGATTTCGCATCCGAAGCCGTCGATGTGGTCGTCGTCGGCGCGGGCCCCGCCGGCATGAGCGCGGCGACGATCGCCGCGCGCGCGGGCCTGAAAACCGTGCTGATCGATGAACAGGACGCCGTCGGCGGGCAGATTTATCGCGGCATCGTGAAAGCCGATGCAGAGCGCAAGCAGATACTCGGCCCCGACTATGCGGCGGGCGCGGGCATCGCGCAGGCCTTCGCCGCATCCGGCGCGCGTCATGTGACCCATGCGACCGTGTGGCAAGTCACACGCGAACGCGGCGTCAATTATCTGAAGGACGGAAAGATCGGCAGCTTCGACGCCGAGCGAGTGATTCTCGCGAGCGGCGCGCTCGAACGTCCGTTCCCGATTCCCGGCTGGACCCTGCCCGGCGTGCTGACGGCAGGCGCCGCGCAAATCCTTCTGAAGAGCGCGGGCGAAGTGCCTGCCGCGCCGCCGGTGCTCGCGGGTTGCGGACCGCTGCTCTATCTGCTCGGCTGGCAATACGTGCGCGCCGGCGTGCCGATCCGCGCACTCGTCGATACCACGCGCCATGAGGATCGCTGGCGCGCGAAGCGTCACATGCTGTCGGCGTTGCGCGCGTGGCCGTTTCTATCGAAGGGCCTCCAACTGATCCGCACATTGCGTGAGGCCGGGGTGCCGATCTTCGAAGCCGCCGACGATCTGCGCGTGGAAGCGCGCATCGGCGCGGACAACGTGGAGCGCGCCGCTGCGCTGAGCTTCACGACGCAGGGCGCGACGCATCGCATCGAGGCCGACGTGATCCTGCTGCATCAGGGCGTCGTGCCGAATACGCAGTTCACGCAGGCGCTGCGCGCATCGCACCGATGGGACGATGCCCAGCTCTGTTTCACGCCGAAGGCCGACGAATGGGGCGAGCTGGACGTGCCCGGCATCTTCGTCGCGGGCGATGGCGCGGGTATCGGCGGAGCGCAGGCGGCGGCCTTGCAGGGCACGCTGGCGGGACTGGCCGTTGCCGCGCAGCTCGGCGCGATCGGCAACGCGAAGCGCGATGCGGAAGCCACCGCGACGCGGCGTGCGCTCGCGGGCGTGCTGCGCATTCGTCCGTTTCTCGACAGCCTGTATCGTCCGCGCGATGTCAACCGCATTCCGAGCAACGAAACCATCGTGTGCCGCTGCGAGGAAGTCACCGCAGGCGAGCTGCGCAAGTTCGTCGAGCTGGGATGCGTCGGACCGAATCAGGCGAAGTCCTTCGGGCGTTGCGGCATGGGTCCGTGCCAGGGCCGCATGTGCGGTCTCACGGTGACGGAAGTGATCGCGGATGCGCGGCGCGTCTCGCCCGCCGATGTCGGCTACTACCGCATTCGTCCGCCGATCAAGCCGCTCACGCTCGGAGAACTCGCCGGTGAATGACGCACGCGCGGTACAGGAAGCCGATGTGCTCGTGATCGGCGGCGGCCTGCACGGCACGAGCAGCGCGCTTCATCTGGCGCGGCGCGGCGTGAAGGCCGTCGTGCTCGAAGCGGATTATGTCGCGCGCCATTCGTCGGGCGTGAATGCAGGCGGCGTGCGAACGCTCGGGCGTCCGTTGCCGGAAATCCCGCTTGCGTTGATGTCGCGCGAAATATGGCATGGCATGACCGAACTCATCGGCGAGGACGGCGGCTTCGTTCCATCCGGACAACTGAAGATCGCGGAAACCGACGAAGAACTCGAAGATTGCCGCAAGCGCGTCGCGCTGCTGGAATCTCACGGTTTCACGCATGAGAAGGTGATCGACCGCGAGACGGTGCTGGAACTGGAACCGGCGCTCGCGCGGCACGTGACGGGCGGCATATGGGTCGAACGCGATGGCTATGCGCTGCCCTTTCGCACGACGACGGCGTTCCGGCTCGCAGCGCAAAAGCTCGGCGCGCGGTTTCTGGAAGGCACGCCGGTGCGCCGCATCGAACAGCGGGGTACGCGCTGGTTCGCTCATACGCCGCACGGCGCTTTCAGCGCGGAGAAGCTGCTCGTCACGGCGGGCGCGTGGTCGGGCGAGCTTGCGAAGCAAGTCGGCGAACCCGTGCCGGTACATCCGGAAGGGCTGATGCTGATGGTCACGCATCGCGTCGCGCCATTCTGCCGTGCGACGCTCGGCGCGACGGGCAGGCCGCTCTCCTTCAAGCAGTTCGACAATGGCACCGTGGTCATCGGCGGAAAGCTGATCGGGATCGCGGAACTCTCGAACCGGCATGGCGAAGTGGACTTCATGCGCCTCGTGCGCAGCGCGCGGACGGTCACGGATCTCTTTCCGCACTTGCGTCATCTCGGCGTGAATCGCGCATGGGCCGGTGTCGAGGCTTTCACCGAAGACGAACTGCCGGTGATCTCCGCGAGCCGCAAGGCGTCGAATTTGTACTACTCCTTCGGCTATTGCGGCAGCGGCTTCCAGTTGGGACCGGGCTGCGGCAAGCTCATGTCGGAATTGATGCTCGACGGCGCGCCGTCCATTTCACTCGATGCCTTCGCGGTCGACCGATTCAATCGGATTCCGAACGATTCGAAAGCGAACGCGCTGCATCTCGCGACTCACTAACGGTAACTCAACTGGAGTACATGCATGACCGACATCCAACGCATCGAAACCAACCAGCGCATGAGCCGCGTCGTCAAGGCGGCGGGCCTCGTGTTCATCGGCGGACAAACTTCCGCCGATCACACGCCCGATGTGAAGGTTCAAACCGCGAAGGTACTGGACAAGATCGACGCGTTTCTCGAGAAAGCGGGCATCGACAAGACCCGCCTCGTTTCCGCGCAGGTATGGCTCGCGGATATCGATCGCGACTTCGCCGGCATGAACGAAGTGTGGGACGCATGGGTGCCGCAAGGCCACGCGCCCACGCGCGCCACGGTGCAGGCGAAGCTCGCCGCGCCCGAGCTGCTGGTCGAGATCGCGGTGGTTGCGCTGGCCTGAGGCTAGTTCAACGCGACTGCGGCGGCAGCGCCGACGGGCGTCCCCTGTATTGCGACGGACGCCCGGCCATCCGGCCCGACCGGCACGTCGCCGACGAGCGTCGTGCGATAAAGCTGGCGATCGAAGTCGAGATCGAAGATATCGGTCGGCGCGAGATGCGCGGTCGTGCGGTTGTCCCAGAACGCGACGCTGCCCGCCTCCCACTTGAAGCGCACGGTGAACTCGGGCCGCGTCACGTGCTCCCACAAGAGTTCGAGCAAGACCTGACTCTCGCGCGGCGCGAGCCCGACGATATGCTTTAGAAAGCCCGGACTCACATAGAGCGCCCGCTCGCCCGTCTCCGGATGCACGCGCACGAGCGGATGCTCGCTCACCAGCGTGCGATCGTCGACGGCCTTCGAGAACGCTTCGGTGCCGCTTGCGCCCTGCGGCGGCGCGAAGCGATGCACGCCACGCAAGCCATCGACGAAGGCCCGCAACGGCGCGGACAACTTCTCGTACGCGATGACGAGATTGGTCCACTGCGTATCGCCGCCGTAGGGCGGAATGGTCACGCCGCGCAGGATCGACGCGAACGGCGGATTGACGGCCGCGGTGACATCCGTATGCCACCCGGTCCACGGACGCAGCAACGCCTGCCCTTCGAAGCGCGTCGCCTTGCGAAACTTGGAGATGGAGTAGATCTCCGGGTGCCCATCGACATGACCGAACACCGGATGCCCGACCGTCAGCTCTCCGAACTGTGCAGAAAACGCGACGTGCTGGTCGTGGCTGAGAAACTGTTCGCGGAAGAACACGACACGCCACTTCAAAAGCGCGGCGCGAATCGCGTCGACTTGCGCACGCGACAGCGTTTTCCTGAGATCGACGCCGCTAATCTCCGCACCGATATGCGCGGACAGCGGACTGACTTTCACACCGGCCTCATGCTCGTTGACGACAACGGCTGCGTTCACTGATATGTCTCCGTTCGAATGATGGAATGGCGCTCGGCCTCAGCTGCCGGGCGCGGCGGGATCGTCGGCGAAGAAGTAGTCGCGCCACGTCTTCGGTTCGTGCTTGATGACGCCGACCTTGGAGAGAAACGCGCCGAGCGGGAGCGTGTTGTTCGGCGTCGTGGCGAAGCTCACTTCCTTGTCGCTGAGAATGCGTTCGACGAACGCGGGCGAGAGCTTCGAGCCGTCCTGCCGAATGTAGATGGCTGCTGCTTGTGCCTTGTCGGCTGCAATGAGCTTCGCTGCGTCTGCAAGCGCCGCGCGCACGGCGGCGTAGGTCTTCGGATTGTCGCGCCGCCACTTGTCCGATGTAACCGCGACACTGCTCGTCGCCAGCCCGCCGAGTATGTCGGTGGAACTCAGCACCTTGTGGATCTTCGGATCGTCGAGTTCCTGGTACTGATACGGCGCGTTCGAGAAATGCAGGTCGATCACGGAACTGCCCGACAGCATCGCGGTCGTGGCGTCCGCATGCGGCATGTTCACTTCGAAGCGATCGAGCCGCGCGTAGTGCGCGTCTCCGAAAGCCTGCGCGGACGCCATCTGCAACAGCCGCCCTTGCTGCGATACCGCGACCGACACCACGGCGATGCGGTCTTTTTCGCCGATATCCCTGATGCTGCGGATGTGCGGATCGTTCGATACGAGGTACACCGGCACCGCGCTTTGCGCCGATATCGCGCGGAAATCCTGATGCCCGCGCGTGCGATCCCAGATGGTCATGAGCGGACCGATGCCGAGCGTCGCGATATCCGCCGCACCGGACAGCAGCGCCTCGTTCACGGCCGCGCCGCCGGAAAGCGTGGTCCATTGCACGTCGATGGCCAGACCCGCGCGTGCGCCCTCTTTCTCGATCAGCTTCTGATCCTTCGCCACTTTCAGCAGCAATGAACCGATGCCGTATTGATCGGCGATCTTCACGGCGCCTTCGGCATGCGCGCGGCTCGAAGGAGCAGCGAATGCCGCAATGAGCGCGATCGTCGAAGAAAAACGCTTGAACCAGCAGGATTTCGTCATGCGGTGACCGTCCAGGCGATATGCGCCGAGAGGGTCACTGTACAAGCGGCATTCCTTCTTCCCAACGAAGAAAGGATGCTACGGATATGCAGTCACGTGAAAAGCGTGCGCTGCTGACTCATCGCCAGCGTCACCGCACGCGGCGAGGATGACCGACAGCGCGAGCGGCATCGATCTGAAAAGCACTTTCATCAGGCGTTATCGTTTTTCGTGCCGACAATCTTGAGTCGCGCGGCTATGCGCTTTCGCCCCATGCGCCGAAGCGCGCGATCTCGTCGAGCGGCAATCGCGCACGAGGCGCAAGCTCGCGTTCGGCCAGTTCGGCGGGCAATGCCTGGGCGTCGCCGTGATGCGCTACCGAGATCATGCTCAATGCCGTGTAGCGCTCGGGAATCGCGAATGCCCTGCTGAGTCCGCTCGCGTCGAAACCGCCCATCGCGTGAGCGGCGAGGTCTTGCGCATGGGCTTGCAAGAGCAGCGCCATCGCTGCGGCGCCGGCGTCGTAGCTTGCGCTCGGATTGACCGTGCCTTTCCCGGTGAGGGTATCGGCGAGCACGGCGATCAACACCTGCGCGTGCTCGTTCCACTTCTGATTGAACGGCACGAGCAACGCGAACGCGCGATCGAACGCCTCGCGGTCCTGCGACTTCTCGAACACGAGAAAGCGCCACGGCTGCACGTTATACGCAGACGGCGCCCAGCGCGCCGCCTCCAGCAACGCGACGACCTGCGCGTGCGCGACGGGACGATCCGCATAGGCGCGCGGGCTCCATCGTCCGGCGATCAGCGGATGAATGGCGATATCGGTCGGTGCGGGACGGTGTGTCATAAGCCTCTCTGGACGAGTGTCTGCAAGCGTGGGCTCAAGCATACCGCGTGCAGATACACCTGCAGAACAGGCATCCAACGAATGCTTTGCGATATGCAATCCACTGCCGATGCTTAACGCCCGAGCACGAGCGTACGCTGCCACACCCATGCATATCCTTAGCGCAATTCATGCGTTCCGATGCGCGTTGCCGCTCGTTATGATGGCTGGCTCGGGGCTTGCAACATGGCCGACATCATTACAAGGGAGTCCGATCTTGACCCAGATGCAATCACCGCGCAGGCCGCTCGTCGTCGGAATCGGCGGCACGACGCGCCCGGCGTCGTCGACCGAACGCGCGCTGGCTTTCGCATTGAAAGGCGCGCAGGAAGCCGGCGCGCGCGTGCAGTTGTTCGGCGGCGCGTTCCTGCACAGCCTGCCGCACTATGCGCCGGAGACTCGCGAACTGACCGACGAGCAGCACGAACTGATCGAGGCGGTTCGCGCCGCGGACGCGTTGATCATCGCGACGCCCGGCTATCACGGCGGCATCTCGGGGCTCGTGAAGAACGCGCTCGATACGCTCGAGGAGCTACGGCTCGATGATCGCCCGTATCTCGATGGCCGCGCGGTCGGCAGCATCGTGACGGCTTATGGATGGCAGGCTGCGGGCACCGTGCTGACATCGCTGCGCTCTATCGTGCATGCGTTGCGCGGCTGGCCGACACCGTTCGGCGCGGCCGTCAACACGCTCGAAACGCGTTTCGAAACCGCCGATACGTGCTCCGACCCGAAGGTCGTCGAGCAGCTGCGCACAGTGGGGCGGCAGGCGTCGACGTTTGCCCTTGCGTTCGGCGCGCATGCATCGTCGGATGCGTATCACGCGGTCGAGCATCGCGTTGCCGTCGTGCAGAGTTGATGCACATGAACGGGACCACGCTGGCGGTGTGGACGGTTCACGATGTTCGCGACGCCCTTCTCGCAAAACGCGAAGTCGCGCTGCTCGATGTGCGCGAGGAAGACCCGCATGCGCAATGCCATCCGCTCTTCGCGGCAAATTTCCCGCTGGCGCGCATCGAACTCGATGCCTACACGCGGCTGCCTCGCCGCGACGTGCCTGTCGTATTGCTGGATGACGGCGAAGGGCTTGCATCGCGTGCGGCGCGGAAGTTCGCGGAATTGGGTTACACCCGGGTCGCGCTGCTCGAAGACGGCCTCGCCGGATGGATTCGCGCGGGCGGCGAAGTGTTTCGTGACGTGAACGTGCCGAGCAAGGCATTCGGTGAATTCGTCGAAGCGCAGCGTCATACGCCGATGCTGTCCGCCGCGACGCTGCATGAGTTGCAGAAGAATGGCGATGACGTCGTGGTGCTGGATGCGCGCCGCTTCGACGAATATCGCACGATGAACATTCCGGGCAGCATCAGCGTGCCGGGTGCGGAACTGGTGTTGCGAGCGCGCGCACTGGCGCCGGATGCGTCGACGCGCATCGTGGTGAATTGCGCGGGCCGCACGCGCAGCATTATCGGTGCGCAGTCGCTGGTCAATGCGGGCGTGCCGAATCCGGTGGCGGCGCTGCGCAACGGCACGATCGGATGGACGCTTGCGGGGCAGGCGCTCGAACACGGCAGCGAGCGGCGATTCGAAACGGACGCGGGGCGCGATGCGTCGTCGCTGGATGCATCGCGGAGGGCGGCAAAGGCGCTTGCGACGCGAGCGGGCGTGCGGCGCACGTCGTTCGAAGAGGCATCGCGATGGGCTGCGGATGCGGCGCGGACGATCTATCGTTTCGACGTGCGCACGCCGGAGGAATATGAAGCTGGCCATGCGCTGGGCTTTCAGAACGCGCCGGGCGGCCAGCTCGTGCAGGAAACGGAGATGTTCGCGCCGGTGCGTGGCGCGCGCGTCGTCCTTTTCGACGATGACGGCGTGCGAGCGAACATGACGGCATCGTGGCTCGCGCAGATGAACATCGAGACGTATGTGGTCGATGATGATTCATCAGGACGGCTGACGGAAAAGGGGCAGTGGCGGCATGATCGCCCGCAGCCGCCGAGTGTGCCGTCTGTATCGCCTGCTGAACTGTCGGCGCTGCTCGAGGATTCGGGAAGTGGCGTTGTGTTACTCGATGTGGGGCCGAGCGCCAGTTATGTGAAGGCGCATATTATCGGCGCGCGGTGGATTTTGCGATCACGACTGACACCCGCGTACGACGACTTGCGAAGCTTGCCCGACGCCAGGCGCTATGTGGTGACATGTGGTGCGAATGCGCTTGCGCCTTACGCTGCGGCTGACGTTGCTGCGCTGACGGGCAAGCCGGTGCATGTGCTGGAGGGCGGAACGTCGGCGTGGGTACGTGCGGGGTTGCCGACGGAAGGCGGCGAGAACGGGTTGGCGTCGCCGCGAATCGACAGATATCGGCGTCCGTACGAGGGCGTGGATAACGCGCGGGAAGCGATGCAGGCGTATCTGGAATGGGAGTATGAGTTGGTGGCGCAGCTGGAGCGAGATGGGACGTGCGGGTTCTTTGTGGTGTAAGTAGCGCAAGGATGATGTTGTCGAGCCAGGAGGCTCGGAGGACGTGAGTTGTCAGCGGGCGTGGAAGGCGATTCAGGGCTCCGTCAAGCTTGATAACGATATCGCCCGATATTATTTGCCGCCAGCGCCCCCGCTAATTAGCATCACGACTCACACATCAGAAAGCGCGGGGAACGCAAACCATGAAACCGATAAAAACCGCCTTATTCACGGCCCTGCTGACATTAGGCATCGTATCCACGCAACCATCGCAAGCAGCGGACAAGACGATACGAGTAGGCATCATGTCCGGCGAAGACGAGGACGTCTGGCGCGCGGTCGCAGCAAACGCCGCAAAACAAGGCATCAAAGTGAAGGTGACGACCTTCTCCGACTACACGCAGCCGAACGAGGCGCTATCCCAACACGACCTCGACGCGAACTCCTTCCAGCACAAGCCTTATCTGGATGCGCAAGTCAGCGCCCGTCATTACGACATCGTGCCGGTAGGCTTCACTTACGTGCAACCGATCGGCCTGTATTCACGCAAGGTGAAATCGGTAGCAGAGTTGCCGCAGAACGCCGCCATCGGCGTGCCGAACGACCCGAGTAACGAAGGCCGCGCGCTGTTGCTGCTGCAGGCTAACGGCATCATCAAGCTCCGCGAAGGCGTGGGCCTGCTGCCGACGGCACGCGACATCGCAAGCAATCCCAAGCATGTGCAGATCAAGGAGCTGGACGCAGGCATCGTGGGCCGCGCGATCGGCGATCTCGACGCGGCCGTGGTGAACACCGACTGGGCGATCAAGGCCGGCATCAAGATTCCGCAGGAGCGCATCGCGCAGGAAAACGTGACGGGCAACCCGTATCGCAACTTCATCGCGGTGAATGCGAAGGATGCGCAAGCGCCCTGGGTCAAGACGCTCGTGCAGAGCTATCAGCAAGCGAACGTGGCATCGGCGATCCTGACCGTCTATCACGGCGCCACGCTGCCCGCCTGGGACGGCGCCCCGCAACATTAAGCGGCCGCCACGGTGTGTCCGCACGCTTATCTGCGCGCGCGAGATGAATAGCTGAATCCATCAGTTAGCGCGGGATCGTCGCATTGCTACGATGACGATCCCGCGACCTCGCATCCGACACAAGGACACACCGCAATGGCGCCGATGACCCGACGCACCTTCACCCGCCTCGCGCTCGCTTCCACGCTCGGTGCCGCGCATTCCTTCGCATTCGCGCAGGCATCGCCGCAAGTGCTGCGCATCGGCTATCAGAAGTCATCGACGCTCATCACGCTGCTCAAGACGCGCGGCTCGCTGGAGCAAGCGCTCGCGCCGCTGAACGTGCGCGTATCGTGGCACGAATTCGCAAGCGGTCTGCCGCTGACCGAAGCGCTCAACGTGAACGCCGTCGACTTCAGCGCCGATGTCGCCGACACCGTGCCGATCTTCGCGCAAGCCGCCCACGCGAGCTTCGTCTATGTCGCGCAGGAAGCGCCGTCGCCGCACGCGCAGGCCATCATCGTGAAGAAGGACGGGCCTATCCGTTCGCTCGCGGATCTCCGGGCCAAACGCATTGCCGTGACCAAGGCCGCCGGCAGTCACTATCTCCTCTTCGCTGCACTCGCACGCGCGAAGCTCGAACCCGCCGACATCAAGACCGCCTATCTCACGCCCGCCGACGGACGCGCCGCATTCGAGCGCGACAGCGTCGACGCATGGATCACGTGGGACCCGTATGTCGCGTCAGTGGAAAAGACGAGCGATGCGCGCGTGCTCGTCGATGGCGCGGGGCTCGCTTCGTATCAGCGTTACTACCTCGCATCACGCACGTATGCCGCTGCGCATCCGCAGATCGTCCAGACGGTGTTCGATCAGCTGAAAAGCGCGGGCGAGTGGCTGCTTGCGCATCAGCAGGATGCCGCGAATGCGCTTGCGCCGGTGTGGGGTCTCGATGCCGCGACCATCGAACGTGCAAATGCGCGCCGCAGCTATCTGGTGCGCGCCGTGACGGCGCAGAACTTCGGCGAACAGCAGACTATCGCGGACACGTTCCATCGCAACGGCTTGCTGCCCGCGCATATCGACACGAAGGACTCGCTCGTATGGGACTTCGCCGCGAAGCAGGCCAAGCCGATCGCGGTGTGATGACGTTGCGGGCCTTCATCAGAGGCCCGCGTTTGCTTAGGCTTGCTTCAGAATGCGGCGCAGCACGCGTTCTTCCAGCGCCGACGCTTCCACCGACGCCTGCTTGCGCGGCCGTGCAAGCGGCACAGGCTGATCCAGTGCGATACGCCCTTCTTCGATCAACAGAATGCGGTCGCCCAGCACGACGGCTTCGTGAACGTCATGCGTCACGAGCAGCGCGGTGAAGCGGTGCTCGCGCCACAACCGCTCGATCAGCGCATGCATTTCAATGCGCGTGAGCGCGTCGAGCGCGCCGAGCGGTTCATCGAGCAATAGCAGTTGCGGCCGATGCACCAGCGCACGCGCGAGCGCGACGCGCTGCCTTTGCCCGCCCGACAGTTGCGACGGCCAGTCGTTCTCGCGTTCCAGCAGCCCGACTTCGGCGAGCACCGCGCGAGCCTGATCGCGTGCGCCGCGCTTCAAGCCCAGCATCACGTTCTGCAGCACCGTCTTCCACGGCAACAGCCGCGCGTCCTGGAACATGATGCGCGTATCTAGCGCTTCGCCGTTGCTCGCGCGCTTCGTCAGCGCGCCGCCGCTCGGCGTTTCAAGGTCGGCGATAAGGCGCAGCAGCGTCGACTTCCCGCATCCGCTGCGTCCGACGATCGTCACGAAGCTCCCCTGCTCGATCGACAGGTCGAGCGCCGACAACACCGTGCGATCGCCATAGCGCTTTTCGACGCCGCGCAGTTCCACCGCGACGTCATGCGCCGACCGCGCATGCGGCTGCGTGCGCTCGACGGTGAATCGCTCGTCCACTCTCAACGACACAGACGCAGTCGCGCTCATGCCTTTCCTCCTCGTTGATACGCCGGATGCCAGCGCAGCGCCACGCGCTCGATGCCCTTCGCGAGCACATCCGCGAGCTTGCCGAGCACCGCATAAAGCAGAATGCCGACGACCACCACATCCGTTTGCAGGAACTCGCGCGCGTTCATCGTCATATAGCCGATGCCCGATTGCGCCGAGATGGTCTCCGCTACGATCAGCATCACCCACATGAGGCCGAGGGCAAAGCGCACGCCGACGAGAATCGACGGCAACGCGCCTGGCAGAATCACATCGCGATACAGCTCGAAGCCCTTCACACCATAGCTGCGCGCCATCTCGACGAGGTTGGCATCGACGGAACGGATGCCGTGGAACGTATTGACGTAGACCGGAAAGAACACGCCCAGCGCGACGAGAAAAATCTTCGCTTCCTCTTCGATGCCGAACCACAGAATGACGAGAGGAATCATCGCGAGCGCGGGAATGTTGCGGATCATCTGCACGGTGGAATCGAGCGCGACTTCGAACGGACGAAAGAGCCCGGTCCAGAGTCCGAGCACGAGCCCGACGCCGCCGCCGATCGCAAGCCCCAGCAACGCGCGCCACGCGCTGACTTTTACGTTCGCCCACATGTCGCCCGACTGAATGAGCGTCCACGCCGATTTGACGACAGCGAGCGGCTCGGGCAGCACGCGCGTCGAGAGCACGCCGGCGCGCGCCGCATATTCCCACAGCAGCAAAATCGCGATGGGCACGAGCCACGGCGCGATGGCCGCGCCGATGCGCCTGAAGATGAGCGCGCCGTTGCGTGTGTTTCGCGGCGCGGCGGGTATCGCCTGGGTGAGGGCATCGGCCATGCTGCTAGTTCCTCCGATGAGAGTGTCGTTGCATGATCAGCTCTGACTCGCGTTCGGCAGATAGCCGTTGCCGACGATTTCGCCGAACGGTCCCGACAACGGGCCGGACTTCTGCCCGACCCGGACACCGCGCTCGCCGAGCAGCGGGAATACGAGTTCGGCGAACCGATACGACTCTTCCAGATGCGGATAGCCGGAAAGAATGAAGGTCTCGATGCCGAGTTCCGCATACTCCCTCATGCGCGCCGCCACTTGTTCCGGATTGCCAACTAATGCGGTGCCTGCCCCGCCGCGCACGAGGCCCACGCCCGCCCAGAGATTCGGATAGATTTCGAGCGTTTCCCGGCCGCCGCGCTTGCCGCCGTGCAATTGCGCCATGCGGCGCTGGCCTTCGGAATCCATCTTCGCAAAGGCGGCTTGCGCGCGTGCCACCGTTTCATCGTCGAGATGGCTGATCAGGCTGTCCGCCGCCGCCCACGCTTCCTCTTCCGTCTCGCGCACGATCACATGCAGACGAATGCCGAAGCGAATCTTGCGGCCCTGCGCCTCTGCGCGGGCGCGGATATCGTCGAGCTTCTTCCTCACCGCTTCGGGCGGCTCGCCCCAGGTGAGGTAGGTATCGATATGCGTCGCGGCGATATCGTGCGCCGCCGCCGACGAACCGCCGAACCACAGCGGCGGATGCGGCTCCTGCACCGGCGGATACAGCACCTTGCCGCCCTTCGATTGCAGATGCTTGCCCTCGAATTCGATGGCTTCGTTCGCATGCGACGCGCTCAGCAGATTGCGCCAGATATGCAGGAATTCATCGGTGATTTCGTAACGCGTGTCGTGATCGACGAAGAGGCCGTCGCCTTCGAGTTCGGCCGCGTCGCCACCGGTCACGACGTTGATGAGCAGACGTCCGCCCGAGAGCCGGTCGAACGTGGACGCCATGCGCGCGGACAGTCCGGGCGACGAGAGCCCCGGACGGATCGCGACGAGAAACTTGAGCTTCTTCGTGGCCGCGATGAGGCTCGATGCGACGACCCATGCGTCTTCGCACGAGCGCCCCGTAGGCAGCAGCACGCCCTGATAGCCGAGCGTATCGGCGGCGACTGCGATCTGCTGAAAATACGAGAGGTCAGCGGCGCGCGCCCCTTTCGACGTGCCCAGATAGCGGCTGTCACCGTGGGTCGGAATGAACCAGAACACATTCATGCGCTATTCCTCTTTTCCTTCGTTGAGCGTTGAGGGTCGACGTCGATTGAGGGCGATGCCGTCGAAGACGAGTAGGCCAGTTTAAGGACGCGGGCCGCCGCCGCGAACAATGGAATTCAGCTTTGGTTTTCTGCTTTGGTGCTTTGGTGCTTTGGCCGCGATAGCGGCGCGCATGTCGACATGACGGTGATTTGCTTATCTGCAAACGTGATTTCACGGCGCATGTCCGCTTCGCTAGCATGGCGAACCGGGCCGTCTCGTGCATGCAGGCGGTCTCGTCACTCACATGCCGGAGGCTTTGCACCATGAATCGCACGACACTCAAAAGCCGCCGAATCATTTTGGCTGCGCTCGCCGGAACACTCGGCGGAATCGCCGCGCCGTCCTGGGCGAAGTTTGAGAACGATCGCTTCAGAATCGGTTATCAGAAGGCCGCGAGCACGCTCGTGTTGCTCAAGGCGAATGGCACCCTCGAGAAGCAGCTTGCGCCGCTGGGCGTCAAAGTGACGTGGACGGAATTTCCCGCTGGGCCGCAACTGCTGGAAGGGCTGAATGTCGGCGCAATCGACTTCGGCTATGTCGGCGAAGCGCCGCCCGTTTTCGCGCAAGCGGCGGGCGCGGACTTCGTCTATACCGCCTACGAGATTCCGACGCCGCGCGCCGAAGGGGTGATCGTCGCGCAGGATTCGCCGATCAGGAGCGTGGCCGATCTCAGGGCCAGGAAGATCGCCTTCAACAAGGGATCGGACGTGCACTGGTTCATCGTCGCGTTGCTGCGCAAGCACGGGCTCGCCTATACCGACATTCAGCCCGTGTTCCTCGCCCCCGCCGATGCGCGCGCCGCGCTCGAACGCGGGTCGATCGATGCGTGGGCGATCTGGGACCCGTTCCTCGCCGCCGCGCAGGCGCAGAGCAATGCGCGCCTGATCGCGGATGCCGACGGCGTCGCGAGCCATCATCAGTTCTTCCTGAGCCAGCGCGAGTTCGCGCAGAAGCGTAAGGACGTGATCGGCATCGCGATGGAGGCGCTCGGCAAGCAGGGGCAATGGGTCAGGCAGAATCCGGCGGAAGCCGCCACGCAACTCGCGCCGATTCAGGGGCTCGACGCCGCGATCATCAAGACCGGGCTCGAGCATTACGAGCATGTGTATCGTCCTATCGATTCGTCGGTGCTCGAACAGCAGCAGCGCATCGCGGATTCGTTCTACGAACTGAAGCTCATCCCGCGCAAGATCGTGACGAAGGATGCCGCGCTGACCTGATTCACTTCGACCGCGCCACCGCGACACGACCGGCAATGTCGATGATGAACGCCACGCCGAGGGCCGCCGCGCCGATCGCGAACAGCAGCCGGTAATCGCCGCCGCTTCGCGAGAACAGGAACGACAGGCCATAGGCGGACGCGGCCTGCATCACCGCGAAGCTCGTCGTCGCGGTGCGCCATGCGCGTTTTTGCGCAGCGGGATGATGCGCGAGGAGTTCGTTCACGCGCCCGAGCACGAGCGGTACGATGCCCGGCGTGAATGCGCCGACCACGACGCTCGATACCGTCAGCAGCGCCGCGCCCGATCCCAGGACCGGCAGCAGGACCGCGACGAGCTGAAGCGCGAGCGCGACCCGTAGCGCACGCCCGAAGCCTGCGCGGTCCGCGAGATGACCGCTCAACAGCGGCCCTGCGATGGCGCCGAGCCCGTACAGCACCCAGTATTGCGCGCCGGCATCGACACCTTTGCCGAGCCCGCGCGCGACGTAATCGACGAGAAAGATCATGTGCGGCACGAGGCCGACCGCGTTTAGCCCGTACTCCGCGAAGAGCGCGCGCAACGCGGGGGCTGGCGGCGCTTTCGCTGTCGGTTGTTCGCCGGCTTGCGACGGCGGCGCATCGTGCGCGGGCCATCCGTTCCACGCGATGACCGTCAGCAGCAGCGACACCGCCGCCAGCCCGAGCCACGTTTGTTGAAGCCCCTGCCGCAGCAAGAGAGGCACGATCGTCCCCGATGCGGCGATGCCGAGTCCTACGCCGGTGAAGATCGCGCCGCCCGCGAACCCGCGTCGCGATGGCGCGACGTGCGCGAGGATCGTCGGTGCGGCGAGCACCATCAGCGCGCCGCCCGAGATGCCCGACGCGAGCCGCCACACGAAGAACCATGCGAACGAGACCGGAAACGCGCACGCGATGAACGCAATGGTCGCGAGCAGCATCATCGCGCGCAGCACCGTTGCCGGACGTGCACGACGCACCAGCGCACCCGCCGACAGCGCGCCGACCAGATAGCCGCCGAGATTGGCCGCGCCGAGATAAGCCGCCGTCGATGCCGGGAACCAGTGCGCGCCGATGATGGCCGGCAAGAGCGGCGTATAGGCGAAGCGCGCGAGCCCGATGCCGACGAGACTCGCGCTCGCGCCCGCCAGCACGCCGCGCCACACCTGGAACGTCGCGCCCTCCGTTTGATTCGACACTGCGTATCGCATGCTGCCTCCGTACCGTTGCACGCAGTTTATATTCGCGCGATTCGCGAGAGAATCGGCGGCAGACGGAAGAGACTCTTTCGCTAGGCGGTCGACCGGCCGCGCGTGCCGATCCGCAATTGCCTGAACTGGCGGCGCAGGCGCGGCGTCGCGAAGTCGACGAACGCGCGCACTTTCGGCACTGCGAGCCGCCCTTGCGGCGTCAGCAGATGAACGGGCAACGGCGCGTGCTCGCTGTCCGGCAACACGATGCGCAGCGCGTCGCCTTTCACTTCCTTCGCGACGTGATAGGAAAAGAGCCGCGTCACGCCCTGGCCATCGACGGCGGCCGCCACCGCCGCGCGCACCGTATTGACCATGATGCGCGGCGCGAACTGCACGACTTGCGAAATCGCGGAGCCGCCCGATGCCGGAAAGCTCCACGAATCGAGCCCGAAGTGCGTCATCGAGATGATGCGATGCTGCGCGAGATCGGCGGGCGTATCGATCGGCGGATGGGCGGCGAGATAGCCAGGCGACGCGGTCACGACCCGCCGCACGTCGCCCACGGGAATCGCGATGAGCGTGGAGTCCGCGAGATGCGCGATGCGCAGCGCGATATCGATGCCTTCGTCGATCAGGCTCACGGGCCGGTCGAGCAGTTGTAGGCGCACGGACACGGCGGGAAAGCGCGCGAGGAAGTCGTCGAGCATCGGCGCGAGCAGCGCTTCGCCGGCGGCGACGGGCGCGGTGATCGTCAAGAGACCGCGCGGCGCGGAGCGTTCGTGCGCGACGAGCAGGTCCGCTTCTTCGATGTCGGTCAGGATGCGCCTGCATGCGGACGCGTA
This sequence comes from Caballeronia sp. LZ016, assembly GCF_031450805.1. Classification (NCBI taxonomy): domain Bacteria; kingdom Pseudomonadati; phylum Pseudomonadota; class Betaproteobacteria; order Burkholderiales; family Burkholderiaceae; genus Caballeronia; species Caballeronia sp. LZ016. The sequence continues at coordinate 529,909 of NZ_JARTVY010000005.1, forward strand.
CCGTTCGCCGGCTTCGCTCAGCTTGATGGTGCGTGTCGTGCGATGAAGCAGCGCGGTGCCTGTATGCGCTTCGAGAAAGGCGATGGCGCGGCTCACCGCGGCGGGCGACCGGCCGAGCCGCCGTCCCGCGCCCGCGAGACTGCCTTCGTCGAGGGTGGCGATGAACACTTTCATCGCGTCGATTCGATCCATGGATGATTTGCGCGCGCCGGTTGAATGTTGCGCCAAGTCTAACCGCGCGTGGCACGCATCCGCCGATGCGATGTACGATGCATCACCTTGCGCATCCACGGAGCACGATCTGCATGTCATCCACGCACGCGAGAACTTTCATCCTGATCCACGGTGCATGGCATGGCGGCTGGTGCTGGCGCTTCGTCGCGGATCGGCTCGTGGCGCGCGGGCATCGGGTGTTCGCGCCTTCGCTGACGGGTCTCGGCGACCGGCGTCATCTCGTGGGCGCGGCGGCATCGCTCGATGTGCCGATTGCGGACATCGAGAATCTGATCGAATCCGAAGAACTGAGCGATGTCGTGATCGTCGGCCACAGCTTCGGCGGCCTGGTGGCGTCGGGCGTGGCGGACCGCAGGCCGGAGGCGATTCGCTCGCTCGTCTTTCTCGATAGCCTGCTCGTCGAGAACGGACAGGCCGCTTTCGATGTGCTGCCGCAAAACGTCGTGAAAGAGCGCATGGACTCGGTCAACGCAAGCGGCCAGACCCTCGCGATGCCTGTGAACGGACTCGCGGGCACCGGCATCCCGGACGATCACCCGCTCGCGGACTGGGTGCGGCGGCGGCTGACGCCGCATCCGGTGGCGACGTATCGCACGCCCTTGCATCTGAAGCACCCGCTCGGCAATGGCTTGCCGTGCACGTACGTGCACAGCGCGAACCCGTCGTATGACACGCTCGCAGCGGTGCGGGAACGGGTTCGCGCGCTGCCCGGCTGGGAATGGGAAGCGATCGATACCGGGCACGATGCGATGATCCTCGCGCCGGATTTACTCGTGGCGGTGCTGGAGAGGCTGGCGGCATGAGCCGGCTTTCGTTCGGTACGTAGTCTTCGACGAAACGAAGCTGACAGCTCACGGGATCGCGAGCGGCGAGCGGCAGGCCGAGTTCGCGGCGGCGGGTCGCCATTGTGAATGGCGGTCGGCGGGAAGCAGCATCGGGGCGGCCGCCACGGGGTAGCGGGAGGCGCGAGCGTTGTCGCTGCGTATGACTCGTCCGGTCGCATTCAACGCTTCAGGATATCGACGGACCGTCGCGACGCTTGCTTGCGTCTCGCGCGCGATATCGGAAGACGAGGCTTCGGTCTGCCCGAACTCGCGAAGCGTTCAAGCGCCGCGACGATCGAAGCTGGCGTGACTTCAGTCATTTATCCGCTCGTTCATCCGCTCGTTCATCCGCTCGAACGTGAGCGGATAACACAGCAATCGAGCGGATACCGGGCAGATTCGGGAAATGCGCTTCACCGAAGCATCTTCACGCCGCCACCGCCTCCCTTCCCCGGAACGTCTTCGGCACGCCCGCGCGCGCAATCGCTCCGGTGAACGGTTCACCGGGCAACCACTGCGCGAGCGTCTCGCGCATCGCGAGCAGCTTGTCCAGATCAATACCCGTCCTCAAGCCCTCGGCTTCCAGCAGGAACACCGTATCCTCGGTATTGATGTTCCCCGTGGCGTTCGGGGCAAACGGGCATCCGCCCAGACCGCCGAGCGACGAATCGAACACGCGCACGCCCGCATCCAGCGCGGCGAGCACGTTCGCCAGCCCCAGACCGCGCGTGTCGTGAAAATGGCACGCCACCGGCACCGGACCGGCCAGCGCGCACACCTTGCTCATCAGCGCACGCACCTGCCCGGGATTCGCATAGCCGACCGTATCGGCGACGGTGATCTCGTCCGCGCCCGCCTCGATCAGCTTGTCGACGAGCGCGAGCACCATGCTCTGCTCGACCTTGCCCGCGATGGTGCAGCCGAACGCCGTCGCCACGCCCGCGCCGAGCACGACGCGCGGCGCGCGCTCATCCCGCTCCGCGACGATGCGCCCGAAGTCCGCGAGCGACTCCGCCGTGCTGCGCCGCACGTTCTTGAGATTGTGCGCGTCGCTTGCCGACAGTACGTAGTGCACTTGCGCGACGCCCACATCGAACGCACGCTGCGCGCCCTTCAGGTTCGGCACGAGCGCCGCCGCGTGCAGGCCGTCGATCGCGAGCGCGCCGCGCGCCACGTCGGCCGCATCGGCGAACTGCGGCACGACCTTCGGCGGCACGAACGACGTCACCTCGATATCGCGCACGCCCGCATCGACCATGCGGCGGCACCATTCGAGCTTCTGCTCCGTCGTGAGAATCGTGCCGACCATCTGCAGGCCATCGCGCAGGCCGACTTCGCGCACGCGGACAGCGGGCGTTCCAATCACTGCATCATTCATCTCGATTCCCTTTTCAAAGCGTCGCATCCGCGACCGTCGCGCCGCCCTCGGCACGGCCTTCGTCCTTCGCCGCCACCGCCGACGTCGAAGGCGCGAAGCGCACCGCCGCAATTGCGCCGAGCACCATCAGGAGCGCAATCGCGCCCAGGCCGCCGACCATGCTGTTCGTCATCGTCTTGATCGAGCCGATGATCATCGGGCTCACGAAGCCGCCGAGCAGGCCGAGGCAGTTGATCATCGCGACGCCGCCCGCCGCGCCGCTGCCGCGAATGTAGTCCGTCGAGATTGCCCAGATCAGCGGATTCGGCGCGAGAATGCCCGCCGTCGCAATCGAAAGCGCGACGAGCGACAGCGCCAGATTGCCGGTCGTGAACGCCGCGATGACGAGGCCCGCCGCGCCGCAGACCATCGGGATCGCGCAGTGCCAGCGGCGCTCCATCGTGCGGTCGGAATGGCGGTTCAGCGTGACGAGCGCCACCCAGCTCACGAAGTACGGAATCGCCGAATAGCAGCCGATGGCAAGCGAACTCGTCACGCCCGCGCTCTTGATGAGCGTCGGCAGCCAGAAGCCGATGGCGAACACGCCTGCGATCTGCGTGAACCAGACGAAGCCCATCACATAGACGCGGTAATCGCGAAGCGCGCGGGCGAACGTGTGCTCGGCGTGCGTCGCGGAGACGCTCGACGTCTTGCGGATATCGCGCAGCACGATGTTCTTCTCGGCTTGCGTGAGCCACTTCGCTTCTTCCGGGCCGTTCTGCAGATAGAAGTACGCCATCACGCCGAGCACGCTGGCCGGCAGGCCCTGGACGATGAACATCCACTGCCAGCCGTGCAAGCCGGCGTAGCCGTTGAAGTAGGTCATCAACGCGCCGGACAGCGGCCCGCCGAAGAGGCCGGCAATGCCCGTCGCACACGTGAAGATCGCGATGACCTTCGCGCGGCGTTCGACCGGGTACCAGCGCGTGAGATAGAAGATCACGCCGGGATACAGCCCCGCTTCGGCCAGCCCGAGAAAGAACCGCACGGTATAGAGATGCGACGGCAGCGTGACGAAGGCCGTCCCCGCCGCGATCAATCCCCACAGCACCATGATGCGCGAGAACGTCCGCTTCACGCCGATGCGCGCGAGCAGCAGGTTGCTCGGCACTTCCATCAGCACGTAACCGAGGAAGAAGATGCCCGCGCCGATGCTATAGGTGAGATCGCTGAAGCCGACATCGTGCTTCATGTCGAGCTGCGCAATGCCGATGTTGATGCGATCCAGAAACGCGAACACGTAGCACAGGAACAGAAACGGGATCAGCCTGCGCGTGATCTTGCCGTAGGTCCGTTCCGCGTCGGGCGCGTCGAAACTGCCAGGGTTGGGGGTCATGTCTGTCTCCTCCGGTGATTCCGGGTGTCGTGCCGGCCGGTCGATGCCGGCCGGTGCTTGGCTTCCTGCTCGATGCTGCGTTCCTGCGTCCGCGGTCAGCGGCCCTTGAACGCGGGCGTCCGCTTTTCGTTGTACGCGCTGATGCCTTCCTGTCTGTCGGCAGTCGGGATCAGGCGGTTATACGCCTCGATTTCGACGTAGAGGCCCGTGCGCAAATCGCCCTGAATGCCGAGATCGATGGCCTTCTTCGCCTGCGCGACGGAAAGCGGCGCGCTCGTGCAGATATCGCGTGCGGCTTCGATCGCATCGGCGAGCACGCGGCCGCGCTCGCACAGCCGGTTGACGACGCCCCAGGCGAGCGCCTCGTCGGCGGTGAAGCGCGCGCCCCGCAAGATCAGCTCCTTTGCGCGCCGCGTGCCGATGGTGCGCGGCAACTGCTGCGTGCCGCCGCCGCCCGGCATGATGCCGCGCTTGACTTCGGTGAAGCCGAATACGGCGTCTTTCGCGGCGTACGCGAAATCGCAGGCGAGCAGCAGTTCGAGTCCGCCCGCCACCGCCGATCCGTTCGCCGCGCAAATGAGCGGCAGCGGGCAATACGTGATCGCGCGGTTCATGCGTTCGAAGAGATAGTGCTGCACGCCGAAGTCGTCATCGGTCATGCCTTCGCGCTGCTTCAGGTCCGCGCCGCCGCAGAACGCGCGATCGCCCGCGCCCGTCAAGATGACGCAGCGATACAGCGACGGATCGGCCTCCAGCGCGCCGAACACGCGGATGATCTCGTGACCCATCGTCGTGCTGATCGCATTCGATACGGCCGGACGGTTGAGCGTCACGACCAGGATATGCTGGTCGATCTCTTCGAGCTGCAGCGTTTCGAGCGGCACGTGGCCGAGTTGTTGTGCCAGTTTCAAGGTGTCTCCAGTGGCGTCTTGGCCAGCAGATGATTGTGTTCGCCGAGCTTCGGCGTCCGGCCCACATGCGCGGGCCGCGCGCCGCCGAACGAAATCGGCACGCCGACGACCGTTGCCGCGCCGTCGTCGGTGGTGCGCAAGAGATCGAGCGCCTTCGTCTGCTCGTGTGCGACCACCTGGTCGATGGTCTGAAGCGGGCCGCTCGGAATGCCGGCTGCATCGAGCGCGGCGAGCCAGTGCGCGCCGCCCGCCTGGCGGAACCGGGCGTGCAACAGGTCGATCAGCTCGACGCGGTTCTGCACGCGCGCGCCGTTGGTGGCGAAGCGCGCATCGGCGGCGAGCGCGGGGACGGCGAGCACGTCGCATAGGCGGCGGAACAGGCGGTCGTTGCCGGCTGCGACCATGATCGTGCCGTCCGCGCATTCGAACGCCTGATGCGGCACGATCGCGGCCGTGCCGGAGCCCCAGCGTCCCGGCAGCACGCCCGATGCAAGATAGTCAGCGATCTGGATGCCCGCCCAGCTGATCGCCGTCTCGTACAGCGAGACCGAGACGACTTCGCCCTCGCCCGTCTGCTGCCGCCGGAACAGCGCGGCCAGCACGCCGATCGCGGCCCATAGCCCCGTGCCCATGTCGTTGACGGATACGGGGATGCGGCTCGGCGGTTCGCCCGGCTGCCCGAGAAAGCTCATGAGGCCCGAGAGCGCCTGCACGAGCGGATCGTAGCCGGGCTTGTCGCGCAACGGTCCCGACGTGCCGAACGCGCCGAGATTGCAGTACACGAGCGACGGCTTCGAGCGCCGCATGTCGTCCGCGCCGAGGCCGTACTTCTCGGTGCCGCCCGCCTTCAGATTCTGCAGCACCACATCGGCGCGGCTGCGGATGAGTTCGCGCAGCGCATCGGCTTCATCCGGATTCGACAGCGACATCGCGATGCTCGATTTGCCGTGATTGACCGCATGAAAGAGCGCCGCCGCGCCGTCGATGAAGGGCGGGCCCCAGTCGCGGGCATAGTCGCCGCCGTCCGCGCTCTCGATCTTGATGACCGACGCGCCCAGCGAGCCGAGGATCATGCCCGCGTAGGGCGCGGCGAGGCTGTGGCCGATCTCGACCACGCACACGCCTTCGAGCGGCAGCCGCGAGGAGCTATCGTCGTGCGCGTTCATTCGGCGGCCACCGCGAGCGCGGGCTCTTCGTGCGTGACGCTCTGGCCGTAGCCGTAGAAGCGCTGCGCGGCGTCCTCGCTGATGTAGCCATCGGCGACATCGGCGGCGACGCGATCCCGTTCGCGCGTGGCGGGATCGCCGTATCCGCCGCTGCCTGCGGGCTGCACGGTCACGCGATCGCCGCGATACACCACCGTCTGGCCGCCCTTCGCCGCGACTTTCTGCTCGCTGCCGTCGGCACGCTGCACCGTGCACTGAAAGCGCGTGCCGGGCAATCCGCCGAAGTGGCCTTCGGGCGCCGAGCGTCCGCGCTCGCCGGATACCGTGAACGTCGCTTCGTCGTATTCGACGCGATACACACGCCGCGACGTCAGCCCGCCGCGCCGGCGTCCCGCGCCGCCGCTGTCGGTGACGAGCGACCATTCCTCGACGACGAGCGGCGACGTCGCTTCGATCATTTCGATGGACTGGCTACCCGCATTGCCCACATACACGCGCACGCCGCTCACGCCGTCCTTCTCGGCGCGCGCGCCCATGCCGCCCGCGTGGACGTCGTGCATCGTGACGAACGCCTGGCCCGTTTCGGCGACGCGCGCCGGGTCCGTATCGCGGCCGCTGAAAATCCCCGCGCACGACGCGCAATTGCTTTGGCCGGTGATGCGTTCCGGCACTGCGGGCGCGAGGGCTTTCAGCAAGAGATCGATCACGCGCGGCGAAGTCTCCGTATTGCCCGACACCACCGACGCCGGGTACTGGCAGTTGAGCACGCTGCCTTCGGGCGCGATGATCGTCACGGGGCGATAGCAGCCCTGGTTGATCTGGATTGCCGGATCGGTCAGCGCCTTCACGGTGAACCACGTGCTGTTGCAGGTGACGGAAAGCGGGCAGTTGATGCCGCCGCGCACTTGCGCGCCGGTGCCGGTGTAATCGAACGTGATGTGATCGCCTTCGACCGTCACCTTCACTTTCAGAAGCGGACGCTCCTGCTTCCAGCCCGGCGCTTCGATCGGATCGAGATACTCTTCCGCTTCGTAGACGCCGTCCGGAATGCGCGCGATTTCCGCGCGAATCAGCTTCTCGGAATGGTCGAGGCTCTGGCTCATCACTTCGGCGAGCGCATCCGCGCCGTACTTCGCGACGAGTTCGCCGATACGCCTGTCGCCGACGAAGGTGCCCGCGTATTGCGCCTGGATGTCGAGCCGCAGTTCGTGCGCGTTGCGGCTGTTCTTCGTGAGCAGGTTCAGCATGTCCTTCACCGGCTCGTCGTTGCGATACAGCAGGACCGGCGGAATGCGGATGCCTTCCGCGAAGATATCCCACGTCGTGACGGTGTAGCTGCCGGGCGATTGCCCGCCGATATCCGTCCAGTGCCCGCGCGTCATCACGAACGCGACGATCTTGCCGCCGGCGAACACGGGGCGCGTGAACTGCACGTCCGGCTGGTGATTGCCGCCGCCGACATACGCGTCGTTGCTGACGATCACATCGCCGGGCCGCAGGTTCTCGCGGCCCACGGCTTCCACCGAGACGCGCGTCGAGATGACGGCCGAGCCGAGCATCGTCGGGATGTCGTTGCCCTGGGCGACGAGTTGCATATCGGCGTCGAAGATCGCGGCTGACGAGTCGCCGCTTGCGTGCATCAGCGGGCTGCCCGCGGTGCGCATCATCGCGATTTTCATTTCGCGCGCAACGGCGAAGAGACTGCTGCGGATGATTTCGTAGGTAACGATGTCCATGAATCAGGCTGCCAGTTCGATGACGAGGTTGAGATCACGATCGACGCGCGCGACGTGCGACGCCTTCAGCACCGCGCAACTGCTGTGCTCTTCGATCACGGCCGGCCCTTCGATGCTCGCGCCCACCGGAATCTCGGTGCGGGCGAACACGGGCAGCGTGCGGACGTTGCCGTCGAAGTACACGTCGCGGGTGCGCGTCGGCGCGGGCGTCGCGCCGCCGTTCTTCTGCGCCGCGCTGCCGCGCCAGCCGGTCGACGTGACGAGTTGCAGCCGCACGTTCGCGACGACGATCGGCTTGTCCTTGCTCACGAAGTTCCACTGCCGCAGATGCGCCGCCTCGAAGTTCGCCGCGAGCGCATCGCAGACGCCTTGCGTGTCGTCCGGCACTTCGACGGTGATCACATCGGGCTGGCCGGCGTAGCGGCAATCGGCGAGACGCACCGCCTTTACGCCCTGTGCATCGACGCCATGCCGCTGCAGCTCTTCCATGCCCTGTGCGCGCAGATCGTCGAGCGCGCCGCTCAATGTGGCGTCGTCGATCTTCGCGAGATCGCTTTCGAGCGGACGCTGATAGTCGTATTGCTGATCGGCGACGGTCATGCCGAACGCGCTGAAGAGTCCCGGCAGCGGCGGAATCACGACGCGGCGAATCCCCATTTCCTGCGCGAGATCGACCGCGTGCACCGGGCCCGCGCCGCCGTAGCAGATGTAGCTGAATTCGCGCGGATCGTAGCCGCGCTCGACCGTCATGATGCGGATGGCCTGCGCCATCAGCGCGTTCGCGACGGAGCGCACCACTTGCGCCGCTTCCGGCACCGAGAGACCCAGCGGCCTGGCGATCACTTCATCGACGACACGCCACGCGGCCTTTGCATCCAGCTTGAATTCGCCGCCGAGGAAGCTGTCGGGATCGATATAGCCGAGCACGAGATTGCAGTCGGTGACGGTCGGGCGCGTACCGCCGCGTCCATAGCAGGCGGGGCCGGGATCGGCTGCCGCGCTTTCCGGTCCGATACGCACGCCGCCGCCCGCATCGATCCACACGATGGAGCCGCCGCCTGCGCCGACCGAATCGATATCGATGCTCGGCGAGCGCACCGTGTAGGTGTGCAGCACGCTCTTGTTGCGCAGTTCGGGGCGGAAATCGCGGATCAGCGAGACATCGAACGTGGTGCCGCCCATGTCGCCGAGAATCGCGTTTTTCAGCTCGCTCTTCTCGCAGTTGCGGATCGCCGCCGATACGCCGCCCGCCGGTCCCGATTCGAGCAGGACGATGGGGCGGTCCGCGACCATCGCCGGGCTCGCGAGGCCGCCGTTGGACTGCATGAACAGGAACTTGCCCGCGAAGCCCAGTTGCGCGAGCGCATTGATGAGCCGGCCGATATAGCGGCCGCAGACCGGCCCGAGCATCGCGTTGATGACGGTGGAGCTGGCGCGTTCGTACTCCATCGCTTCGGGATTGACTTCGTGCGATGCGCAGATGAAGCGGTCCGGCAGCAGGCGGCGAAGCGCATCGACGGCTTCGCGTTCGTGCTGCGGATTCACATGCGCGTGCAGGAGACACACGGCGACGGCTTCGACATCCGATTCGCGGATCTGCGCGGCGATGCGTTCGAGTTCGGCGTGATCGAGCGGCGTCGCGACGGTGCCGTCGTAACGCATGCGCTCGGTCACTTCGAGCCGCCAGCGGCGCTCGACGAGCGGACGCGGGTTATCGAACAGCAGATCGTAGAGATCGGCGCGGTCGTGGCGCGAAACACGGCGCAGTTCGAGGATGTCGCGAAAGCCGTGCGTCGTGACGAGTGCGGTTTTCGCGCCGGTGCCTTCGACGACCATGTTGGTCGCCATCGTCGTGCCGTGCCCGAGGAAGGACACGTCCGTGCTCGCGGCTCCCGACAGCTCGAGAATCTTGCGAAAGCCTTCCACGGTGCCGATAACGCGATCCTTCGGCGTCGTCGGAACCTTGGTCGACCAGATGCGGCCCGTTTCGTCATCCACCATGACGACGTCGGTGAACGTGCCGCCGACATCGATACCGATTCGTTTCAATTGCGTCTCTCCATGTTCGTTGTGTGTTTGAGCGCCATGCGCGTTGCGGCTATGATCTGCCGCACCAAAGGCATCGGGCATCGACGGAATCAGTGTAGAGAGGACGGGGCCGGGCCAGATAATGAAACGTTCCGATCAGGTGAATCAGTGGGGTTATATCGGTGATAACCAGTATCGACGCGATCCTGCGGCGCTTGCGCGGGAACCACGTGGCGCTGTTGATCGCGCTCGACGACCACGGCTCCCTTCGCCGTGCCGCGCAACAGGTCTCGCTCTCCCAGCCCGCGACGACGAAATCCCTGCGCGAGATCGAAGCGATGTTCGGCGCGGAACTGTTCGCGCGTTCGCCGCGCGGCATCGTCGCGAATGAGCTCGGGCGCTGCGTGATTCGCCATGCGCGTGCCGTGCGATCGGAGATCGGCGCATTGCGCGACGAACTCGCGGCGATCATGCGCGGTGGCGGCGGGACGCTCGCGATCGGCGCGGTGATGGGATCGATGCCCGTATGGCTCACGCCGATCCTGAAATCGTTGCGCGAGGTGCAGCCGGATATATCGGTGGAAGTGTGGGAGGACAACAGCGCGCGGCTGCTGTCGATGCTCGATCAGCGCCTGCTCGATCTGGTTATCGGCAGGCCCAGCACCAGCGTGCATCCGGATGCTTACGACTTCGTGCCGCTCGAAGCGGAGGAGGTGTGCTTTGTCGTGGACGGCGCGGACCCGCTGGCGAAGGTGGAGAGCATCGAGCTTGCGGACCTGAGCGGCAATCCGTGGATCGTGCCGCAGGCCGCGCTGCCAATGCGCTCGCTGCTCGAACAGCTCTTCGACGACAGGCAGCTGCCGTTTCCGCGCTATGCGATCGAAACGTCATCGACGTTCGCGACGCTCTCGCTGCTGCGTTCGGGAAGCGGGACGGTCGGTCTCGTGCCGATGAAGGTCGCGCGCTACTTCGAGGAACACGGGCTCGTCGCCGTGCTGCCCATCAGGATCGACCGGCGCGGCCCGCCGTATGGCATCGCGACCCGGCGTGGCGCGACGCTGCCGCAGCCGGTGCAGCGGTTCATCGACCTCTGCGTGGCCAGGCGGGACGCCGAAGCGTGATCAGGCTTTCTCGGTGGCCCACTGCTGGCGTATCGTTTCGAGCATGCGGCCCCATTCGTAATCGACGCTGTCCGGCGACATGCGCAACACACCCGCGCCCGGAGTGAACGTTAGCTCGCCGAAATAAATCTGCTCTCGCAGCGAGTAGAGATCGACGCGCACGTACTCGAAGTCTCTGGCGAGTTCACCGGCGGTCTTCAGCAACGCATCGAGGTTCGCGGGTCGCGGCACGGGCTTGTCGCTCGGCTTGTAATGACCGAAGCGGATGTTCTGCAGATTCCAGTTCGCATCGAACGTGTCGCCGTGCGGCGTTTCGCCGAAGCGGTCGGAGATCACGAGGATGAAGATCGTCTGCTTGCCGGACTTCTCGTTGAAGACGTGGAACTTGAGGTCGGGCGGCACGGTGCCGGTGTCGTCGAGCAGCAGTTCTTCGAAGAAGATGCGCGGCTTGATCGCCCGATAGTGCCGCTCGCGCGCGATGCGGTAGAAGTCCGTCGACAGCCACGATTGCGCGAGCTGCGAGAGTTCTTCGAACGAGGTCGTCGACTTGTCGCGGACCACTTTCACGAAACCGCTGCCGTGATTGGCTTTCATAACGAAGGCGTTCGGCAGTTCGTCGAAGACGGTTTTCGTGAAGACGGAGGGCGCCGCGAGCAGTGGAATCAGATATTGCGGGCCGATCTTGCGTGCGATGTAGTCGCGCACCGCGAGCTTGTCGCTCAAGTCGACATAGCGCGGATCGGGGTGCAGACAGCGCCGCAGAATTTGCTCGTTGAACGTAAGGGGACGCCGCAAGTTCGGGAATCGCCCAATGCGCCTGCGATGAACGAAGCTCAGGAACACATCGTCCGGCAACCACACCTTTGCGCTGTCAAAGAGCCGTTTCGAAAGCGACATCCGGGTATTCTCCGTGTGACTGATTTTGTAATATTGGTCGTAAGTTCAAGCCCCGTTTCGTTCACGAGCGCCTGACGTCGTTCACCGGGTGGGGATGGACTCGAAATCGTCCCAAGCCGCCGATGCCCCGACCGTGCGGCAACCAACACAACGAAATCAAAAGGCTTGCCTGCCAATTTTGCTTGTATTAAGCGGCTGCGAAGCGCCGCTCCTCGTTCGACGAGCGTAGCAGACGCTTATGAGGAACCGGAGCGCGGTTCCCCACGCTGCGAGGCAAATTGTCGTATTCGCGGAGAATTAGCAAGACGAATTCCCGCCAGATGTCCCGCCTGGCGCACGATGGTGCTCGGGACGTTAGGAATTCGAAAGGTTGGCGTGTGCCGTTCGCGTGTTTCTTTAGTCTGCGTAATCGCTGAAGAGGTCCGGTGTGGCGTCGCTCGCTGGCGGCCTCGGCTGCAACGATCCGTCGCGCACTTGTTCGAGCATGGCTTGCGGCAACCACGTTTCTTCCATCTGACCGATGCCGCGTTCGATCATCTGTTGCAGGAAAAACGACTGCTTGTGTCCCGTTACTTCTGCCAATAGCCGCAATCTCTGTTCGATCGCCGGCTCGACGCGTACCGCGACCACCTTCAACTTGTTTTCGGCGGTCCTTCTCACCTTCTGCTCCTTAGCCGCTGCTGCCGCTTGGTTCGTTGCCAGTTGGCGCGTCGAGAGACGCGCGTGCAGCGGTGCTTCTACCACGGAATTTTGGTGCGGTGCAAGGTTTCGTGAAGCCGGCCGAGTGCGAGAAGCGTGGCATCAACCCCCGCAGCGCTTCCCGCATTTCGTTGTCGCGCCCTGTCGTCCGGATGTGCATGGCGAGGTGCCGCGACTCCGATCACATGCCGTGCGCCTTCCGGAAAATACGCGGACGTCCGCAGTACGCGCGCCGCGTGATAGTGCGACAACCCGACATGCCTGATCGGCTTGACCGCGTTGCCGCGAATCTTTGCGATAAGGTCCTGCGCCATCGTCCGCGATCATCACGCGCGAGTTTGGAAACCTGCGCGAAGCTGATCGATGCGCAAGCGCTGGCAATCGGTCTGCACGCTTCGCTAAACGCAAGTCGAGTTCGATCTACGGGGCGCCATCGGCGATTGAATCTGCGTCTAACCCGCAGCACCGAGGCAAAAAGAAAGCGCAATGCCGTGTAACACGGCATTGCGCGTTGAGCCAGGCGTGCGTCGCGACTTACGGCGCCGCTACGCCCTGCGTTTTTGGTGCATACGGCGCATAGAAGCTGGAGCCTGCCCAGGCGGGCGCCGCTGCGGTATAGAGCGGCGCGCCTTGCGTGTAGTTCGCGCCGTCGTGCCAGTCGCCGCTGCCGGTGTACTTCGCGACAGCAGGATACGGATACACCGGACGCGACGCCGTGACCTTGTTCGCCGTGTCGGTCTGATACGACATCACCGCGTTCGGCGCTGCGTCATGCTCCACCCAGCCGGTGATCTGCGACACCAGGTCGATGTTCGGAAAGCCCTCGCCGCCGCCGCAATGACCCACGCCCGGCACGACGTAGAGCCGCGTGAATTCGTTCGCGCTGGCTTCGCCCATCGTGTTCTGCACCGCCTGGTAATACGCGATCGTATAGAGCGGCGAGATGTGCTGATCGGCCCAGCCGTGCCACAGAATCAGCTTGCCTCCGGCCTTCCTGAACGCGGACAAGTCGGGATTGGTCGCGTCGTTGAGCGCGTGGTTCGACTGCAGATAGCCCGGATAGAAGTTCGCGTCCTGATAGCCGAAGGTATCGATGTTCGGCGTCGCCGGCGAACCCGTGAAGATGAGGTTGTACGCGCCGGAAACGATCGTATAGCTGAAGAGGCTCGTGACGGGAACCGGCGCATCGGTCGAGTTCGAGGTCGGCACTTCCACGCCGATCCAGTTCGCCTCCGAACCGTATTGCGGCGAGCCGCCGAGCATCCGCACGCCGGTGGTCGAATCGGTCGGGCCGGAATAGATCTTCGTGGCCGTCGCGACTTCGGCGGCGGTCAGGCAGCTACTCGTATCCGATGCGCTCGCCGGGCATTGAATCGATGCGGGATCGAAGTGGCACACGCGCGGATCGACGATGAGCCCGTCAGCCGCCCCCGATTGCCCGCCGCAAGCCGCCACGACCGCCTTGTGCAGTACTTCCGCCTTGTCGGCATACAGCACCGCCTTGCCCGCGCTCGTGCCCGTCGTGCTGTTCGATTCGACGCTCCATCCGTGATACAGCGAGTTCTGAATCTGGAAATGCGCAGCCGGCGCACCCGCGACGATACCGTTGTAATCCGACGGATAACGCTGCGCGGCCATCAGCGCTTCGCGGCCGCCATCGGAGCAGCCGACGAAGTACGAATACTTCTGCGCCTGACCGTAGTAAGCCTGAATCAGCTTCTTGGCGGCGAGCGTGGTGATGTGCTGTCCGCGATAAGCGAAATCGGCCTGCTTTTGCGGGTCCGTGGTCCATGCGGCGCTTTGCCCCGAGTGGCCCATATCGGTTGCCGCAGTGACGAAGCCGCCCTGCTGCACGAGCGGGCACGTATAGCTGAAGCTGAACGAGCTTTGCTTGGTCGGATCGCTGAGATTGCCGCACAGACCGCCGCAGCCGAGTTCAGCGAAGCGTTGCGTCCATGAATCGACGGGAAGCGCGACTTCGAACGTATTGGAAGGGGCAAGCGTGCCCTTCACCGTGCAGAAGTTGACCGACGCGCCGTTGATGGTCGCGGCCGTGACCGTCGCGGAGCTGATCGCGCTGCCCGCGCCGCCGATATCGCTGAGATCGACCGAAGCGAGCTTCGAGCAATCGACGACGGGCTTCACCACGGACAGCGGCGCATTGCTTGCCGGCGCGCTGTCGCTACTGCCGTCGCTGCCACACGCGGCGCTCAGCACGGCGGTCATGCACATGACGAACAATGTCAGGAGCGAGGCTGCGCCCGACCGTGCCATCCCAAAGCGATTCATGCGTTTCATGAGTCTCCCTCTTCAAATAGTTGTGCCGCGTATCGCTATCGGCATCGGAGTACGTTGCTGCCGGGGGTCAAAATGGCTCGTGCGCCGGGGCGGCGGAAGGGCGGGTTAACCAGCGCGTGAAACGCCGGAACGCGTGCGTGGGGCAACGCATCGCCTTGCTGACACGGACTCGAAGGAGTACGAGGCGCGACGCTGTCCGATAAACAGATTAGATGGCCCCGACAGGTCTTTCGAATTGGCTGCCCGGCCATGTATGCGCCTTGCTGGCACGCAGAGCGACGCCGCGCTGCGCCGGCACGCGGCCATCCATGTGCTCAACGACTACGAGGAACAGAGATGAAACTGCAAGGGAGAAAGGCGCTCGTCACCGGAAGCGATTCCGGCATCGGTCAGGCCATCGCGATCCTGTTCGCCGAAGAAGGCGCGGACGTCGCCGTGATCTACCACACCGACCGCGCGGGCGCGGAGAAGACAGCGGAACAAGTCGCGGCCACCGGCAGGCGGGCAATCGTCTTGCAGGCCGATGTCGGCGATCCCGCTTCGGTCGCGCGGATGTTCGAGGAAACAACGACGCAGCTCGGCGGTCTCGACATCCTCGTCAACGACGCGGGCGTCGGCGCGGGCGGCGCCGAAGTCGCGGAGCTGGAGGACGAACAGCTCGAGACGGTCATCAGGACGGACCTGTTCGGTCCGCTCTATTGCTGCCGCGCGTTCGTGAAGCTGCGCCGGGCGAGCGGGGGCGGCGGGCGCATCGTGAATATATCGTCGGTGGCGCAGCATCTTCCCACGCCGGAAAGCGCGCCTTATGGCATGGCGAAAGCCGCGCTCGGATCGCTGTCGCGCAGCCTGTCGCGTGAAGTCGCCGAGGACAGGATCAACGTGAACAATATCGCGCCGGGGCTGATCCAGACGCCGATGACGCAAAAACGCCTTGATGATCCGGACGCCCGCGAGAAATCGATGTCGGTGATTCCGTGGCATCGGCCGGGACAGCCGGAGGAAATCGCGCGTGTTGCGCTCTTCCTCGCGTCCGATGACGGCGACTACGTCACCGGACAGACATGGACCATCGACGGCGGACTATCGATGCAATGGGGCGGCGCGTGACTCAGGCTTCCGCGCGGGTCTTTTCGCCCGCGCGCGCTTTCGAATCGTCGCGGCTTCGTGCGGACCAGTACTGGGTCCGCACGCCGATGTCGTCGGACCGGAAGGGGCCGCCGCGCGTGGCCTGATAATGCGCGAGCGCCCGATACACGAGCCCTTGCCCGAGCAGCACGATCGGCACGTTGAGCAGCACCATCACGATGTTCATGAGATCCGACAGCGCCCACAGGTTCGGCAATTCAAGCCCCGCAAGCACGGTCAGCGCGCCGAACGGCACGAACACGAGCGATCCGAGCACGCGTATGCCCGCGATAAAACGTGGACTGCGCGAGATGAAGTTCGCCGATATTTCGGCGAACGAAATCATGCCGAGCAAGGTGGTGAACGCGAAGAGTCCGTAGCAGACGCACATGACGATGCGGATCACGTCGCCGGCCCACGCCGGGACCAGCGCTTCCACCGACGCCAGATACACCGTGATTTTCGACGCCCGCACCGATTCCCACGCCTGGCCATCGACCGTGCCGGTCCACACGTGCGCCATCACGACGATGAAGCCCGTCATCGTGCAGATGACCATCGTATCGAAGAACACGCCGAGGCTTTGCACGAAGCCCTGTTCGCAGGGGTGATCGTTATCGGCGATGGCGGCGGCCATCGTGATGGTCCCCTGCCCCGCTTCGTTCGACATCAGCCCGCGCTTGACGCCTTGCGCAAGCGCGGTGCCGATCGCGCCGCCGAACAGCGCATGCGGTGCGAACGCGCCGACGACGACCTCGTGAAAGAAGTACGGAATGAGCGGCAGATTGATGAGGATGATGACGAGCGACATCACGCAGAAAAGCGTCGCCTTGATGGGCACGAGCACATCGGTATAAGCGGTCACGCGCCGGATGCCGCCCATGATGATGAACGCGCACGCCAGCACGAGCCCAGCCGCGATGAAGTAATAGACCGTCGATTGCCGCGCGAGATGCGTGCCGGCCACCGTATCGGCGATGGTGCCGATCGCCGTGAAGACGTTGAACGTTTGCGGCGGCACGTTGAACAAGGCATAGACGATGAACACGAGCGACAGGAAGGCGCCGACGAAGCGCCGTCCGCCGAGAATGCGTCGTCCATAGAACGGCAGGCCGCCGACGAATTCGTCGTCCTTCCTTTCCTTGAACAGCTGCGCGAGCGTCGATTCCATGAAGGCCGTCGCCATGCCGAAGAATGCGGCGACCCACATCCAGAACAGCGCGCCCGGACCGCCGACCGAGATCGCGCCCGTAATGCCGACGATGTTTCCGGGCCCCGCGCGCATCGCGAGTCCGAGCATGAACGATGCGAGCGCGCTCACCCCGGTACTCGATGATTGCCTGCGCAGCATGATGCGCACGATCCTGCCGATGTTCATCGTCTGGATGAAACGCGTGCGAATGGTGAAGTGAATGCCGACGCCGACGAGCAGCAGGATCGCGAACGGAAACTGCCCGAGCACCGGGATTCGCGAGTAAGCCTTGAAGTTGGTGGGGAAGTCCCAGAGAAAGTCGGAGACAGGCGCGATGAACGCAAAGAACGCGTTCACGGATTGGAAAAGGTCATCCACGCGGGGCCTTCTTTGTTGCTTCGAGCTGTTTGCAGCAGGAGTTCGGATTAGAAAAACCCGATTCGATGGAACCGGGCCGAGTGCCAGCGCGCATCATCGGATGCGCGGGCGCGTATTATACGGCGCGCGTTCGCGTGCTCTTCACGAACCGGCTTCGTCGGCGGATGAGGCGTCTTTGGACGCCGCGCGCAGGAAGTCGAAGTCGCATCCGGCGTCGGCCTGCAGCACGCGCTCCTGATACAGCTTCTGATAGCCCCGCGCGATGCGCTCGGGCGGCTTCACGTCCTGCGCCCGGCGCGCGAGCTCCGCTTCATCGACGAGCAGGTCGATGCGGCGCTCGCGCACGGAGAGGCGAATGCGGTCGCCGTTGCGCACGAGTCCGATCGGCCCGCCGAGCGCGGCTTCCGGCGTGACGTGCAGCACGATGGTTCCATAGGCCGTGCCGCTCATGCGTGCATCGGAGATGCGCAGCATGTCCTTCACGCCCTGTTGCGCGAGCTTCCTCGGGATCGGCAGATAGCCGGCTTCGGGCATACCTGTGCCGCTCGCGGGGCCGGCGTTCTGCAGCACGAGGATGTCGTTTGCCTCGACATCGAGACCGGGATCGTCGATGCGCGCCGCCAGGTCTTCGAGCGACGTGAACACGACCGCGCGCCCTTCCTGCTCGAACAGCGATTTGTCGGCGGCGGAGCGCTTGAGGATCGCGCCGCGCGGTGCGAGCGAACCGAACAGCGCCACGAGCCCGCCTTGCGGCTCCACCGGGTCGGACGACTTCCTGACGATACGATGATCGACCCACGCCTCGCGTTCGGCCGCGATGCGCTCGCCGAGCGTTTCGCCGGTCACGGTGATCGCGTCGAGATGCAGTTGGGGTTCCAGTTCGCGCAGCACGGCTGTCATGCCTCCGGCAGCGAAGAAGTCCTCCATGTAGTGCTCGCCGGTCGGCTTCAGGTTGACGAGCACGGGAGTTTCATCGGAGATGGCGTTGAGCCTTTCGAGCGACACGGGAATGCCTAGCCGTCCCGCGACAGCCGTGAGATGGATGATCGCGTTGGTCGATCCGCCGATGGCGAGCAGCACGCGCACGGCGTTCTCGACCGACTTCGCGGTGATGATCTGGCTTGGCCGCAGAGGTTCGCGAATGAGTTGCACCGCGCGTGCGCCGCTGGCTTCGGCTGCGCGGATGCGGTCCGCATGCACGGCGGGGATGGCGGCGGTGCCGGGCAGCGACATGCCGAGCGTTTCGGCGATGCAGGCCATGGTGCTTGCGGTGCCCATGACGGCGCAGGTGCCGGCGGTGGTCGCGAGACGCCCTTCGATCTGATCGATTTCGTGCCCGCTGACCTCGTTCGCACGGAACTTCGCCCAGAAGCGGCGGCAGTCGGTGCAGGCGCCGAGGCGTTCCCCCTGGTGACGGCCGGTCATCATCGGGCCGACGACGAGTTGCACGGCGGGGATATCGGCGGCGGCGGCGCCCATCAGCTGCGCGGGAACGGTCTTGTCGCAACCGCCGATGAGCACGACGGAGTCCATCGGCTGCGCGCGCAGCATTTCCTCGACGTCCATGCTCATGAGGTTGCGGAACATCATCGACGTCGGGTTCAGGAAGACTTCGCCTAACGAGATCGTCGGAAAGTCTATCGGCATGCCGCCGGCTGCGAGGACGCCGCGTTTCACTGCATCCACGAGCTCGGGCATTCCGCGGTGGCAATTGTTGAAGCCGGAGCCGCTGGTCGCGATGCCTACTATCGGCTTGTTCAGCAAGTCCGTCGAATAACCCATCGATTTTGCGAACGAGCGGCGCAGGTATAACGCGAAGCCGCGGTCACCGTAGTTGGTCAGGCCTTTCGACAGGCCTCCGGCCTCTGGATCTTCCTTTTGCATTTGCTTTCTGTCTCCGGTGTGCTTCGGGTCGCATGTCGTGTGCTCTTGTTCGTGGAGGTATATTAGCTCGCCCCTGCCCGCGCGCACCGATACGCCGGGAGCCGAATGAGCAAGCAAAGCAAAGTCAAAGGACATGGTTAGCGAACAGAAAGCCGCGTATGCGCTGCAATCTGTAGCTCACGCGATGACGATCACAACCGGATGCCCTGTTCCCCTCCATGATCCACGAACCGCACATGACCGCTGCGACACAAGCCCGAACGCGAGCCGCACTCGAAGTGCTAGTGGCCTTCCTGAAGCTGGGCCTGACGAGCTTCGGCGGCCCGGTTGCGCACATCGGCTATTTCCGCCGGGAATTCGTCGAGCGCCGGCGCTGGCTAGACGACGAAACGTTCACCGATCTCGTCGGCCTGTGCCAGTTTCTTCCGGGGCCTGCGAGCAGTCAGACCGGCTTTTCGATCGGCCTGCTCAGGGCGGGCTGGCTCGGCGGCCTCGCCGCGTGGTGCGGCTTCACGCTGCCGTCCGTGCTGTTGCTCGTCGCCTTCGCCGTGATCGCGCCGCGCGTCGGCGGGCCGGTCGGCGATGGCCTGATTCACGGACTGAAGCTCGTCGCCGTGGCGGTGGTCGCGCAGGCGGTGTGGGACATGGCGCGCCGGCTGTGCCCCGATCGACGGCGCGCGGGCATGGCGCTTGCCGCAATCGTCGCGCTCGGCGTGCTGACGACCGTCTATGCGCAAGTCATCGTGATCGGATGCGGCGCGGTGCTCGGACTCGTGCTGTGCCGTGAGACGGCGACACCGGCGAATCGGCCGGCCGCCTGCGAGCATGAGTTTCGCGTGTCGCGCACGGCGGGCGTCATCGCGCTGGCTGTGTTCTGTGCGTTGCTGTTTGGTCTGCCGCTATCGTCCCTGACTCGCGACGTTCATCCCATCGCTATCTTCGACGCGTTCTATCGTTCGGGCGCGCTGGTTTTCGGTGGCGGTCATGTCGTGCTGCCGCTGTTGCAGCAGCAGACCGTCGCGACGGGATGGATATCGCCGAACGACTTTCTCGCCGGCTATGGCGCGGCGCAGGCGGTGCCGGGTCCCCTTTTCACGTTCGCGTCGTATCTCGGCTGGATGGCGGCCGGCCCGACGGCTCGCTGGGCCGGCGCGCTCGTGGCAACCGCCGGCATCTTTCTGCCGGGGCTGCTGCTCGTCGTCGCGGCGTTGCCCTGGTGGCAGGCGCTGCGCTCGCGACCTTCCGTCGCCGCGATGCTGGCCGGCGTGAACGCGGCGGTCGTCGGATTGCTGGGCGTGGCGCTTTATTCGCCGGTCTGGACGAGCGCGGTTCGTTCGGCCGTCGACTTTGGCATCGCAGTGTGCGGCTTCGTCTTGCTCACGCGGTGGAAGACGCCGCCGCTTGCCGTCGTCGTGTTGTGCGCGCTGGCGGGGATCGCTGAGTCGGTGTGGCGCTAGTTCAACCGGCCCAGCACACGCAACGGTTTTGCGCTGCCGTCGCTGAGCGATATCGCCATGGCGGCGGGCGCACGCTTCGTTCGCGGGGCGCTTCGTCGGGTTTGCGCCGGCAGTAACGGCGAGTCAGCCGAAGAAGTTCACCGCGCCGGTTCGAAGGTCGTACATCGCGCCGACGATCCGGATCGTGCCGTCAGTCTCGAGACCGGCAAGCACGGGACTGTCGCGCCGAATGGCCGCGACCGTCATCTCGACGTTCTTGCGCGCGACGGCATCGACGAACGCGTAGTTGGTCGCGGATCGGTCGCCGTCGTACGGGGTGGCCTGTACCGCCGGCTTGATCCGGTCCAGCAAGCCGGTGAGATGGCCCAGCTCGGCGTTGGCAATGGCGCCCTTGATCGCGCCACATGCGGTGTGGCCCATCACCAGCACGACTTTCGCGCCGGACAGTTTGCACGCGAATTCCATGCTTCCGAGGATATCGTCGTTCTCGACATTGCCGGCGATCCGGCAATTGAAGATATCGCCGATACCGAGGTCCATGATGACTTCCGCCGGCGCGCGCGAATCGATGCAACTGAGCAGCACGGCTGCGGGATACTGCCCCGCGGCACTCGCCCGCTGTTCGCTCAGATAGTTGCGCGCTTTTCGTTCGCCCTTCTGGAACCGGGCGTTTCCCCGTTTCATGACCTGGATGATCTGGTCCGGCGTCATGCTTTTGCGCTGGGCTTTCGTCAATGCGCCGGCGCGCGCGCCTTCGATAGACAACGGGCCGGTGGCAAGCGCGGCAACGGCGACGCTCGCCCGCTTGACGAAGCCGCGCCGGGCGGTGCCGGCATCATGCTGCGAACGGTTCGAATCGGTGGACATGACGCTGACCCTCCTCTTCTTTTTTTGGGCGGAGGGACGTGCCGGCCCCGACGCGCGCAGACTTACTATAGGCAATCCAGCGCGGCGTTCAAGCTCCCGAAGCGCGACGCGCTCATTCCCCTTCGTCCGCGCCCGCCCTGCCCGCTTCCCATTCGCGCCGAACCCTGGCCAGTTCTTCGGCGAGCACCTTTTCGTCAGGCAGCATCATGTGATATTCCGCTGCGAGCACCTTGTTCGGCAGGCCGTCGAGCGCATAGCGAGCCACGGCCGCGTTCGTCCGCGCGCAAAGAATGAGGCCGACAGGCGGATTCTCGCCGGGCAGCGTCCAGTGCTCCCTCGCGTAATTGCAGTACATGTGCATCTGCCCGACATCGGCGTGATTGAGTTCGGTGAGCTTCAGGTCGATGATCACGAGACACCGCAGCCGTCGATGAAAGAACAGCAGATCGACGCGATACCAGCTATCGCCGATGCGCAAGCGGCGCTGCCGCCCGACGAATGTGAAGTCGCCGCCCAACTCGAGCAGAAAGTCTTCGAGCCGATGAATCAGCGCGTCTTCCAGCTGGCTTTCCGAATACTCGTCCTTGAGGTCGAGGAATTCGAGCACGTACGGGTCCTTGATGGCTTCTTCGGGCGTCACGATGTCCCCGCGCTCCGCGATGCCGCCTTTCTCCAGCATCGCGCGCTTGTCGCGCGACATCAGCGTGCGGGTGTAGAACTGGCTGCCGATCTGCCGGTCGAGTTGCCGTACGCTCCAGCCGCCGTGCAGGGCTTGCGCCTCGTAGAAGCGGCGTTCGTCGTCGGAGCGCGTGCGTCGCATCAGATGGACGTAGTGCGTCCATGAAAGCGGGAATCGCTCGGCCAGTTGCGCGAGCGTTGAATTCCGAATCGCCGATTCGGATTTCGCCTTCGCGGCCGATACGCCGGATTTCCGATTCCGCGATTCGGAAATCGCTTCGGTCGTCGCGGCGGGCAATGCCGGATAAGCCTGATAGAAAAGCCGCATCAATTCGAGATTGTCGACGCCGAAACCGCGCCCGAAGCGCGTCGTCAGATCGGCCGACAGCCGCCGCAACAGCGCCTGTCCGTACGCCGCGCGGCCCGCGCCGCCCTGCTCGAATTCGACGATGCGATGCCCGATGCGCCAGTAGGTCGCCGTCATCAGCGCGTTGATGCTGCGCGCCGCCGCCTGCCGGCCCTGCTCCAGCAGCGCGAGCACGTCGCCGAGCGTCGCGCCGTAGTCGTCCTCGGGGAGAATCACGTCGTTCATCATCGTCCTTGTCTGCCGTTGCGAGCGCAAGCTCACCGCCGTGCAGTGTCGCATACGGGCTTGCGTCGCCTACCGCACATCATTGTCCGACGATTCGTCCTACGCTTCGAGCTTCCTGCGACCGGACGTTTCGCTGGCTCAATGACCCGATATTTCACCTCAAGGCAAGGCGCGATCAAGCGTCTGATGGACCTCAAGCGGCAAGTCGCGCGCACCGGCTATTCGTTCGCCAACATCGCCGGATGCCGCGCAGACGGCAGCGAAGTGAGCGGCATCGACGCCGTGCTGCTCGACGTGCGCGCGGGGCGCATCGGCTATTTCCGTCATGAGGACGCCAACGGCGATCAGCTCGTCTACATCAGCTGACCCGAGCGGCCGCGTGCCGCGTCTTCAACGGCCGCCGGCCTCGGCGATGCCCGCCCGCACGCGACGCATCGCCGTCAGCACGGCCAGCGCGATCAGCGCGCGCCACAGCCACACCGCGCTTTCGCCGATGCCGTACCCCAGGCCGACCCACAACGCGAACGCCCCGATGACGAACGCGCGATCGCTCTTGCCGAACGGCCCGTCGTAACGACGGCTCGCGCCCGCGAGCGGTCCGATCAACCCCGCGCATTCGACGATCACCGCAGTCAGCGCGAAAAGCCAGACATCGGCCGAAGGGAATCCCGCGACGGCGAGAAACGGCAGGACCAATGCGATATCGGATATCACGTCGCCCATTTCGTTCAGATACGCGCCCAGGGTGCTTTTCTGGCCGTGCTCGCGGGCGAGCATGCCGTCGATGGCGTTGAGCGCCATCCGCGCGAAGAGCCAGACGGGAATCAGCAGGAACATGGCGTGATGCGGATACGCAAGTCCCGCCATCGCACCGACCGCGATCGATCCGATTGCCGCACCGACCGTCACCTGATTCGCCGTCACGCCGTGCCGCGCCAGCCAGCCGGTCAAAGGGCGCAAGAAATTCTGGAAGCGGGGTTTGAGTGCGTAAAGGCTCATGGAATGGGGGTGCCGTGTGGCCGGACATAAACGCGCTACTATCGCGACCCGCGACGGGCCCGTCAACCGTCAGGATTCCCAAGCTCATTAAACAGGCGCATTTGTGGCAACACAGAAGATATTTGGCATAAGTCGTCAAGGCCGATTGCTTCCACGCCGGCGCTATGACAGGAATAGCGCCCTGACGACAACTCGAACACTCGACCGATGAAACTCATCCACAGGTGGCAGCGCGACCTGCTTCTCGCTTTCGTGCGGCTCGTGGCCGGCGCTTATCCGCTCTGGCACGGCGGAGCGCCATCCGCGGCACAGAAGCTGTACTTCTCGAATCACACGAGCCATATCGATACCCTCGCCATTCTGGCCGCATTGCCGCGCGGTCTGCGCAATGCGGTGCGGCCGGTCGCCGCGCGCGACTACTGGGATTCGGGCCCGCTCAAGCGACATATCGCGCAGAAGCTGCTCAACGTCGTGCTGATCGATCGCCGCCGCGAAACGGAAGGCGATCCGCTCGACCCCGTACGCGACGCGCTCGCGCAGGGGCATTCCATCATCATTTTTCCGGAAGGCACGCGTGGGGCGGATGCGCTGCCGCAAGTTTTCAGGAGCGGGCTCTTTCATCTGGCGAGCGAATTTCCGCATGTCGAGCTTGCGCCGGTTTATCTGGAGAACCTGCAGCGGATCATGCCGAAGGGCGCGCTCGTGCCGATACCGCTCATCTGCAAGCTGCACTTCGGCGCATCGGAGGCGCGGCGCGAAGGGGAAGACAAGGCTTCGTTCCTCGCCCGTATGCGCGATGCCGTGATCGCGCTCGCGCCGCAATCCACCGCGCAGTGACGCGGATATTTCGCACATCAAGGAAATCATGCCGACAACATTCTGGAAACTCGTGGCCGGCGTCACCGGCGTGCTCGCCGTGGCGACGATCATCGGCGCGATCCTCGGCGCACGCACCAAGGCCACGAACGCGACGATCATCAACCTGAACCAGCGCATCCACGCGTGGTGGGGAATGATCGCGGTGATGGTCATCGCCATCGGTCTCGGCGACAAGGCGACGTACGTGGTATTCGCGCTGCTCTCGTATCTCGCGTTGCGCGAGTTCATCACGCTCACGCCGACGACGCCGAGCGATCACACGACCCTCTTCGTCGCGTTCTTCGTGGCGGTGCCGGCGCAGTACGTGCTGCTCGGCATCGACTGGTACGGGATGTATTCGATCTTCGTGCCGGTGCATCTTTTCTTCGCGATGTCGCTGCTGTCGGCCGTCACGCAGGACACGCGCGATTTCCTGAGCCGCAATGCGCGCATCAACTGGGCGCTGATGGTCTGCGTCTACGGACTGAGCCATGCGCCCGCGTTGCTGACGCTCGATATTCCCGGTTATCGCGGACAAAACGCGCTGCTGCTGTTCTATTTCCTGCTCGTCGTGCAGTTGAGCGATGTGCTGCAGTATGTCGTCGGCAAGCTGTTCGGGCGGCGCAAGATCGCGCCGGTGCTGTCGCCATCGAAGACGGTGGAGGGATTCGTCGGCGGCGGCCTGCTCGCGGCGTTATGCGGCGCGGCGCTGTATCGCGTGACGCCGTTCAGCTTCGGCGCGGCGTTGCTGATGTCGCTTGCAATCGTGCTGACGGGGTTCGTCGGCGGGCTCGTGCTCTCGGCGGTGAAGCGCTCGCTCGGCGCGAAGGACTGGGGAACGATGATCGCGGGACACGGCGGAATGCTGGATCGGGTGGATTCGATCTGCTTTGCTGCGCCGGTGTTTTTTCATCTGGTGCGGTATGTGTATGTGTGATCGCGCGTGCTCAGCTCTTGCCGCTGCGTGAGCGCTTGCCGCCGCGCATGTCCGCGAACGCTGCGGGTTCCCATTCGCGCGCGCCCAGCAGCATGCCGATTCCACGGCGATGCGCAATCGGCGCTTTCGCCGACTCCGCGTGCAACTCCGCCACGCGCGCACGAAGCGTGAGCAGTTCGCCGCGAAGCTGCTCGATCGCCGGTTCGGTGAGCATCGCGTGGGCGAATTCCATCGTCGCTCGGGGATGATCAAAGTCGCTCGCGACGAAGTCCGGCAGCGCCTCCTCCATGAAGAAGCGCCGGATGGGGCCGCCGGGAAGCCAGTGAAAGTCTCGCTCCACGAGCAGGCGAATGCGGTCGCCGGGCATCAGCATGATGAGACCCATGCGTTCGAGCTTGAGCAGCTTCTCGAGACACTGCGCATGGGTGATGCGATATTCACCGACGATCTCCGCTACCGTCCAGTGATTCAGCGCGCATACCGCGACCAGCAACAGCCTGCGATTGGCAACGAGTTGGGCTTCCTGGGCGTGTGTGAGCGTCTTTCGCCTCGGCGTGACGGACGCGGCTTCGTTGGTGAGTTCGGCCAGCGTGAAGCCGAGCAACGCACTGACCTGCGCGAGACGTTCGACGGTGAAACGCTCGCTTGAAAACAGGCGTTTGACGCTCGGCTCGGACAGTTCGAGCGCATGCGCGACTGCGCGATACGTCAAGCCTTGCGCTTTGAGATGGCGTTTGATGACCGCGATGATGCGCGCCACTTCGTTCATGTTTTCCTGGTATCGGATTTCGATACCCGACCGTGCAAGCCGCAATGCCGCGTGGCAAAGAGCGTGCGTTCGATGACCGGGGATTGCATGCTAACGCTTCTCTACTGGCAATGCGATCACGAGGACATTCGAACATGCTCGCCATCAATCACGCTCAGGCGCTTCCGGTGAATCTGCAAACCGGCGATGTGGTCTTTGTCCGCGTTCGCGCGCGGCCGTTTCGAGAGATTTCGATTGCGACGGAGTCGTGGACGCATCATGTCGGGATCGTAATCGGCGAGAGCGACGGCGAAACGTTGATCGCGGAAAGTGCATTCCCGCTGAGTCGCATCACCACGCTTCGGGCCTTCATCGCGCGTTCGGAAGGCGGGCGCGTGGCCGTCGGCCGACTGCGCGCTTGCCTGACGGACGCGCAGAAGGAACGCATCGCGGCGGCCGCGCGGCGGCGCATCGGCATCTGGTACGACACCGGATTCAACATGCATTCGACGCGGCAATTCTGCTCGCGCTTCGTGCACGAGGTGCTTCGCGATGCAACCGGCGTGCGCGTCGGCGAAGTGGAGACGTTCGCGGCGCTGCTTGCGCGTCAGCCGGGAGCGGCGCTCGGGTTCTGGCGCTTGTGGCACTTCGGACGCATTCCGTGGCGGCGTGAGACGGTGACACCCGCCAGTTTGCTGAACAGTTCCGAGCTGGAGGTGTTTTTCGAGAGCGGCGAGGACGGCGTCGCTCGTCCGATGATTCATGCGCCACATGAAGCCGTTCAATGATGAGATGAACGGCGCGCCATCGTCCCGATAGGAGCGGGCGCGAAAACGTGGCGTGAGCGTGGTGTGCTTGTCGTCAGCTTCGAGCTTCGTCGACAAGAAGACGAGTCGATGCAATGGGAAAATGCGCAGCAAATCTGGACTACGACGCGCAGCGGGAGGAGATGCAAGCGCCCGCGCATCTCCATGCACGGGCGCTTCCCATCACTCAGGCAAGACTCAAACCGCCATCACCGTGACCGACTTCGTCACGAGATACGGCTCCAGCGCCTCCGGTCCGCCTTCGGAGCCATAGCCCGAATCCTTCACGCCGCCGAACGGCATTTCCGGCCACGGCGTCGCGGGCTGGTTGATCCACAACATGCCGACTTCGAGCCGGTTCGTCAGCAGATGCACGTTCTTGAACGAGCGCGTGAACGCATAGCCGGCGAGACCGTACGGCAGACGATTCGCCTCCGTGATCGCGTCTTCGAGGGAGTCGAAGCCGCGGATCGCCGCGACCGGACCGAACGGCTCGTTGTTGAACACGTCAGCTTCGAGCGGCACGTCCGTGAGCACCGTCGGCGCGAAGAAGTTGCCCGCGCTGCCGATGCGCTCGCCGCCCGTCGCCACCGTCGCGCCCGCCTTGCGCGCGTTCTCGATCACGCTCGTCATCGCCGTGATGCGTCGTGCGTTGGCGAGCGGCCCGAGCGTCGTGCCCTCGGCGAGACCATCGCCAACCGAGAGCCCTTCCGCGTGCTTCACCAGCGCCTTCGCGAAGTCATCGCGCACGCTGTTGTGAACGAGAAAGCGCGTCGGTGAAATACACACCTGCCCCGCATTGCGGAACTTGGCCGCGCCCGCCGCCTTCACCGCAAGCTCGACGTCCGCATCCTCGGCGACGATCACCGGCGCATGACCGCCGAGTTCCATCGTCGCGCGCTTCATGTACTGGCCCGCCAGCGCGGCCAATTGCTTGCCGACCGCGGTCGAGCCCGTGAACGTCACCTTCCGGATGACCGGATGCGAAATCAGATACTTCGAAATCTCGGGCGGATCGCCGAACACGAGGCCGAGCACGCCGTTCGGCACGCCCGCATCGGCGAATGCGCGGATCAGTTCGGCGGGCGATGCCGGCGTCTCTTCCGGCGCCTTCACGATGAACGAACAACCCGTCGTCAGCGCAGCCGACAGCTTGCGCACGACCTGATTCACCGGGAAATTCCACGGCGTGAACGCCGCAACCGGACCGACCGGCTCCTTCACGACCGTCTGCTGCGCGTTGACGTTGCGCGGCGGCACGATGCGCCCGTGCACGCGACGCCCTTCGTCCGCGAACCATTCGATGATGTCCGCCGCCGAGTTCACTTCGATGCGCGCTTCGACGAGCGGCTTGCCCTGTTCCTGCGTCATCAGGCGGGCGATCGAATCGGCGCGTTCGCGCACGAGCGCGGCGGCCTTGCGCATCAGCGACGCGCGTTCGAGCGCCGTCATCCGGCGCCACGTCGCGAAGCCGGCTTGCGCGGCAGCGAGCGCACGATCCAGATCGCCGATGCTGGCCCGCGCGACCGTGCCGATCTTCTCGCCAGTGGCCGGATTCAGCACGTCGATCGTGGCGCCGCCCTCTGCGTCGCACCACTCGCCGTTGATGTAAAGACGCGTGTTCTGATACGTTCCTGCGGTCATTGAGCACCTCTTGCTAAAAAGATGGCCGGGCCGGCGTGCTCGCCAGCCAGGATTCTGCTTCGATGAGAAATGCGGTGGAAGAGTCGAGCCTGCATCGTTATTCAAGGATACGCAGGAAATCGCACGACCGCACGCTTCGCGGTCATCGGCGCGATCCGTCGAAGAACTCGGTGAGCGCATCGGTGGCGGTCTTGTCGGCCGCGAGCCGTGCGTAGAGTCCCGAGGCTCCTTCGTAGATGCGATGCTCCGCGAAGTCGTCGCCGATGAACGCCGCGATCTCTTCCATTTCCGCGACCCAGCGATACGCCTTCGGCGGCATGCGCGGCACGTTGCTCGCGAGCCAGGCGGCAATCTCCGGCTGGCTTTCAGCGAGTTCGTCCAGCAACGCGCGGCCTGCGCCATTGCGCATCGCTGCGAGCGACATCGCCGCGCCGATCGCCGTCAGCCCCTTGGTGATGCCCGCGTACGACATCTTGAGCGCCGACGCCGCGCCGATCGGCCCGTCGAGCAGACGCACGGCGAGGCCGGCGCCGGCAAGCCCGTTCGCTCGCGGCGCGTGCGAACCCGAGAAATAGAACTTGGGCGATGAGGGCAAGCCGATGATCCCGCCATCGACGAATGCGGCGCCGGCGGCATCGACGGTCTGCGCGATTGCCGCGACGGTCTGCGGGCTGATGGCGTTGCAATCGATATAAACGGCTTTCTTCGCGGCTCGCGTGAGCGCGGGCGCGAGGCGTTGCGCGGTATCGACGGCCACGGCGGGCGGCACGATCGACAAGATGAAATCCGCCGCGGCGAGTTCGTCGACACTCGCGTCTTCCATGCCGGCGTCACTCGCGCGGGCGATGCTGGCCGCGCTGCGGCCTTCGAGCGTGGTGAGCACGCGCGCGCCCGACGCGCTCAATAGCTTGCCGACGGCCGCGCCCATGCTTCCCGCGCCGAGGAGCGCAATGGTGTATCGAGTCAAAAGCGGCTCCCTGCGGTCAGTGGAACAGACGCACAGGATACGCGGATGAGCGCGGCTTCGCAGAACGCGCCATGCTCATCCGGCCGGCGCGCGTTACTCGCTGTCGCCCTTGATCTGCGGCAGCGCGGACGACTCGCCCGGCGTCAGCAGGCCGACTTGCGCGTAGATGCGCAGCTTGTCGCGCGTATCGGTGATATCGAGGTTGCGCATGGTCAACTGACCGATGCGATCGCGCGGCGAGAAAGTCGACGCCACCTTCTCCATCGACAGGCGCTCCGGCTGGTACGTCAGGTTCGGCGACTTCGTGCTGATAATCGAATAGTCGTTGCCGCGGCGCAGCTCCAGCGTGACTTCGCCGGTGATCGCACGCGCGACCCAGCGTTGCGCCGTCTCGCGCAGCATGATGGCCTGCGAATCGAACCAGCGGCCCTGATACAGCAGACGGCCGAGGCGACGCCCGTTCTCGCGATACTGCTCGATCGTGTCTTCGTTATGAATGCCGGTGACGAGGCGTTCATACGCGATATGCAGCAGCGCCAGCCCCGGCGCTTCATAGATGCCGCGGCTCTTCGCCTCGATGATGCGGTTCTCGATCTGATCGCTCATGCCGAGACCGTGACGCCCGCCGATGCGGTTCGCTTCGAGCAGCAACTCCACCGCGTCCGTGAACGTCTTGCCGTTGAGCGCGACGGGGCGGCCTTCTTCGAATCGAATGGTCACTTCTTCACGGTCGACCTTCACGTCGTCGCGCCAGAACGCCACGCCCATGATCGGATTCACGATTCTGATGCCCGATTCCAGGCTTTCCAGGTCCTTCGCTTCGTGCGTCGCGCCGAGCAGGTTCGAATCCGTCGAGTACGCCTTTTCTGCCGACATCTTGTACTCGAAGCCCGACTGGCGCATGAACTCCGACATTTCCGCGCGCCCGCCGAGTTCGTCGATGAACTGCTGATCGAGCCAGGGCTTGTAGATCTTCAGGTCAGGATTCACGAGCAGGCCGTAGCGGTAGAAACGCTCGATGTCGTTGCCCTTGTACGTGCTGCCGTCGCCCCAGATGTTGACGCCGTCTTCCTTCATCGCCGCGACGAGCATGGTGCCCGTGACCGCGCGGCCGAGCGGCGTCGTGTTGAAGTAGGTGACGCCGGCGGTCGAGATATGGAACGCGCCGCACTGCAGCGCGGCGATGCCTTCCGCGACGAGTTGCGCGCGGCAGTCGATCAGGCGCGCGCCTTCTGCACCGTACTGCGTCGCGCGTCGGGGAATGGAGTCGTAGTCGTCTTCGTCGGGCTGGCCGAGATTGGCCGTGTAGGCGTAGGGCACCGCGCCCTTCAGGCGCATCCAGTGCAGCGCGGCGCTCGTATCGAGGCCGCCTGAGAATGCGATACCGACTTTTTGCCCAGTCGGAAGGCTTTCAAGAATTGTGCTCATTAGCGAAACCGTTAAGTCGACGTGCGGGGTTGGGTGCAACTTTCGAGTATCAACCATGCCCGGTGATATGACAAGTTGGGCAAGTTTAGACCATCGCCGACGGCAGGCCGCTATTGGAGGATGTCGGTCGCCTTGTGGGAGGCATCGACGCCATCGATGAGAAACACCGCGCCGCGCGCGTGGCGCGTGCGTAGCGGCAGGATGCCTTGATACGCGTCGGACGCGTACCAGTCGCGGGCTTGCGCGAGGTCGGGGAAGGCGATCACGATCAGATCACCTTTCCACTCGCCTTCGCAGAGTTCGCATCGTCCGCCGTGGACGATGAAGCGGCCGCCAAACGGCGCGAGCGTATCGTCGATACGTTGCAGATACTCGACGATGTCCGCGCACAAGTCGACTTCATATAGATGGCCAATCGCATAAGCGGTCATTTCGAAGCTCCCGTGGTGATGTCGCACGCCGTCAGCCTGGCCTTGGCAGCGCCGTGCGTCCATTACGCGGGAGGTAAAGCGCCTAGCCGTTGCGGAACAGGAAGCTGTACGCGTTCAACGCCGGGACGCCGCCGAGATGCGCATACAGCACCCTGGAACCTTCGGGGAATTCGCCGTTGCGCACCATCTGGATCATGCCGTCCATCGACTTGCCCTCGTAGACGGGATCGGTCAGCACGCCTTCGAGCCGTGAGCAAAGACGGATTGCGTCCAGCGTGCCTTCGTTCGGCAGCCCGTATTCGGGGCCGCCGAAGCGCGTATCGAGAATCACGTCGTCGCTCGTGATGTCCTGCCCCAGTTCGACGAGTTCCGCGGTGTGCTTCGCGATGCGCGTAATCTGCTCGTGCGTCTGCTGCGGTTTCGCCGATGCATCGATGCCAATCACGCGTCGCGCGCGGCCATCCGCGGCGAATCCGGCGACCATGCCCGCCTGCGTGCTGCCCGTCACCGAGCACACGACGATGTAGTCGAACCTGAAGCCAAGTTCCGCTTCCTGCTGCCGCACTTCTTCCGCGAAGCCGACGAAGCCGAGTCCGCCCAGCCGATGCTCCGAGCATCCCGCCGGAATCGGAAACGGCTTGCCGCCCGCTTCCCGGACGCTATCCATCGCGTCCTGCCAACTCTTGCGAATGCCGATATCGAAGCCGTCCGGCACGAGGCGGACATCCGCGCCCATCATCCGCGAGAGCTGAATGTTGCCGACGCGGTCGTAGACGGCATCCGAGTAATTGACCCAGTTTTCCTGCACGAGAACGCATTTCATGCCGAGATGCGCCGCGACGGCGGCAACCTGCCGCGTCTGATTCGACTGGATGCCGCCGATCGAAACGAGCGTATCGCACCCCTGCGCGAGCGCTTCGGGAATCAGGTATTCGAGCTTGCGTGTCTTGTTGCCGCCGAACGCGAGGCCGCTGTTGCAGTCTTCGCGCTTTGCGTATAGCTCGACCTTGCCGCCGAGATGCGCCGAAAGACGCTTGAGCGGCTGAATGGGCGTCGGGCCGAAAGTCAGCGGATAACGGGGGAAACGTTGCAGGTTCATGGTCGGCATCCTCGTGATTGGGCTCCGGCAGTCGCGCAGATCGGCGACGCCATGCGGACAATCGTAGTCAAGCCGGCGATAAAAGGCGTTGCGAAATTAATAGGACGCGCTTAACGTTTGAACGCAAGTGTGATCCCGAACCTACGGTTATTTCGTCAGATGGTGATTTCGCGCAATGAAAAAATCCTCGGCAGCGCAAGAACCGCATGAGACCGACCGCGTCGACCGCGCGATCCTGCGTCAGCTTCAGCGCGACGCCTCCATATCCAACGTGGCGCTCGCGGCAAAGGTCAATCTGAGTCCGCCCGCGTGTCTGCGGCGCGTCGAGCGCTTGCGCGAAGCGGGCCTGATTCGCGCGACCGTCGCGCTCCTCAATCCCAAGGCGCTGGATGCGGGGATGCTCGTGCTTATCGGCGTGATGCTGGACCGATCGACGCCCGAGTCGTTCACCGCATTCGAGAAAGCAGCGCAGAAAGTGCCCGGCTGCATGGAGTGTCACGTCGTCACCGGCGAATTCGATTTCTTCATGCTGATCCGTACGCGCGACAGTGATAGCTTCAACCGGCTGCACGCCGAAAAGCTGCTCTATCTGCCGGGTGTACGGCAGATACGAACATTCGTCGTGTTGCGGGAGATTCTGTCGACTACCGCGTTTCCGGTGTGACGGCTTCTAGTCCCGCCCGTAATGCTTCGTTATCCTATCGAATTTATTGCGTGTTGCGCCGATGCTTGGTACGAGAGCGTACATACTGTTTCTCTATCGCATGGATTATCGACTAACCTGATTGCAGCTTGTCTTTCGCATGTCAGTGACGCCGTCGCCGCGCGTTCAACCTTTACCGATGAGAGGCGCCATGTTCAACTCGGCAATACTCGAAGTCGCTATCGGCATCGTCTTCATCTATATGCTGCTAAGTCTCATGTGCACCGCGTTGCGCGAGGGACTGGAGGGATTGCTGAAGACGCGCGCGTCGTATCTCGAGAATGGTATCCGCGAGTTGCTGTTCGACCTGAAGGGCGAAAATCTCGCGAAGGCCTTCTATGAACATCCGCTCGTTTTTAGCCTTTTTGCCGGGGAATATGCTTCGCCCGCGCCGGGAAAAATAGCGGGCGCGCTGACACGCGGCAAGTCGCTGCCGTCGTATATACCGGCCAGGAACTTCGCGGCGGCGCTGATGGACATCGTCGCTCGCGGTTCGGGCCGAGCGTTGGTGTCGACGGAAACGGTTACCGTCGCGGGCATTCGTGGGCAGCTTGCACTGATGGACAATCCCGCCGTGCAGCGCGCCGTCCTCGCCGCGCTCGATACCGCCCACGACGATCTCGACAAAGCGAGAAAGAATCTCGAGCGCTGGTACGACAGCGCGATGGATCGCGTATCGGGACGATACAGACGATCGACGCAATGGGTGCTGTTCTGGATCGGACTCGTGATGTCCGTGGGCTTCAATGTCGATACGCTGACCCTCGCCGATTACCTCTACCGCAATGAAACGCAACGCGGGGCTATCGTCGCGCAAGCGGGTTCCATCGCCAGGGACGCGAGCGGCCTGCCGGTGAATTTCAAGGATGTCAAGGAACAGATCGACGAGCTCAGGCTTCCCATCGGATGGGACTTCGTTTTCAATGAGAAAGCAAGGCAGAGCGGCACTCGAACGAACCTCTGGAACGAATATCACGCCTACTTCACGAAGCCGCTAGGGTGGCTGCTCACGGCTTTTGCCATTACCCTCGGCGCGCCGTTCTGGTTCGATGTACTAAACAGGATCATGGTCGTTCGGTCGACCGTGAAGCCGCATGAGAAGAGTCCCGAGGAGGCATCGGAGGACCGACAAGCGTGATTTCGGACGTTGCGTTAGATGGGTGGCGTGCGGAGCATAGGTGCGCAGGCATTCGCGCCATCGTTCGACGTGGGTCGCTTGCACTCGACGTCACGGCGGTCGGTGGTCAGAGGGTCGTGGTTGGCGCCCTGTGTCATTACACGATGCGACTTGCCGATCCTTCGCACGCTGATCGCGGGACACGGCGAGATTCGCGATCCTGCTACTTTTGTGCGTATTCCTTTTGCGCCTTCTCCGGTTCAGGCGATCGTGCCGGCGCGGCCTCATCAGTCGTCGTCACGATCGAGGCCCCGCGCGTGCGACGCTGTCGGCCCGTGGCTCGACGCGCCGACTTACGCCTATTGGCGCGGCGTCGTTGGCATCTCCGCCGCACGTCCGATACCGGCTTTGACAACGACCGATTGCGGCGCTTGCGTCGTTGACTTTATGCCCGGCACTGCAGCGCACTCCGGCTCGGTGGAAGGCGTTTCATGAAGCTCGATGTCTTCGTAACGTGCGGCTGCTTCACTGATCAAGGTGCTGCTTCTCGCCATGCACCCAGCCTTGCCCGACTGCAATCGTGCCCTTGCGG
This sequence comes from Caballeronia sp. LZ016, assembly GCF_031450805.1. NCBI lineage: Bacteria > Pseudomonadati > Pseudomonadota > Betaproteobacteria > Burkholderiales > Burkholderiaceae > Caballeronia > Caballeronia sp. LZ016. The sequence goes on from NZ_JARTVY010000005.1 coordinate 565,078, forward strand.
TTCAACGTGTCGGCGCTCAATACCGCATGTCTAATCATCGGTGCTGTCGCCCGCCTGCGGCGCGACCGGTGAACTCCGGTACGGTCGATTTCGCCTTACGGCACCCAAGGCTGCGCGTGGTGGCGGCGTCGTCGAATCCGGTCGACAACCGGTGCGAGTCTCGATTCGTGGTCTTGCCGGGATAGTCTCCACTGATCGTCACAATGACGTTGCTGATAGTGCGATATCGCGCGGGTACAGCCGGTCATTTATTAGGGATATGTCATCTGCACCCGACGCATGCTGTTAGGCTGTTAGTTGCATAATGTTCGTTCGTCCCTTCGTATGCCATTTCAATAAGGCGATGCAGCCGAGCTGGAGGGCTCAAGCCTGTGCCGTTCCACCGCCTCATACGGTCTTTCGCCGTCTGATGCGGGGACGAGAGACCACGGTTCGGCAGGCGCAGGCGGCAGGTTGTTGAGGTGGTGGTGAAGCGAAGCCACTCGGCTGTTCCGTCAGTTCCGCGACCGTCACATGGAAGGATCAAGATGCGTCGAAGTGTCCGTCGCGCAACGCGCGATCACGCCGGAGCGTACCTGCATCGGATCTGTCGGATGTCGACTGTCGATGGTGCCTATCCCACACCGTGCCCCTCAAGATTCCCTAGCCTGCGATCGTTAACCGAGAAAGGTCATCCAACGAGCGATCCAATGTCAACCACCATCCCTTTCCGGCGCTCCGCGCCAGCAATGCAGAAACGCCAGACAAAAGCACAGTTGCTTCCGATGCCCCGTGCGGTGGCTGACGAGTTGGCTCTACTCGCTCATTTATCGTTGGAAGCCCTCCGCGCCGGTTCGTCCGACATTGCTCCGGCTCGACAGATGGCCGAAGTTGTCCTCGTCGCAAGATTCATGGCAGAAGCGGGACATGGCTACTTTCCAGACGACGCATTCTTCGACGCGGACGCCATCATGACCAGCGTATTCGACGCCGGTCAGCGCTCAGGATGTTGGTCGATTAGCGGGGAGGAGGTCGAACGGCTAGCGCCTATCGTTTCTCTTTACGATCATCAGCTACGGCGAGCGACACTGGGAGCATTGACTGTTGCCAGTGCAAGGCTCGAGCAGTTCAAGGCGGGTGAGTCATATCGGGGCTTGCAGAAACGGCGCGCTTAACGGCGCTGCTCCACGACGGTCGAGGTGCGTGCGGCTCCCAGAGTTCGCGGAGGATCGATCGATATCGCTTACACGCGTGCGGGTCCTTGGCTACGGCATCCGTGTCGTTTGATACAGGTTCGGCTTTCCGGTGTCGCGTACACGGGCATTGTGCAGGACCGGACTCCGCACATAAGAAATCGATGCCGACGCGTAGCCCAAGCGTGAAACAAGTCGAGAAAACGTGCCTATCCAACTGAATTTCCAGCGAAATTCGCTTCTCGGCATTGGTTTCCGAGTGTTTCACGGGACGCGGCTTCTCGAGTCGATGCAGATCCTAGCTACGTTGGATGGCACCGGTGTTCGATCGCGGCAGTCCTGCAATGCGCCCCCACGTTGAGTCGTTGCGGCTCGGCGGACTAGCGGAATGCATCCGCGCATCTTTGCAGTCCAGTACGCAAATGCCTGTCTGTCAGCTCGATCCCCGCTCCCGCGCAACGCGGTGCGGCTCTTCGGAAGCCGGGCGCTCGCCCCGACTGATTTCCACGTTATCAACCGCGCAACTCTGAGCGACGATTCCATCGCGTTGACGCGTTGTTCTCGAAGGGAGTTCGCGTCTTTTTGCCTCGGGTTACGAATCAGTCGATAGCGCGCGGAGGATATGTACGGCGACGAGCGCATGACACGAGTGACTTGTTCGCTTGAGGCGACGTTGCCAAGCGGGCGGCCGATAGTGCACAGTAACCGTCGGGCAATTAGCCCGCTACTCGACACAGACGGCGAGTCCCTCTCGCGAGTGGTTTCCTTCCATTTCGGCGACGCCAATAATGGATCGTGCTGAAGTGTCCGAATTCGGACACCACGCGCCGATGTGGGGCGCCGCAGCGATCGAAGCGCCGATTATGCGGTAATTGGAGCCCCGCCCCGCGACGTTCACGGGGACGGGAGGCGCGTTTCCGGGGCTGCTACTCCCGCACGTTCTGTTCGTGCACGGAGATCGGTCCACGGGTTTTCCGCGCGTTCGAGCCACGCGCGGCCAAACTCTGAGCCAGGGTCCAGCAGACGCCAACGCTTGAGCAAGGACACTGTCCGAATTCGGACACCTAGGGATGGCGCACGCCTGCACGACTGAGCGACGTCGAAACTTGAAACGCGCATGAGTTCGTTACCATTGCAAGGACTCCCGCAAAGGCGGCATACCGCGAGCCGGTTCTTACAACAGGAGCCCCCAAACCCTTGCCAACATCGCCGCGCGCTCGTCTTCAAACGGCGAGTCACAGGCGAATCTAGGTGGAACACTGTCCGAATTCGGACACCGCACAATGCAGGAACAGCGCTCAAAGCACGCGTCAACCTCGAGCCGACTCCATAAGAGGCGTAAAAAAACCCGCTTGCGCGGGTCTCTCGTCTACTCCGACCTAATAGAGAACATCTTGCCTATATGTTCTCTCAGTTGGTCCTCCTGCTCCTCAGTGACCACTCCAGCCTTGAACTTGAAGGTCAGCCCCTTCACATCCTTGGTGATGCTGCCGGCCTGCACCTTTCCAGCAAAGATCTTCAAGATACTGCGGCCGCCAGCGTCCGTGGCCGACTCCCCCCGGCTGACCTGCGCTATCAAACTTGCAGCCAGCTTGGTTTGGACCAAGTCCCCGGATAGAACCTGCGGCCATAGTTCGTGAAGCGCCCGAAGTCCCGGCTCCCCAGACTTCTTGAGTGCGTTCGCCACGTCTTGCGCCGATGACGCCCCCAGCACCGACGGCGTCAAATCCAGATCACGTTTGACAAAGTCCGGCAGCGCGTCAAACGCGAGGAAACGATACAGATCGCTGCGCGATATCCCCATGGCTTCTGCAAGGCGCGTGCGATTAGGAAACTCGGCTTCGGCACGACGAATAGCGATGGCGATCTCATAATCAGACAGGTCATCGCGAGTGACGTTCTCCATCAACGCGAGCGCCGCCATGTCCTGATCCGAGCACTCGATGACAACAGCCCGAATCGTTTCCCTGTTGATCAGCTTGTGTGCGCGGAACCGTCGTTCACCCGCGACGAGTTGGAACGCCTCCCCAATTCGTCGCACGGTCACCGCCTGCAAAAGGCCGACCTCATCGATCGACCGGGCAAGCTCGGATAGCTTCGCCTCGTTAAACTGACGTCGCGGTTGCCACGGATTGGGCGCAATCGAGTCCAGCGGAATGTCCGTTTCGACGCCCTTCGCCTCGAGTTCCTGGATGCGCAACTGAGCCGCCGCTAGCGCGCTCGTAATCCCCGGCATCGTTTGCGGCCCACGCGCCGTGCGATCCTTTTTGTTCTCGCCCTTGAAATCGGCAGGCTTCGGAAGGTTGGCCGTTTTGGCCATGAGTTGTTCTCGAATGTTGCTCATGCAGCCTCCTTCCAGGATTTGACGAACATGTCGTCGAGCCACTTTGCGTACTGCATCATCGGTTGCCGAACTCGCTGTAGCGACTTTGCGGTGGAATGCGTGCTGACGATATCCAGCGCCGTCGAGAAAGAAAGGGCGCCGCCGCTCATCACCGAACTAGCCGGAATTTCGAAGGGATCGAGCCATCGGCCGTACGCGCTCTGCGCCCATTGACGGACGACGGGTGCGGACGACGTCTTGCCGTAATCCACCTTCGACAGCAGGATCGAGATGAAGTCATAGACCTTGTCCTCTTCATAAGGCAGAAAGTCTTCGGCGACATCGGAGAACAAACGCCAGAACGCCAGGGAGCTGATGAAGTCGAGGTTCTCCGGAATCATGGGCATGACGAGCGCGTCGGCGGCCAACAGCGCATTCAAGTTCATATACGACAGTGACGGCGACGTATCGATCAGGATGTAATCGTATTGCGCGCGCAACGGCTCCAATCCTTGCCGCAGGACCGCCCAGAACCGGTAACCCTGAATCGTCTTCTGCCGCGCAGGGAGCAGGAACTCAGCGCCATAAAGAAAGGTATGACCGGGGATGATGTCGAGGCCATCCCAGTACGTCGACTGCACGCTTGCGCCCAGACCGCCTTCGACGTTCTGGTCATATATATAGGGGAGCACGGTGTCGTCCCCGGAAATTTCCTTCTCCGCATACAGTCCACACAGTTCGGACGCGGAAGCCTGAGGGTCCAGATCGACGAGCAGTACCTTGCGGCCGAGAAGCGTGAGCGCTTGCGCAAGGCAGACCGTCGTCGTAGTCTTCGCCGACCCGCCTTTCAACTGCGCGGTGGTGAGCACCTTCCCTTTGAAGTCGCCCTGGCCGTCATCGAGTCCGGTTTGATAGATATCCGAGGCCATCTTCACCCAGACGCGAACCTCAGGCAGCGTGAAAGTGCGGCTACGGCCGTTTCCATTCAACGTACCCGATGGCAACCCGCCTTCACCTTTAGTGACCAGATACTGGATCTGCTGACGCGTGAGATTGCACATCTCCGCCAACTCGCTGATGGTGTAGATAGGAGCGGTCTTGCGCGGCCGGGGCGCCAGTATTTGCTCGCGAAGGTTGTCGGAAAAGGGTTCGAGGTTATCCGCGAATTCTGCGACTTCGCGGAGGGAGACCTTCCGGTCTTCCATAGGTAGGCTGCCTACGTTGGCCATTCTGCGCTTTCTCCATGTATTGACGCTAAAGCGCAGAATACACGAATGCGCGTAAACAGGGTTACATAGCGCCTAAATATCCCACTTTGCAACGCACGAGCTTTGTTTTTGGTCTGTTTTTCTAGCGAAACGGTCGCAGCCCTTTCCACGCTCGCAACCGCCGCCGATCTCGCACACAAGCCCGAAATCATCCCAGCACAAAAACCGCCCCCGGGGTGGTTTTTGTGCTGGCACTTTATTCTGGCAAATCACCTTTCGAATCAGCCAGTTAGACGCCCCAAAGGGGTTTAGGGCACGCGTGTCGGCAAGGTTGTTCGTTTTGTTTTTTGTAAACTTCCACCGACCTACAAACTAACAGGACGCAATTTCTGCTTTGAAATCAACAACGACGCCTGTGGATAGGGGCGGTTTTTGTGCTGCATAGGGCGGTTTTTGTGCTGGCTGAGGCGGAAACTAGGCAGCGCAGGACGCTTTTTGTGAGCAAAGGGACGCTATTTGGGCTGGAACACGTCCTCGGGGACGGTTTTTGTGCCGACGTTCGAAGGGTATTTGCGGGGCGGTTTTTGTGTTGACACGCGTTCCTTGGCTGTTAGAGTGCCGGGGACCTCCGCCGAATCGAAGAATGGAAGACCAGGATTTCACCGTCACGCCTCAGCAACTTGCGCTGGACATCTACGAAGATATGTCCGGCCAGGGTGCGGCCATTTCCGAGGCGACACGCGATATCGGTTTCCTGCGGAACAACATCTTCACGCGCGTCGGAGGATTGGGCATTGCCGCGCGGCGCGTGCTGGACGCCGCCTACTTCATCGTGGCGACCAAAGCGCCGGACGAACTCATCGACGATAAGGTGTACACCTTCACCGCCGATGTGAACTACTTCAAATGGCTCATGCGCTATGACAGCCGCAACCATAGCCATCTGATCGCACAGATGCGGGCCGCGGCGCGGGCGCGCGTCGAAATCATGACCGCGCCGTCGATCGAGGAGTTGACCGAGAAGGACTCGTGGGGAACCATCAGCCTGCTCGGCGACTGTTACATCGAGCGTAATGTCGTCTGCGTGCTGCTTTCCGGCCGCGTCATCAAGTATCTGATCAGCCCGTACAAGGCGCATTGGCTGAGCTTGCGGGCGTCGACGGCCTTCTCGCTTTCGCTCGCGCGGGCAATCTACGACCGCCTCATTCCGTGCCAGGGCCACGGCGTCACCGAATGGTTTCCGTTCGACGAAGTGCTCGAATGGCCGGGAAAAGTCGGCGAATCGCGCAAGGAAGTGAAGGAGTTCAAGAAGCGCTTCCTGGAACCGGCCATCGACCAGCTCAACGAAGTATCGGATTTCGATGTCAGCTGGGAACCCAATGCCGACCGCGTCACACGCGACAAGCTCAAGATTCGCTTCCGGTTCACCAAGAAGCAGGGCGCGGATGCGGCGCGCGCGGGCATCCAGGATTCGATGTACCTGTTGCTGAACAACGAATTTGCGTTCGATACCCGCGACTTCGAGCGCCTCGCGAAACACCGCGACGTGTGGACGGATGAACGCCTCGAACAGGCCATCGAGTACACGCGATTCAAGCTCAACGAAGGCAAGGTCACGGTCAGTCCTCGCGGCTATCTGTTCAAGGCGCTGGAAGGCAATTACCGCATCGGCGAAGCGGACCGGCGGATGGCCGCGATCAAGGCGAAGCAACTCGAGGACGACAAGAAGAATCGACGGGATCGCGAGTCCGCCCAGGCGCAACTGGAAGCAACGATCCAGGCGCAGAACGACTCCGCGCGCGCGAAGATGAGCGAAGAGATTCGCGCTGGCCGCGAGTTCTTCGAAGCTGCCGACGCGCACACGCGGAAGGACCTGTGCCACTCGTTCGTGAGCCAGCTGATTCCACAGCGGTTGATAGAAAAGCAGGGGCTATCGCGCGAATCGTTAAGTGCGGAAAACATCCTGACCGTCAATCGCGTCGTCGCCGATGCTTTTTGCTCGCACGTCTTCGTCAAGATGAAGAAGGCGAGGCCGGGCGCGTAACTCCCGCTGCATCATTCGGATGCCGAAATAAACTGCACCGAAGCTCATTCGCTTCTCATGAGACATCCCGCAATGGCCTCTGGCAAGCCGCGAGCGCCGCGCCGGCAGCCAGCACCAGCGCGGAATAGACGAGACCGCGCGTGAGACCGGCGCTGTCGGATATGCGTCCGATGACAGTCGGTCCGACGATCTGACCCACTGCGAAAACGATCGTGAACGCGTTGATTCCGCTTCCCCACTGACTGGCCGGCAGGTTGTGCCGTACGAACGCGGTCGTCGATGCAACCGCCGAAAGGAACGTCGCACCGAATAACGCGCCGGAAGCAAATGCCGCGAGCGGATGCGCGATCACGGCGGGAATGACGGTCGCCACGGCGAGCAACGCGTTCAGCAGCGCGAGCGCCTGTCCACCGCGCATCCTGTCGAGCAGCCCCGACCACATGCGCGCGGACACGATCGTCGCGACGCCGAGCAGCGTATAGAAGCCCGTGACGACGCCGTCGGACAGGCCTGCGTTTCGCAGCAGCGCCACGATGAACGTCATGTAGCCGATGTACCCGATCCCGAAGCACGCGTATCCGGCGAGCGCGAGAGTAAAGCGCCGTCGACGGATCGCCTGGTCGTGCATGACGGCCCGCGCGCCATCCGTCGTTGCAGTCGGTTGCTCGCGTTCGATGCGCCGCGCAGCGGCCACGGCGATGACCGAACTGGCGGCGCATGCCGCGGCCAGCGCGAACCAGGCGAACCGCCAGCCGTGCAAGCCGGGTGCAACCGTGATGGGCACGAGTATCGACGACATCACGATGCCCCATCCGGTGCCGCCGTAGTAGAGACCGATGATGAGTCCCGCGCGGCCCGGCGACAGTGATGCGAGCCGTGCGGCCAGCACGCCTCCGCTGACGAACACGAGCGCGCTGGCGGCGCCGGTGACGACGCGGAGTATCAGAAGGGCGTTCGTATCGGTGACGGCGCCGCTGAACGCCATCAACATGGCCGTCGCGAGGCAGCCGGTGACGAACGATGTCCGCGACGCCCATCGACGCGAAAGGCGCGCGAAGGCGATGGCGCCGACGAGGTATCCGAAGGCGTTTGCCGTGTTCATCGCGCCGGCCTGCGCGAAGTTCCAGGCGAGGTCCTGCTTCATCGACGGAAGCAGCAGCGCGTAGGAGAAGCGTGCGAAGCCGAGCGCGATGGCGCTGCCGAGCGAGAGCGCCATCGCGACCGTGAGCGCGTGCCGCGCGACGGATGCTCGAACGGTCGATGATGCTTCGTCCGGCCCGGCGCGGCTCGTTTCGCGGAAAGCATGGTCGGCGAGGGCTTCGCTACGGTCGTCATGTCGTTGCACGCGGGGTTGTCCTGGTCGGGCTTGCGCGGCGATTCATCGGCGGTCGTGAGACTGCCGTCTGGGTGCTTCTTGCCGATGTATGGTAACGCGGCGGACGCGTTGTGCTGCATGCGTTTCGTCGTCCGAGCGCCGACGGTCGAGGTTGAAAGAACGCCCGCATGCGGCGGTGACGCATCGCGAGCGCGCCGCTGGCTCTGCGGTGATCGAGCCACTGAGCGCGCGCCGGGCGCGTGGCGCCGCGGCCCGCGATGACGTCCCGCACGCAACCCGCCGCCGACGATACCGCAACGTACGAAGAAGGGCAGGCACCGACTGCCACTTCACGCGTACGCGCCCGATCCGCGTCGTTCGAAAGAACCGCCCGCAGGCCAGGCGATGCAAGCACAGTCGTTGCTACCAGCGAAGATGCGAACCAACGCACCGAAGGCACCTTTCCCCCAAGCCTCAAGGAGCATAGCCATGCCAGACGCTTCCGACCCGCAAAAGCCCGACCCTGCGCAAGCGGAGATAGCCCGCGGCACGCCGCCCGCGCGAACCCCGGAGACGTTACCCGACACCGACCTGCAACCGGACCAGCAACCCGTGCGCGGGATGCCCGATCTGTCCAGGCCCGGCGCTGACGGCTGACATCTACCTACGCCCGCCGCGCCGCGCCGACGCTCCCGTGCCCCGGGTGCGACGGGCCACGCCGCGCCAGCGACAACACGCGCTCGCCGCGCGCAAGCGTCTTCCTTCAGGCCATCGCCCGCGCTGGCATCGCCAATGCTATACGCCCTCAGCAAGCCAAAAAGGAGGAAGCGATGGACAAGACCCCCGCCCGGGAATCGAAATCCCTGATGAGCCGCGTCATTGCGTGGCCCGCTCGCACGTTCAAGCGATTCAGCGCCGACCGCAGCGCGCCGATGGCCGCGAGCATCGCGTTCTATTCCGCGTTCTCGCTCGCGCCGACGCTCGTCATGGTCATCGCCATTGCCGGACTCGTGTTCGGCGCCGAAGCCGCGCGCGGCCAGCTTTTCCACCAGATCAGCGGGATGCTCGGCAAGGAAGCCGCCGAAAGCGTGCAAACGATCGTCGAGCACGCGCATCGCAGCGGCGGGGGCGGCATCGCGGCGATCGTCTCCTTCGTGCTCCTGGCGGTCGGCGCATCGGCGACGTTTTCATCGCTGAACACGGCGCTCTCGATCATCTGGCCCGCCGACAACAAGGAGAAGTCAGGCGTCGCGACCATGGTCAAAGTGCGCCTGATTTCCTTCGGCCTCGTGATGGGCGTCGCGTTCCTGCTGATCGTGTCGCTCGTTCTCGATACCGCCGTGCAGGCCGCCGGAAAATGGGTGTTCGGGGAATCGCCGCTCGTCATCATCGGCGATATCGTGCAGTTCGTGCTCGGACTCGTCATCCTGTCCGCCGCATTCGGCGCGTTGCTGAAATATCTTCCCGATGGTCACGTCGAGTGGCGCGATGCCCTCGTCGGCGGCGCAATCTCCGCTGTGCTGTTCTCGGTCGGCAAGAAGCTGTTCGCGCTGTATCTGACGCACGCGGGGACCGCCAACGCATTCGGCGCGGCGGGGTCGCTCGCGGTGCTGCTGATGTGGCTGTACTTCGCGGCGGCCGTGGTGCTGCTCGGCGCGGAAGCCGCGGCCACGCGCGTCGAAGCGCGCGAGGGCAAGGCGAGCGAACATGAAGCGCCCGCAACCGCGGACAAAGGCGCCAGAGCGATGCCGACGCCTGCGCCTGTCATGCGCGTCGAGCACCTCGACGACGTGAAGCCCGCAGCGCAAATCGAGCCGGTGATCGTGCCGCGATCGTCATCGTCATCGTCATCTTCGTGGGCGCAGACGGTCGCGAAAGGCGTCGCTACGCTGAAAGCCAATCCCAGCCGCATCGCGATCGCGGCGGCGGGAGCGGGCCTCTTCGTGTTCACGAAGGGATCGCGCCGGACGCAGGGGCGGCATCGCTCGGCGAAGGCGTAATCGAACAGCGGGGCGGCCGCGCGCCGCCCCTCGCCGCATCTACGACGGCGTGCCCGTCTGCCGCCGATGCTCCGGCGTCTCGGCCGCCACCGTTGCGCCCGTCTTGTCGTTAGGCACGTCGCCCTGGTGCCAGCTCTGCGCATCGGCGCTCACCTCGCAATCGCCCCGGCTCAGCGAAAGGAGCACGGGTATCGACTTGTACGAAGGCGTGCCGCTGCGCGGATCGTTGTCCGCGAGTGAAACGAGGCAATTGGCTTCCGGATAGTACGCGGCGATGGACCCCGGCGCGATATCGAACGCGACTGCCGTCAGCCCGCACAAGCGCCGCGTTCCGCCGACGCTCACCGTGCTCTCGATCGTCTCCAGATCGACCAGATCGCCATGCTGCAAGCCGCGCGCTTCGAGATCGCGCTCGTTGACGAACACCACGTCGCGCCGGCCGGTGATGCCGCGATACCGGTCGTTGAATCCGTAGATCGTCGTGTTGTACTGATCATGGCTGCGGATGGTCGCGAGTATCAGTGCGTCGTCGCGATTCACGCGCGGGTCCATCATCACGCCCTTGTGCGCGATGAAGCGCGCGCGGCCGCCGGGCGTGTTCCATCGGCGCGCCGCGGCCGCGTTGAATAGCCGAAAGCCGCCGGGGTCCTGAATGCGGTCGTTGTAGCGGTCGAATTGCGGAAAGACTGCCTCGATCAGATCGCGGATACGGCTGTAATCGGCCACCCAGCCGTCCCAGTCGAGCGAGGCGTCGTCGAGCGTGGCCTTCGCCATCCGCGCGACGATGGCCGGCTCGGACAGCAGATGCCCGGACGCGGGCGGCAGCGATCCGCGCGACGCATGCACCATCGACATCGAATCTTCGACCGTCACCGTTTGCGGGCCGCTCGCCTGCACGTCGAGCTCGGTGCGTCCGAGGCACGGCAGGATGAACGTCTCCTTCGCCGTGAGCAGATGCGAGCGATTCAGCTTCGTTGCGATGTGCACCGCGAGATCGAGCTTGCGCATCGCATCGAAACATACCTGCGTGTCCGACATCGCCACGGGCAGATTGCCGCCGAGACAGATCAACGCTTTCGAGCGCCCGTCGCGCATTGCCTCGATCGCGGTGATCGCGCCGTGTCCATGCTCGCGCGGCGGGGCGAACTTGAATACGCGCTCGATCGAATCGAGCATGTCGTCGGGCGGCACTTCCGTGATGCCGACGGTGCGATCGCCCTGCACGTTGGAATGTCCGCGCAACGGGCAGATGCCCGCGCCGTCGCGGCCCATGTTCCCGCGCATCAAGAGCAGGTTGACGATCTGCTGAACGTTCGCCGTGCCGCTATGGTGCTGCGTGATGCCCATGCCATAGCACGCGATCACCGCCTTCGAACCGGCGTACAGCTTCCCGATACGCTCGATCTCCGCGCGCTCGATGCCCGCCGCACCGACGATGTCGCTCCACGCAGTCGCGTCGAGATCGGCGATGACTTCATCGAGCCCCTCCGTGTGTTCGTCGATGAACGCGCGATCGAGCACGCCTTCGCCGCCCTTCGAAAGGCTGTCGCGGTGCAGCGCGAGGACGGTCTTCATCATCCCCTTCATGAAGGCGACGTCGCCGCCGATCCTCACCTGGACGTAATCGGTGGCGATCGCCGTCGAGCGTCCCGTCACCATCTCGACCGGGTCTTGCGGCGATGCGAAGCGTTCGAGGCCGCGCTCCTTCAGCGGATTGAGCACGACGATTTTGGCGCCCCGCCGGGCCGCGCTGCGCAGTGTCGCGAGCATGCGCGGATGATTCGTGCCGGGGTTGTGGCCGATGCAGAAGATCGCATCGCAATGATCGAAGTCCGCGAGCGTCACCGTTCCCTTGCCGACGCCGATGGCCTCCGGCAAGCCGACGCTCGTCGGCTCGTGACACATGTTCGAGCAATCGGGGAAGTTGTTGGTGCCGAAGCGGCGCGCGAACAGTTGATACAGAAATGCCGCTTCATTCGATGCGCGCCCCGACGTATAGAACTCCGCCATGTGCGGATCGGGAAGGGCGCGCAGCGCCGCGCCGATGCGCTCGAATGCTTCGTCCCAGGAAACGGGCACGTAATGCCCGGTCTGCGCGTCGTAACGCATCGGATGCGTGAGGCGGCCTTCGTCCTCGAGCGCGTGATCGTTCCACGCCCACAGTTCGCTCACCTTATGGCGGGCGAAGAACTCGGGCGTGGTCCGCTTGGTCGTGGCCTCCCATGAGACCGCCTTTGCGCCGTTCTCGCAGAACTCGAACGACGACGTGCTGCGGGGGTCCGGCCACGCGCAGCCGGGACAATCGAAGCCGGCCGGCTGATTGACCTTGAGAAGCATCGTCGCTTCACGCGCCACGCCCATCTGATGCTTCAGTGCGCGGGCCACTGCCTGCAACGCGCCCCATCCCCCAGCCGGTCCGCCATACGGGCCGACGCCCGGCACTTCACGCTTGCTCATTGCTGCCCTCCGTTGTCCAGTCCACGGAGGGCAGCAATGCCTATGCCGTCGCGTCGCCCTCAGTGCTTGTCAGGCAATGCATAGGCGATCACATAATCTCCGAGCTTCGTCTTGAACGAGCCGTGCCCGCCCGCCGCGATCAGCACGTATTGCTTGCCGTTCGCCTCGTACGTCATCGGCGTGGCCTGTCCGCCTGCCGGCAGACGCGCCTCCCAGAGCTGCTTGCCGGTATCGGTGCTGAACGCGCGGATATAGTCGTCCGCCGTGGCGCCGATGAAGAACACGCGGCCCGCCGTCGTGATCGGGCCGCCCAGCATCGGCATGCCCATCTTGAACGGAATCGGAATCGGCGATGCATCGCGCGTCGTGCCGATGCGCTTCTTCCAGATCACCTTGTGCGTATCGAGATCGAGCGCGGACACATAGCCCCACGCGGGCTGCTTGCACGGCAGGTTCAACGGCGAGAGGAACGGATTCAGCGTGACGCCGAACGGGACGCCGTACTGCGGCTGAATGCCGACTTCCGTCCCGGTGCCGGCCCGACCTGCCTCGGGCGGATCGATCGGGTTGCCCGGCCCGCGCGGGATGAGCCGCGACACGAACGGCAGCGCGATAGGATTGGCAATCGCGATGCGCCGGTCCGTATCGACCGCAAGCCCGCCCCATTCGAACATGCCGAGGTTGCCCGGAAACACGAGCGTGCCCTGTTCCGACGGCGGCGTGAACGGCCCCTCGTAGCGCAGCCGATGAAAGATCACGCGGCACGCGAGCTGGTCGTACATCGTCGCGCCCCACATGTCGGCGCCCGTCAGGTTCTTTTGCGGCCGGTAGGTCAGTTCGGAGAACGGCTGGGTCGGCGAAAGACGATCCCCCTTCGCCGGCCCCTGCGGCACCGCCTGCTCGGGCGCGGGAACGATCGGCTTGCCGGTGCGGCGGTCGAGCACGAAGATGTTGCCCGTTTTCGCGGGCGCATAGATCGCCGGGACGATGTTGCCGCTCGCATCCTTGATATCCGAGATGGTCGGCTGCGCGGGCAGGTCCATGTCCCACAGATCGTGGTGCACGGTCTGATAGAACCAGGCGAGCTTGCCGGTCGTCGCGTTGAGCGCGAGCAGGCCGCTCGCGTAACGTTCCTGCTCCGGCGTGCGGTTGCCGCCCCAGATATCCGGCGTCGTTACGCCCATCGGCAGATAGACGAGATCCAGTTGCGCATCGTACGCGGCGGGCGCCCAGGAGTTCGGCGAGTTGCGCGTATAGCCGTGCTGGTCGTCGGGAATCGCGTTCGGATTGGCCGCGCCCGGATCGAAGGCCCACAGCAGCTTGCCGGTATCGACATCGAAGCCGCGAATCACGCCCGAAGGCTCGCGCGTGCCGTAGTTGTCCGTCACCGCACCGGCGATGACGATTACCTTCGACGTCACGATCGGCGGCGACGTCGGCTCGTACTGGCCCGGCGTCTTCACCGGCTGCAGATGCTGAAGGTCCAGCACGCCGTTCGTTGCGAAGCCGGCGCAGCGCTGCCCGGTGGCGGCATCGAGTTCGAAAAGGCGGCCATCGTTGACGGGCAGGATGATGCGGCGCGCGCACATCGGCAGCGAAGCGGCATTGTTGGCCTGGCGCGCCTGCGCGGCGGCGGGCGTCTCATAGTAGGACACGCCCCGGCAGGTCACGTGCTGAAAGCTCGGGTCCGGCTTCAGTTCCGGATTGAAGCGCCACTTCTCCTTGCCGGTCGCGCCGTCCAACGCGATGGCGTGCTGATGCGGCGTGCAAAAGAACAGCGTGCCGTCGACGGCGAGCGGCGTCACTTCGTCGGTGATTTCGACGGGATCGTTCGGGCCTTTCATGTCGCCGGTGCGAAAGCTCCATGCTTCCTTCAGATCGCCGACGTTCTTGTCGTTGATCTGCGCGAGCGGCGAATAGCGCGTGCCGCCCTGCGAGTTGCCATAGGCGAGCCAGTCGCCCGGCCGGCCGGCCGTGGCCTTCGCCGCAGGCGTGTCCGATCCCTGACGCGCGAACGAACCGTCGATCTCCTGCGGATCGTTGAGCGCCGCATACACGAGCGCGATGCCCGTCAGCACGAGCGCCACCGCCATCGCGATTCCGCCTCCGCGCACCGGCGTTGCATACAGGCGATAGGTGAACGGCAGCAGCAGCCACACGCCGACGATCACGAGCACGTCGAGACGCGGCGCGAGCGCCCAGAAATCGAAACCGGCTTCGATGACGGCCCATATCAGCGTGCCGAACAGCAGGAGCGCATAGACGAAGAGCGCCGCGGAATTGCGCCGCATGATGAGCCACGCGACCGCCAGCATGAGCAGGCCCGCGATGACGTAATAGGGCGATCCGCCGATCGTCACGAGCCATATGCCGACGCCCGCGAGATAAAGCCCGGATATCGCGAGGAAGACGATGGTGAGCCACTTGACGACGGGCGACGGCGAGCGGGCGGCAGGCCGCGCTGGCGGGGCATTGGTATTCATTCACACACCTCTGTTTGCGACTTGAGTGACGGACGATGCGGTCAGCACGACGCGTCGCATGCGTCTGATGCGCGTGCGACGCTGGCTGGCGATGCGATCAGCGACGCAAGAGATGCGCCGCTGCAGCAAGCGAGTCAAGCACTTGACGTGCCACTGCCGCTTTTCGCGCCCGGCGCGAGGATGTTCGGCAGAACCGGATTTTCAGGCTGCGTATAACGCGCTTCCACGGCCTTTCGGATTCCGTCGAGACTGTCGGCGGCCGAAAGCGCTTCGTCGGCTTCGATCCCGCGCGCTTCGTCGGCGAGCGTGGCATCGCCGATGACGTCGCGGAACCATGTCGAGTAATCGCCCCGTCGCAAGTGGAAGAGCCAGGTGTCCTCATCGACGCCTTCCGCGATTTCGAGGAACAGCACGAGGTTGTGCGCGCGCAGATTCAGCTTGTTGTCGGGACCGCGAAAATAGAAGCTGCGCTCGGGGATCAGCATGCCCTCCGCATACTTCCGCACGTGCCGCCGGCGGTGTGTCTTCGCCGGCTCCGCGCGCACCACGACCGGTGCGCCCCACGTCCCCTCGCGATCGCGACGCCAGACGAGCGCCTCCCCTGTCTCGATCTCTTCGGGAAGCTCGGCCGGTTCGTCGATGCCTGCGGCCTGCGCGAATTCCTGCAGCGTTTCCTGCGCGCCCGGACCCGCGCCGATGAACACCGTCACGCGATCGAGCAGCCGCGCCGAGAGCTGATTCGGATGCACGGTCGCGAACAAGGCGGGCGCGAGCTGGTCGGGCAGCGTTTCATCGGCGGCATTGATGCTCGCGGGAAAGAAGTGATGCGCCTCGTCGAAGATCATCCAGTGCGGACGGCCGGTGAGCGCGCGCGTCTTCTGCATGTGGGCGAGCACGGTCGCGCAATACGTCGGCCGCTCCGCGAACGAGACGCGCATCAGGTTGACGACGACCGACTGGCTCGGCTGGTGAATGAGCCGCGTGACGTCATCGGCTTTCGGGGCGGTCTCCGCGTCGCCGATGGGCAGCGCGCCTTCGAAGTTGTCGAAGTCGCCTTCGGGATCGAGCGCGCAGAACTGATAGCCCGATTCCGACAGCCGCTCCATCAGGCCGGTGATGAGCGTGGACTTGCCGCCGCCGGATTGCCCCGCGACCAGCGCGACCGTGTCCTGCGGCGGGAGCGTTGCGGTTTTGTCGCCGTCCGCGTCGTTTTCTTCGACGCGCTCGCCGAGCACCAGATGACGCCGCGTGAGATGCTCGCTCGCGCCGGCGAGATCGTCTTCGAGGATCGCTTCGATCAGCTCCGTCACGCCGGCGCCGCATTCGCGATCCAGCACGATATCGGCGTGCGCCTTCAGCGCATCGATCGCGTTGCCGACGGCCGCCGATATCTCGCACGCATCGAGCAGCGGGTGATCGTTTTGCGCGTCGCCGACGCCGACCGCATTGCGCGGCGACAGCGCCATCTTGTCGAGCGCCGCGAGCAGGCCGCTCGCCTTGCTGACCCCGGGTGCGAGGACCATCACCGCGTCGCCGTTATAGACGACGTGCAGATCGAGACCGAGATCGCGGATAGCGGCGTGCGCCTGTTCATCGTAAGGCTTCACGGTCGCGACGAGCGTCTGGCTCACGCCGAGATGACGCACGCCGCTTGCCTTCATCGCCTCGACGAATTCGGGCGGCGGCGGGGGCGCGAGCAAGGTGCGCTCGCGCGTCGCCGGCGAGTAGATCACGCCGCCGTTCTCGGCGACGATCAGCGAGAAGCGATCGACGCGATCGCACAGGGTAAGGAGATCGTCGAGTTCGCGTCCCGTCACGAGCACCATATGACGCCCCGACGCACGCAGCCGGTCGACGGCGTCCCATGTTGCATCGCTCACGCGGCCTTCTTCGGCGAGCGTGTTGTCGTAATCGCTGGCAAGCACCATGCATCGCATAGCGGTATCCCTCAGTTAAGCGTCCTCTTCGACGAGATGCGGCGGCATCGCGCATCGGGCGGCGCGCGCGTCGAGCAGGCGCCGATAAACATCGACGTAATCGCGCGCCATGCGTTCGGCCGTGAAGCGCCGCTCGAAACTTTCGCGGCAGCGGCGGCGATCGATTTGCGGCAGACGCGCCACGGCCTCGACCGCTTCGTCCTCGTCGCGCACGACGAAGCCGTTCACGCCATCCTCGATGATCTCCGGCACCGAGCCGCGCCCGAATGCGATCACCGGCGTGCCGCAGGCCAGCGCCTCGATCATCACGAGGCCGAACGGCTCCGGCCAGTCGATCGGAAACAGCAATCCGCGCGCATGGCCGATGAGATGGCTCTTCCCTGCATCGTCCTGCTCGCCGGCATATTCGATCAGCGGGGCCTGCACGAGCGGCGCGACGGCGCTTTCGAAGTACGGGCGATCGGCTTCGTCCACCTTCGCCGCGATGCGAAGCGGCACGTTCGCACGGCGCGCGATGCGGATTGCGGCATCCGGTCCCTTGGCCGGCGCGATCCGGCCGACGAACGCGAGGTGTTCGCCCGCGCGTTCGCGGAACGGGTAGAGCGTGCCGGGCAAGCCGTGATGCACCGTGCCCGCCCACGACAGCCACGGCAGCGGCGCGCGCTGCGCGTCGGAGATGGATACGAGCGGAACGTCCGCGAAGCGTCGATACATCGGCTCGAGGCCGGGCACGTCGAGCCGCCAGTGAAGCGTCGTGACATGCGCGCACTGCATGCGCCGCGCGAACGGAAAACTCTGGTAGTCCGTATGAAAATGCACGATGTCGAACTGCTTCGACGCAGCCACGACATCTTCGAGCATCGCGAAGTGGAAGGCTTGCGGGTCGGCTGTGTCTTCGACGAGCCTCACCGCGCAATCGCTGCCCGCAACGAGCTTCGCGCTCGTGCGGGAATCCGCGCTCGCGAACAGCGTGACATCGTGGCCCGCCTTTACGAGCTCTTCGCTGAGATAGGACACGATCCGTTCGATGCCGCCGTAACGCCGCGGCGGCACGCTCTCATACAACGTCGATACCTGGGCGATGCGCATGACGTTATGCCTGCAACGCGTCGGTGTCGAAATCGGCGGCATCGGCATTGGCGGCCGGCGCAGGCGCGCGCGAGTCCAGCAGATCGCGATAGACCGCGACATAGTCGCGCGCCATGCGATCGGCGGAAAAGCGCTGCTCGAAAGTCCTGCGGCATCGCGCCCGATCGATCTCTCCGAGATCGCGCACAGCGCACACGGCCTCTTCCACATCATCGACGATGAAGCCGCTCACGCCATGCTCGATCACTTCGGGCACCGCGCCGCGCCTGAACGCGATTACCGGCGTGCCGGATGCCATCGCTTCGATCATCACGAGGCCGAACGGCTCTTCCCAGTCGATCGGAAAAACGAGCGCACGTGCATGGGCGAACAACGCGCGCCGTGCTTCGCCGCCCACTTCGCCGAGATATTCGACGAAAGACTGCGAAGCCTCCAGCAGCGGACAAATCTCTTCCTTGAAATAGGCGCGCTCGCCCGGATGCACGGCTGCGGCAATCTTGAGCGGCATCCCCGCGCGGCGCGCAATCTCGATCGCGCGATCGATGCGCTTTTCCGGCATCACGCGTCCGACGAAGAGCAGATAGTCGCCGCCTTCCTGCGAATAGCGCATTTCATCGAGCGCGAGGCCGTGATGAACCGTCGCGCGCCAGTTGGCGTCGGGCATCCCGCTGCGCTGGCTCTCCGAAATGGCGACGAGCGGCGCATCGCGGAACGTATCGAAGAGCGGGCCGTGATCGGCGGGCAAGAGGCGGCCATGCATCGTCGTGATGGACGGACATGCGAAGAGGCGCTGCATCGGCAGATGCAAGGGCTCGGTGTGGAAGTGGATCACGTCGAACTGCGATGAACGTTTGATGACCGCATCCAGCTGGCGCAAGTGATGACTCGTCGTATCCCACACGCGTTCGTCGCGCCACAGCGCGGTGGGCGTGCCGCTGCGAAGGCGGGCGCGCGTGCGGGAATCGCCGGTGGCGAAGAGCGTGACGTCGTGCCCCGCCGCGACGAGTGCTTCGGTCAGGTAAGAGATGATGCGCTCGGTGGCGCCGTATGCGATAGGAGGGACGCTCTCGTAGAGCGGTGCGACCTGTGCGATTTTCATCGATGAGTTCCGGTGTCGGCCACGCGGATGCATGGTTGTTGTCGTTCGTTGCGCTCACTGAGCAATCTGCGGGCCGACGTTCGCCTGCGCGGTGAATCGACGGCATGCCGCATGCTTGACCGATGATCCGCCTCGATCTACCGGAGAACGCCATGACCAAGGTTGCCGAAGTAATGACACGCGGCGTGCAAACCATCGCGCCGACCGACACGATCCGCCGCGCGGCGGAGTTGATGGACGAGCTCAACGTCGGCGCGCTACCGGTATGCGACGGCGAGCGGCTCAAAGCGATGATCACCGACCGCGATATCGTGGTGCGCGCGGTGTCGGCGGGCAAGGACGCGTCATGCACGGTGCAGGAAGTCGCGAGCGAGCCGGTGGAGTGGTGCCGCGAGGATGATGAGATCGAATCCGCCATCCAGAGGATGGAGCAACTGCAGATCCGGCGCATGCCTGTCCTCGACAGCGAGCAGCATGTCGTCGGCATGCTCGCCCTCGGCGATATCGCGATCTACTCGGACGGCGAAGTGTCATCGACGATTCAGGCTATCTCCACGCCTTCCGTGCCCGACCGGTGATCGGATGCATCACACCGGATTGCCGTCTTCCGGCGTCTTCAGACGGTCGCGCTCGCTTTGCGTGCCGGGCGGCGTGCCGGGCTTGTCGTCCGGCGTCGCGTCGGGCGCGCGGTCTTCGTTGGGACCGCGTTGCGGCGCATCGGCCGGATTCGTCGGGATGTTCTCGGTATGGCCGGGTATCGGCTGGCTCTCGATGTGATCTTGCTGGCTCATCGCATGTCTCGCTGGTGGTGAAGAGGATTCCTCAGCCGAGCGAGCAAGCGACGTTCCGATGCGTGGCACGCACGATGCTTGCAATACGCTCCTTGTCCCGTTCGCCTCCTCATCATCGATATGCGTAAATCACGAACAAGCGCTTCTGCGTCGAACACACTTCTTGCCGGCGTCGCCGCCGTATCCGTCGGCATCGCCGCGTGGGCCGCATGGCGCGGGCGACGGGCCGAGCGCGAACATCCGCCCATCGGGCAATTCATCGATGTGGATGGCGTGCGCCTGCATTACATCGACGAAGGCGAAGGCCCCACGGTGCTGCTCGTGCACGGCAACCTCGTCACGCTGCAGGACTACATCGCGAGCGGGCTGGTCGCGCGTCTGTCGAAGCGTCATCGTGTGATTGCGTTCGATCGTCCGGGCTTCGGCTTCAGCACGCGCCCGCGCGATCGCGTGTGGACGCCGCAGGAGCAGGCGGCACTTTTTCAGCGCGCGCTCCGGCAGATGGGATTGACGCGCGCGGTCGTCGTCGGGCAATCGCTCGGCTGCCTCGTCGCGCTGGCAATGGCGATCGAGCCGCGCATCGAGATTCGCGGACTGACGCTCGTGTCGGGCTACTACTATCCGACCGCGCGATTCGACGTGCTCCTCACCGCGCCCGCCGCCGTTCCGGTGCTCGGCGATGTCATTCGCTATACCGTTTCGCCCGTGATGGGACGCCTGCTGCTCAACCAGAACGTGCGGGTCATGTTCGCGCCCTCGGATGTTCCGCCCGAGTTCGGCCATCAGGTGCAACGCCAGATCGTGCTGCGGCCGTGGCAATTACGGGCGATCGGCGAAGACGCGGCGTGCATGGTGCCGGCGGCGAACGAGTTGTCGAAGCACTATCGCGACATCGATATACCGGTGCGAATCTTCGCGGGCGAAGACGATGTCGTGGTGGATGCGCAATCGCATTCCGCACGTCTTGCGCGCGACATTGCGCAGAGCGTGCTGTCGGTGATCCGGCATAGCGGTCACATGGTTCATTACGATGACGCGGGACGCATCGGCGATGCCGTCGAAGCGATGGCAATCGAGTGATGCGCGGACGCTTCAGAGCCGTCGCGTGAGTATCGGCACGACGACCGGTACGAGTATCGACGTCAGTATGCCGTTGAGCCCCATGCCGAGGCCCGCGAACGCGCCCATTTGCTGACTGATCTGGAACGCGCGCGCCGTGCCGATTCCGTGGGACGCCACGCCGAGCGCAAAGCCGCGCGCTTCGGGCTCGGTCACGCGCAGCGTGTTGAGGATGACGCGTGCGAACGCAGCGCCGAAGATGCCGGTCGATATGACGAGCACCGCCGTCAACGATGGAATGCCGCCGATGGACGTGGCCACCGCCATCGCGATGGGCGTCGTCGCGGAATTCGGCGCGAGCGATGCGATGGTCTGCTTCGATGCCCCGAGCCACGATGCGACCGCGACAGCCGACACGATCGCCGTCATCGATCCCGCAACAAGCGCGACCGTCAACGGCGCGGCGAGCCTGCGCAGATTGCCGAGCTGACGATATAGCGGCAAGGCAAGCGCGACCGTTGCCGGCCCCAGCAGAAAGTGCACGAATTGCGCGCCTTCGAAATACGTCGGATACGGCGTGCGGCTGATCTGCAAGACGGCCACGAGAATGGCAACCGCGATGAGCACCGGATTCGCCAGCGGGTTGAAACGGCAACGCGCGTAGATCCACTGCGCGATCAGATACGCGAAGAGCGTGGTGGTCAATCCGAGCAGCGGCGATGCGGCGAGATAGACCCATATCGCATTGATCTGCGGGAACGCGATCATCGCGGCTTCTCTGCGCGATGACCACGCATCAGCGCGCGCATGACGAGCGCGGTCACGGCGATGCCGAGCGTGGTGCTGACGATGATCGCGAGCACGATCGCCAGTACGTTGCCGCTCAGCGCGCTCACGGACACCATGATGCCGACGCCTGCCGGGACGAACAGCAGCGAGAGATGACGAAGCAATTCGTTAGCGGTCGGCTCGATGGCGTCGGCGGCGCGCGGCCGCGCCATCAGGAACACGAGCAGCAGCAACATGCCGACGACCGGGCCCGGCACCGGAAGCCGGAAGACATACGAAAGCCCTTCGCCGAGACATTGAAAGAGCAGCAGCACGGCCAGTGAGAGAAGCATCGCGAATCCTGTGTTCATGGTCCCGAACCGCAAGCGCAAAGCAAGCGATAGTCCAGCCGACGAATGCACGGAATGCTCCTAGAATGAAGAAGCCGCTGACATCCGGCGGTCACTACTCGAACGATGAATCGAACGATTCAGGAGACAGCGATGACGCCTCGCAATGCAGCAGGACTCGTTACGGTAGCCGTCGTGTCCGGTCTGGTGACCGGATGTGGCGGCTCCGATCATCACGATGCTTACAACGATGCCCCGAAGGTCATTATCGATTCCGACTTCAACACGATGGGCGACGACGGTCAGCTCTTCGCGATGACGACGCAACTGATGGGGCAGGGCAAGATCAACCTGCTGGGCTTGTGCGTGGTGACCGGCAACGACTGGCTGCTGCAGGAACAGGCGGATGCGCTGAAAGCCGTCGAGCGCATGGGCGTGCAGGACAAGGTCGGCGTGTATGCGGGCGCGAATTATCCGCTGCAATACGATGTCGCGAGCATTCGTGCGCAGCAGGCCGCGAATCCGAACGGCTACTTCGGCGCGTGGATGCGGCCGGAGCCGACGCAGCCATCGCAACTGACCGCGCCGCCCGATGGCTTCGCGCAATCGACGACGCTGAAAGCGCAGGCCGCCGCGGACTTCATGATCGATACGATCAAGCGCTATCCGAATCAGGTGACCATCATCGAAGTCGGGCCACCGACGAATCTCGCAACGGCCGTGAGGCGAGCGCCGGAGATCGTGCCGCTCATCAAGGAGATCGTCTACATGGGCGGCGCGATGAACGTACCCGGCAATGCCAACGCAGTGGGTGAGCTCAACTGGTGGTTCGATCCGGTGGCGGTGCGTACGCTCTTGCAAACCACCATTCCGCAGCGGGTCATTCCGCTCGACGTCACCAATACCGTTCCCTTGACGCAAACCATCTACAACCAGATTGTCAATCCGCCGACGGGACAGACAGCGGTGACGCAGGCATATGCCATCGCGAACGCAGGCGCATTCGCCGCGAATACGAATATCTACGACACGTTGACCATCGGATACTTTCTCGATCCCACGTATGCGAAAGAGACGCAGAGCGCGTACCTCGACATCGACACGACGCCGGGCGAAGATCAGGGACATGTGCGCGTGTATCCCGACGCGCCGGCGGCTGGCGCGTCGCCGCAGAAGATCACTTACGTGACGCGCTATGACAACGACCGCTTTTTCGATTTCTACGTGGGCTTGCTGACGAGTCCGGTGCCGGTCAAGTTTCGCTGACGGTTGATTCCGGCTCAGTCCATTCTGGCTTTCGGCGTTATCGCGGGCGTGACGGGTTCGACGGTTCTTTTGATGGCGCCCCCGAGCGCGCTGCGATACACGTCGAGATAGGCGTTGACCATCGAGTCGGGACTGAAGGTATCGGCGTGCTTGCGCAGCCTGTCGTGCACGGACGGTTCCTTCAGCAACGCGATGGCCTCGCGGATCTTCTCGATGAGCGTGTGCGGACGCTCCATGTCGAAGACGAGATTCGAACGCGGCTCGATTACTTCGGGAATGCCGCCGCGATTCGCGCCGACGACCGGCAAGCCGTACGAATATGCTTCGACGATCACGCGGCCGAACGGCTCGTGCCAGATCGACGGCACGATCAGGATGTCGATGCTGCGAAGGAAGTCGTCGGGCTTCACGTGACCGAGATACTGCACGCGCGGATCGTCGTATTTCTGCTTGAGGCCCTCGATGTAGCCGGGGTCGCCCTTGCCGCCGAAGACGAGCGTCCAGTCGAGTGTGTTGTCGGCGGCGAGCTGCTCGAGCACGACCTCCGAGCCTTTGTCTCGCGCCACGCGGCCGAGCACGCCGAGACGCACCGGTCCGCCTTTATAGCGTTGCTTCGTGTGCGTGGCGGCGTCCTGGCTCGGAACGTAGCAGTTGTTGATGACGGCCGTGCGTGTGGCTTCAGGAAAATAGCCGCTGTTCAGATGCTTTTGCAGCACGAAGCGGCTGACGCCCACGGCGACCTGAACGCGGGACGATGCGGACTTTTTCGGCGCGGAATACAGCGCGCATGATCCGCATTGGCGCTTGCAGGGCTCGACGTCGGAGAACATCGTCGTGGCCGGACACATGAGGTAGTAGTCGCGTGCCGTGTGAACGATGGGAATGCCGGCGGCGCGGGCAGCGCGCCATACGTCGACGGACAGGCACGCGAGATTACTCGTATGAATGATGTCCGGCTTGTCGCGCGCGATGATGTCGCGCAGCTTGCGTGACATGACGACGTTGACGACATCGATGCCATGCCAGATGAATCGCGCGACGCGGGAGCGCTTCTTGGGCGCATGCGGCCAATACAGGTTGGCCGAGCGCAGACGATAAACCTTGACCCCGTTGAATTCGGTGACGCTGTCGCTGCGTGCTCCCGTTGCACAGGCGACGCTCACGTCCATGCCTGCCCTGACGAGCCCCTCGGCGAGCAGTTGCGTCGATACCTCAGCCCCGCCGATCTTGTCCGGGTAGTACAACGTGTTGACGATGAGTATTTTCACGGCGTTTGAAGTAGTGTCGTCGTCCTGCGATAAGGCACCCGCTCTGTCGGCCCGAAGACAGATCCCGAAAGGCAAGGGGTGCACCGCTGCAGCCTTCTCGGATTAGAAGCACAACGTGAAAACGTAGTTGCGGCATCGCTCCAGCCGGTAAGCAGGAGTTTAGGATAAGCCAAATTGCTTGAGAAGGCGCAAAGCGAAACGTAAGCAATTGCAATGCTAGCTCGTGTAGCGGTTTGATGCGAGTGAGTCTTTTGGTAACGCGATTTGTCTGCAAATATTGCCGGGGGTGGACGCGTGAGGTGAACAACTTACGCGCCATGCCATTGCTTGTGACAATGACCGTTGGAGTGCACGGGCGGCGGAGGGTTCCACTAGCGCTGCTGTCGCCGCGTCGATTAGTCAGTTGTATCGGCCATACGATCGAGACGTGAATTTTCTCCTGAGCAAGCGACTTCGCAGCCTGGTGTCGACTTGTGTCGCTGAAAGATCGAACGTGTTCCTGCGCCGAAACGAGGTAAGCATCATCTGTGAAAGACCATCACCGACTTCTAAACGCCGCTGACATTAAATATTACGACCTACTATCTATATGTAGGCTTTACATGTTTGCTTAAAAGCAATTATTCGGTTCTGGACAAACATTCAAGCGTCGTGCGTTAATCCTCGGACGATTCATTAGCTATCCGAGATACACCACGTATGACCCTATCCCGCATGCGATATTGTCCTGTCCCATGTCGTTCAGAACCTGTGCCGCGCCGAACCGAAGCGAATCGCGGGGAGACGCTGCGCGCGCCGCGCAATGACGGGTCAGGAGCTCCCGGCGAAACCGACCGTCCGCTACGGTGACACGATGACCAGCGCCGCTCAAGACAGCCGGGACGCGCGGGCAGGCAGTGCTTCGCGCCGTGGGAACACGCACCTCATGCCGGCGCTCATCGATCGGCTGCGCGACGATGCGCCGCATCGCCGGACCGAAGCGCCCGGCGAGTATGCCGTCACGCGTGCGCAGCTACGCGAGATCATCCAGCGCGACCTGTCGTATCTGTTGAACGCCACTAATCTCGGCAGTGAGATCGATGCAGGGCGATATCCGCTCGTGGCCGCATCTACCGTCAACTTCGGCGTGCCGCCGCTGGCCGGCGCGTTCATGGCTTCGCGCAAGTGGTCGGATATCGAGCAGACCATCAAGGATGCGATTTTTGCCTTCGAACCGCGCCTCGTGCCGAATTCGCTTCAGGTCGTTCCGTGCAGCGAGGGAGACCGGCACGGCCGTCATAACGAAGTGGCGTTCGAGATTCGCGGAATGATCGACGTGGAGCCGTATCCGCTGGAATTCTTGGTGCAGAGTTCGCTCGATCTCGAAAGCAGCCGCCTGCATGCGGACAGCCGGCGCGCGTGAGCCGGACATTCACGAAGCAAATGCACCGCAATGGACCCGCGACTACTCGATTACTACAACCAGGAACTCATCTACCTTCGTGAGAGCGCGGGCGAGTTCGCGGACGCGAATCCGAAGATCGCGCGCCGATTGGGAATCCACGCGGGGGAAACGAGCGACCCTTACGTCGAGCGGCTGATGCAGTCGTTCTGCTTCATGTCCGCGCGCATGCGATTGAAGCTCGACGCCGACTTCCCGCGCTTTACGCAGCGCCTGCTGGAAGTGACATACCCGAACTACGTCGCCCCGACGCCCTCGATGGCCGTCGTGCAGATGTATCCGGCGCACACGAAAGGCAATCTGAACGATGGCTTTCGCGTGCCGCGCGGCCTCACGATCAAGACGCACGCACCGGACGGCGAGCGCACGGCCTGCATGTTCACGACCAGCCAGGACGTCGTGCTCTATCCGCTGACCATCGTCAGCGCAAGGCTCACAGGCATCCCGCCCGATATTCCCGGACTCGAGCGCTATGTTCCCGCGCACGCGCAGGTTCGCGGCGCTCTGAGGCTGCGTATCCGCACCACGAACAAGGCGAAGATCGCCGCGCTCGAGAACCTCGACCGCCTGCCTGTGTACTTGTCAGGCGATGAAGAAGTCGCGTCCAACCTGTTCGAACTGCTGCACACCGCTGCATTGGCTTCCGTGGTCGGGGAGCCGGGCGCCTTCAGCGCGGCTGACCGCCCGTTCGCGGCAGTCGAATCGAAAGCGGTGGTTCACGAAGGTCTGGGCATCGACCAGGGGCTGCTGCCGCTCGTCTGGCCCAAGTTCCATGGACACAACCTGCTTCATGAATACTTCGCTTGTCCCAGCCGCTTCTACTTCTTCGCGCTGACCGGTCTTCGCGCGGGGCTGAAGAAGACGAAAGGAGAGGAACTCGAGATCGTCGTGCTGCTCGACCGTGCGCCGGATCGGCTCGCGAGTCTGGTCGATGCTTCGCGGTTCGCGCTTTTCTGTACGCCTGTCGTCAATCTGTTTCAGCAGAAGGTCGACCGCATCGAACTGGCCGATGCGACCACGGAATTTCATCTGGTGCCCAAGCGTCAGCATCCGATGGACTACGAAGTATTCGCCGTTCAGGCGCTGGAGGCGCAAGTCGAGAAGAACTCGGAAAAGTGCGAATTCCAGCCGCTCTATCAGACGCTCAACAACGACGAAGCGAGCCACGGCCGATACTTCACCGTGCGTCGTGAGCGACGCCTGTTGTCCGGTTCTTCGCGGCGCTACGGCACCCGCACGTCGTATGTCGGGACGGAGACGTTCGTCTCTCTCGTCGATGCAGACGAAGCGCCTTATCATGAAGGCATGCGCTATCTGTCGGCCTACGCATGGCTCACGAACCGCGACTTGCCGATTCTCGTGCCGCGTAACGGCGTGAACGATTTCCAGAAGGTGAAGAACGATCCGCCGATCGAGAGCATCGGCCTCATTCGACGGCCCAGCGCGCCGCGTCCGCCGTATGCGGAGGGTGCAGCGGCCTGGCGCCTGATCCGGCAACTGAACTTCAACTATCTGGCGCTCGAAGAACTCGATCATCGTCCGGATGGGCAGGGCCTGCGCGACATGCTGCGCCTCTTTCTCGGCAGCGACGACACCGGACTCGCGCAGCAAGTGGACAGCCTGGTTGCCGTGAAGACCAGCGCCGTCACGCGCAAGCTGCCGGGAGGAGGCCCGTTCGTGTTCGGACGCGGCATCGCGTGCGAGTTGACAGTCGATGAAGCAGGTTTCTCCGGCATGAGTCCGTACCTCTTCGGCCTGGTGATCGAACACTATCTCGCACGTCATGTCTCGATGCATTCGTTCACGCAGACCCAACTCAATTCGACTCAGCGTGGCCGCATCATGCGCTGGCCCGTGCGAATGGGCACACGTGGAGTGGCGTGATGGATGACCGATCATCTGGCGCATCGTCCCGCAATACGGGGTTATCGGATTCGCTAACGGAGCGGCTGCGGAACGAGCCATGGCTTTTTGGCTTCCTGTCGCTGATGCGCCGCGTCGGCGCCAACAAGCGCATCGATCCGATCGGGACCGCCGAGCGGCCGGGCGCAGAACCGTTCCGCCTCGGCCAGCGGCCCAGCCTGACGTTCTCGCCGCGGGAGATTGCCGATGTCGACGAACGCAACGGGCGCCTGCATGTGCATCTGTACGGACTCGGCGTGCTCGGTCCCAATGGCCCGTTGCCCATTCACATGACGGAGATCGCGAGAGAGCGCGAAGAGAGCCGGCACGACGCCACGCTAAGCCGCTTCCTCGACCTCTTTCATCACCGATATCTGGGCGTCCTGTATCGGGCGTGGGCGTCGGGACAAGCGGCGGCGGGTCTGGACCGCGCCGACGACGAGAGCTTTTCGTCGCATGCCGCGAGTCTCACCGGGCAGCATCCCGACGAGATAGCGCAACGCGCGTTGCCGGCTCATGCGCAACTGGCGGGGTCGCCGGGTGTCACGCGCGAAGCCCGCGATCCGGATGGCCTCTGCATGACGCTCGAGCATTACTTCGGCGTGCCGGTGAGCATCGACGAGTATGTGTTTCATTGGGTGAGTGTGCCGCGCGAAGAGCAGACGCACCTAGGCGAGCCCGGCGCGGCGTCGATTCTCGGAGATGGCGCGATGCTCGGCGAGCAGGCGCCGGACAGGCAGCATCGGTTTCGACTCATCATCGGGCCAGTCGATCTCGAGCAATATCTGCGGTTCACGCCGCGCGGCGCGGCGCTACCGGAACTTGTCGACTGGGTGCGTGCTTTCGTGGGGCGTGAGTTCCAGTGGGAATTGGAACTGCGGATCCGGGCCGACTGCGCGAGTCCCGCCGTCATTGGAGGACAGCAGCAGTTGGGGTGGTCCGGCTGGCTCGGTCAATCGCCCGATGGCAAGCCGATCACCGGCATGAGGTTCGATCCCGAGGAGTACATCAGGCGAGGCGACCTGAGGTCCGTCCCTGGTGCCGATCGTGCCGACTCGCTGCGAGGTCCGACATAGCGCGACACGTATTTTCGGAGTATTTGAATATCGAGGTCAGTATCATTAGGATAACGTATGTTCAAATCATTGAACGCAATCGCGATTGGTCTCGTGCTGCTTGTCATGGCGTCATTGAACGTCAACTCAACGAGACAGTTCTTGCAGAGCTCGGTCGTTGTGCCGGGACGAGTGGTCGCATTGAACGCCGGCGGGAGTCACCCTCAGGTCGAGTTCGTCACGTTGTCCGGTGAACGAGTCTCCTATCCTCAGGGCGGCCTGGTCTTCGGCATGAAAGTCGGGGAGGCAGTGCGCGTGCGGTATGCGCCGGCGGCGGTGCGTCACAGCGCGACGCTCGACGCGTTCGGGACGGTGTGGTACGCAGCGCTTCTTCTGGCAACGGTCGGACTGGGCTTCGTCGTGGCGGGGGTAGTGAGCGTGTTGCGGCGTGAGGCTAATAACAAGTGAATTCAGATTTATGTTCCTGCTAAGACCAAGCGAGTGGAGCTATAGCACCGGCGCGACCGGAGGTGTCTGCGCCGATGTGGTTGTCGCATCGGGCGGCTCCATCGTGCTCAGCGACCCGGACGCGAAAGACGAAGCGTTCTACTACGGCGGCATCGGCGCCGGCATGGGCGTCGGCATCAAGATTCCTCGTCTCAAGCTCCCGGGGCTTAACGGGAAGGAAGTAGGTGGCGCGGGCTCCGCGAAGTCGTTTCCCAGCGGGGGCGCCATCTTCATGACCGATGCCTTTCGAGGCAGCGAACTCTCACGCCGGGACATTCAAGGCGCCACCGTGTACGTGGACGCAGGAGGGGGTCTCCTGCTCGGTGCAGGTGGTTCGGTCATGTTTCTTGGCATCAACTCGGCCGAGTTGATTCTGGGGCTCTCCTCACCTGGCATGCTCTATCTGGCCGAGCGAGCCATTGCCCAAGCGCCTGCGTTGCTGGTCATGGGCGGCATTACCGCCGGACTTCAGGCGGGGCTGGGCGTCGGATTGCTTGCAGGCTACCTGCATTAGACACGCGCGTTCGATCTCCCGAGCGGCAGCCATCCACCGATGGACTCGCCCGCATAAATTCTGGAATCCGAAGCACGTAACTGGAGAATCTACTGAAGTGCTGACTTCTAAAACCCGTACTGTGACCATCAGCGGCGCCGCGCTTCCGACGGGCCCCGATGGCACACCCTCTCTCCTGCTCAGCGCCCTGCGCGGCGGGGAAACGCTGTCGAGCATCTACAAATACACGCTGGACTGCCGCACGCCGCTCGAATCCGCCATGCCTGAACGGGCGGCCGCGAATCTGGATCTCAAGTCGATGATCGGGAAGGAACTGACGATCACCATCGAACTGGAAGGCATGGGCAGCTTTCTGCCCGGGCTCGTTGGCATGGGCGGCGCGACCAACATCGGCGCGGGCACGCGCGAGATCAGCGGGATCGTCACGCAGGCGCATTACGCAGGCCAGGCCGACCGCCAGAGTCACTATCAGCTCGTACTCAAACCGTGGATCTCGCTCGCGGAGAAGCGTTCGGACTTCAAAATCTATCAGGGTAAGACGGTCGTTGAAATCGTCGAGGCGGTACTCGGCAATTACATGTACTCGTATGAGACGCGCCTGAGCGAAACGTATCCGGTGCTGGATTATCAGGTGCAGTACGGCGAAACGGATTTTCGCTTCATTCAGCGCCTGATGGCCGAGCACGGCATCTACTGGTTCTTCGAGCACAGCAAGGGTTTCCACCGGATGATCCTGGTCGATCAGCTCGGCGCACACAAGCCGGTGGAAAGCGCTGCGTATCAAACGCTATGGTATTTCCCGCCGGGTCATCGAGTGGATCGCGAGCACATCGATGCATTCAATCTCGATGGAAGTCTTCAGTCCGGCCGATGGACCACGAATGACTTCGACTTCAAGAAACCGAGTGCGGCGCTAATCGTTCAGAACGAGTTGCCGCAAGACACCGCGCACAACGACCTTGAGCGCTACGAGTGGCCTGGCGACTTCACCGATCCCTCGCAAGGCGAGCAGTTCGCCCGTTTGCGGATGGAGGAGGAGCGCGCGCAAGGCGAGCGGGCACATGGTTCGGGCAACGTGCGGGACATCGTATGCGGCACGACCTTCCGCCTCGAAGGCTTTCCGCATGAAGCGGCCAATCGCGAGTATCTGGTGATCGCATCGGCGATTGCGGCATCGGAAGCCAGCGAGGCGAGCGGCTCGGGCGAGTATCGCTTCGCGTCGTCGTTCGTCGTGCAGCCTGCGACCTCCGTGTTCCGTCCGCCGCGTGGGGATTATCCGAAGCCGCGCACGAGCGGTCCTCAGACCGCCATCGTCACCGGTCCGGCGGGCCAGGAAATCTGGACCGACCAGTACGGCCGCGTGAAGCTGAGCTTCCATTGGGATCGTTCGGGCGTGAAGGATCAGAGCTCGTCGTGCTGGGTGCGCGTGTCATATCCGTGGGCCGGCGGCGGGTACGGAGGCGTGAACATTCCGCGCGTGGGGAGCGAGGTGATCGTCGATTTCGAGAATGGCGATCCGGACCGTCCTATCGTCGTGGGACGCCTCTATAACGCCGAGACGATGCCTCCGTGGGATCTGCCCGGCAACGCGACGCAAAGCGGCATGCTCTCGCGCTCGATGAAAGGTAGCGCAGAGACCGCCAATGGCTTGCGCTTCGAGGACAAGCAGGGCGCCGAGGAAGTATGGCTGCAGGCTCAGAAGGACATGAATACGACCGTCAAGAACAACGAGTCGCATTCGGTCACGGCGAATCGCACCAAGTCGGTGGGAGGCAGCGAGACCACGACCGTGGGCGGCACGCGCACGGAGACGGTCACGGGTGATGAAACCATCACGCTGCAAGCGAACCGCACGTGCTCGGTAACGCTGAACGATACGCTCAACGTAGGCGTCGATCAGTCGACGACCATCAAGGGAAATCAGACGCACGACGTCATCGTCAATCGGACGAGCACCGTCGGGGGCAATGACACGCTCACCGTGACCGGCTTTCGCGAGGAGACGGTGAATGGCACGAGCACGGAAACCGTTACGCAGGCGAAGACATCGACGCTTCTGGCGGACCATACCGTGGCGGTAACCGGCCAGCAAGTCGTCAACGTCGGCACGAAGCAGGCGGTCACCGTCGGCACGAACGCCACACTTCACGCGGGCGACAAAATCGAGTTCGTGTGCGGCGCGGCGAAAATCGTCATGCATTCGAGCGGCAAGATCGAGATTAACGGAACGGACATTTCGGTCACCGGCAAGAAGATCGTCGCGACCGGGTCTGACAGCCATGCGATCAATGGCGGCACAGTCACGAGCTCGGCGACGAAAACCAATACCGTTCAGGGCTCGGTCCTGAAGTTGAATCCGTAAGGCGGCGTCATGAATAACTGGCAACCGACGAATCCTGTCGATCGTCGTCTCATGGACGCGCACCAGGACTGGCTGCAGTTCGCGCAGGACAAACCCGCGCGGCTCTTGTACTGGTCCGCCAACGAGCCGGACCTCGAACTGATCCACGCATATTTCCAGAGCCAGAAGAGACTGTCCAGCGCGGTCATGCAGTTCACATCGCCGTTCGAGACCGAGAGCCAATATCCGCTTTCGCTCGTTCGCGAGATTTCGGATTACTACGAAAAGACCCGGGACGGATCGGCCGCGAATGGCATCGTCGCAAATTGGTCGATTCCCTCGCGCTCGAACGAGAGCGAGACACATCACCTCATGAATGTGCTGGACAGTCTGATGGCGCATCATCCCGACGTGTTTCCAGGCATGGTGCTCGTGCTCCGTCCGCAGTCAATCAAGAATGAGCAAGCGTTCGAGCGCTGGCTCGATGAGCTCCTGGGCGCCTTCGACAAGGGGCGCTGGAGATCCGAACGCTTACGCCTCGTTCAATACGGCGTTGCGACCGCCCCGTTGGCTTCGTTGCGCCAGAACCGGCCCTCGCAGGTAAAGCTCGTTCGCGGCCGCTATTACATGGAAGCGGTCCCGCGCGAGCTCGTCGCCCAGTCCGGTGAGCGTGGCCCCGGTGGAGAGTTCCGCCGCCTTTTCGTGGAGCTGTCCGAGTCGATTTCGCGCGATGACCCGCAGCACCTTGCGCGACTGCGTGAACGCGCGCTCGCCATCACGTCGCGTGAGCAATGGCCCGATCAAAGTGCGGTCGTGCATCTGATCGCGGGCGCGGCGTATTTGAAGTGGAAATCGAATGATGAAGCGCTGGCCGCTTATCAGGCCGCAACGCAAGCAGGGCGGCAGGCATTGGACGCAGCCCACCCCGGCGGGAACAAGCTGGTTGTCAACGGTCTCTTCGGTGAGGCCAGCGTTCACCTGATGCAATCGGACTTCAAGAGCGCCGCGCGTTGTTACGACGAAGCGGCGCAGTATGCCGCAGCCGAGCAGGACGGAATTCTGACCGTCGAATCGCGCCGCATGCAGGCGTGGTGTCTGGAGAAGACCGGCCGCACCGATCAGGCGTTCGAAGCCGGGATGCAGGCGCTGGCTGCGGGCCAATGGCTGGAGCCTGCGATCCGCTCCAACAGCAATCTCCAGCTGGTTACGGCGTGGATGCTCGGACAAACAGGCTTCTTCGACAAGCATCACAAGCGTCGCGATGACGTGGTGGCCCAATTCAAGTCGCTCTACGGTGAAAACTGGCGCGAAGGGATCAAGCCGCTTGCGCCGGATCAGGTTTCGCGACTCTTCATCGCTGCACAGGAGGGCGCGTAATGGCTCTGCTCGCAGTGAACCATCTGACGCCGGTAGTTGGGATCGACGTTCATCAGGTGACGGGGCCGCCGTTTCCGATCATGCCGCATCCGCATGTGGGGTTCGTGTTTGACGTGCAGGAGTACATTGCGGCGTTCGAGGCGATGATCGGCAGCATCGTGTTCAGCTTCATCGAGGAACAGGTCTCGGACTTCGTGGCATCGCACGAGGCGCAGATCGCCGAGGTGATGAACAGCGGGGTCGTCAAGTCGGCGATGGGTACCGTTGCGGCGGTGAACGACGCCGTCGACAAGGTGATGGACAACGACGTCGTCAAAACCGTCGCGAATCTCCAGAACAGCATAAACGATGCGCTGGGCGGAAACGTCGGTCGTGGCGGCGGCGGCGCGCCGATCTGGATCAACGGCTTCATGCGCGCAACAGCCGGCACGCATAACTACCACATCCCCGGCCTGCACTTTCCGCTTGGCGGGACGTTCACGGGTGCGGACGCGAAAGGCCCGTCGCAGGACTCGGAATCGTTCATGGGCAGCAAGACGGTGCTGGCCAATGGCGATCCGCTCTCGTTCCTCGCGCTGCCTGCGCTGAGCTGCTGGTTCGTCGGCATGGTGCCGATGGACCACAACAGCGCGCACACTGACCGCAAGAGCATGTCGTTGCCGACTGCGGTGATGCTGCCGATTCCGGCAGGGCGTCCGGTGCTGGTGGGTGGCCCGCCGATCATGAACATGATGGCGTTCGCCGCGGGGCTGTTCAAGGCGTTCCGCGGCTCGAAGCTCGCGAAGAAGCTGTTCGAGAAGTTTCCGTCGGGTTTCATCAAGTGCGTCATTTTCGACGCGGAGCCGGTGAATTCCGTCACCGGCGAAGTCGTCGTGCAGCAGAACGACTTCACGATCGAAGGGCGTCTGCCGCTCGTGTGGGATCGCTATTACGCGAGTCACGACCCTCACGCGGGCGCGCTCGGTCATGGCTGGCAGAGTCCCGCCGACGTCCGCCTCGAACTCGTGCGCGACGACACCGGGAACCAGGCGCAGTTCGGCGCAGCGGTTTATTTCCCCGACCACTTCACCGCGTTCGACATGCTGCCCGATCAACCGGGCTGGGACGCGCGCCGATACGATCGTCAGCATGGCCATGCGGTCTACATCGAGGGCGACGCGCTGACCGTGCGTACGCGAGGCGGTCTGGAATACGCCTTTGCATTGCCTGTGCACTGGCGCGAACAGGTTCCGGCGAAGCGGAGCGGCCGGCGTATGCATCTTCCGCTCACGCAGTTGTCGGATCTCAACGGCAACGCGTGGCGAGTCGAGCGATCGGAGCAAGCCGGTGCGGTCCTGCGCTTTGTCGAGCACTCTGCCGGCCGGCCTACCGGTCGCGCGCTGCACGCGGGTGCGGGCGACGTGCGCGGCTGCCTTGGCGAACTCACGCTCGTCGATGCGCGCGGCCAACGGCATCCGCTCGTGCGATACGAGCAGAACCGCACCGGCGACCTCATCGCCGTGCACGACGCGCTGAAAGCGCCGTACACGTTCGAATATCGTGGCGAGCATCTGATGGTGCGCCATACCGACCGCAACGGCCTGTCGTTCTACTACTCTCATCAGCAGCACGCGGACGGCCTGTGGCGCGTCGATCATGCCTGGGGTGACGGGGGCCTGTACGACTATCGCTTCGAATACGACCTGACGTATCTCGAGACGCGCATTGTCGATTCGCTCGGCGGCGTCTCGGTGCTCCAGTACGACGCGCAGCAATTGCCGGTGAGCCGCACGGACCAGTTGGGCGGCGTGCGCAGCTATCGGTACGACGGTGCCGGGCGCACCATCGCCGAGACGGATCCGGCGGGCTACACGACGAGTTGGGAATACGACGAGCACGCGAACCTCATCGAGCAGCGCCTGCCCGATGACACGGCCGTACGCACGCAGTATGACGCGGATCACCGGCCGGTTGCGATCAGCGATCCTGAAGGCGGCGTATGGCAGCAGAAGTGGGATGCGCGCGGCAATTTGATTGCGCAGATCACGCCATCGGGCACGGCTTCGCAGTTCGCATACGATTCACAGGGTCAGTTGGTTCAGGTCACGGACGCCGCGCAGCAGGTGACAACGCTCGCGTACGATCCGCTCGGCTACCTCGCCGAGCTGACCGACCCGGTCGGACGTGCGACGCGTTTCCGGCATGACGCGCGCGGTAATCTGCTGCGTCGAGAATCGCCGGGTGAAGAAGCGACCACTTATACGTGGGACCCGAAAGGGCGGCTCGTGGCGTGCGCCTTGCCAGGGGAGCGCTTCGTGCGTTGCGAGTATGACGCCGAAGACAACCTGACGCGGTACACCGACGAAGCGGGTCATGTCACCACGTTTGGCTACTACGGACAGGGCCAGCTGGCGAGCCGAACCGACGCCGACGGCAGCGTCACGCGTTATCACTACGACACCGAAGAACAACTGACCGGCGTTACCAATCCGCTGGGGCAGACCTGGAAGTTGAGACGCGACGCGGCGGGGAGGCTCGTCGAGGAAGTCGGCTATGACGGGCAATCGCGGCGCTATGCGTACAACCGCGCGGGCCATCTCACGCAGACGATGGACCCGCTCGGCCACGCACTGGCAATCACCTGCGATCCGCTCGGCCGGATCACGAGCCGCATCGCGGGTGAAGCGCAGGAGCACTATCGGTACAACGGGCGCGGGCAGCTCACCGAGGCGCGCAATGCACAAAGCGTCGTGGAGCGCAGCTACGACGACGACGGACGGCTGGTGCGCGAGACGCAGCAGCAGGACGAAGCCACGGCGGTGCTCGAGTATGTCTACGACGCTGCGGGCCGGTTGCAGCTGCACGATCGCACGCTCAGGCTCGCCACTGGCGACACGCGTTTCGCTCAGGCGCTCAAATACGAGTACGACGCGCTCGGGCAGCCGCAAAGTGTCCAGATGGACGACCACGAGCCTATCCGCTTCACGCGCGATCTGGCGGGGCGGTTGTCCGATACGCGCTTTAACAGCGACTTCGGGCATCAATATCGATACGACCGCGCGGGCCGTCTGAGGGAACACGCGACGAAGCGTGCGGGGCATCGCGACGAGATCACCGGTTACGACTACGACGCGAGCGGGAACTTGACGGTGCGGCGCGATAGCCGGCTCGGGGAGGACCGGTATCGCTACGATCCGCTTGGGCGGATCATTGCGCACACCGACCCGGCGGGGCGCTTGCGGCACTTCGCTTATGACGCCCACGGCGACCGGTTCCGCACGCACGAGCGAGCCGATGGTGCGCGCGAACTCCATCACGCGGATGGCGCGAAGTGGCGGCTGGATGCGGCGGGGCAACTGGTTGTGCGGCAGGATGCAGAGCACGGCGTGCAGCGCTTCGAGTGGGATGCGTTCGGGCGGCTGGCGTGCTTCGAGAACACGCGCAACGAGTGCTGGCGGTATCGATACGATGCGCTGGGACGGCGTATCGCGAAGATGGCGGCCGAAGTGCGGTACACGGGACGCGAGCATGCACATAGTCAGCGCGGGGCGCAGACGTGGTTCCTGTGGGACGGGGATGCGCTGGCGGGCGAGGCGCGGGCGCGGGATGCGACGTCGGGTGCAGTGGATGAAGCGCGATTCTATGCGTATCATCTGGATAGCTTCGAGCCGCTAACGATGCAGGTTGCGGCTGCTGCGGATGATGCGGCTGATAGCCGGTTGTACTACTATCAGAACGATGTGAACGGCGCGCCGATGCGGTTACGTGATGGCGCTGGAGCAGTCGTTTGGGAGGCGCATTATGGTGTGACCGGGCGAGTCGATCGGATCGAGGTCGGGGCGGTTGAGCAGGGGTTGCGGTTGCAGGGACAGTATTTCGATCCCGAATCGAACCTGCACTATAACCGGCATCGGTACTTCGATCCAGGCACCGGTCTGTTCGTTTCGCAAGACCCAATTGGCCTTGCAGGTGGAGAGAATCCGTATCAGTTGGGTCCCAACATCCTGGACTGGATTGATCCACTCGGTCTTTGGAAAAAACATAAAAATAACGGTCAATTCGCGAAGAAGCCGGGACGAAAGAGGAAAAAATGCCCTTCGAAGCATGGCAATAGTCTTGACACCGATAAGCCGACTCAAGGTTATACGTTAAGAGATCGCGACAACGGGTCGGTTGCTAAATATGGAGAGACAACAAACGGTAAAAAGAGATATTCTCAAGAATATCTCGATGCGAATAATGTCGATATGATTTTTGAGGAAAAGGGAAGTAAGCGAGAAATGCATACTTGGCAACATGAGATGATTCTTGAACACACAAGAATTCATGGAGCGAGACCACGACTCAACAAATCGGATTACTGATATGAAACTATGGATGGCGACAGAAGCAGACTCCGATGTTGCTGATGCTTTTCGAGAGGCGCGAAAGATTGTTGAGGATAAGATCAATTCAAGGCTTATTAGTCTTTCGCTCCAAAATTCGTTTGAAAAATGGGCGTTCATAGCTATGATTCGGTCCGATAAGGATTGGGCAAACGAAATCGCAAAGAAGAACTCTCAAAAAAAAGTGCTTGAATTCAGACTAAAGATCGATCACGAAAGATTTCTGAATGGAGACTTGGTAGAGCGACAAAGACTGCTACTATCTGCCTTAAGTTGTTCGGTCGATAAGATGGAAAAACTAGGAATCTCAGACAACGACAGAAGTTTGCTGTATTCTATTTTACAATGCTGAGAATTAAGGGCCGCGAAAGCGGCCCGTTGTTTTATTCAGCGGTAATCACCAGCCTTCCGTGTTCCACATTGATCTTGACACGCTGCCCCGGCATGAATCCCGCCTGCTCAATCCACCGTCCGGCGAGCTTGATCCACGGTATTGGAAAGAAACATGGACGCCGAAGAGTACTTGGTAGAGGAAATGCGTTCGTTCTCGCGGGTCGAGGATGCCGTCTTGCACATCGCTTCAAGTACCGGTCTTAATTTCAACGATTTTGAACCATGCAAGGGACAAAAGATATTCAATCCCAATTTGCCGGATTCCTGATATTACAAACCGCTGCATCTCACTTATGCAACTTACTCCGCAACGAAGCGACATCATTCGTCGTCACGGGACGAGCATCGTTCCCCCACGATCCGCGGATATAACTAAGCACTTGCGCGATCTGCAAATCCGACAGCCTGCCCGCAAAACCCGGCATGTTCTGACGCGGCGGTCCGTTCCTCGTCGCGGGACTATTCCCCCCTTCGACCAGCAATCGAATCAGCGAAGTCGTATCTTCGCTGATGACGGCCTGATTCCCCGCCAGCTTCGGAAACACCTTGGGCACACCTTCGCCCGTGTCCAGATGACACTGCGCGCAGAACGTCGCGTAGACGCCCGCGCCCTGACCGGGCGGCACGTCGGGCGCGCGCGTCTTGAGCTGACCGGGCTTCGCCTTCGACGGATCGTACGAGCCATCCGCCGCCCCCGTCGCGGGCAAGCTCTTCAGATACGTCGCCATCGCGAGCAGATCGTCGTCGCGAAGATACTGCAGGCTGTCCTCGATCGTCTGCACCATGCTGCCGATCGCCGCCGTCCCCCCGCCCTGTCCCGTCTTCAGCAGCGTCGCGATATCTTCACGCGACATCCGCCCGAGTCCCGAGCCCGGATCGCCGCGAAGATTCGGCGCGTACCAGTTATCGTTGACGCCGCCCGACAAATACGTCTTCGACGATTCATCGTAGCCACGCTCCTGAAACGCCGGCCCGCGCGGCGAATGACATGCTCCGCAGTGGCCGAGGCCCTGCACGAGATAGGCGCCGCGATTCCACATCGCGTCGCGGTCGGGACGCGGCGTATAGACGTCCTTCGGTGCGAGCGCCGCGCGCCATAAGCGCAACGCCCATCGCTGATTGAACGGAAAGGGCACGTCGTTCGGCGGCGGACGATAACGCACCGGCGGCACGCCATGCATCATGTAAGCGTAAAGCGCGTGCATGTCGTCGTCGGTCATCTTCACGAAGGACGCATAAGGCATCGCCGGATAAAGTCCCTTGCCGCCCGGCGCGACGCCTTCGCGCAGCGCCTTCGCGAAGTCTTCATAGCTGTACTTGCCGATCCCCGTCTCCGGGTCCGGCGTGATGTTGCTGCTGACGATCGTGCCGAACGGGGACGCCATGCCCAGAC
This sequence comes from Caballeronia sp. LZ016, assembly GCF_031450805.1. NCBI lineage: Bacteria > Pseudomonadati > Pseudomonadota > Betaproteobacteria > Burkholderiales > Burkholderiaceae > Caballeronia > Caballeronia sp. LZ016. The sequence continues at coordinate 604,994 of NZ_JARTVY010000005.1, forward strand.
CGCCCGCGTACGGCGCGCCCTTGTTCGGCGCGGTATGGCAACCCGCGCAGTCTCCGAGTTTCGCGACGTAACCGCCGCGCGCAATCAGATCGGCCGATGGAACGGGCGGCGCAGCCAGCGCCGCGCGCGCGCATATCGATAGAAGCGCGAACGAAATGATGCGGCGGCAGCGTCGTGATATCGAGCGCATGTCAGGACTCCTCGTGCGCCGGCATGGCGGTGCGCACCACGCTCGTCAGCTCGCGCGCCGGACGCCTCGCGAGCCATCGTGCGCCGATCAGCAGCCCGCCGACGAGATACGCCAGACCCCCCGGCACCCACATCACGAGTCCGCCCAGTTGCTGGTCCTGCAGCGGATCGAAGCCGAGCGCGAGCGTGCTCTCGATGCACGACGGATACCACACCGCCGGCGCCAGCGTGAGCAACGCACCGAGCGCGCCGGTGTGGACCATCGTCGTGAAGAGCGACAGCATCGCGTGCGCGCTGTGGGCGCGCGATCCATCGGCGGCGGCGGGACGGAACACGGTCCACCAGAACAGCAGCGCGCTGCCAAGGAAACTCGTGTGCTGGAACGTATGAATCCATTCGCTTGCAAGCGCGGCCTCGAAGAATCGCGGCGCGTGCCAGCACCAGAGCGCGGCGGCATGCAGGCCCCAGGCGACGGCGGGCATGGTCAGCCATCGCCACGGCCATCCGATCCACGCACTGCGCGTCGCCACGCTGATGCGTGCGCGCGCGCGCGGTGGAAACGCCCATATCCATACCGCGAGGGGCCGGCCGATGACGAGCAGCGGCGCGGCCACCAGCATGAATATCTCGTGCTGGAGCATATGCGCCGAAAACAGCGCTTCGCTGAGCGCATGCAACGGCGACACCAGCGCGATGACGAGCGCCACCCATCCCGCGACGAAGGCGGCGAGCCGCATCGCACGGTCCGCGCGTCCCCGCGATCCGCGACGACGCAATCGCGCATAGCCGGCGACGTAAAGCCCGATGCTCAGCGCAAGACACACGACGACCCACGGTTCGAACGTCCAGCCGAACGTCTGCACGTCGCGCGCGGCGGGCGCGACGACATGCGCCGATGCCGTATCGGCGAACAGCACGGCGGCAAGGAGAATCAGCAAGCGGAAAGCAGCCATTGCGGTAGAGAGATGACGAAGATGGCCAGAGACGAAAGCGCGCCCACGCCCGTTGCGACGGCGGCGATGAATCCCGGTCGCGATGTCAGACCCGGCGCCGATGGATCGGCTTCCCGCCGCGCGGCGCGCCAACGGGCGAATGCGAGCGCCGTGCAGACGACGCTGATCGCCAGGCTCGACGCACTGACGCCATTGAGCAGGGCCATGCTCTGCAGATGGCACGAAGGCTCGACGAGCGCGTAGTTCACGCTCAGCAATCCGAGCAGCAGCGACGGAGCGAAGAGAAGCGCAGGCCATGTAAGCATGATCGTGAAGAGGCTAGAAACGCGGTGCCCAGTAGATGACGCCATAAATCGGCAGCCAGCTCAGAACGACGAAGTACCAGTAGATGGCGTTCTCGCTGACATCGACGAAACGCTTGCTCTCGAACGGTCCCGTGAAGAGGAGCACCGTGAGCACGGCGGTATCGATGGTGTCGGTGATCAGATGTGTCGTGTGCAACCCGAGCAGCAGCCACACGACCGATCCATACGCGTTCGCGTACCAGCTCACGTTGAGCGTCGCGAATTCGAAGCCGCGCACGACGAGAAACGCGAAAGACATCAAGAGACAGACGGTCATCCACAGCTTCGCCGCGCCGCGATCGCTGCGTTCCGCCGCGCGCTTCGCAAGCTGGTTCGGCAGCAGGCTCGCCATCAGGATCACCGTGTTCAGCGTGCCCCAGCGCAGTTCGGGCGCTTCGGCGGCCATCGGCCACGCAGGAGCGTGCGTGCGCAGATAGAAGTACATCATCATGCCGATGGCGAACACCGTGCCTTCGATGAGCATCAGCCCGCCCGTCGCCCACCACATGAGGCTGCGATGCCCGAACGCGAAGGTCGGCAACTCGCGAACATCGAGCAGATAGTCCGATGGCCGCGCATCGTCGGGGCGCGTGTGCGGGCTCTTGAGATCGCCGGTCGCGCTCATGGACGCCGCTCCCGTGCGGCCGCGAATGCGTTGCTCGCGCGCTTCGGCCAGAACCAGAGGATCATCGCCACGGCGACGGGCAGCGAGGCATACACGACCGCCCACGGCGTGAAGATCGACCAGATGAAGAGCACCGTCGTCGCGACCGCGCTGATGAACGGCCAGATCGAAGGCGATGGAAACAGCGGCCGATGATCCGGCTTCGCATCGAGCACGCTCGTCACGAGCACTTCGCGCGCGTCGGCGGCAAGACCGCCCACGAAGCGCGGTTGCGCGCCCGCCTCCCATAGCGGATCGCGGCCATGCACGACGGGCACCGCATCGAAGTTATGCGGCGGCGGCGGCGACGGCACGCTCCATTCGAGCGTGCCCGCGCCCCACGGATCGGCGGGCGCCTGTTCGCCGCGTCGAAGCGTCAGCACGACATTGACGATGAACAGCAGCACGCTGACCGCGATGGTCCATGCGCCGACCGTGGCTGCGAAGTTCATGCCGTCCCAGCCCATGCCGCCCGGATACGTCCATACGCGGCGCGGCATGCCGTGCAGGCCGAGCAGGTGCATCGGAAAGAAAGTGACGTTGAAGCCGATGAAGAACAGCCAGAACTGCCAGCGCCCGAGCCGCTCGGAGAGCATGCGGCCCGCGAACTTCGGGAACCAGTAGAAGAACGCGCCGAAGAGCGGAAACACCGCACCGCCGATCAGCACGTAATGCAGGTGCGCCACGACGAAGTACGTATCGTGCACTTGCAGGTCGAGCGGCACCGATGCCACCATGATGCCCGTCATCCCGCCGATCACGAGAATGAAGAAGAAGGCGAGCACGAACAGCAGCGGCGTGCGCAGGTTCAGCCGCCCCGTCCATAGCGTGCCGATCCAGCAGAAAATCTGCAGGCCCGATGGAATCGCGATCATCAGGCTCGCCGCCGTGAAGAAGCTCTTGCCGAGTTCGGGAATGTTCGTCGCGAACATGTGATGCACCCACAAGCCGAACGCGAGGAACGCGGTGCCGATGAGCGCAAGGACCATCGCGGGATAGCCGAACACGGGGCGCCGCGCGAAGGTCGGAATGATCGACGAGATGAAGCCGAGCGGGGGAATGAAGATCAGATAGACCTCGGGATGCCCGAAGAACCAGAAGAGATGCTGCCAGAGCAGCACGTCGCCGCCTTTGGCCGGGTTGTAGAAGTGCGTGCCGACGAGCCGGTCGAGAATGAGCGCGGTGCTGCACAGCATGACCGACGGCATCGCGAAGATGACCATGAACTGCGTGACGAGCGTCGCCCAGACGAAAAGCGGCATGCGGTTGAGCGACATGCCGGGCGCGCGCATCTTGAAGATCGTCGTGATGAGGACGATGGCTTCGAGCAGGCCCGACAACTCCGTGAACGTGATCATCTGCGCCCAGATGTCCGAGCCTTTGCCGGGCGCATAGTCGGGGCCCGCGAGCGGCACATAGCTGAACCAGCCCGCGGCCGGCGCGCTGTTGAGCACGAGCGACCCGAACAGCAGGATGCCGCCGAACAGAAAGACCCAGTACGCATACGCGTTCATGCGCGGAAACGCGATGCTGCGCGCGCCGATCATCAGCGGCACGAGATACGCGGCGACCGCCTGCATCACCGGCACGGCGAAGAGGAACATCATCGTCGTGCCGTGCATCGTGAAGAGTTCGTTATACAGATTCGGGCCGATGAGCCGCGCATCGGGCCGCGCGAGCTGCATGCGCATCACGAGCGCGAGGATGCCCGCCAGCACGAAGAATACGAACGTCGTGACGATGAAGCGCCGCGCGATCGTCTTGTGATTGATCGCCTTCAGCGCGCCGACGAAGCCCGGCGGATCGCTCCATGTCGCGGCGAGCGCGCGGCGCACGGACTCGGGCGCGTGCGGGCCATCGACGGGGCGCGAGCCGCTCGCATCGGATGCGCTGTAGCCGGATGGAGATACGTTGTCGCTCATTTCAGCGTGCCTAGCCAGGTGACGAGAGCCTGAAGGTCAGGAGGGGAAAGACGCGTTGCCGGCATCATGACGCCGGGCTTGTGCGCGGGGGGATCGACGATCCACGCGGACAGGTTCTTCGCATTGTTGACGAGCGTGCCGGCGGCAATCGTCTGCCGGCTCGCGAGATGCGTGAGGTCGGGTCCGAGCGAGCCGTTCGCAGGCGTGCCGCGCACCGTATGGCAACGGGCGCAGTCGTTGTTCAGGAAGACATCGCGTCCGTGACGCGCGAGCGCATCGGGGGGCACCGGCGCGGCCTGACGCTGGCGCGCGGCCCACGCTTCGTATTGCGCGGGGGGATCGGCGATGACCGAGAAGGCCATCAGCGCGTGCTCGTAGCCGCAGAATTCCGCGCATTGACCGCGATACGCCCCGGCGCGATCCGCACGAAACGCGATGGTCGTGGGCTGGCCGGGAATCATGTCCTTCTTCCCGTGTAAATTAGGTACCCAGAATGTATGAATGACATCGCCGCCGACGAGCGATACCACGACCGGCCTTCCGACCGGCACGTGTAGTTCGTTCGCGAGGGTGAATCCTTCGGCGCCGCCCTCGGGCGCATAACGCGCCTGCCACCACCATTGATACCCCGTCACTTCGACATGCAGCGCGTTATCGACCGGCAGGCGCGACAGCGCGCGATCCGTGACGACATCCGCCACGACGAGGCCGACGAGCAGGACCGCCGAGACGATCGTCCCCGCGATCACGGACCGGCTGATTCCCCGTTCGGGCCGTTCGTTGCCGCTCAGGTCCGCCGGCGTCGACTGCGTGCCGCGCGGCGCGCGTATCAGCGCGATCATGCAGGCAAGGAGCACCGCCGCGAACACGATGCAACAGACGGTAAGCGTGAGATGCCAAAGGTCGAGCACGCGGCTCGCCTGAATGCCCGCCGGACTAAGCGCGCTCTGCATGGCTGCCGTATTCATTAAACATTCGCGTTTTGGTTGTACGTCCAGCCTCGCGGGACGGTTCGAGGGCTGTAGAGCAATAGACATTCCATGGACGGGCTGCCCGTGGAGCGCGGCTTGCTCGACCGGTTTGGCTTGCAAGCGGCTTGCAAGCGCATCGCCAGCAACGTGAATGGGGTCGAACAGCATGGATATCGCCAGACAAGTCGTTTCATTTCTCAGCTCCCGTGGCTTGATGCTTGCGACGGCCGAATCGTGCACGGCGGGCTATATCGCATCGCTGGTTTCGTCGGTGCCGGGAAGCGGAAGCTGCCTCGATGTGGGCTTCGTGACGTATTCGCCGACAGGCAAGGCGGGCTTTCTCGGCGTGCGCGAAGAAACCATGAAGCAGTACGGCCTGACGAGCGAGGAAGTCGCGCGCGAGATGTCGGAAGGTGCGCTCAGGCAGGAGGCGTGCTGCGCGAACGTTTCCGTATCGAATACGGGTGTCGCGGACGAGCCGCCGGGCGACGGTCCGCCAGCCGGCACGCAGTGCTTCGGATGGTCGTACAAACTGCGCGACGGGCAAGTCGTGACCTTCAGCGAGACGAAGGTTTTCGACGGCGACCGCAACGACGTGCGAAGCGCCGCCGCGCATTACGCGCTATCGCGCATCGAGCATTACTACGACCGTCTGCCGCGACACTGAACCCAGAGACTGAACGAACGCAACGGGAGGCGAGCATGCAGGACAACGACGTCGATTTGCAGCAGTGGCAGCGGCAGGTCATCGAGGAACTGGGCGTGCGCGATCAGTTCGATGCCGACGGCGAACTCGAGCGGCGCGTCGCTTTTCTGGCGGACTACCTGAAGTCGAGCGGGCTTCGCACCTATGTGCTCGGAATCAGCGGCGGGGTGGACTCGTCGACGGCGGGGCGTCTTGCGCAACTGAGCGTCGAGCGCCTGCGCGCCGATGGATACGAGGCGCATTTCGTCGCGGTGCGGCTGCCGTACGGCACGCAGCGCGACGAAGACGACGCGCAGCTCGCGCTGCAGTTCATCCGTCCCGACGAGAGCTTCACCGTCAACGTCAAAGGTCCATCGGACGAGATGCTCGCCGCGCTCAAGGCAGGCGGCGCGCAATACACCGACGATTTCCAGGAAGACTTCGTGCTCGGCAACATCAAGGCGCGCCAACGGATGATCGCGCAATTCGCGATGGCGGGCGCACGGCGCGGCGTGGTCATCGGCACCGATCACGCGGCCGAATCGCTGATGGGCTTCTTCACGAAGTACGGCGATGGCGGCGCGGACATCCTGCCTTTGTCGGGCCTGACGAAGCGCCGCGTGCGGGCGCTCGCGCGGGCGATGGGCGCGGAGGAACGTCTCGTGATGAAGGTGCCGACGGCGGACCTCGAAACGCTCACGCCGCAGCGCCCGGACGAGGACAGTTACGGCATCTCGTATGAAAACATCGACGACTTTCTGGAAGGCAAGGAAGTCAGCACCGAAGTGCTCACGACGATTCGCCGGTTCTATACGGCAACGCGTCACAAGCGGGCATTACCTGTCGAGCTTCCGCGCGACTGACGCTGGAATGCTGATTGCGAACCGTAAGCCGCACGATGGCTGCAAGCCTGTCTGAACCCACTCACTTTGCAATGGAGGCAACATGGCATCGAAAACTTTGCAGGACCTCTTCATTCATTCGCTATCGGATGTGTACAGCGCGGAGAAGCAACTGACGAAGGCGCTGCCGAAGCTTGCGCGCGCCACCTCGAACGAGCTGCTCAAGCAGGCGTTCCAGCAGCATCTCGAAGAAACGAATGGTCAGATCGAACGGATCGACAAGGTTGTCGAGCTGACCGGCTTCAAGCTCAAGCGCATCAAGTGCGTGGCGATGGAAGGGCTCGTCGAGGAAGGCCAGGAGCAGATCGAGGATTTCGAACAAGGCCCGATCCGCGATGCCGCCTTGATCGGCGCGGCGCAAAAGGTCGAGCACTACGAGATCGCAACGTACGGCACGCTCGCCACGCTCGCAAAGCAGCTCGGCCAGGAAGAGGCGATGAACCTTCTGCTCGAAACGCTGCAAGAAGAAAAGTCCACCGATGAAAAGCTCACGGAACTCGCAAAGGCGCAACTCGCCGAACAGACCAAGACCGCGGGCTGATCTCCCGATGGTCGAATAGCCGAACGACGCGCCGCATCGCCGGCGCGTTTTTTATGGACGATCGAAGGCCGTTAGAAAGGGAATATCCCTTGCTTTCGCGTGTAGAAACATAACCCACAACGCGCGAGGCATGACATGGCCGAGTCAGACAATGGCGCCCGCAAGAGCGAGGCGTATCCCTTTTCGTCGGGCGGCTGGGGCTCGCTCAAGGCAGTGGCGAGCGTGCTTGCTCAAGAGAAAGTCCCGCTCAAGGACGCGACCGTACTGCTCAAGCAGAACAAGCCGGATGGCTTTCAGTGCGTGAGCTGTTCGTGGGCCAAGCCGGCCGATCCCCATGTATTCGAGTTCTGCGAAAGCGGGGCAAAGGCGACCGCCTGGGACCTGACCGCGAAGCGCATGACGCCGCAGTTCTTCGAGTTGCATACGGTCTCGCAACTTCGCGCATGGCACGACCATGACCTCGAAGAAGCAGGACGCATCACGGCGCCGTTGCGCTATGACCCGGCTACCGACAAGTACGTGAGCGTCAGCTGGGAAGAAGCCTTCGAGGACATCGGCCGGGAGCTGCGCGGCTTCGATCCCAATAGCGTCGTGTTCTATGCATCGGGACGCGCATCGCTCGAAACGTCCTACATGTTCCAGCTCTTCGCGCGCATGTACGGCACCAACAATCTTCCCGACAGCTCGAACATGTGCCACGAGAGCACGAGCGTCGGGCTCAAGGCAGCGATCGGCGTGGGCGTCGGCACCATCACGCTCGACGACTTCGAGAAGACCGATCTCATGTTCTTCTTCGGGCAGAACGTCGGCACCAACAGCCCGCGGATGCTGCATCAACTGCAGGAGGCCCGCAAGCGCGATGTGCCGATCATCACGTTCAATCCGCTGCGCGAGCCGGGCTTGCTGCAGTTCGTGAACCCGCAGTCGCCCGTGGAAATGATGACGCCCGCGCATACGGTCATCAGCACGCAATATCATCAGGTGAAGGCGGGCGGGGATACGGCGGCGCTGCTCGGCATCTGCAAGTCCGTCATTCATGCGGACGACCGCGCGAAAGCGAGCGGCGAGCCGCGCATTCTCGATGTCGCGTTCATCGAAGAACATACCGTGGGCTTCGAAGCGTTCGCCGACTATGTGCGCGCCGCATCGTGGGACGACATCGAGCGCTTGTCCGGCCTCTCTCGCGCCGACCTCGAAGCCGCCGCCGACGAATACATGCGTGCTAACGCCGTCATCGCGCATTACGGCATGGGCATCACGCAGCACCGGGAAGGCGTGCAGAACGTGCGCATGCTGTGCAATCTGCTCTTCTTGCGCGGCAATGTGGGCAAGCCGGGCGGGGGGCCGTCGCCGGTGCGCGGTCATTCGAACGTGCAGGGACAACGCACCGTCGGCATCACCGAGAAACCGGAGCTCGCGCCGCTCGACAAGCTCGCGAGCCAGTTCAGTTTCGAACCGCCGCGCGAGAAGGGCATGAATATCGTCGAGGCATTCGAGGCGATGCTCGACGGCAAGGTGAACGCGGTCATCAACCTCGGCGGCAATCTGGTGCGCTCGGTGCCGGACCGCCTGCGCATCGAGCCGGCGTGGCGCGATCTGAAGCTCACCGTGAACGTCGCGACGAAGCTCAACCGCAGTCATCTCGTGCACGGAAAGAAGTCGTATATCCTGCCGTGCCTGAGCCGCATTGAAATCGATACGCAGGCAAGCGGCGCGCAGGCGGTGTCGATGGAAGACAGCACGGGCTGCATTCACGGTTCGCGCGGCATGGCCGAGCCGGCATCGGCGGATGTGCGTTCCGAGCCGTATATCGTCGCGGGGCTGGCGAAGCACACGCTCGGCGAGCGCTCAACCGTCGACTGGGATCGCTGGGTCGGCGACTATGCGCTCGTGCGCGACGAGATCGCGAAGACCTATCCGGAGACGTTCCACGAATTCAACGAACGCATGTGGACGCCCGGCGGCTTTCCCCGCGATCTGCCCGCGCGCGAGCGCAAGTGGAAGACGAAGAGCGGCAAGGCGGAGTTCTTCGTGCCGGAATCCATCGGCGAAGATCCGGACATGCCCGAGCGCGATGAGCAGGCGCTGCGGCTCATGACGCTTCGCAGCGACAGTCAGTTCAACACGACGATCTATAACCTCGACGACCGCTTTCGCGGCATCAGCAACGACCGCATGGTGCTTCTGATGTCCGAAGCCGACATGCAAAGCCACGGTCTCAGGAAGGATGATCGCGTGACCTTGCAGACCATCGCCGATGACGGGTTCGAGCGCCGCGTCGCGGGCTTGCGCATCCAGCCGTATGACATACCGGCCGGCTGCATCGGCGGCTATTACCCGGAATGCAATCCGCTTCTGCCGCTATGGCACCACGCGAAGGAAAGCAAGGTGCCGGCGGCGAAGTCCATTCCGGTGCATATCGTCGAAGTGAACGGGACGCCGCGCGCGGCATGACGCAGGCGCGGCGTCGTGGGGCGTGACGCTTTACGCGTAATGCTTCATGCGCCGCGATGCCGAAGGCTTGAGGCAATGCGCGATGGCAAGCGCGCCGAGCGACATCACCGCGAGCGATGCGAGCGGGAACGTGCCCATCGTGTTCGCCGCGATCGCCGCAGGCCGCTTCTGCCCGACGAGCTGCATCCTTCGCATCGTCATGCGCGCCCCGAGCTCGGAAAGCCGCGATGCCAGTGCGCGTTCGGCGGTCGGCAGGAGCACGGTCTCTTCGTCCGCGACATGATGAATCGTTTCGCGCATGAGTTGCATGAAGCGTGCGTCGTACGCGGCGTCGTCGGGGCCCATCGCTCGCAGCTTCGCGATGTCCTCGCGCATCTTGTCGTGCTCGGGCTTGCTCTTCGCGAGGGTGTCGTCGCCGGGCAAGGCTTCGGCCAGTGCGGGATAGAAGATCTCTTCTTCGAGCTGCGCATGAATTTCCAGCGCCGTGCAGGCAAGTTCGACGATGGCGCGCTTTCTCCACCACGGACTATCCGCATGATAACGATGAAAGGCGGCCATGACGTGCGTGTGATCCATGCGGATCATCGTCGTGATGGAGGGCGAGACGGATTGCATATCCACGGTGACTCCTTCGCTCGGTAGTGGGGATGTATCGATTCTTATGAACGTCAGGCGCCCTGGGCTTCCTTGAACTGCGGATGCGTGTAGGGCAACAGCGCATCCGGCGCGCGCATGTCGCGCGGCGTTTCGAAGGTGCGCAACGCTTCGCCGCGCATCGCGTCCGGCGCGCGCGGAAAGCCGCTGCGGTTCCGATACATCGAGACATAGCGTTGCGTACGGACGTGCGACTCTTCGTCGTCGGCGTTCGATAGCGACAACGCCGTGTGCACGTCGAGCGCCGCGATGCCCGCGACATTGACGATCGCGCCGAGCGCATGCGTGCGGCTGTCATCGCGTCTCATGTCGGATGCGGCAGCGAGCGTGGCGAGATCGAGCACATCGCCGCCGACGCGCGCCCACAGATAAGGCGCAGGATTGCGCGACATCAGAATGCCGACGCCGCACGCAATTTCCCGCAGTCCGTAAAGACGCATGAGCGCGGAGTTCGTGCGCACGCCGGCCGCGCGTGCAACGGCGTTCGGCGCGAGCAATTGCGCAGCGCCGAGGGCGAGACTGAACCAGCCGAGCCCGCGCGCGATCGACGCCGGTTTGCTGCGCGACGTGCTTTGTGCGGTGCGTTGTGTGGTGCGCTCTTTGGGCCGGGACTTCGGAAACGGATACGGGGCGTCGCTCATGGATTCACCTCTTTGCGGGGAAGGCGGAGACGTGATCATCCAAAGCAAAGGGCGTTCCGCTTCGTGCTGGGGAATGCGCGGCAAGGTATGCGTCCTGCTTGCCGGGCCGGATCGACCCGATGCATTCATGGAGGCAATACACGATGGCAACACAAAGGCAGCGACTCGGCGGCTGGCTTCCGGAGAAGGAAGAGCAGGTTGCGCAGTTCCGGAAGCAGTTTGCCGCTCAAGCCAGGGAGCGCGCCGCGACGGCCATGACGAGCAGCGTCATCGACGAGTTCGCATCGTTCATACGCGAAGATCCGGTGATCCGCATGAACTTCGCGCGCGCGATCGATGAAGCGCTCGCAGAAGGGTTCGAGCTGGGTTACGCGAATATCGACGAATGCCTGCAAATGCTCGATGCAATCCTCACCTACGCGCCGCCGTTCAGCGAGTCGAGCCTCATCCACTGTCCCGTCAACGCGATACTCGACTGGCCGATGGTCATGCCATCGGGCTATGCGCTCTTTCGCGATCCCGCGTTCAACAGGCACATGAAGCGCGTGCTGAACGTGTGGTCCGGCTATCTGAGCGGTCCGTATTCGCGCGTGCATCTGAACACGGACGCGCCGAACGGCTGGTTCAGTCCGGAAGCGGACAGCAAGATCGGCTTGTCGCAGTTTCTATGCGATCCGGAGAAGCCGTACTGGGGCTTCTCTTCGTGGAATCACTTCTTCACGCGCGAGTTCAGGCCGGGAGCGCGGCCCGTCGCGCAGCCGGCGAACGACAAGATCATCGTCAGTGCCTGCGAGGCCTCGCCGTATAACATCAAGCACGATGTGAGGCTCAAAGACGAATTCTGGATCAAGTCGCAGCCGTATTCGCTGAAGGAGATTTTCACGGCGAAGGAAACGGCGCTCGCGGAACGTTTCGTCGGCGGCTCCATCTACCAGGCGTTCTTGAGCGCGTTCTACTACCATCGCTGGCACGCGCCGGTCAGCGGGACCGTCGTAAAAGCGTATCTGGTGGATGGCACGTATTACTCGGACGCGGAATCGGAAGGCGAAGACCCCGGCGGCCTCAACGATTCGCAAGGCTATATCAGCGCGGTCGCGGCGCGTGCGGTCATCGTCATCCAGTGCGACGATCCGGCCATCGGCGAAGTGGGGTGCGTGTTCATCGGCATGGCGGAAGTGTCGTCATGCATGATCGAGGCGCTGCCGGGACAACGCGTGCGGAAGGGGGATGAGCTGGGTTACTTCCAGTACGGCGGTTCATCCATGTGCCTTATTTTCAGGCCCGGCGTGATCGACAGCTTCGTCGTGCAGCCGCCGTTCAGCAAGGACGAATCACCGGTGAAGGTCAACGCGCATCTGGCGACGGCGCGCTGAAGAAGTCGAGCGCCGCGCGTTTTTTTCGAAGCAAGTAAAACGCGCGGCGCCGCCATCAGCGATGGGCAAGACCATGCTCGCGCGCCGGCATGAACGCCCGGACGAGTGAGTAGATGCCTGCGAGTCCAACGAGGATATAAACGATACGCGCTCCCGGCGATCCCGCGCCGAAAATGGCGGCGACGAGATCGAAGTTCAGGAGACCCACGAGGCCCCAGTTCAGCGCGCCGATGATGACGAGCGCACCGGCGATCCAGTCGACCGGGCTGCGGCGAACCGCGACGGTCCCATTCGATGAAACAGTTGGCATGACTAAACTCCGTATAGACGATTGTTGAACAGCTTCCACATGGCCGATGCCGCTTGTTGAAGCAGCATCGACCTTCGAACGACTACCTTACTTCGGCTGAGTCACCGCCTGGCCCGAGCCGAGATCGGCTCCCGTGGTCGGATCGGCCGTCGGGTCGGATGCGGTGCGCGTCGCCAGCGCCTGAAGCGCTTCGACTTCGGTCTGCGTCACCTGGACGCTCGCGGTGCCGTCGCCGCCGTCGACTGCCGGCTGCGGGTCCGCGACGAACTCCCAGTCGCCGCCCTCGTTCCACGGGCCGCGCATGTCTTCGCCCTTCGACATGTTGAAGTACACGCTCGTAAATTCCGGCTTGCCCGGCAGCTTGCCCTGCGGGAAGTTCGGCTGAATCGAGTGCAACGCCTTTTCGAACGACTTCTGATGCGCGATTTCGCGCGTCATCAGGAAGCCGAGCGCATCCTTGATGCCGGGGTCGTCGGTCACGTTGATGAGACGTTCGTAGACGATCTTCGCCCGCGACTCGGCCGCGATGTTCGAACGCAGGTCGGCTGTCGGATCGCCGATGGTGTCGATGTACGCAGCGGTCCACGGCACGCCCGCGGAATTCGTGAGCGGTGCGCCCGCGCCGTACAGGATGGACGTCGTGTGCGAGTCGTTGCCGTTGTTGGTGATCGTGCGATACAGCTCCGCCTCTTCTTCGACGGCTTCCGCCAGCGTGCCCTTCGCCCCCTTGTTCAGCATCGCGACAATGCTGCCGATGACTTCCAGGTGGCTCAGTTCTTCGGTGGCGATATCAAACAGCAAGTCCTTGCGGCCTGCATCGTCTTCGGTGACTGCCTGCGTGAAGTAACGCATCGCAGCGGCAAGCTCACCTTGCGGACCGCCGAATTGCTCCAGCATCAGATTGGCAAGGCCAGGGTTCGGTGCAGCCACGCGGACGGTGTATTGCAGGCGTTTGTTATGTACGAACATATCAACGGCTCCTTGTTTTTAGGGACGAACGCTTCCATTGCGGCGGTTAGGCTCACAGTGGGGCTTGAGTCAATCTCTTGGTGCTCGCAGCGGCGCGTGCCTCGCACATGCGTGGCACACGCCGGTTTTGCCGCGAGCCTCAGCGCATGCGGATCGCGCTGGCGTGATGCGGCCGACAGCGCCGCTCGGTGGACTGGAGCCTTCCCGTCGTTGCCTCGGAGCGTGGACGGGCAGGCGTTTCTCTATCAGCAACGCACGTGCCAACGTGCGCTTACTTCTTTGCTTCCTGACCCGCCGCAGACCGTTCGAGATACTGCGTGGTGATGAGCGGGATATGCTCGAGCAGCCACTGTGCCATCGCGTGTTCCTGCGGCAGAATGCGTTCGCAGGCGGCCTTGGTCTGCGTATCGCCGCAGCGTTCGGCGGCAGCGATGAGCGCCGTGTAAGACGCGATTTCGAGGTTCTCGAACACGTAGCTCATGTTCGCGCCCTTCACGACTTCGTCGGTCTGCGTCATGCCGCCGGCCGCCTGGCCGAACGCCATCATCTTTGCAGTGAGATCCTTCACGATCGACGTCGAGCCGCCGAGCCGTTCGATGCATTCCGCGACGATCTTCTGCTGGCCGAGCGTTTCTTCCAGATGCTGGTCGATGCGTGCCTTGAGTTCGGGGTAGTGTTCCAGCCGGCCCGACTGCGCGCGAAGCATCTGCTCCGCTTGCTGCTCCATCGCGTGAGCGTCGCGCAGCCAGTCGAGAAGGTGTTCAGCAGGGTCGGTCATGATGTGCTCCTGACGAGGGGTGAAGCGCGAAGAGACGCGCGTAGTTCTCATTTCGCAATACTCGTGCCGCGAGCGTCGTCCGAAGAAGCGTCGCATTCTGTACTAAATGCGGAATAGCGCTTGCTGGCGGAGATGAGGCAAAGGAGGCACGAAGATGAAATCGAACAGTGCATTGATGCGCGCCATCTGTTCCGGCGGCATGGCGGGGCTTTTCTCGGCGGCGGCGGCAGGGGCGGGCGCATCGGCGTCGGGCCGTCGTCCTTATGCGGCGATCAACGCGGTCGCGCACTGCCTGTGGCCCGACACCGCGCCGCGCGAAGAGGACCTGAGCGCGAAATACACGGCGACGGGCGCGGGCATCCACATGGGCAGCGCCGTATTCTGGGGCGTGTTGTTCGAAGCGCTGTGCGGGCGGCGTGCGCGTGCGGACAAGGTCGTCGCCGCTGCCGCGACGACAGCGGCGGTGGCCTATGTCGTCGATTATCACGTCGTGCCGAAGCGTCTCACGCCGGGCTTCGAAGCGCACTTGTCGAAGCAGTCGCTCGCGATGACTTACCTTGCGCTGGCAGCAGGCTTCGCAGTGGCCGGCCTGTTGCGTACCGAAACTTCGCGCTAACAGGTCTACGCGGACAGCGGCGCGAAAGGCGCATGACCGCGCCGGCGAGCGGACAGCCATGCTTCGAGCGTCCCGATGTCGGCTGCGCTCGCTTCGAGCCCGAGCTTCGTGCGACGCCAGAGAATATCGTCGGCGGTGTGTGCCCACTCGTGGTCGACGAGATAGCGCGCTTCCGCTTCGTATAAGTCGGGCGCCAGCCGCGCGCCGAGCGCCTGCATCGAGCCGATACCGTCGAGCATGACATCGGCGCGAGTGCCGTAGGCGCGTGCGTAACGCGTTGCCAGCTCGCGCGGCAAGAACGGATATCGCTGTTCGAAGCCGTGCAGGAAGCGCGCGAAATCGGCATCGGGCATCTCGCCGCCGGGTAGCGGCGCGGCATGTGTCCATGCGGGGACGGTGATCGCAAGCGGTCCTGCAAGCTGCTCGACCGCTTCTTCCGCGAGCCGCCGATACGTCGTGATCTTGCCGCCGAAAATCGTGAGCAGCGGTGCGCGCGTCGTATCGAGCTGAAGCTCGTAATCGCGCGTGGCCGATGCCGCATTGTCCGCGCCGTCCGCAAGCAGAGGTCGCACGCCGGCGTAAGACCACACGACATCGCTCGCCGCCACCGGCTTCCGAAAATAGCGATTCACCGCCGCGCAAAGATAATCGATCTCTTCCGGCGCGATGCGTACGTCCGCGAGCGGCCCTTCGTAATCGACATCCGTCGTGCCGATCAGCGTGTAGCCGCGTTGCCACGGAATCGCGAAGATGATGCGGCGGTCGTCGTTCTGAAGAATGTACGCGTGATCGTGATCGAACAGCTTGCGCGTGACGATATGACTGCCCTTCACGAGCCGCATCGCCCGCGTGCCGTTGTCTCCGGCGGCCAGCGCATTGACCCACGGCCCCGCCGCATTGACGAGCGCGCGCGCGCTGATTTCCCGCTGATGCCCGGCCGCATCGGCGATCAGCACGCGCCACTCGTCCTCACCGCGCGATGCCGAAACGAAGCGCGTGCGCGTTGCGATCCGCGCACCGCGTTCGTGCGCGCCGAGCGCGTTGAGCACGACGAGACGCGCGTCGTCGACGGCGGCATCGGAATAAATGAAGCCGCGCGTGATCGAATCGACGAGCGGCGCGCCCGCGACATGGCGACGCAAATTCACGCTGCGCGAACCTTCGAGCACGGCGCGGCGGCTCAGATGATCGTAGAGAAAAAGGCCCGCGCGAATCATCCATGCGGGACGCAGCGCAGGCACATGCGGCATGACGAAACGCAGCGGCGCGATGAGATGAGGCGCGACGGACAGCAGCACTTCACGCTCTCGAAGCGCCTTGCGGACGAGGCCGAACTCGCCGTATTCCAGGTACCGCAACCCGCCGTGTATGAGTTTCGTGCTCGCCGATGACGTGTGCTGCGCGAGATCGTCCCGTTCGACCAGCATCACGCGCACGCCGCGCCCCGACAGGTCTCGCGCGATGCCCGCACCGTTGATGCCGCCGCCCACTACGAGAACGTCGAAATCGACGTGTGCGCCCCGTTCAGCCATGCGTTCCCCCGTTTTCCCCAGTCTTGACTGCGTTATAGGCCGGACTGCACGTTTTTGCAACGCGTCTGCAATTTCGTGCAACCGTCACTATAAGACGATCAGGCGACGTGATGTAATGACGGCATCGATGCATATGCAGAGCGACCCATGCCGAACCCCGTGTTCAAGGACGAAGCCAGCCAGTTCGCCGCCGCCGTGCAAGTGGCGAAGATGTACTACTACCAGAGCATGACGACCGATGCGATCGCGCAGGACATGAAGCTGTCGCGTTCGAAGGTGTCGCGGCTGCTCGGCGTCGCGCATGCGAACGGTCTGGTCGAAATCCGCATCAACGATCCGAGCGAGCGGCAAAGAAGCGTCGAACTGGAACTCACGGAACGGTTCCGGCTGGCAGCCGCGCGCGTGGTGCCGGTGCCCGAAGCGGCGGGCGAAGCGGAGTGGCTGCGTCGCGTGGCGATGTTCACCGCGAGCTATCTGAACACCGTCGTCGATTCAAACATGGTCGTCGGGGTGGCGTGGGGCACGACGATGGCGGCGGTATCGGACCATCTGATTCCGAAATCCACCGCGAACGTGGACATCGTGCAACTGAACGGGGCGGGCAACGCGCAGGGCGTGACGAGCACGTTCAGCAGCAATCTCATCATGCGCTTTGCCGTCAACTTCGACGCGCGGCCGCATCCGTTCCATGTGCCCGCGTTTTTCGACTACGCACAGACGAGGCGCGCATTGTGGCGCGAGCGCAGCGTCCGGCAGATACTCGACTTGCAAAGCCGCGCCGACATCATGCTGTGCAGCGTCGGCGTGATGTCGCCGCACATGACGAGCCATGTCTATAGCGGCGGCTTTCTCGAGAAGAGCGAGCTGGAATCGCTGCGCAAGGACGAAGTCGTCGGCGATATCGCTACCGTGTTCTTTCGCGCGGACGGGACGTATCGGGACATTGCGCTCAATCGACGCGCGAGCGGGCCGGACCTCGGCCTGTTGCGGCGCGCGAAGCATACGCTCTGCGTCGTGTCGGGGCAGCGCAAGGTCGAAGGCTTGCGTGGCGCGCTGCGAGGCGGCTTCATCCGGGAGCTGATCATCGACGAGCCGACCGCGCGTGCGTTGCTCGCAGGGTAATCGCATGGAACGCGGCACGACGCTCGCTAGCGCCAGCATGGACGAATCTGCTTTGATCTTCATAGAGCGATGAGAGAAAGGGCCACCATCATTTGCTACCGCGACGGGAAAATATTGCTCGTCGGACGGAAGCGCTCGCGCTGGGCGCTGCCCGGCGGAACCATCCGCAGAAAGGAGTCGCCACAGGACGCGGCGCGCCGCGAACTGGAGGAAGAGACGGGCCTCGTCGTCGGCGAACTCGCGTATCTGTTCCTCTTCGGCGGCGTGAACAAGCATCATCACGTGTTCAGCGTGAGCATCGCGCCGCAAGCAAGGCCGGAGCCGCGCAACGAGATTGCGCGCTGCGAATGGTTCGCGGCATCGCAGATCGCGACGCTCGCGACGAGCGTGCCGACGCGGGAGATCGTCGCGCTGACGCGAAGCCGCGCGGCGGGCGCGGAGCACGTCGAAGTCACATGGGGCGCGATAGACGCACTCGCATGACGCGCCGAACGAGCAGGGGAAAGAGGAACGGCAGATGCTGAACCGTCTGCTTACCCTCTCACTTCGGAACCGCCATGCGAAACAGACTGAAGCCTCTGCGTGAACAGACCATCGTGCTGACCGGCGCGACGAGCGGCATCGGACTCGCCACCGCGCGTCGCGCCGCGAAGGCCGGCGCGCGCCTCATGCTCATTTCCCGCGACGAGACCGCGCTCAAGTCGCTTGCGGAAGAATTGTCGAAGGAGGGCGGCCCGGATGTCGCCTACACGGCAGCGGACGTCGGCGACGAAAGCCAGCTTCAGGCCGCCGCCGATGCCGCCGTCCAGCGCTTCGGCGGCTTCGATACGTGGATCAACAACGCGGGCGTGTCCATTTATGGGCGCTGCGTCGACGTCACGCTGGAAGATCAGCGCAAGCTGTTCGACACCAACTACTGGGGCGTCGTGAACGGATCGCGCATCGCCGTGAAGTCGCTGCGCGAACGCGGCGGCGCGCTCATCAACGTCGGCAGCGAATTGTCGGATGTAGCCGTGCCGTTGCAAGGTCCATACGTCGCATCCAAGCATGCGGTGAAGGGCTTCACCGATTCGCTGCGCATCGAACTCAAGGACGACGGCGCGCCGGTCTCGGTGACGCTGATCAAGCCTGCGGGCATCGATACGATGTTCGTCGAGCATGCGAAGAACTATCTCGATCAGGAGCCGAAGCTGCCGCCGCCCGTGTATGCGCCGGACATCGTCGCAAAGGCGATTCTTCATGCGGCCGTCCATCCGGAGCGCGATATCTATGTCGGCGGGGCGTCGCGCATGATGGCCGGCTTCGGTCAGCGCGCCCCGCGTCTTTACGATGCGATCACGAGCAAGCTCGGCATCAGGAGCCAGTTGAAGGATGAGCCGCGCAGCAGCGGCGATGCGCTCCACGAAGGTTCCGGCACGCTTCGGGAACGCTCGGGCCGCAACGGCCGCGTGCGCGAGACGAGCCTGTACACCAGCGCGCGTCTGCAGCCGGCGGGCGCGCGCGCCGCGCTGACCGGCGTGGCCGCGGTGATGCTCGTGATGGCCGCGCGGCGCTATGTGCGGATCGTGCGCGATGCGTATTGAATCCCAACGCTCCGATCCATACCAGGAATCCGCCATGCATCGACTGAACCGCTGTCTTGCTGCCCTGAGTGTCGCCATGCTGACGCAGGCGACTGTCGCCCAGACCCTGCCGAACGACACAGCGGCGTACGCGCGCATGGGCGGCGCGAAGTTGCAACTGATCGCCCGTTTCGAGCATCAGGTCACGGGCGTGACGGTATCGCCCGATGGCCGCACCTTCGTCAATTTTCCGCGCTGGACCGAGGACGCGCCGATATCGGTTGCGGAACTCGGCCCGAACGGCGATCTTCGCCCGTTCCCCGATGCCGAATGGAACGCCTGGCGCAATGCCCGCCGCGATGAACTGTCGCCGGCGGATCATTGGGTGTGCGTGCAATCGGTCGTCGCGGACAAAGCGGGCAATCTGTGGGTGCTCGATCCCGGCGCGCCGGCGCAATCGCTCGTCGTGCCGGGCGCGCCGAAGCTCGCGCAGATCGACCTGCGGACGAACCAGATCGCGCATGTGTTCGCGTTCGACGAATCCATCGCGCCGCAAGGCAGTTATCTGAACGATCTGCGCCTGAGCCCGGACGGCCGCTTCATCTACATGACCGATTCGGGCGTGCGCGGGGCGATCGTCGTGATCGACAGGACGACGGGCGTCGCGCGGCGCGTGCTCGACGGCGATCCGAGCACGCAGGCGGACAAGACCGTGACCGTGAAAGTCGACGGCAAGCCGCTGCGCCAGACCGATGGCCGGGGCGTGAACTTCTCGGCGGACGGCATCGCGCTCACGCCGGACGGACGCTATCTGTACTGGCAGGCGGTGAAGGGCAAGACGCTTTACCGCATTCCGGTCGATGCGCTGCAGAACGCGCAACTGAGCCCGCAGCAAGTGTCGTCGCGCGTGGAGACGGTCGGCATCGACGGCCCCGCCGATGGCCTGCTCTTCGACGAGCGTGGCCGGCTCTACATATCGGCGGTGGAGCATCATGCGGTGCGCGTGCGGGACGGCGAGCGGCTCTGGACGCTGCTGCGCGATCCGCAGCTTCGCTGGCCCGACACGTTCACGCAGGGTCCGGACGGCACTGTTTATGTGACGGACTCGCGCATTCCGGACATGAGCTGGTTCAAGCCCGACAATCCGGCCGCGCTGCCGACGTCCCTTTACGCGATCCGGCGCAGATAGCGCTTACAAGCCGAACGGAAAGGTCTCCGGCGCATCGGGCGATGCCTGCGGCGCGGGCATCGCCTGGACGGCGCGCGTCGTGTCGAACCAGACGAACGCGTCGAACTGCGCGGGCAGTTCGGCCTGCGCGTAGTGACTATAAAGCTCCGTGTCCGGCCGATAAATTACGCCGATGAACCGTTCCAGCCGCTCCTCCGAGAGCGCCTCGCGCAGCGCATCGGCGACGCCGGGGCGCAGATCGACCATGCAGCGGTTCACGCCCGCGAGATGAAACTGCTGCTCGTAGCTGTCCGCGCGCGAGGGCCGCACGTTCATCACCTGCATCGGCTCGTCCCAGTCCGATGCCGCCGCGACCGTCCCCCCATGCGTGCCGAAGCCGATGAGCGCGGCGGCGTCGCCGAAGCGTTCGCGGCACAACTGGCCGACGTTCAGCTCGTCGCGCACGCGGCCCATTTCGGTGGCGGAGGCATCGCCGAGATGCGAGTTATGCGCCCACACGACGGCGCGGGAATCCGGACCCCATGCGTCGAGCAGGCTCGTCAGCGTGTCGAACATGTGGGTGTCGCGCAGGTTCCAGCTTTCGGCAGAGCCGCTATACATCGCGCGATAGTACTGCTCCGCCGATGCCACGAGCCGCGCGTTGTGCGTGGCGTCGAGCAGGCCGGGATCGGCGGCGGGCGATGCGAGGCGCTTGTCGAGCAGATCGCGCAACTGGGCGATGACCGCCTTCTCGCACTTGCCGAAGCCCGCCTGCCACGCGGCGCGGCCATACACGGCGGGGTTTTTCTGCCACGGCGTGAGACAGCCGTAGCGCTCGCGAGCGATGCGCGCCGCTTCGGGGTCCTCGCGGTCGAGATAGGCGAGCACGGCGGTGATGGACTCGGACAGGCTGTAGAGATCGAGGCCATAGAACGCGGCGCGGCGATCGGGCGGCAGCGCGACGTTGTGCTCGCGCATCCACGCGACGAACGCGCCGAATTCGGCGTTGCGCCACATCCATTGCGGAAAGCGCTGGAAGGGCTTCGCATCGGGCCGCGTGCGCGGCCTATGACGCACGTGTTCGTCGACGGTCGCCGCGTCCGGCCAGTCCGCCTCCACCGCGACGAAGCGAAAACCGTGTTTCTCGATGAGCCGCCTCGTGATGGCGGCGCGCGCCTCGTAGAACTCAGCAGTGCCGTGGCTCGCTTCGCCGAGCAGCACGACGCGCTTGTCAGCGAAGCGGTCAAAGGCTTGCGCGAACTCCGGCGCGGCCGGCGCGGGCAGCGGCACCGCCGAAGCGCGGATCAGGTCGGGCAGCGAACGTGCGGCGCTCGCGCGTTGCGCCTGCGGCGGCATCGACGGGGCCGTGTGGCGAAGGTCCGGTTCGTCGGCCCAGCCCGCCGCGCCGATCAGCGGGACGAACATCACGGAGCCGAGGTCTTCCTGCTCGAAGTCGTGCTCGCCGACGCGCACGAACCTGACGAGCCGCTGCGCCTCGCGGGCATCGCCGACCGGCATCACGAGCCGTCCGCCCATCTTCAATTGCTCGCGCCACGCCGCCGGCACGTACGGGCCGCCCGCCGACGCGAGGATCGCATCGAACGGCGCGTGCTGCGCAAGCCCTTCGGTGCCGTCCGCATGATGCACGGCCACGTTCGCGACGCCGAGCGCATCGAGGGTGGAGCGGGCGGCGTCGGCGAGTTCACGAAGACGCTCGACCGATTCCACCTGCGCGCCGATGCACGCCATCACCGCCGCTGCGTACCCCGAACCGGTGCCGATGTCGAGCACGCGGTCGCCCGGCTGGAGGCCGGCGGCTTCGAGCATCAGCGCGACGATATACGGCTGCGAGATGGTCTGATTCGCGGCGATGGGCAGCGGGTTGTCGTCGTAGGCGAATTCGGCGAGGGCGGCATCCACGAACGCATGACGCGGCACCTTCGCCATGCAGTCGAGCACGCGCGGGTTCGCGATGCCGCGTCGTTTGAGCTGCCGCTCGATCATGCGGCTCTGCGCAGCCTCGATGCTGTCCATCGGTGCTCCCTGAGAAAACGCCGGGGTTCGTTCCGGCAAGCAAGCGACGGACCCAGGTTCGAGGTTTGCTCGACGATTCGGGTCGAAGCTCCGGAGGGACGCAACATGTCGCCGATGCCGCTCGTCCTCCAATGGCCGGATGTGTGCATCCGCATCGCGCTGGCGGCGCTGGCCGGCATTCTGATCGGCCTGAACCGCGGCGAATCGGGCAAGGTGGCGGGCCTGCGCACGACGCTGCTCGTCTGCCTCGCAGCGTGTCTTGCGATGCTGCAAGTGAATGCGCTTCTCGCGCAGTCCGGCAAGAACGAACAGTCGATGATCGAACTCGATCTGATGCGTCTGCCCCTCGGGATACTGTCGGGCGTCGGCTTCATCGGCGCGGGCGCGATCTTGCGCAAGGACGGGCTCGTGCTCGGCGTGACGACGGCGGCGACGCTGTGGTTCGTCACCGTCGTCGGGCTGTGCTTCGGCGGCGGGCAGCTCGCGCTCGGGGCCGTCGGGCTCGTGCTGGGCATCGTCGTGCTGTGGTTCATGAAGGTGGTCGAGATGCGGATTCCGCGCGATCAGCAGGCGGAACTGAAGATCGTCTACGAACGCGGACGGTTCACGAGCGAATCGCTCGTCCAGTCGATGCGCGCGTGCGGCTGCCGGCTGACGGCGGTTGCCGGATCGGCGGGCGCGACAGGGGATCGCGTGGAGGAGCGCTTCGAGGTCCGCTGGCGGCAAGCGCCGGGTTCGGTGGACATGCCGCCGTTCGTCGAGGCGGCATCGGTGGCGGGCGTGGAGCACGTCGAGTGGTCGGTCATGCGCTGAAAGCGTACCGCTTCGCTGCGATGAAATGCTTTACCCTTGAGGCGGACCATCGCCCAGGAGACCGCCCCCGTGAAGAAGCTCATCAACAGTCCGGCCCGCGTCGTGCGCGACATGCTCGAAGGGATCGCGCGTCAAGCGCCGCACGTCGCCATTCTCGGCGATGAAAACGTGCTCGTGCGGCGGCCCGAACCGGACGCGGCGGATCGCCCCGTCGCGATCATCTCCGGCGGCGGCAGCGGACACGAACCGGCGCACGGCGGCTATGTGGGCCACGGCATGTTGAGCGCAGCGGTATGCGGCGAAGTCTTCACGTCGCCATCGACGGATGCGGTGCTCGCCGCTATCCGCGCGACAGCCGGCCCGCGCGGGGCCGTGCTCATCGTCAAGAATTACACGGGCGATCGCCTGAACTTCGGGCTCGCGGCGGAGATCGCGCGGGCGGAAGGCATCCCGGTCGAAGTGGTCGTCGTCGCGGACGATGTCGCGCTGCGCAGGCAGGCGGATCGCAGCCAGCGGCGCGGCATCGCGGGCACCGTGCTGGTTCACAAGATCACGGGCGCGGCGGCGGCGCGCGGTCTCGCGCTGGACGACGTTGCGCGCATCGCGCGGCAGGCGGCGGCGAAGCTCGGCACGATGGGCGTCGCGCTCGACGGCTGCACGCTGCCCGGCGCGGACCGTTCGGGCTTCACGCTCGCGGACGATGAAATCGAGCTCGGCCTCGGCATCCACGGAGAAAAGGGCGTCGAGCGCACCGCGCCCAAGCCCGCCGATGCGCTCTCCGACGTGCTGATAACGAACATCGTCGACGACATGGCGCTCGATGCGGGCGAACGCGTCGCGCTGCTCGTGAACGGCCTCGGCGCGACGCCGCAAATGGAACTCGACATCGTGCTGCGCGCGGCCTTCGACACTCTTGCGCGCCGCGACATTCACGTGGTCCGCGCGTGGTCCGGCACGCTGCTCTCGGCGCTGAACATGCCCGGCTGTTCGATCTCCCTGCTGCGTGTGGACGACGCCACGCTCGACTTGCTCGACGCGCCGACCGACGCCCGCGCGTGGCCCGGCGGCGGCGCGGTGAACGGCGACATTCGACTCGACGTGCCGATGCCGCCGCCCGTCGCGGGCGCGGTCGTCCAGAGCATGCCGGGAGGCGGCTGGGCGCGGCGCATCGCGCCCGCGTTGCACGCCGTCGCGGATGCGCTCATCGCCAACGAGCCTACGCTGACGGATCTGGATTCGCAGGCCGGCGACGGCGATCTCGGCGTCAGCATGACGCGCGCGGCTCACGCAATCCGCGATGTCCCCGACGCTGCGCTCGAAACGCCCGACGGCGCGCTCGCCGCGCTCGGGGCGGCGTTACGCCGGGCGATCGCGGGCAGCTCCGGCCCGTTCTATGCGACGGCGCTGATGCGCGCATCGCGGCATCTCGCGGGCATCGAACGTCCCGCGGCGAAGGACTGGGCGGCGGCGTTCGCCCATGCGGTGGACGCGATCGGTGAACTCGGTGGCGCGAAGGCCGGCGATCGCACGATGCTCGATGCCTTGCTGCCCGCCGTATCCGCGTTCGACAACGCGCTGAACGCAGGCCGTGGCGCCGGCGACGCCTGGTCCGCCGCCGTCGCCGCCGCGGAAGAAGGCGCGCAGGCAACGGCGGCAATGACGCCGCGGGCCGGCCGCGCGAGCTATCTGGGCGCGCGGGCGGTCGGCATTCCGGATGGCGGCGCGGTGGCGGTCGCGTGCTGGCTCGCCGCGCTGACGCCGCATGTGCGGTAGGCCGGTTTGCGACATGCGCGGCGGTTCAAGACTTTCGCGTATTAGCCGTTAACTGGCCATATGCGTGGCCATATGCGAAGCGTCAATTCAGAATGAAGCAGGCAAGCGAGTGCATGTCGACCTTATTACCCTCTATTTCCTTGCTATCGGAACGCTTCTCGCCAGTTCGGCGATGACGTTCTGGGAGCATCGGACGCATCCCGCGCGCAGCAGGCAACTCAGGATTCTGGCGGCGGGCTATGCGACGCTCGCGCTCGGCTGCGCGGCGGCGTCCTTTCGCCGCGATTTGCCCGGCGCGTGGGGCGCGGCGACGAGCAACCTCATCATCGTCAGCGGCTATCTGCTGATACTGCACGGCGTCGCATCGTTGAACGGACGGCAGCACGGGCGCGCGTCCGCCGGCATTCTCGTCGCGCTCGCGCTCACGTGGGCGCTCGGCGGCGGCCGATGGCTCGAACTCATCTGGAGCTATGCGAGCGCGGTTCCCATTGCGATTGCCTGCGCGCTGACGTCGCGCGAACTGCTGATCAGGAGCGGCGGCACGGGGCTGCAGGCGAGGCGCATCGCGGCGCTCGTCTCCGGCGCTCACGCGTTGTTCTATGCCGCGCGCGCCTTCGTTCTGCCGTGGCTCGTCACGTCGTTCGGGCATGGCGTGCTGCTCGTCGTCGGCAAGATCACGATGTACGAGGGCGTTCTCTATTCCGTCGTGCTGCCGATGACGCTCCTGCGCCTCGTGCGCGATGAATCGCACGGCCAGCTCGTGCACGAATCGAATACGGACTATCTGACGGGCGTCGGCAACCGCCGATGGTTCTTCGAGGAAGGCGCGCGAATCGTTCGCGATGTCGGCGCTTCGCGGCCTGTCGCGGTCCTCGCGGTCGACCTCGACCACTTCAAGGCGATCAACGACCGGCACGGGCATCAGGCCGGCGACGATGTGCTCAAATCATTCGCGACGATCGCCCGCAACGTGCTGGGACCGCACGCCACGCTCGCGCGCATCGGCGGTGAGGAGTTTGCCGCTGTCCTGCACGACCATGACGGCGTCAGGGGGCAGGCAGCGGGCGAATCCGTCGTTCGCCGTTTCGCGGAGGCCGCCGTGCAGGGCGCGGATGGCGCCGTCATTCGCGCGACGGCGAGCATCGGGCTCGCGGTGTCCGACACGCACGCGCCGTCGCTCGGCGTATTGCTCGCCTCGGCGGATCAGGCGCTGTATCGCGCGAAATCGCTGGGCGGCAACCGGCTCGAACGTGCGATGCCGGCGCATCGAGACGAAGTGGCGGCGCATCCGTCGCCGACGCACGAGGCGCACCGCTAGAGCGCCCGCTTTTTCCGGCGCTTAGCGCCGTCCGAACGTTCGTCGGACGCATTGTCGTTCGCGTCGGCGAGGCCCGATTCCGCGATCAACTGCTGGCGCGCGCGATGGTAATACTCGTCCGCGCGGTCCGGCTGCCTGCCTTCCGCTTCCCACATGTAATACGCAAGCGTGCGAATCCGTTGTTCGAGCAGTTCGCCCTCCATCGGGACTTCCGCCTGAGCGTCGGGCTTGCTGGGGGTGTCTGACATTCTCTGTCGTCCTCAGGATGAGTGGAGCAGGCGCAACCGGTGCATTCGTCATGCCACGCCGCAGGTTCTGACGCTACGGCGCATCGTCGTCGAACTCGCTTGCAACGACGATTCTGCCGCAATAGTTGAGCGCGTGATCGTGTGCGTCGATGACCCGAAACGACAAGTCCGGGTAACTCAGTCTTCGATAGAACGCAGTCTCGAAGAGTTCGCCCCGCGCTCGCCGATAAAGCACACGGCCGGCGAGATACGACTGCGCGCCATCAGGAGCCGGGGCCTCGGCTGAAATGCCGCCGCCGAACGTCGTGTGGATGTCGCCGTCGAACGAAGACCACAGCTCCGCGCGGGCGTCGAGCACCGTGCCTTCGACGATGACGGATGTCACCGGATAGCCCCAGCTCGCTCGCGGCAACGCGTGCGGCGAACCGGGGTATGCGCGCTTCAGCTCGAAGATGCTGCGGACGATTTCGGCGCGCGCATCGCCCTGATTGCCGATGACGAGCACCACGCGGCCAGGCGTGCCGGGAATGGCCGTCGCCCTGAGCAGAACGATCGACGGATTCACGGCGTCCGCCGCACGCGCTCCATCACGAAGCCGCTCGCGGGTATCGCCGGCATGCGCGACAGGTCGATCGACAAGTCCTGTTCCGGCACCGCGTACTCCATTTCGCCCGCCAGTATCTGCGCGGCGCGCCTGAGCAGTGCGATGGTGGCCCATTCGCCCGCGCAGCGATGGCCGGTATCGAAGACGCCGCCGCCTTGCGGGACGAGCGCGAAGCCGTCGTCGCGCCAGTTGCGGAACCGCGCCGGATCGAAGTCGTCGGGGCGCTCCCAGGCGTGGGGATCGCGATTGGTGCCGTAGAGATCGAGCAACACCCATTCGCCCGGCGCGAACGCTCGGCCCTGCCATTCGAACGGCGTGAGCGCGCGCCCGCCGACCGCCGGAAAGAACGGGAAGTAGCGCCGCACTTCCTGCACGAATTGCAACGCGGCATCGGCGTTCGTGGCGACGGCTGCCCGGTGCGCCGGCCATCGATACAGCGCGAGCGCCGCATAGACGATGAAGCGCTCGATCGCCACGGTCGGGCGCAGCAGGTTGATGAGCTCGTTCGCCGCGACTTTCGCCGGCAGCAACGCACCGTCCGCGTCGAGATGCGAAGCGATGATCGCGACGGGGCTTTGCGCGTCCACCGCGAGCGTGCCGGAGCGCACGTCATCGAAAATGCGCCGCGCCCAGCGCTCCGTCCTCGCGCGCAGCAATTGAGCGCGCCAGTTCTTCGGGCCGACCGAGCCGGAGGAATCGAACATGGCGGTCAGCTCGTGCGTCAGCGAATCGAAATCGCAGCGGGCGCGCGGCACGCCGGTCCACTCGCACGCGGCCTCGCACAGCACGCGAGGCACTTCGCGCGCGAGCACGATGCGGCCCGCGCCCTGCCAGCGGTGCATGCTCCGGTGCCACGCGTCGGTCATGCAGGCGTCGTATCGGGCGATGGCCTCGCGCGTCATCATCGCCATGAACATTGCCTTGCGCCGATGATGCGCCGCGCCGTCGAGCGTCTGCACGCTGCCGATGTCCTGCAGCAGCGTCAGCGTCAGCGGCGGGATCGCCCCGCGGCGCGTGAAGCGTTCGGGCGTATAGAACATGCGCGCGGCGTCCGCGCCGCTGACACAGATCACGTGCCGCAACATCATGCGCGCTTCGAAACCCGGTGCGCCCAACGCTTCGCAGCGGCTCGGGATGAAGCGATACCCTTCGCGCAGTAGCGCAAGCGTGCTGTCGAATTCGGTCGTGCGCGGGAAGTGCGGCATGCGATGACCTTGCGCTCCGTCGGTCGGGACCGACTCCGCCCGCATGCCGTGTGCCCGAAAGCGCCGGCGGCGTGGGCATAGCCATTGCGGCGAGGATGCTCGCCTGGGCGATAACCCATCGAACGTCGAAGCGAGGCGCGTCTCCAGGCAGCGCCTGCGCTACTCAGCAAACGGAGTCAGTCATGGCAAGACACGCGAACAGCCCATCGGGGCCGGGCAAGCCGACGGCCGTCGAAACGTCGGACATCAAGAAGGAAGAAGGACTCGTCGAGTTATCGAGCGAGGACGATACGATCGGCGGCGCGGAAGGCGCTCAATCGCAGCGGCAGGAAGGCGGCAGCAACGATGACGGCGCCGCCTCCGTCAAGGGAGAATGACAAGGCGGCGCCGCGTGCTCATCGCGCGGGCTGCCGCCATTGCGTCCACCAGCCGCGCAATTGCAGCGCCATCGACTTGAACGGCGGATTGGCGAACAGGACGAACGCGCCGAGCGCAAGGCCGCCGCAAGCGAGGAATGTGATCCGATAGCCCATTGCAGCGACGAGTGCGCCCGACAGGACGCCCGACAGAATGGAGCCGACGCGCGATGCGTTGAAGAAAAGCGCCGTCGCCGCGCCGGGGTTGCGCGGCATCATGTCCTGGATATAGACCATGCCGAGGCACGAAGTCACCGCGACGACGAACGCATTGAAGGCCTGCATCGGGATGAGAAGATGCACCGTCTGCGATGCGCTCACCGCAACGAAATAGACGACGTGCACGACGGCGCATGCGGCAAGCCAGCGCTGCTTGTCGAGGCGCGCACCACGCGCGCCGAGCGCGAGCATCATCGGGATCTCGAGGAATGCGCCGAGACCCAGCATGATCGATACGTCGATCTGCGTGCCGCGCAATCCCTGCACGACATAGAGCGGCAGCACGATCATCGTGGCATTCGCCGCGAGGCCGATGAGCGTCAGCGCAATGGCCGCCCGCCATATCTGGGCGCGCGTGCCTTCCATTTCCGGATGCGGCTCGGCGGGATGCGCGTGCTCGGTCATCGTCGTCACTTCGAGCGACGATGCCGGATCGCCCGCGTAATGCGGCTCGGCGGACGCGGAGATTCGCGCTGCATCCTTCATGCGCCATACGATGACCGAACACGCCGCGAACGATACCGCGGCAAACACGAAAAGCCCGTGAAAACCGGCCCCGGCCAGAACCAGAGCGCCGACCGATGGCCCGAACACCCAGGCCATCGAGAGCACGGTGCGCAGCGTCGCGAGCGCGAGCGATCGTTCGGCATGGCTCGTGACCGGCAGCGCGACGCGTGCGAACGAGAACACGAGAGACATCGCCGAACTGCCGACACCGAGAAACACGATGCCGATCACGAGCAGCGACGCGTAACTGCGCAACAGGCACAGCAACAGAAAGCCGAGCGACGATGCGATCAGCGCGCTCATGAGCAGCATGCGATGACGCCCGTGCCTGTCGGTCCATTTTCCCGCCAGCGCGCTCGCGAGAACGCCGCTCGCCGCGATGAGCGTCATGAAAAGCCCGAGCTGAAGCGGCGTCATGCCGGCCTCCTGCACGCTGAAAAGCGACAGGTAAGGCGCGGTGAACGACATGGCGACGCCCAGCATCAGCGTCGCGCCTGCGAGAGGCAAGAAGGAATGCAGGCGCGCGAGGCGGAAGAGGCGTGCGTCCATCGACGGATGTGTCCTTGGGATGAGGGAAGACAGCGGGAACGTGCCGCAGGTTAGCGCAATCGGCGTTCCGCCAGTGTGGAAGTTTGAAGAAGGATGCCTAAGCGAACTTCAGGACGGCAGCGTCACCGACAGCAGCCATCGGGTTCCGGCGCCCGCTTGCGTTTCGACCGCGAGTTCGCCGCCTATGTTGCCGATCAGACGCCGTGCAGTTGCAAGCCCGGTGCCTTCGGTCGCGCCAGCCGCATAGCCGCTGCCGTTGTCGCGCACTTCGACGATCAGCGCCCGTGATGTGCGATGCATCGAGATGCGAATCTCGCCCGCCGCGCCGTTGAACGCGTGCTCGACGGCGTTCGCGACAAGCTCGTTGACCACGGTGCCGATGGCCGTGCAGGTATCGATGCCGAGCATCACCGCGCCTTGCTCGATGGATCGCGCGAGCGTGATGTGATGGCCCGCGAAGTCGTAGAAGCCGTCGAAGCTCGCGCACATCGACTCGAGGTACACGCCGGGGTCCACCGATTCGCCGTGCTCGCCCAGCCCGAGCAGGTGATCGTAGAGCGATGCCATCGCGAACACGCGCCGCTCGACATCGTGATAAGCCTTCTGCACGGACGGGTCCTGCGAATTCATCGCCTTCTGCGCAAGCAGCGCGGCGATCATCTGGAAGTTGTTGCGGATGCGATGCTGCTGCTCCCGCAAGAGCGTGACCTTCGCATCGCGGTCCTCGATCAACGCTTCGCGCTGCTGCCGGGATTCGATGCCGTCAGCGAGGATCGCGGCAACGGATGCGAGGAACGATACGTGGGACGCATCGACGGCATGCACGGTGTCGTAATCGACTTCAAGGATGCCGTACGCGCCCTCGGCGGCGATGAGCGGAAGGTTGATCGTCGTGACAACGGAGCATTCGCGCAGAAGATCCGGCACGGTGTCGCCGCGTTCCTTCATGACATCCGCCACGACGACGGGCCGGGCGGTGATCAACGCCTGTCCCGGTGGATTGCCGGCTTCGGCGGTGCCCGCGTCGCGTCCGATGACCGATGCGTCAAGGCCGTATTGCGCCTTGACGATGAGGAAATTGTCGGAGTGCCGGAGTTCCAGCACCTTGGCCATCGGCGCATTGCAGCCTGCTGCCGCGCATTGCACGGCGGCGTCGAGCAGTCGCGCGATGGAACGCTCGCCCTGAAAAGCATCGTGCATGACGGCTAACGCATTGCGTTGCCGAACCAGCAATGCGATAGGGACGGTGTCGTTTTCGGCGAACTGGAGGTCGCTTATCGATGCGGCCCAGGTCGCTCTGCGCGCGAAGCTCATTTGTTCTGACGATAGGTGGCTGACACGCCTGTCGATTCGACAGGGATCGTTACCGCGCATGCGGCAGAGATGCTCCGCATCCGCCATGCCACCGCACGCCGTTCACTGCAGCGCGCCTGCTCCCGCCTTGGCCACCTGCGCGTCCTGATCGGCCTTGACGCCCGATACGCCCACTGCGCCGATCACCGCGCCATCCGCCACGACCGGCACGCCGCCTTCGAGCGTCCCGACAAGCGGCGCACTCAGGAACGCGGTGCGGCCGTTGTTGATCATGTCTTCGTATTGCTTCGATTCACGCCGGCCGAGCGCGGCCGTGCGTGCTTTCTCGGTGGCGATATACGCGCCGATGGGCGCGCAGCCGTCGAGGCGCAACAGGCCGAGCGGATGACCGCCGTCGTCGGTCACGGCGATCGTTACCGCCCAGCCGTTCTTTTCCGCTTCGGCGCGCGCGGCGTCGAGAATACGTGTCGTTTCGGCGATGCCGAGGATCGGTTTGCTTTTCATGCGCTTCGCTCGTTGAGAGTTGAAAATGAACGCGCCGCCCATGAAGGCGGCGCGGTAAGTATGAAGCGTCAGGCGTTATCCGGCGAGACGCTCCGAAGCACGCGCGGCCTGCCGCGTTTGCAGCAACGCGAGCACCGCGCCGAAGATGAGCGCGCCCGACACGCAATAGATGCCTGCGTTCGTGCTATGCGTCACGTCCTTCAGCCAGCCGATGATGGATGCGCTGACGAAGCCCGCGAGGTTGCCGACCGAATTGATCATGCCGATGGCCGCCGCTGCCGAACCGCCCGCGAGGATCGCGCTCGGGTAGGTCCAGAAGACGGGCATCGTCGCCAGCATGCCGGCGGTGCCCACGGTGAGCGCGAGCATCGCAAGGGGGATGTTGCCGGTGAGTTGCGTGCTGACATAGAGTCCGATGCCCGCGAGCGCGGCGGGAATCGCGAAGTGCCAGCGGCGTTCGTTGGTGCGGTCCGAACTGCGCGCAACAAAGAACATGCTCGCCACTGCGACCGCATACGGAATGGCCGTCAGCAGGCCGACTTGCAGCGCGCTTTGCACCCCCGTCGCCTTGACGAGCGTCGGCAAATAGAAGCTGATGCCATAGAGGCCCATCATGCAGCAGAAGTAGATGATGGCCATCTTCCAGATGCGCAGATCGGTGAAGACCTTGCCGAGCGCTTCGTGCGTCTTGCCGGCATCGTCGCGCTGAATGTTCGCTTCGAGCACGCGCTTTTCTTCTTCCGTGAGCCACTTCGCCGCGCGAATGTTGTTCGGCAGGCAAAACAGCGTGACGACGCCGAGCACGGCGGAAGGAATCGCTTCGAGCAGGAACAGCCACTGCCAGTTCGACCAGCCGCCCACGCCCTGAAACGCGGCCATGATCCATCCCGACAGCGGCCCGCCGACCACGCCCGCCACCGGAATGCCCATCATGAAGAGGGCATTCATGCGCGAGCGCCGCGCGGCCGGGAACCAGTAGGTGAGATAAAGCACGATGCCGGGGAAGAAGCCCGCCTCGGCGACGCCGAGCAAGAAGCGCATCACGTAGAACATCGTCGGTGTCTTGACGAAAAGGGATGCGGCGGAGATGACGGCCCACGTGATCATGATCCGCGCGATCCAGACTCGCGCGCCGACGCGATGCATGATGATATTGCTTGGGACTTCGAAAAGAAAATAGCCAATAAAAAAGATGCCCGCGCCGAGACCATACACGGTCTCGCTGAACGACAGGTCGTTGAGCATCTGCAGCTTGGCGAAGCCGACGTTCACGCGATCGAGGTACGCCGCGACGTAGCAGAAAAAGAGGAAGGGCAAAAGCCGCCATGCGGCTTTCGAATAGGCGCGCGCTTCGAGTGCCGCATAATCGCGCGCGTTGCTGTCGGGATAGGTGTTGCTTGCCACGGTGTGTGTCTCCAGTCTCGTTATGAATGATGTGCGCTTACGCGATGGCCTCGTCGACGATCTCGATCCAGTGGCGCACCGCCGTGCGCCCCGCGCCGCCGAGATGCGTCTGGCAGCCGATGTTCGCGGTCGCGATGATATCCGGCTGCCCGCTTTCGAGCGCATCGAGCTTGTTGTCGCGCAGCTTGCGCGAAAGCTCGGGCTGCGTGAAGGCGTACGTTCCCGCCGATCCGCAGCACAGGTGCGGATCGGGCACGGAGGTCAGCGGGAAGCCCAGACGGCTCAGTATCGCTTCCACCGATCCGCCGAGCTTTTGCGCGTGTTGAAGCGTGCAAGGACAATGAAACGCCACGCGCTGGTCCGCCTTCACACGCAAATGTTCGAGCGGCAATGCGGCGAGCACTTCGCCGATATCACGCGCCAGTTCGCTCACGCGAGCCGCTTTGGCGGCATAGGCGGGATCGTTGCGCAGCAGATGGCCGTATTCCTTGATGAACGCGCCGCAACCGCTTGCCGTCTGGATGATCGCTTCCGCGCCGGCTTCGATCTTCGGCCACCAGGCGTCGATGTTGCGCCGTGCGCGGTCCAGTCCCGCGTCCTGCGCGTTGAGATGATAGTCGACCGCGCCGCAGCAGCCCGCTTCGTGCGCCGGCTCGATGCCGATGCCGAGACGGTCGAGCACCCGCGCTGTCGCCGCATTCGTGTTCGGCGACAACGAGCGTTGCGCGCAGCCTTCGAGCATGAGCATGCGCCGCGCATGACGCATCGGCGGGCGCGGCGTTGCGCGTGCGGCTTCGCGCGGAATCTTGTCGCCGATCTTCGCGGGCAATGCGCCGCGCATCAGGCGGCCGGCCGCAAGCAATGCGCCGAACGTGCGCGGACGCGTGATGACCTTGCGCAACCCCGCGCGCATCACGCGCTCGCTCATGGGACGCTCGACGCGCGCTTCCAGCATGTCGCGGCCGATATCCAGCAGCGCGTGATACTTCACGCCGGACGGACACGTCGTTTCGCAGTTGCGGCACGTGAGGCAGCGGTCCAGATGCAGTTGCGTCTTGTCGCTGGCGGGCTGGCCTTCGAGCATCTGCTTGATGAGATAGATGCGCCCGCGCGGACCGTCGAGTTCATTGCCGAGCAGTTGATAGGTCGGACACGTCGCGTTGCAGAAGCCGCAATGCACGCACGAACGGAGAATGTCCTCCGCTTCTTTCGCGCGCGGCAGCGTTAGAGCCTGATCGCTGAGATTCGTTTGCATGTCGATGAGTCGATAAAGCGATTCGGATGGCGAATCAATACGCGGCGTACATGCGCCCCGGATTGAAGATGCGGTGCGGATCGAGGCGTGCCTTCAGTTGCTCGTGCAGGCGCATGAGCGGCGCGGGAAGCGGATGGAACGGCTCCCCGCTGCCGTGCTCCGTGAAGCACGTGGCATGTCCGCCCGCCGCGTTCGCGATGGCGCGGATGTCGGGGACCTGAGCATCGCTCTTGAGCCAGCGTTGCGCGCCGGCCCAGTCGAGCAGTACCGCGCCGGGCAGGTCCACGAGCGGTGTCGCATTCGGCAGCGACAAACGCCAGAGCGTGCGCGGATCGTCGAAGAAGCCGAGACGTTGCTCGCGCAGATCGTCCCAGAAGCGCATATCGAGCACATTGCCGCCGATGCGATCGACCGCCGCGCGCACCGATCCCGTGCCGCCTTCGAGCCGCACGTGCAGCGCCTGATCGACGAAGCATGCGCCGGTCACGGGCAGCGCCGCGCGCCGCCATGCCGACAGCTCGCGCATCGCTTCGCTCGCGTCCATCGCGATGACGAGACTCGCGGATGCGCGCGGCTTGGGCAGCACCTTCAACGACACTTCGGTGATGAGGCCGAGGCATCCGAAACTGCCGCTCATCAGCCGCGATACATCGAAGCCGGCGACGTTTTTCATCACCTGGCCGCCGAAGCGCAGGTGCTTGCCTTCACCGGTGATGACGCGGCAGCCGAGCACGAAGTCGCGCACGGAGCCTGCCCACGGCCGGCGCGGTCCCGCGAGCCCGCTCGCCACCGCGCCGCCGATGGTCGCCAGCCCGTCATACGTCGGCGGCTCGCACGGCAGCATCTGGCCCGCTTCGTCGAGCGCCGCGTTGAGTTCGGCGAGCGGCGTGCCGGCGCGCGCGGTGATCACGAGTTCGCTCGGGTCGTAACTGACGATGCCGCGATGCGTGCGTGTATCGATCTCGCGCGCCCCCGTGTTCACAGGACGGCCGAGGAACGCTTTGGTGTTCGCGCCGCGTATCGAGATCGGCTCGTGGCGCGCAATCGCTTGTCGAACCTCGTCGGCGAGGCGCGCGCTGTCATCGAAAGATAAGGGGTCGCGCCGCATCAGAACCGCTCCAGTTCGGGGAAGGGCAGTGCGCCGTGATGCACGTGCATCGCGCCGAATTCAGCGCAGCGGTGCAGCGTCGGCACGTTCTTGCCCGGATTGAGCAGGCCGTGGGCGTCGAATGCCGCCTTGACCGCGTGA
Source organism: Caballeronia sp. LZ016 (assembly GCF_031450805.1). NCBI lineage: Bacteria > Pseudomonadati > Pseudomonadota > Betaproteobacteria > Burkholderiales > Burkholderiaceae > Caballeronia > Caballeronia sp. LZ016. The sequence goes on from NZ_JARTVY010000005.1 coordinate 640,756, forward strand.
AAGAAGGTGAGCTCGTCTGCGTTGAATTGCGCGCACATCTGATTGATCTTCTCGCGGCCCACGCCATGTTCGCCGGTGATGCTGCCGCCCACTTCGACGCACAGTTCGAGGATGCGTGCGCCGATGGTCTCGGCGCGCTCCGTTTCGCCGGGCGCGTTGGCGTCGAAGAGAATCAGCGGATGCATGTTGCCGTCGCCCGCATGGAACACGTTCGCCACTTGCAGCCCATATTCCTGCGATAACGCCGCGATGCCCCGCAGCACGCGCGACAGTTCGCGGCGTGGAATGGTGCCGTCCATGCAGTAGTAATCGGGCGAGATACGGCCGACCGCCGGGAACGCGTTCTTGCGGCCGGCCCAGAAGCGCTGGCGTTCCGCTTCGTTCGCCGCGAGCCGGATGTCCGTTGCGCCCGCCGCGCGCAGCAGCGCTTCCACGCGCTCGCAGTCTTCCTGCACGTCGGACTCGACGCCGTCGACTTCGCAGAGCAGCAGCGCTTCGGCATCGACGGGATAGCCCGCGTGAATGAAGTCCTCGGCGGCGCGGATCGCGAGGTTGTCCATCATTTCGAGGCCGCCGGGAATGACGCCCGCCGCGATGATCTGCGCGACCGCATCGCCGGCGCGCTCGATATCGTCGAAGCTCGCGAGCAGCACTTTCGCGCTCTGCGGCTTGGTCAGCAGCTTGACCGTGACTTCGACCACCACGCCGAGCATGCCTTCGGAGCCCGTGATGAGCGCGAGCAGATCGAAGCCGGGCGAATCGAGCGCCTCGGAGCCGAGCGTCACGCGCTCGCCGTCGATGGTGACGATATCGACCTTCAGGATATTGTGGACCGTGAGGCCGTACTTGAGGCAATGCACGCCGCCCGCATTCTCCGCGACGTTGCCGCCGATCGAGCACGCGATCTGCGACGACGGATCGGGCGCGTAGTACAGGCCATGCGGCGCGGCGGCCTGCGATATCGCGAGGTTGCGCACGCCGGGCTGCACGCGCGCGATGCCGGCTTCGGCATCGATCTCGAGGATGCGGTTGAAACGCGCCATCACGAGCAGGATGCCTTTCTCGAGGGGCAGCGCGCCGCCCGAAAGCCCGGTGCCCGCGCCCCGCGCGACCACCGGAATGTGATGTGCCGACGCGTATTCGAGCAGCGCTTCGACTTCATCGACGGCGCCGGGCAGCGCGACGAGCATCGGCGTGATGCGATACGCGGAAAGGCCGTCGCATTCGAACGGGCGCAGGTCTTCCTGATCGTGCAGAAGCTGGAGGTCGGGCAGAAGCGCCCGTAAATCGCGGACGATCGCGGCTTTGTCGTGATCGCGCAGCGGGCCGTCGATTCTTTCGTCGTAGGCGTAGGTCATGCGGTGTCTCCGTGCCGACGGCGTTCATATCGACGCCTGTCTCGATTGCAGGTGTTGCGCATTCTTGCGGCCCGAGCGCGCCCTTGTCGATGCTTTTCGCACTGGTATGACCAGTTTATTTGCAGCGCAGCATGCGGACAAGCGGCCGTAGCTGAAGAAAACGCCTGCCGACAAGGGTTGGCGCCGCGCGCACGGTGTTACTATCATCGCTGGTCATACCAGTGACGAAAGAGAGGTGGACGGCATGGAACCGGACAAGCGCAAACTCGCGGATGTGGTCGTCGAGCGCGTGGAGCGCCTTATCGTCGATGGCGTGTTGAAAGAAGGGCAGACGCTGCCTTCGGAGCGTCGCTTGACCGAGAAGCTCGGCGTGTCGCGCACGGCGCTGCGCGAAGGGCTGCGAATCCTGCGCGCGCGCGGCTTGATCGAGACATCGCATGGAAAGGGCTCGTTCGTTGCGAAGCTGACGGTCGAGCCTGCTCAGACGCCGATGATGCATCTACTCGGCTCGCAACCGCGCACGCTTTACGACCTGCTCGAAGTGCGGGAGATGATCGAAGCGGAATCGGCGCGTCTCGCGGCCATGCGCGGCACGCCGGCCGATCACATTCTCATCAGGCGGCGCTACGAAGAGATGATGGCCGCGCAAGCGAAGGAAACGGATGCGAGCACCCATGCGCGGCTCGATCACGCGTTCCATCTCGCGATCTGCGAGGCTTCGCACAATCCCGTGCTGGTGCATACGCTCGGCATTCTCAACGACCTGATGCTGAGTTCGGTGTTCGCGTCCGTGAACAATCTCTATCACCGCGAGCAGCACAAACGCGTGATCGACCGGCAGCACGCGCGGCTCTATAACGCGGTGACGGGACACTTGCCCGAGCAGGCGCGCCGCGCCGCGAGCCAGCATATCCGCAGTGTGCGCGAGCGTTTTGCGGAGATCGAGCAGGAAGAGCAGCGGCTCGTGCGATCCACGTTGCGGCTCGAAGGCTGGGCATGAGCCAGCCGGCAAGCCTATAGAATGACTCGCGTCGAACGCATACTTACGAACGAGGAGACGGTCTGCAATGAGCAAAGAAGCGTATCGCATCGCGGTGATTCCGGGCGACGGCATCGGTGTGGAAGTGATGCCCGAGGGCCTGCGCGCGCTCGACGCCGCGGCCAGGCGCTTTGGTATCGCGCTGGAATACGACCATATCGACTGGGCGAGCTGCGATTACTATCTCGCGCACGGCCAGATGATGCCCGACGACTGGAAGAGCCGGCTTCAGCAATGCGACGCCATTCTTTTCGGCGCAGTGGGCTGGCCCGACAAGGTGCCCGACCACATTTCCCTGTGGGGCTCGCTGCTCAAGTTTCGCCGCGAGTTCGACCAGTACATCAATCTGCGCCCTGCGCGTCTTTTCGATGGCGTGCCTTCGCCGCTCGCGAATCGCAAGGCGGGCGATATCGACTTCATGATCGTGCGCGAGAACACGGAAGGCGAGTATTCGTCGGTCGGCGGCGTGTCCTTCGAAGGCACCGAGCGCGAGTTCGTGTCGCAGACATCCATCTTCACGCGCAAGGGCGCGGAGCGCGTGCTGAAGTTCGCATTCGATCTGGCGCAGCAGCGCGAGAAGAAGCTCACGGTGGCCACGAAGAGCAACGGCATCTCGATCAGCATGCCGTGGTGGGACGCGCGCGCCGCCGAAATGGCCGCGCAGTATCCGGACGTGACGTGGGACAAGCAGCACATCGATATCCTCAGTGCGCGCTTCGTGCTGAGCCCGGACCGCTTCGATGTCGTCGTCGCGACGAATCTGTTCGGCGACATTCTTTCCGATCTGGGACCGGCCTGCACGGGGACCATCGGCATCGCGCCATCGGCGAACATGAATCCCGAGCGCCGCTTTCCTTCGCTGTTCGAGCCGGTGCATGGGTCCGCGCCGGATATCGCGGGCAAGGGCATCGCCAATCCCATCGCGATGATCTGGTCCGCCGCGATGATGCTCGACTTCCTCGGCGAACGCGAGGCGCACGACGCGATACTCGATGCGATCACCGCCGTGCTGAAGGACGGCCCGCATACGGGCGACCTCGGCGGCAAGGCGGGCACGACGGAAGTCGGCGAAGCGGTGGCGGCGCGCATCGGCTGAGCGTCTGATCGAAAACACGAGGAGACGCGGCGGATGAACGAGAACGACAACGACAACGGCCACACCGCGCAAGGCGAAGTTCGATTGACGATCGATGGTGCGGCCGCGCATGTGGTCTTCGATCGCGCTGACGCGCACAACGCGCCCATCACGATGCGCGTCAGCAAGCAATCCATGTCGCCCATGCTCGCTGCGCTGCCGCTGCAAGGCGATGACCTCGTGCGTCAGCGCTACGGCAGCGAGGACTTTCACGAAGGCGTTGCAGCCTTTACCGACAAACGCCCGGCGGGGTGGATAGGCGTCTGAATCGCGCTCATGCGCGTCTGATGGCGGTTCGCTGACGGCCGCTCCGGTGTCCCCGGGCGGCGTGGCCGTCGCCGCTCCCTCATCGGCGTCCCAAGCCAAACGCGCGCGTTGCCCCTGTCGCGCATCCGTGATGCTGCTCGCTTCCCTCTCTTGCGCTCGCGCTTGCCGGCGACCCGGACCGACGCGTCCGTCCCCCGGCGACGCATGTGGCGGCAACGACATTCGCGGAATGGATCGGTCACTCCGTGGCCGGAGACGGCCGGCATGACAGGGAAGCGGTGTTCGTAAGTCCCGTGTTACGTACAGCGCAGCATGCCGGCGCGCCGCGCAAAATAGCTTCTACTGGACTGTTTTACTGGAGCGAATGCATGACCCATGTTAGCGGAAGACGCCCGAAGCTCGTGTTGTTCCCCACGCGTAGAGTCCCGCCTGCTCCCGGCGCGACCGAGGACGATTTCCATATCTACGCTTCTTATCGCGGCACGAGCGCGAGTGGCTATTACGGCACGCTGAAAGTCGTCCGCAAAACGGACGGACGGCTTCTTTTTCCATTCGATGGCGCCGATACCATCGGCCCCTATCCCACGAAGGCAGCCGCGATCGAAGCGGCGCAGCGGCGCGGCGATGAAGTCGTCAGCGCCGATCTCGTGCGGCCCGAACTCTGAGCGCCCGCAGTCGCATCGCGTGTCGATGCGACTGTTCTGGTTCTTCCTGACGTTCAAAGCCCATCGTTCGTCTATGCTGAATGTCAGTGTCCTTCCATCGTGAAGCCGTGGCCGTCTTCCGTGCTCCTCTAATGGTCTGCCCCGAAGCGCCGAGGGCCGGTATCGCATCGGCTATGTCTTGGCGAGGCGTCGTCATGTCCAGGACAAAGCAACTGCGTCGTCGCCAGGGAGGCGTTCGGGAGTAGACCTTGCTATTTCGAACGGTATGACGCATGCCACGAAGCGCTCACGCGAGAGCGGCACGTGGCGTCCGCATCGGTACACCGCATTCAATCAGCAATCCGCTTCGGGCGAGTCGGAAGAATCCTCCGTCAGCCAGTCGCTCCCTGGCGGCGAAGCGCGCATTTTTTGCGGACCGGAATCGACCGATACGATAAGGAGCACAGCAAATTGGGAATCGTCGTGTACGTCCTGGAGGATACCGAGGGCGTGTCAAGTCACGAACGCGCGCTGTTCGATATCGACGCCGCCGGCTATCTCGTGGAGATGAGCGCGGTCTTCGTCGAGCAATGCAGTTGCGCCACGCCGATGGGTTCGCGCCCCGCGTTTCAACGTGCGTTGCGGCGGCTGCAAGCAGGCGATACCTTCATCACGACGAAACTCTGGGGACTGGGCAATACCATCGGGGAAGTCATTTCCACGCTCGGCCACCTGGAGTCGCGGCAGGTTTCGGTGGTGTGTCTCGACTACGGCAACGAGGACATCGGCGCGGGCCACGGCGGCGCTTTCCTGCGAGCGTTGCAACTTGCGCAAGACCTGGAACGCTTCACGCGCCAGATTCGCGCGCGCGAAGCAGTGAGCGCCGCGCGGGAACGCGGCGTCGCTCAGGGACGGCCTAGCTCCTTGTCCAGGGCACAGCAGCTTGAAGCGCTGAAGGAGTTGAAGGCGGGCGCGTCGGTCGCGGAGGTTGCGCGGTCGCTCAATACGTCCCGGCAGACCATCATGCGTCTGCGCGACGCCCACCGCGATTCCACTCCCGACGACCTGTCCGCCGAACTCGACGAACTCGCCGTCGATTCGCCGCAGGGCATCACCAGCGAGCGTTGAAGCTCCGGCGCAGTTCGTCGATCGCGGCTTCGTCGAGCGGCGCGGGGCGCGGCGTCGTCATGAGCCAGAGGCGCGCCGTCTCCTCCAGTTCTTCGAGCGCATACGACGCGTGCGATACGCTGCGCTCCCACACCACCGGCCCGAGCCGCTCGAGCAGTACCGCGCGGACCTTCGCCGCAACTTGCGCGATTTCAGCGGCGACTTGAGGATCGCCCGGGCGGCGGTATCGCACGAGCGGAACATGGCCGACTTTCATTACGTAGTACGGCGTGATGGGCGGCAGCACGTCGTCGTCGCGCCAGGCACCGGCGAGCGTCAGCGCGACGAGCGATGTCGAATGCGTATGCACCACACCGCGCGTTTCGGCGTTGGCGTCGTAGATCCGGCGATGCAGCTCCAGTGTCTTCGATGGCCGCCCGCCCGACAGATGCTGGCCGTGCGCGTCGACCTTCGCGATGTCGGCGGGATCGAGCCTGCCGAGGCACGCGTCCGTGGGCGTGATGAGCCAGCCGTCGTCGCATCGTGCGCTGATGTTGCCGGCCGTGCCGACCGTATAGCCGCGCGCATAAAGGCTTGCGCCGACCGTGCAGATTTCCTCGCGGAGTCTGGCGTCGCTATTCATCACGCGCGCTCCCCGACGGTGAAGCGCAGCGCCTTCGCGAAGAAATCCTGCGCGCCGAAATTGCCCGACTTGAGCGCCAGCGCAAGCGGCGTATCGCCGACCGTCACGGTGACGGGTACGCCCGGATCGATCGGCGGCCCGATGTGCAGCATGTCGACGCCGAGCGCCTGCACCACCGCGCCCGATGTCTCGCCGCCCGCCACCACGAAGCGCCGCACGCCGCGCGCCTTCGCCTCGCGCGCGATGGCCGCGAGCGCGTCTTCGACCAGCTTGCCCGCCGCCGCGACGCCTATCTCCTGTTGCACCGCCTTCACTTCGTCAGGCGTGGCCGTCGCATAGACCAGCACCGGTTCAGGCGCGTTTTCGTCGATGAAGGCGAGCGCCGCATCGACGACGTTTTCGCCGCGCGACAGCGAACGCGGATCGACGCGAAAGGCGGGCCGCGACGCGACCCATTCGGCCACTTGCGCGTTCGTCGCTTTGGACGCGCTGCCCGCCAGCACGAGCGCGGCGCCGTCGACCAGCGGCAGATCGGCGGCTGTCTCGTTGGACTCGATGAGCCCCGCGCGCCGGAAGTTCTCCGGCAAGCCGATGGCAACGCCCGAGCCGCCCGTGACGAGCGGCAGGTCCGCGCATGCCGCGCCGAGGATGCGCAAATCGGCGTCGGTGAGCGCGTCGGCGATGGCGAGGCGCACGCCGTCCGCACGCAGCCGCGCGAGCGCATCGCGCACGGCGGCCTCGCCCGCGGCGACGGTTTCGCTCCCGATCAGCCCGACCTTCGACTTCGACTGCCGCTGCAGCACGCGCACGAGGTTGGGATCGCGCATCGGCGTCAGCGGATGATTCTCCATGCCCGATTCGCTCAGCAGCGCGTCGCCCACGAACAGATGCCCGCGATACACCGTGCGCTTGTTCTCCGGAAAAGCGGGGCAGGCGATGGCGAAATCGTCGCGATCGTTCCCGGCGAGCGCATCGAGCAGCGCTTCCGCGACCGGGCCGATGTTGCCCGCATCGGTGGAATCGAAGGTCGAGCAGTACTTGAAGAAGAACTGGCGGCAACCCTGCTCCCGCAACCACTCGAGCGCGGCCAGGGATTGCGCGACGGCGTCGGCCGGGTCGATGGTGCGCGACTTCAGCGCGACGACGAGCGCGTCTGCGTCGATCGGCTGCGTGGACGCCGGCACGCCGATGGTCTGGATGGTACGCATGCCGCCGCGCACGAGCATGCTCGCGAGGTCGGTGGCGCCGGTGAAGTCGTCGGCGATGCATCCCAGGACGGGACGCCGGGTAGATGTCTGCATGTGGGCCTCCATGAGTCGATTGTACGGGCGTTTGCCGGGGCTGTATGTCTCGCACGGCCTGTTGCCGCCGCATCCGGCGCCGACGCTCGCCGTCACCGCGTATCACGCGAACACCGGCCTGACGCTGCTCTACGGCCTATTGATCGCGATTCCGAGCGCCGTGATCCGCGGCCCGCTCTTCACGGCGTTCGCTCGACGCAGCTTCGGTCCCGCGCCCGATCTCGCGGCCGGTCCGGGCGGCACGCGCAGCGATGCGGCGAGCAAGGCGAACGTTTCGCTCGCGCTGTCGGTGCTGTGCCTGCTGATTCCGCCGGGGCTGATGCTCGCGGGGACCATCGGCATGGATCACAGCGTGAAGGGCCCGGCGTCCTATGTGTTCTTTCAGTCGCTCAACGCTCGGCACGAAGGGTGGCTTCACGCTCGCGGACATGCAGAAGATGATCGGCCGGGGCATCGCGCCGCTTTCCGCCATCCTGCTGATTCTCGGCGCGGGCGGCGGCTTCAAGGAGATGCTGACATCGATTCATCCCGGCACGATCATCGTCGCGCATACGTCGCACTGGTCGGTGAGCCCGCTCGTGCTGGCCTGGGTGATCGCGGCGCTGCTGCGCGTCAGCGTCGGATCGGCGACGGTGGCGACGGTGGCCGCGAGCGGGATCGTCGCGCCGCTGCTGCTGTCGCATCCGGAAGTGCCGGTGATGACCTGATCGAATCGCTCGAGACTCGCGACCTTCCATGATGCGCTCGCGCCCGCCGCCGCCACAGGCATCCGGCAATCGGGCATCGATCTGGTGCTGGCCGAAGTCCGCTAGGCTTCGGCCATACCGGCGACGCGCCTACTTCATCGCAGGCGTCGCTTCTTCCGGCTCGTTGCTCGTATAGACCTGCGCATCGCGGCGCTCGCCCGGCGCGGGCTTTCCTTCGAGCGGCGGCAGCTTCTTCGCCTCTTCCAGATCGATGCCCGCGCCTTGCGCGACGCGCGTGCCGTAGTCGGGATCGCAATGCCAGAAATGCCACACCATGCGCAGCGCAATGGGCTTCGGGCACGCCTTCATGTCGGCGACGAGATTGGCGATCAGATCGTCGCGCTCCCAGTCCTCGAACGTGCGATAGCGCTCGCCGGCCTGCTTGTAGTCGTCCTGCGTGCGCGTGGCCTGATAGCGCCCGAGATGCCCTTCGACCCATTGGTGATAGTCGTGCTGCTTCTTCGGCGCTTCCTTCAGGCCGCCCATCATGCTCGGCTCGTAGTTCACGTGCGGATTCTCTCCGGCGTTATCGACGTAATAGGCCATCTGCCCGTCGCGCTGATTGGTTTGCGCGCCGTTCTTCGGCGCGTTGACCGGCAATTGCAGATAGTTCGGCCCCACGCGATACCGCTGCGTATCGGAGTACGAGAGCGTGCGGCCCTGCAGCATCTTGTCGTCCGAGAAGTCGATGCCGTCCACCAGCACGCCCGTGCCGAACGCCGACTGCTCGGTCTCGGCGAACACGTTCTTCGGATTTTGATCCAGCACGAGCCGGCCGACCGGCAGCAGCGGGAACTTGTCTTCCGGCCAGCGCTTCGTATCGTCGAGCGGATCGAAGTCCAGTTCCGGGTGATCGTCGTCGGACATGATCTGCACGCACATTTCCCATTCGGGATGATCGCCGCGTTCGATGGCATCGTAGAGATCGCGGGTTGCGTGTCCGACATCGCGCCCCTGAATCTCCGCAGCCTGCTCTGAGGTCAGATTCTTCACGCCCTGCTTCGGCTCGAACGAGAACTTGACGAGCACCGCTTCGCCCTCATCGTTGACGAGCTTGTACGTGTTGACGCTCGACCCTTGCATGTGACGATAATCCGCCGGAATGCCCCACGGACTCTTCACCCATGTGACCATGTGCAGCGACTCGGGATGATGCGCGATGAAGTCATAGAAGCGCCACGGCTCCTGCCGGTTGGATAGCGGATCGGGCTTGAACGCGTGGATCATGTCGGGGAACTTGATCGCATCGCGGATGAAGAAGATCTTCAGGTTGTTGCCGACGAGATCCCAGTTGCCATCTTCCGTATAGAACTTGATGGCGAAGCCGCGCGGATCGCGCGCCGTCTCGGGAGACTCCTTCGCGCCGATCACGGTGGAAAAGCGCAGGAATACGGGTGTTCTCACGCCGGCTTTCGTCAGCACCTTGGCGCGCGTGTACTTTTCGGCCGGTTCGTCGCCGATTTTGCCGTAGGGCTCGAAGTATCCGTGCGCCGCCGTGCCGCGCGCGTGCACCACGCGCTCCGGAATGCGCTCACGATCGAAGTGCGTGATCTTTTCGATGAACGGATAGTTCTCCAGCGTCGCCGGACCACGTTCGCCGACGGTTCGCATGCTCTGATTGTCCTGAACAGGATGTCCCTGCCGCGTGGTCAGGACTTTCTCGTCGCTCATATCTCGCTCCTTGCTCCTGGCTGGACTAGCAGCCTCACAGTTGACCGTTTGCTCCGGCGCGCTGTGCGCGTGCCGGCCCGTTGCCGGGGGAAGCAAACACCATACCGATGCACGTGATGTCGTGGACGCGGTCAGGCACGATAAGGCGTCCGCGTTTCATCCACGTGTCTCCTGCGCGCATTACTCCGCGAGCTTGTCCTGCGTGCGCGTCTCGAAGTCCGATGCATCGTGACGCTCGTGCAGCTGGGTCGACGGCTCGCCGAAGGTGCGGTTCACCATGCGGCCGCGCTGCACGGCGGCGCGTGCGCCGATGGTGTCCGCCCAGCGGCGCACATGCGTGTATTCGTGTACGGACAGGAACTCCGCTGCATCGTAGAGCCAGCCGCTGACGAGGCCGCCGTACCACGGCCAGATGGCGATATCGGCGATGGTGTACGCATTGCCTGCGACATACGCGCTGTCTGCGAGACGCTTGTCGAGCACGTCGAGCTGGCGTTTCACTTCCATGGCGAAGCGGTCGATCGGGTACTCCATCCTGGTCGGCGCGTAGGCGTAGAAATGGCCGAAGCCGCCGCCGAGATACGGCGCGCTGCCCATCTGCCAGAAAAGCCAGGAGAGGCATTCGGCGCGCTGGGCCGGATCTGTCGGCAGAAACGCGCCGAACTTCTCCGCGAGGTAAAGCAGGATGGCGCCCGATTCGAACACGCGCACGGGAGCCGCGCCGCTGCGATCGAGCAATGCGGGAATCTTCGAATTGGGGTTCACGTCCACGAAGCCGCTGCCGAACTGGTCACCTTCACCGATGCGGATGAGCCATGCATCGTATTCGGCCCCTTCGTGGCCGAGTGCGAGCAGTTCTTCGAGCATCACCGTGACTTTCACGCCGTTGGGCGTCGCGAGCGAATAAAGCTGCAACGGATGCCGTCCGACCGGCAGGGGCTTGTCGTGCGTGGGACCGGAGATCGGGCGATTGATATTGGCGAAACGCCCGCCGCTTTCCTTGTTCCAGGTCCAGACGGCCGGTGGGGTGTAGTCGGACGGCTCGCTCATGCTTCAGGCTCCTTCGCGGGGGATGGGTTCCGCTGAGGTTAGCAGGTCCGTGCGGATCGTGCTTTTTTGTCGCCGGCGTGGCGAGGCTCGTTCGCCGGTGCGTCCGTCGGGGTGCGAAGGGCGGTGGCGGTGAGTTCCCACGGGCTCGAGAGAAGATTGCTTGTGATCAAGAAAATTAGGAACTGTCTGGCTGTGGCAGCAAATTAGGATACCGATAATTTCGGGCTCGCTGGAACGCCCGAAAGATTCGAAGAATGAACAAAGGTTTGCACAAGGTTGTTTTCTGTCGCATGCGCCGCATGCTGGGTGCCGTCGCCGACTTCGCCACCTCGCATACGAGCGAGCCGGTCAGCGGCGGGAGCACGGGTCGCGCGATGCGCGGTCTTTTGAGCGCTGTGCCTGACTTGCGCGCCACCGCATTCGCCGCGATGCTGCTGCTCGGCACGGTCTCGACGATCGCCGATGCGCAGATCGTCGCTGCGCCGGGGTCGGGTGCGCAGGTCATTCAGACACAGAATGGGCTGGATCAGGTGAATATCGCGCGTCCGTCCGGGGCTGGCGTTTCACTCAACAATTTTTCGCAGTTCGACGTGCCGGGCAAGGGCGCGATTCTGAACAACTCGCCGACCATCGTTCAGACCCAGCAAGCGGGTTACATCAACGGCAACCCGAATCTTTCGCCGGGGCAGTCCGCTGGCATCATCGTCAATCAGGTGATGAGCAACTCGCCGTCGCAATTGCGCGGCTATCTTGAGGTCGCTGGATCGCGAGCCGAAGTGGTCATCGCGAATCCGAACGGGATCGTGGTCGATGGCGGCGGCTTCATCAATACGTCGCGCGCCATCTTGACGACCGGCACGCCGAACTTTGGCGCGACCGGAAATCTCGCGGGCTTCAGCGTATCAGGCGGCAATATCACCGTGCAAGGCGCGGGACTGAATGCGACGAATGTCGACCAGGTCGATCTGCTGGCCCGCGCGATTCAGGTCAACGCCGCCATCTATGCGAATAGCCTGAACGTCATCGCAGGCGCGAATCAGATCGATCACAACACGCTGTCGGCGACGGCGATCGCCGGCAATGGCGCCGCGCCAGCGATGGCGATCGATGTGAGCGCGCTGGGCGGGATGTACGCGAATCGGATTTTTCTGACGTCCAACGAGTATGGCGTCGGGGTGTCCAATAAGGGCGTGCTCGCGGCGCAGGCCGGCGACCTGACGCTCAAGTCGAACGGGCAACTGGTGCTGGCCGGACAGACGAACGCGAGCGGCAGCATCAGCGCGACGGCACGCGATGGCATCGACAACAGCGGCATGACCTATGCCCGGCGCGATGTGATCGCATCGACGTCGGGGACGCTGACGAATACGGGCGTGCTGGCGGCGCAACAGAACACGACGCTGAACGCGGGCGCGATCGCCTCGACGGGCACGCTCGGCGCGGGCGTGAACGCCGATGGCACCATCGCCAATTCGGGCGATCTGACGGTGCTCGCGAGCGGCGCAGTAACCGCGACGGGACGCAACGAAGGCGGCGGCAATACCGTCATCCAGGGCACGGCGGTCAATCTCGCAGGCAGCAACACCTCGGCCAATGGCGCGCTCACGCTCGCGGCCAACAACGGGGATCTGAACCTCGCGGGCGCGGCGACGACCGCTGGCGGCGCGCTCAACGCGAGCGCCACCGGTAAGCTCGTCAACGAAGGCGGCAAGCTGTCGAGCGGCGACGCCATGCAACTGGCTGCGGGCAGCATCAGTAACGCAGGCGGTCAGGTCGTCACGCAATCGACGCTCGACGTCAATTCGACGGCTGCGCTCGACAATCGCCAGGGCGTGATGCAGGCAGCAGGCCGCGAGACGATCCGCGCGGGTTCCGTCGATAACACGGCAGGTCGCATCACTTCGCTGAACGCAGAGGGCTTGAGCATCACCGCGAATGGCGCACTCGTGAACGGCGCGGGCGGCAGCATCGGCACCAATGGGGCGCTCGGCGTAGCGGCGGGCACGCTGTCGAATCAAGGACAGATGAACGCGGCGGGCAACGCCACGCTCAACGCACAAAGCATCGACAATCACGCGGGCAGCGTTGTCGCCGGTGGCGCACTGAGCGCGACCACACCGGGCGCGCTCAATAACGCAGGCGGCACGCTGTCGGGCTCGGCGACGACCGTTTCCGCTGCATCGATCGACAACACCAGCGGCGACATCAACGGCGATGCGCTCGCCGTGTCCACGCCCGGCGCGCTCGTGAACCGCGGCGGCAAGCTCACGCAGTACGGCGCGAGCGATCAAACCATCAGCGCAGGCGGCGCGCTGGACAACACCGGCGGCACGATCGCATCGAATGCGAACAATCTGAGCGTCAGGGCGCCAGGCATCGCCAATGACAACGGCACGATTCAGCACGCTGGCGCAGGTGCGCTGACGGTGAAACCGAACGGTACGCTGTCGAACGCATCGGGCAGCATCGTGAGCAACGGCGCGCTCGCGCTTCAGGCCGCGCTTGCGCTGAACAACACGCAAGGCGCGATTCAGGCGGCCCGCCGCGTGGATATCAATGCTGCATTGCTCGACAACACGGCGGGACGCATCGTCTCGCTCAACAGCGATGGGTTGAAGGTCACAACCACCGGCGCACTCGTGAACGGCACGGGCGGTGTGATCGGCACGAACGGCGCGCTGGATGTCCGCGCCGCGTCGCTCTCGAATCAGGGGCAGCTCAATGCGGCGACCGATGCCACGCTCAACGCGCAGAGCATCGACAACCACGCGGGCAGGGGCAGACTGTCATCGGCTCGGGCGTGACGGGCGGCAGCGCCGATGGCACGCAGGCGGGCATGATCGCAGGTCAGGGCGGCAGCACGCAAGGCGTCAAAGGCAGTCAGACGCAAGCGGTGAGCGGCCAGTCGAGCGCGCCGCAGACGCTGGGCGGCGCCACTGGCGGCATTCCGAACCTGAAGCTGCCGGTCAATGGCCTCTAAACGTACAACACCGCGCCGGGCGCGACCTATCTGATCGCCACCGATCCGCGCCTGACGCAATACGGGCAGTTCATCAGCAGCGACTACATGCTCAGGGCGCTGAACCTCGATCCGGCCAAGACGATCAAGCGGCTGGGCGATGGCGCGTATGAAGAGCAACTCGTGCGCAACCAGATCACGCAACTGACGGGCCGCACGTTCCTGGACGGTTTCCACGACAACCTGAGCGAATACACCGCGCTGATGAACAACGGCGTGACGTATGCGAGGGAGTTCGGCCTTACGCCGGGCATTGCGCTGAGCGCCGAGCAGATGGCGCGGCTCACGAGCGATATGGTGTGGCTCGTCGAGCAGGATGTGACCTTGCCGGATGGCTCGCACCAGACGGTGCTGGTGCCGACCGTGTATCTCGCCCAGGCCAACGCGGTCGATCTGAAGCACAGCGGCGCGCTCGTCGCGGGCAACAGCGTGACGCTCAACGCGAGCGGCGACGTGAACAACAGCGGTCACGTCACGAGCAATCTGGCGACGACGATCATCGGCAACAATGTGGTCAACAGCGGCATCATCGGCAGCGGCGGGACCACGGCGGTCGTCGCGGTGCAGGATGTGCGCAACACGAGCGGGCGCATCGGCGGCAACGATGTGGTCGTGCAGGCCGGACGCGATGTCATCAACGAGACGCAGACGTATGGCGTATCGAAGTCGTTCACGGATAGATCGTTCTCCGGGACGACGACGAACACGAGCGCCGATGCAATCGGCACGATCTCGGCGACGAACAGCGCGACGGTCATCGCGGGCCGCGACGTCAATCTCAACGGCGCGCTGATCCAGAGCGGCGGCGACGCGACCGTCATGGCAGGACGGGATCTCAACGTCGGCACGACGACGCTGACCTCGACCAAGGATTCATCCGGACACGGCGGACAGGACTTCCGTCACGACACGGTGACGCAGGAACTCGGGAGCGGCATCGTCGCGGGCGGCAACGTGACGACGGTTTCCGGTCGCGACGCGACGCTGACGGGATCGACGGTTGCAGCCGGCGGCGACGCCGCCATGATCGCCGGTCGCGATGTGACGGTGACGGCGTCGAAGGACACGCGCACGTACAGCGAGCAGTCGCTGAGCAACAGTCAGAGCCAGCACGCGAATTCGAGCTACGACGAGCGCGTGAACAGTTCGAGCGTGAGCGCGGGCGGCAACGTGGTGCTTGCGGCGGGGCAGGCGGGCGGCGGTGATCTCGCGGTGATGGGCTCGAGCGTCACGGCCGACAAAGGCGGCGTGGCGCTGGTTTCGACGGGCGATGTCGCTATCGGCAGCGTAAGCGAAACGCACGACTCGCAGGGCTGGTCTCGCAGCATGATAGCGGCAACGAGACTGCGACGACGAAGAGTGCGGTCGGTGCGGGCACGATCAATATCACGGACAAGGATCATCAGACGCAGGACGTCGCGAGCCTGAATCGTGATACGACGGACTTAAATGGCACGGTCAGCAAGTTGCCGGATTTGAACAATCTGCTTCAGCAGCAAGCGAGCACGCAACAGGCAGCGGCGATCGTGGCGCAGACGGTGGCGACGCAGATCGGAAACTATGCGCAGCGGCAGAAGGAGGCGGCCGAGGCGGCGGGCGATCAGGCGACGGCGGACAAGTGGAAGGAAGGTGGTGAGTATCGTATTGCGATGCATATCGCGGGCGGGGCGGCGGTGGCGGGACTGGGAGGCGGGAGCGTTGCGGGCGGTGCGGCTGGAGCAGGGGTATCGGCAGCGCTGGCGGGCAATCTGAACGACCTCAGTAACGCCATTACCAGAGCAAGTCCGACGGGTAACGCGGACGCGGACCGCGCGCTGGGAAATATCATCGCGAACGCGCTGGCGGCCGGAGCGGGTGCGGTCGTCGGCGGCAGCAGCGGCGCATCGATCGGCTCGGCCGTGGATATGTACAACGCTGAAGCGCACTGTTCGAATCAGAAGTGTGAGGGGAGCACACCGGGATCCATATCAGCGGGAATACGAAACGGGATTGTCTCGATCGCCGAGATGGCCGTGAATCTGCCCAATGGTGGGCCGTTCGCTTCGCCTAGCGATCCTGGGTATATCTCGCTCGACGGCTTGCGTGTACCGTACTCGCCAGGCGACGCAGTAGGGCCGGATGTGGAGTTCTGGACGGCTGTGCTGGCGACCAGAGGTTCAAAGGGAACTGCAGCCGAAGCGAGAGCGCTGACGGAAGCGGAAGCGTTCGAACGGTCCCTTGTCAATTTGCCGCCCGGAGAGAGAGTTGCGCAGGTCAAACAAACGGCCCAGACGGTCGCGGCGGACAACGGCTGGGCGAAGGACTCGCAACTCAGCCGACTCAATGGACGCGATGTATACCGTGCAGACGACGGTACCCTTTATGCTGTCGATTCACAACATGGACGCTTCGAACAGGTCAATGGAAAAACCGGTGCACACATGGGTGAAGTGAGTATGCTGGATCTGAAGACGACGAAACCTGCTGACACGTCTGGACAACACGACCTTCGACTGAAATGACGAATTGGAAAAGACTAATTGAGAGCCCAAATTCAGAACTCGAGCGAGGCACATTGCTTCGCTTCGTGGCTGGGCAGCCATTCGAGAGCCATGTCGTAATGATGGTTTGCGAAGCGCCGGATAAATCTGATAGGCTCGGACTGATAGCTATCAGTGGCTACAAGGCAGGAATCAATTGCTATGTGGTATTCCCACAAGACACTGCCTCATATCGCTTGTCAACTCGCTGGCTCATCGAGAATTGGCAGCATTGGGTTTGGCCAAACGGCGATGTTAGTCAAGTGGAAGTCCACGAACCGCTAGATGCGTTGGAGATCGACTGAGAGGGAATTAGACGGTCGCCCTAGATCTCGTGTTTCGTCGTGCACGCAGCCAAGGCGGTGACCGTCCTTCTTCCGCTAGCACAGATACGGCCATGAGGTTTGAACGCGGTTGTTGAGGCCCTCTGCTGCGAAGCTGTGGGCGCGGCACAGACAGTGGTGCCGGATGCAGGTTGCCGTACCGTTGTAGTCGAACCTTGCCAAGCGGTAACCGCCGGCACCACGTGGAGAGGCGCAAAGGCGCAAGGTGAGTCGACTTTCGTCGATTAGTTCTTCGAGTAGAGTAATGGCAATTAGTTTGAGGCTGGCGGCGTTGCCGCTTACAGCCCTGGTATCGCTCGCCGTTCAGGCGCAACAAGCGCCTGCGCGCGCCGATGAGGCAGCTGCGGCACGTGCGAACGCTGAGCAGAGTCAGCAGATTCAACAACAGCGCGAAGCGCAGCAGCGAGAAGCAGCGGTACAGGCACCCACGGTGCGTTCGACGCTTCCGACTGTGGGGGCCTACCCCGAACTACCCATCGAGTCGCCATGCTTTCGCATCGACACGTTCGCGCTCGATGTGCCTGCGACATTGCCCGATGCGGTGCGTATCAAAGGCGCATCGGCGCTGCCGCTGGACCCGTTCGCGTTTGCGCGTGAATGGCTCGACCATTACACAGGCCAATGCGTCGGCAAAGACGGCGTCAATCTGATCACGAAAGGCTTGCAGCAAGCGATTCTCGGTCGCGGTCTCGTGACAACGCGCGTGCTGTTGCCCGAGCAAGACTTATCGACGGGTACGCTCAAGGTTGCACTCGTGCCGGGGCTCATCCGGGAGGTGCGCTTCGCCGACCCAATCTCGTGGGGCACGTGGAAAACCGCCTTCCCCGCAAGACCCGGTGACGTGCTGAACCTGCGCGATCTCGAACAGGGCCTCGAGCAGATGAAGCGCGTCGCCAGCCAGGACGTCTCGATGAAGATCGAGCCGACCAGCGTCCCGGGCGAAAGCGATGTCGTTCTCACGCTCAAGCGATCGAAGCCATGGACGTTCGTCGCATCGGTCGATAACTCAGGCAGCCGCGCGACTGGCAAGCTGCAAGGCAATGTGAGCCTCGGCATCGACAATCTGCTCGGCCTGAACGACATCCTGACCCTCGGCGCGAGTCAGGATCTGTATTTCAAAGACAAAGCGCTCGGCTCCCACGGCTTCAACGGCTCGTACTCGATGCCGTGGGGTTACTGGACGGCGACGCTGTTCGGCAACACGAACACGTACTACCAGCAGATTGCGGGCGTGAATCAGACCTTCGTATCGAGCGGCAATTCGCAGTCGGCCGGGGTGAAGCTGGCTCGCGTGCTGCGTCGCGATCAGAACGACGTGTTCGGCGGTTACGTGCAGTTGTCCAAACGCTTCGGCGCGAGTTTCATCGACGACACGGAAATCGAAATCCAGCGCCGCAACAACACGTTCTTCGAAGCGGGCCTGACCGATCGTCACTACTTCGGCGGCGCACAGTTCGATGGCACGCTTGCGTATCGACAGGGCATCGGCGCATTCGGCGGGAAGGCCGATCCATCGCTGGCGTACGATCCGAACATCGCGCCGACGCCAGCAACGAAACCCGACGGCCCGACCTATCGGTTCCACATGGCCGTGCTGGATGCCAACCTGTCGGTGCCCTTCGCGATCGCATCGCAGGCGCTCAGATACGTGACGACCTTCCACGGTCAATACACGAACGACACGCTGTTCTACGTCGACGATCTCACCATCGGCAGCCGCTACACAGTACGCGGCTTCGACGGCGAACAGATGCTGGCAGGCGAGAAGGGTTTCTATTGGCGCAACGAGTTGCAAGCGCCGATCGGCAAGACTGGCCAGTCGCTTTACGCCGGTATCGACTATGGCCGCGTGTTCGGACCGAACACGGCGTTTCTGGCGGGCACGCAACTGGTCGGCGCAGTCATCGGCGTACGCGGCGGCGTCCCGGGTAAGTACGCGGGGCTCAGCTACGACCTATTCGCCGGCACGCCGATCCACAAGCCGTCGGCATTCACGACATCGCGCGTATCGGTCGGCTTCCACGTCACAGCCCAACTCTAGGAACAAGCCTCAAAAGAAATCGCGATTCATTCGCTCGTCGAGCTTTCTCAACGAGCGAACGATCGCGCGCCACAGCGTCACCCCGCCTTGTTCCACCGCTCCGCCCGCCGCCGCGTCACCAGCCCGATCCGGTCCGACGCAAGCCCCGCGAGATTGACTAGCCGCCGCTTCTGCACCGCATCGATCACACGCGGCTGCCGGTCGATGCCGCACAGCGCCCCAAGCGCATTCCCCTGAGCATCGCGCAAAGGCGCGCCCGCATAGAACCGGATGCGCGGCTCGCCGGTCACGAGCGGATTCGCGTTGAATCGCACATCGGCGGCGGCATCGTCGACGACGAACACATCGTTCTGCATGATCGTGAAATTGCAGAACGCCCACGGCCGCGGCGTCTCTTGCGCGTTGAGTCCCCACCGCGCCTTGAACCATTGACGATCCGGCGTCAACAGCGTCATCAGGCTGATCGGCACGCGCAATATCTCGGCCGTGAGTTGAACGATCTCGTCGAATTCGGGCTCGTTGACCGTATCGACGAGCCCCGTGCGCGCCACGGCCTGCACGCGCGCCTCCTCGTTCGCGGCAATCGGATAGGACGATGCAGCATCATCGGGCGGCGTAAGTGCGAGGCACCGCATCAGCGCCGCCGTGAACGCAGCGCGGTCGGCGGGCGTCTGCAGCACCGTCACGCGCGACAGCCTTCCGAGATCCGCTTCGAGTTGCGCGCTGCTCATGTCGGTCACGATGAGCATCCGCATATGCCCGAGATCGCGCGACTGGAGCAGACGCCGCGCCATCGACAGACGTTCCCAGTCGCCGCGCATCAGCTCGATTGCAATGACAGCCGGCATCGCGACGCCCGCATCGAGCATCGCGTTGAACGGATCGCTCTGGCCGATGCCGCGCAGGCCCGCCGCAGCCACCGCCTCCAGATAGGCCGGCAACGCCGCATCCGACGCCACCACGAGCGCAATCGCATTCTCGACGCGCGCCGCAGGCTGCCGCCCATTGCCGAGCTGGTCGCGCAGCGCGATGACCGCGCTCGTACGCACGCGACGATGCCCGCCCGGCGTCTTCCACGATTCGATCATCCCCTGCTCGATCCACGTTTGCGCCGTCTTGACCGATACGCCGAGAATGGCCGCCGCGTCGCGGGTCGTCAGGATGGGATCGTCGTTCAATGACATGAGGCTCCTTGCGTTGAGGGCGCAAACGATAGCTGGCTTCGGCTTAAAGCACAATCGCCGAATTTGATAGAAACGGCAATTTTCCGCTTGCGCTATTCTTCAGTTAAATCTACGCTTAACGCGCTTATCTCGCTGTCTTCTGCGGTCATCGGTCGCAATTACCAACGGTTGTGCGGTGTGTCGGTAATTATGGCTTCCATCGAGCCGAAGAGCAAGACGGCGAAAATTGATAAAAACGGAAAGTCTCGATAATGCAGCGGGTACGCATCTCCCGCACGCCGCGGACCACGGCGCACTACACAACAACACCATGAATCTCAAGACCATGTCGATCAAGGCGAAGCTCGCCTTGTCATTCAGCTTTCTCACGGGCGTCGTGCTGATCGTATCGGCGGTATCGATCAACGCGCTCGGCGATGCGAACCGGCGCTTCACCGGCTATGTCGAAGGCGCCAATGCGCGGGCCGCGATGGCGGAGCAGGTTCGCGCCGCAGTCGACCGGCGCGCAATCGCCGCGCGCAACATGGCGCTCGTGTCGACGCCCGCCGATTTCGCGCTGGAGAAGGCGGCGGAAGCACGCGCGCAGGCGGACGTCACCGCGAACCTCGGCAAGCTGAGCGCGATGATCGCGTCCGCCACGGATACGACCGACGAAGCACGCTCGCTCGTCGCCGAAATCAACCGCGTCGAAGCGCTCTATGCGCCGGTCGCGCAATCCATCGTCGAACTCGCGAGCGAGCACCGGCAGGACGAAGCGGTACGCAAGATCAACGACGAATGCCGCCCGCTGCTGGCCGCGCTGGTCGGCGCCACCGACGCTTACTCGCGCCACACGCATCGGCGCGCCGAAGCGCTCGTGGCCGACGCGCACGAACACTATGCGGTGCAGTTGCAGATTCTCGCGGCCATCTGCCTCGGCGCCGTCGCGGCTGCGGTGCTGGCGGGCGTCGTCATCACGCGCGGACTCACGCGCGCGCTCGGCACCGAGCCGGCCACGCTCAAGGAAATCACGCAGCGCGTTGCTTCGGGCGATCTCAGTCCGGTCGGCATGACGCGCGCGGCGCCCGCAGGCAGCGTGCTCTCGTCGATGGACGCCATGCAGAAGAGCCTCGTCACGCTGATCGGCGAGGTACGCATGGCCGCCGACGGCATCGCGACCGGTTCGATGCAGATCGCCTCCGGCAACGCCGATCTCTCCGCGCGCACGGAAGAGCAAGCGTCGTCGCTGCAGGAAACGGCGGCGAGCATGGAAGAACTGACGTCGACGGTTCGGCAGAATGCCGACAACGCTCAGCAGGCGAGCACGCTGTCGGCGAACGCGTCGCACGTCGCGCAGCAGGGCAACGCAGTGGTGACGCGCGTCGTCGAGACGATGACCGCCATCAGCGAGAGTTCGCTCAGGATCGCGGACATCATCGGGATCATCGAAGGCATCGCATTCCAGACCAACATCCTCGCGCTGAACGCGGCAGTCGAGGCGGCGCGCGCGGGTGAGCAAGGGCGCGGATTCGCCGTCGTGGCATCCGAAGTGCGCTCGCTCGCGCAGCGTTCCTCGCACGCGGCCAAGGAGATCAAGGAGCTGATCGGCGCGTCGGTGGCGAAAGTGGAAGCGGGCTTCGTGCTCGCGCAGGATGCGGGCGCCACCATGAGCGACGTGCTCCGCGCGGTGGCGCGCGTATCCGACATCATGGACGAGATCGCCGCGGCCTCCGGGGAACAGAGCCGCGGCATCGAGCAGGTCAATCAGGCGATCGCGCAGATGGATCGCGTCACGCAGCAGAACGCCGCGCTCGTCGAACAGGCCGCGGCCGCTTCTCAGGCGCTCGACGATCAGGGGCGGCACCTGTCGCGAACCGTCTCGCAGTTTCGCATCGAACACGCTCGTGCATGACCCGCGCGCGGCCCGCGAATCGCAATACTGAGAGGTAGTCGTGCATCACGAGATGAAGACGCCGCCAGGCGTCGCCACCGCGCAGTTCAGATCGTTTGCAGCCAAGATCCCGCCGTTCTACGCATCGCTTGCAGTCACGATGCTGTCGGTCATGTTCGTGTTCGCGCACCGCGCGCCCGCGTGGCTCGCGCTCGGCGTTCCGGGCATTTTTATCGTCCTGCTCGCGTGGCGGGGATGGTGGTGGCTCGATCATCGCCACGACGAACTGACCGATGCGCAAGCGCGCCGGCATCTCGCGCGCGCGACGACCGTGCTCATCGTCTGCGCGCTCGTCGCGATGGGCGTCGACGTGATGCTCTTCAAATACGCCGACGTGCACGCGAAGTACTTCATTCTGATGCAGATCGTCGCTTCGACGATGGCAGGCTTCTTCTGCCTGATGCACCTTCGCGCGGCGGCCGCGCTCGTCGCTTTCGCGATGATGCTGCCGTTCATCGGCTTCATGCTGTGCATGGGCGATATCGGCGCGACGGCATCCGCAGTCGACATCGCGATCACCGTCGGGCTGATGAGCATCGTGATGTTCGGCTACCAGCGCGACTTCGCGAACCTGATTCGTTCGGAAGCCGAAACATCCCAGCTCAGCAGGGAAAATGTGTGGCTCGCGAATCTCGACATGCTCACCGGGCTGCCGAACCGCCGCCAGTTCTTCGAAGAGCTGCAGGCATCCATCGCCAGCGCCACGGTAACGAAACGGTCGGTTGCGGTCGGCATCGTGGATCTCGATGGATTCAAACCCGTCAACGACACGCACGGGCATCGCGTGGGCGATCATGTGCTCGCGGAAATCGCGCGGCGCATCGAGGGGGTATCGAGTCATAGCGCGTTGCTCGCGCGGGTCGGGGGCGACGAGTTCGCTTTCATCGTCACCGATGCCGACGAAGCCGCGCTGCTCGCATCCGCCGAGGTCATCATTCAGACGGTGAGCAGGCCGATCACCGTGGGCAACCTGACGACATCGGTCGGATGCTCGATCGGCTTCGCGGTCTACCCGAACGCGGCCGCGACCGCCGATCTGCTCTACGAACGCGCCGACTATGCGCTGTATCACGCGAAACGTTCGGGTCGATCGCGCTCGGTGATGTTCTCGGTGGAACACGAGCAGTTGCTGAAGGAACAGGGCGCGGTCGAGCAGGCGTTGCGCAGCGCAAATCTTGCCGACGAGTTCTATCCCGTGTTTCAGCCCATCGTCGATGCGCAGTCGAAACGCACGCTCGCGCTCGAAAGTCTCGCGCGCTGGCAAAGTCCCGTGCTCGGCGCGGTGCCGCCCGGCACCTTCATTCCAATTGCGGAGCAGGCGGGCATCATCGCCGAACTCACGCCGATTCTGCTGCAGAAGTCGCTCGCCGCTGCGGAGCTGTGGCCGGAGGACGTGCATCTTTCGTTCAACGTCTCGCCCTACGATATCTCGAGCGAGATCCGCACCCGCAGGCTCATCGAGATCATCAAGGCGAGCCGCGTGCCGCCGCATCGCGTCGCCATCGAACTCACGGAAACGGCGTTGCTGCACAGCTTCGTGCAGACGAACGCGAACATGGCGCTGTTGCAGGCCGTGGGCGTACGCATCTCGCTCGACGACTTCGGCACCGGCTATTCCAGCCTCAGCTATGTGCACGCGTTGCCGTTCAACAAACTCAAGATCGACAAGCGTTTCATCGGCGATATCGAAGCGAATCCGCGAAGCAGGAACATCGTGCGATCGCTGATCACGCTGTGCCATGACCTCGGCGTGACATGCATCATCGAGGGCGTCGAGACGACGGATCAGTTGCGTATCGTGCGCGAACTCGGCGGCGCGGCGATTCAGGGTTACTACTTCGCGAGGCCGATGCCGGCCGCGAACATCGACGCGTACCTGCGCACGAGCGCGAGTTCCTGACGCCACTCTCCGTGCGGCATGCGTATTGCGTGCAGCGCTGTCATGCCGCCCAATCGAGGGGCACAGAAGGAGGCTCAATTGGAAACGATGATCGCACGTGTATTTCAATCCATGGAAGCTGCGGAACAGGCACGCGACGCGCTCGTGCAGTCGGGCGTTGCGACCGATGCAGTCGAGTTGAACTTCCAGGCGGACGAAGCCGGGCCGGTGCGCGGCAACTTTCTGACAGGCGACAGCACCGAGTCCATCGGCTGGAACGAAGAATATGACGCGCGATTCAGGCATCAGGGCGAGGTGTCGCGCTTCATTCTTACCGCGCGGGTGGAAGAGGCGCGCGCGAAAGACGTCGAGTCGATCCTGCAGCAAGCAGGCGGGCGCACGATCGATGCAGTGACAGCGGCGCCGAAGACCGGCGAAGCGTAAGCCGGCACTTCAGAAAACCCATAACCTGTCTTCAGCGCGCGGGAAGTTGCCGTATGGTCGGCGAGGCAGACCGCGCGCCGCCATCATCGAGCCGCCCTGGTCATCAGCCGAGGCCGTGCCACGCATATCTCCCGAATCGCTTTGCACCTGACAATTCCTTCGTTCACGCGGGCGCCATGCATCGTTAAAGTGCAAGCCTCGCAAAAAGAACCGAAGGAACAGCAGAATGAAAACGAGAACCTGGGGTGCAGTGCTTGGCGCACTGCTGATCGTGGCGTCGCATGCGGCACAGGCGGATCGTCTCGACGACATCAGGAAGGCCGGCGTTTTGCGCGTCGCCGCGTTCGACAGCAATCCGCCGTTCGGCTATGTCGATCCGAAAGACAACCATATCGTCGGCCTCGATGTGGACTACGCACGCGCCGTCGCGCAGAGCCTCGGCGTCAAGCTGGAGATTCAGCCGACCAATCCCGCGAACCGTATTGCCTTCCTGAAGTCGGGGAAGGTGGACCTCGTCTTCGCCAACTTCACCATTACCGACGAGCGCAAGAAGGAAGTCGATTTCAGCACGCCGTACTTCGCATCGGGCACGCAGTTCATCGCGAAGAAGGGCGTGTTGAAGTCACCGGAGCAACTGAACAGCCTGCGCATCGGCGCGGACAAGGGAACCACCAACGAGCAACAGGTCCGCGCGCAGTTCCCGAGTGCGACGATCGTCGCGTATGACGACACACCGTTTGCGTTCGCGGCGCTGCGCACGGGCAATGTGCAGGCGATCACGCAAGACGGACCGAAGCTCGTCGCCTTGCTCGCGCGCGTGCCGGACAAGGCGAACTACGAAATCTCCGCTTTCACGATCTCGAACGACTATGAAGGCGTTGGCGTGCCGAAGGGCGAAACGCGGCTGCTCGATGCGGTAAACGGCACGCTCAGGCAGCTCGAAGCCGATGGCAACGCCGCGAAGATCTACGACACGTGGTTCGGCCCGAAGAGCGCCGCACCGCTGCCGCGACTCTTCAAGATCGGCGATCCGCAGAAGAGCTGAAGCCGCGCTGGCTTCGATACGGCCCGGACCGCTTGCGCTGCGAGCGGTCCGGGCTTTGCGTTTTCCTCGTCCAACGATGCTTCCACCGTCACTCATGCATAACTGGCTCGACCCCCGCTACATCGCGTGGCTCGGACAGGGCTTCGCCGTCACGCTGCTGCTGTCCGCCTGCGCCTCTGTTTGCGCGACGCTGCTGGGCTTCGTGATCGCCATCGCCCGCACCGCACGCAATCCGATGATCGCGCGCGCCGCTGCGCTCTATGTCTTCGTGTTCCGCAATTCGCCGCTGCTCGTGCAACTGCTTTTCTGGTACTTCGGCGCAGCGGCCCTGTTGCCCGCCGACTGGATGACATGGCTCAACACGCCGCATGCGGTATCGTTCGGAAGCCTTACGTTGCGATGGCCGAGCTTCGAACTCTTCGCGGGATGGATCGGCCTCACGTGCTACACGACCGCGTTCATCGCGGAAGAATTTCGCGCCGGCATGCGCGGCGTGAGCGTGGCGCAGGAACAGGCGGCCGCTGCGCTCGGCATGGGGCGCTACATGACCCTGCGTCACGTGATTCTGCCGCAGGCGCTCTCCATCGCCACGCCGCCGCTCGCGGGCCAGTACATGAATGCCGTGAAGAATTCCTCGCTCACGATGGCGATCGGCGTCGCGGAACTATCGTATATGTCGCGTCAGGTCGATACCGAATCGTTCAAGACGTTCGAAGCGTTCGGCGCGGCCACGCTGCTTTACGTGCTGACCATCGCGATCATCGAAGTGGCACTCGTGCTCTGGCAACGCACCGGCGTGCGCGCATTGCAGCGAGGCCACGCATGAGCGACTTCGCATGGCTTCCCACGTTGCGCTATCTGCTGCTCGGCGCATTCCCCGCAGGTCCGCTCGGCGGCGTCGCGCTGACGGTGGTGCTGTCGGTGTCGTCGGCGTTGCTCGCGGCCATCGCGGGTCTGGCGGGCGGCGTCGCGCTGGCCATGACGCGCGGCATGGCGCATCTCGCATTGACCGCGATCGTCGCCTTCTTCCGCGCGATTCCGGTGCTGATGCTGATTTTCTGGACCTTCTTCCTGATGCCGATTCTTCTGCACGTGAACGTGCCGGGTCTCGCGACCGTGATATGCGCGCTCGCGCTGATTGGCGGCGCGTATCTGTCGCATTCGGTCCATGCGGGCATCGTATCGGTGGGCGAGGGTCAATGGCAGGCTGCGCTGTCGCTCGGACTCACACGATGGCAGGCGTTGCGCGAAATCGTCCTGCCGCAGGCGGTGCGCGTGATGATGCCGTCGTTCGTGAATCAATGGGTGTCGCTCATCAAGGATACGTCGCTTGCGTACATCGTCGGCGTGCCGGAATTCACGTTCCTCGCCAATCAGCTCAATAACCGGCTCATGGTGTATCCCGCGCAGATATTCCTGCTCGTCGGCGTCGTGTATCTGACGCTGTGCGGCGCGCTGCAATGGACGGCCAATCGCTTTCTCGTCGTCCGCAAGAAGCGAGCGCCGCGCAACGAGTCGCGCGCTGCGGCGACGATCCGGACCCGCGCTTAGTGCCGGCCTTTCCAGGGTACGAGCCGGCGTTCGAGCGCACGCATGCCGAAGTCGAACACCCACGCGATAGCGCCGATCAACACGATGCCCATCACCACCACATCCGTGCGCAAGAAGCTCGATGCGTTGAGGACCATCTGCCCGAGGCCCGCGGTCGCGGCGACCATTTCCGCGGCGACGAGCGTGGTCCAGCCGAAGCCGACGGCGATTCTCAGGCCCGTGAGAATCTCCGGCAAGGCGGCGGGCAGCACGACATGCCACACGACTTGCCGAAAGTTCGCGCCGAGCGACCAGGCCGCATTGACCTGTTCGGCGGTCGCGCTTCGCACGCCGGCTCGCGCGGCCATCGCGATCGGTGCGAAACATGCGAGCCAGATGACGACGATCTTCGCGGTCTCATCGATACCGAACCAGATCACGACGAGCGGCAGATACGCGAGCGGCGGCAGCGGCCGATAGAACTCGAGCGGCGGATCGAGCAAGCCGTGCGCAATGCGGCTCACGCCCATCAGCAGGCCGACCGGCACGGCCGTGACGACCGCGAGCGCGAAGGCGCCGAACACCCGGAACGCGCTCCATAACAGATGTTCGGACAGCGGCAGACCGCCTTGCAGGCGGCCATGCACGGCATCGACGAACGCTTGCCACACGGCTTCCGGCGATGGCAGGAAGAGCGGCGGCAGCCAGTGCAGATGCGTGGCCGTCCACCACAGCGCGGCCATCGCGACGACGCACGCGATGCTCCATGCGGCAGTCGGGCCTGCGCCCGGCATGCCGCGATATCGCGCGGGGCGCTGCCTGGCGGCGACAGTGCGCCCATGCGGCGTGACTGCGCGATGAGACAGCGGCGCGTTCTGAACGGGCTGCGTCACATGGCCTCCGCGACGGGACGATGCAGCCGGCGCGTGAGGCGCTCGCGCCATTCGATGAACGCAGGCGACGACTTCACCGCGCGCGCATCGCGGTTGCGCACGTATTCGCGCGAGAACGGCAGTTCATGCACTTCCTCGATGCGCCCGGGCCCCGGCGTCATCAGCACGAGCCGCGTGGCGAGGAACAACGCTTCCTCGACGCTATGCGTGATGAAGAAGACCGTCTTCGCGGTGCGCGACCAGACATCCAGCACCAGCTCCTGCACGTTCTCGCGCGTGAGGGCGTCGAGCGCGCCCATCGGTTCGTCCATCAACAGGACTTCGGGATCGCTTGCCAGCGCACGCGCGATACCCACGCGCTGCTGCATGCCGCCCGACAACGCGTGGACTTTCGCGCGTTCGTATTGCGCGAGCCCGACGAGCGCGAGCGTGCGCCGCGCAATCTCCTGCCGCTCCGCACGCCTGACGCCGCGAAAGCGCAGGCCGAGCGCGACGTTATCGAGCACGTCGAGCCACGGCATCAGCGCATGTTTCTGAAACACGACGCCACGTTCCGCGCCCGGCCCGACGATGGCTTCGCCGTTGAGCGAGGCGTCGCCTTCGGTCGGCGCGAGGAAGCCTGCGAGGCAGTTGAGCAGCGTGGTCTTGCCGCACCCCGATGCGCCCAGCGCGACGACGAACTCGCCGCTGCCGATGTGCAAGTCGACGCCCGCGAGCGCGGGCGCGCTCGCGCCTTCATAGGTGACGCCGAGATTGCGGATCGAGAGCGATGTCATTTCGCGGCCTGTTGCACGAAGCGCGGATCGACGCCCGTCGAATAATCGGCGAGCACGTTCTGAATCGTGCCTTGCTGCTTGAGGAATTGCGCGGTCGCGGTAAGCGATCTGGCCGCGCCCGATTGCTGCCCGCCGCCGAGCCACGTCGGCGATGCCTGTTCGGCGGCGCTCGGGAACGCATACAGCGCGAGGCTCGCGGGAACGTCGGCGGCGGCCGCGCCGGATTCCTGAGCCACGGCCTGCACCTGTTTCGAGCCGGCGCTCCAGTCGGCTTTGTGATCGCGGTATTGGGCGTCGGTATCGGCGAGCACTTTCACGAGCCCGGCCATGAACGCGGCGTTGTCCTGCGCGAACTTGCGCGACGCGACGAAGCCGTCGAACGTGGCCTTGCCGGTTTCCTTCGCGACATCGCCGGACGTGATCAGCACCTTGCCGTTCTGCTTCACTTTCGCGAGGACAGGGTCCCAGATATAGGTCGCATCGATGTTCCCGCGCTCCCACGCCGCGGCGACTTCGGGCGGACGCAGATTGACGATCTTCACCGACGCGGGATCGACGCCTGCCTGCTGCAACGCGACGAGCGCATGAAAATGCGAGGTCGACACATACGGCAGGCCGAGCGTCTTGCCCTTGAGATCGGCGAGTCTGGTCACGCCCGAGCCGTTGCGCACGACGAGCGCTTCGGCGTCGTTGATGTTGTCGAGAATCCAGAAGAGCGACAGGTCGACGCCTTGCGACAACCCCGCCGCGATCGGGCTCGATCCTGCTTCGCCCAGTTGTATCGATCCCGATGCGAGCGCACGAATGACATCCGCGCCGCTGCCGAGCTTGCGATACGTGACTTTGTAGCCGGTCGCCTTCTCGACCGCACCGCTTGCCTGCGCATAGCGCCACGGGACGACCATGTCCTGATAGCCGATCACGACTTCGCGCGTGTCGGCGCGCGCGGCTGCGGGCGTCGCGATGAGCGTGACGGTGATCGCGAATGAAAGCGCGCCGGCGATGGGCCGTGCGAGAAGGCGAAGCATGGATTTCATGGAGCGGGGCGAAGGTCGTGGACGAGCTTATGAATATAAGCACTTTGTCTGCCGCGGCTTCGAATGATTCGTGCGTAGCAAATCAGAACGCAGGTGCGTTGCTTGTGATGACTTGCGTGGCCGATGGCGCGTGGCCCCGGCGCGATGCGGGGACTATGGCCGTTCGTTCGGCGAACCGATCTTGCATGTGCCGTCGATCGACAACCCCAGCACTTGTTCCGGTGCAACCGGCCGGCTCAACAGGAAGCCTTGCACGAGGTCGCACGCAGACTCGCGCAGCAACTCGAGCTGACCCGTCTGCTCCACGCCTTCGGCGGTGACGCTGACACCGAGCGTGCGCGCCATCTGGATAATCCCGCTCACGATGCTGCGCGTCGCGCGATCGTCCTGCAGCCGCGCGACGAACGACCGATCGATCTTCAGCGTGTCCGGCGAGAAATCCGCGAGATAACGCAGGCTCGAATAGCCGGTGCCGAAATCGTCGATCGCGATACGCACGCCCAGCGCCTTCAACGCGGACAACGTGCGCTGCGCGAGCGCGGGGTTCTCCATCAACGCGCTTTCGGTCAGCTCGACCTGCAGGCTCGACGCCGGCAACGCGTAGCGGCTCAGCGCATCGTTGACGACCTCGACGATCGCCGCATCGCGCAACTGTCGCGACGACACGTTCACGGACACGCCGAGCGAATGCGCGCCCGCGCCTCGCCAGAGCGCGAGCTGGCGCAGCGCTTCGTCCATCACCCATGCGCCGATCTCGTTGATGAAGCCCGTTTCTTCGAGGATCGGAATGAACACGCCCGGCGACACCAGCCCGCGCGTCGGATGCCGCCAGCGAATCAGCGCTTCGACGCTGCGCACTTCGAGCGTGCGCGGCTCGTGTATTGCCTGATAGTGCAGAAGGAACTCGCGTTTCGCGAGCGCGGCGGGCAAGTCGCGCTCCAGCTTGAAATCGACGATGCGCTCGGTCGACTCCTTGTCCGCGAACGAGAAGCCATTGCGGCCGGCCTTCTTCGCGGCATACATGGCGATGTCCGCGCTCGTCAGGAGCGTCTCGTGATCGGCGCCGTTCTCCGGATACACCGAGATGCCGATGGAGGCCGTGACGAACGCATCCGCGCGCGACGGTTCGGCGGATCGCGCGAGCGCGGCCAGAATATTCTTTGCGATGCCGGCCAGGCGTTGCTTGTCCGAAGCATCATCGATCAGGACCGCGAACTCATCGCCGCCGAGGCGGGCGAGAACGGCGTCGCGCGGCAACGCGGCCTGAATCAGTTCGCTCAGTGACTTGAGCAGACGGTCGGCGGCGGTGTGGCCGAGCGTATCGTTGAGCACCTTGAAGCGGTCGAGGTCGATGAACATCAGCGCAAACGCGGCGTTGCGCCGGCAACGCTCCTCGATCTGGAGCACGAGCGCGCCGCGGTTCGCGAGGCCGGTCAGCGAATCCGAGAAAGCCAGGCGGTCGAGTTCCGCGAGGCGTTCCTGTTCGACGGTGATGTCCTCGCTGATGCCGACGACGCGCACGACATTGCCGCTCGCATCGAGCACCGGATTGCCGGTGCTTTGAATCCAGCGGACGCCTCCGGCCGGATGTTGAATGCGGTATCGCGCGCGGCCGCCGGTCTTGAGTTGCGCGATGCGGTGCATCGCCGCCTGAAGCGTCGGCCGGTCCTCCGGCAACACGAGTTCGATCCATCCTTGCGGGCATTCGCGCATCGCTCGTGCGTCGATGCCGAAGACGGACTTGCAGCCCGCACTCACATGATGAAAGTAGCTGAAATCCGCGCTGTAAGAGTAGAAGCAGAGCCCGACATGCGCTTCCATTTCGGACATGAGCAGCTCTTTCGCGCGCAGGTCGGCGGCGAGTTCCGCTTCGTGCGTGATGTCGAGCGATGCGCAAAGGATCGCTCGCGTGCCGCCGCGGCCGTCGTCAATCGGGATCAGGCGCGATTGCCACGTCTTCGGCACGCCGGCCGTCGTCGGACACGATCCCACGAATGCGCTGCGCGAGCCGTTGAGCGCGGCGTCGAACGCGTTGCGGGCGGTATTCGCCTCATCGCCGGACCAGAAGCCGAGCCAGTTCGCGCCGGCGAGTTGTTCGGGCCTGCTCGCCTGCATCAGTTCGGCGCCATATTCGGAGATGCGCAACATGCGGCCGTCGGCGTCGAGCAGCTTCAGGCATTCGCGGTTGGCGTCGAGCAGGGCTTTGGCGAGCGCCGATGTCGCGTTCGCGCGCGCATGGTCACGTCGCGCGTGACGCAGCCCCGCCATGAGCACGAGCATGGCAGCGCCCGCGCCGATGCAGAAGGCCGCTTCCTCCGATACCGATGCCAGCGCGAACCAGGCCAGCGCCCACGCGCCCACGGCTGCGAGAAAAATCTGCGCGACGCTCGCGAGCGGCAGCGCCGCGGCGCTTCTCGTGCGCGTCGAGAGGAAGAACGACAGGAAACCCTGGTTACGGGCGGACGACGGGCTTCGCGGTGTATCGCCGCGAAAAGGGATGGCTGCCGAAGCTCCGGGACGAGTGGTTTGAGACATGTGCAGGCGATACCGACGTGCGGTGGACGAGCAGCCGCTCGGCCCGAAGTGGCCGAGAGAGGCTATAGCTGGTTTACGTCGCGAAGGCGCGATGCTTTAGGGTGATCGCGCGAAGGATCGGCGGCAGCGCCGATCCTTTTCCACACGGGGCCGCTTCACTGCGCCGCGTTCCACGTATGCGCGGTCGTGCGCCACTGTCCGTCGCTGCTCCTGGTCATCACCTTGAGCAGCACGCCCTGGTACTGCGTCTTCTTGCCGTCCTTATCGGCGACGGCGGTCCAGTTGGCGGTCTCGTACATGACGTTGCCGACGCGGCGCGCATGAACCACATCCGTCGTGTGGTGGCCGACGCCTGCCTTGAAATAGCCGTCGAACAGTTTTTCGATATCGGCGCGGCCCTTGACCGTCTTGCCATTTCCCGGCGATACCACCGCGTTCTCGTCATACAGCGAGGCGAGCTTTTTCGCGTCCCCGCTGTTGAACGTCTTGTCCCAGGCCGCGTTGGCCTTTTCCACTGTCGCGTCTTCCGCGGCATGCACGGAATACGGCGCGGCCACGAACAGCGCTGCGCAGGCGCTCAGGCACGCAATCGTCTTCTTCATCGCTTGTCTCCATGATTGTTTCGTCGTACGTAGAAGTACCGACAATGCGAGACGCTGCCGTAAGCGGCGTGCGGCGATGCCTGCAGTCTGTTGGCGCACGAAGTATAGAAAGCGCGCAACGGGGTAAGCAATTAAGGGAAGTTCGAGGCATGAACGTTCGCACGGCACGCACGGGACTTGCGCGTGCTGGCGATGCTGCGCGGCTACTCCTGATAGACCGCCGACAGCACGTTTTCCGCATCCGCCTGCGCGTTGTCCAGTTGCACGAGGCTCGCATGACGCGCGCCGAGCGGATCGCGATTGATGATCGCGGTGAGGATGGCCTTGTGACGGGGCAGCGAGAGCGCGTGCGTGTCCGGATGCCGGCTCGTCAGCTTGATCGACTCCGACAGCGCGAGCGACAGCATATGCCCGATGTACGTCAGCATGTCGTTGTGCGTCGCCGACATGATCGCGCGATGAAAGTCGAGGTCGGGTGCGAGCAGCGCTTCGGGCGTGTCGGCATGTGACATGCGCTCGAAGGCATCGCGAATGCGCGCGAGGTCGTCGTCCGTTGCGTTCGATGCCGCGAGCGCCGCCGCAGCCGGCTCGATGATTCTCCGCACGACCAGCAGCGAGCGGAAGAACGCGCCTTCGTTCACGCTGTTCATGGTCCAGAAGAGCACATCGGGATCGAGCATGTGCCATTCGTCGCGCGGCCGCACGATGCTGCCGAGGCGCGGCTTCGACAGCACGAGTCCCTTCGCGACCAGCACGCGCGTCGCTTCGCGCAGCACGGGACGGCTCACGCCATAGGCCTCGCACAGCTTGGCTTCCGCGGGCAACCGCTCGCCCGGTGCGAGCCTGCCGCTCACGATTTCGATGCCGAGCTCCTGCACGATGCGCGCGTGCATGCTCTTGCGGGGCAAGGGATGGCGATAGTCCATGCCGTTCCTCAGCGCGGGGCCGCGCGATGACCGAACGCGCGCTGCGAGAGGCAGAACACGAGCAGCAGCGCGCCTACCGCGATCTTCGTCCACCAGGAACTGAGCGAGCCGTCGAACGAGATCAGCGTCTGAATGATGCCGAGCAACAGCACGCCGAAGAGCGTGCCGATCACATAGCCGACACCGCCCGTCAACAGCGTGCCGCCGATGACGACGGAGGCGATTGCATCGAGTTCGAGCCCCATCGCGTGCAGGCCGTATCCCGACAGCATGTAGAACGTGAACAGCACGCCGCCGAGCGCCGAGCAGAAACCCGATAACGCATACGCGCCGATGGTCGCGCCGTGCACCGGCAGGCCCATCAGCAGCGCGGAGTGCGGATTGCCGCCGACCGCATAGATGGAGCGGCCGAACGGCGTGTAATGCGCGACGAACACGGCGATGGCGAGGACCACGAGCGCAATGACCGCCCCGATGGACAGCGATGCATCGCTCGTCACCGGTATGCGGATCTGCGATACGGCCGCATACCACGGATGCGTGATGCTGATCGAATCGATGCTGATCAGATAGCACAGCCCGCGTGCGAGGAACATGCCGGCGAGCGTCACGATGAACGGCTGCAGCCTGAAGCGCGCGATCAGCCAGCCCATGAACGTGCCGAATGCGGTGCCCATCGCGAGGACAAGCGGAATGACCACGAGCGGATGCCAGCCCGCCTTCTCGACGAGCGCAGCGGAGACCATCGTGGTCAGCGCGATGACCGATCCCACGGACAGGTCGATGCCGCCCGACAGAATCACGAAGGTCTGTCCGACGGCGACGACGATCAGGAACGCGTTGTCGATCAGCAGATTGAGAAAGACCTGCGGCGAGAGAAAGCCCGTGTACATCGTCGAGCCGAGCACCGAGACGGCGATGAACAGGGCGATCGTCGCGGCGAGCGGCAAATAGCGGTTCTGCGCGCAATTGCGTCGCGGCGTGCCGCTGCCGTGATTCGGCGCGATCGGCACACTCGGCGGCTTTGGCAAGCGCGAATTCATTAGTGAACCTCACGATCGGAAGTGGCGGGGCGGCGCGCGAACTTCGCGACGGCGGCGCGGAATTCGCCAGATTGCAGCATCATCACCGCGAACACGACGACCGCCTTCACGACGAGATTCACTTCGGGCGGCACGCCCAGCGAGTAGATGAGATACGTGAGCGTCTGGATGATGAGCGCCCCGATCACGCTGCCCGCCAGCGTGAAACGTCCGCCCGTGAGCGCCGTGCCGCCGAGCGTGACGGCGAGGATCGCATCGAGTTCGAGCAGCAGGCCGGCGTTGTTGCCATCGGCGCTCTTCACGTTGGAACTGATGAGTATGCCCGCGACGCCCGCACAGAGGCCGCTGAACGCGTAGGCGCCGAGCGTGAGCCGCCGCGCCTGCACGCCTGCGACGCGCGCGGCAGTCGGATTGATGCCGACGGCCTGAAGAAACAGCCCGAGCGCCGTGCGCGTGATGGCGAGATAGAGCAGCACGAACACGAGCGCGACGATCAGGATCGACACTGGCAGGCCGAGAAAATATCCGCCGCCGAAGAAGAAATACGGGGAATAGTAGATCGTGATGATCTGACCGCTCGTGATGAGCTGCGCGATGCCGCGTCCCGCAACCATGAGGATCAATGTCGCGATGATCGGCTGCATGCCCGCGCGCGCCACGAGCAGGCCGTTCCACACGCCGCACAGCAACGCGACGCCGAGCGCCGCCAGCAGCACGACGGGCAATGGAAAGCGCGTGACGTTGCCCGCAATCGAGCCGCCGATGGCCCACGCGGCCACCGCACCGGCAATGGCGACGATCGCGCCCACGGAAATGTCGATGCCGCGCGTCGCGATCACGATCGTCATGCCGAGCGACACGACCGCGAGCGGCGCCGCGCGATTGAGAATGTCGATGAGACTGCCGTACAAATGGCCGTCGCGCCATTCGATATGCAGAAAGCCGGGGTTGAACGCCGCGTTCAGCGCAAGCAGCAGCGCAAGCGTGACAACGGGCCAGCCGAGCCGATGTTCGAGCGCCGAGCGTAGCGCGTTGGGTCGCACGGACTCATCCATGTTCCGCTCCGATCATTTCGCATACGGTGTCCTCGCTCGTGCCTGCCGGCAGTTCGCCGACCTTGCGCCGGTCGCGCAGCACGACGATTCGATTGGCAATCCGAACGACCTCCGATATCTCCGACGAGATGAAAAGCACCGCCATTCCGGTCGATGCGAGCCGCAGGATCTCGTCCATGATTTCCTGTTTCGCCGCGACGTCGATGCCGCGCGTGGGTTCGTCGAGGATCAACAGGCGCGGTTCGGTCGCGAGCCATCGGGCAATGAGCGCCTTCTGCTGATTGCCGCCCGACAGAAGGCCGATCGGCATGTCGAGCGTCGCGGCCTTGATGCCGAGCGCGCGCACGAAGCGTTCGGCAAGCGCATTCTGCTCCGCGCGCGAGAGGCAGCGCCG
Organism: Caballeronia sp. LZ016; assembly: GCF_031450805.1. Taxonomy (NCBI): domain Bacteria; kingdom Pseudomonadati; phylum Pseudomonadota; class Betaproteobacteria; order Burkholderiales; family Burkholderiaceae; genus Caballeronia; species Caballeronia sp. LZ016. Next base: position 676,913 of record NZ_JARTVY010000005.1, read on the forward strand.
CGCGCCGAGCCGCGCCTGCAGCGCGAGTGCGATGTTCTCGCGCAGCGACAGCTCCGCGACGATGCCATCGGCCTTGCGCTCTTCCGGGCAGAACGCGAGACCGTGCCGGATCGCGTGGGCGGGCGTCGTGAATTCGACCGGGACGCCGTCGATGCGCAGTTCGCCCTGGTCGGGCTTTTCCAGGCCGAACAACAGTCTCGCAAGCTCCGTGCGTCCGGAGCCGAGCAGGCCCGCCACACCGACGACCTCACCCGCGCGCACGCGCAGGTCGAGCGGCTGCAATTGCCCGGTCTGCCCGAGGCGCGATGCATCGAGAAGGACATCGTCGGTGGATGCGGTATCGGCTTCTTCGGGCGGCGCTTGCCGCGCTTGTGCGGCGGCCAGTTCGCGGCCGAGCATCGCGGCGATCAGCGCTTGCGTGTTCAGTTCGCTCGCAGGCCATGCGCCGACGAGGCGGCTGTTGCGCAACACGGTGATGCGGTCCGAGATCGCATAGACCTGGTTCAGAAAGTGCGTGACGAAGAGAATCGCGATGCCTTGTGCGCGCAAGCGGCGCAGCACGTCGAAGAGAAGGCGCACTTCGTCTTCGTCGAGACTCGACGTCGGTTCGTCTAGGATCAGCACTTTCGATGACAGCTTCAACGCACGCGCGATCGCCACCATCTGCTGGACCGCGACGGAGTAGCTCGTGAGCAGGCGCGTCACATCGATATCGAGGCCGATGCGCGCGAGCAACTCGCGAGCCTCCCGATTCGTCGCGTCCCAATCGATGCGATACGCGTGCAACGCGCCGCGTCGCGGAAACGATCCGCTGAAAATGTTCTCGGCGACGGACAGGTTAGGGCAGAGATTCACTTCCTGATAGACCGTGCTGATGCCGAGCCGCTGCGCCTCCTGCGGCGAACCGGGGCGAATGGCGCGGCCATCGAGCAGGATCTCGCCCGCGTCGAGACTGACGACGCCGGTGAGCACCTTGATGAGCGTCGACTTGCCCGCGCCGTTCTGTCCCATGAGCGCGTGAACCTCGCCCGGATACAGGGTTAGATTCACGCCCGCCAAGGCGTGCACGCCGGCGAAGCGCTTGTCGATGCCGCGCAGTTCGAGTACGGGCGCGGCGTCCGTCGGCCTTGGCGATGTCATCGTCGCTCAGTACTTGCGGTTGGGGAATTCCTTCGCCGCGACTTCCATCGGGAAGATGCCTTCCTGAGTCACGATGCGCTTCTGCACGGGCTTGCCTGCCTTGATGTCCTTCACCACCGCCATCAATTGCGGCCCCAGCAGCGGACTGCATTCGACGGACACGTTCAGCTTGCCGGCCATCATCGCTTCGAACGCGCCCTTCACGCCATCGACGGAAATGATGATGATGTCCTTGCCCGGCTTCATGCCGGCTTCTTCGATCGCCTGAATGGCGCCGATGGCCATGTCGTCGTTGTGCGCGTAGAGCACGTTGATTTTCTTGCCGTCGGCCTTGAGGAATGCCTCCATGACCTCCTTGCCTTTCGCGCGCGTGAAGTCGCCGGTCTGCGAGCGAATGATCTTGTACTTCGGGTCCGCCTTGATGATTTCCTCGAAACCCTTCTTGCGATCGATGGCGGGCGCGGAGCCGACCGTGCCTTGCAGCTCGACGATATTCACCGGCCCCGCGTTGTCCTTCATCTTGTCGACGAGCCAGCGGCCCGCCTTGCGACCTTCCTCGGTGAAGTCCGAGCCGATGAACGTCACATAGAGCGATTCGTCCTTGCTGCTGATTGCGCGATCGGTCAGCACGACGGGAATCTTCGCGTTCTTCGCTTCGATGAGCACGGTGTCCCATCCCGTCTCGACAACCGGCGAAAACGCGATGACGTCCACGCGCTGCGCAATGTACGAGCGGATCGCCTTGATCTGGTTCTCCTGCTTCTGCTGCGCGTCGGAGAACTTCAGGTCGATGCCCGCGTCCTTCGCGCTCGACTTGATCGACTGAGTATTCGCGGTGCGCCATTCGCTCTCGGCCCCGACCTGCGCGAAGCCGAGCACGATAGGTTTCTGCGCGAAGCTCAGGGCCGGCAGCATTCCGCTCAACGAGGCAGCGGCCATCGCGGCCAATACGGTGCGGCGTCTCATCGGTGTTTCCTCCATTCGTACGCTGTCGATTTTTTTGGTCTTCGAATGCTCGTGGAATGCACGTCTGAATCTCGGATTCTCGATCTCGTAGCCGCTTGCGTGACCTTTGTTCTCGCTATGTGGGTTGCTCGATCCACGACGGCGCGGCGATGAGATAGATAGACTATATGAATGTCTTCAAGCGGTTTTTATTGATGTAAACCCGCTCAGTGGTGGACATAGTCTGACGATCTGTGTGATTGCTCGCCAACCATGCAGACGAAAAAAACCCGCCGGGATTCGGCGGGTTTCTTGCACGACGAGTCCGGCGCGAAGCCGGACCCGCTGAATCAGTAAGTTCCGGCCGGCGGGCGCTGGCTGGTCGAAATGATGTACGGCGCTTCAGTACTGAGTTCGACGCGAAGCTCTCCCACGGACAGCACATCGCCCTTGGGTGCGGCGCTGCCGTTCACGCGAACGAACGACACCGCATACTCACGGCCGTTGCCCGACCCGATCTTCAGCAGCGCCGTGGTTGCCGGAAACTCCAGCGTCACCATGCCGTGATGCGCCGCACCTGCGATTTCGAACGCACCGACCGTTCCGAGGAAATGCTTGGAACGCACTTCATCGATATCGACGCCTTCGGGCAGGTTCAGATAGACGTTGTAGAAGTAACCGCCGGCCGCGCCTGCGGTCGTCAGCATCACATCGTCCAGCACGATCTTGACGGACTTGTACTGGCTCGACTTGCCGGGCGCGAGCGATGCCGCATTGGACGCGCCGCGCGCTGCCGCTTCGAAGCCTTCGGCAGTCGCCGACAGAAGATCCTGCAGCGGCTTAGCCGAATTCGCTTCGCCGATCACGCGCGCACTCACCGACTGTTCGCGGAGCACGAGTCCCTTCACGCCGCCGATCGACCGGCGTCCGTTTGCAATGTTACGGGCCGCCGTTGCAGCGAACGTCGCGATCGGCGGACGGGCGCGAATCTGTGCAACCTGCGCCTGCACGCGGATGATGCGGCCGGTTTGCGCCGACGGCGGCATCGTCGTGGGACGGGTCGTATCAGCATAGTCGTAACCGAGCCGCGAGCGGTTCGAGTACGTCTGTTCCTTGTTGATGGTCAGGCCCGGCGCATACGTGAACGTGCCGGCCCAGTACGGATCGGTCGGCGGCGGCATGGTGCGGCCATCGGGCAGCGCCCATGCATGCCAGAGGCGGTCGACGTTCGCGTGATGCAGATAGAAGATCGGATCGCGCGGGGACTGCATCGTCGCCATCGCATTACCGATGATGTTGTGCACGGGGTTGTGCGGCGCGCTTTCAAACTTCTCCTCGAAAGAGTTCGCGGTGCCGCGCTGAAAATTCACGACCGAGTACGAGAACGGCGACAGGTCCAGCGCGTTATAGACGTTCGTGTTCAGACGCGGACAGTACAGCGGGTTGCCGCTTGCATTGTCGGTGAATTCGCTCGGGATATGCGGGTTCTTGAACCAGTCCCAATACGGCAGGGTGAACGACGCATCGCCGGTGATGCGCTTCATCTGCTGCTCGAGATAGTACAGATAGCCGCGGTGCCACGCGAGGAAATAGGGTGCGCGGTGCGGGCAATAATTCGCATGCACATTCGTCCAGTATTGCCACGAGTTCGGATCGTTGGCATTGGTATTGGCCATCATGGAGCGCACGCAGTTCAGAAACGACGCGTAGTGCGGGGTTTGCTTGTACTGCTGCCACTCCACGCGGACTACGTTGGTCGCCGCAACTGCCATATAGGGAAACGCAGCCCATGAAAGCGTCGATGCAGCGCCGCCGAGGAAGGCTCGTCGGGTAATTTTTAGGCGGCTCAAGATATTCTCCGGTACATAGTACGACGAATTAAGCGGGTCACGATCAATCCATGCGAAGCCGGCGATCCGGTAAGTGACCGCTTCTTCGATGCTCGTGCTGGGTGACGAACGGGAGACCGTGGCGACGAACAACGTGTGCCTTTACAGTCAGGCCATCGAGAAAGGAACGCGTGCCTTGCAGTCGATATGCGTCGTGGGTTGTCAGAAAGGAATGTACGCCGATCAGTCGTCCTTTTATCGTGCGCTTCCGCACGTAAATATCCGACTAATGTCGTTTATACATGTGTTGTCGCACAGTGACTACAGCGGCGCTTCCGATTGCAGCTAATCGCGTGCCACGAGCAGATCGAATGCATTAGTAATTCACTGAAATCCGCTCGTCATTTGATAATTGTCTGCGGAATAAGCGATGGAAATAACGCAGTCGGAGCGGCGCAGTTCAGGAGAACGATGATGTCGATCGGCAAAGGCCTTGTGAAAGCAGTACTGGATTGTCTTCCGGACCGCGTATTCTTGAGCATAGCGCACAGACGCAAGGTCGGCAGATTTCCAAACATCAGCCATCCGAGAACGTTCAATGAAAAGATACTTCATCGCTGTCTTTATCCCGATGCACGTTTCGTCGATCTGACCGACAAGCTGACCGTGCGCGACTACGTGCGTCGCAAGGTCGGCGAGCAATATCTGATACCGCTGATCGCGACGCCGCCCGCATTCACGCGTGAAGTGTTCGATGCATTGCCGCGCGCCTTCGTGATGAAAGCGAATCACGGCAGCGGTTTCGTCGAAGTCGTGCGCGACAAGTCGAAGACATCGTTCGACGAATTGCAGCGCCTTGCGCAACGCTGGCTTGCAACGGACTTCTATCGCGTGGCGCGCGAACGTCACTATCGGACTATCAAGCCTCGCATCTATTTCGAGCAATTGCTGATCGAGTCCAACGAAGACATTCCGGCCGACATCAAGATTCATTGCTTTTTCAGCGACGGTCAGGCGAGGCCGACCATTTATATCGCGGTGATTTCGGATCGTTTCGGCGAGCATCCGCGTGGCGACATGTACGACGGAGAGTGGAATCGTCTGGATGTCGCCATCGGGCACTATCCGCGCAGTCCGCAGCCCGCGCCGCGTCCTGCAAATCTCGATGCGCTGTTATCGGTTGCCACGTCGCTTGCGGAAGGCTTCGAGTATGTGCGCGTCGATCTTTACGCGCCGAGCGACAAGATTTATTTCGGCGAATTGACTTTTACGCCGGGCGCGGGCGTCTTTCCGATGGACCCGGAGCATCTCGACTATGAATGGGGCCGCTTGATGAACCGGCCCTTCATGCAAGGCGCGCGCGCATAGAGGGCTCGATTCAGCATGCGGCGAACACGCGGCGTCGCCGCGCCACCATGTCGCCAGCGCGGCGGGGCGCCGTGTTGAACACGACGCCGGCCACGTTGGCGCCGCTTCGCTGAAGCACGCTGACCGCGTCATCGATCTCTTCTTCGCTGCGCGGGCCAGGGCGCGCGACGACGATCGTCGAGCCGCCAAGCGCGGCTACGGTGCTCGCATCGTCGAACGCGAGTATTGCAGGCGTATCGATGATGATGAGGTCGTAAGCGGGCGACAGCTCTCGCAGCAGTTCCTGCAAGCGCCCGTTCGCGAGCAGTTCGGAGGGATCGGCGAGCGTGCCGCCTGCGGTCATCACATGGAGGCCCGGGACATCGACGGGACGAACCGCGGCCGTCGCGTCCGTTCTGCCGGCAAGCCAATGCGCCAGTCCCGCGCCGGGGGGCAATCCGAACAACGATGCGACGCGACCGTGGCGCAAGTCCGCATCGATCAGCAACACGCGCTTGCCGGCTCGCGCGTTGACGCCTGCGAGATTGGCTGCGATGAACGTCTTGCCGACGCCTGCGGTCGGCCCCGTGACAACGAGCACGTTGGACCCACTGCGATCCGCCACGAGCGCCGAGCGTTGTCTTCTTCCAAAGCGAGAGTGTTCGATCTGCATGATCACGAAGCGCTCCTCGGTGGATGGTGTCGATGCAATTCGCGAAACGCACGATCGGACGCTTTCGCGCCGCTGCGGCCTTCGCGGAAATCAGCGTAGTACGCCGAATTGCATATGGACAAGCGCCGTCGAAATGCGTTCGTGACTTTCGCTTTTCATCCGCTGCCCGAGCGCCTAAAACAGGAACAGGGCCGACTTCCTGCCATTGAGTCGGCGCGGGCGGACGTCGCTCGAACGCGAATTAATCGATTAGGAAAACGACGCCCGAACGTTCGATCATCGACGGATGAGGGCGGAAATGAGCTATCAACTGGAAGGCAGCATTCTCGAAGTATGCGAATGCAAGGTGCTGTGTCCTTGCTGGATCGGAGAAGATCCCGACAACGGCACGTGCCGTAGCGCGCTGGCTTATCACTATGAAAAAGGCGTGATCGACGGCGTCGACGTGTCGGGCGTCACGGTCGCATTCGCCGCGTTCATTCCGGGCAACGTGCTCGAAGGGAACTGGCGCGTTGCAATGTTCGTCGATGACAGGGCGACCGATGCGCAATTCGATGCGCTCCTGAGCGTGCATCGCGGAGAACGCGGCGGGCCGCTCGCTGAACTCGTGAAACTCATTGGCGAAGTCGTCGCGGTCGAACGCGCGCCTATCGAATTCACCGTGCAGGACGGCAAGGGCAGGCTGACCGTCGGAAAGACGATCGATGCCGAAATGGAGCCTTATCGCGGCCCCACAGGCGAACCGACAAAACTCGTCGAAAGCATCTTCTCGACGATACCCGGCTCGCCTGCCTACGTCGCCAAAGCGAACGTGTTCCGCCTGAAGGACGAAAAGCTCGGCATCGACCTTTCGCTAACAGGGCATAACGCCATTCAAGGCTCGTTCAGCTTCGCGTCATAGCGTCGGACGAAGCGTGGCCCGGATGCATAACGACGCGCGCACACGGCTGTTCGCACCGATCTTCGCTGCATTGGTGGCGAGCGCATGGGTCGTCCTCTGGGCATGGGGCGCGGGACCCTATGCACGCTATGTGCGCCACGCGAGCTGGTCTGACTTGCCGGGTGTGGCGGCGTTATGCCAATCCATTCCGGGTGCGAATCTGCTGTTCGACGCATTGCTGCATAGCGCAGCGTGGTTGTTGATGATCGCCGCAATGATGCTGCCCACTATCTTTCCCCTGCTAACGAGCTTTAGACGGCTCACGGCGGCTCGTTCGGACAGACGTGCGCTATTCGCTTTGCTCGTGTCGGGTTACGCGAGCGCATGGGCGTTGTTCGGCCTGGTCGCGCACGGTTTGGATGCGGCCCTGCATCGGCTTGCGGAAAGCGCGCCGGTGATAACGCTGTATGCGTGGCTCCTCGGCGCGGGTGTCGTCGGGCTGGCGGGTGCTTATCAATTCACGCGCATCAAGTATCGATGCCTCGAGAAGTGCCGCTCGCCGCTCATGTTCGTGATGGAGCATTGGACGGGCCGCAATGCCGGCCGCAACAGCTTCGCGCTGGGCGTGAGTCATGGTGCGTTTTGCGTCGGCTGTTGCTGGACGCTGATGCTGCTGATGTTCGCGGTCGGCACGGGAAGCATCGGGTGGATGCTCGCCTTAGGCGCGGCGATGGCGGCTGAAAAAAACCTGCCGCAGGGACGAATCATCGGCCGCACGCTTGGCGTCGCGTTGATCGGGTGGGCCGCGTGGATGATCGCGCCGCACATGCTTTGACGCACCGAAACAAGGCAATCGTGCACGCTTTTGGTTCGATTGGAGAGCTCTAAAGAAAACTTCCAAGGCGGGATTCTTTTTCTTTAGACATTTGTGAACTTTTCATGCGAAAGTATTTCGTAAGCATTGGCGCGCCGACAAGCCGAGGCGCGTTGCCAATCTTTGATGAGAGACAACGCATGAATAGACCCAAACGGATGCTCCTCGAAAATATTGCGTGGGCTCGCGAGGCCGCGCATGCGGACCCGCAGTTCTTTCCGAGACTCGCGCAAGGGCAAAGCCCCAAAGTGCTATGGATCGGCTGCTCCGACAGCCGCGTTCCGGCGGAAACCGTCACGAACGCGAATCCTGGCGATCTCTTCGTCCACCGAAATATTGCCAACCTGTTTTCGCCGACCGATGACAACACGATGAGCGTACTGGAGTACGCGGTGCGCGTGCTGAAGGTCGATCACGTGATCGTGTGCGGGCACTATGGATGCGGCGGCGTGCGCGCCTCGCTGCTGCCGCTGTCGAATGAATTGCCGCACGTGAACCGGCGCATTGCGCCGTTATGTGCGCTGGGTGAGCGTCATCGAAAGGAACTGGACGCGTTTTCCGAACTCGATGCGCGCGCCAATCGTCTCGCCGAACTGAACGTGCTGGAGCAAGTGCGCCTGTTGCGCGAGTCGCCGGTCGTTTCCGGCCGGGACACGCCGCCGCTCGTGCACGGCTGGATCTTCGGGCTGCATGACGGCCGCATCAACGTGCTGTCCTCAGGCTATGAGGACGAAGCGACGCCCGATACGCGCCTCACCGTGCAAGCCGGCATCTGCGAAGCGGTCGAATCACCCGGCCGATAACCGACTCACCTTCTTTGGCTTTTTCCTGCATGCGACGTGGTTCGGATCATGTTGCAGGCATCACCTCGCCTCAAGAAACCATGAACTCAATAAAACGCCTGACTCATTTTCCGCGCGATATTTTCGCGGGCACGGTCGTCTTTCTCGTCGCCATGCCACTGTGTCTCGGCATCGCCAATGCATCCGGCGTCGATGCCTTCGCGGGCCTCTTGTCCGGCATCATCGGCGGTCTCGTCGTCGCGTTGCTGAGCGGTTCGCACCTGAGCGTCAGTGGCCCTGCGGCCGGGCTCATCGTGATCGTCGTCGATGGCATCGCGGGGCTCGGCAGCTTCTCCTCGTTCCTGCTCGCGGTGCTATTGTCGGGCGCGATTCAGTTCGGTTTCGGCATGCTCAAAGCAGGGCGCTTCGCGGCCTACGTGCCGTCCTCGGTCATCAAGGGAATGCTTGCCGCAATCGGCCTCTTGCTCGTCATTAAACAGATACCGCTTGCCGCAGGCTTCGCGAACGTCGGCGCGCAAGGCGAGAGCGGTGCGGGCATGATCGATACCTCGTTCGGCGCGATGTCCATCGCCGCGTGCTTCGTCGCGCTCGTCTCTCTCGCGATGCTCGCTGCGTGGGAAACGCGCGCGCTGCGCCGCTTCGCACTCGTGCGCGCGGTGCCGGCTCCGCTTGCCGTCGTTGCGTTCGGCATCGGCGTGACGTTGCTGCTCGACGTCATTGCGCCGGGGTTTGCGCCGCCCGCGCAGCATCGCGTCGCATTGCCTTCGATGCAAACGTTTGCCTCTTTCACCGATGCGCTCTCGTTGCCCGATCTCTCTCAGTTCGTCAATCCCGACGTGTGGCGGCTCGCATTGACGCTTGCCATCGTCGCCAGCCTAGAGACGTTGTTGTGCCTCGAAGCCGTGGAGCAGATCGATCCGAAGAAGCGCGCGGCGCAGCCGGATCGCGAGCTGAAGGCGCAAGGCATCGGCAACATGATGGCGGGCGCAATTGGCGCGCTGCCGATCACGTCGGTGATCGTGCGAAGTTCGGCCAACGTTCATGCGGGCGCGCAAAGCCGCTGGTCGTCGTTCATTCATGGCGTGCTGCTGCTGGCGAGTGTTTTCGCGCTGACGAGCATCATCAATCTGATCCCGCTCGCGTGTCTCGCTGCGATCCTGATCTTCACGGGACTCAAGCTCGCGAAGCCGTCGCTGTTCGCGGCGGTCGCGAAGCAGGGTATCGAGCGCTTCGCGCCGTTCATCGTGACCATCGCGGGCGTGTTGCTGACGGATCTGCTGATGGGCATTCTGCTGGGCATCGCGTGCAGCCTCGCGCTTGCCGTGCGTGCGAATCTGAGAAGGCCGATCACCGTCGCGCAGCATGATGACCACTACCTGTTGTCCTTCCGCAAGGACGTCTCGTTCCTCGGCAAGGTGTCGCTCCGGCAGCATCTGCACGCGATTCCCGACGGGGCAACCGTCATCTTCGATGCCTCGCGCGCAGATTACATCGACCCCGACGTGCGCGAAATCATCGAGCAGTTCATGGCCGATGCGCCCGCGCGGCGCATGCATGTGGAATGCCGCCAGATGCCGCGTGCGGGCGCGGAACCGGTGAAAAGCGGCTGGTTCGGACTGACGCGGCAGCGGGGGAGTTGAGGCCGCGCTATTCGAAAGGCTTCACGGAATCCGATAGCTGCCCGTCTTCTTGCCGATGTAGTTATACGTGCCCTTGTCGGAGGGCAGGGCGACTACTTGCTCCCAGTCGAACTGCCCTTGTATGCCCTTGTATTTTCCGGTGCCGGAGCTGAGCGTTCCCTTTCCTTTCGGCGAGCCTCCCTGGTACGTGTAAGTTTCGATGAACTTGTCGCCGTCCTTGTCCGAGTAGACACAATATCCCGTTGCCGAGCCGGCGCTAAAGCCCGCCTCGACGCAACGCGCGGTGACGTTCTGCATCAGCGGGGACTTGTTGTTGTTCGTCATCAGCAGCGTGGATTCGAAGAGGAAGACGGCGTCATCGCCGCTGACGGTGAGGTTGCGCACATCCGCGCCGGACGCGGTGTAAGTCGCCTCGATCGTGCCTTGCTTCGGAACCGACTGACACCACGCGAGCGATGTCCACATTGCTGCGGCGACGCCCGCCATGCTGAAAGTCAGAAATCTGCCTGAAGGGCTGGTGCTCCACATGATCAACCTCCACCTTTTTATCTCCGATATGCGGGTGAATCGAACAGGTGTGCGGCAGCGGAAGGGGCGGTCAGAGGCGATGGCGAATGCTTCGCGCACCGAACTATCTGAATCGGTGTGTAGTTATAAAAGGGCTTTCCTGCGCTAGACGGCACACTCACGTTTTATAGAATTTTCGCCCTGAAAGGTCTAGTACAAATTCTCGACAGTCGATAGTTCGACTGAATAATATGAATGCGCCGTCATCGCCGGGCAACCGGCATGCTGTGCTGCAACAACGCGCGAAGGTTGCCGCGCCACGGCTGCGAATGTTGCCGGTTGGCGAGCCATTGCGCCGCGAAGGTATAACCGTCTCTCATACCCCTATCGCAAATCGTCAATATTAGGGCGGCCGTATTTTAGCTAGATTCGCTAGTTAGTACGAAAGCCGCACTGGACGAAAACATACAAGGGGACGAGATCGATGAATCAGGAAGCACGCCCGCAGGCAATGCGGGTCGCCATTGTGACGGGCGCGGGAAGCGGCATCGGCAGCGCGACGGTGCACGCGCTCGCCGACGATGGCTGGCATGTCGCGCTCGCGGGCCGTCGACGGGACGCGCTCGATGCCGTCATCCGCAGCTACGCGGAGCGTCACCCGCAAGCCGCCGACCGCCTGCTCGCCATCGCCACCGATGTCGCCGATTCCGCATCGGTGCAACATCTCTTCGAAACGGTGCAGCGCCGCTTCGGCCGGCTCGATCTGCTCTTCAACAACGCAGGCATCGGCGTGGAAGGCGTATCGGTAGAAGATCTGTCGATCGAGCGCTTCAGAAACATGCTCGATATCAACGTCACCGGGACACTGCTGTGCACGCAGGCCGCGTTTCGTCAGATGCGAGCACAAGAGCCGGGCGGCGGCCGGATCATCAATAACGGCTCCCTGTCGGCGCATACGCCGCGTCTTCATTCCGCCGATTACACCGCGAGCAAGCATGCGGTGAGCGGCCTCACGAAAGCATGCGCGCTCGATGGCCGCAAATACGACATCGCCGTGTGCCAGATCGATTTCGGCAACGTGCTGACGGAAATGGCCGCGAAGATGCAGGGCGGCGTGCTGCAGGCAAACGGCGAACGCGCGCCAGAACCGACAATGGACCTGACGCATGCGGCGCGCTCGGTCGCCCATATGGCGAGCCTGCCGCTCGAAGCGAACGTTCAGTTCATGACCGTCATGGCGACGAAGATGCCGTTCATCGGACGCGGCTGAAGCACCCGGCATCACAGACTAAAACAATCATTCGACGGAGACACACCATGCTCGATACCCTCGCGGACGTCGGCTCTAAAGCCAGCGCGCCCGATGAAGCGCGCATCTTCAACAAGGTGACGTGGCGCATCGTCCCGCTCATTCTCGCGTGCTTCGTGGCGGCTTATCTGGACCGCGTCAACATCAGTTTCGCCAAGCTGCAGATGCAGTCGCAACTCGGCCTGAGCGAAGCGGCATACGGTCTCGGCGCGAGCGTGTTCTTCATCGGCTATCTGCTGTTCGAGATTCCCAGCAACGCGATCATGGTGCGCACCGGCGCGCGGCGCTGGATCGCGCGCATCATGATTTCGTGGGGCCTGGCATCGGCCGCGATGATGTTCGTGCGCGACGAGACGTGGTTCTACATTCTGCGCTTTCTGCTCGGCACGCTCGAAGCCGGCTTCGTGCCGGGCGTGCTGTACTTCTACACGCAATGGTTTCCGGCCGAGCGGCGCGGACGCATGAACTCGCTGTTCTTCGGCGCCATCGCGCTGTGCGGGATCATCGGCGGACCCATCTCCGGCGGCATCCTCAAGTTCTTCGACGGCGTCAACGGCATGCCCGGATGGCAGTGGCTGTTCCTGCTCGAAGGATTGCCGTCTATTGCGCTCGGCCTGATGGTGCTCTTCGTGCTCGACGACCGCGTCGAGGATGCCAAGTGGCTCACGCCCGCCGAAAAGAGCCTGCTTTCCGCGATCATCGCGCGTGACCGCAAGGTGGACAGCACGCATTCGTTCATGGTCGCGTTGCGCCGGCCGGTGATCTATCTGTTCTCACTGATCTACTTCGGGCTGTGCATGGGCATCTATGGCTTCCTCTTCTGGATGCCGCAGCTCGTGAAAAGCGCGGGCAATAGCGATCCGCTCGTCATCGGTCTCATCACGATGATTCCATATCTCGCCGCGATGGTCGGCACCGTGGTCATCAGCCGCAGCTCCGACCGCACCGGCGAGCGACGCTGGCATCTGACCGGCTGCGCGCTGGCTGCCGCGTTCGGCTATCTGATCAGCGCCGCATGGCCGACGAGCACCGTGCTGCTCGTGCTCGGCCTCAGCATTTCGGCGACGGGGGTCATCGCTTCGTTCGGCATCTTCTGGATGTTCCCGGCGCGCATCCTCACAGGCGCCGCGGCGGCGGCCGGGCTTGCGCTGATCAACTCACTCGGGCAGTTCGGCGGCATCGTCGCGCCGTACATGGTCGGCAAGGTCAAGGACGTGCTCGGCAGCGCGTCGATGGGCCTGTATGCGATCGCCGTCGTCTGCATCTTCACCGCGGCGCTGATCGCGTGGGCCATGCCGCACAAGATCCGTTTCCGCGACGCCCGCACGGCGCGCGCCGAATAAACCCATCCCTCACCGCCGCGCCACGTGAGAACGTGGCGCTGGCCGGCCGCATCGCCTCCCCGCCGCTTTCCAGCAACAAACGCCCCGCTTCGTCAAGTCGCCGCAACAATTCTTTACCGCAAATCGCTCGCTTGCCCTACAATTGCGAACGATTCTCAATTCGCGGCGACGTTCGACCTGCCGTCCTATCATTCAGCACAAGTCAAAGAACAATGTCTCAACGGGTAATCGAAGCGCCGCGCAGCCGGCGCACGGGGGTATCGCGGGCGGCGCGCAGCCTCTTCGTCGGTGTGGTGGGCGTCGCGGCGACGATCGCGGCGCCGGGCGTGGCGATCGCGCAGGAAGCGGCGGCACCGGAATCGGGCGCGGCGGGTTCGTCCACGGTTCTGCCGGCGGTCGTCGTGAAAAGCACGGCGACAACCGACCAGTTGCCCGCGCCGTACGCGGGCGGCCAGGTCGCGCGGGGCGGCGGCATCGGCGTGCTGGGGACATCGAACGTGATGGATCAGCCGTTCAACACGACCAACTACACCGAGCAGGCGATGCAGGACATCCAGGCCCGCACGCTCGGCGATATCGTCGTGAACAACGCGTCGGTGCGTACGCAGCAAAGCAGCGGCGGTTTCGGCGATGTCTTCGAGATTCGCGGCTTCGACGTACAGGCAACCGATGTGGCGCTCAACGGTCTCTACGGCATGGTGTCGGCCGCGAAGATGCCGGTGAATCTCGCCGAGCGCGTGGAGGTGCTGCAAGGGCCCGGCTCGCTGATGTACGGCATGGGACCGTCGGGCAGCATCGGCGGTGCGATCAACATCGTGACGAAGCGCGCCGACGACGAACCGTTGACGCGTCTCACCGCGCTCTACCAGTCGAAGGGACAGTTCGGCGTGGCCGCCGACGTGGGCCGCCGCTTCGGCGATGAAGGGCAGTGGGGCATCCGCGTGAACGGCCAGATCAAGGACGGCCAGACGGGCATCGCGCACGGCAATCAGCTTCAGGGCGATGGCGCCATCGGCCTCGATTATCGCGGCAAGCAGCTGCGCTGGTCTTTCGACGCCTACAACGTCTCCGAGAACACCGATGAAGTCCGCTCGCAGATCGGCTTCGGCACGGCAACCGCAATACCGGCCGCGCCGTCGGGCTATGCGAACCTGTATCCCGGCTCGAAGCTGAAGCTGCGTGATACGGCGGTGGTGACGCGTCTCGAGTACGACATCAATCGCTACGTCACCGTGTATGGCGCAGCGGGCGAGCACTACGGCACGTCCGAGCAGAACTTTCCGTACGCGAGCGGCATGACGGCCGCAGGCGCGTTCAACGTGACCAACGGCTATTACGACGCGTATAACCGCACCAAAACGGTCGATGCCGGCCTGCGCTTTCACTTCGATACATTCGGCGTGAAGCACACGCTTGTCACTGGCGTGACATCGCTGAATCAGGAACAGGGCTATTTCTACGCGCTCGGGTCTCAATCCGTGGCGTCGAGCCTGTATAACCCCACGCCGCTCCTGCCGATGGACGTCGCGCGCGGCGATGCGCAACGCAGCAGCCAATTGCGACTCAACAGCCAGCAGATCATCGATACCATGTCGTTCTTCGACGACCGCCTGCTGCTCACGGGCGGCTTCCGTCGACAGACCATCGGTCTCGATAACTACGATCCGACGAGCGGCGCGCAGACGAGTTCTATCGACCAGCAAGCGATCACGCCGCTCGCGGGCATCGTGTTCAAGCCGGTGTCGAACATCTCGGTGTACGGCAACTTCACATCCGGCCTCACGAACGGCGACACCGCGCCGGCCGGCACGGCCAACGCGGGGCAGGCGTTCGCGCCGTACAAGTCGAATCAATACGAAGCGGGCGTGAAGGCGGACTGGGGCCGCGTGCTGACATCGATCTCGGTGTTCCAGATCAGCCGGCCGAACGGCGTCACGAATCCGACGACCAACATCTACGGCTACGACGGCAAGACGCGCATACGCGGCCTCGAACTCGCCGCGTATGGCGAAGTGTTCCGCCACCTGCGCCTGATGGCGAGCGCGACGTTCTACGATCCGAAGCTCGAAGGCACCGAAGGCGGCGCGAACGACGGCAACGATCCTGTCGGCGTGCCCAAATTCGCGTTCAATCTCGGCGCGGATTACGACTTGCCGTGGGTTCCGGGACTGAGCGTCAACGGCCGCATCATCCACACGGGCGCGCAGTACTACAACGCCAGCAACACGCTGCGGCTGCCTTCATGGACGCGTTACGACCTCGGCGTGCGCTATGGCATGCGGGTCATCGGCAAGGACGTGATCCTGCGCGCGAACGTCGAGAACCTGTTCGGCAGCCGCTACTGGATTCAGCAAGGCACGTACGTGACGAACGCCGCGCCGCGCACGCTGTTGCTCTCGGCTGAATTCAACTTCTGAGGCTGAAAGCGCAAGAGACTGGCCGATGAAAGCCGCACCCCTGATCTCGCGTATCGTCGCTGCGATGTTCGGCGGCTATGCGCTGGCCGCGCTCACCAGCGTGGCCGCGCTCGCCTTGCCGATCGACAAGACGCAAGCCGTGCTCACCGGCATGCTGCTGAGTTTCATCGTCTATGCCTGCGCGGTGATCTGGGTGTTCGCCGTGCGAAGCGCGATGCGCGCGTGGTGCGGCCTTCTCGTCGGCGCAGCGCCGCTATTGATCGCGGCGGCGAGCGTGTGGCTAGCGGGAAGCGCATCGTGAGACGAGCCGCCGATATCAAGCCGCGCGGCATCCGTCAGACGATGTCCGACCTGCATACGTGGGCGGGCCTGCTCGTCGGCTGGATTCTCTACGCGATGTTTCTGACCGGCACGGTCAGCTACTTCAAGGACGAGACTTCGCAGTGGATGCGCCCTGAAGCGCCGCCGCAACGCGCGACGGTGGATGCGGCACAAGCGGCGCAGCGCGTGGCCGCCACGCTCGGCGCCCTGGCAGCGGGAAGCACGCAATGGAGCTTCGATCTGCCTTCCGATCGCTCGAACGTGATGAGCGCCTTCTGGCGTGTACCGCATGCGACGCCGGGCAAGCGCGCGTTCCAGGAAGGCACCTTCGACGCATCGACTGGACTCCGAACTAAATCGCGCGACACGCTCGGCGGCGAGTTCTTCTATCGCTTCCACTTTCAGTTCTATTACATGCCGCCGCTGTGGGGCCGCTGGATCGCGGGCTTCTGCGCGATGTTCATGCTCGTGGCCATCGTGAGCGGCGTCATCACGCACAAGAAGATTTTCGTCGACTTCTTCACGTTTCGCGGGGGCAAGGGCCAGCGTTCATGGCTCGATGCGCACAACGCGCTCTCGGTGTTCGGCCTGCCATTTCACGCGATGATCACGTACACCGGCCTCGTCACCCTGATGACGCTGTACATGCCGTGGGGCGCGCAGACCGCCTTCAGGACGCCCGCGCAACGCCAGGCGATGACCGCACAGAGGAGCGCATTCATTCAGCCGGGCAAGCCGAGTGGCAAGCCGGCGCCGCTTGCACCCGTCGATGCGATGGTCCGCCAGGCGCAGGCGCGCTGGGGTCAGGACAACGTGGGGCGCGTGACGGTCACGCTTCCCGGCGATGCGGACGCACGCGTCGCCGTATCGCGTGGAGAAGCGGCGCGCGTGTCGATGAGTCCGCAATACATGCTGTTCGATGGCGTCAGCGGCAAGCTGATCGACGTGAAGGAACACGTCGGCGGCGCCGCGCAAACGCGTGGCGTGCTGTATGCGCTGCATCTCGGACGCTTCAGCGATCTGCACTTGCGCTGGCTCTATTTCCTCGTGAGCCTGGGCGGCGCCGCAATGGTCGGCACCGGGCTCGTCATGTGGACCGTCAAGCGCCGTCAGAAGCTGCGCGATCCCGCGCGGCCACATTTCGGGTTCTGGCTCGTCGAGCGATTGAACATCGCGAGCATCGCGGGACTTTCCGTTGCGATGACGGCGTACTTATGGGCGAATCGGCTGCTGCCCGTTGCGATGGGGGATCGCGCGAATGCGGAAGTGAACGTGTTCTTCGCGGTGTGGAGCGCGGCGCTGCTCCATGCGATGACGCGACCGGCGAGACGGGCATGGATCGAATTGCTTGGGCTCGCGGCTGCGTTGCTTGCGCTGCTGCCCCTGCTCAATGCGGTCACGACACAACGGCCGCTGTGGCGCAGCATCGCGGAAGGCGACTGGGTGTTCGCCGGCTTCGAACTGATGCTTTGGGTGTTTGCCGCGCTGCATGGGCTACTCGCGTGGCGCGTTGCGCGTGATCGTCCTCGCGCCGGAGCTTCCACGCGCGATCGAACCGTCGTCATGGATCGTGAACGCGAGAAGGAGAGCGCGTGATGCACGTTGTCGCGTTTCTCTGCTGCGTCGCTTCGTTCGCGTGCCTCGCCCTCGCGATGGAGCGCCACCAGACGCCGCTCACGCGCGCTCATGCGCTCAGCGTCCGCATTGCGGGATGGTGCGGTCTCGCGCTTGCGCTCGTCATCATCGTCGCGCATGAGGGATGGGCAACGGGACTCGTTCGCTATAGCGGAGACACGAGTCTGGGCGCGGGCGTCGTCTATCTCGCGCTGATAGCGTACGAGCGTTTGCGTCCGCGTTAGGCACACCGCATCTGCGCAGTGCGCGTTTTCCCCTAGCGAAACTTCGTTGACGCTCGACCGATCCCGGCCCAGAATTCAGTCATCGCACTGTGATCACAGGTCACAGATTCCGCAGCGCACTGTCAAGCAGAGGACCGGAAACGCATGTCGCCGACACGCTCCGCAACGGATCTTCCCGCGTTGGAACTCGTGGCAAGGGAAACGATGGCCGGTCGCGTCTATGCGCAACTGCGCGAGGCGATCATGACCGGACGCTTCGCGCCGGGCCAGTTATTGAGCCTGCGCAGCGTGGCGGAAGCGGTCGGTTCATCGACGATGCCGGTGCGCGCCGCGCTCACGCGGCTGCAAGCGGAAGGCGCATTGATCGACGGACCGGGCCGCGCGCTGATGGTCCCTCCCATGACGCTGGAACTGCTCGGCGAACTGCGCGACGTGCGCGTGGCACTCGAAGGCGCAGTCGCGAAGCGTGCCGCATCACGCATGACGCGCGCGCATCTCACCGCGCTGCAAGCCGTCTACGACGTGATGGACGCGCATGTCGAAGCGGGCGACGTCCCCGCTTATCTGCGCAGCAATTTCGAATTTCATATCGCCATCTACACGCACGGCGCGAGCGACATCACGCTTGCGACGATCCAGAACCTGTGGATGCGCATCGGTCCGTTCCTGAATCTCGTCGCACCCGACATTCCGCACATGCGGCGTTCGATGACGGCGCATCGCCATATCGTCGAAGCGCTGTGGCGCGGCGATGGCGAAGGCGCGCGCGCGGGCATCGAAGAGGATATCGGCGATGCGGCGGCGGACCTGGCTGAGCGTCTGCAGGGCGTGGAACAAGGCAACGAGGAAAGCAGCACGAAAGGCGGCGCACAGGCGAGCGCCTAGCAGACAACGACTAAAACAATCGGAGACGACGAATGACGGTTCTTCAAATGTTGAAACCGCAGGCGGGCTTGCGCGTGCTCATCACAGGCGGCGCATCGGGCATCGGGCTCGTGATCGCACGGGCTTTCACGGATGCCGGCGCGCGCGTGCATGTCTGCGATGCGAGCCCGGACGCAATCGATGCGCTTGCCAAAGCCGAAGCGGGCGCAGAGTCGAACGCGATCACCGCCACCCACGCCGATGTTTCGGATCGCGAAGCAGTGGAGCGGGTCTTCGCCGACGTGCAAAGCCAGCTAGGCGGCCTCGACGTGCTCGTGAATAACGCCGGCATTGCGGGACCGACGGGCGGTATCGAGGAAATCGACGTGAAGGAGTGGGAAGACACCGTCGACGTCAATCTCAACGCGCAGTTCTACTTCGCGCGGCGCGCGGTGCCGCTCTTGCGCGAGGCGCCGAATGGCGGGGCGATCATCGCGTTGTCGTCGGTGGCGGGCAGGCTCGGCTATGCATTCAGGACGCCGTATGCCGCGACGAAATGGGCCGTGGTCGGCATGGTGAAGAGTCTCGCCATCGAGCTTGGACCGACGAACATCCGCGTCAACGCGATTCAGCCGGGCATCGTGAAAGGTCCGCGCATCGAGCGCGTGATCGCCGCGCGTGCGAAGCAGATGAATCTCTCGTACGAAGACATGGAGAAGCAGTATCTCGCCAAGATTTCGCTGCGCCGCATGACGACGCCCGAAGAAGTCGCGGCCACCACGCTCTTCCTGTGCTCGCCGGCCGGCAGCGGCATCTCGGGACAGGCCATCTCCGTGTGCGGCAACGTCGAAGTGCTTTGATACAAGGAACCAGAGGATCACATGGCAACCAAACGCAAGGTCATCATCACATGCGCGCCGACCGGTGCGATCCACACGCCGTCCATGTCGCCGTATCTTCCGGTGACGCCGCAGGAGATCGGCGATGCGGCGCTCGCTGCCGCCAGGGAAGGCGCGGCGATCCTTCACCTGCACGCGCGCGATCCGAACGACGGTCGTCCGACGCAAGATCCCGCCGTGTTTCAGGAGTTCCTGCCGCGCATCAAGGCGGAGACGGATGCGGTCATCAACATCACCACGGGCGGCAGTCCGCATATGACCGTTGCGGAGCGCCTGAAGCCCGCGCATCACTTCAAGCCGGAAGTCGCCTCGCTCAACATGGGGTCGATGAACTTCGGCCTCTATCCGATGCTCGAGCGCTTCAGGGAACTGAAGCACGACTGGGAACGCAAGCATCTGGAAAACAGCCGCGATCTCGTCTTCAAGAACACGTTCGCGGATATCGAATACATCCTCACTTCGTGCAGCGCGAACGGCACGCGCTTCGAGTACGAGTGCTACGACATCTCGCATCTGTATAACCTCGCGCATTTCGTCGATCGCGGACTCGCGAAGCCGCCGTTCTTCGTGCAGAGCGTGTTCGGCCTCCTGGGCGGCATCGGGCCGCACCCGGAAGACCTCGCGCATATGCGCCGCACGGCGGACCGCCTCTTCGGCAAGGACTATGTCTGGTCGATCCTCGGCGCGGGCCGCAATCAGATCACGCTCGGCTCGATGGGCGTCGCGCAGGGATCGAACGTGCGCGTGGGTCTCGAAGATTCGCTGTGGATCGAGCCGGGCAAGCTCGCCGAATCCAGCGCCGCGCAAGTGCGCAAGATCAGGCAGGTGATCGAAGGGCTGTCGCTCGACATCGCGACACCCGACGAAGCGCGCGAGATGCTGCAACTGAAGGGCGGGAGCGACACCAACTTCTGATGCGGAGGGCATCGTGAACGACAGTGCAAGGCGCAAGCTCAAGGTAGTCGCCATGCCGACGGGCTGGCTCACCGTCGATCGCTCGTCGCAGGTCTACGGCCGGTATTTCGGACAGCAGATCAAAGTGCCGGTGTGGTCCACGGCGATCGTCGGGGCTTCGATGAAGATCGTCGTGGATACGGGCATCCACGATCCGGGCTGGGTATCGAACTTCGTCTGTCCGTGCGATCAGGCGCCGGAAGAGCGGCTCGAACGCGCGCTGAAAGAGTACGTGGGATGGAGCGCGGACGACGTTGATATCGTCATCAACACGCATCTGCATTACGACCATTCGGGCGGCAACACGCTCTTTCGCAATGCGCGCTTCATCGTGCAGGCGGCCGAGTGGGAATACGCGGGGCGTCCGTTGCCGACGCAGGCCACGTATTACCAGGAGTTTCTGATCGGACGCGAACCGCTCGCCTACTTCCGCTGGCAATTCGCGCACGGGGTGACGGATATCGTTCCCGGCGTGCGCGTGGTGCCGACGCCGGGGCATACGCCCGGCCATCAGTCGGTGGCGGTGGATACGGAAGAAGGCGTCGTGCTGATCGCCGGCGACTGCGCGAACTGCATGGAGAACATCGTCGATCTCGTGCCGGTTGGCATCGTGCATGAAACGCTGGCGGAAATGAGTTCGCTCACGCGCATCCGGCAGATCGCGGACTTCGTGATTCCCGGACACGATCCGAACGTGGCGCCGGGAAGCGCGGGCATCGCACTGCCTGCGAGCGCGCGTCTGCCGCATGTATCGAAGTAAGCCGAAAGGCACGAGCAGCAAGTCGGGATACCAATAACGAAGGACCGGAGGAAGACATGAAAGCATGGACGCATTCGATTCGTCTTGCGAGCCGGGCGGCGCTCGGCATCGCGTTCGCGACGGCGCTCGGGGTGTCGGCGCACGCCGAGGCGGCGGGCAAGTACAAGGTCTTCTTGTCGATGAGCTACGTCGGCAACGACTGGCAGACAGAAGCCGCGAACATGGTGAAGGCGATGGCGAACACGCCTGCGCTGAAGGACAAGGTCGATCTCGAAGTGCAGGTCGCGGGCACCGACGCGCAGAAGCAGATTCAGCAGATCAACTCGATGGTGCAGGCGGGCGCGAAGGCGATCATCATCTATCCGATATCGCCGACGGCGCTCAATCGCGCGATCAAGAACGCCTGCTCGAAAGGCGTGGTCGTGGCCGCATACGACGCCGAAGTGACCGAGCCGTGCGCGCATAACGTGACCATCGACCAGCATCAGGCGGGCACCGTGACCGCCGAATGGCTCGCCAAGACGATCAACGGCAAGGGCAACATCGTGATGATCAACGGTGTGCCGGGAACGTCGGTGGACCGTGCACGCACGGAGGCCGCGAAGGCGGTGTTCGCGAAGCACCCCGACATCAAGATCGTCGCGGAAGGCACCGGCATGTGGAGCCAGGCGACGGCCAAGACCGAACTGTCCAAGATTCTCGCCACGAACAGCTGGGACAAGATCGACGGCCTGTGGATGCAGGTCGGCTGCTTCACGGCGGCGTCGATGCAACTGGAAGCGGGCGTCCCCGATGACAAGGTCAAGCCGTGCGCGGGCGAATCGTCGAACGGGCATCGCGTGCAGATGCTGCCGCCGGGCACGGTGAAGGGCGAGGGAAGCTATCGCTCGATCGGCTATCGCTCGATCTCGTATGGCGCGCCGCCGTACTCGGGTGCGATGGCGCTCAAGATGGCCGTGCAGAAGCTCGAAGGCAAGGAGTTTCCGCAGCGCGTGACGCTCAAGCTGCCGCTCGTGCTGACGAACGAATCGAAGCTCTGCAAGAGCGGCAGTATCGACGAACTGAAGGCGGGCTGCACCGCGTTCCCGCCGGACAAGGTGCCGCCGGGCTGGTTCGCCGACATCTATTCGGAAGACACGCGCGAAGTCGGGTTCAACGCGGCGCTCACCGGCAACCAGGACTGAAGCGGCGCACCGAAGGAGACGAGCAATGACGAGCGCATCCATGACTGACAGCGGCGCGCTGGCTATCGACGTCGCGAACGTGACCAAGCGCTTTGGCGCGACGGTCGCGCTCGACGGCGCGTCGTTCAAGGTCAGGCGCGGGACGGTGCACGCACTGCTCGGCGAAAACGGCGCGGGCAAGTCCACTACCGTGAAGCTGCTGTCCGGGCTGATGCAGCCGGACAGCGGCAGCATCCACGTGATGGGCAGCGAAGTGACGATGCGCGGCCCGAAGGACGCGCATCGCGCGGGCGTGCAGACTGCGTTCCAGGAGATGACCCTGGTGCGCGATCTGACGGTCGAGCAGAACCTGTTGATGTCATATGAACCGACGGGCCTCTTCGGGCGCATCAAGAAGCGCGAGGCGCAGCGGCAGGCATCCGAATGGCTCGAACGGCTCGAGCTGTCCGACATCCGCCCCGGCGCATATATTCGCGATCTCGCGCTGCCGGTGCGCCAGAAGATCGAGATTGCGAAGGCGATCGTTCGGGGTCCGAAAGTGCTGCTGCTCGACGAGCCGACGTCCGCGCTTTCCGGTGCGGATGTCGCGTGGCTCGCGCGCCGCATCGATGAACTGAAGGCAAGCGGCGTCACGTTCGTGTTCATCTCGCATCGCATGCAGGAAGTGCGCGAGTTCTGCGACAGCCTCACCGTGTATCGAAACGGGAAAGATGTCGGCGCGTTCGATGCCTCGGACATCTCGGACGAGGAAGTGATTCGCCTCGTCATCGGACGCTCGATGGAGGCGAAGTATCCGCCGAAGGTGACGCCGCCGGTGCGCACGCAAGCCTCGGCGCAGCCGCCCGCGATCGAAGCGCGCGGCATTCGTGTCGATGGCGTCGTGAGCGATTTCAATCTCACACTGAAGGCAGGCGAGGTGCACGGCATCGCGGCGCTTCAGGGCATGGGACAGCGCGAGCTCTTCGAAGCGCTGTTCGGCGCGGAGTATATCGACGAAGGGGAGATTCGCATCGACGGCCGGCCGGTCACGCTGACCTGCACCGCCGATTCGCTGAAGGCCGGCGTGGCGACGAGCTTCTTGCCCGAGGACCGCAAGACGGAAGGGCTGTTCCTGCGGCTGCCCGGCGGCGAAAACGTCTCGCTGCCGGTGATCGGACGCTATGCGCGTTTCGGCCTCATCGATCGCAGGCGCGAGCGCGCCGCCATCGCCAGATCGCTTGCGCAGATGGAAGTGAACCCGCGTGCGCTCTACAAGCCGTGTCTCTCGTTCTCGGGCGGCAATCAGCAGAAGATCGCGATGGCCAAGTGGCTGCTCACGCAAAGCCGCGTGTGGCTGATGTTCGATCCGACGCGCGGTATCGATGTCGGCACGAAGCACCAGATTTTCGTGCTGATGCGCGCCTTCGCGGCGGCGGGCGGCGCGGTGCTGTTTTATTCGACCGACGTGCCCGAGCTGGTGAACGTGTGCGATCGCGTGTCGGTGATGTATCGCGGGCGCAATGTCGGCGAGCTGGAAGGCGACGCGCTCACCGAAGAGAACGTCATGCGCAGGATGCTGTCGAGTTAAAGCGGTCAACGCTACGGAGAACGGAACATGAAGATTGCGATTGCGTCGCCCGAAAGCGAGATCGTGCGGCCGGGCGCGCGCGTGGGATGGGGCGCGCGCATCGATCATCATCGCGGGCTCATTATCGCGGTGAGCGCGCTCGTCGCGATGCTGGCCGCGTGGGTATCGCTGTCCGCGACGCCCGTGGGCATGTACGACATCGGCTCGGTCATTTCCAGTGCGACGACGCTGGCGCTCGCGGCCATCGGGCAGACCATCGTCGTGCTGTCGGGCGGCTTCGATTTGTCGGCGTCGGCGGTGGTGTCGCTCGCCAACGTGCTCGCGGTGCGCTTCGTCGCCGGCTCGCCGATGGAGCAATGGGCGGGCGCGGCGCTCATTCTTGCGATCGGCGGCGGCATCGGGCTCGTGAACGGTGCGCTGATCGCATGGTTCCGGCTGCAGTCCATCGTCGTCACGCTCGCGACCATGTTCATGGTGCAAGGCCTCACGCTGCTGATCCAAAACAAGCCGGGCGGCGCGGTAGGCGAGCAGTTCGGCGCATTCATCACGTCGGACCTGATCCCCGAGAAGCTGCCGATGTCGGCAGGCGTGCTGATCGTCGCGTTGCTGGTGTGGGCGTTCATCCGGCGCACGCGCTTCGGCGTCGGGCTGTATGCGCTCGGCAGCGACCCCGACGGCGCGTTCGCCAACGGCGTGCCGGTCACGCGCTATCGCATCGCAACGTATGCGCTCGCCGGCGTCTTCTACGCAGCGGCGGGCCTGTATGTGTCGGCGCAAACGGGCTCGGCCGATCCGCTCGTCGGCAGGCCGTTGCTGCTGTCGATGTTCACCGCCGTCGTGCTCGGCGGCACGTTGCTCGGCGGCGGGCGCGGCGGCTGCACGGGCACCGTGTTCGCGGCAATGACGCTGATGATTACCGTGAACATCCTGCTCGTGCTGAACGTGTCGGCGTTTTTCACGACGATCGCCGAAGCGGTCATCCTCATTCTCGCGGTGCTCGGTTCGTCGATCGGCAAGCAATCGGCAGCGCACGAATGCGCGCGCCACTCGGCGCAATGGCTCAAGGCGGTGCGAACGGGCACGCGTGCGAAAGACGACCGGCAGGCGCGCCGCGTATCGTTCGAAGTGAACGACTATCAGCCGATCAAGAACACGGAGTTGAAGGGCCGCGCGCTGTCGGACTGGATCGAGCGCAATCGCGAATGGGTCAAGTATGTGATGCCCGCGTATCTGCTGTTCATTGCGGTCGTGGCGGTGACGGGCGTGGTCTACGGGCCGGGCGTGCTCGCGAGCGCCGGCTTCTACAGCAGCTTGCTGACGCTCACGTTGTTCCTCGCGATTCTCGGTCTCGGCCAGGGCGCGGTCATTCTGACGGGCGGTCTCGATCTTTCGATGCCGTGGCTCATCACGCTGTCCGGCGTCTTGCTGACGGGTCTCACGCACGGCGTCAACGATGCCGCAGCGTGGGCGGTGCCGGTCGTGCTCGGCGTCGGCCTGCTGGTCGGCGTGTTCAACGGCGTGGGCGTCGTGATGCTCGGCCTGCCGCCCATCGTCGTGACGCTCGCGGCGAACGGCCTTCTGCAAGGACTCACGCTCATCTATTGCAACGGCTCGCCGCAAGGATGGTCGCCGTCCGCGATCAGCGAGTTCACCAACGGACGGCTCGGACCGCTGTCGCTCGCGGCGTGGAGCGTGCCGCTCTTTCTCGTCGTCGCGTTGCTGCTGCTGCATCGCACGCCGTTCGGCCGGCGCGTGTATGCGGTCGGCAATTCGCAAGTCGCCGCGCGGTTATCGGGCGTGCGCGTCGGTTCGACGCTGATTGCCGTCTACTGCCTCTCGGGTCTGTGTTCCGCCGTCGTCGGGCTGCTGCTTGCGGGCTTCAGTTCGCAGGCGTTCCTCGGCATGGGCGATCCGTACCTGCTGCCGTCGATTGCGGTCGTCGTCGTGGGCGGCGCGCTCATCACCGGGGGAAGGGGACATTATCTCGGCGTATTCGGAGGCGCGCTCTTGCTGACCGCGCTCGGCACCCTGCTCGCGGGCACGACCGTGCCTCCGGCGGTCAGGGACATCATCAACGGGCTCGTCGTGCTGGCCGCCGTCATCACACTGCGCGACAAGCGGGCCTGAAACTATCGAGGAAGCATCGAATGCAAGGAAGACACATCGCGGTCATCGGGTCGGGGCGCATCGGACGTGCGTGGGCCATCGTGTTCGCGCGCAACGGCTTCGCGGTCAGGATCCACGACGCTTCCAGCGACATGCTGGCGGGCGCGATCCCATCGATCCGCGAAAGCGTGGAAGACCTCGCGTCGTTCGGTCTCGTCGACGAATCCGTCGATACGATCGTCGCGCGCATCACGACATGCGACACGCTGGCCGAAACGGTCGCGGACGCCGATCTCGTGCAGGAGAACATCGCGGAAGTGGTGGAAGCGAAGCGCGCGCTGTTCGCCGAGCTGGATCGCCTGACGAAGCCCGGTGCACTGCTCGCGAGTTCGACTTCCGGCCTGCCGGCGTCGACGTTCACGGAAGGCCTGGAAGGACGTTCGCGTTGCCTCGTCGCGCATCCGGTGAACCCGCCGTCGCTCGTGCCGCTCGTGGAATTGTGCGGTGCGCCGTGGACCGATGCGCAGACGCTCGAGCGCGCGCGTGCGCTGTACGAGCAGGCAGGGCAGAAGCCCGTTTTCGTCAACCGCGAAATCTCGGGCTTCCTGCTGAACCGGCTGCAAGGCGCGGTCCTCGACGAAGCATTGAGCCTCTACGAGCAGGGCTATGCGAGCGCGGCCGATCTCGACACCGTCATGCGCGACGGCCTCGCGATGCGCTGGTCCTTCATGGGCCCGTTCGAGACCATCGACCTCAACGCGCCCGGCGGCGTCGCGGATTACGCGTCGCGTTATGGCGGCACGTATCGCAGCATCGCCGAGACGCGCAAGCCCTTCGCCTGGTCCGATGAAACGCTCGCGCGGCTGGCTGCCGAACGCCGCGCAGTGCTCGATGCGGACCGTATCGAAGAACGCAGCCGCTGGCGGGACCGTCGGCTGATGGCGCTGCTCGCGCATCGGCGGTCGCTGAAAGACGAGGGTTGATCCACAAAAACCAAGGAGACGGAGATGGCCGAAGTACGCTTGCTCGTGGACGCGAACAATCATCTGGGCGAAGGCCCGCTGTGGGACGTGCGGGAGGAACGGCTTTACTGGATCGACAGCACGGCCGCCGAAATCTATCGATGCCGCGCGGACGGCAGCGACGTCGAACGATTCTTCGTGCCGCGCCACATCGGTTCGATGGCGTTGCGCGAGAACGGCGGCGCGGTCGTCGCGCTCGCGAACGGCCTGCATTTTTACGACTTCGAATCGCAGACGGTCGAGTTCATCGCCGACCCGGAAGCCGACGATCCCGAAACGCGTTTCAACGACGGCAAGGTGGATCGCCGGGGCCGCTTCATCGCGGGCACCATGTCTTACGACTTCGACCGCTACTATGCGGACCGCGGCCAGCGTTCGACGCGCAGCGGCGGCCTGTACCGGCTCGATACGAACGGCAAGCTCGCGCGGCTCGACAGCGGCATCAGCTGTTCCAACGGGCCGTGCTGGAGCCCCGACAACCGCACGCTCTATTTCACCGATACATATAGCAAGGAGATGTACGCCTACGACTACGACATCGAAACGGGCGCGGCGACGAACCGGCGTC
The DNA here is from genome assembly GCF_031450805.1 of Caballeronia sp. LZ016. Lineage (NCBI taxonomy): Bacteria > Pseudomonadati > Pseudomonadota > Betaproteobacteria > Burkholderiales > Burkholderiaceae > Caballeronia > Caballeronia sp. LZ016. The sequence goes on from NZ_JARTVY010000005.1 coordinate 704,724, forward strand.
TCTTCGTATCGGCGCAAAACATGGCGGGCACGTTCGACGGCGCGACCGTCGATGAGGAAGGCTTCGTCTGGTCGGCGCTCGTGTTCGGCGGGCGCATCGTGCGCTTCGCGCCCGATGGCACGCTCGATCGCGTGGTGCCGTTTCCGGTGCGCAATCTCACGAGCGTGATGTTCGGCGGGCCGAATCTCGACACGCTCTACGTCACGACGATGGGCCGGCCGATGTGGGGCATTCCGCAGAAAGAACGCGACAAGGGCGGCTTGTTCGCGGTAACGGGACTCGGCGTGAAAGGCTTGCCGGAGCCGCGCTTCGCGGGCTGATCCGGTTTGTTTCGGGACGCGGCGGTCAAGCCGCCGCTGTTTCGCTCACGTCAACAACGCGCCTGCCGCGTAGAGTCGCGCATCGATTGGTAATCCCAAGAGGTTGGCATATTCTTTTTGAGTGAAAAGCCGACCGCGAGGAACCCGATCATGAACGATGATCTTGCAACACACGTGCGCGCCGATGCGAAGACCACCGCGGACGCCGTCACGAAAGGCTCCGCGTTGCAGGACGACGTGATCCGCAATCTCATCTCGCGGCAGGGGCGCTATCCGGATATCGCCACCGCGCACGACTGGTATCTCGCACTCGCCTACACCGTTCGCGATCGCATGCTCGCGCGCTGGGTCGCGTCGGCGAAAACGTACTCGACGCAGGGCGTCAAGGTCGCGTGCTATCTATCGGCCGAATTCCTGATCGGCCGCAGCTCGGCAATAACCTGCTCAATCTCGGACTCGAAGACGACGCCCGCAAGGCGATGTCCGCGCTCGGGCTCGATCTCGACGAACTCCTGGCAATCGAGGAAGAGCCGGGGCTCGGCAACGGCGGCCTGGGACGGCTCGCCGCGTGTTATCTGGATTCGCTGGCCTCGCTGGAGATTCCAGCCGTCGGCTATGGCATTCGCTACGAGTTCGGCATCTTCGATCAGGAAATCCGCGACGGCTGGCAAGCCGAGCGCACCGACAAGTGGCTCGAGAAAGGCAACGCGTGGGAGATCATTCGCCCCGAAGTGAGCTATTACGTCGGCTTCGGCGGGCAGACCCGGCATGAGACCGATGCGAACGGTCGTCTGCGCGTGCGGTGGATGCCCGCGCGGCAGGTGAAGGGCGTTGCATGCGACATGCCGATGCAGGGCTTTCGCGTCGATACCTGCAATCTTCTGCGCCTGTGGAAAAGCGAGGCGGTCGAGTCCTTCGACTTCGAGGACTTCAACGCAGGCGAATACTACGACGCCGTGCAGGAAAAGGTCCACTCCGAGACGCTTTCGAAGGTGCTTTACCCGAATGACGAACCGGCCATCGGCAAGCGCCTGCGTCTTGCGCAACAGTACTTCTTCGTGTCGTGCTCGCTGCAGGACATGCTGCGTGTGATGGACATTACCAGGACGCCGATCGAAGATTTCGCGGACCACTTCGCGGTGCAGCTCAACGATACGCACCCTTCGATCGCCGTGGCCGAACTCATGCGCCTTCTCGTCGACGTGCGCGAGCTTTCATGGGACGCGGCATGGTCGATCACGCAGCGCACCTTTGCTTATACGAATCACACGCTTCTGCCCGAAGCGCTGGAAACATGGGGTCTTCCGCTGTTTCAGAGCCAGTCGCCGCGGCTGCTCGAAATCATCTATGAGATCAATCGCCGCTTTCTCGATGACGTGCGCCGCGCGTTTCCCGGCGATGAAGCGCGCGTCGCCCGCATGTCGCTGATCGACGAGGCGGGCGACAAGAAAGTTCGCATGGCGCATCTCGCGACGGTCGGCAGTCATGCGGTGAACGGTGTCGCCGAATTGCACTCGGAGTTATTGAAGCAGACGGTGATGCGCGACTTCGCGGACATGTTCCCGGAGCGCTTCCTTAACGTGACCAACGGCGTCACGCCGCGCCGTTTCCTGATGCTGAGTAATCCGGGCCTCGTGCGGCTGCTGGACAAGACGATCGGTGACGAGTGGAAGAACGACCTCGCGCGTCTCGGCGCGCTCGCCGCCCATGCCGACGACCCCGCGTTCCACGACGCATGGCGCGCGATCCGGCGCGACAACAAGGCGGCGCTTGCATTGCGCATCCAGAAGACGGCCGGCATCGATGCCGATCCGGAGATGCTCTTCGACGTTCAGGTGAAGCGCATCCATGAGTACAAGCGGCAGCATCTGAACGCGCTTTACATCATCGCGCTCTACAGGCGGCTGTGCCGCGATCCCGATCTCCCGACCGCGCCGCGCTGCTTCATCTTCGGAGGAAAGGCCGCGCCGGGCTATGCGATGGCGAAGCTCATCATCCGTCTGATTACGGGCGTGGCGGAAGTCGTCAACCATGATCCGGCGATTCGCGGCCGCATCAAGGTCGTGTTCTATCCGGACTTCAACGTGAAGCACGGCCACTGGATCTACCCGGCCGCCGACTTGTCGGAGCAGATTTCGACGGCGGGCAAGGAAGCATCCGGTACGGGGAACATGAAGTTCATGATGAACGGCGCGCTGACCATCGGCACACTGGATGGAGCGAACGTCGAGATTCGCGAGGAAGCCGGCGCGGAAAACTTCTTCCTCTTCGGGCTGACCGCGCAACAGGTCGAGGACAAGAAGCGCGAGGGTTATCGCCCGCAGCAGTACGTCGAATCCAACGACGAATTGCGCGACGCGCTCGAACAGATCGCGCAGGGACGCTTCTCGCGCGGCGATACGAACATGTTCCGCCCGCTGCTCGACAACCTGCTGCATCACGATCCGTTCCTCGTGCTCGCCGATTTCGCGGATTACGCCGCCTGCCAGGAGCGCGTGAGCGAAGCATGGCGCGACGTGCGGCAGTGGACGCGCATGTCGATCATCAACACCGCGCGTTCGGGCAAGTTCTCGTCGGATCGCGCGATCATGGAATATTGCGAGCGCATCTGGGAAGCGCGCGCGGTGAGGATCGACCTTGCTCATGCGTGACGCACACGCGGGCCGGGTGTATCGCACACAGCGTGGCTCGCGATTTCCTCCGGGCGCGACGGCGATGCCGGGCGGCGTCAACTTCTGCGTGTTCTGCCGGTACGCGTCGCACATGGACTTGCTGCTGTTCGCTTCGGTAGAAAGCATCGAGCCATTTCAGGTGGTCACGCTCATGCCCGAAGAAAACCGCACGTTCTATTACTGGCACGTTTTCATCGAAGCGCTGCCGGTTCATTGCTGCTATACATGGCGCGCGCATGGCGCACACGGCTTGCCCCAAATGGACGACGAAGCCGCGAGCCGCAAGCAGCTGCTCGATCCGAACGCGCGTGCCGTCAGCGACCGCTTCCATGATCGCCGGCAGGCCGCCGATGCGGCGGGCGACGAGCGCGCGTCGATGCGGGCCATCGTCACCGAGCCGTTGAATGCGCCTGCAAGCACCGAAGCGCGCACGCTCGACGACGCCATCATCTATGAGCTGCATGTCGGCGGTTTCACGCGGCACGCATCGAGCGGCGTCGGGCATCCGGGGACATTTGCGGCGCTCATCGAAAAAATCCCTTATTTGCAGGCGCTCGGCGTCACGCACGTCGAACTGCTGCCGGTCATGGCCTTCGACGAGCAGGATGTTCCCGCGCCCGCCGCGCAAAGCGGGCTGCGCAACTTCTGGGGCTACAGCACGCATAGCTTTCATAGCCCGCATCCGCGTTATTGCGTGGACCCGCACCGCGCGCCGCAGGAGTTTCGCGCGCTCGTCGATGCGCTCCATGCGGCGGGCATTCGCGTGCTGCTGGACGTGGTGTTCAATCACACGTCCGAAGCGGGCGTCACAGGGCCGGTGATCAACTTCAAGGCGCTGGCGAACGACATCTTCTATATGACCGACCGCGACGATCCGCGCCATTACCGCGACTTCACCGGCTGCGGCAACACGGTCAACTGCAATCATCCGCTGGTGTCGGCGTTCATTCTTCGAAGCCTCGAATACTGGGTGCGCGAACTCGGCGTCGATGGCTTTCGCTTCGACCTCGCGAGCATCTTCACGCGCGGCGAACGCGGCGAGCTGCTCGGCACGCCGCCGTTGCCGTGGGCGATGGAGGCGTCGCCGGTGCTCGCGCGCGTGCCGTTGATCGCCGAGGCATGGGATGCGGCGGGGCTGTATCACGTGGGCGCGTTCCCCGGCATGGCGTGGGCGGAATGGAACGGGCGCTATCGCGATGCGATCCGCCGCTTCGTGCGCGGCGATCCGGGCCTGATCGGTCAAGTATGTACGTGCATGGCGGGAAGCGCCGATCTCTATCAGCACGATGGGCGCCTGCCCGCGAGCAGCATCAACTTCGTGACGAGTCACGACGGCTTCACGCTGCGCGATCTCGTGACCTACGAGTCGAAGCACAACGAGGCCAATGGTGAAGGCAATCGCGATGGCACGAACGACAACCTCTCGTGGAACTGCGGCATCGAGGGCGATACGAGCGATGCGGCGATCACGCGCATGCGTCATCGGCAGGCGCGCAACCTCATGGCGATTCTGCTGCTGAGCCAGGGCGTGCCGATGATCCTCGCCGGCGATGAAGTCCTGCGCAGCCAGCGCGGCAACAACAACGCGTTCTGCCAGGACAACGCGCTCTCGTGGCTGGACTGGAACTTCACGGACGACGGCCTTGCGATGCTGCGTTTCGTGCGCGAACTCATCGCGCTGCGCAAGCGTCATCCGAGCTTGCGGCGCCGCACGTTTCTCACGGGACGTCCCGCGCCCGGACAGCATCATGCCGATGTCGCATGGCATGGCGAGCGGCTCGGCGAACCCGCCTGGCACGATCCCCACGCGCGCTTCGTCGCGTTCACGCTGGCAGGGACGGTGGCGGACGAAGCGATGCTGCATATCGCGCTCAATATGAACGACGATGCGCGCACGGCCGCACTTCCTGATATAGATGGCCTAAGCTGGCGCCGCATCGTCAATACGGCTGCCGAGCCGCCACACGATATCGTTTCGCAAAACGAAACATTGGACGATATACGCGATTCGATTCGTGTGGAAGCGCGCAGCGTGGTCGTGCTCGAATCGCATCGATTCGACTGACGCATTGCGCTGGACTGTGCCGTATCGAACGTCTTTAATAACTAGGACGCTGCGCATCGACAGGAGGCCGCATGGACGCAGTCAGAACCTTCCTCGAGAATCAGTCGCTGTTCGCGCTGTTTCTGACCATCGCGCTCGGCTATCTGATCGGCGAAATCAACATCAAGGGCGTGGCGCTCGGCTCCGGTGCGGTGCTGTTCGTCGGGCTCGCCGTGGGCGCGTTCGCGCCGAAGTCCGCGCCGCCCGCGCTGCTCGGCACCCTCGGGCTGCTGTTGTTCCTGTATTGCATCGGCATTCAATACGGCGCGCAATTCTTCAAGGGCCTCACGAGCCGGGAGGGCGCGAAAGCGAACGCGGCCGCGTGCGTCGGCGTGATCGTCGCGGGCCTCGTGTCGTGCGCGTTCATTCCGCTCGGCATCAGGCTCGCCGATGCGCTCGGGATGTTCGCCGGCAGCGGCACCAGCACGGCGAGCCTGCAAGTCGCGATTGCATCGATGAAAAGCAACGACGCTGCGGTTGCGTATAGCGTCGCCTATCCGTTCGGCGTGGCCGGCCCCATTCTGTTGCTGTATGCGCTGAACGTCCTGCTGAAGGTGAAGATAGAGAAGCCGCCGGCAAAACTGCTGGAAACCGCGGAGATTGCGTTGAGAAACGAGAGCTTCTTCGGTCTCACGCTCGCCCAACTCACCGCGCGTCTGCCGGCCGGCGTGACGATCGCAGCGGTGCGGCGCGAGCATCACAACCAGTTGCCCGCTGACGATTTCATCCTGCGTTCCGACGATGTGCTGCTCGCCACCGGCACCGATCGCCGTCTGCTCGAACAGGCCACCGCGCTATGCGGCGAGTTGCAGACGGGGCGGCTCACGAGCCGTCGCGAGGACCTCGACTATATGCGCGTGTTCGCATCGAATCCGGCGGTCGTCGGCATGACGCTCGGCAATCTCCGCTTTCCCGATGGCGTGAAGTGCGCGGTAGCTCACGTGCGACGCGGCGACGCCGATCTCCTGTCGACGCCCGATCTCGTGATCGAAGCAGGCGATCGCGTCGGCCTGCTCGTCAATCGCGCGCATCAGGCGACCATCCGCGCATTCTTCGGCGATTCGATCAAGAGCACGGCCGATCTCAGCTTCATCTGTCTCGGCATCGGCGCGGCGGCGGGCTTGCTGATCGGCGCGCTGCCGCTGCCGGTGCCGGGCCTCGGCGCGTTCAGCCTCGGGCTCGCGGCGCTGCTGCTGCTCGCGCTGTGCCTCGGCAAGCTCAGGCGCAACGGCCCGTTCGTCTGGGTCATGCCGCTCTCCGCGAATCTCGTGCTGCGCAATCTCGGACTCACGATCTTCCTCGCGCAGGTCGGCATCTCGTGCGGGCCGAAATTCATCGCGACGGTCGGCACCGCTGGCCCGCTGCTGCTGCTCTACGGCGCGATCACCCTGGTGGTGCTCGTGGGCGTCACGGCCGCATGCTGCCTGTGGATCTTCAGGCTGCCGTTCGATACGACCGTGGGCGTCATCTGCGGCGCGACGGGCAATCCGGCCATCCTCGCGTTCGCCAATCGCATCGCGCCGACGGAACAGCCCGACATCATGTACGCGATGATTTTCCCGTCGATGACCATCGTCAAAGTGCTTTTCGTGCAGATCGCCATATCGCTCGCGAGCGGCTAACGCGCGGGGCCGCGGCCACATATCAGGGAGGGCATCATGGAAGTCGCGATTTTCAGTTCG